>NZ_LMGH01000001.1:0-1199098 GCF_001427365.1 Rhodanobacter sp. Root561
TCCTTAGGAGACTTCCCGTCAATACCACGCGCTTGATGCTCTTGCCTTGAGCTTTCAGGCTTTCGCTGGTGGCGGTGTTGTCGTTGATGCGGGTGCTGCTGTGCCAGTGCAATGCGGATGGCAACGTTGCCAGACTGCATTTCCTTAGACGGTCTTGTTGCATCGATGCCGCTGATGCGGACCAGGGTATAAACCGCGCCCGGAGACCTCATTCGTTCAACGGTGTCGTCGGTGTTCGGGGATCGGCCGAAACACGTTTGGACGTCCAGAATGTTAGTCAGGTTCTCTCCGGGTGGGTCTGACCCGTTGTCTACCACTTCGCGCTGGCGATGAAACGAACTCGGTACTTCAGGCAGATTGAGCTGAGCGATGCATCGGGTGACGAAGGCTGGCACTCGCGTCGTAGTCCACATCGTGCGCCAGCATCACCCACAGTTGGCGTGCATGTTTGTTCGCGATGGCGACGAGTACCTTGCCGAACGGTAGCCGTCCTGCGAGTGCACGTATCCACAACTGTTCGGGTGTGGCCTTTTCCGTAGCGACGGCCTTGGCACGTTGCAAGCTGCTGCGCGCTCCCTGGATCAACAGCGTGCGCAAGTAGCCATCGCCGCGACAGCTGATCGCACCCAGTCGGGTGTGGCCGCCGCTGGAGTATTGGCTGGGCACCATGCCGAGCCACGCGGAGAGTTGCCGTCCGTTACGAAACTCCTGGGCCTTGCCGAGACTGGCGACCATCGCGTCGGCCGTGATCGCGCCGACGCCAACGATCCCACGCAAGCGCACGCATCGCTCGTCATCACGCGCATGGGCTTCGATGCGTGCATCGCACGCGTCGAAGGCCGTGCGGACTTGCTCCCAGTGCGTGGCCAGATCACGAACCAACGCCGTGAACTCGGCGGGCAGAGTGGTCTGTTCGTGCAGGTCGGCCAACACACGTCGCAACGCCTTGTCGCTTTTGGCCATCACGATGCCGAACTCGGCCAGCAGCCCACGCAAGCGGTTGCTGATCGCCAGCGCCTCGGCCTTGTAGCCTTCGCGCACCCGATGCCAGCCCAGCCGTGCCTGCTGGTCGATGGTCTTGATCGGCACGAAGTGCATGTTGCCCTGACGCGCTGCCGTGGCAATCGCCTCGGCGTCGTTGCGATCGTTCTTGCTGTGCTGGCTTTTGCGATACGGCTTGACCAGCTGCGCGGCCATCAACCGAGGCTGCAAGCCGTATTCCAGGCAACGCCGCGCCCAGTGATGTGATCCGCTGCACGCCTCCATCGCCACCACCGTGCCCGCCGGCACCTGCGCCAGCCACACACTGAACGCGTCACGGCGCAGATCCTGCCGCCGCAACACGCGTCCGGAGCCGTCCACCTCACATACGGAAAACACGCTCTTCGCCAAATCCACGCCGATGGTTATAGTGCTCATGGAGACTTCCTCTTCTGTTGACGGTTGTTTCGCAACACCATCATGGCCCTCGAGGTCTTAGGGGGAGGAAGTCTCTTTTTACTCGTTCAAGGCGGACGGCTTCGCCGCCGCTTAACTCCAGCGTTAGGGGGCTAAACGTGCGTCTTTCATGGCTTGCTATTCCGCTCCTCGCTGCCTGCAGCGTCACAGCGAGTGCAGTGGGTGCTTGGCCCCCGTTGCCAAGAACCGGCTTTGTTGCCGGGCGTGCGGCTACGCAAGCCGACGTAAACAGCGGTAGCGCTGGCTTTGCAATTGGTGGCAATGGCGTGGTTGGCTCACCGTTGTCAATCACAATTCCGCAGTACGCCTACTTCAATGACAACGACACAACGATTCCGGTCGTACTCATCCAAGCAGAGGCATCTCAGGGCAAGCAGCTGGCTGCGGGCAGGAAAGCAGATGGAAGCATTGTCGTTGGGTTCCTGAGCGACTTCACGTTGTTGGGCACGGAGCCGCCCCCTGACATCTAGCTCAAGGCGGACAGCTACGTCGCCGCTCAATTCCAGCGTCAGCCGTCATACTGAGGCACTTGCTCCTTGAGGTTCCCGACATGACCTACGATGAGTCAAAAATCGAGGATGCTGTACTTGCACTGCTCGCCGCTTTCAGCTTCGATGGTGGGCGAGCTTGGAAGGGGTTCGACTTCGACGTAATGGATCGGCTTCATGCGCAGGACTTCATCGAGAACCCCGCAAGCAAGAACAAGTCGGTCTGGCTCACACCACAAGGGCTCGAGCGCGGCCGTAAAGTTGCAGAGCAGCTTTTTTCGTCCAGCCCAGGCAATGCCGGCTGACATCTCGTTCGAGGCGGACGGCTGCGCCTCCCTCCGCTCAACTCAAGCGTCAGACTCCAAGAGGCGACATGACAGCCGTCGTGATTCTTCCCGGGCTTGATGGCACCTCTGCACTCCTCGCAGAGTTCTGCGAGTCCTTGAGCGCGCTGGGTGTTGCCGCGCGAGCTGTGACCTACCCTCCGGATCGCCCGCTTGGATACGAGCAGTTGGAGGCGCTGGTACGGGCTCAGCTTCCGTGCGAGCCACACGTGCTTCTGGGTGAGTCGTTCTCCGGGGGAAGGGTCCCGTTTTCCGGACGGCGCGCAATGCCGGGCGATCCCGACAGCCACCCGTCGCGACAGGTGACCGGCACCGTGTTTCTCACCGCGTCGGGCTGGGCGCCCCATCGCGACTCCTCCGGCATTCCGCCAGCCGGGTGAGGGCCCGCGCTGCGTGGTTGGGCATCGGACTGCCCGGTCTTCAAGGATGCAAGTTCATGCGGCGGTCTCGACCGGATGGGTGCGCGTCTTATGCATCAACTTAACCTGTTGGCGTGCAGGCTTTGCGGGTAGATTTGGTCTTCGGTGCGAAGGTGGTGCATCAGCGCGCCAGCACCGTTGTCACGCGTACCGCCCGAGGCCCGGGATGCTGCGCCCCCTCATGGAGAAATTCGCCTCATGCCGACCCCTCGTTCGGACGCTCTGGTCTTTTTCGGCGCCACCGGTGACCTCGCCTACAAGAAGATCTTTCCCGCCCTGCTGGCGATGATGACGCGCGACGGGCTGGATCTGCCGATCATCGGCGTGGCGCATTCGGGCTGGGACGTGGAGCAGCTGCGGCAGCGCGCCCACGACAGCCTGGTCGAGGCGGCGAAGCATGACGGCGGCGAACTGGACGAGGCCGCGTTCAAGAAGCTGTCGGCGTGCCTGCGTTATGTCGATGGCGATTACAACGACGCGGCAACGTTCACCGCCCTGAAACAGGCGCTGGGCGAGGCGAAGCGGCCGCTGCACTACCTGGCCATTCCGCCCAGCCTGTTCGGGGTGGTGGCGAAGGGGCTCAAGCAGGCCGGCTGCGCCGACGATGCGCGGATCGTGGTGGAGAAGCCGTTCGGCCGCGACCTGGCCTCGGCCCGCGCGCTCAACCGGACCCTGCACCAGGTGTTTCCGGAGTCGGCGATCTTCCGCATCGATCACTACCTGGGCAAGGAGCCAGTGCAGAACCTGCTGTATTTCCGTTTTGCCAACACCGTGCTGGAGCCGGTGTGGAACAACCGCTACGTGGACCGCGTGCAGATCACCATGGCCGAGGAGTTCGGCGTGGACGGCCGCGGCGGCTTCTACGAGGGCGTGGGCGCGATCCGCGACGTGCTGCAGAACCACCTGCTGCAGGTGACCTCGCTGCTGGCGATGGATGCACCGATCGGCAACGACCCCGATGCCCTGCGCGCGGAGAAGCTGCGGCTGTTCCGGGCGATGCGTCCGCTGGACCCGGCCGAGGTGGTGCGTGGCCAATTCAACGGCTACCGGCAGGTGGAGGGCGTGGCTGCGGATTCCAACGTGGAGACCTTCGTGGCGCTGTGCCTGCACATCGACACCTGGCGCTGGGCCGGCGTGCCGTTCTACATCCGCGCCGGCAAGCGGTTGCCGCTGACCACCACCCAGGTGCTGGTGGACATGAAGACGCCGCCGCTGTCGGTGTTCGACCCGATCGGCGCGCCGCAGTCGAACTACTTCCGCTTCCGGCTCAGCCCGGAGGTGGTGATCGCCGAAGGCATGCGGGTGAAGAAGCCGGGCGAGGAGATGCGGGGCGAGGCGGTCGAGCTGGTGGCGCGGCACGATTCCGGACCGGAGAAGTCGCCGTACGAACGCCTGCTGGGCGATGCGATCCGCGGCGACAACGGGCTGTTCACCAGCGACGAATGCGTCGAGGCGGCGTGGGCGGTGGTCGACCAGGTGCTGGCCCATGAGGGGCCGGTGGCGTTCTATGAACCGGGCAGCTGGGGCCCGGATGCGGCAGCCGCCATCGTCAGCGATGATGAGGGCTGGCACGACACCCGACCGGAGCAGAGCACGCCATGTTGACCGACCGCACCTCCGAATCCGCCGCCGTGGTGTTCCTGCTGGACGTGGACAACACCCTGCTCGACAACGACCGCTTCGGCCGCGACCTCAGCGACACCCTGGACGCGGCCTTCGGTGAGGCCGAGCGCGAACGCTACTGGGCGATCTACGAGGAGCTGCGCCAGCTCGGCGGCGTGGCCGACTACCTGGGCGCGCTGCAGCGTTTCCGCAGCGGACTGGACAACGAACCCTCGCTGCTGCAGATGTCGAACTACCTGCTTGAATACCCGTTCGCCACCCGGCTCTATCCGCATGCGCTGGACACCGTGGCGCACCTGCGCACGCTGGGCACCACGGTGATCCTGTCCGACGGCGACGTGGTGTTCCAGCCGCGCAAGATCCAGCGCGCCGGGCTGTGGCAGGCGCTGCGCGGCGAGGTGCTGGTGTACGTGCACAAGCAGCAGATGCTGGTGGCGATGCAGCAGCGCTACCCCGCCGCGCACTACGTGATGGTGGACGACAAGCCGCAGGTCCTGGCCGCCATGAAGCAGCGGATGGGCCATCGGCTGACCACCGTGTTCGTGCGCCAGGGGCATTACGCCGACGCGGCCGCCAGCGAAACGGTCGACCCCGCGCCGGACATCACGATCGCTCGCATCGGCGATCTGCGCGGGCGTAAGCTTGATGACTTTCTGCCGGCGGCTCCGGTCATCGCCCTGGCAGCTGATGGAACCTCCCCCTGAAACCCGTTGTGAAGCGACATGGAGCAAGCATGAAAGCGACCCGCCAATTGCACGACCTCGGCCAGAGCCTGTGGCTGGACAACATCACCCGCACCCTGCTCGATGACGGCACGCTGGCGCGCTACATCGAAGAGGATTCGATCACCGGACTGACCTCCAACCCCAGCATCTTCGACGCGGCGATCAGCGGCGGCGACGCCTACGACGCGGGCATCCATGCCAAGTCGCTGGTGGGCATGCAGGGCGAGGCGCTGTTCACCGAGCTGGCGCTGGAAGACCTGCGCCGCGCGGCCGACCTGTTCCAGCCGGTGTTCGAGTCGACCGGCCAGGTGGATGGCTGGGTCTCGATGGAAGTCTCGCCGCTGCTGGCCGCCGACACCGCCGGCTCGATCGCCGCAGCCCGCCACATCCACCACAAGGGGCGGCGCGACAACCTGTTCGTGAAGATTCCCGGCACGCCCGAAGGCGTGCCGGCGATCGAGGAAGCGATCTTCCTGGGCATTCCGATCAACGTGACCTTGCTGTTCTCCTGCGCCCAGTACGAGGCCGTGAGCGAGGCCTACATGCGCGGCATCGAGCGCCGCCTGCAGGCCGGACTGGACCCCAGGGTGGGCTCGGTGGCCTCGCTGTTCATCAGTCGCTGGGACGTGGCCAGCAACAAGCAGCTGCCCGACGAGCTGCACAACAAGCTGGGCATCGCGGTGGGCCAGCAGACCTATCGCGCCTACCGGCAGATGCTGGCCTCGCCGCGCTGGCAGAAGCTGGCCGACGCCGGCGCGATGCCGCAACGGCTGCTGTGGGCCAGCACCGGCACCAAGGATCCCAACGCATCCGACACGCTGTACATCAGCGCCTTCGCCGCGCCGGAGACCATCAACACGATGCCGGAGAAGACCCTGCACGCCTTCGCCGACCACGGCCAGCTGCACGGGGTGATGGACGTGGACGGCGGTGATGCCGACGCGGTGCTCGCGCGCATCAGTGCGGCCGGCGTGGACATCGAGCAGCTGGCACTCACGCTGCAGCGCGAAGGCGCCGAAGCCTTCGTCAAGTCGTGGCACCACCTGCTCGACGGCATCGCCGGGAAGGCCCGCCAACTGGCAGAGAAGTCCAACGGGGCCGTACTGAAATGAGCCAGGCGACCTTGACCGGCCTGCCGCAGTGGCAGGCCTTGCAGCGGCATTTCCAGGACATCGGCGGCAAGCACCTGCGCGAGCTGTTCGTCGCCGATCCGAAACGCGGCGAGGCGCTGACCGTCGAGGCGGTGGGCTTGTACCTCGACTACTCCAAGCAGCGCGTGGACGCCGACACGCTGCGCCTGCTGTGCGAACTGGCCGGCGCCCGCCAGCTGCCGCAGCGCGTCGAGGCGATGTTCAGCGGCCGCAAGATCAATACCACCGAGGATCGCGCCGTGCTGCACGCGGCGCTGCGCGCGCCACGCGGCGAGCAGATCCTGGTCGACGGCCACGACGTGGTGGCGGACGTGCACGCGGTGCTCGACCGCATGGCCGCGTTCTCGGAACAGGTGCGCAGCGGCGCGTGGAAGGGCCACAGCGGCAAGCCGATCCGCAACGTGATCAGCATCGGCATCGGCGGCTCGGACCTGGGCCCGGTGATGGCCTACGAAGCGCTGCGCGATTACAGCCGACGCGACATGACGTTCCGCTTCGTCTCCAACGTCGACGGCACCGACTTCGCCGAAGCGGTGCGCGACCTGGACCCGGCCGAGACGCTGTTCATCGTCTGCTCGAAGACCTTCACCACGCTGGAAACCCTGACCAACGCGCACGCGGCGCGCGCGTGGAGCGTGGCGGCGCTGGGCGAGGAAAGCGCGGTGGCAAAGCACTTCGTGGCGGTCTCCACCAACGCCGAAGGCGTGGCGAAGTTCGGCATCGACACCGCCAACATGTTCGGCTTCTGGGACTGGGTCGGCGGGCGCTATTCGATGGATTCGGCGATCGGCCTGTCCACCATGCTGGCGATCGGCGCGCACGGTTTCCGCGAGATGCTGGCCGGCTTCCACGCGATGGACGAGCATTTCCGGCACACCCCGCTGCAGCACAACCTGCCGGCGATCATGGGCCTGCTGGGCGTCTGGAACGCCAACTTCCTGGGCGCCGCCACGGTGGCGGTGCTGCCGTACGAGCAATACCTGAAGCGCTTTCCCGCCTACCTGCAGCAACTGACGATGGAGAGCAACGGCAAGCACGTGACGCTGGACGGCGCGGCCGTCGACTACGCTACCGGGCCGATCTACTGGGGCGAGCCGGGCACCAACGGCCAGCATTCGTTCTACCAGCTGATCCACCAGGGCACCCACGTCGTGCCGTGCGACTTCATCGGTTTCGGCCAGACCCTGAACCCGATCCCCGCCCAGGGCGGCGGCGACCAGCACGACCTGCTGATGGCCAACCTGATCGCCCAGGGCGAGGCGCTGGCGTTCGGCAAGACCGCCGACGAAGTGCGCGCCGAAGGCACCGCCGAGGCCCTGGTGGCGCATCGCACGTTCGAGGGCAATCGCCCCAGCAGCACGATCCTCGCCGCGAAGCTGACGCCGCACAGCCTGGGCACGCTGATCGCCCTGTACGAGCACAGCGTGTTCGTGCAGGGCGTGATCTGGGACATCGATTCGTTCGACCAGTGGGGCGTGGAGCTGGGCAAGCAGCTGGCAAAAACCACCATCGCCGAACTGATCGCGAAGGACGAGCCCTCACTGCACCACGACAGCTCCACCAATACCCTGATTCGTCGCTACCGCCAGCTGCGCGACAGTCATCCCTGACGGTACGGGAGCGCACGCTGTCCACGGGACTCCCTTCGGACAGCGTGCGCTCCTGCGAAATACGCCCACCCGTCGCATCACTCCAGAGAACCCATGAGCCAGAAGATCAGCCCCCTCGCCGGCAAGCCGGCACCGCAGTCGATCCTGGTCGACGTGGTGAAACTGCTCGCCGCATATGCCGACCTCAAGCCCGATCCCTCGGTGCCCGCGCAGCGCGTGGCGTTCGGCACCTCGGGTCATCGGGGCAGCTCGCTCGACGGCAGTTTCAACGAGTGGCACATCCTGGCGATCAGCCAGGCGATCTGCGAGTACCGCAAGTCCAAAGGCATCGACGGGCCGCTGTTCATCGGCGCGGACACCCATGCGCTGTCGCAGCCGGCGTTCGAGAGTGCGCTGGAAGTGCTGGCGGCGAACGGCGTGGACGTAATGGTCTCCAGCGGCGGCGAGTTCACCCCCACGCCGGCAATCTCGCACGCGATCCTGGTCTACAACCGTGGTCGCACCACGGGGCTGGCCGACGGCATCGTGATCACGCCTTCGCACAACCCGCCCGACAACGGCGGCTTCAAGTACAACCCCACCAATGGCGGCCCGGCCGATACCGACATCACCAAGTGGGTGGAGAACCGCGCCAACGCGCTGATTGAAGCCGGCCTGAACGACGTGAAGCGCATGCCGTTCGCGCAGGCGCGCAAGGCAGCGACCACGCACGATCACGACTACCTCAACAGCTACGTCGCCGACCTCGCCAGCATCATCGACTTCGACATCATCCGCAGCGCCGGCGTGCACATGGGCGTCGACCCGCTGGGTGGCGCCGGCGTGCACTACTGGGCGCCGATCGCCGAGCGCTACAAACTCGACCTTACCGTGGTCAGCGGGGTGGTCGATCCGCAGTTCGCCTTCATGAGCGTGGACTGGGACGGCAAGATCCGCATGGACCCGTCGTCGAAATACGCGATGCAGCGGCTGATCGGATTGAAGAACCAGTACGACGTGGCCTTCGCCTGCGACACCGACCATGACCGCCATGGCGTGGTCACCCGCTCCAGCGGCCTGATGGAGCCGAACCATTACCTGTCGGTGCTGATCGACTACCTGTACCGCCACCGCCCGCAGTGGAGCAGCAATGCCGCCGTGGGCAAGACCGTGGTCACCACCGCGCTGATCGATCGCGTGGTGAAGCGGCTGGGTCGCCAGCTGTATGAAGTGCCGGTGGGCTTCAAGTGGTTCTCCGCAGGACTGTTCGACGGCGCGCTGGGCTTCGGCTGCGAGGAAAGCGCGGGCGCCTCGCTGCTGCGCCACGACGGTTCGGTTTGGACCACCGACAAGGACGGCCTGGTGCCGGCGCTGCTGTCCGCCGAGATCACCGCACGCGAAGGCCGCGACCCGGGCGAGCTGTTCGACCGGCTCACCGGCGAGCTGGGCCGGCCGTACGCCAACCGTCTCGAGGCGGCGGCCACGCCCGCGCAGAAGGCGAAGCTGTCGAAGCTGTCGCCCGACCAGCTGAAGAGCGACCAGCTCGCCGGCGAGAAGATCGAGCAGGTACTGGACAAGGCGCCGGGCAACGATGCTGCGATCGGCGGCATCAAGGCGGTCGCCGCCAACGGCTGGTTCGCCGCCCGGCCGTCCGGCACCGAAGCGATTTACAAGATTTACGCGGAAAGCTTCAAGAGCGAAGAACACCTCAAGAGCCTGCTCGACGAGGCACAGAAGATCGTCGACGCCGCGCTCGCCTGATCGTGGGCTTGGGTCTTCTGGGCGACGTCATTCCCGCGAAAGCGGGAATCCAGTGACCTCAAGGCCGCCGACAGGGAGAGGCACCGGATCCCCGCTTTCGCGGGGATGACGGTGGTTGCCTCGCACCATTCCCCCACACTGGAGAACATCATGTCCCACGACCTCGACCAGCAATGCATCAACATGCTTCGCTTCCTGTCGGTGGACATGGTGCAGAAGGCCGACAGCGGCCACCCCGGGCTGCCGCTGGGCGCGGCGCCGATGGCTTATGTGTTGTGGACACGACACATGAAGTTCCATCCGGCCGATCCGCACTGGGCCGACCGTGATCGCTTCGTGCTGTCCGCCGGCCACGGCTCGGCGCTGCTGTACAGCCTGCTGTTCGCCAGCGGCTACGACGTGTCGCTGGATGACATCAAGCAGTTCCGCCAGTGGGGCAGCAAGACGCCCGGCCATCCCGAGTACGGCCATACGCCCGGCGTCGAAGTCACCACCGGCCCGCTCGGCCAGGGCCTGGCCAATGCGGTGGGCATGGCGCTGGGCGAGGCGCAGCTGGCGGCGACCTACAACCGCGAAGGCCATCGCATCATCGACCACCACACCTACGCCATCGTCAGCGACGGCGACCTGATGGAAGGCGTGGCCAGCGAGGCCGCGTCGCTGGCCGGCCATCTCAAGCTGGGCAAGCTGATCTGCCTGTACGACGACAACTACGTGACGCTCTCGGCCGGCACCGACATGACGTTCTCGGAAGATCGGGGCGCACGCTTCGACGCGTATGGCTGGCAGACCATCCATGTCGATGACGGCAACGACGTGGACGCGATTCATGCCGCCCTGCGCGCCGCCCGCGAGGACACCAGCCGGCCATCGCTGATCCTGGTGCGCACGCACATCGGCTACGGCTCGCCCGAGCAGGACAGCTACAAGGCGCACGGCTCGCCACTGGGCGTGGAGGACGTGAAGAAGACCAAGCAGAACCTGGGCTGGCCGGTGGAACCGGACTTCCTGGTGCCCGAGCCCGCGCTGGCGCACATGCGCGAGGCGCTCGAGCGTGGCGCGAAAGCCCAGTCGGACTGGGACGAGCGGATGAGCGCCTACGCGGCGGCCTTCCCCGAGCTGGCCAGCGAGTTGCGCGCCCGCCTCGGTGGCGAGCTGCCGCAGGGCTGGGACGCGGACATCCCGCAGTTCCCCGCCGACCCGAAGGGCCTGGCCACCCGCGTGGCCGGCGGCCAGGTGATGAACGCGTTCGCGAAGAAACTGCCGGCGCTGTGCGGCGGTTCGGCCGACCTCGATCCGTCCACCTTCACCGCGCTGAAGGGCCTGGGCGACTTCAACCCGGCCGTCGTCCCGGGCGAGGACACCGAAGGCTCCGACGGCGGCGGCTGGAGCCGCGCCGGCCGCAACTTCCACTACGGCGTGCGCGAACACGCGATGGCCGCGATCAGCAACGGCCTGGCCGCGCATGGCGGTTTCATCCCGTTCGACGCCACCTTCCTGATCTTCTCCGACTACATGCGCCCGGCGATCCGGCTGGCCGCGCTGATGGGGCTGCACGTGGTGCATGTGTTCACCCACGACAGCGTGGCGCTGGGCGAGGACGGCCCCACCCACCAGCCGATCGAACAGCTGGCCAGTCTGCGCGCGATCCCCAACCTCACCGTGATCCGTCCCGCCGACGCCAACGAGACGGCCGAGGCCTGGCGCGTCGCGGTGAGCTCGAAGAAGCATCCGGTGGCGCTGGCGCTGACCCGGCAGAAAGTGCCGACGCTTGACCGCACGCAACATGCCGGCGCCGAGGGTTTGCGTCACGGCGCCTATAACCTGCGCGACGCCGCCGACGGCAAGCCGGCGTTGATCCTCATCGCCAGCGGCTCGGAAGTCAGCCTGATCCTTGCTGCCGCGGACAAGTTGCAGGCGGGCGGCGTGTCCGTGCGCTGCGTTTCGATGCCCAGCTGGGAGCTGTTCGACGCGCAGCCGCAAAGCTACCGCGACGTGGTGCTGCCACCGGACGTGGGCGCCAGGCTGGCCGTGGAAATGGGCGCCACGCAAGGCTGGCTGCGCTACGTGGGCGAGCGCGGCGACGTGCTCGGCATCGACCACTTCGGCGCCTCCGCGCCGGCGGAAAAGCTGCTGCAGGAATTCGGCTTCACCGTCGACAACGTGGTGAAGCGGGCAAAGGCGCTGCTGGGCAAATAGACCCGCGGACACGACGAGGCCGGCGGATCGCAGCGATCCGTCGGCCTCGTTGTTTCAGATGCTCAGTTGCGCGACTGCAATTTCGACAGCAGGCGCAGCAGTTCCAGGTACAGCCAGACCAGGGTGACCACAAGCGCAAACGCGCCGTACCACTCCATATACTTCGGTGCGCCGGACTGGGCACCGGTTTCGATCAGGTCGAAGTCGAGGATCAGGTTCATCGCGGCGATCACCACCACCACGGCGCTGAAGCCGATGCCCAGCATGCTGCTGCCATTGATGAAGCCCATCGAATGGCCGAAGAAGCCCATCGCGAAATTGGCCAGGTACAGCAGCAAGATGCCGCCGGTGGCGGCGACCACGCCGAGCTTGAACTTCTCGGTGGCGCGAATCAGGCCGCTGCGGTAGGCCAGCAGCATCGCCGCCATGGTGCCGAAGGTCAGCCCCACCGCCTGGATCACGATGCCCGGATAACGCATCTCGAAGATCGCCGACAGCGCGCCGATGAACAGGCCCTCGGCCACCGCGTACAGCGGCGCGGTGTAAGGCGCCCAGGTCTTCTTGAACACGGTGACCAGGCCGAGCACCAGGCCGCCGATGCAGCCGCCAAGCACCAGCGGCATGATCGTGGGCAGGCTGTCCGGGCCGCTGAAGCGGCTCCAGCTGACGAACGCACCCACCAGTACCAGCAACAGCAGCAGTCCGGTCTTGTTGACCGTGCCATTGATCGTCATCGCGTCGTCGCTGCGGGTGACCACGGCCCCGCTGGCGGCGTCGAGGAAGGTGTTCTTGTTGAGCGCCGGATTGCCGCTTTGCATGATCTGCTCCCGAGGTTTCCCCCATCCTAGCCCGGTCCATCGCGGTTTTGCAGCCTCCTGCGCCAATTCGCCGTTGCGCCGCGGCGCGGAAACTACGCGACAATGAGCGCTCGTTGAACCTCGCGGAGCCCTGATGAATCCTTCCACCCTGCGTATCGCCACCCGCAAGAGCGCGCTCGCGCTGTGGCAGGCCGAGCACGTCGCCGCGTTGCTGCGCACGACGCACCCGGGGCTGACGGTGGAGCTGGTGCCGATGAGCACGCGCGGCGACGAGATCCTGGACAAGCCGCTGGCCACGATCGGCGGCAAGGGGCTGTTCCTGAAGGAACTGGAAGTGGCGATGCTGGAAGGCCGCGCGGATCTGGCCGTGCATTCCCTGAAGGACGTGCCGGCGGAACTGGAACCCGGCTTCGTGCTGCCGGCGATCCTGCCCCGCGCGGACGCGGCGGATGCCTTCGTCAGCAACGACCACGCCGAGCTGGCGTCACTGCCCCAAGGCGCCCGGGTGGGCACTTCCTCGCTGCGCCGGCAGGCGCAATTGCGGGCGTTGCGGCCGGATCTTCAGCTGCTGGATCTGCGCGGCAACGTGGGCACGCGGCTGGGCAAGCTCGACGCCGGCGACTACGACGCGATCGTGCTGGCCTGCGCCGGGCTGGAACGACTGGGCCTGGCCACGCGCATCCGTTCGCGACTGGCCGCACCGGACTGGCTGCCGGCACCGGGCCAGGCGGCGATCGCGATCGAGGCACGCGGCGACCAGCCGGCCGTGCTCGCCTTGCTGGCCGCGCTGGACGACGCCGACACCCGCCTCACCGTCACCGCCGAGCGCGCGATGAACCATGCGCTGGGCGGCAGTTGCACGGTGCCGGTGGGTGCGTGGTGCATGCTCGGCGAACACGGCCTGCACCTGCGCGGACTGGTCGGTGACGCGAGCAGCGGCCGCCTGCTGCATGCCGAAGCAAGCAGCCCCGGGGAACAAGCGGAGTCCCTGGGTCGGCAGGTAGCCGAAGCCCTGCTGGCGCAGGGCGCGGGCGAGATGCTGGGGTAGAAGCGGGAAAGGGGAACAAGGACTCTGAGCTTCGCGCTCTTCCCGTTTCCCGTTCCCCGTTCCCCGATCCCTGCTCCCGCTCTTCCCTCAGAAACTGTAAACCAGGTTCGTCGTGGTCAGCGTGTCGGTCTTCTTGGTGCCGGGCAGCACGTCGCTGTTGTGGCGGAGCTGGAAACCCACCTTCAGCGCCAGCTTCTTGGTCATGCTGACGGCGAGGCCCGCGTCGTTCTGCAGGTAGGTGTTCTTGGAGCCCGCTTCCATCAGGAAGGTATCCTCGAACGCGGTGTTCTCGGTGAGCTTGAACTTGTAGTTGATCAGGCCGCGGCCGACCATTTCGCTCTCGGTCGGCTGCTGCTGGTGCACCACCGCACCGTCGACCACCACATCCACATCGGCCGGGCGGTAGCGCTTGTAACCGGGGCCGATTTCGAACGACAGCTCGTTGCGGCCGTCCTTCAGCGCGATGTAGCCGTAACCCAGCGAGACGATGCCCTGCCACAGGTTGGCGCCGAAGTCGTCGTGCTCGTAGCGAGCGGCGCCCACGATGTAGCTGCGCGGGTCGAGCTTGAGGCCGACCGAGGCACCGCCGTCATAGCGGTTCGCGGTGGTGTTGAACTGCTTGATCGTGTTGCCGTCGGTGTCGACCAGGGTCTGCTGGCTCTTCGAGCGCAGCGCGTCGACGAAGAAGTTGTTCTTCCACTGCTCGTTTTCCTGACTCAGGCCGAGCTTGGCGTTGATGTTCTCCGAGCGCGAATTGCCGGTGGACGAGGCGAAACCGAATTCGCCCGAGCCACTCCAGCCGCCGTTGGCGGCCTGGGTGTCGGTATCCTGGGCCTGGACGGCGAAGCTCGAGAAGGCGGCCAGCAGCAGGCCGGCGATCAGGGTCTTTTTCATCGGGGCGATCCATTTGTTAAAAGATGGTAAGGCCGCTACCTTAACGTGGCGGTTTGAACTGCCAATGAACGTTCCGGAAAATCACGGGAACGGATTCATTCCGCCAGCGGGAAACCCCCGCGCCAGGGCCGTTTCATAGACATGCTGCTCGATCATCTTGCCGAGCAGGCAACTGGGAACGGCCAGCGCGGACGCCAGCAGCCCGCCGCCGAATCGGTCAGTGAACAGCAGGGCCGCGCAGGGCAGCACGTAGATCAGCAGCGCGGCGGCGACGCGGGGCAACGACAGGTGCTGGACGTACAGGTCATGGTCGCTGCCCTGGGCCGGCGCCAACGACTGCCAGCGCATGCCTTCGAGCAGGCCCAGCAGCAGGGCCAGCGCCAGCAACAGCAGGATCCACGGATAGGCGCCGTCGGGGCCTGGCCCGCCCTGCATCATCACGCACAGCCACAGCCACAGACCGCCGCCATACCAGGCGGTGACCAGCCGGCTGACCGGCAGGGAGGAGGACATCCGCTGCAGGTCGGGTGAAAGCTGGCTGCGGAAGCGGTACGCGCTGTGCACCAGGCTGACCAGGCTGCACAGCAGCAGGGCGACCCCGGCCATGCGCATCGACAACACGTGTCCGTGTCCATCACCCAGCACCAGCAGCAACAGCACGGGCAGGAAACAGGCCAGCGCCATCCACGCCGCCCGTTTGGGCCAGCGGCGTTCCGCCGGCGGCCCGCCGTACCACGCGGTGTTCGCCGAAAGACGCAAGCCGCCCAGGGCCAGGCCCGCGCACACCAGCGCCGTGCCCAGCACCAGCGGCATCTGCATCGCACCGTTGCCGATCTGGTTCATGCCCAGGGTCAGGCCCATGCCCAGCCAGATCCACAAGCCGTAGCCGCTGACCGCCAGCACGCGCAGCAGGATCTCGGCGTAACTGGATCGCGTCGTCCCGGCATGGGAGCGGTCGTGCGTGCTGGTGACGTCTGTCGGCAATTCGCGGCTGGGCGACATGAGGCATCCGATGCTGGTTTCGACCGTGCCGGCGGCGACTTGTGAGCAACGCAGGCCGCCTCCATGCTACACAAGGCCTGCCATCGACGAAACGCCGACGCCCCATGGATCGCTACGAACGCATACTGACCCTGCACCGACTGCTGAAGTCGGCGCACTACCCGATACCGCTGCCGCGCCTGCTCGACGAACTGGAATGTTCGCGTGCCACGCTGTACCGCGACGTGGCCTTCTTGCGCGATGCATTGCGCGCGCCGATCGAAAGCGGCGGCAACGACCAGGCCGCCGCTTTCCGCTACGAGCTGGGCGAAGGTGAGAAGTTCGAACTGCCCGGCCTGTGGCTGACCTCCGACGAGCTGGCCGCCCTGCTGGCGCTGAACGAGCTGATCGGCCGCTCCGGCCCCGGCGTGCTGGCCGGCGCACTGGCGCCGTTCAAATCGCGCATCGAGGGCCTGCTTTCCAACCACGACAACGGCAAGGCGTTGCCGATCGAGCGGATCAGGGTGATTCCCTGGGGCGAGCGCAAGCTCGACCAGCAGGTGTTCCGCACGGTGGCCGGCGCGGTGCTGCAGCGCCAGCAGCTGCGCTTCCGCTATCGCGCGCGCACCACCAATGCCGACAGCCGCCGCACGGTGTCGCCGCAGCGGCTGACCCATTACCGCGACAACTGGTACCTGGACGTGTGGGATCACGACCGCGAAGCGCTGCGCAGCTTCGCCGTCGACCGCATGGCCGAGGCGCACGCGCTGGACAGCGCCGCCATCGACGTCCCCGACAGCGACCTCAACGAACTGCTCGCCTCCAGCTACGGCATCTTCGCGGGCAAGCCCAAGGCCTGGGCCACCATCCGCTTCTCGTCGCACGCGGCACGCTGGGTCGCCGACGAACACTGGCACTCGCAGCAGAAGGGCGAATGGCTGCCCGACGGCCGCTACGAACTGAAGCTGCCCTACTCCAACTCGAAAGAGCTGCTGATGGACGTGCTCAAGTACGGCCCGGATGCGGAGATCGTGACGCCCATGTCACTGCGCGAGGAGATGAAGATCCTGCTGCAGCTGGCATTGGGCGGATACGCTCAATAAAAAAATATAGCCACCACCCCTCAGCGACGCTCGCCCGTCCCGAATGCACGATGTGGCGACTCCCGCACGGCACGTTCGCCTCCTCTCCCCCCGGGAGAGGATTGAGGTGAGGGCGGGTGTACGACGAAACTTGTTCGAAGTCGGCTTCGATGCTGGTTCCAGGCGGGGGAGCAAACGCAAAGAAGCGCATCGCGGCGTATTGGGGCACCCTCTCCCCAACCCTCTCCCGGAGGGAGAGGGAGCAAACGCGAAATGCGCTTTGCTTTATTGAAGCGGCCTCCCCCCCTGCGGGGAGAGGGGGCAAACGCAAGAGGCGCTTTAGCTCTATTAAAACGGCCAGAACTTCGGAATCAGCCACATCGACAGCACGCAGAAGATCAGGATCAGCGGGATACCCACCTTCATGAAGTCGGTGAAGCGATAGCCGCCGGCGTAATAGACCATGGTGTTGGTGGGATAGCCGACCGGGGTGGCGAATGACGTCGCCGCGGCGAACGCCACCGCCACCACGAATGGCCGGGGGTCCACCTTCATCGCGTGGGCGACCGACACCGCGATGCCCACCATCAGCACCACCGAGGGGTTGTGTCCCATCAGCTCGGTAAGCAGGGCGGTGAGCAGATAGACCATCAGCAGGGCGGCCAGCGGGCCGTGTTCGCCGACCACGCCCAGGCCCATCTGCACCAGTTCCTGCGACAGGCCGCTGCGCTCGATCGCGATGCCCAGGGGCAGGATCGCGCCGAGCAGGATGATGATCTTCCAGTCGATGCCTTCGTAGACATCCTTGCGGCCGAAGCAGCCGGTCAGCGCCATGGCGATGGCGCCGCAGATCGCCGCGATCGGAATCGGCAGCCAGTGCAGGCCCGAGGCCACCACCACGCCGGCCATGATGGCGGCCGCGTAGAACGCCTTGCGCGGCGTGCGATGCGTTTCCTCGCGCTCGCTCAGCACGATGAAGGCCTCGTCGTTGCGCAGGTTTGACAGTGCGTCGTCGTCCACCAGCACCAGCAGCACGTCACCTACCGCGAGACTGACGTCGCTGAGCTTGTCGCGCAACAGCTGGCCGCGCCGATGGATGGCCAGGGCGACCGCGTCATAGCGCCAGTTCAGGCCAGTCTCGTCGAGCCGCCGGCTTTCCATCGGGCTGGCCGGCGCCACCATCAGCTCCACCATCACCCGCGAGCGGTCGTCGCCCTTGGCATAACGCCGGTCCGGTGCGTTGCGCAGGCCGGTACGGCGCTGGAATTCCTCGATCTTTTCCCAGTCACCGCGGACCAGCAGCACGTCGCCCACGGCGATCTCCTGGCTGCGCGGCGACCACATGCGCTTCTCGCCCCGCAACAACTCCAGCGGATAGACGCCATAACGCTCGCCCAGCTTCGCATCGGCGATGCTGCCGCCGACCAGCGACGATTGCTCGGTTACCTCCAGCTCGGTGACGTACTTGCCGATGTCTTCCTGCTCCGGCATCTCCGCATCGATGTGGCGCGGCAGCAGCCAGCGCCCGACCAGCATCAGATAGAGGATGCCGACCACGGCGAGGATCACGCCCATGCGGGTGAACTCGAACACGCCGAACGCCGCCATGCCGTGCTTCTGCGCCAGCGTGTCGGCGAGCAGGTTGGACGAGGTGCCGATCAGGGTGCACACGCCACCCATCTGCGCGGCGTAGGCCATCGGCATCAGTACGCGGCCCGGCGGCGTATGCGTGCGCTGGCACACGCGCAGCGCCAGCGGCAGGAAGGTGGCGACCAGGGCGATGTTCTTGACGAAGGCGCCCAGCGGCGCGATCGCCAGCATCAGCGCCAGGGTCAGCAGCCAGGGGCGCCTGATCCGCATCAGCCAGTGGCTCAGCGGTTCCAGCGCGCCGGAACGCTCGATGCCCAGGCTCAGCGCGAACATCGCCGCCACCGTCACCGTGGCCTCGTTGCTGAAGCCGCTGAGCGCTTCCACCGGCGTGACGATGCCGAGGATCACCAGGGTCGCCAGCACCAGCAGGGCGACCAGGTCGATGCGCAGCTTCTCGCTGGCGAACAGCGTCATCGCCAGCGCGATCACCGCCACGGTCGCCCAGGCCTGCCAGTTCACGCAGCAAGCTCCGGCCCGCGCACGCGGCTGGGCTTTCGGGCAGAAGCGGGTGATGAAAGAGCCATGCACGATTCCATGTTCGTTGCCGCCAGCCAGGTGCCGCAGCCCTGATCATACTAACCAGCCACCACCACCCTCGCTCGCGGTCGATGCAGCCTGCCAACGGCAACGCCTGCATTTCGTGATTGAATGCCTGCCATGAAAGCACATCAACCCGCGCCTTCTTCCACCACGCCTGACCGGCCCGCCGCGCCACTCGGGCCGACGGTGGCGCTGGCGCTGGGAGCCGGTGGCGCCAAGGGGCTGGCGCATATCGGCGTGATCGAGGAAATCGAGGCGCAGGGCTACCGGATCGTGGCGATCGCCGGCACCTCGATGGGCGCCCTGATCGGCGGCATCCATGCCAGCGGCAAGCTGGAGGTCTATCGCGACTGGGTCTGCGCGCTGGCCAAGCTCGACGTGCTCAGGCTGGTCGACTGGACCTTCACCGGCGGCGGACTGATCAAGGGCGAGAAGATCATCGAGACGATGCGCGGACTGATCGGCGACGTGCAGATCGAGGAGCTGCCGCTGGCGTTCACCGCGGTGGCCACCGACATCGAACGGGGCCGCGAGGTGTGGCTCAGCCGGGGCTGCCTGTTCGACGCGATCCGCGCCTCGATCGCCATTCCCACCGTGTTCCGCCCGCACCTGATCGACGGTCACCGGCTGGTCGACGGCGCCCTGCTCAATCCGGTGCCGGTGACTCCGCTGATCCGCGAGAACGCCGACTACACGATCGCCGTCAGTGTCGACGGCGCGGCCGTGACCAGCACGCCACCGGAACCGCCGATCCGCGACGCGAACGCGTCATCAGGCTACCGCCAGCGCATCGGCGACTTCATCAGCCGGATGATTCCGCATGGCGAGAGCCACCCGCCGGTGCCGGGCACGCTCGACCTGCTGACCCAATCGATGGACCTGATGCAGGCCAACCTGGCGCGGCTGCGCCTGGCCGCCTACGAGCCGGACCTGCTGATCGAGTTGCCGCGCAACATCGCCAGCGCCTATGAGTTCTACCGGGCGCGCGAGCTGATCGAGATGGGCCGGCTGCAGGCCCGCGCCGCGCTGGCCAGCTGGCCGCGGGCGGGCACGCCGCAACGCGAGGCGTGACGGGCGCGGCTCAGCGCGGCCCGTGCGAGTGCAGCCAGTTTTCCAGATAGGCCTTCAGCGCCACCGCGTTGTTGTGTTCCTCGTCGCGTGCGCCGTACAGCAGGGTGAGCTTGTGCCGGCTGGCACGTTGCGCCAGCGGTTGCCAGTGTTCGGCGAGCTTGTCCAGTTCACTGGCGTAGCGATGGCGGAAGCCGTCCCACAACGCGGGATCGTGCCCGAACCACTGGCGCAGCGCGGTCGACGGCGCCAGTTCCTTCGCCCACAGGTCCAGCGGCACCGCGTCCTTCTTCAGGCCGCGCGGCCACAGGCGATCGATCAGCACGCGGTAGCCATCGGTCGTCGCGGCCGGTTCGTAGACGCGTTTGACGGCAATGCTCATGGGCGGTCTCCCGATGCTCCGGCTCAGCCGAGGACACCACCCAGCATACGAGCATCCGGACCCGGCGACGTGACCTGGATCAGAGTTCCTCGACCCTGGTCACCTTGCCGCGACGCATCAGCCAGGCCACGCCGCGCAGGTCGGCCAGGCCCACCCACAACCGGTCCAGCATGCCGTACTTGGACACGCCGGCGGTGCGCGGACGATGGCCGACCGGCACGCTCTGGGCGGCGAAACCGGCACGCTTGACCAGCGCCGGCAGGTAGCGGTGCATGTGGTCGAAGTAGGGCAAGCGCAGGAACACTTCGCGCTCGAACAGCTTCAGGCCGCAGCCGGTGTCCGGGGTGGCGTCGCGCAGCATGCGCGAGCGCACCGCGTTGGCGATCTTCGAGGAGATCCGCTTGTTGAAACTGTCGCGGCGGGTGGTGCGCCAGCCCGCGAACAGCCGCGTTTCGGCCGATGCCGCGTCGCGGGCGGCAAGCAGCTTCGGGATGTCGGCCGGATCGTTCTGGCCGTCGCCGTCCAGCGTAGCGATCCACGGCGACTGCGCCGCGCGCACGCCGTTCCACACCGCCGTGCTCTGGCCGCTGCGGGTGACGTGGTGCAGCACGCGCAGTTCCGGATGGCTCGCCTTCTGCGCCGCCAGCACCGCGCGACTGTCGTCGCTGGAATCGTCATCGATGTAGATGACCTCGTAGTCGACCTGGCCGCGCAGGGCGGCGGCGATCTCGGCCAGCAGCGGCGGGATGTTGTCGCGCTCGTTGAAGACGGGGACGACGACGGAGAGTTGCGGCATGGGGAAGGCCTTTCAGCGGAAACAGGTACGGCGCGTGACGCGGCAACGGGGCAGTTTAATGCCAAAGCACGCACTGCTCCTCCCTCTGCGAAGCAGGGGGAGGCTGGGAGGGGGTGGCTTTTGACTTGAAAACCAGGATCAAGAGCGCCCCCTCCCCGACCCTCCCCTGCTTTGCAGGGGAGGGAGCAGGGCATGTTTCAGCGGATCTTGCCGAGGATGCCGTCGAGCTCGTCGTTGCTGTGGTAGTGGATCACCAGCTTGCCGCGGCCGCCGCGGCCCTGGGCCAGCTCGACGCGGGTGGCGAAGCGCTCGCCCAGCTCGCGTTCCAGCGCGCTGATGTTCGGGTCGGTCGCGGGCGCGTTCCTGGCCTTGCCCTTGGGCGCGGTCTGCGCGCGGCGGGCGGCTTCCTCCAGTTCGCGCACCGACCAGCCCAGGGTCGAGGCCTGGCGTGCCAGCGGCACGGCGATGGATTCCTCCAGCGTCAGCAGGCAACGGGCGTGGCCCATTTCCAGCTTGCCTTCGTCGAGCAGGCGCTTGATCGCCTCGGGCATCTCGGTCAGCCGCAGCATGTTCGACACCGATGCCCGCGAGCGGCCGACCGCATCGGCGGCCTGCTGGTGGGTGAGCTCGAAATCGTCGATCAGCCGCTTCAGCGCGTCGGCTTCTTCCAGCGGGGTGAGGTCCTGGCGCTGGATGTTCTCGATCAGCGCCATCGCCGGCACGGCGGCCTCGGAGACCTGCTTGATCAGCGCGGGGATCTCGCTCATCTGGGCGCGCTGGGCCGCACGCCAGCGGCGCTCGCCGGCGATCAGCTCGTAACTGTGCTTGCCCAGCTCGCGCACCACCACCGGCTGGATCAGGCCCTGCGCCTTGATCGAGGCGGCCAGTTCGTCCAGCGCCTCGTCGTTCCAGTGCCGCCGCGGCTGATACTTGCCGGGCTGGATCTGCTGGATCGGCAGCATGCGCAGCTCGCCTTCCTGCGCCAGCATCGACGGCGTGGCGTCACCATCGCCGCCGAGCAGGGCATCGAGCCCGCGTCCCAATCCACGTTTTTTCGCAGCAGCCATGCCTTATTCCTGATGGTTGGCGGCCGGCGCCTTGAGCACCGGGCCGCTGTCGCCGTGCGCGGATACTGCCGCCGGCGGTTCGATGTCGTCCACCGGATCGACCGGCCCGCTGCGCGGCAGCCCGCGCTCACGTCGGATCACTTCGCCGGCCAGGCCGATATAGGCGATCGCGCCGCGCGAGCTGCGATCGTACAGATGGATCGGCTGGCCGTGGCTGGGCGCCTCGGCCAGGCGCACGTTGCGGGGGATG
Organism: Rhodanobacter sp. Root561; assembly: GCF_001427365.1. Lineage (NCBI taxonomy): Bacteria > Pseudomonadati > Pseudomonadota > Gammaproteobacteria > Lysobacterales > Rhodanobacteraceae > Rhodanobacter > Rhodanobacter sp. Root561. The sequence goes on from NZ_LMGH01000001.1 coordinate 22,334, forward strand.
ATCGAACGCAGCACCTTGTCGCCGAAATGCTGGGTGAGCTGGGCCGACACCTCGTTGCCGAGGTTGTTGCGCACGTCGTACATGGTGCGCAGCAAGCCTTCGATCTCCAGCTTCGGGTTCAGCCGGTGGCGCACCGCCTTGACCGTGTCGAGCAGGCTGGAGAGCCCTTCCAGCGCGAAATATTCGCACTGCACCGGGATCAGCACGCCGTCGGCGGCGGTCAGCGCATTCAGGGTCAGCAGGTTCAGCGAGGGCGGGCAGTCGATCAGGATGGTGTGGTAATTGTCCGTCACCGTGGCCAGCAGTTCCTTCAGCCGATGCTCGCGGGCCAGCGCATCCATCAGCTTCAGCTCGGCGGCGGTGAGGTCGCCATTGCCCGGCAGCAGGTCGTAATGCGCATCGGTGGGCACGATCGCGGCGGCCAGGGTCACTTCCTCCAGCAGCACTTCGCATCCGCTGGCCTGGATGTCGCGCTTGTTGACGCCCGAGGCCATGGTGGCATTGCCCTGGGGATCGAGATCGATCAGCAATACCTTGCGCTTCGCCGCAGCCAGCGCCGCGGCGAGGTTGACGGCCGTGGTGGTCTTGCCGACACCGCCTTTCTGGTTGGCGACAGCGATGATGCGGGCCATGGATGGATAGCTACCGTTCGCGAAGGACGGCTAGATTAGCATTGCCGCCGCGGCTTGCCTGCCCGGCCGGCGCCTGGCTCACGCCACGATGCGCCGGCCGCTGTCCGCATCGAACAGGTGCAGCCGCTCGATCGCCAGGCCCAACGGCACCGCGCTGCCGGGTTCGGGCAGGGCTCGCGGCGCCACGCGGGAGACCAGCGGCTGGCTGCCGTAGCGCAGGTTGAGGAAGACCTCGTTGCCGACCGGCTCGACCACTTCGAGCTGCGCGGTGAGGGCGGCCGTGCCGGACGGTTGCGGCTGCAGGTCCTCCGGGCGGACGCCCAGCACCACCGCACGATCGCGCCACGGCTCCCACGCGGACGCCTGCGGCGGTTCGCCCAGTGCGATCTCGCCGTGACCGGTGACCAGCTTCCAGCCGTCCTGCTGCTGCAAGGTGCCGTGCAGCAGGTTCATCGCCGGGCTGCCCACGAAGCCGGCCACGAACAGGTTGGCCGGCTTGTCATACAGGTTCATCGGCGTGTCGATCTGCTGGATCACGCCGCCATCGAGCACCACGATGCGCTGGCCCAAGGTCATCGCCTCGATCTGGTCGTGGGTGACATAGACCATGGTGGCCTTGAGCTGGCGATGCAGCCGGGCGATCTCCACCCGCATCGACAGGCGCAGCTTCGCGTCGAGGTTGGACAGCGGCTCGTCCAGCAGGAACACCTTGGGATCGCGCACCAGCGCCCGGCCTAGCGCCACACGTTGGCGCTGGCCGCCGGACAGCGCGCCGGGGCGCGAGGCCAGTCGGCTCTCCAGCTCCAGCGTCTTCGCCGCGGCCGCCACGCGGCCGTCGATGTCAGCCTGCCTGTGGCCGCGCAGTTTCAGGCCGAAGCCCAGGTTCTCGGCCACCGTCATGTGCGGATACAACGCGTAGTTCTGGAACACCATTGCGATGTCGCGATCCTTGGGCGCGACGTCGTTGACCACGCGGCCGTCGATCGCCAGGGTGCCGTCGCTGATCGTTTCCAGGCCGGCGATCATCCTGAGCAGGGTGGTCTTGCCGCAGCCGGACGGCCCCACCAGCACCAGCAGTTCGCCGTCGGCGATCTCGAAACTGGCGCCCGCCACGCCGACGTGGCCGTTGGGATAGACCTTGCGCAGCTGGTCCAGTTGTACGGCGGCCATCGGCATCTCCGGTGCGGGTGGCCACGATGGCCGCCCCGACGAAGCATGCGCTGGTCTGCACATCGGCGGGGCATTCGGCTATTCTGCCCATGTAATCGTTTACATCAAGCACTTTGATTGCAGGAACCCCGATGACACGCCCCAGTTTCCGCTTTCCCGACGGCTTCCACTGGGGTGCCGCCACGTCGGCCTACCAGATCGAGGGTTCGCCGCTGGCCGATGGCGCCGGCCCCAGCATCTGGCAGCGCTTCGCCCACACGCCGGGGATGATGGTGAACGGCGACACCGGCGACGTCGCCTGCGACCACTACCGCCGCTACAAGGGCGACGTGCAGCTGATGAAGGCGCTGGGTCTCAAGGGCTACCGCTTCAGCATCAACTGGGCGCGGGTGCTGCCCGAGGGCACCGGCCGGGTCAATCCGCAGGGGCTGGATTTCTACTCGAGGCTGGTCGACGAACTGCTGGAGAACGGCATCGTGCCGAACGCCACGCTGTTCCACTGGGATCTGCCGGCGGCGCTGGACGATCGCGGCGGCTGGCTCAACCGCGACATCGCGCACTGGTTCGCCGAGTACGCCGAAGTGATGTTCAAGGCGCTGGACGACCGCGTGCCGCGCTGGGCCACGCTCAACGAACCCTGGGTGGTCACCGACGGCGGCTACCTGCACGGTGCACTGGCACCGGGCCACCGCAACAAGTACGAAGCGCCGATCGCCACGCACAACCTGATGCGCGCCAGCGGCGCCGGTATCCAGGCCTATCGCGCCCATGGCAGGCACGAGATTGGCGTGGTGTTCAACATCGAGCCGAAGTACCCGCACAGCGACAGCGCCGAGGATCTGGCCGCCACCCGCCGCGCGCACGCCTATATGAACGAGCAGTTCGCCGACCCCGCCCTGCTGGGCCGTTATCCGCCCGAGCTGAAGGAGATCTTCGGCGACGCCTGGCCGGACTTTCCCGAAGACGATTTCAAGCTGACGAACCAGAAGGTCGACTTCGTCGGCATCAACTACTACACCCGCGCCGTGGTGAAGCACGACGCGAACGCCTACCCGCTGAAGGCGGTGCCGGTGCGCCAGCCGAACAAGACCTATACCGAGACCGGCTGGGAGGTGTTCGAGCAGGGCCTGACCGACACGCTGACCTGGTTCAAGGATCGCTACGGCGACATCCCGCTGTACATCACCGAGAACGGTTCCGCGTTCTACGACCCGCCGGTGGCCGAGAACGGCGAGCTGGACGACCCGCTGCGCACGAACTACCTGCGCAAGCACCTCAAGGCGCTGCACAAGGCGATCGGGGCCGGGGTGAACCTCAAGGGCTACTACGCGTGGTCGCTGCTGGACAACCTCGAATGGTCGCTGGGTTTCTCCAAACGCTTCGGGCTCTACCACGTCGACTTCGCCACCCAGCAGCGCACGCCCAAGGCCACCGCGAAACTGTATGCCCGGGTGATCGAGAGCAACGGCGCCGTGCTGGACGACTGACCCATCGGAAGCTTTCGCTTCCCCTGCCCCGCAGGGGAAGCTGCCCGAAGGGCTGATGGGGTAGTGCTTTTGCTTTTCGCTGCTCGGAGCGCGGCTGCGCCGCGCGCACTCCCATCCGCCCTTCGGGCACCTTCCCCCGCATGCGGGGGAAGGGATCAGCGGACTGGTCGCGGGGGTGGTTTCGGTTAGGCGCCGCGGGCCAGCACCAGCAGGTGGCGTTCGGCCGGCAGGCCCGGCACCTTCAACTCATGCGTGCTGCGCAGCGCGAAACCCGGCGGAATGCCCGGCAACTCGTCATCCGGCAGCTTGCCCTTCATCGCCAGCCAGATCCCGTCGGGGGCCAGCAGATGACCGCCCCAGCCCAGCATGTCGGCGAGGCTGGCAAAGGCCCGCGCGGTGACGCAGTCGAACTGGCCTTCGACGTCCTCCACCCGCGACTGTTCGGCGCGCACGCCTTCCAGTTTCAGCGAACGGATCGCCTCGCGCAGGAAGCGCACCTTCTTGCCGTTCGAATCCACCAGCAGGATCTGCCGATCGGGCGCGGCAATCGCCAGCACGATGCCGGGCAGGCCCGGACCGGTGCCGAGATCGGCCAGGGTCTGGCCCTGCACGTACGGCAGGATCGCCAGCGAATCGAGCAGGTGGCGGGTGATCATCTCGTCCGGATCGCGCACCGCGGTGAGGTTGTACGCCGCGTTCCAGCGCTGCAGCAGGGCCTGGTAATCCAGCAGGCGCGGCACCGCCTCGGGCGGCAACGACAGGCCAAGCGTGGCGATGCCTTGTTCGAGTCGTGCCTGCAGGGCGTCGCGGCTGGTCATCGGTTCACTCGTCACATGGGGCCGCAAAGTATCGGCGGCCGCTGCCGCGCTTGCCAGCCCCGCCAAAAGAAAAACCCGCCGTGGCGGGTTCAATACCTGCAAATCCCCTGCGGCGCGGGCGTTCTGGGACGCCCTGGCGCGACCCCTTGATTCAGGCGGCGTCCAATTCGACCCGCGTCACCATCATGCCGCGCTCGCGCAGCGCGCTGTTCAAGGACTGTTTCATCCGGGCGCCAAGGTCGCGCCGATCGGCGCCAGCAGCGACGGGCTCGTTGCGCAGCGCTTCCCGGGCGCCGCGGCGAATCAGCTGGTCGACCTGTTCGAACACCGCGTCTGCGCGCTCCGGCTCCAGCACCTGCCAGTACACGGTGCCGCGTACCTCGCCGGCATCCTCCTGCGACGCATCCAGCCGCAGCGTCTGCCCGGCCAGGTTGATCTTGTGGGCCACCCGGTCGAGCAACGGCAACACCAGATGCGTTCCCTGCTGCAGCACCCGCACCAGCTTGCCGCGGCGATACAGGCTGTAGACCTGACCGGCCGGCACATGACGCACGGCGCTGGCGATCAGCGCGGTGGAGACAAGCAGCAAGGTGAGAGCAGCAGTCATCATGGTCTTGAAAAACAGCAGGTTGCCTATCGTTTGTTGAGTAACCGCGATAACTTGAGGATACAGTTGCCTGAGTCCACAATGATTAACCTTCATTTAACGGCGAAACTGAAAATTTAACAAGTAGTCAGACGAGGGCGGCGAATGACTCCGGTCACAGAACCGCCAAGTCACTGGATGTCATGCCTGAATCGTGCCAAATCGAGGGCTGCTGCAGCGCCGCAGCGGGAAACCGGTCAATGCGGGCCAGCATCAGGGGATCTGCCGGCGACGGCGCGCGGCAATCGAGAGCGACTGCCGCAGCGCAGCAGAGGTATCGTTTTACAAGCGCTTTACAATCCGCCATGAAAACGTTTACGTTGGCGCCGCAATGCGGTTCCCTGTTCGCGGATCGGGTCACCAATGCCAGCAGCAACCATCAAAGACGTGGCGCGCGAGGCCGGTGTATCGGTGGCCTCGGTGTCGCGCGCGCTGAACGGCGGTCATGGCGTCACCGCCGAAACCTGCCGGCGCATCGTCGAGGCGGCCCAGCGCCTGCGCTACGTGCCGCACGCCGCCGCCCGCATGCTGATTACCCGGCGCACCAACACGGTAGGCGCCCTGCTGCCCGACCTGTACGGCGAGTTCTTTTCCGAGCTGATCCGCGGCATCGACCTGGCGGCGCGGGCGCGCGGCCTGCACCTGCTGGTCTCCAGCTCGCACGATGACGCGGAAGCGGCGGCGGCCGCCCTGCGCGCGATGCAGGGGCGGGTCGACGGCCTGCTGCTGATGTCGCCCCACGCCGATGCTGACTTCCTGCGGCAGAACCTGCCGCAGAATCTTCCCACCGTGCTGATCAACACCCGGCTGTCCGGCACCGACTACTGCGCCCTGTCGGTGGACAACGACGGCGGTGCGCGGCTGATGGTCGAACACCTGCTGTCGCTGGGTCGCCGGCGCATCGTGTTCATCCAGGGCCCACCGGGCAACCGCGATGCCACCCAGCGCGAGCTCGGCTATCGCGAATCGCTGGCCAGCCATGCACCGGACAGTCCGGTGATGATGCTGCGCGGGGACTTCAGCGAAGAATCCGGGTATCGCGCCGGCCAGCAGGTGCTGGCGATGCGGCCACGGCCGGATGCGGTGTTCGCCGCCAACGACATGATGGCGATCGGCTGCCTGGCGGCCCTGCGCGAGGCGGGCCTGCGCATCCCGCAGGACATCGCCGTGGGCGGCTTCGACGACGTGCCGATGGCGCGCTACGTGACGCCGCCGCTGACCACGATCCAGGTGCACATCGCGGAACTCGGCGGACAGGCGATGGCCCTGCTGGGCGAGCAGCTCGACCACCCGGACGACGTGCGCGCGGGCAGCCGGCGACGGGTCGGCGCCGAGCTGGTGGTGCGGGCGTCCAGCGCCGCACCCTCGGGCTGACACACACCGACATACCGGCGCCGGATCGCGCCGGAAGAAACCGCACCGGGCAGGGGTCGGTGCACTCCAGGCGGGCCGCGGTAACGGTCCGCAGACAACGGCACGGCAACGACGGAAGAGCGTTCCACCACCTTGCAACGATTACGGGAGAGGGTCAGTCATGGTCAATCAACGTACGTTATCCAGGCACATCTCGCTGGCACTCGCCGGCCTGCTGGTCACCGCATTCGCGCTGCCGGGCGCGCACGCCCAGACCAGCACGGCGATCCTGCGCGGACACGTCAGCGCACCGCAGGGCGCGATGCCCACCCAGGTGGTGGCCACCAATACCGCCAACGGTTTCGTCAGCAAGGCGAAGGTCGGTGCGGACGGCAACTACACCCTGGCCGGACTGAGCCCGGGCAGCTACACCATCGTGGCCAGCGGCAACGGCAGCAGCGCCAGCCGCACCGTCACGGTGCAGGTCGGCCAGGCGCTGAACCTCAACCTGGACGCCGGCGCCGCCGCGGCCGGACCCAGCACCAGCAATGCCACCGAGCTGCAGGGCGTCTCGGTGAACGCCACCACCCTGGTCGAGACGCGCACCTCGGAAGTGGCCACCAACATCAGCCAGAAGCAGATCCAGCAACTGCCCCAGAACGAACGCAACTTCCTGGATTTCGCCAAGCTGGTGCCGGGCGTGACCACCTCGCGCGACCCCAACTCGAAAAGCTTTTCGTCGGGCGGTCAGTCGGCCGAGAATGTAAACGTTTTCATCGACGGCGCCAGCCTGAAGAACAACGTGCTCAAGGGCGGCATCGCCGGCCAGGATTCCACCCGCGGCAACCCGTTCTCACAGGAGGCAGTGCAGGAATTCCGCGTACTCACCAACAACTACAAGGCCGAGTACGAACAGGCCGGCACCGCGATCATCACCGCGGTGACCAAGTCGGGCACCAACGAATTCCACGGTTCGCTCTACGACTACTTCCAGAACACGTCGATGATCGCGCAGAACTCGTTCGACAAGAAAAACCACGTCAAGAAGCCCGAGTACAAGCGCGAACAGCGCGGTTTCACCCTGGGCGGACCGATCATCAAGGACGTGGCGCAGTTCTTCATCAACTACGAGGAGCGCAAGGACACCGCCAACAACACGGTGCAGATCAACGACTCGCGCTTCGCCCAGTACAACGGCACGTTCTCGGCGCCGTTCAACGAGAAGACCTTCTTCGGCAAGTTGAGCTGGCAGCCCAACCACGACAACAACGTCGACCTCAGCCTGACCACGCGCCGCGACAGCGAACAGCTCGGCTTCGGTGGCACCACCGCCTACAGCGCGCGCAGCAACCGCAAGAACAACGTCGACGACCTGCTGCTGAAATGGCAGAAGCGCGGCGACAGCTACACCAATGACCTCCTGCTGGATGCGGGCACGGCGAAATGGCACCCCACCTCGGCCGAATCCGGCACGGTGCGGGCCATCTACGATCCCGGCATCGCGGTGATCGGCGCCGGCGGTGACCTGCAGGACAAGGGCCAGAACCAGCGTACCTTCCGCGACGACTTCACCTGGTTCGGCCTGCCCGACCACACGATCAAGGCGGGCATCAAGTACGCCGCGTACGGCATCACGCTGGAGCAGAACAGCGCCACCGTGCCGACCTACTACTTCCAGGAAGGCGCGGATTATCCCGGTGGTTTCAACTCGCCGTACAAGGCGGTGTACGCGCCCAACGGGGCCAGCGCCAACCTGCACACCAACCAGCTCGGCCTGTACGTGCAGGACGACTGGGACATCACCGAACGCCTGCAGTTGAACCTGGGCATCCGCTGGGATTACGAGACCAACGCGCTGAACAAGGACTACGTGACGCCAGCCGAGCAGATTCCCACGCTGGAATACCTGGGCCTGCAGAACTACATCAGCAACGGCCACAACCGCGACGGCTACAAGGGGGCGATCCAGCCCCGGCTGGGCTTCTCGCTGGATGTCAGCAAGGACGGCGACCAGAGCACCACGATCTTCGGCGGCGCCGGCCGCTACTACGACCGCACGCCGTTCGACTGGATCAGCCAGGAGGAATTGCACTCGCTGGTGCCGAACTACACCTTCCTGTTCAGTCCCGGCGGTGTCACCCCTGGCACCATCGCATGGGACCCGAGCTACCTGACGCCGGCCGGCCTCAACGGTCTGCTGGCATCCGGCTCGGCCGGTTTCAGTTCCGAAATCGACGTGGTCAACAACAACACCAAACCGCCGCACACCGACCAGTTCAGCCTGGGCGTGCGCCAGGTGATGGGTGACTGGAACGCTTCGCTGACGCTGGCCCGCGTGCTGGGCTACGACCAGTTCACTTGGGTATGGAACCGCCTGCCACTGCCGGGCTTCACGCTCGACATCATGCCCGGCAGTCCATACGGCGTGGTGCTGCACAACACCGACAAGAAGACCCAGTCCAGCAGCGTGCTGGTCAGCATCGACAAGCCGTACACCGAAGCGTCCGGCTGGGGTGTGGGCCTGGCCTACACCTACCAGCGTGCGCGCCAGCAAGGCGGCGACAACTACTCGCTGGACTATGTCGATCCGGCGGGCTACTTCGCCGACAACGTGGGCGAGAAGCAGCACCTGGTGCTCAATGGCATCGTGCGCGGGCCATGGGATACCCGCCTGACCGGCATCTTCACCTATGGCTCGGGCCTGCCCTGGGACTACTTCGCCAACGTGCCAGGCTGCGACTACAACTGCATCTTCTACAAGAACGGCAAGTACGGCCAGAAGTACCTCAACCTCGACCTGTCGATCGCCAAGGAATTCCGCTGGGGCGAAAGCCAGGCGCTGGAGCTGCGCTTCGACGTGATGAACGTGTTCAACCGCGATGTCGACAACGGCTACATCAACAACCAGTACAACTGGGGCACGCTGAACCCGAACCCGGACTTCGGCCGCGCCACCAGTGCCGACCCGAACCAGACCCGCCGCTTCCAGATCGGCGCCCGCTACACGTTCTGATCCACCCGCGGCAAGGCAGTACCGATTCATCCGTCCGCTTCGTGAGAACGGACGTCTGGACGTCCACCTGAACCTGCGCTCCCCCGCGGGTCCAGGTGGCGTCGCTCACAAAGTACGGCAGACCGATCATGACGTTTCCCCACCGGCCCGCATGGCTTGCCTCCCTCCTGCTCGGCCTGGCCCTGGTGCTGGCAGCTCCCGCCAGCCCGGCCTGGCAGGCCCGACCGGACCCCACTCCCGCCACAACCAGCACGCCCGAAGTACCGGCGCTGGTCAACGACCTCGAACAGCGCACCTTCCAGTTCTTCTGGGACAGCGCAGACCCGGCCAATGGCCTGGTGCCCGACCACTATCCGGGCGAATCGTTCTCCAGCATCGCCGCGGTCGGCTTCGGCCTGACCGCCTACGGCGTGGGCGTGGAGCGCGGCTACATCACCCGTGAACAGGCGGTGGAGCGCACGCTTGCCACGCTGCGCTTCTTCGACACCGCGCCGCAGGGCGACAGCGAGGACGATGACAGCGGCTACCACGGCTTCTTCTATCACTTCCTCGACATGAAGAGCGGCAAGCGCTTCGCCCGCTGGACCGAGGTGTCCACGGTCGACACCTCGCTGCTGCTGGGCGGCGTGCTGTTCGCGCAGTCGTACTACGACCGCGACACGCCGGCCGAGCAGGAAATCCGCACGCTGGCCGACCGCATCTACCGGCGGGTCGACTGGCCCTGGGCACAGGTGCGCGCGCCGCTGATCAGCATGGGCTGGACGCCGGGCGGCAAGTTCATCCCGCACGACTGGGAAGGCTACAACGAGGCGATGCTGGTCTACGTGCTGGCGCTGGGCTCGCCCACGCATCCGGTGGACGCCGACGCCTGGACGGCGTGGACCCGCACCTACGACCGCAGCTGGGGCAGCTTCCACGGCGAGCAACTGCTGAACTTCGGCCCGTTGTTCGGCCACCAGTACAGCCATGTGTGGATCGACTTCCGCGGCATCCGCGATGCCTGGAACCGCCAGCACGACCTCGACTATTTCGAGAACAGCCGCCGCGCGGTGATCGCCCAGAGGAACTACGCGATCGCCAACCCGGGCGGCTGGACCGGCTACGGCCCGAACATGTGGGGGCTCACCGCCAGCAACGGTCCCGGCGGCATCGTCATGGACGGCAAGAGCAAGCGCCAGTTCTACGGCTACACGGCGCGGGGCGCCGGACTGGGCTACCTGGTCGACGACGGCACCCTCGTGCCCACCGCGGTCGCCGGCTCGATCGCGTTCGCGCCCGAGCTGGTGATTCCCGCGCTGGCAGAGATGAAGCGCCGCTACGGCAGCGCGATCTACAACCGGCACGGCTTCGTCGACGCCTTCAACCCCAGCTTCCACGTGCAAACGGAGTTGCGCACGGGCAAAGTGCTGCCGATGGGCTGGGTCGACAGCGAGCAGCTGGGCATCGACCAGGGGCCGATCGTGCTGATGATCGAGAACTGGCGCAGCGACTTCGTCTGGAACGTGATGAAGAAGAACCCGTACATCCGCAAGGGACTTCAGTGCGCCGGCTTCGAAGGCGGCTGGCTGGCCGCGCAGGCGTCGAAAAAATGAGCTGCCGTGCGCGCCCGTGGTGGCACGCATGGCTGGTGGCGATCGCCTGCTGCAGCGCCCTGCTGGGCAGTTGCACGCAAGCGCCGGACAACCACGAACTCACGTTCTGGACGATCGGCCGCGAAGGCGAAGCCATCATCAAGTTGCTGCCCGCGTTCGAGCGCGCCCACCCGGGCATCCGGGTCAGGGTGCAGCAGCTGCCGCTGACCGCCGCGCACCAGAAGCTGCTTACCGCCTTTGCCGGCGATTCCACCCCGGACCTCAGCCAGCTCGGCAACACCTGGCTGCCCGAGCTGGCCGCATTGCACGCGCTGGAGCCCTTGCAGGCGCGGGTCGACCGTTCGCGGGTGATCCAGCCGCGCGACTACTTCGCCAGCATCTGGGCCACCAACGTGATCGACGGCACGCTGTACGGCGTGCCGTGGTACGTCGACACGCGGCTGCTGTTCTATCGCCGCGACCTGTTGCAGGCCGCCGGTTTCGACGCACCGCCGCGCAACTGGGTCGAGTGGCGGCAACAGCTTGCTGCATTGAGCGATCCCGCCCGTCATCGCTACGGCATCCTCTTGCCGACCAACGAGTATGAGCAGCTGATGTCGCTGGCGCTGCAGCAGGACTACGGCCCGCATCCCGGCGACGGGCTGCTGCGCGACGGCGGCCGCTACGGCAATTTCGAAAGCGCGGGCTTCAGGCGGGCGCTGGCCTTCTACGTCGACACCTTCCGGCTGCGCCAGGCGCCAGCGATCACCAATGTCGAAGCGGGCAATCCGTGGACCGAGTTCGGCCGCGGCGTGTATGCGTTCTACCTGTCCGGCCCGTGGAACATCGGCGAATTCCGCGCGCGCCTGCCGGCAGCGCAGCAGGACGACTGGGCCACCGCGCCCCTGCCCAGCCCGACCGGTTCCGGCATCGGCGTGGCCGGCGGTTCCAGCCTGGTGATCTTCCGTCGCTCGCGGCACAAGGACGCGGCGTGGCAGCTGATCGAGTACCTGTCGCAGCCCGTGGTGCAGCGGCAGTTCTACGACCTGCTCGGCGACATGCCGCCCCGGCGCAGCTCGTGGGAGGGCGGCGCCCTGCATGACGATCCCAAGGCGCGCGCGTTCCGCCAGCAGCTGGAACAGGTGCGGCCCGCGCCGGCCGTGCCGGAGTGGGAGCGCATCGCCAACGAGATGCAGCTGGTCGCCGCCGAGGCGATCGCCGGCCGGTTGAGCATCGACCAGGCCGCCGCCGAGATGGATCGCCGCGCCGACGCGATCCTGGCCAAACGGCGCTGGGTGCTCGACCACGCCCATCCTGATCAGATCCGTGGGCACACGCCATGAATCCGCAACGCACGGCCTGGCTGTTCCTCGCCCCGGCGCTGCTGGTGCTGGGCGTGTTCTTCCTGCTGCCGGTGCTGGCCGCGCTGCTGCTCAGCCTCACCGACTACGACCTCTACGCGCTGGCCGACATCCGCAACCTGCGTTTCGTGGCGCTGGGCAATTACTGGGAACTGCTGCAGCGGCCGCTGTTCTGGTCGGCGCTGGGACACACGATGTACTTCGTGGCGGTGGGCGTGCCGTTGTCGCTGGGCGCCTCGCTGGGCGCGGCGATGCTGCTGAACTCGCCACTGGCGCGCTGCAAGCCGTTCTTCCGCACCGCGCTGTTCGCGCCGGTGGTGACCACGGTGGTAGCCACCGCGGTGATCTGGCGCTACCTGTTCAACACCAAATACGGCATGGCGAATCATGTGCTGGGGCTGGTCGGCATCCATCCGGTGGACTGGCTGGGCGATCCGCACTGGGCGATGCCCACGATCATCGCGTTCGCGGTGTGGAAGAACTTCGGCTACAACATGATCATCTTCCTGGCCGGCCTGCAGGCGATCCCGCCGGACCTGTACGAAGCCGCGCGCATCGACGGCGCCTCGCCCTGGCGGCAGTTCCGCCACATCACCCTGCCGATGCTCAAACCCACCATGCTGATGGTGGGCATCCTCACCGTGTCCGGCTACTTCCAGCTGTTCGCCGAACCCTACGTGATGACCGAGGGCGGTCCGCTGCAAAGCACGGTCAGCGTGCTGTACCTGATGTACGACGAAGGCTTCAAGTGGTGGAACCTCGGCTCCGCCTCGGCGGTGGCGTTCCTGCTGTTCCTGATCATGTTCGCGGTGACCGTTCTGATGCTGAAGCTGTCCCGACGCGGAGAGCAGGCATGAATCCGCGGCTGGCCAGGGCGCTGGTCAACGGCTTGCTGATCGGCGTAGCGGCGGTGGCGCTGTTCCCGCTGCTGTGGATGCTGTCGGTGTCGTTCATGGCGCCGGGCGCGGCCAGCGCGCTGCCGCCGCCGCTGCTGCCGCGCCATGCCAGCTGGAACAACTACCGCGAACTGTTCGTGCACGCCGGCATGGGCCGCTACCTGCTCAACAGCCTGCTGGTGGCCGGCACCATCACCGTGCTGTCGCTGGCCTGCAACCTGCTGGCCGGCTACGCCTTCGCCAAGCTGCGCTTCGCCGGGCGCGAGCGGCTGTTCCAGGCCTTGCTGGGCGCACTGGTGATCCCCGCCCAGGTGGCCATGCTGCCGCTGTTCCTGCTGCTGAAGTACATCGGGCTGGTGAACAGCTACGCCGGCGTGGTGGTGCCCGCGCTGGCCACCGTGTTCGGCATCTTCCTGGTGCGCCAGTACGCCCGCGGCATTCCCGACGAACTGCTGGAAGCGGCGCGGATCGACGGCGCCGGCGAGTGGCGGATCTTCGCGCAGATCGTGCTGCCGCTGCTGAAGCCGATCATCGTCACGCTGGCCATCTTCACCTTCCTCGCCGCGTGGAACGACTTCATGTGGCCGCTGATCGTGCTGACCGGGCAGGACCACTACACCTTGCCGATCGGCCTGGCCTCGCTGGCGCGCGAACACTCGCAGGACAGCGAGCTGATGATGGCCGGCTCGGTGGTCACGGTGCTGCCGGTGCTGCTGCTGTTCCTGTCGCTGCAGCGCTACTACCTCGAAGGCCTGCTGCTGGGCAGCGTGAAGGGCTGACGATGCGCCGCTGCCTTCCCGCCCTGCTTGCCCTGCTCGCGATCAACCACTTCGCACATGCCGAAGGGGCGTCACGAACCCTCGACGACTTCACCCAGCCGAACGCCTGGCAAGCCATCGCCACCGATGACATCAGCGCCAAGCTGCGCCCGGCCAGCGGGCCGCACGGCAAGGCGATCTGCCTGGACTTCGACTTCAACGGCGTGTCCGGCGGGCCGAGTCTGCGTCGCACGCTGCCGATCACTTTTCCCGATAACTACGCGCTGTCGTTCGACGTGCGCGGCAACATGCCGCCGAACGACCTGCAACTGAAACTGATCGACGCCAGCGGCGACAACGTGTGGTGGTATCGACAAGAGAACTTCCGGCCGACCGATGCGTGGCAGACGATCACCGCCAGCAGGCGCGACATCGTTTCCGCCTGGGGTCCGGCACAGGGCCGCACGCTGCGCCACACGCAGACGCTGGAATTCACCCTGTATGCGGGGCAGGGCGGTCGCGGCGAATTCTGCGTCGGCAATCTCCGCCTGACGCCGTTGCCGCCCGCGCCCGTCGACGAGCCCGCGCCGGCCAGCCTCACCCCGAATGCCCGGCTGATGCAGCAGGCGCGCAGCGCACCCCGCGGCATCTATCCCCGCGGCTTCACCGGCGAGCAGAGCTACTGGACCCTGGTCGGCGTGGACGGTGGCGCCAAGCAGTCGGCGCTGCTCTCCGAGGACGGCGCGGTGGAGGTGCGCAAGGGCGGCTGGTCGATCGAGCCGATGCTGCTGGACGGCGACACGCTGATCGACTGGGCCACGGTGAAAGCCACGCAAAGCCTGCAGGACGGCTACCTGCCGATCCCCACCGTGCACTGGCAGGCCGACGACCTGCGGCTGGACACCACGGCCTTCGCCAACGGCACGTCGACTCGCTCGAACCTGCTGCTGCAATACCGCCTGCACAACGACGGCGCGCAACCGCGCGTGCTGACGCTGGCCCTGCTGTTGCGACCGTTCCAGGTCAATCCGCCCACCCAGTTCCTCAACACGCCCGGCGGCATCAGCCCGATCCGCGACCTCGAGCGGGATGGCCATGGCGTGCAGGTCAATCGGGCGCTGCGCGTCGTGCCGCTGCAGACGCCCACCGCGTTCGTCGGCAGCCGCCATGGCGAGCTCGCCTTGCCACAGCGGCTGGCCCGCGGCGAGCGGCCGCGCATCACCGCGCTGCACGACGACAGCGGCTACGCCCAAGGCGCGCTGCTGTATCGGCAGACCGTGCCGGCTCACTCGGCCGTGACGGTGGGCCTGGTGGTGCCTTCGGATGCGTCTTCGTTCGCCCCTCCCGCCGACGCCATGCGCTGGCTGCAGCAACAGCGCGACGAGGTGGCGGCCGCATGGCGCGAAAAGCTCGATCGCGTGACCCTGCAATTGCCGGCTGCCCAACAGGCGCTGGTCGACACCGCGCGCAGCGCGCAGGCGCAGATGCTGATCTCGCGCGATGGCCCGGCGCTGCAGCCGGGCACGCGTTCGTATGCGCGCACGTGGATTCGCGACGGCGCGATGATGAGCGAGGCGCTGCTGCGCAGCGGCCACGCCGACGTCGCGGGCGCGTTCGTGCAGTGGTACGCGCCGCACCAGTTCGCCACCGGCAAGGTGCCGTGCTGCGTCGATGCGCGCGGCTCGGACCCGGTGGTGGAGAACGACAGTCCCGGCGAACTGCTGTTCGCGATCGCCGAATGGTGGCGCTACAGCCATGACCTTGCCGGCCTGCAGCGGCTGTGGCCGCACGTGGAACGCACGATGGCCTACATGGATCGGCTGCGCGCCAGTGAGCGCACCTCGGCGCAGCAGGGCAGCTCGCGCTACGGCCTGATGCCGGCCTCGATCAGCCACGAAGGCTACTCGGCCAAGCCGATGCATTCGTACTGGGACGACTTCTGGGCGCTGCGCGGCTACGACGATGCGGTCGAGCTGGCGCGCGCCCTGGGCAGGCACGACGAGGCAATCCGCTACGCCGCCTCGCGCGATGCCTTCCGCGCCGACCTGCAGGCCTCGATCCTGGCGGCGATGCACGAGCACCGCATCGACTTCATTCCCGGCGCGGCCGAGCTGGGCGACTTCGACGCTACCTCCACCACCATCGCGCTGTCGCCCGGCGGCGCCCAGGCATGGTTGCCGCCAGCGCTGTTGCTGCGGACCTTCGAGCGCTACTGGCAGGGTTTCGTCGCGCGGCGCGACGGCAGCCAGCCGTGGCACGACTACACCCCGTACGAGTGGCGCAACGTGGCGGCCTTCGTCCGGCTGGGCTGGCGCCAGCGGGTGCCGGCGCTGCTCGATTTCTTCATGGCCGACCGCCGACCCGCGGGGTGGAACCAGTGGGCCGAAGTGGTGGGTCGCGACGCACGCGAGCCGCGCTTTGTCGGCGACATGCCGCATGCGTGGATCGCCTCGGACTTCCTGCGCTCGCTGTACGACCTGTTTGCGTGGGAGCGCCGCAGCGACCAGGCGCTGGTGCTGGCCGACGGCATGCCGGTGGACTGGCTGCGCGGCGAGGGCATCGGCATCGCGCACCTGCGCACGCCCTGGGGCGAGCTGAGTTATCGCCTGCGCGAACACGACGGGCGGCTGGAGCTGTCGCTGCCGGCCGGCAACGCGATGCCGCCCGGCGGCCTGGTGCTGCGCTGGCCGTACGGCGGCCAGCCCCGCGGCACGGCGCGGCTGAATGGTGCGCCGGTGGCGTGGCGGCACGGCGAGATCGTCGTCCGCTCGCTGCCCGCCACGGTGCAGATCGACCCCGCCCGCTGATCCCGACGGCGAAAACCGCTTGACCGCGACGTCGCCCCTACTGTACTAATGCACACAGTACACAAGGTACAGCCAAGCGGAGATCCTGATGGCCCGAACCCAAGCCCTGCTGATCCAGATCGCCACCGGCGATCCGCGGCCGATCAGCAAGCAGATCGTCGACGGCGTGCGCATGAAGATCGCCACCGGCGAGCTCGCCGTCGGCGCGCAGCTGCCCAGCGTGCGCGGACTGGCGCAGCAGTTGACGATCAACCCGAACACCGTGGCCAAGGCCTACGCCGAACTCACCGGTGACGGCTGGCTGGAGTCGCGCCAGGGCCTGGGCCTGTACGTGGCCACGCCGCGCCAGCGGCTGAGCAATGCCGAACGCGACCGCCGCATGGATGACGCCGTGCAGAACTTCGTGCACGAGGTGGCCGCGCTGGACTATCCGCCCGAGCGCGCGCTGAGCCGGCTGGAACGCGCGCTGCGCGTGCTGGCCCCGAAGAAATCCGCCTGACCCGGAGGCGAGAGACGAGCATGACTGAGCCCACGCCTTCCGAGTACGTGATCGAGACCGCAGCGTTGTGCAAGCGCTACGGCACCAAGCTGGCGCTGGACCAGCTGGACCTGCGCATCGCCAGCGGCCGCATCCACGCCATCGTGGGCGCGAACGGCGCGGGCAAGTCCACGCTGTTCCGCATCCTGCTCGGCTTCCTGCCGCCGAGCTCGGGCCAGGCCCGCATCCTCGGCCGCGACAGCCAGCGGTTGACACCGACCGACCGCGGCCGCATCGGTTTCGTCAACGAGGAACACACGCTGCCCAACTGGATGCGCGTGGCGGCGGTGACCGCGATGCAGCGCCACCACTACCCGCGCTGGGACCAGCGCGCGTTCGACGAGGTGATCGGCCACTACCACGTGCTGCCGGAGCAGAAGGTCGGCCAGTTGTCGCGCGGCGAGCGCGCCGGTTTCAACCTCGCGCTGACCCTGGCGCAACGGCCGGAGCTGCTGGTGCTGGACGAGCCGACCCTGGGGCTGGACGTGGTGGCCAAGCGCGCCTTCCTCGAATCGCTGCTGTATTCGAACGCGGCCGGCCAGTGCACGGTGATCTATTGCTCGCACCAGATGGAAGAGGTCGAACGGGTCGCCGACAACCTGATCATCCTCGAACGCGGCCGGCTGATGAACATGTCGGCGCCCGACGATTTCTGCGCGCGGGTGACCCACTGGGTGGCGGACATCCCGTTCGCCGGCCCGCCGCCGGCCAGCGTGCCCGGACTGCTGCAGGTACAGCGCATCGACGGCCTGCACCACTACCTGGTGCTGGACCAGGACGAGGACTTCGCCAGCTTCCTGCAAGCCAGCGGCGCGCGTTCGGTGCAGAGCATGCCGGTGAGCCTGGACCGTGCGGTCAACGGCTTCCTGGCCAAGAACCACGCCGTACCGGCCGCGGCCTGAGCGCCGCCCTTCTTCGAGGAAACAACATGCGCGATCTTCTCAGGGCCGAACTGCTGCGCTTCCGCAGCTGGGCCATCGCCGGCGCGGTGCTGCATCTGCTGGTGCTGGGTTTCCTGACCCGGGTGGTCGACCTGGCGCAGCAGCCACTGCTGGTTTACCGCGTGTTCGGCGGCGTCTACGCGCTGGTCGGCCTGTTGCTGGGGCTGTTCCAGATGGGCAGCTACCGGCGTCCCAGCACCTGGCTGAACCTGCTGCACCGGCCGTTGCCGAACTGGCGCATCGCCGCGGCGCTGCTGGGTGCGGGCGTCGTGTTGCTGGCGCTGGCCGCGGCGCTGCCGATCCTGCTGATCGCCGTCTACCAGCACGGCATGACCGCACGCGTGTTCGACCTGCGCCACTGGCTGTTCCCGCTGGCCGCGCTGCTGATCGCCGCTTGTGGTTACCTGGCCGGCGCCTACTGCATGCTCGGCGGTCGTCGTCATTCGACCTGCGCGCTGGTGTTCCTGGTGTTGCTGGCGGTGAGCCAGGCCATCGGTCCGCGGATGCTGATCGTGCAGGCGCTGGCCCTGCTGTGGCTGGCGGCGATGGTGCTGGCCGCGTTCAAGCCCGACCTCAGTGCGCCGCCGCGTTCGCTGGCCGCCACCGCAATCACCGCCCTGCCGCTGCAGATGGGCGTCTATCTGCTGGCCCTGCTGCTGGGCTTCGGCGTGGAGATGCTGTGGATCATGCAGGGCACGCATCCGAACAACATGAGTGTGCCGCCACCCGGCGGCCACAACGAAACCGAACGGATGACGTCGCAGCAGCGCATGCTGGCGGGCCTGGCCGTCAGCCGCGCGGCGCAGGCGCCGCTGTGGCGCGAGCAGGTGGCGCTGTCCGAAGTGCATGAGATCGGTTCGCAGCTGGCGGCCACCCCGGTGCGCAACGAACTCACTCACGCCGCGGCGGCGCAGATGGAATTCGACGACGAGGAACTGCGCGTGCGCTGGGTGTTCAGCCACGATCGCATGCGCTTCGAAGGCTACCGCCTCACCGATGGCCGCCATTTCGGCGAGCTTGGCGTGGGCGCCGGCGATGCCGCGTTCCCGGCACCGGCGCAGGCGGCCGGCAGCCTGCCGGCGTTGCCCAGGGGTGATGGCGCGCTGGTCGCCGGCAACACGCTGTATCACTACGTCAGCGCCAGCCATCAGGCGCTGCAGCGCATCCGCCTGCCCGCCGGTGAAATCCTGGCCGGGGTGACGCCGGTGGGCGAAAGCCTGGTGGTATTGAGCGATCGCGCGCTGTACTTCTTCGACGGCCGCGACGCGGCTGCCAGCGACGCCTTGTTGAGCCCGCGCCAGCGGCTGTCGATTCCCGGCCGCAGCGGCGACCTGAGCAACATCGATCTGATCGAGCTGGTGGACGGCTACCTGGTGTCGTTCTCCTTCACCACCTACGCACATGAGCTCACCGGCGTGGCGCCGTACCAGAGCGTGCTGTGGCTGGACGACGCCGGCCACGTCACCGAAGCCGCCCGTCGCGCGATCGGCTACGACTACCCTGCGCTGTACCGCTACAAGGCGTGGTGGCCATCGCCGGCGCTGTACGCGTTGCGCGTGGCGGCGCTGGACCTGTTCGCGGTGCACGATCCGCTGGACGCCACCGCAGCGCCGCCGATTCCCCGCCGCATCCAGCTGTTCGCCGGCGCGCTGATGCTGCTATCGCTGCTGGCGGCGATCTGGCTGTGCCGTCGACGCGCCTTGTCCACGCCGGCGCGGCTGGCCTGGCTGCTGGCTTGCGCTGTGGTCGGACTGCCGGCGCTGGCCAGCCTGTGGCTGCTGTATCCCGCCGGCGAATACGCGCCGTCCCGACGCAAGCCGCTGCCCGCAACCGCCTGACCACGCGCGGCGCAGGCCGCCTCGTCCCCTTGATGATGCGGCCCGTCAGCATGACGGGCCGACAGCCGGAGAAATCCATGTCCACGCTTTCGAAGTGGTTGGCGGCGCCGTGCGCCCTCGTGCTGGCGCTGGCGAGCGGAACGGTGCGCGCCGACGACGCGGCAGACGCTGCCGCCCTGCATCGCGCGGTCGCCATCGAGCAGGCGCGCCCGCCGGCGCCGCGCTTTCCGCGCAGCGCGTTCCTGGTCGATCGGATGATCGACAGCGTGAGCCTGTCGCCCGACGGGCGATCCGTCGCCTGGCTGCGCGTGCAGGGCAGCCAGCGCAGCGTGTGGCTGCAGTCGACCGCGGGTGGCTCCGCACGCCAGCTGCTGTCGCGCACCGAGGCGCGCCAGCTGTACTGGTCGCGCGACAGCCGGTGGCTGCTGCTGGAATCGCCGCGCCAGCTGTTTGCGCTGGCGGCGGCCGGCCAGGGCGGCTCCGGCATCGTCACCGCGCTGGGTGGCGGCGAACGGCGCGAAGTGCGTGCCGTCGATCCGCTGCAGGGCGCCGCGGTCATCGTCAGCGAGCAGGTGCCGGCCACGTCGCCGGCATCGGCCGGGAGGTGGCGCCTGTTGCGCGTGGACATCCACGGCAAGCGCAGCGTGCTGCACGAAGACGCCGAAGAACTGGCCGGGTTCGCGTTCGATCCGCAGGGTCGGCTGGCCTTCCTCGAACGGGTCGAACACGAGGACCTGGTGATTCATCGCGTCGACGCGAACGGTGGCCTGCACGAGGTGCTGCGCTGCGTGCAGTTGCAGCGCTGCAGCCTGTTGCCGGTGACCGCGCCGGACGGCGAGCTGCTGCTGCGCACGGATCGCGGCGGCAGTCTGCTCGACCTGGCACGGCTGGATGCGCAAGGCAAGCTGCATATCATGCTCACCGATCCGGCGGGCAAAGCCGACCTCGATGCGCTGCTGCTCGATCCCGTCGACGGCCAGCCGCTGATCGCCAGCTGGCACAGCAGCACGTCGGCGCAGCGCGGGCTGGATGCGCAGACGCAGCAGGCGGTCGAAGCCATCACCCGCCACTTCCCGCAACGCGATCTGGACATCCAGGTCGGTCGCGGCGCGCAGGCCGCCTGGCTGGTCGGCGAACGCGGGCCCACGCTGCAGGCCGGGCGCTGGCATCTCTACGAGCCGTGGTCGGGTCGATTCAGGCCGTTCCTCGACGACGCGCTGGCGCAGCAGCGCAGCGGCAAGCCGCTGCAACCGCTGCCCGAGTCGGCGCTGGCACGCAAGATTCCGTTTACCTGGAAAGCCTCCGACGGCATGCGCCTGCATGGCTTCCTGCTGCTGCCGCCGGGTGCCGATCCGGCCACGCT
The DNA here is from genome assembly GCF_001427365.1 of Rhodanobacter sp. Root561. Taxonomy (NCBI): domain Bacteria; kingdom Pseudomonadati; phylum Pseudomonadota; class Gammaproteobacteria; order Lysobacterales; family Rhodanobacteraceae; genus Rhodanobacter; species Rhodanobacter sp. Root561. Next base: position 43,526 of record NZ_LMGH01000001.1, read on the forward strand.
GCCACTGGTGGTGACGCCACATGGCGGTCCGTGGAACCACGATCGCCCGGACTACGGCAGCTTTGGGCAGTTCCTGGTCAACCGCGGCTACGCGGTGTTCCAGCCGCAGTTTCGCGGCTCCACCGGTTACGGCCGCGACTACGTGCTCGCCGCGCGCGGCGACTTCGGCAACGGCCGGGTGCAGCAGGACATCGTGGAAGGCACGCGCTATCTGCTGGCGCAGGGCATCGGCGATGCGCAGCGGGTCGGCATCGCCGGCGCCTCGTTCGGCGGCTACGCGACCCTGCTCGGGGTGACCTTCCAGCCGGAGTTGTTCAAGGTGGGCGTGGCGATCGTGCCGCCGGCGGATTTCGGCTGGGATCTGCGCTGGGTTTCGCGCAGCCACGAGGCGCTGAACCTGTCGCGCTACATCCCGTTCATCGCCTGGCTGCGCCTGCTGTCGCTGGACCTGGACGATGCCACCACCATGGCGCGGCTGCACGCGCAGTCGCCGCTGGCCAACGCGGCAAGGATGCAGCGTCCGTTGTTGTTGATCGCCGGTGGCGCGGATCACCGGGTGGCGATCCGTGGCGTCATCGCGTACGCCGCGCAGCTGAAGCTGCTGGAGCGGGAGGTCAGCCTGCTGGTCGATGACCAGGCCGGCCACACCAACGAGGATCCGCTGGCCAAGGAGGCGATGTTCTACCTCACCGAACGACTGCTGCAGCGTCACCTGGGCGGCGCCGCAGCTGCGCCGCCGGACGCGGCGATGCGCGAGTACCTGAAGAAAAATTTGCGACTCAGTGGAAAGGATCTGCGCGGCGAGTGAATCGCGCCGACGGCCCGGTGCTTCCCTGCACGCAAGCCACGCAGGGCGGGCACTGTCCGGCGGTTCTGCTTTTTGTTGCGACTCGGCGAGAAGCGGCGGGCAGTGCCCGACTCTTTCGACAGAAGCGCGCTTCGCCCAGGCAACGCTGGACGCGTGGACCCTCACCCCAACCCTCTCTCCCGCAAGGGGACTTCCTGCGGTCGCCGGGGGAGAGGGAGCAACGCGCAAGAAGCGCGTTACTTGATCAAAAGCGGCCGGCACGGAAGTCGGCGATTGCCTCGTGGATCTGCTCGGGCGTGTTCATCACGAACGGCCCGTAGCGCGCCACGCTTTCGTTCAGCGGCCTGCCGGCGACCACCAGCAGGCGCGAGGGCTGGTCGCCACCGGCCAACTGCAAATGCTCGCCTTCGGACAGCACGCCCAGTTCGCTGCGCTGCAGTGATTCGCCGCCGACCAGGGCCGATTCGCCCTCGAACACGTAGGCGAAGCCGTGATGGCCGGCGGGCAGATCCAGCGTGAACTGCGCACCGGGCTGCAGGCTGATGTCCAGGTACACCGGCGCGGTGACGATGCCTTCGACCGGGCCGGTGGCGCCGGCCAGCTCACCGGCGATCAGCTTCACCTCGACGCCGTCGGCCGGATGCACCACCGGGATCCGTTCCGGGCCGATGTCCTGGTAGCGCGGCGCGGTCATCTTGTCTTTCGCCGGCAGGTTCACCCACAGCTGGAAACCCCACATCAGGCCGTTTTCCTGCTGCGGCATTTCCGAATGCAGGATGCCGCGGCCGGCGGTCATCCACTGCACGCTGCCGGGCACCAGATTGCCCCTGTTGCCGTGGTTGTCGCCGTGCTGCATGTGGCCGGCCAGCATGTAGGTGACGGTCTCGAAGCCGCGATGCGGATGCTCGGGAAAGCCCGCGATGTAGTCGCCGGCCTGGTCGGAACGGAACTCGTCCAGCAGCAGGAACGGGTCGAGCATGTCCAGCCCGGGCTGGCCGATCACGCGCTTCAGCTTCACGCCCGCGCCGTCGGAGGTGTCCATGCCGCGGATGCGGCGGGTGATGTGGCGATCGCTCATGGCTTGCTCCGGTAAAGGGAAGGACTGGCCGCCAAGATGGCCCCGTTCGAGCGTCTGTCCAAGCGCCGCCGCGGGAACGGATCGTTCCGGCAGGGGCAACGCCGGGTCAGTCGAGCCAGCGGAATGCCCGGGCCAGCTCGGCCTCCGCGTTGTCCAGGTAGCAGCGACCGTGGGCGAGGATCACCCGCTGCGGCTGCCAGGCCAGCATCCGCGTCAGGCAGGCGCGCGCTTCGTTCTTGTGCCCGAGATAGGTCAGGCGCATGTCCAGCGGCGCCTTGCCGTCGGGATCGGTCACGCCGCCCAGTCGCGCCATCCAGCGCATCGCCGTGGGCAGCTTCCCAGCTTCGAAGTTCTCGATCAGGTCAGTCAGGATCAGCGTGGCGCTGGCGCGATGCAGGAACACGATTTCCTGCAGCACGCGACTACCACGGAAGCGCAGCTGGTCGATCGTGGCGGCCCAGTCCGCCGGCGGCGCGTCATCGAGATCCGCGTCGAACGCGACCTCGATGTACTGGCTGGCGGCGCGCTGGCGCACGCCTGGCGAGGCCCACGCCGTCGCCTGCGGATAGCGCCGTTTCCAGGCTGCGATGTGCGCGTAATGCAGCAGGTTCGGCGAAACCAGGTGACGCACCGGGCCGAGTGCGTCGATCGCGGCGAACAAGGCTTCGTCAGGCGCGATCGGCGAGTGGCACCACAAACTGCCATCGGCCAGCCGCACCACCGTCATGCGGGTGGGAAACGGCACGCGCATGCCGAGTGCGGCCATCTGCACCAGCGGGCCATCGGCGATCCAGACCCCGGACGCGACCGGCTTGAGCGTGTTGAGCGGGGTGTACAGGCCGACTTCGGACATGGCAGCTTCCGTTTCGCAGTAACGCGCCAGCAGCCTCCCGCAGGACCCTGTTCAGTGCACCCAGTGGCCGCTGCGCTGGCGCGGCGGGGTGGCTTCTTCCTGCTTGCCCGGGCGTTGCTGCAGCACCATCGTCTCCACTTCGGCCTCGGTGGCGGGCTTGGCCTGCCAGTACTGGTTGACCGCGCCAAGCACGGTCGGCACCTGGGACAGGCATTCGTCATACTCTTCTTCGCTGAGCTTCTCGAATTCGGTGTCGGCGCTGAGGATGCCTTCGTCGACGGCCAGCGCCATCACCGGGCCCAGCAGTTCCATCAGTTGCGGGTCTTCGGCCAGGCGGTTTTCCCACAGCGCAGCGCGCAGGTCGATGCCGCGGCTGAAGCCCTCGCACCAGCCCGCGGCCGACAGCATCGGGCCGCCTTCCATCTCCACCTCGCCCAGGATCGGCTCGTAGGCATCGACGTCGAGTTCGGCGCTGATCGAATCATTGAGCTTGGCCAGCAGGGCCAGCACGCGATTGCCTTCGTCCTCGTCGGTGAACGGCTCGTGCAGCACTTCATGCAGCCATTCGTCGGGCAGCACCAGCAGCGGGCCCACCGCCAGTGCGCTGAGCAGGCCGTGGACGCCATCCAGCAGCAGGTCGCCTTCGCCGGTGTGCGCGCGCAGGTAGCGGTCCAGTTCTTCCAGTTCGTTGTCGTCCAGCGAGCTGGGCCATTCGGCTTTCGTCATGTCGTTCATATATCCAGTTCCAGCGTCACCGGCGTGTGATCGGAAGGGCGCTCCCAGCGTCGCGGTTCGCGGTCGATCGCTGCCGCCGTGGCAGCGGATTTCAACGCCTCGCCGATCAGGATCAGATCGATGCGCAGGCCCATGTTGCGGCGGAATGCCGCCTGCCGATAGTCCCACCAGCTGAAGTGCCCGGACTCGGGCTGGAACAGGCGGAAGCTGTCGTGCAGGCCGAGGTCGGTGATCGCCTTCAGCGCGGCGCGTTCCGGCGGCGAGCAGAGGATGTCCTCGCCCCAGGCCACCGGATCGTAGACGTCGCGATCGTCCGGGCAGATGTTGAAATCGCCCAGCACCACCAGGTTCGGATACCGCTCGTGTTCGCGGGCCAGGAACTCGCGTACCCGGGCCATCCAGTCCAGCTTGTAGGCGTATTTTTCGTCGCCGACCGCCTTGCCGTTGACCACGTACAGGTCGACCACCCGCAGGCCGCCGACGGTCGCCGCCAGGATGCGCCGCTGCGGATCATCCAGGCCGGGAATATCGGTGACGATGTCGGCGGGTTCCTCGCGGGCCAGGATCGCCACCCCGTTGTAGGTCTTCTGGCCGGAATACACCGCCCGGTAGCCGGCGGCGGCCAGCTCGTCGACCGGAAACTTCGCGTCTTCCAGCTTGGTTTCCTGCAGCGCCACCACGTCCGGCTGCGCGTCGGCCAGCCACTGGGTCAGGTGCGGCAGGCGCACTTTCAGCGAATTGACGTTCCACGAGGCGATTTTCATCGGGTCATTGTAAGGGGAAGCGCCGGCACGAGGCAGCGCGGGCGAGCGCCACGGCGCGCCACGACGCGGTTTCGGGGAAAAAGGGGCGGTTTCGATGAACGGGAACGCGGGTTCGGGGATGTTTGCCTGAAAAACCCACCAAACCGCCGAAATACGGTGTATGCTGGTCGAGCAAGAGTACCGCGTAAAGGCGACCCCTTGCTTCTATTGCGGTTCGGCGCACGTCGCCAGGGCCGCAAATCATCCATGCTTCAAAGGTAATGTTACATGTCGGATCGTCAGAGCGGTACAGTCAAGTGGTTCAACGACGCCAAGGGTTTTGGCTTCATCACCCCGGAAAGCGGTGACGACCTGTTCGTGCATTTCCGCGCGATCCAGGGCACGGGCTTCAAGTCCCTGCAGGAAGGCCAGCGCGTCACGTTCGTCGTCACCAAGGGCCAGAAAGGCCTGCAGGCTGAGGAAGTCCAGGTTGCCTGATTCCCCCGGGAATTGAGCGATCTTGAAGAAACCCGCTTCGGCGGGTTTTTTCTTGCCCGGCGTTTGACCTTGCCCGGACAACGCCGCGGCGGTGGCCGCGGCGTTGCGTCGATCAGGCCAGCCCGTGGCTGCGCAGCAGCGCCTCGGGTTCCGGCTTGCGGCCACGGAAGGCGATGAAGCTTTCCAGCGCCGGCCGGCTGGCGCCCACAGACAGGAACTCGGCGCGGAAGCGTTCGCCGGTGGCGCGATCGATGACGCCATGTTCCTCGAACTCGCCGAACGCATCGGCGCTGAGCAGTTCGGCCCACAGATAGCTGTAGTAACCGGCGGCGTAACCGCCGGCGAAGATGTGGCTGAAGCCGTGCGGAAAACGCTGCCAGGCCGGCGGATGCAACACGGCCACCTGCTTGCGGACCTGCTCCAGCACCGCCAGCGTGCGCGCGCCCTGCGTAGGCTCGTACTCCAGGTGCAGCAGGAAATCGAACAGCGCGAATTCCAGCTGGCGCACCAGGAACAGGCCGGCGTGGAAGTGGCGCGCGGCCAGCATGCGGTCGAACAAGGCGTCCGGCAGGCGTTCGCCGGTCTCGTAATGCTTCGCGAACAGGTCCAGCGCCTCGCGGTTCCAGCCGAAGTTCTCCATGAACTGACTGGGCAGCTCCACCGCGTCCCATTCGACGCCATCGATGCCGCCGATCGAGGGCAGCGCGATCCCGGTCAGCAGGTGGTGCAGGCCATGGCCGAATTCGTGGAACAGGGTCAGCACGTCGTCGTGGGTGAGCAGGGCCGGCTTACCCTCGGTCGGCGGCGCGAAATTGCAGGTGAGGAAAGCCACCGGCCGCTGCTTCCGGTCGCCGTCGTCGAAGCGGGCGCGGCAGACGTCCATCCACGCGCCGCCGCGCTTGCCGTTGCGCGCGTACAGGTCGACATAGGCGCCGGCGAACACCTGGCCGTCGGCATCACGCACGTCGTAATAGCGCACGTCCGGATGCCACACATCGACGCCATCGCGCGCGGCGAGGGTGATGCCGTAGAGCCTTTCGGTGAGGCCGAACAGTCCGTCGATCACCGCCGGCAAGGGGAAGTACGGCTTCAGTTGTTCCTCGTCCAGTGCGTACTCGCGCTGGCGCAGCTTCTCCGACGCATAGCCGACGTCCCACGGTTCGAGGTTGTCGAGCTGCAATTCCTCGCGGGCGAAGGCGCGCAAGGTGGCCAGTTCCTGTTGCGCCACCGGCTTGGCCCGGGCGGCCAGGTCGTGCAGGAATTCCAGCACCTCGGCCGGCGAGCCGGCCATCTTGGTCGCCAGCGACTCCTCGGCGGCGTTGGCGAAGCCCAGCAGCCCGGCCGCCTCGTGGCGCAGCGCCATGATCTGCTCGATGCGCGCGCTGTTGTCGAACTTGCCCGCGTTCGGGCCCTGGTCCGAGGCGCGCGTCTGGTACGCCCAGTACACCCGTTCGCGCAGGCCGCGGTTGTCGGCGTAGGTCAGCACCGCCTGCACGCTGGGCTGCTTCAGGGTGACCAGGTAGCCATCCAGCTGCTGGTCTTCGGCGTACTGGCGCAGCACTGCGCGACCGGAGTCGGGGATCCCGGCGAGATCACGCTCGTCGGTGACGTGTTCGTGCCACGCCTCGCTGGCATCGAGCACGGCGTTGGAAAATTCGGTCGAAAGCTTGCTGAGCTCGACGCCGATCTCGCGGAAGCGCGAGCGCGCCGGCTCTTCGAGCGCCACGCCGGACAGGCGGAAGTCCCGCAAGGCGTGCTCGACCAGCGCACGCTCCGGCCGTGGCAGCGACGGAAAGTCCGCGGCATCGGCCAGCGCCTGCACCGCGGCGTACAGTTCGCGGTTCTGGCCCAGTTCGATCGCGTGATCGGTGAGCTTTTCCTCGGCCGGCGCGTAGACCTCGCGCAGCGCCTCGCTGTCGGCGACGGAATGCAGATGGGACACCGGCGCCCAGGCGCGCGCCAGGCGTTGTTCCAGCCTTTCCTGGGTCAGCATCACCGTGGCGAAGTCGCGCGGCGCCGCGGGCGCCAGCAAGGCGTCGATGCCGGCGCGGTAGTCGGCCAGAAGGGACTCGACGGCCGGCAGCACGTGTTCGGGACGGATCTGCGAGAACGCCGGCAGGGTGTCGTCAGCCAGCAGGGGGTTGTCGTGACTCATGAACGCTCCTTTGCGATGCGCCAGCGTGGCGACCGGGACGGGCGAAATCAAGCGCGGCGACGTGACGACGCGGCCCCCGCCGCTAGAATGCCCGGATGAACTCCTTGCGCAGCTTCCAGGGCGTCACGCCCACCCTCGGCCAACGCGTCTACGTCGACCCGGCCGCCAGCGTGATCGGTGACGTGGTGCTCGGCGACGACGTCTCGATCTGGCCCGGCACGGTGCTGCGCGGCGACGTCCACCACATCCGCGTCGGCGCAAGGACCAGCATCCAGGACGGCAGCGTGGTGCACGTGGCCCACGCCGGTCCGTACGGTCCGGGCTTTCCCTGCCTGATCGGCGCGGGCGTCACCATCGGCCACGCCGCCGTGGTGCACGCCTGCACCATCGGCGACTACTGCATGATCGGCATGCACGCCACCGTGATGGACGGCGCGGTCGTCCACAAATACGGCTTCGTCGGCGCCGGCAGCCTGGTGGCGCCGGGCAAGGTGGTCGGCGAGCGCGAACTGTGGCTGGGCAATCCGGCGCGGTTCGTGCGCCTGCTCAGCGACCGGCAGATCGAGCAGCTGCATTATTCGGCCGACCACTACGTGCGGCTGAAGGACCGCTACCTGGCCGGAGCCGAATGAGCGCACGGCGCGTGCTGTTCCTGTGCAGCCGCAACCGGCTGCGCAGTCCCACCGCCGAACAGGTGTTCGGCGCGTGGCCGGAACTCGAGGTGGATTCGGCTGGCCTCGCCGACGATGCCGAAACGCTGCTCAGCGCCGAACAGCTGGACTGGGCCGAACTCATCGTGGTGATGGAGGCGACCCATCGGCGGCGCCTGCAGGCGCGTCATCGCAGCCGGCTGCGCGGCAAGAAGGTGATCTGCCTCGACATCCCCGACCACTACGCGTTCATGCAGCCGGAGCTGGTCGCCTTGCTGCTGCGGAAGGCAGGACCGTTGCTGCGTTGACACCCATACCAGTTCAGCTTCCCGCGGCCCTTGCCTGGCGGATGCGCTCCGCCTCCGCCTCGTGCTGCTTCGTCATGATGTTGCGCGCCGCGGAAAGCTTGCCGCCAAGCAGGGCCAGCGTGAAGTTGTTGCTGTCGAACTCGCGCAGCAGGTCGATCTCGCGCCGAGCCTCTTCGAGGTCTTTCCGGTTGATGGTGCGTTCGATCTCTTCCGAGGCGCGCACGAAGGATTCGCGCAGGGCCTCGTGGGCGGTCCCGTTTTCGGGCTCCAGCTGCAGCACGCTGAGGTAAAACTCGAACGCGTTGCTGCCGGCCGGCGCCACCAGCCGGCCGTCCCGCATCGCGTCGCGGGCCAGCCCGAGCAGGATGGCGCTGCCGCTCTGCGCATCGTCGGTCGATGCCTCGTTCACCTCGCCAGCCGACAACGCGGTGTCGTCGATCGTGGTATTTGCCACCTGGCCATGCCAGAAAATCGCGGCGGCCGCGACCAGCACCAGCAACGAGACAAGAACAAGCGCGTATCGATACGATACGGCGGAAAGAAAGCGGGACATGATACCTGCTACACAAGCGATGGCCGCGCGCTGGAGCTTCCGTCGTCGACGCGCTCCCGGCGGGTGGCGGTATCTTGGCGGCGCTTTGTTGCAGTCATGTGGCGCGGCGCTTCACGTCGTCGCCGTGGCCGCTTCCAGTCGCGCCAGCCACGCCAGCGCATGGGCGCGATCCGTACCGCACATCGCCGGTTCGGCACGCAGGCTGCTGCACACCGCCGGGCGCTCGGGCTGGCCGAAGATCGCGCAGCGATTGTCGTCGGTGAGCTGCACGCAGCGCACGCCGGCCGGCTTGCCGTGCGGCATGCCGGGGATCGGCGAGGAGATCGACGGCGCGATGCAGCAGGCGCCGCAACCGATGCGGCAAATCGCCGAACTCACGCGGCTTGCTGACGCAGGGACTGATAGACCGGTTCGGTCTCGGGGCGCCGGCCATGCCACAACTCGAACGCGTCGGCCGCGGTTTCCACCAGCATGCCGAGGCCGTCGACCGCATAGCGCGCGCGCGCCGCCTTCGCCCAGGCCAAGAAGCTGCCGGCGGCGGGGCCATAGGACAGGTCGTAGCACAGCGCACGCGCGCCGATCAGCGAAAACGGCAGTTGCAGCGCCACGCCCAGCACGCCGGCCGAGGTCGCGTTGACGATCAGGTCGTAGCTGCCGATATTGGCCAGGTCGTCCCAGTAGCGCGTGTGCGCACGCGCCGGGTCGCCGATCGCGTCGGCCAGCACGTCGGCCGCCTCGGGCGAACGGTTGACGATGGTCAGCGTTTCCACGCCGGCATCCAGCAGGTTCCACGCCACGCCATGCGCGGCGCCGCCCGCGCCCAGCAGCAGCGCGGTATGGCCGCGCAGGTCCAGGTCGTGGCGTTCGGTGATGTCGCGCACCACGCCCGCACCATCGGTGTTGTGCGCCGCCAGCTGGCCGTCAGGCAGCCGGGTCAGCACGTTCGCGCTGCCGGCGCGGGTGGCGGCCGCGCTGCGCTGGTCAGCCAGCGCGAAGGCGGCGGCCTTGTGCGGCAGGGTGACGTTGGCGCCGCGGCCGCCGGTGGCAAAAAACCGCCGCACTGCATCGGCGAAATCGGCTGGTGCCGCGTCGATCGCGCGGTATTCCAGTTCGATGCCGAACTGTTGCGCGAACGCCTGGTGGATGCGCGGTGACAGCGAATGACTGATCGGATGGCCGAATACGGCGAACTGGGCGATGGGCATGCGATTCCCCGCAGGATGTCTGGCAACCATTCTACAAGCCGGATTTTTGGGGAAGCGAAGTCGCAGGTGATGAGATGGCGTTCCGGCAACTTGCGGACAACCTGTCCGAGGAGAACTCCCATGCGCATGCCCGTCCTGCCCTCGCCGCGCCACCTGCGCCTGCTCGGCGCCGCCGTGCTCTGGTTGCTGGGCGGAACCTTGTTGCTTCTGAGCATGCTGGTGCCAGCTCATACGGAGCTGCTCGGCTGGACGCCGGCGTTCTGGCTGGGCGGTGCGCCACTGATGGTGGTGCTGGTGCTGGAGCCGACGCTGCCGCGGCAGGTGCTGGCATTGTGCCGACCGCAGCAACGCGCGATCCGCCGCGCCATTTGACGCTGGCGGATTGTCCGGCGGGTCCTTTGCAGGGTAGCTGGCGAGTCGGTATCTGCCTACGCATTTTTCGGGATTCCCGCAGCAGCTCCAGCGCTACCCTCGACGTTGGCGTTCAACGCCGCAGGGTGGCCCGACGTGGCCGGTATCCGGCACCGGCTCGGCGCCCGGATTTGACGGAGGAGAGGCGCAGATGGCGGGACCGCCCCATGCGAAGTCTGGTTTCCAGAAGTGGCAGGACACGATTCGTCGTGCCCGCTGCGATACGAAGTGGGCCGAATACGACGCCGACATCAGGAGAACCGTCGGGGAGTTCAACACACACCTGAAACCGAGCTCGGGCTACGTCCCGCTCGACTGGCGGTTGATCAAGGCCATGGCGTGGACGGAAACTGGCGCGGCGGCAAGCTTGTGGAAGTCGAACCCGATGCAGATCGGCATGTTCAATGATCCAGGGCTGGATCAGCTGCTGTCGGGAGCGCCGGCGTCGGGCCTGATTCTTCCGGCCTGGAAGCAGCCGCTGACCAGGAAGGACGTGCGCACGACGCCGCTTTACAACATTCGCGCGGGCGTGGGCTATCTGCTGCTGAAACTCGCAAGGTTCGAGGTGAAGGACGTGCTCGACAAGGACAACACGATCCACCAGCTGACCGTGAAAGCTGGCGACAGCTTCGACAAGCTGGCGCATGCGCACGGAAGCACGGTTGCGGTCATGCAGGCATTGAACCCCGGGGTGCGTGTGCTGCACCCAGGCCAGGTTCTGAAATATCAAAAGGCCTCCCGCCAAACGGTCATCACAGGGTGGCGGGCTGCCACCACGGCAAACGTCGCCATGTATTACAACGGCGGTGGTGACGCGGCCTACGCAAAAAAGCTGGATTTCGCCCTGTCGGTCATCCAGCAGGGGAACGTTCCGCCATGCCGGCCGTGATCCGACGCAGGATGGCCGTGCTGGCGGGCCTGATCCTGCTGGTCGGTTGCGCCAACGCGGGCGATGGCATGCTGACTGGCCAGTTCGAGGGAAGCGGCCGGCAATGTCGGGGCGTCCTGTTGGTGCAGGCCAAGATCATCGCGTGGCACACCCCGTTCGCAAGCTGTGCAAAAGCATCCTACGACGTTCTCGACCAGCCCGCCGTTGGCGGCGCGACGCGCAGGGTCTTCCTGTTGAAGCCGGGTTCCGCCTGCGCCTTCGCGGTGATTTCGCTGGAGCGGGATGCCGAACATCCGGAATACTGGAATGCCACGGGCTATCGTTCGCGCCAGGATTACGAAGACGGCAGCGACGACACGCTGCGTTGCAACCTCACCAGGAAGGAAATCGCGTCAGCGTCGTCCCGCTGACGAAGCGCGTCTGCCTGAACCCACCCGTTGCGCACGGAACATCGCGGGAACCGTCGAGGCGCCATCGGCCCCGACCCACCCTCTGCACGAGACGATCGTCCTGCGCTCAGCGCCTGTGAAGAAAGCCACTTCCTGTGGTTTTCTTCTATCGCGAGTCCGGTACACGCCCGGACTCGCTCACATGAAACAGTCACTTGCATGACTGCTTCATGCTCGGCCATCCATGGCCGACCTGAGAGGTTGAAAACTCACAACCTCTCAGCGCGCGCTGCCGCCCTGGCGCTTGCGCTCCATCCGGCGCAGGAACTCCTGCATGATGCGCGAGTACAACTCGTCGCCGAGATGGGCGTCCTCGACGCCGGCATCGATCGACGGATTGTCGTTGACCTCGATCACCACCGGCTTGCTGCCGACCTGCTTCAGGTCGACGCCGTAGAGGCCATCGCCGATCGGCTGGGTGGCCTTCAGCGCCAGCTTGACCACCTCGGCCGGCGCGTCCTTCACCGCAATCGTCTCGAAGCCGCCGGACTTCGCGGTGCCCTTGGCGCCGTGGTTGTAGATCTGCCAGTGGCCGCGCGACATGTAGTACTTGCAGGCGTACAGCGGCTCGCGGTTGAGCACGCCGATGCGCCAGTCGAATTCGGTATAGACGTATTCCTGCGCCAGCAGCAGCGCGCTGTGCTGGAACAGGCCGCTGGCCGCGGCGGCCAGCGCCGCCTCGTCCTCGACCTTGACCACGCCCCGCGAGAACGAGCCGTCGGGAATCTTCAGCACCAGCGGGAAGCCCAGCTTGGCGACGACTTCCTTCATGCCCTTGCTGTCGTCGCGGTAGAGAATTTCCGTACGAGGGACAGCGAGCTTGCGCGAGACCATCAGGTCGTTGAGGTAGATCTTGTTGGTACAGCGCAGGATCGAGCTGGGGTCGTCGATCACCACCATGCCTTCCTTCTCCGCGCGATGGGCGAAGCGGTAGGTGTGGTTGTCCGAGGCAGTGGTCTCGCGGATGAACAGACCGTCATATTCGGCCAGCCGCTGGTAGTCGTTCTTGCCGATCGGGTCGACCTCGATGCCGAGTTCCTTGCCCGCGTCGATGAAGGCCTTCAACGCCTTCTTGTTCGACGGCGGCATCTTTTCCTTGGGATCGACCAGCATCGCGAGGTCGTAGCGGAACTGCCGGCGTGCGCGTGGCTTGCGCCACAACTTGCGCGAGAAGCGGTCGAGCTCCTCGGCGAAGGCGTCTTCCTGGGCGTCATCCAGCGTGTGCAGGCCCACCGGCTTGATCGAGCTGACCTGCCACACGCGATCGCGTTCGAACTCGATGCGCAGCAGCGGGCAGGGGAACATTTCGAACACCTGCCGGGCAAGGTCCTGCAGCGCCGGGTAGGCGGTCTCGCCGAAGTAGACCAGGATGCCGAAGTCGGTGGTGTCGCGGCCGCCGGCGGGCAGGAAGTGGGTGAGCTTCTGGTTGAGGTCTTCGATGTCCAGGCCGTACAGCGAGCGCCGGCGCAGGTCGTTCACCGTGCGCACCGACGGCATCACCTTGTGTCCGCGCGCCTCGGCCAGCAGCGACACGTAATAACCGGTGCCCAGATATTTGTAACTGCGGCACAGGTTGATCACGTGGGTGCGTTCGTCGTCGCCGCCGACCGGCGTGCGCAGGTAGTCCATCGCGCTCATGACATCGACGGACGGGTAGTACGAGCCCCAGTCGGAGGCTTTTTCGACAACGATGACCAGACGGGTCATGACACCACTCAGGCGATGCGGCGACGGCGGACAGGCCTGCGTGGGCAGGGCGGTACGTGCAAGGCGCGCAGTTTGGCACAGCAACCACGCCGCACAAGGGCAGGCGCTGAAGCGTGACTAAACGGCACGACTGCACTGCGAGGCGCACCTTCGGGCCCGCCGGCTGCTAGAGTCCGCGCGTGCCGACCCATACTCCCCAACCATCATCCGACTACGCGCGCCGCGTCGTGGCGGAATCCGCCGACATGCTGCCCGTTCCCACCGGCACGCGCGTACGCCGCGCCGCCTCGTCCGACCTGGATGAGCTGGTCGCCCTGGAACAGCGTAGCTTCAGCAGCGACCGGCTCAGCCGCGCGCAGTATCGTCGCCACCTGGACAGCGACAGCGCCGTGGTCCTGGTCGCCACCGGCCATCCCCGGCCTCTGCTCGGCAGTGGCGTGCTGTTCTTCCGCAAGCGCAGCAGCGTGGGCCGGCTCTATTCGCTGGCGACCCGGCCCGAGGCACGCGGCCAGGGCGTCGGTGCGGCGTTGCTCGAAGCGGCGGTGAACGCCTGCCGGCACCGTGGCTGCCACGCGCTGCGACTGGAAGTGCGCACCGACAACGCCGCCGCGATCGGCCTGTACGAGCGCGCGGGATTCCGGCGCATCGGCCGCTACGAGCGCTACTACCAGGACGGCGCGGATGCGTGGCGCTACGAGAAATCGCTGGACTGAGCGCCAGCTCGTTCAGTCACCCAGTGGCTGCCCGATGCGCCGCTCGGTCGCTTCGTCCGGCCGCGCCACCAACGCGCCGGTGCGCATCAGGCTCACCGTGTAGTGACCCTGGTCAACCAGCGGCAGGAACGCGCCGCTGCCGTAGACCGTGTCCACTTCGGGCAGCCAGCGCGGGTACTGCTTCTTGAGGTCGAGCAGATCGAAGCCGCCGTTCTCGCCGAAGCCGATCACCGTGCGCGGTGCGTTCATTTCCTGCGCCGCATCGTCGTAGCGGCCGGACAGGCGGTCGAGCCGGTACAGCGGCGGCACGCCGGCCAGCAGGGCCGGCAGTTTCCATTTCAGCACCACCGCCTCGATGCGCCACTGGTCTCCCGCCAGTTGCACCTGGCGCGTGCTGCCGTCCGGCCAGTTGAGGGTGACGTCCCAGCGCTGCGGCGACAGGATCCGCGCGTCGATCTCCACCACCGGCGCCTCCTCGCCCAGCAGGCGGTAGCCGCGCAAGGCATAGCCGGCGCCGGCCAGCAGCAGGGTCAGCGCGAAGCAGGTCAGGCAGAGCAGCGCGCGCCAGCTGGCCGCCAGTCGACGACCACGCTGCAGGCGCTGACGCACGGCCACCAGTTGCACCAGGGTGACCAGTGCAAGCACGGCGGCCAGCACCAGCAGCATGGTCGTCGGCAAGCGCAGCAGGGTGGCCCAGTCCATCGTGTTCATCCTCGTCGCCGCGGCCGGCGACCTGCGTCGGCATGATAACCGGCGCCCGCGAAGCAGGGCGGCCGGCCTCGCTATACTGCGCGAATCCACAGGAAATCCCGCCATGTCCCGTACCCTTTCGCTGTTGGCCTGCTGCCTCGCCCTCGCCCTGCTTGCCGGCTGTGGCAACAAGGGCCCGCTGGTGCTGCCCAGCCATCCCGCCGCCGCTTCCACCGCGCCGGCCCCGGCAACGGTTGCATCGGCCAGCCAGCCGCGCTGAGCGGCGTGACCTGATGCGGCTGCACTTCTCCAAGATGCACGGCATCGGCAACGACTTCGTCGTGCTGGATTGCCGGCAGCACCCGTTTCCGCTGAGCCCGGAACAGATCCGTGCGCTGGGCGATCGCCATGTCGGCGTCGGTTTCGACCAGTTGCTGAGCGTCGAGCCCGCGCGCGATCCGTCCTGCGCGTTCTACTACGGCATCTGGAATGCCGATGGTTCGCCGTCGGGCCAGTGCGGCAACGGCGTGCGTTGCGTGGCGGCGTGGCTGCATCGCGCCGGCGCGCTGGCGCTCGGCGAGCAGGTGATGATCGAAAGTCCTTCGGGGCCGGTGACGGTACGCCTGCTGGACGCCCACGAGGTGACCGTGGACATGGGCGAACCACGCTTCGAACCCGGGCGCATTCCGCTGGTGGCCGAGGCAGGGACGGACCGCCACGAAATCCTCGTCGGTGAGCGCAAGGTCGAGTTCGGCGCCGTCTCGATGGGCAATCCCCACGCCGTGGTGAGCGTGGCCGATCTGGCCGACCCGGCGCTGGAGCAGCTCGGTCCGCTGCTGACCAGCCATCCGCGGTTTGCCGAAGGCACCAACGCCGGCTTCGTCCTGCAGCTGGACCGCACGCAGCTGCGCCTGCGCGTGCACGAACGCGGCGCCGGCTGGACGCGCGCCTGCGGCACCGGCGCCTGTGCCGCGATGGCGGTGCTGCACCAGCGCGGCGAGGTGGACGACTCGGTGAGCGTCGAACTGCCCGGCGGCAAGTTGCGGATCGATTGGGCCGGCCGCGGCCATCCGCTGTGGATGACCGGCCCGGCGGCCTTCGTGTTCGAGGGCGAATGGCCGGTTCCGGCGGTCGACGGCGACCGGGGCGGTTGAAGCGCGCCCCCGGTCCATCGCACACTCGCGCCAGGCGGCACGCATCCTGCGCGTGCCCCGGAACGGTTCGAGGAACTCCGCGCATGACCGCAACCCTGCTCGACGACGCCACCCAGGCCCGGGTGGTCGCCGCTTACCTGAAGCGCCATCCGGAGTTCCTCAGCGAGTATCCCGAGTTGGCGGCCAAGCTGACCATGCCGCGCCCCGAGGGCGCGGTGGCCTCGCTGGCGGTCTATCAACTGCAGAGCCTGCGCGACAAGAACGCGGAGCTGGAACGCCAGCTGGCCGAGCTGGTCGCCATCGCCGCCGAGAACGAAAAGCTGATGGAGCGTGTCCATGCGCTGACCGTGGCCCTGCTGCGGGCAAACACCATGGAAGTCACCGTGCGCACGGTCATCGCCAGGCTGTCCGCGGATTTCCACACCGAACAGGTGCGCCTGCTGCTGTTCGGCGACGAGCCCCAGCTGCCGCGCACCGACTGGATGCAGCAGATTCCCGAGGGCGCCAGCGCACTGCCTGAGTTCAGCGAGTTCCTGCACAAGAACGAACCCGTGTCCGGGCGGCTGGCGAGCGAAAAGCTCGTGCGCCTGTTCGGCGTCGATGCCCCGCAGATCCAGTCGGTGGCGATGATGCGGCTGGGCGACTGCGGCATCCTGGCCATCGGCAGCGCCGACCCGGACCGCTTCCAGCCAGGCATGGGCACGCTGTTCCTGAAGATGATCTCGGCCACCATCACCGCGGCGCTGGCGCGCTCACGGGACGTCTCCTGAGCCGGCGATGACGCCCGAACAACAGGTCGAACGCTGGCTCGGCCGCCTCGCCGAAGAACGCCACGCTTCGCCGCACACGATCGACGGCTACCGGCGCGACCTGGCCAAGCTGCTGCGCTTCATGCAGGCGCAACGACTGGCCTCGTTCGACGCGCTGGACGCGAACCGGATGCGCACCTTCATCGCCGGCGAACATCGCGACGGGCTGGCGCCGAAGAGCCTGCAACGCCTGCTGTCATCCTGCCGCAGCCTGTTCCGCCAGCTCACCCGCGAGGGCCAGCTGGCGAACGATCCGCTGCTGGGCGTGCGCGGCCCCAAGGTGCGTCGCAAGCTGCCCCAGGTGCTCGACGTCGACGAGGCCACCGCCCTGGTCGAGACCGACAGCGGCGGCCAGCTCGCCGTGCGCGACCGCGCGATGCTGGAACTGTTCTATTCCAGCGGCCTGCGCCTGTCCGAACTGGTCGGCCTGCGCTGGCTCGACCTCAACCTCGACGACGGCGAAGTGCGCGTGCTGGGCAAGGGCGGCAAGACCCGCATCGTGCCGGTCGGCCGTCACGCCGTGACGGCGCTGCGCACACTCGGCGCGGAGCAGGGCATGCCGGCCGACGGTCCGGTGTTCCGCGGCCGCGGCGGCGCACCGATCAACCCCCGCACGATCCAGCTGCGCATGAACAAGCTGGCGCTGCAGCAGGGCATCCCGAAACACATCCACCCGCACCTGCTGCGCCATACCTTCGCCAGCCACATGCTGGAATCCTCCGGCGACCTGCGCGCCGTGCAGGAGCTGCTCGGCCACGCCGACATCGCCACCACCCAGATCTACACCCATCTGGATTTCCAGCATCTGGCGAAGGTCTACGACGCGGCGCATCCGCGAGCACGGGTGAAGCGAAGGGCGAAAAGAGAGGAGTGAGTGGAGAGGAGTGAGGAATGAGAGAGAGCAGACCACGAGCCCGGCTTTCTCTCGCTTCTCCCTCCTCTTCACTCACTCCTGGCCCGCGCATTGAAGCCCGCCGCCCGCGGCCCCATCTCATCCGCTCAGACATCCTCTTGCGGAGCTCTCATGGAATCGTTCCACGCCACCACCATCGTCTGCGTGCGTCGCGAAGGCCGCGTCGTGATCGGCAGCGACGGCCAGGTCACGCTGGGCAACACAGTGATGAAGGGCAATGCGCGCAAGGTGCGCCGGCTGGGCAAGAGCGGCGAGGTGGTGGCCGGGTTCGCCGGCGCCACCGCCGATGCGTTCACCCTGTTCGAACTGTTCGAGCAGAAGCTGGAAAAGCACAACAACAACCTCACCCGTGCCGCGGTGGAGATGGCCAAGGAATGGCGCACCGACCGCCGCTTCGGCAAGCTCGAGGCGATGCTGGCGGTGGCCGACAAGGAAACCTCGCTGCTGATTTCCGGCAACGGCGACGTGGTCGAGCCCGAACACGGCCTGATCGCGATCGGCTCGGGTGGCCCGTTCGCCCAGTCCGCGGCGATGGCCCTGCTGGAAAACACCGAACTGGATGCCCGCAGCATCGTCGAGAAGGCGCTGAAGATCGCCGGCGACATCTGCATCTACACCAACCACAACGTGTCGATCGAAGAGCTGTGAATCGGGTATGGGGCATCGGGCATGGTCAGAGTACCCGCGCCCGGTAACCCAAGCCGTTCCGATTCCCGATTCCCTACTCCCCATTCCCGGCGAAGCCCCATGTCCGAACTGACCCCCCGCGAAATCGTCAACGAACTCGACCGCTACATCATCGGCCAGCACGACGCCAAGCGCGCCGTGGCGGTGGCACTGCGCAGCCGCTGGCGGCGCATGCAGTTGCCGGCCGAGATGCGCAACGAGATCACCCCCAAGAACATCCTGATGATCGGCCCCACCGGCGTGGGCAAGACCGAAATCGCGCGGCGCCTGGCCACGCTGGCCAATGCGCCGTTCGTGAAGGTCGAGGCGACCAAGTTCACCGAGGTGGGTTACGTGGGCAAGGATGTCGAGTCGATCATCCGTGACCTGGCCGACGGTGCCTACAAGCTGACCCGCGAGCAGGCAGTCAAGCGCGTGCGCTCGCAGGCCGAGGACCGCGCCGAGGATCGCATCCTCGACGCGCTGCTGCCGCGCCGGCAGTCCCAGCCCACCGACTGGAGCCACGACGCCACGCCCGAGCCCGCCATCGAAAGCGACACCCGCCAGAAGCTGCGCAAGCAGTTGCGCGAAGGCGTGCTGGACGAGCGCGAGATCGAGCTGGATTTCGCCATGAACGTGGGCGTGGAAATCATGTCGCCGCCGGGCATGGAGGAGATGGGCGCGCAGCTGCGCCAGATGTTCCAGAACATCGGCGGCGCCAAGACGCAGAGCCGCAAGCTGGCGATCAAGCTGGCGCGGCCGCTGCTGATCGACGAGGAAGCCGGCAAGCTGCTCAACGACGAGGAGATCCGCGCCCAGGCGATGGAAAACGCCGAGCAGAACGGCATCGTCTTCATCGACGAGATCGACAAGGTGGCCCAGCGCAGCGACCACGGCCACGCCGGGGTCAGCCGCGAGGGTGTGCAGCGCGACCTGCTGCCGCTGGTGGAAGGCTCCACCGTGTCGACCAAGTACGGCCCGATCAAGACTGACCACATGCTGTTCATCGCCTCTGGCGCGTTCTCGCTGGCCAAGCCGTCCGACCTGATCCCCGAGCTGCAGGGTCGGTTGCCGATCCGGGTCGAGCTGTCCGCGCTTTCGGTGGACGACTTCAAGCGCATCCTGCGCGAACCGCACAACGCGCTGACCAAGCAGTACGTGGCCCTGCTGGGCACCGAAGGGGTGGGCATCGAATTCACCGATGCCGGCATCGACCGGCTGGCCGAGGTGGCCTTCCAGGTGAACGAGCGCACCGAGAACATCGGCGCCCGCCGGCTGCACACCGTGATGGAACGGCTGCTGGAGAAGATTTCCTTCGAGGCCGCGGACAAATCCGGCGAAAAATACCTGATCGACGCCGAACATGTAGACAAAAACCTCGGAAGCCTGGTCCAGAACGAAGACCTCAGCCGCTACATCCTCTAGCTTTGGGGTACTAACAAGCCGCTCAGGCGGCTCTGCTAAAATGGACGCCGTGAATAACGTTATCGAATTGAAAGGCACCGGCCAGCGCGCTCAGTTGCGCGAGGCGCAGCAGAACCAGACCCTGATCCGGTTGTGGCGCGAAGGGCTGGAGCACGGCAGCTTCTGCGGTTACGTGGGTGGCGTCGGGCGCGAGTTCTTCCTGCTGTGGGTGGTCGGCGACGGCATCACCTACGACGGCATGTACGTGATGCGTCACCGCGACATCTCCGAACTGGAGGCGCCGGACAAGCACCACGTGTTCTTCGCCAAGGCACTGGCCCTGAAACACATCCAGCCGCGCCCGCCGCGCGGCTTCCCGCTGGACAACATCCGCGAAGTGATCCAGGCCGCCGGCGCCCAGGCGCCGGTGATCGGCGTGCACGTGGACAGCGAGGACGAGTCCGAGGTCTGCTATATCGGCCGGCTGGTCGACGTCGAGGAAGACGGCTTCACCATGCAGGAGTTGAGTCCCGACGCGGAATGGATGCGCGAGCCCTCGTTCTTCAGCTGGGACGAAGTCTCCACCGTCAGCATCGAGGATGCCTACGCGCAGTCCCTGCTGGCCGTGGCCGGCCCCGCCCCCGACCTGCTGCCCGGCGGCGACACCGGCATCGGCCGCGTTCCGTCCCCCTGAGCTTTGAGCTCCCTCCCCTGCAACGCAGGGGAGGGCTGGGGAGGGGTTGCTCTTCGCCCCCGCCCAAGCCCGCCCCAGCGCCCGCAGCAGCTAAGCTCTCCCCTCCACCGTGAAACCTGCGCAAGGGGCTAGAGGCATGACACGCATCGTCGTCGTCGGCAGCATCAACATGGATTTGGTCACCCAGGCGCCGCGCTTCGTCGGCCCGGGCGAGACCATCCTGGGCGAACGCTTCCTCACCGTGCCCGGCGGCAAGGGCGCCAACCAGGCGGTGGCCGCCGCGCGGCTGGGCGCCGAAGTGGCCCTGGTCGGCGCACTCGGTCGCGACGCCTTCGGCGACCAGCTGCACGCGGGACTCACCATCGAACACATCGACCTGACCCATGTGGCGCGCCTCGCCGACTACGCCAGCGGCACCGCCTCGATCACCGTCGCCGACGGCGAAAACCAGATCATCGTGGTGCCCGCCGCCAATGCGCACGTCACGTCCGCCCAGGTCGAAGCGGCGCGCTCGCTGATCGAACGCGCCGATGCGGTGCTGGTGCAGATGGAGATCCCCCTGGAAACCGTCGAAGCCACCGTGCGCCTGGGTCACCGTCTCGGCGTGCCGGTGATCCTCAACCCCGCGCCCGCGCAACAGCTTCCCGTCGACTGGCTGAAGCTGGCCCGCTACGTCACGCCGAACCAGCACGAGCTGGCGATCCTGCTCGGTGCCGATCCCGGCGAAGACTTCAGGGCGCTGATGCAACGCGCCCCATGCCCGGTCGTGCTCACCCGCGGCGGCGAAGGCGCGTGGTATCGCGAGCAGGGCGAACCGCTGCACCAAGCCGGCTTCAAGGTCGACGTGGTCGACAGCACCGGCGCGGGCGACACCTTCAACGCGGCATTGGCGGTGTTCCTGAAAGAAGGCCTGCCCGCCGCGGTGCGCAAGGCCTGCGCCGCCGCCGCGCTGTCGGTGACCAAGCTGGGCGCGCAGGGTGGCATGCCGCGGCTGCAGGAGCTGGACACACTGGCGGGCTGAACCACGCGCCGACCCGTCGGCGCGCTGCGACACCGAAGCGCTTCCGCGCCCTGCGTCGTTGGCCAGAACCCGCCGCATGCGCCAGAATTCGCGCCGAGGCCATGGACGGCAACGTTGCCGCCGTGGCATGACACAGGGGTCCGCATGTCCGGCTTCAAGCTCTTCCAGCGCGTCTCCAAGGCGCCCACCAATCCGCGTGCCGTGCCGGCCGCGACACGCGAGTTCGATGTCGCCAGCCTGTACGAGGGACCGCTGGATGCTGGCGAGGAGACCGCCGCCACGGCGCTCCCGCTCGACGAAAAGCTGCGCCAGGCCTACTTCTGGATCGTCAACAACGCGGTGATCAGTCCGCACTACGACATCGAGTACAACGACGGCGCCGCCGCGGCGTTCACCATCGGCGACAGCAAGCGCACGCTGAACCTGCCCTCGGCGCAAAGCTATTCCAGCTTCATCCTGCTGCCGCTGCTGACCTTCGCCACCCGCCGCAAATGCCTGTTCGTGGGCGGCCCTGGCCGCGGCAAGACTGCCAGCGCGATCCTGATGGGCGTGCTGGCCGGCTATTCGGTCAAGGACGTGCGCCGCGCGATGCAGCACGGCCACCCGCAGATGACCCTGGCCGACCTGCTCGGCAATCCGCTGCCGGCCGACCTGGCCGGCGCGCAGAGCATGGAGGACATCCGCATCGCCTGGCGCAGCTGGCTGGGCATGCGGGTGAAGATCATCGACGAATACAACCGCATCCCCACCCGCACCCAGAGCGCCCTGCTCACGGTGATGGGCGACAACTACGCGGAGATGCTCAACCACGTCTACGAGTGCCCGGAATCGGCCTGGTACCTCACCGCCAACGACGACCAGGGCGGCGGCACCTACCAGGTGATCGAGGCGCTGCGCGATCGCATCGACGTGATCGTGCAGGCGCTGTCGTTCAACCCGCGCTTCCTCGACGAGCTGCTGCTGCGCATCGAATCCGGCGTGCGGCCGGAGGAGATGGTGCCGCCGGAGATCGTCTTCAGCGCCGCCGACATCGACGCGGCCGGCAAGCAGGTGCTGGCGGTGACGGTGCCGGAAGAACTGCGCCGGCGACTGGAGTTCTTCAGCAGCCAGTTCGAGCTGATGGAAACCGCGGGCAGCCAGTTCGAGTACATGACCAAGGACACCGCGCGGCTGTCCGGCGCGGAATGGCACCAGCTCACCGCCGCCGACAACGGTCGCGACCGGCTCAAGGACCTCGGCTGCCAGACCCGCAACGGCCTGTCGGTGCGCAACCTGATGACCTTGCTGATGTACGCCAAGGCGATGGCGTGGTTCCGCGGCAACCCGGCGATCGAGCTGGAGGACCTGCGCCAGGTGCTGCCGTTCGTGCTGCACGACAAGCTGCAGCCCGACCTCGACGCGCCGTTCTTCGCGCTGCCCGAGCACGCCGCGTTCCGCAGCGATCGGCTGAGCTGGCTGCGCCACCTGTTCGACCTCTCCAACGCCGAATACGACCGGCTGGACCTGGACCGCAACGACCCGGTCGGCGAGCTGTCCGCCGAATTTGCCAAGGGCCTGGATGGACTGGGCGAGCGCGAGACGCGGGCGCGGCTGTCGAAGATCGAGCACCTGGTGGAACAGCGCGCCGCCGGCCGCAAGCTCTACGGCCCCTTGTACGACGACCTGCTGAAACTGAAGTACCTGCACCAGCGCTACACCAACTACCTGAACTGGCTGCGGGCTTCCTGATGGCCGTCAGCGCACCGCTGGCCCGCGCACTCGCGGCCGGCCGCAGCCGCTTCAATGCGCGCGCGGCTGAAGTTCGCCACCGCCATCCCGGGTTCGACGACGCGGCCTTCGCCGGCTTCGTCGGCAGCGCGCTCGATCGCGTGGTACAGGCCGTCGATGCGGTCGCGCCCGAACGCGTCCATGCGGTGGCGATCGCCGGCTACGACATGGCGCTCGATCTGGTGGCGCAAGGCCTGGCCGGCCCCGGCGCGCGCCAGCCGTGGGTCGATCAGGTGTGGCTGGAACTGGCGCCGCGCCACGCCGGCCTGCTCGCCGCGCAACCGCAGGCGGTGCTCGGCGCGCTGGGCAATGCGGTCATCCAGCTGGGACAGTGGCCGCAGGTGCGCGTGGCCGACTGGCTGCAATGGATGACCGCGCTGGCCGGCGAGGTGGCCGAGCTGACGCAACTGCGCGCGCTCGGCCAGCTGCTGGCCTGGCGTGCCGGCATGGCGCACTACCGACGCGGTGCGCTGACCGCCGCGAACATCCTGCCGCCCGCACTGGCGCTGGCCGCGCTGGACGCCGACCCGGCCAGCGACTGGCCCGCGCTGCGCGACGCGCTGCTGGCCGATCCCTGGCACGGCGCGCAGCAGGTGCCGACAAGCGGCGTGCAGATCGGCGCCTTCAGCGGCTTCGGCGGCCACTTCGCGCAACCGCCGGAACTGCGCGCCGCCGACGAAGGCTTCATGGTGCGCAGCGCGGATCGCCACCGGCTGCTGCTCGCCGACCGCCACGGCGCCGTGCTGCTACCGGCCAGCGCGGCGGAATTCGAGGCGGCATCGACGAGCCAGGTGACCGCGCCGCTACAACATGTCGCCGCGCTGGGCTGGCCACGCGACTCGCTGCTCGCGGTGGCCGACGCGCACACGCTGGCGCTGAGCTCGCCCTGCACCCACGCGATCGCGCTGTTCCCGCGCCCATGAAACCGAAAATCACGCACACGGCCTTCGTAGGGCGGGCACTGCCCGCCGCTCTTCGCCGCGACGCACGGACAAGCCGGCGGGCAGTGCCCGCCCTACGCGATGTCCACCCGGCGAATAGCGCGTGAACACACCGGCGGCCGCCACCGACCTGCTCGAACGCTGGCGCGCCAGCTGGCCCGTCGCGCTGGCCACCTGGAGCAAGTACACCCGCCTGCGCGACCCGCGCTTGTGCGAGAGCCGCGTCGACGCCGCCGGCGAAGGCCTCAGCGGCAGCTTCGCGATGATCCGGCTGGCCGACCAGCGCGTAGTGGTGGACCTGCAGCAGGTACGCGCGCTGGCGCTGGACGACTACGCGCTGGAGATCCTCGCCCACGAGATCGGCCACCACGTGCTGGCGCCGGCCACGGCCACCGACCAGTTCCGCCTGCTGGCGCGCATCCGTCGCGCGCTGCCCACGCTGGAACGACACGCGCCGATGGTCGCCAACCTCTACACCGACCTGTTCATCAACGACCGCCTGCAACGTCAGGCCGGCCTGCGCATGGCCGACATCTACCGCAAGCTGGCCGCCGCCACGCCCACGCACGATCCGCTGTGGGCGCTGTACATGGGCATCTACGAAAACCTGTGGCAGCTCGATCGCGGCAGCCTCGGCGGTGCCGATGACGACGCCACCTGCGGCGATGCCTGGCTGGGCGCCCGGCTGGTGCGCGTCTACGCCGGCGACTGGCTGGAGGGCGCCGGCCGCTTCGCCACCTTGCTGCTGCCGTACCTGGTCGAAAGCGACCAGCGCCACGGCGCGATCGGCTTCCTGCACGACACCGCCCAGGCTGCCGCCGACTGCGATCCCAGCGGCGTGCTCGATGTGGAGGCGGACGAAATCGACGGCGCGATCCACCCCGGCCGCGACCCCGGCATCACCGGCGACGCCGCGCCGCCCGCGGCACCATTGCCGAACACGCAGCAGTCGAAAGGCCAGGCGCGCGAGCCGTTCGAATACGGCGAACTGCTGCGCGCCGCCGGCATCACCCTGACCGATCACCAGATCGCGGTGCGCTACTACCGCGAGCGCGCGCTGGCCGACCTGGTGCCGTTCCCGGTGCGGTTGTCGCCCGCCTCGCCCGAACCGCAGCTGGAAGGGCTGGAGCCGTGGCAGATCGGCGATCCGCTGGACGAGATCGACTGGCTGCAAAGCACCCTGCAATCGCCACAGGTGATCCCCGGCCTCACCACCGTGCGCCGCGTCTACGGCAACGCACCGGCGCGCGAGCGCGAGCGCGTGCCGGTGGACCTGGACATCTACGTGGACAGCTCCGGCTCGATGCCGAACCCGCAGCAGCGCACCTCGTTTCTCACCCTGGCCGGCAGCATCATCGCGCTATCCGCGCTGCGCGCCGGCTCACGCGTGCAGGCCACGCTGTGGAGCGGCAAGCACGAGGTCACCGCCACCGACGGCTTCGTCCGCGACGAGGACGCGGTCCTGCGGGTGCTCACCGGCTTCTACGGCGGCGCCACCTGCTTCCCGATCCATCGCCTGCGCGACACCTACGCCAGCCGCGGCAAGCACGCACGACCGGTGCACATCCTGCAGATCTCCGACGACGGCATCACCACGATGTTCGAACCGGACGAGCGCGGCAACAGCGGCTGGCAGGTCGCCGCCGACGCACTCGCCCGCGGCGGCGCCGGCGGCACCATGGCGCTGAACCTGCCGCCGCGCTGGACCGACGCGAAGTATGGCCACTGGGCCGCCGACCTGATCCGCGCCCGCGACGAACAGGGCTGGGACATCCACGCGGTGACCGCGATGGAGCAGCTGGTCGCGTTCGCCCGCGCCTTCGCCCGCAAGCATTACGCCGGGGAGGCGCCGCGATGATCGTGCTGTGGCGGGTCAGCGAGCGGTGCAACCTCGGCTGCAGCTTCTGCGCCTACGACCGTCGCCGCCCCGGCCAGCGCCACGAGATCGATGCGGCCACGGTCGAGCGCCTCGGCCGCCTGTTCGGCGAATACCGGCAGGCCACCGGCCAGCGCGTGCTATGGAGCTGGCTCGGCGGCGAACCGCTGCTGTGGCCGCCGCTGTGGCAGCTGTCGCGGATGCTGCACGACGAAGCCGGGCTGGCGATCAGCGCCACCACCAACGGCAGCACGCTGCAGCAGGCCGCAGTGCGCCGGCGGTTGCTGCAACACTTCGCCGAGCTCACCGTCAGCATCGACGGCCCGGCCGATTTCCATGACGCCATGCGCGGCTGGCCCGGTGGCTGGCAGCGCCTGCGCGAAAGCATCCTCGCCCTGGTCGCCGAACGCGACGACGGCGGCGCGCCGCTGAAGCTGCGCGTGAACACCGTGCTGATGCGGCAGAACGTGGCGTCGTTCGCCGAGCTATGCGAGACGCTGGCCGGCTGGGGCGTGGACGAGATCAGCTTCAATCCGCTGGGCGGCCGCGACCGCCCCGAGTTCTTCCCGGCCCACCGGCTACGCCCGCAGGATGTGGCCGAGCTGGGCGAACTGCTGCCGGGCTTGCGCCAACGGCTGCTTCGTCACGGCACGCGGCTGGCCGGCAGCGCGCATTATCTGCAGCGCATCGAAGCCAACGCGCACGACCGCGCCGTGGCTGTCGGCGACTGCGCGCCGGGCGAGGATTTTCTTTTCATCGACGAGCGCGGCCGCATCGCCCCGTGCAGTTTCAGCGTCGACGACTACGGCCGGCACGTGGACGAGCTGCGCACGATCGACGACCTGCAGGCGCTGTCGTCGCACTGGCGCGCCGCGCGCAGGCAACACGCTGCCCCAGCCTGCGCCGACTGCCGCGCCAACCATGTATTCGCCAAGTTCGAGGTATGAGCGTGCAACGTGAAGGCCTGCTGCTGGAAACCCTGACCCGCCGGCTGGCGGAAACGCCGCCGGACTTCCTCGACGAGCCGCGCATCGGCGAACGCGGCAGCGTGGTCGTGCCTGCACTGGTGCACGACCTGCTGCGCATGCACGGCGCCCGGGCCGGGCGCGACGTGCTGCTGCGCTTCGCCTCGAACGACGCCCGTGCCGATCGCAACCGCCTCGCCCTGGTGCAGATCGGCTGCTGGCTGCTCGCCGACGACTGGTTCCTGGGCGCCGGCTGCAGCGTCGAGGCCTTGCTGGCGCGGCTGGACGGCGACCTCGCCGAACTGGCTGCCGCCACGCCCGCACCGCGCTTCGTGCAGGACCTGGACCGTCGCGAAGAACTCGCCCGCGTGCTGCTGGCCCACCTCGGCTATCGCCCGGCCGGCGAGACCGAAGCCCAGGCCAGCGACCGGCTGTCGCGCATCAGCGGCACCGAACGCCAACGCCTGCTCGCCGCCAGTCGCGCCGCCGAAGAGCGCGCCCGCGCGATTCGCGAGGCGCTGGCGAAGAAGGCCGCCGAGGAGTCCGCCGACAAGTGGACGCGCGAGTGACCGAAGCCAGCGACCACGATCGCTACCCCACGCTCACCGACGCCGGCCGGCGCATGCTGCAACGGCTGCGCGAGCACCCGAGCGCGCCGATCTTCCGCAACTGCAGCGGCAATCGCCTGACCTACGACGACGTGGCGGCGCTGGGCGAATTCGAACAGCACACGCTGGCGGCCTCGCCCGGCTGGCCAGCGACGGGAACGCCGGCATGGCTCGACGCCTTCGTGCAGCGCGTGTTCGACGAGGTGCCGTACTACCGCGCGCTGGGTTCGCCGCCGCGCGACTTCCGGCAGCTGCCGACGATTTCGCGCGCCGAGCTGTCGGCCGACATCACCCGCTTCGTGCCCGATCCGCTGCCGCTGGACCGGCTGATCAATTTCCGCACCACCGGCACCACCGGCCACCCGCTGCTGGTCCCATCGCATCCGCAAGTGGCCGGCCGCTACCTGACTTTCCACAAGCGGGCGCTGCGCCGCTTCGGCATCGTGCCGCGGCACGGCCGCGACCAGATCGGCGTGATCCTGCTCGGCCACCAGCGCAAGTGCTTCACCTATGCCTCGGTGACGCCGACGATGGACGAATCGGGGCTGGCCAAGATCAACCTGCATCCCGACGACTGGCGCGATCCCGCCGACCGCGCCCGCTATCTCGACGCAATGGCGCCGGAAATCGTGGCCGGCGATCCGATCTCCTTCGCCGAGCTGCTGCGCCTGCCGACCCGGATGCGGCCGCGCGCATTGCTGAACGTCTCGATGACGCTGACCACCGGCCTGCGCGCCGAACTGGAACAGCGCTTCGCCGGCCCGGTGCTGGACATCTATTCGATGAACGAGGTCGGCCCGATCGCCGTGTTCGATGCCGCGGCCGGCGGCCACGTGCTGCTGCAGGACCGGCTGTACGTGGAGATTCTCGATCCCGCCGGGCGACCGGTAGCCGAAGGCCAGCGCGGCGAGATCACCGTCAGCGGCGGCTTCAACTTCTGCCTGCCGCTGCTGCGCTATCGCACCGGCGATCACGGCGCCCTCGTTCACACCGCCGCCGACCCGGTGCTGCGCGAACTGGCCGGTCGCGCGCCGGTGCGCTTCCGCCACGCCGACGGCCGCTGGCTCAACAACATCGACGTCAGCCACGCGCTGGGCCATCTGCCGCTGGCCCACTACGGCCTGCACCAGCAAGCGGACGGCTCACTGGCCTTGCGGCTGCCTGCGCAATCAAGCTGCGACGACGACGCCCGGCTGGCGCTGCGCGCCCTGCTCGGCGAGCTGCCGCTGCGCCTCCACGCCATCGAGGAAGACGACAAGATCATGCAGTACAGCTCCGACCTGGACGACGCCCGATGAACCTGCTGGAAATCGCCGCCAACCTGATTACCGGCGCCTCGATCCTGCTGGCCGGGCGCAACAGCGTGCATACCTGGTGGACCGGCATCGTCGGCTGCAGCCTGTTCGCCTTCGTGTTCCTGGAAAGCCGTCTATACGCCGATACGGTGCTGCAGGCGTTCTTCGTGGTCACCAGCGTGGTGGGCTGGTGGCAATGGCTGCATGGCAGCCATGGCGAGGCGCTGCCGGTCACCGATTTGCCGATGCGCCAACTGTTGTGGCAGCTCCTCTACGGCACGCTGGGTGCGCTCGGCTACGGCATGCTGCTGCATCGCTTCACCGACGCCTATGCGCCGTTCCTCGACTCCACCGTGCTGGCCTTCAGCATCGTGGCGCAGCTGCTGATGATGCGCCGCCACGTGCAGAGCTGGCCGTTCTGGCTGCTGGTCAACTCCATCGCGGTGCCGCTGTACGCCAGCCGCGGCCTGTATCTCACCTCGGTGCTGTACGCGGTGTACTGGATCAACGCGGTGGTGTCGTGGCGGCACTGGCTGCACCTGCGCGGGGCCGAACCGGCGGCTGCGGCGTGAGCGAGCGGCATCATCGCGGCCTCGTGGTCGGCAAGTTCTGCCCGCTGCATCGCGGCCACGAGCTGGTGATCGACGCCGCGCTGGCGCAATGCGACGAGGTGCTGCTGATCAGCTACACCCAACCCGCGTTCGAGCGCTGCGACGCCGACGCGCGCGAGCGCTGGCTGGCCGAACGCTTCCCGCAAACGCGGCGGCTGGTGCTCGACGTCGAACGCTTCGCCGCACTCTCCGCCGCGCACCACGGGCCCGGCCCCGCCACGCTGCCGCACAACGACGACGCGGACGCCACGCACCGCGACTTCGTCGGCTGGCTGTGCGATCGCGTGTTCGACTGCAGCGTCGATGCCGTGTTCACCAGCGAGGATTACGGCGACGGCTTCGCCGCCGCGTTGACCGCGTATTTCCGCCAGCGACGCGATCCACGACACGCCGAGGTTCGACACGTCTGCGTGGATCGCGAACGCCACGCCATCCCGATCTCCGGCAGCGTGCTCCGCCGCGATCCGCACGCGCACCGCGAACACCTGTCGCCCACCGTCTACGCCGACTTCGTGCAACGGGCCTGCCTGCTCGGCGGCGAATCCAGCGGCAAGACCGCGCTGGCGCAAGCGCTGGCCGAACGCCTCGGCACCACCTGGGTTCCCGAGTACGGCCGCCAGCGCTGGATCGAGCAGGGCGGCGCCCTGGTCTACGACGACCTGCTGCAGATCGCCCGCACCCAGCTCGTCCACGAACGCCAACACGCCGCCCATGCCCGCCGCTGGCTGTTCTGCGACACCAGCCCGCTCACCACCCTGCTGTACAGCCGCGATCTGTTCGGCCGCGCCGACCCCGAACTCGAACGCCTCGCCACCCACCCCTACGATCACGTCTTCCTGTGCGCCCCCGACTTCCCCTTCGTGCAGGACGGCACGCGGCGGGGCGACGCGTTCCGGCGGCAACAGCACGACGAATACCTGAGGGAACTGGCTATGCGCGGCGTGCCGTTCACCCTGCTGGAAGGCAGTCCGCACCGGCGTGTCGCCACGGCACTGCGCGTGCTCGCGGCCAGCTGAGCGGAACGCTCCGGCTCAATCCTGCCCGCGCGTGGACACCAGTCCCTGGGTCGCGGCCCACTGGCCGATGTCGTCGCGGCGGATCGCGGCGGCCATCAGGCCGGGGAAGGCGTCGGGGGTGCAGGCGAAGGAGGGCACGCCGAGGGCGGCGAGTTTGGCGGCGAGGGCCTTGTCGTACGACGGGCGGCCTTCATCGCTCAGCGCGAGCAGGGTGATGAACTGCACGCCGGCATCGACCAGTTCGCGGGCGCGGGCCAGCAGGCGTTCTTCCACGCCGCCTTCGTAGAGGTCGGAGATCAGCACCAGGATCGCGTTGTGCGGTTCGCGGATCAGCGACTGGCTGTAGCTCACCGCGCGGTGGATGTCGGTGCCGCCGCCGAGCTGCACGCCGAACAGCAGGTCGACCGGATCGTCGAGCTGCTCGCTCATGTCGACCACGCTGGTGTCGAACACCACCAGCCGCGTCGACACCGCCGGCAGCGAGGCAAGCACGGCGCCGAAGATGCTGGAGTACACCACCGAGGCGGCCATCGAGCCGCTCTGGTCGATGCACAGGATCACCTCGCGCTGCGGCTTGCGCGCCTTGCGGCCGAAACCGACCAGGGTCTGCGGGATGATCGTGCGATGGCTGGGCTGCCAGTGCCGCAGGTTGGCGCGGATGGTGCGGTGCCAGTCGATCTCGGCGTGCCGCGGGCGGCGGTTGCGGCGGGCGCGGTCGAGCGCGCCGCTGACCGCCGAGCGCATCGGCTCCTCCAGCTTGCGCAGCAGCGCATCGACCACCTGGCGCACCACCAGTCGCGCGGTTTCCCTGGTGCCGGCCGGGATCACCTGCGACAGCGAGATCAGGTTGGCCACCATGTGCACGTCGGGCTGGATGTTTTCGAGCATCTCCTTTTCCAGCAGCATCTGGCGCATGTCCAGCCGCTCCAGCGCATCGCGCTGCATCACCTGCACCACCGAGGCGGGAAAGTATTTGCGGATGTCGCCGAGCCAGCGCGCCACGTTCGGCGCGGAGCCGCCGCGGCCGCCGCGCCGCTGCAGGCCGTGTTTGCCGTCGGGTTCGTACAGCGCGGCCAGCGCCGCATCCATCTGGCCCAGCGCGCCATCGAGCGTGCCGCAGCTGTCGGCGGCGTCGCTGCCCAGCACCAGCCGCCAGCGTTCGGCGCGGCTGGTGGCCGGCAAGTTGTCGTCGTGCTCAGCCATCGGCCACTCCCAGCAGTTCGCGCAGCATCGGCAAGGCGCGACACGCGCGGTTTTCGTCCCACGCCAGTTCGGTGACGGCGGCACGCGAGGCACCGGCCGGCCGTTGCACGCGCAGGCCCAGGTCGCGCCGGTCGGCGGCCGCGAATGCGGCGAAGCTGCGCCGCACCAGCGGCAGCACGCGCACGAAATGCTCCTCGCCGAGGCCGGCGATCCATTCGTCGATCAGGGCCCACAACGCGTCACTGTGCAGCAGCACGGTGGCGTTGCGGTTGAGGAAACCGTCCAGCCACTGCGCGGCGGGCAAGGGTTCGGCACCGGGCGACAACTGTTGCGACAACTGCCGGCGCACTTCGTCCAGCGGCAGCACCGCGGCATCCAGCAGCAGGCGGCAGCACAGGCCGCGCAGCAGCGGCGTGCCGCTGTCTGCGTGGGCCACGATGTGCAGCGCGCGCTGCCAGGCTTGCTGCTGCGATTCGCCCTGGCGCAGCTCGACGGCGCGATCGGCGGCGAGGATCTGCTCGCGCGCCTGCGCCGCCGGTTCGTCGTCCAGATCCGCCAGCGCCAGCGGCAGGCCGAGGCTGGCGCGCAGCAGCATGCTGTCAAACAATTGCGCGACCTGGGCCACGTCGGTCTGGCGCACGTTGCCGTAGCGATACACGTTGGCCAGCGCGGGCAGGGCGCCGAGCAGGGCCAGTGGATCGGCATCGGTGGCGGCGCGCGCCTGCAGCTCGGCGGCGACCTGCTCGACCGCATCGGGCAGGTTCGCCAGCAGCACGCGATCGATCAGCGAGGCCAGCTCGGACAGCCGGTTCGCCGCGCGCGCCTGCTCCAGCGCGCGCGCCGTGGCGGCCAGCGCGAGCGTGTGGCCGTAGCGGCTGGCCACGATCAGCTCGACCGCGAACGACGGCTCCCACGCCAGCTGCCACACCTCGTGGAAGGTGCCGCGGCTGGAACGGCCGACCGCGCCGAGCCGCCCCCACTCGATGCCGAGCAGGGCCAGCCGGTGCAGCAGCTGGCTGCGCTGGCGGTCGTTGTCGTTGCGCAGATCCAGATCGAGCGTGCGGCTCAGCGCCTCGGGCTTCAGGCGCAGGCGTTTCTGCTGGGCTTCCAGGTCGCGCTGCAACGGCACGGTGGGCACCGCGGACGGCACGCTGCCGAGGGCATCGCCGAACATCAGCCGTTCGGCGATCAGCCGCATCGGCGCGTCGGCGCCCATGCAGATCACGCTGCGGGTGGCTTCGTTGAGTTCGTCCAGCCCGGGCGCGGGGCGCTCGCGCAGCGCGGCCAGGGTATCGGCCAGGCGGCTGGCCTCGATCAGGTGGGCGCTGGAGCAATCCAGTTCGTGCTCGCGCAGCAGCCGCGCCACCCGCGCGAACCAGCCGATCGCGCGGCTGCCGGCGGCGGGCTGGCGCCACAGGTGGTCGTACCACCCCGGCGCGGCGATGCCGGCGGCGTAGCCGCTGCGGCGAGCTAGGTGGCGATACGTCCACGGCACCCAGGTGGTCTGCGCTTTGAGCCTGTCGACGCCCTTGAGCACGGCCTTGTCGGCCGCCGCGGTGACGCTGGCGGCGAGCGCCGGCACATGCCACGCGCCGCAGACCACCGCGATGCGCGCGTGGCCGGCCTTGCGCGCGTCGCGCAGCAGGCTGCGCATGTGCGCCTCGCGGATCGCTTCCTGCGCCTCGTCGCCGCGCGGACGCTGCGGCGCGTGCGTGCGCAGCTCGGTCATCGCGGCAGCGATCGCCTCGAACAGCCCTTCGCCGTCGCCGCGTTCCTCGACCATGTGGTTCCACCAGCTCTCGCCGTCGTCGTAGCCGGCGGCGTGGGCCAGCCAATCGAGCGGATCGTGCGGCAAGCCTGCGCTGACTTCGTCGACGGCCGGCTCCTCGTCGGGCGCCGCTTCATCCACGTCCGCGGCCGCTTCCTCCACGCGGCGCGCCTGCTGCTGCCAGGCCAGGCTGATCCCCGCCGGCACGTCGATGAACTGCACCGGTACCGCGGCCTGCGCCGCCCATTGCAGCGCCTGCCACTCGGGTGAGAATTCGGCGTAGGGATGGAACACCGCCAGCTGCGGATCGTCGACGGCGTGCGAGAGCAGCGCCACCGGCGGCTGCATCTCGGCATCGGCCAAGTGCGCCAGCAACGGCTCGCTGCCGGCCGGGCCTTCGATCAGCAAGCAGTCCGGCTGCAACGTTTCCAGCGCACGGCGCAGGCTGCGGGCGCAGCCCGGGCCGTGGTGGCGGATGCCGAACAGGGTGACCGCGTCGGTCATCGCGAGCTCACGCCTGCTCGCGGAAGGCGCGGTACAGGTCCTTCCATTCGCTGCGTTCCTTCACCACGGTTTCCAGGTATTCGGTCCACACCACCTGGTCCTGCACCGGGTCCTTCACCACCGCGCCGATCATGCCGGCAGCCATGTCGGCCGGACGCAGCACGCCGTCGCCGAAGTGGCCGGCCAGCGCCATGCCGTTGTTGATCACCGAGATCGCCTCGGCGGTGGACAGCGTGGCGCTGGGCGATTTCAGCTTGGCCTTGCCGTCTTCGGTCTGGCCGTTGCGCAGCTCGCGGAAGATCCGCACGATCCGCGTCACTTCCTTCAGCGCCGGTGGCTCGGCCGGCAGCTGCAGCGCCTGGCCGAGTTCGGCCACGCGCTTGACCACGATCGACACCTCTTCTTCCTCGCTGGCCGGCACCGGCAGGATCACCGTGTTGAAACGGCGCTTCAGCGCGCTGGACAGTTCGTTGACGCCCTTGTCGCGGTTGTTCGCGGTGGCGATCACGCTGAAGCCGCGGGTGGCCTGCACTTCCGACGCCAGCTCGGGAATCGGCAAGGTCTTCTCGGACAGCACGGTGATCAGCGCGTCCTGCACGTCGGCCGGGATGCGGGTGAGCTCCTCGATGCGCGCGATCTTGCCCAGCTTCATCGCCTGCATCAGCGGGCTGGGCACCAGCGCCGCTTCGCTGGGGCCGTTCGCCAGCAGTTGCGCGTAGTTCCAGCCGTAGCGGATCTGCTCCTCGCTGGTGCCGGCGGTGCCCTGCACCAGCAGGGTGGAATCGCCGCTGATCGCAGCGGCAAGGTGCTCGGACACCCACGACTTGGCCGTGCCGGGCACGCCGAACAGCAGCAGCGCGCGATCGGTGGCCAGGGTGGCCACGGCGATCTCCATCAGGCGCCGGCTGCCGATGTACTTCGCGCTGACCTCGAAGCCGTTGTCGAGGCGGCCGCCGACCAGGTAGGTGACCACCGCCCACGGCGACATCAGCCAGTTGCCGGGACGCTGTCGCGTGTCGACCTTTCTCAGCTGGTCGAGCTCTTCGGCGAATTGGACCTCGGCATGTTGACGCAGGACGGCTGTGCTCATCGAAGCTCCGTGGAACGCGTGGATCGGGCAAGGGAATCGTGCAACGTGCAGCGCACCGCGACGATGCGCTGGAAGTCGGTCAGGCATTCGGCCAGCGCCGGGGTCTCGTCGCCGCGACGCGGCGGCTGGCGCAGCGCCGGCAGGCTGTCGGGATGCAGCAGGGTGGCCAGTTCGAGCAGCACGGCGCGCAAGCCGTAGTCCTGGCGCAGTGCATCGCCTTCCAGCAAGGCGTGCAGGCTGGGCAGCAGCGCGGCGGAATAACCGGCGGACAGCGTTTCGCCCGGGGCGCACGCGCCGATGATCGGGCCGAGCAGGCCGGCCTGCTGCAGTTCGGCAAGGTTCCGCGGCCAGTGCCGCTCGCGTTGCGCCATCGGCAGCAGCGCCAGCAGGTCGGACATGCCGTGGCGGAAGATCGGCGCGTTCGAGGCCAGCATCGCCTCGATCCATTCGGGGTCCGACGCGCCGACGCGCTCGCGCCAGCCGCGCTGCAGCGCCTCGGCCCAGTCCGACTTGCCGGCCCAGGCCAGCAGTTCCGCCGCACGCATCCCGGTGTGTTCGCACCACCACGCCAGCGGCACCTGCCGCACCAGCTGGTACAGCCACCAGGCACGTTCGCCCAGCGTCTCGTGCTGCGGCCGGGCGGACTCGATCGCGGCGCCGGCCCAGTCCGGGTTGGCCATCGCAGGCGCTTCGCACTGCCAGCTGCGACCAAGCATGCCGCGTCTGGATGTCACCAGTTCAGCCGTCCATGCGCACAGGCGTCGCGCGTGGGCCGCATCGGGCAGCAGGGCCAGCAGGCGGGCGGCGAGGTAGCGCACCTCGCGGCTGCGGTCCTTCAGCAGGCTTTCGAGCAGGGCGGCATCGTCCGCCTGCAGGCCGATCGCCAGCAGCTCGACCAGCGCCGAGCGCTCCTTCGCCGCCAGCTCGCCCAGTTGCGCCTGCAGCAGGGCGTTCGCCGCCACCGGATCACGGCTGCGCAGGGCGCGGAAATACTGCGATCGCTGCTCGATGCTGCCTTGCTGCCACTGCTGTTCCTCGTCGTTCGCCGCTGGCGCGCTTTCGCCAGAGGAAGCGGCGTAACGCCAGTCCGGATTGCACGCGGCCAGCCACTGTCCGCGCGCGCCGAGCCGCGGCAACAGCGCCGCACGCAGAACTTGCAGCCGCTGGCCAGCCTGTAACGCTGACGGCAGCAGCGCCGCGGGCAAGTGCGCATCGACCTCCGCCAGCCGGAGGCAGGCCTCGTACTGCAGGCGCAACGGGCCATCGGCGAAGGCCGAGACCAGCGCGGCGCAGGCGGGATGATCGTCCGTCAGCGCCTGCGCATCGGCAGTGGCCGCGGTCGGCAAGATCACCGGCGGCGGCAGGCTCAGCGCCGCGAGACGGCAAGCCGCCAGTACGCCGGCGACGCGGCAGTAACCTTGCGCCGGATCATCGCCCTGGGCGGCGAGCGTCGCCATCAACGCGCCGATCTCCCCGTCGGCAGGCATCGGCGCACTGGCTTCGATGCCGACCAGGGCGGCCTTCAACCAGCCATTCATGCGCGCGTCTCCAGCGCCCACGTCGCACCCGTCGACGCGCGCGCAGCGAGCACGTGCAGGCGCCGGCCATCCCACTCGCCCATCAACTGCAACGGATGTCCGCCGCTGAACGCGAGCAGCGACCAGCCATTGGCCATGTCGGCGCGCAGCGGAAACGTGCCGGCTCGGGTATGCAGCAGCCACTGCTCGTCCTGCCGCAGCGGCGTGGCCTCGGCCAGCAACATCGGCACGGCAGGCAGCCACGGATTGCCGGCCAGCGCACGCGAGGCCTGATCGATCGCCTCGTCCGCGTCGACCACCGGCCAGGCTTGCGCCACGCCGCTGCCCTGCTCCCCCGCGATCGCCCGCAACGGCACGCTGCCGGGATAGAAGCGCAAGCTGGCCGGATAGCTGCAACCATTGCTCCACGCGCCTTCCCAGCCACGG
Organism: Rhodanobacter sp. Root561; assembly: GCF_001427365.1. Classification (NCBI taxonomy): domain Bacteria; kingdom Pseudomonadati; phylum Pseudomonadota; class Gammaproteobacteria; order Lysobacterales; family Rhodanobacteraceae; genus Rhodanobacter; species Rhodanobacter sp. Root561. Next base: position 80,240 of record NZ_LMGH01000001.1, read on the forward strand.
CCCTGATAGGCGTAATCCAGCAACAAGGCATGACGACCGCTGTCGCGGCCGCGCAGCCAGATGCGCCGCTCGCTGAGCCGCTCGTCGTCGCTTTGCACCTGCTGGCCCAGCACCAGCCAGTGATCGGTGATCGCCTCGCCGCTGGCCAGCACCTCGTCCCTGTCGTGCGGCCAACCCAGTGCGCTGCGCAAGTCGGCCAGTCGCGGCGGGGTCAGCGTGCCGCGGCGGGCGACGCCGTCGATCATCAACTGCAGCAGGCCGAAGCGCTCGATCGCTTCCTCGTGGCGGCCGCCGGCGAGGGCATCCAGTGCCTCACCCAGCCGCTGGGCCAGGCCGGTGGCCTGGGCGTCGACCATCCGCGCCGCCATCGCGGCGCCGTCCTTGCGCTGCGCCTCGCCGAAGCGAGCCAGGCCGTGACGGAATTGGTCGGCCATCCAGCGCTGCAGCTCGACGCTGCCGTCCTCGATGCGTTTCCAGCGGGCGGCCTCGCGTTTTGCCGCGGTCGCGGCGGCCTTCTGCGGATCGGCGGGCGGTTGCTCGGCCGCGTGTTCCTTCTTCGCCGCCTTGTCGCGGCGCGAAGCCAGCCATTCACTGACCCAGGCCGGCGGCGCGCTCGGCGTCGCCAGTCGCGGCTGGCCCTGCGCATGCATCAGAAGCAAGGCCAGCGCGTGCTTGCAGGGAAACTTGCGGCTGGGACAGGAGCAACGCGTGACCAGCGCGGAGAGATCGACCTGGGTCTGGTACGGCCTGGCACCGCTGCCCTTGCACTCGCCCCACAACGCCTCGCCATCGACCCCCAGGCTTGGCCACTGACCGTCACCGAGCAAACCACCGGCAGCTTTTGCCGAGGCGCTGTCCGGCGCCAAGGCCAGCACCTGGTCTCGAGTCAACGCGGTGGTCATGTGTCTGCCGGTTCCCTTCGGTCGTCATCCATGTCCGGCGAAGCATAGCCGAGGCAGGACGTTTCTGAAGAGCGGCGTGGCCGGCTTACTTGCCGATGCAGAAGCTCGAAAAAATCGCGCCGAGCAGGTCGTCGCTGCTGTAGTCGCCGGTGATTTCGCCCAGCGCGTGCTGGGCCTGGCGCAGTTCCTCGGCGGCGAGTTCACCGGCGCGGGTGGTGGTCAGCGCGTGGGCGGTCTGGTCGAGGTGGATGGCGACTTGCTGCAAGGCGAGCACGTGGCGCCGCCGTGCGCTGAAGGCGCCTTCGCCGCTGCCGGCACCGGCCAGCAACTTGAGATGCTCGCGCAAGGTGTCGAGGCCTTCGCCGGTCCTGGCGGAGGCCCACAGCCAGTGCATGCCTTCGCACTGGTCGTGTCGCGCGGGCAGATGGTCCAGGTCGATCTTGTTGATCAGCACGATGCGCTCGACGCCGGCAGGTACGCCTTCGAAAAGAGCCAGGTCCTCGGCATAGCCGCTGTGGGTGGTCACCAGCAAGGCCACGTCGGCGCGCTGCAGTTCGCCATGGGCACGGCGCACACCTTCGCGTTCGACTTCGTCGTCGGTGTCGCGCAGGCCGGCGGTGTCGGCCAGTTCGAGCGCGATGCCGTCGAGGCTCAGGGATTCGCGCAGCACGTCGCGGGTGGTGCCTGCGATCGGCGTGACGATGGCGCGGTCGCTGCCGGCCAGCGCGTTGAGCAGGCTGGACTTGCCGGCGTTGGGGCGGCCCACGATGGCGACCCGGAGGCCGTCGTTGAGGCGCAGGCCGCGTTGCGCTTCGCGCAGGAGTTCGGCGTGTTCGGCACGCAGGTTTTCCAGTCGCGCGGTGATCGCCGGGTCGGCGAGGAAGTCGATTTCCTCTTCGGGGAAGTCGATCGCCGCCTCGATATGCACGCGCAGGGCGATCAGCGATTGCAGCAGTGCCCCGACCTTGCGCGAGAACACGCCTTCCATCGACTGCAGCGCGGCGCGGGCGCCGGCTTGCGAGCGGGCGGCGATCAGGTCGGCCACGGCTTCGGCCTGGGCCAGGTCGAGCTTGCCGTTCAAGAAGGCGCGCTCGGTGAATTCGCCGGGGCGGGCCAGCCGTGCGCCGAGTTCGCAGACGCGGCGCAACAGCAGGTCGAGCAGCACCGCGCTGCCGTGGCCTTGCAGTTCCAGCACGTGCTCGCCGGTGTAGGAGGCGGGCGCGGGGAAATGCAGCAGCAGGCCGCGGTCGATCAGTTCGCCGGCACCGTCGCGGAACGCGGCGAAGTGGGCGTGACGCGGTTGCGGCGGGCGGCCGAGCAGAGCTTGCGCGATGCCCGGGACGGCGGGACCGGAGACCCGGACCACGCCGACGCCGGCCGCGCCGGGGGCGCTGGCGATGGCGGCGATGGTGTCGGCGGTTTCGGCTGTCATGGATTCAACTTTACAGGGCGTTTCCGGATTGGGTCGGAGGCGCGAGGTGTGATGCCCTTTCGACCAGAAACGACACAGCCGCGACGGTTGCCCGGTCGCGGCTGTGGGTTGCCGTTCGGCGCGGGATCAGGCCGCCTTGGGCTTGACCACTTCCTCGCGATCGATGTGATGGGTGATCCACCACTGCTGGCCGAGGCCGACGATACCGTTGACGGCGTAGTACAGGCACAGGCCGGCGGGGAAGAAGGCGAACATCACGGTGAACAGCAGCGGCATCACCTTCATCATCTTCGCCTGGGTCGGGTCCATGCCCGCGGCGACCGGGTTCAGCACTTGCGTGCCCAGCATCACGACCGCGTAGATGATCGGCAGGATGTACCACGGATCGGGCGCGCTGAGGTCGGGGATCCACAGGAACGGCGAGTGATGCAGTTCCAGGCTGTACTCGAGCACGAAGTACAGGCCGTAGAACACCGGCATGGTGATCAGCACCGGCAGGCAGCCGCCCATCGGGTTGACCTTCTCCTTCTTGTACAGCTCCATCATCGCCGTCTGCATTTTCTGCTTGTCGTCGCCATAGCGCTCCTTGAGAGCCTGGACACGCGGCTGCAGCTTGCGCATACGGGCGCTGGAGCGGTACTGGATGGCGGTGAGCTTCCAGCTCAGGCCCTTGATCAGCAGCACCAGCAGGATGATCGCCACGCCCCAGTTCTTGGTGATGGCGTGGAATTGCGACAGCACCCAGTGCATCGGCACGGCGATGATCTTGAACATGCCGTAGTCGATGGTGAGATCAAGACCCGGCGCGATCGCGTCCATCGTGCCCTGGCGATTCGGGCCCACGTACAGGCGCGATTCGCTGGTGGCAGTCTGGCCCGGCGCCACGCTGATGGCGGGACCCACGGTGCGGATCAGGAAGCGCGGATGGGCACTGTCCGGATTGATCGTGTCGGTGAGGTAGTGCTCGGTCTGGCCGGCCGGCGGAATCCAGGCGGTGACGAAGTACAGACGCAGCATCGCCGCCCAGCCGCCCTTGATCTGCGCGTTGAGTTGGTCCTTCGGTTCGGCGAAGTCCTTGAACGGCAGCTTTTCGAACTTCTCGCCGGTGAACCAGGCCGCGCCCTGGAAGCTGCGTTGTTCCGGATTGGAATAGTTCGCCAGCCAGTTGCTGGCCTTCGGCGGCTCGACGCGCAGCAGCTGCTGGTAGGCGTTGCCCTGCCACGGCGTGGCGGCGCCGTTGTCGATGCGCTGGCTGACGCCGATCACGTAGCTGCCGCGCTTGAACGTATAGGTCTTGGTGACCTTGAGCCCTGCGGCGTCCTGCCAGACGAGGTCGACCTTCAGCTCGTTCTGGCCATCGGCCAGGACGTATGAGGTCTTGTCGCTGTGGAACAGCGCCAGGTGGTTCGGCTGGTCCGCCGGTGCGACATCGCTGCTGCTGACCAGGCCATTCTGGGCGACCGAGTAGTGCGCATCGTCGCTGGACAGCAGCACCGTCGGCGGCGGGTTGGGGTTCTTGTGCGTGCGTGGTGCATTCGGGTAGGCCAGCAGGTCGGCGTGCACCAGGCTGCCTCCGCGGCTGTCCACGCCGAGCTTCAGCACGTCGGTCTGCACCGTGATCAGCTGTGCAGCAGCGGGAGCCGGGGCATTGGCCACGTTGCCGACAGCGGGACTGGCCACAGCGGTTGCAGTCGAGCCGGGGATCGCGCCGGGCACGCTGGCATCGCTGCTCGGCGCCGCGGTGGCCGTCACGGTGTTCTGCGGCGGCCTGGGTGCGTAGTCCTTCTGCCAGGCCATGAACAGGAAGTAGGCCACGGCGACCAGGGCGAACAAGAGGAAGGTGCGCGTTTGATTCATCGCGTAGCAGATCCGGGTAACGCCACGACACTTGTCAACGCCGCGGAGACAGGTAAGAAGGAGGTCAACGCTCGATTGTGGTGGTGTCGCCGGCGCGCTTCAATGGTCCGGACGATGCGGTCTGGCTGGCCAGCAGCTTTTTCCACAGCCCATCCAGTTCGGTGAGCAACTGCGTCCCCGGCACACCGGCGGCCTGTTCGCGCGCCATCACCATCATGTCCACCGCAGGAAGCTGGTGGCGCACGCGACGGAACGATTCGCGCAACAGCCGCTTGATCCGGTTGCGTTCGACCGCCCGCTTGGAAACGCGCTTGGAAATCGCCAAGCCCAGGCGGGCATGGCCGAGCTCGTTTTCGCGAAAACGCATATGAAAACAGCGGCCGCCTGCGCGTCCGCTGCTTGTCCGCAAGGCGGCGAAGTCACCCGGCCGACGTAACCGCGCGTCGCGCGGCAGCCCGGCGCTGGACATCACGCCAGGCCTGATTACGGGATCAGGCGCTTGCGGCCCTTGGCGCGACGGGCATTGATGACTTTGCGACCGTCGGCGGTGGCCATACGGGCACGGAAACCGTGGGTGCGAGCGCGCTTGAGCTTGCTGGGCTGGAAGGTCCGCTTCATGGCTTACTCCGAAGGGAATATGGATAAAAAGGTTGGAAAGTATGGCGGGGATTTGTCACGGCTGTCAAATGCCTGCCCGGCGCAAGCTGTGGACATCCATGTGGATATCCGTGCGGTCTGCCTGTGGAGGCAGCTGTTAGACTAGCCCATCACCCCGCGCAGCAGCGCTTCAAAGCAGTGGTTGATTTCATTCATGAGTGATCTGTGGCGGCGCTGCCTTGAGCGCCTGGAGGGCGATCTGAGCGCCGAAGACCTGCACACCTGGCTGATGCCGTTGCAGGCGCGCGAAGATGGCCATGGCCTGCAGCTGTTCGCACCCAATTCGTACACCCTGGAAACGGTTCGCGGACGCTATCTGGAGCAGATCGAAACCGTGCTGGCGCAACTTGCGGGCAAACCCTGCGCCGTGCGGCTGGAAGTGGGTTCCAGCTCGATCCGCCCAGCCCCGGTCAGCAAACCGGCAGCCGCCCCTGCGCCGCGCCCTGCGGCGGCGCCGGCAACCCCGCATCTCCACAATCTGGACCCCCACTACACCTTCGAAACCTTCGTCGAGGGCAAGTCGAACCAGCTCGGCAAGGCCGCGGCGATGCAGGTGGCGACCAACCCGGGTCGAGCCTACAACCCGCTGCTGCTGTACGGCGGCACCGGCCTGGGCAAGACCCACCTGATGCACGCCGCCGGCAACCTGATGCGCGAGCACAATCCCGACTGCAAGGTGCTGTACCTGCGTTCCGAGCAGTTCGTCGGTTCGATGATCGAGGCCTTGCGTGCCAAGAGCATGGACCAGTTCAAGCAGCGCTTCCGCTCGGTCGACGCCCTGCTGATCGACGACATCCAGTTCTTCGCTGGCAAGGACACCACGCAGGAAGAATTCTTCCATACATTCAACGCCTTGTTCGAATCCAAGCAGCAGATCATCCTCACCTGCGACCGCTATCCGAAGGAAGTGGACAAGCTGGAGCCCCGGCTGAAGTCGCGGCTGGGCTGGGGTTTGAGCGTGGCGATCGAACCGCCGGATTTCGAAACGCGGGCGGCGATCCTGCTGGCCAAGGCGCACGAGAAGGGCGTGGCGGTCGACGAGAACGTGGCGATGCTGCTGGCCAAACGCATCCGTTCCAACGTGCGCGACCTCGAAGGCGCGTTGAACACGCTGGCGGCACGGGCGAATTTCTACGGCAAGCCGATCACCACCGACTTCGCCGAGGAGACCCTGCGCGACCTGCTGGCCACCCATGCGCAGGCGGTCACCATCCCGAACATCCAGAAGATCACCGCCGAGTATTTCAACGTCCGGCTGCAGGACCTGCTGTCCAAGCGTCGCGTCCGTTCCCTGGCACGTCCGCGCCAGATCGCGATGACGCTGTCCAAGGAACTGACCGAACACAGCCTGCCGGAGATCGGCGAGGCCTTCGGTGGGCGCGACCACACCACGGTCATGCACGCGTGCAAGACGATCCGCAAGTTCATCGAGACGGACCCGCGGATACGGCAGGACTGGGAACAACTGATTCGAACACTGACCGGTTGAGGCGGAAATCAGCGAAAGCTATGGATAAGCGGGCGCGCAGGTTGTGGATAATGGGTGGATGGATTGGCCGCTAGACTTATCCACAAATCACGCACCGGCAACCCGCCTCTCAGGACACAGTGTGGAAACGCGACAACTTTTTGATTTGTCTGTGGTTTTTGAGATATAAAAGTTATACACCGCACCAACAACCACTACTAACTTCTTTTAAAGATAGAACAGCAGGTATAGGGGAAGCACAGCCATGCAATTCAGCATCCAACGAGAAGCCCTGCTCAAGCCGCTGCAACAGGTTGTCGGCGTGGTCGAAAGGCGGCAGACCCTGCCGGTTCTGGCCAACCTTCTGGTCAAGGTCGGCGACGGCAAGCTGTCCCTCACCGGCACCGATCTCGAAGTCGAGATGGTGGCCACGGCAGACGCGGAGAAGCTGGCCGACGGCGAGATCACGATTCCAGCGCGCAAGCTGTTCGACATCGTGCGCGCCCTGCCGGACGGCGCCCGCATCGACCTGAAGTTGAACGGCGACCGCGTGGCGCTGAATGCCGGACGCAGCCGCTTCACGCTGACCACCTTGCCAGCCAGCGAATTCCCCACCGTCGACCAGATCGAACTGGTTGAGAAGGTCAGCCTTCCGGAAGAGGTCCTGCGAGACCTGATGGAACGCACGGCATTCGCGATGGCAAACCAGGACGTGCGCTATTACCTCAATGGCATGCTGCTGGATCTGCAGGAACACACGTTGCGGTGCGTGGCCACCGACGGTCATCGACTGGCCATGAAGGAAACCGAGCTGCAAAGTTCGGTGAGCACCCGCCGGCAGATCATCATTCCGCGCAAGGGCGTCAACGAACTGGTCGGCCTGCTCGAGACCGGCGACGGCGAGGTCGAGCTGGAGTTCGGTCGCAATCATCTGCGCGTACGTCGCGGTGAGGTGGTCTTCACCTCCAAGCTGATCGACGGACGTTTCCCGGACTACGAGGCGGTGATTCCGCTGGGCGCCGACAAGACCGCCACGCTGGATCGTGAGGTGCTGCGCGGCGCCCTGCAGCGTGCAGCCATTCTCTCGAACGAGAAGTACCGCGGCGTTCGCCTGGAACTGTCGCCGGGCAAGCTGCGCATCGTTGCGCACAACCCCGAGCAGGAAGAGGCGGTCGAGGAAGTGGAGGCTGATACGCACGTGTCGGATCTGGCCGTGGGTTTCAACGTGGGATACCTGCTGGATGCGCTGGCGGCGTTGCGTGGTGACCAGGCCCGCTTGAGCCTGCGAGATGCGCAGTCCAGCTGTCTGGTGCAGGAACACGACAACGAGCACGCCCGTCACGTGATCATGCCGCTGCGGCTCTGACGGCCACGGCATGGTTTTCAGGAGCTGGGGCAGGAAGTCGAAGCGCCGGGGTATCCGCGAGGAACTCCGGCGTTGCTGTTTGCGGCGTGGCTACGCATGAACATCGAACAGCTGCGCATTGCCGGCCTGCGCTGCTTCGGCGAGACAGCCGTGGCGCTGGACCCCGGCATCAATGTCTTTACCGGCGACAACGGCGCGGGCAAGACCAGCGTGCTGGAAGCGGTGTTCCTGCTGTCCCACGGCCGCTCCTTTCGTAGCGGCGCGAAGGATGCCTTGTTGCAGCGAGGGGCATCGGGACTGTCCATCTTCGCCGAACTGCGCCATGCGGATGGCCGACTCGCGCGGCTCGGCTTGGGGCGGACGGGATCCCGCTGGGAAGGGCGGATCGACGGACTCAACGCTCCGTTGGGCGAACTCGTTCGGGAGTGTGCCGTGGTCTGTTTTGATCCCGGTTCGCACGCACTCATCTCCGGGGGTGCTGAGGAACGCCGCCGCTATCTCGACTGGGGCGTGTTCCACGTGGAACATCAGTTCCTGTCGACCTGGCGCCGTTATCAGCGGGCTCTGAAACAACGGAACAGCCTGCTGCGCAGCTACCCGCTGGCCGCTGACGCACTCTTCCTGCCCTGGGAAGCCGAGCTGGCCCAGACGGGGCAGCAGATCGACCTGCAACGGCAGGCGTATCTCGATCTGTTGCGACCCAGGCTAGCGCGAAGCATGGAAGGACTGCTAGGTGAGCTGGGTGCGCTGGAGCTGCGTTATCGCCGGGGGTGGGCGGAAGATCAGGACCTGGCCTCGCAGTTGCGCGTCCAGCGGGAGAGGGACGTCGTTCGTGGGCACACCACGATGGGAGTCCACCGCGCAGACTGGACGCTGGCGTTCGAGCATGCCCCGCTGCGCGAGCACCTGTCGCGCGGCCAGGGCAAACTGGTCGCATTGGCCTGCATGCTGGCTCAAGCCGAACTCTACGCGGAGCATCACGGCGACTGGCCCATTGTCTGTCTGGATGATCTGGCTTCGGAACTCGACCAGGCCCATCAACGCGCGGTCATCGGACAATTGATGGGGGCCAGCGCCCAGATTCTGCTGACGGGTACCGAGCTGCCGGCAGCGATGCAGGGTCTGCCCGCCCGGGTGTTCCACGTGGAACAAGGCGAGCTGTCCCGCCTGCTATAATCGAAAGGTTGCATCCCCACGGATCGCATAACCCTGTCCGGCCTTTACGGCGCCGCGTCGGGCGGGTAGCTGGCGCCAGGAAACGGTCACCGCATGAACGAATCCACGAACGAATCGCACTACGACTCAAGCAACATCAAGGTCCTCAAGGGCCTGGAAGCGGTGCGCAAGCGCCCGGGCATGTACATCGGCGACACCGATGACGGCACTGGCCTGCATCACATGGTGTTCGAGGTGGTCGACAATGCGATCGACGAAGCGCTCGCGGGTTACTGCGACAAGGTGGTGGTCACCATTCTTGAAGACGGCTCGGTCAGCGTCAGCGACAACGGCCGCGGCATTCCGGTCGACATCCACCCGGAGGAAGGTCGCTCCACCGCCGAAGTCGTGATGACCGTGCTGCACGCCGGCGGCAAGTTCGACGCGAACTCGTACAAGGTCTCGGGCGGTCTGCATGGTGTGGGCGTCTCGGTGGTGAACGCGCTGAGCGATCACCTGTGGCTGACGATCTATCGCGACGGTTTCGAATACCTGCAGGAATACGCGCTCGGCGAACCGCTGTACCCGTTGAAGGAAGTCGCCCCTTCGACCCGGCGCGGTACCGTGGTGCGTTTTCTTCCCAGTCCGGCCACCTTCACCAACAACATCGATTTCCATTACGAGATTCTGGCCAAGCGCCTGCGCGAACTGGCCTTCCTCAACTCGGGCGTGACCATCGATCTGAAGGACGAACGCGGGGAAGGGCGAGCGGATACGTTCGCGTACGAGGGCGGCATCCGCTCGTTCGTGCAGCACCTGGCGCAGCTGAAGACTGCGCTGCACCCGAACGTGATCAGCCTCCTCTCCGAGCAGGACGGCATCGTCGTCGACCTCGCGATGCAGTGGACCGACTCCTATCAGGAGACGATGTTCTGCTTCACCAACAACATTCCGCAACGTGATGGCGGTACCCATCTCACCGGTTTCCGCGCCGCGCTGACCCGCTCGCTGCAGAACTACATCGAGAAGGAAGGTCTGGCCAGGAACGCCAAGGTGGCGCTGTCCGGCGACGACATGCGTGAGGGCATGATCGCGGTGCTGTCGGTGAAGGTGCCCGATCCGAAGTTTTCCTCGCAGACCAAGGACAAGCTGGTTTCCTCCGAGGTGAAGACCGCCGTGGAGCAGGCGGTCAACGAGAAGTTGAGCGAGTTCCTGCTGGAACACCCGAACGAGGCAAAGGCGATCGCCTCCAAGGCGGTCGATGCCGCGCGTGCCCGCGAGGCTGCGCGCAAGGCGCGCGAGATGACCCGTCGCAAGGGCGCGCTGGACATCGCCGGCCTGCCCGGCAAGCTGGCCGACTGCCAGGAAAAAGATCCGGCGCTGTGCGAACTGTTCCTGGTCGAGGGTGACTCCGCCGGCGGCTCCGCCAAACAGGGCCGCAACCGCAAGACCCAGGCCGTGCTGCCACTGAAGGGCAAGATCCTCAACGTCGAGAAGGCGCGCTTCGACAAGATGCTGTCCTCCGCCGAAGTCGGCACCCTGATCACCGCGCTGGGCACGGGTATCGGCAAGGACGACTACAACCCGGACAAGCTGCGCTACCACCGCATCATCCTGATGACCGACGCCGACGTCGACGGCTCGCACATCCGCACCTTGCTGCTGACCTTCTTCTACCGCCAGATGCCGGAGCTGATCGAGCGCGGGCACGTCTACATCGGCCTGCCGCCGCTGTACAAGGTGAAGCAGGGCAAACAGGAGCTCTACATCAAGGACGACGCGGCGCTGAACGACTACCTGATCTCCAGCGCTGTCGACAACGCTTCGCTGACCTACAGCCCGGATGCGCCGCCGATCACCGGCGAGGCCCTGGAAAAGCTGTTGCGAGGCTATCAGCACGCGCTGGATCAGATCGCCAAGCTGGCGCATCGCTTTGATGCGGCGGTGTTCAACGCGCTGCTTGAACACCCACCGATCCATGCCGAGCTCTGGGCCGATGAAGCCGCCATGCAGGCATGGCTTGATGGCGCCGCCGGGCGGCTGGCCGCCAGTGGCCTGGGCAAACCGCACTACCGCATGGCGTTGCGCCCGGCGCAGGGCGAACAGGTGGCCGCGATCGAGGTGGTCAGGGAACAGCACGGGCTGACCCATACCTGGCTGTTGCCGCAGCCGTTCTTCAGCAGCAACGAATTCCGGCCGATCCTGGCGATGAGCCAGCAGATCGCCGGCATGATCCAGCCCGAAGCCGTCGTACGTCGTGGCAACGCCTCGCGTGGCGTGCTGAGCTTCCTGGAAGCGCGCAACTGGCTGCTGGACGAGGCCAAGAAGGGCCGCAGCATCCAGCGCTTCAAGGGTCTGGGCGAAATGAATCCCGAGCAGCTGTGGGATACCACCGTGAATCCGGAAACCCGGCGCATGCTGCAGGTGGGCATCGAGGACGCGATCGCCGCCGACCAGATGTTCTCGATGCTGATGGGCGAAGCCGTGGAGCCGCGCCGCGACTTCATCGAGGCCAACGCGCTGAAGGTGGCCAACCTCGACATCTGACCATTCGCTAGAGTATGTAGGAATCATCACCAAGTGACTGATTTTTAACAAACTTCCATGCGGCGTTGCAACTTGTTATCGCACGCCGGCTCGGGTTAATCTCCACAGTTCCCCCGCGTCACTCGACCGATACGCGCAGACAATACGAGGATCACCATGAAGCATGTCCGTGGATTGACCATGCTGGCGAGTGCGGCACTGTTGCTCGGCCTTGCCAGCAGCCCGGTTCTGGCGCGCAAGCACGAGGACACGCCAAAGAAGGAAGTGCTTTATCCCGACACCAGTCGCAAGGAGCCGAAGCTCGACCTGACCAGCGAGAAGGACCAGAAAAACCTCAGCGAGGGTCTGGACGCGGTCAACGCAGGCGACAAGGCCAAGGCGCAGGAACTCCTGCAGCCGATCGTCGACCACAGCAAGAGCAAGTATGCGCAGGGCCTCGCTCTCCAGGGGCTGGCCAACCTCGCCTACAACAACCAGGACGTGAAGGGGGCGATCAGCCTGCTGCAGCGCTCGTTGTCCGTCGGCCTGCTGCCGAACGACACCTATTTCCAGCTCCAGTACATGCTCGCCCAGTTCCAGATGGCCGACGAGCAGTACCAGGCCGCGCTCGACACGATCACGAAGTGGCGCGCGGAAGGCAAGAAGGAAACCGCCGATTCCTACGCGCTCGAGGGCAACGCGTATTACCGCCTTGCCAAGTATCCCGAGGCGATCGCCGCGATCACCAAGGCCAAGTCGCTGAGCACCAAGGCCGAGCCGAGCTGGGACCAGCTCCTGATGGCCAGCTACGCCGAATCCGGCCAAGACGACAAGGCGGCCGCGCTGGCGACCGATCAGCTCAATTCGAACCCGACTGACCCCAACGCGCTGAACAACGCCGTGGCCGTGTTGATGCAGGCGCACAAGTATCCCGAAGCGATCCAGCTGATGGAGAAGGCTCGTGCGGCCGGTACGCTGACCAAGGAATCGCATTACGTGAACCTGGCCAAGCTGTACCTGATCACCGGCCAGGAAAGCGCGGACCCTGGCCCGAATGCGGCCAAGGCTGCGCAGGTCCTGGAAGAAGGCATGAGCAAGGGTGTGGTCAAGCCGACAGCGGAAACCTATGTGCTGCTCGGACAGGCCGCCGAGATCGGCAACAAGATCGACAAGGCCGTCGGCTACTACGCGAAAGCCCAGCCGCTCGCCAGCGACGGCGAACCCGCGCTCCGTGCCAGCCGCCTGATGCTCAGCGAGAGCAAGTACAAGCAGGCCAGGACGCTGGTGCAGACCGCCCTCGACAAGGGTGTCAAGGAGAAGGGCAAGGCCTACATGATCCTGGCCGAAAGCGAGCGCGGCATGAAGAACAAGCCCGCTGCAATCGCGGCCATGAAAAAGGCCGCGCAGGATCCGGAAACCGCCGCGAAGGCCAAGGCCTGGCTGCAGAAGGCCGGTGCCGGCTGAAAGCAGAAAGATCATGGCAAGCTGCGGGATGGAATGGCCGTCAATCCGCCTCGCAGCGCTATACAAAAGCCATGTGCTGTTGTAACGTTGAAACCTTCCCCTGCGTCTCCCCAGTGGCAAGTTCTCTCCGGCTCCGTCCAGACATCAGACGGATCCGGGCCAAGCCCTGCGGCAACGTTCTCTTCCGATTGATCAGCTCCAGACTAGTGACAGATGGCCTCAAGTAACGAAGAAATCGGGCGCGAGCCATTCAGTTGGAAGCGCACCTGGGCATTGGCTGTAGCTATTGGGCTGCACGCGTTTGCGTTCCTGTTGATCGTGGCGCCAATGGCACCACCGCATCAGAACCACAAGGAGAAGGAACGCATCGTCCAGGTGAACTTCATCGAACCGCCGCCGCCGCCGCCGCCACCGCCGCCGCCGCCGCCGGAGCCGCCGAAGCAGCCGCCACCGAAGGTCATCAAGCAGGTGGTGCCGCCACCGACGCCGCCGCCGCCGACCCCGCCACCTCCGGTGGAAGAAGTCTCGGCGAACGCGACCCCGGCACCGCCGCCGGCGCCGCCTGCTCCACCGGCGCCGCCATCGGACATCACGGCCAGCTCGGATCTCAGCTACAACAGCAGGCTTCAGCCGAAGTACCCGCCGCAGGCGATCCGCCAACGGCATGAAGGTACGGTGGTGCTGATGATCCTGGTGGGCGTGGATGGTTCGCCGAAGGACATCAAGATCGACCGGTCCAGCGGTTACCACGAACTCGATCGTGCCGCCATGGATGCCGCACGTCGTTGGCGCTTCAATCCAACGATTCGAAATGGACAAAAAGTCGAGGGGTACGCCCGCGTTCCCGTCAACTTCAATCTCAGCCAGCTGTAACCGGATCCACCCGGTTACAGTTACAGTTCACGCTTGACTTCCCTAGGGTAGCGTTATGTTCCTACAGACTCCTGCAACGACCGATGCCGCACAGGCCATGGGTGGCAATACCAACGCCGAAGCCATGAAGCAGATGGGCTTCGACAACCTTATCCAGAACTTCGACTGGCTCGGCTGGGTCGTCTTCGTGACCCTGGTCGTGATGTCGTTCCTGTCGTGGTACTTCATCATCGCCAACGGCATCCGCAATGCCACCGTCCGCGCTCGCGCCGACAAGGTCATCGACGGCTTCTGGGGCAACGGCTCCACCCAGGACGCGATTCGCGAACTCGAGGCGCAGCCGCGCAGCGAGCCGTTCTCGAAGATTGCGCTGGACGCCGCCTCGGCGGTTGCCCATCACCAGCAGGCCACTGCGGCTGCCGGCACCACCGGTCGTCTGGCCGAGTCGCTGAGCCGTTCGGAGTTCATCGATCGCGCCCTGCGTCAGGCCGTGGCTCGCGAGAGCCTGCGTCTGGAAGGCGGCATGACCCTGCTCGCCACCGTCGGTTCGGCGGCTCCGTTCGTCGGTCTGCTCGGTACGGTGTGGGGCATCTACCACGCGCTGATCCGCATCGCCGCTTCGGGCAACGCCTCGATGAACGCCGTGGCCGGCCCGGTCGGTGAGGCGCTGATCATGACCGCCTTCGGTCTGTTCGCCGCTATCCCGGCGCTGTTCGCGTACAACTTCTTCAGCCGCTCGAACCGCCTGACCTACGCCCGCTTCGACGAATTCGCACACGACCTGCACGACTTCTTCGCTACCGGTTCGCGCGTCGACAGCTCGAAGTGAGGGATTGACCCATGGCGATGAGCACTGGAGGCAATTCCGGCGGTCCGATGTCGGAAATCAACGTCACGCCGCTGGTCGACGTGATGCTGGTTCTGCTGATCATCTTCATGATCACCGCACCACTGATGTCGCACTCCATCACGATCGACCTGCCTACCGCCAATCCAAAGACCAAGGAACCGGAAATGGTGGTTCCGCCCCTGGATCTGGCGGTCAAGCAGGACGGCAGCATGTACTTCAATGACCATGCGGTCACGGAAGCCGAGCTGAGGTCGCTTCTGGCGGTAAACGCCCAGAAGTCGCCCCAGCCGGAGCTGCAGATCCGCGCGGACAAGGGCACCGAGTTCAAGATCGTGAAGAAGATCATCGGCGACACGAAGGATTCCGGCATGGTGCATGTCGCCTTCATGACCACTGACGCGCCGAAGGGGTGACCTGAGATGGCTTTCACTACCAAGACAACAGGTCCGATGTCGGAGATCAACGTCACGCCGCTGGTCGACGTGATGCTGGTCCTGCTGATCATCTTCATGATCACGGCGCCGGTGCTGGCCCACAAGATCCAGGTCGACCTGCCGCAGCCGAACGTGAACAATCCGCCGCCGACCAATCCGCTCGATCCGATTCATCTGAAGATCGATCAGGCCGGTGCGCTGTATTGGAATGACACCCCGGTCGACGAACTCGGCCTGAAAGCCCAGCTGGCGGTGATCGCGCAGCAGAGCAATCAGCCGGAGATCCAGATCGCGGCAGCCGACGGCGTGGCCTATGAGCACGTGGCCCGCGTGCTGGCGGATGCGAAGAGCTACAACCTGGTCAAGATCGGCTTCACCGAAGACTTCTGATCGGGCTGCCTCGGCAACATGCAACAGACAAGACCCCCGCCCCGTGCGGGGGTTTTTGTTGGTGTGACGGTTTGTCGGAACGGTGTCAGCGCAGGATCTGCAGGTAGTTGCGCACGGTGGTGGCAAGTCCCTCGTACAAGGCCTCGCCAATCAGTGCGTGTCCGATGGACACCTCGGCCAGGCCGGGAATCGCGGCGCGGAAGGTGCCCAGGTTCGCCTGGCTGAGATCGTGCCCCGCGTTCACGGCCAGCCCGGCCTGTTGCGCGCGCCGCGCGGTGTCCGCACAAGCGGCCAGCACCGTGGCGGGCTGGCCGTCGGCAAAAGCCTGGGCGTAGGGCCCGGTGTAGATCTCGATGCGCTGTACCCCGATCACCGCGGCCAGATCGAAATCCTGGCTGCCAGCGTCGACGAACAGGCTGACCCGGCAACCGAGATCGCACAACTCGCCCACCAGCGGGCGCAGCTGCGCAATGTCCCGGCGCAGGTCGAAGCCGTGATCGGAGGTGATCTGGCCATCGCCATCGGGAACCAGGGTTACCTGGGTGGGACGCACTTCGCGGGCCAGTTCGACCAGGCCCGGATAGTCTCCCCGCGCGCCGGCAAACGGGTTGCCTTCGATGTTGTATTCGACCCGTCCGCGCAGCATCGCGGCGAGCGCCCGTACGTCATGTGGGCGCACATGGCGCTGATCGGGCCGGGGATGGACGGTAATGCCGCCGCAACCCGCGTCGATGCAGGTTTGCGCGGCACGGCAGATGTCCGGTTCGTCGCCGCCGCGCGAATTGCGCAGCACCGCGATCTTGTTGAGGTTGACGCTGAGCAGGGTCATGGCGTTCCGGCAATCCGCTGGAGATGAAAGGCTATCGCAAGGACGATCGGGCGAGGCAGCCGACGGCCGATACGTGGCCGTCGATCGACCGGAAACAGTGCGCCGATCACTCGCTGCTGGCAAGCGCCCCGAACCGTATCCGGCGCTCGTCCCCCCGCCATGCCAGTGCCGCGACCAGGCCGGCGTCCAGCTCGAGCCGGCGCAGTTGCCAGGCGTCGACGTCGTCACCTTGAAGGTGTCGCAGGCGCAGCTGCCCGGCATCGCTGGTGACGCTGAAGCGGTCGAGCCCGAACGCGATGCCGCGTCCCAGCGCCTTCACCACGGCCTCCTTGGCCGTCCACAGTTCCAGAAAGGCCGCGTCGCGCGCCGCCGCCGGCAGCGCCGCCAGGGCCGCCGCTTCGTCGGCGCTGAAGAAGCGCCGGGCAATCTCCAGACTGCGCTGGCGCGGTCGCGCGCGCTCGAGGTCGATCCCGGGCGCCACGTGCCGTCCCACCGCTATCAGCGCCTGATCGCCGCTGTGCGACCAGTTGAAGCCCAGCGACTGATCGTGGAACGCGTCCAGCGCGGGACGGCCATGCTCGCCATCCACCAGCGCCACCCGTTCCAGGCTGACATCGAGATAGGCGGCAAGCACCGTGCGCAGCGGCTTCCGTCCCAGCGCCTGTCGGTAGTGCACTCGCCACACATGAATCTCGTCATCGCGCAGGGCCTCTGCTACGTTGGCAAGCACGAGTTCGGGCGGGGCGATCATCAGGGCATGGTGCCGTCCGGCCCGCCGGGGCACAAGCGCGGATCGCCCGCCGCGCCGCCCATCTGCTGGGGGAGATTGGCTTGATCCAGGGCTGGTTGCTGCTGCTGGTGTCGCTGCTCTACGTGGGACTGCTGTTCGTGGTGGCCTACGCGGGCGACCGGCGACCGCTGTATCCGCGTCAGCCGCGCCTGCGCCCGATCGTCTACAGCCTGGCGCTGGCCGTCTATTGTTCGTCGTGGACGTTCTACGGCGCCGTGGGCACGGCCGCGCGCGACGGCCTGGCCTATCTGCCGATCTATCTGGGCCCGATCCTGCTGTACGTGTTCGGTTTCGGCCTGCTGCGCCGGCTGGTGCAAGTGGTCAGGCAGCGCAACATCACGTCGATCGCCGACTTCATCGGTGCACGCTTCGGCAAGTCGCACGGGCTGGCGGCGCTGGTCGCGGTGATCGCGGTGATCGCGGTGGTGCCGTATATCGCGCTGCAGTTCAAGGCCGTGGCAATGTCGTACGGCGTGCTGGGCGGCGCGGCGTTTGGTGCGATGAAGGCGGGCGGGATCGACAGCGCGATGTGGTGTGCCGTGCTGCTGGCCCTGTTCGCGATCCTGTTCGGCACGCGCAGCATCGATGCGACCGAGCACCACCATGGCCTGATGCTGGCGATCGCGCTGGAATCGCTGATCAAGCTGTTCGCCTTCGTGGCGCTGGCGGGCTACGCGCTGTGGCGTGGCCCCGGCCTGCTCGGCACCGTGCAGCCGCCGATGGCCCAGCTGAGTCACGGACTGAGCCCGGGCTTCATGGCCCAGACGATGCTGGCCTTCTGCGCGATGTTCTGCCTGCCGCGCCAGTTCCAGATCGGCATGGTCGAATGCGAGGACGCCAGCGATCTCAGCCGCGCGCGCTGGATGGTGCCGCTGTACCTGGTGATCGTCAGCCTCGCGGTGCTGCCGATCGTGGCGGCCGGCGCGCACATGCCGCTGGTGCGCGACGGCGCGGCTGACGCGTGGGTGCTGACCCTGCCGTTGTCGCACGGCGATCGGGGCATGGCCCTGCTGGCTTTCGTGGGCGGATTCTCGGCCGCCACCGGCATGGTGATCGTGGCGGCGGTGGCATTGTCCACGATGATCAGCAACGACCTGGTGATGCCGGCCCTGCTGCGCTTCCGCCGCCTGCGGCTGGAACATCGCAGCGACCTGTCGCAGCTGGTGCTGGGCGTGCGGCGAATCGCGATCGTCCTGCTGGCGGCGATGGCCTACGCGTACTACCGCGTCGCCGCCAATGCGGAGAACCTGGCCGCCACCGGCCTGCTGGCGTTCGCCGCGGTGGCGCAGTTTGCCCCGGCCCTGGTCGCCGCGATGTACTGGCGCGGCGCCAGCCGTCGTGGCGTGGTGGTGGGCCTGGCCGGCGGCTTCATCGTATGGGTCTACACCCTGCTGTTGCCGGCGCTGATCCGCTCGGACCAGTGGCTGCAGCAGGGGCCGTTGGGCTGGGACTGGCTGCGTCCGCAGGCGCTGTTCCACCTCAGCGGCTGGGAACCGGTGATGCACGGCACGTTCTGGTCGTTGCTGGTCAACGTGGGCTGCCTGGTGTTCGTCTCGCTGCGCTTCCGGCCCAGCCTGGAAGAGCGCCTGCACGCGGCGGTGTTCATGGATGCCGATCCGGCCAGTCGCAGCGGCGCGGGCGACTGGCGTGGCCGCGTGGTGGTGGCCGACCTGCGCACGATCGCCGAACGCATCGTCGGCGAGCGCAGCAGCGCGCGCGCGTTCGAGGAGTACGGCCACCGCCTGGACAAGCCGCTGCTGCCCGGCGCCGCCGCGGATCGCGCGCTGATCCAGTTCACCGAACGCCTGCTCGCCTCGGCTGTCGGCGCGGCGAATGCGCGGCGCATCCTGATCAGCGCGCTCTCCGGCAGCGGGCTGGACCTGGCCGAGTCGATGGCGCTGCTGGACGAAGCCTCGCAGGAACTGCGCTTCAACCGCGAACTGCTGTCCACCACGCTGGAAAACGTTTCGCAGGGCATCAGCGTGGTCGACGCCAGCATGCGCCTGGTGGCATGGAACCGGCGCTACCTGGAGCTGTTCGACTATCCCGACGGCATGGTCCACGTCGGCGTGCCGGTGGCCGAGCTGATCCGCTGGAACGCCGAGCTGGGCGAGTGCGGTCCCGGCGAAGTGGACGGCCATGTGGCCAAACGCATCGACTACATGCGCGCCGGCTCCTCGCACCTGTTCCAGCGCATCCGGCCGGACGGCACGGTGATCGAGATGCACGGCCGCGCCCTGCCCGGCGGCGGCTACGTGACCACCTATACCGACGTGACCGCCTACAAGAACGCCGAGCAGGCGCTGATGGAAGCCAACGAGACGCTGGAGCTGCGCGTGGAGCAGCGCACCGCCGAACTGTCCGAAGCGCTGGTGGCCACCGCCCAGGCGCGTCGTGCGGCCGAGGCGGCGAACATTTCCAAGACGCGCTTCCTCGCCGCCGCCAGCCACGACCTGCTGCAGCCGTTGAACGCCGCGCGGTTGTTCACCTCGGCGCTGCGCCAGCATCCGGGGCTGGACAGCGAGGCCGAACAGCTGGCCGAACGCATCGATGCCTCGTTCCGCGCGGCCGAGGACCTGCTGGACGCACTGCTCGACACCTCGCGCCTGGACACCGGCAGCTATCGTCCCGACGTATCGGGCTTTGCGCTGGCCGACCTGTTCGATTCGCTGAAGGCGCAGTTCGCCGTGGTGGCCGAACAGCGTGACCTGCGCCTGCGCGTGGCGCCGACGCGACTGGCCGTGCGCAGCGATCCCCAGCTGTTGCGGCGGATCCTGCAGAACTTCCTGTCCAATGCCTTGCGCTACACGCGCCACGGCGGCGTGCTGCTGGGTGCGCGCCGGCTCGGCGACCAGGTGCGCATCGAGGTGTGGGACACCGGACCGGGGATTCCGCCGGAGCAGCGGGCGCGGATCTTCGACGAGTTCCAGCGCCTGGAGCAGCCGTCGCCGTGGGGCGAGAAGGGGCTGGGCCTGGGCCTGTCGATCTGCGACCGGCTGGCCGGCATTCTCGGCCATCGCCTGGACCTCGACTCACGCGTGCAGCATGGCAGCCGTTTCGCGGTGAGCGTGCCACGCAATGAAAGCGTGCCGATGCGGCGTCGGCGCGTGGCGCGCAGCGGCCCGGACACGCAGCTGCCGCTGACCGTGCTGTGCCTGGACAACGACGAGTCGATCCTCGACGGCATGCGCGCGTTGCTCGGGCGCTGGGGCATCGACTGCCGCACCGCGGTCGACGTGGACCAGGCGCGGGCGGAACTGCGGCGTGGTCCGATCGACCTGATCCTCGCCGACTACCACCTGGCCAACGATGTCGATGGCCTGCAGGCCCTGCAGCAACTGCGCGACGCGGTGGTGCAGATGCCGCCGGCGGCGATCATCACCGCCGACGGCAGCAGCGAGCTGAAGCAGCGGGCACGGGCGCTGGGTTACCCGCTGTTGCACAAGCCGGTGAAGCCGGCGGCCCTGCGCGCGCTGCTGGCTGCGCCGCTGCGCGGCCAGCACTAGCCCAGCCAGCACTAGCTCAGCCAGCACAGTTCAGCCAGCTCAGCGCGGCAGCAGCGAACTGCCCATCAGGTACTCGTCGACCGCACGAGCGCACTGGCGGCCTTCGCGAATCGCCCACACCACCAGCGACTGCCCGCGCCGCATGTCGCCGGCGGCGAACACCTGGTCGACGCTGGTGCGGTAGTCGTCGGTGCCGGCCCTGGCGTTGCCGCGGGCGTCCTTCTCCACGCCGAACGCGTCCAGCACATGCTGCAGCGGCGAGACGAAACCCATCGCCAGCAGCACCAGCCCGGCGGGCACCTCGAACTCGCTGCCGGCGATCTCGGTCATCCGGCCGTCCTTCCACTCCAGCCGCACCGCGGTGAGGCTGCGCACGTTGCCCGCGCCGTCGTCGTTGAAACACTTGGTGGCCACCGCCCAGTCGCGCTGGCAGCCTTCCTCGTGCGAGCTCGAAGTGCGCAGGCGAATCGGCCAGTACGGCCACACCAGCGGCTTGTTCTCCTGCACCGGCGGTTGCGGCAGCAGCTCGAACTGGGTCACCGACGCGGCACCGTGGCGATTGGAGGTACCCACGCAATCCGAGCCGGTGTCGCCGCCGCCGATCACCACCACGTTCTTCGCGGTGGCCAGGATCTGCCGGTCGAGCCGGTCGCCGGCGACCACCTTGTTCTGCTGCGGCAGGAAGTCCATCGCGAAATGCACGCCGTTCAGTTCGCGCCCGGGTACCGGCAGGTCGCGCGGCGTCTCGGCGCCGCCGGCGATCACCACCGCGTCGAAATCCTGCTTCAGCTGATCGGGCGTGATCGTCTCGCCGGCCCTTCCCGCGGCGGCATCGCCCACGAACACGCCGGTGCGGAACTGCACGCCTTCGCCGCGCAGTTGCTCCACGCGGCGATCGATCAGCATCTTGTCCAGTTTGAAATCGGGGATGCCATAGCGCAGCAGGCCGCCGATGCGGTCGTTCTTCTCGAACACCGTCACCGCATGTCCCGCCCGTGCCAGCTGCTGCGCGGCGGCGAGTCCGGCCGGACCGGAGCCGACCACCGCGACGCTCTTGCCGCTGGGCCGCGCCGCCGGTTGCGCGGTGACCCAGCCTTCTTCCCAGCCCTTGTCGATGATCTTGTGCTCGATCGACTTGATGCCCACCGCCTCGCTGTTGATGTTCAGCGTGCACGCCGACTCGCACGGCGCCGGGCAGATCCGCCCGGTGAACTCGGGGAAGTTGTTGGTCGAGTGCAGCACCTCGAGCGCGCGCCGCCAGTCCTGCTGGTGGACCAGCTCGTTGAAGTCGGGGATCAGGTTGTTGACGGGGCAGCCGTTGTGGCAGAACGGAATGCCGCAATCCATGCAGCGGGCGGCCTGGGTCGACGCGTCGGCGTCGCCCAGATGGCGGATGAACTCGCGCCAGTGCTTCTTGCGCTGCGCGGGCGCCTCGCTGGTTTCGCTGAGCCGCGGATAGTCGAGAAAGCCGGTGATCTTGCCCATCTGTCTTCCCCTGGCCTCAGGCCGTGGCCGTCGCGGTGGATGCCGTGGCGGACGCGGCGTTCGCATCGCCCAGCGCGCGCCGGTATTCGTGCGGCATCACCTTGACGAAGCGCGCGCGCGCGCTTTGCCAGTCATGCAGGATGTCCTTGGCGCGGAAGCTGCCGGTGTGACGGAAATGCGCCTCGATCAACTGGCGCAGGATCGCCTCGTCGGTGGCGCGCGGCGCACTGCGCGAAACGGCATGCCAGTGATGCGGCGGCACGCGGACCTCCTGCTCCACGCCGGCAAGTACCGGCTCCAGCGCCACCATGGCGAGGTTGCACTTGCGCTCGAACGCGCCGCGCGGGTCGTACACGTAGGCGACGCCGCCGGACATTCCCGCGGCGAAGTTGCGTCCGGTATCGCCCAGCACCACCACGGTGCCGCCGGTCATGTATTCGCAGCCGTGGTCGCCGACGCCTTCGACCACCGCGCTGGCGCCGGAATTGCGCACGGCGAAGCGTTCGCCGGCGACGCCGTTGAAATGCGCCTCGCCCTCGGTGGCGCCGTACAGCACGGTGTTGCCCGCGATGATGTGCTCCGGGCCGAAGCCGTGGAAGTCGTTCGGTGAGCGCACGATGATGCGGCCGCCGGACAGGCCCTTGCCCACGTAGTCGTTGCCTTCGCCGACCAGGTCGAGGGTGATGCCGCGGGCCAGGAACGCGCCGAAACTCTGCCCGGCGACGCCGGACAACTGCACGTGGATGGTGTCGTCGGGCAGGCCGGCGTGGCCGTAGCGCCGCGCCACTTCGCCGGACAGCATGGTGCCCACGGTGCGGTTCACGTTGCGCACGCCGAGCATGAAGCTGGTCTTCTCGCCCTGCTCCAGCGCGGCGCGGGCCTTCTCGATCAGCACGTGGTCGAGCGCCTTGCCGCCTTTCTCCAGGCCGTGGTCCTGCGATTCCACGTGGCGGCGGGCGACCTCGGCGGGCACCTCGGGGCGATGGAACACCCGCGAGAAATCCAGCCCGCGCGCCTTCCAGTGCGCGATGCCCTGGCGCACGTCGAGCAGGTCGGCGCGGCCGACCAGGTCGTCGAAGCGGCGGATGCCCAGCTGGGCCATGATCCGGCGCGCTTCCTCGGCGACGAAGAAGAAGAAATTCACCACGTGCTCCGGCTTGCCGGCAAACTTCCGGCGCAGCACCGGGTCCTGCGTGGCCACGCCGACCGGGCAGGTGTTGAGGTGGCATTTGCGCATCATGATGCAGCCTTCCACCACCAGTGGCGCGGTGGCGAAGCCGAACTCGTCGGCGCCCAGCAACGCCCCGATCACCACGTCGCGGCCGGTCTTCATCTGGCCGTCCGCCTGCACCCGGATGCGTCCGCGCAACCGGTTCAGCACCAGGGTCTGCTGGGTCTCGGCCAGGCCCAGTTCCCATGGCGTGCCGGCGTGCCTGATCGACGACCACGGCGAGGCGCCGGTGCCGCCGTCGTGGCCGGCGATCACCACGTGGTCGGCCTTGGACTTGGCCACGCCCGCGGCGACCGTGCCCACGCCGATCTCGGACACCAGCTTCACCGAGATCGAGGCCTGCGGATTGCAGTTCTTCAGGTCGTGGATCAGCTGGGCCAGATCCTCGATCGAATAGATGTCGTGGTGCGGCGGCGGCGAGATCAGGCCCACGCCGGGCACCGAGAAGCGCAGCCGCGCGATGTATTCGGACACCTTGTGGCCGGGCAGCTGGCCGCCCTCGCCGGGCTTGGCGCCTTGCGACACCTTGATCTGGATCTGGTCGGCCGAGACCAGGTAGGCCGCGGTGACGCCGAAGCGGCCCGAGGCCACCTGCTTGATCCGCGAGCGCAGCGAATCGCCGGCTTCCAGCGCGATGTCGCTTTCGATGTGCTGCGCGCCGATCACGCTGGCCAGGGTGTCACCGGACTGGATCGCGATGCCGCGCAATTCGTCGCGGTAGCGCGCCTCGTCCTCGCCGCCTTCGCCGGTGTTGGACTTGCCGCCGATCCGGTTCATCGCCACCGCCAGCGTGGCGTGCGCCTCGGTGGAGATCGAGCCCAGCGACATCGCGCCGGTGGCGAAGCGCTTGACGATCTCCCTGGCCGGTTCCACCTCGTCCAGCGGAATCGCCGCCGCCGGATCGATGCGGAACTCGAACAGCCCGCGCAGCGTCATGTGGCGGCGGGTCTGGTCGTTGATCAGCTGCGCGTATTCCTGGTAGGTGCCGGGGCTGTTGGCGCGGGTGGCGTGCTGCAGCTTGGCGATCGAGTCCGGCGTCCACATGTGTTCGTCGCCGCGCGTGCGCCAGGCGTACTCGCCGCCCACGTCGAGCGCGTCGGCCAGCAGCGGGTCGTCGCCCCAGGCCGCCCGGTGCTGGCGCAGCGCCTCCTCGGTCACCTCGAACAGGCCGATGCCCTCGATGTTCGAGGTGGTGCCGGTGAAGTAGCCATCGACCAGCTCGCGGCTGAGACCCACCGCCTCGAAGATCTGCGCGCCGGTGTAGGACATGTAGGTCGAGATGCCCATCTTGGACATCACCTTCTGCAAGCCCTTGTCGATCGCCTTGATGTAGTTGTGGATCGCCTTGTCGGCGCTGATCCCGCCCGGGCTGGCGGCGAACTGCTGCGCCAGCACCTCCATCGCCAGGTAGGGATGGATCGCCTCGGCGCCGTAGCCGGCGAGCAGGGCGAAGTGATGCACCTCGCGCGCCGAGCCGGTCTCCACCACCAGGCCGGTGCTGGTGCGCAGGCCGCGGTTGACCAGGTGCAGATGGACCGCCGAGGTGGCCAGCAGGGCGGGAATCGCCACGCGCTCGCGGTCGGCGTGGCGGTCGGACACCACCAGGATGTTGTGGCCCTGGCCGATCGCGTCCACGGCCTGCGCGCATA
This sequence comes from Rhodanobacter sp. Root561, assembly GCF_001427365.1. Lineage (NCBI taxonomy): Bacteria > Pseudomonadati > Pseudomonadota > Gammaproteobacteria > Lysobacterales > Rhodanobacteraceae > Rhodanobacter > Rhodanobacter sp. Root561. The sequence goes on from NZ_LMGH01000001.1 coordinate 105,104, forward strand.
GCGAGGCCAGCCGCGCCTCGATGCCTTGCTTGCCCCACGCGGCGGGGTAGGTGATGTCGAGTTCGAAGCTGCGGAACTTGCCTTTGGAGTAGCGGCCGATCTTGCGGATCTTCGCCATCTCGGCGAAATCCAGCACCGGCTGCTGCACTTCCAGTCGCAGCGGCGGATTGATGTTGTTGATGTCCAGCAGGTTCGGCTTGGGCCCGATGAAGGACACCAGCGACATCACCAGCTGTTCGCGGATCGGGTCGATCGAGGGGTTGGTGACCTGGGCGAACAACTGACGGAAATAGCTGTACAGCGACTTGTCGCGATCGGACAGCACCGCCAGCGGTGCGTCGTTGCCCATCGCGCCGATCGCTTCCTGGCCGTCCAGCGCCATCGGCAGCAGCTGGAATTTCAGGTCTTCCTGGGTGTAGCCGAACGCCTGCTGGCGATCGAGCAGGTCGTCGCCCAGGCGCGCCTCGGCGCGGGGCTCGGGCAACGCGTCCAGCTTGATCCGGATGTGCTCGATCCACTGCTTGTACGGCTTGGCGTTGGCGAGCTGGTCCTTCAGTTCCTGGTCGTCGATGATCCGCCCCGCTTCCATGTCGATCAGCAGCATCTTGCCCGGCTGCAGCCGCCACTTCTTCACGATGCGCGATTCGGCCACCGGCAGCACGCCGGCCTCGGAAGCCAGGATCACCAGGTCGTCGTCGGTGATCAGGTAGCGCGCCGGGCGCAGGCCGTTGCGATCCAGCGTGGCGCCGACCTGGCGGCCGTCGGTGAAGGTGATCGCGGCCGGTCCGTCCCACGGCTCCATCATCGCGGCGTGGTACTCGTAGAACGCGCGATGGTTGTCGTCCATCAGAGTGTGCCGTTCCCACGCCTCGGGAATCATCATCATCATCGCGTGCGACAGCGGGTAGCCGGCCATCGTCAGCAGTTCGAGGCAGTTGTCGAACGAGGCCGTGTCGGACTGGCCCGGGTAGATCAGCGGCCACAGCTTGGCCAGGTCGTCGCCGAGCACCGGCGAGGAAATCGCGCCGGTGCGCGCGTTGATCCAGTTGACGTTGCCCTTGACGGTGTTGATCTCGCCGTTGTGGGCGATCATCCGGTACGGATGGGCCAGCTCCCACGCCGGGAAGGTGTTGGTGGAGAAGCGCTGGTGCACCATCGCCAGCGCCGACACCGTGCGCGGGTCGGCCAGGTCGAGGTAATACTGGCCGACCTGGTCGGCCAGCAGCAGGCCCTTGTAGACCACGGTGCGGGTGGACATCGACGGCACGAAGTATTCCTTGCCGTACTTCAGGCCCAGCGCACGGATCGCGTGGCTGGAGGTCTTGCGGATCACGTATAGCTTGCGCTCCAGCGCGTCGGGCACCATCACGTCCGGGCCGCGGCCGATGAAGATCTGCCGGATCACCGGCTCGCGCCCGCGCACGGTGGGCGACATCGGCATCGTGGCGTCCACCCGCACGTCGCGCCAGCCCAGCACCTGCTGGCCCTCGGCTCGCACCGCGCGTTCCAGTTCCTGCTGGCAGGCCAGCCGCGACGCCTGCTCGCGGGGCAGGAACACCATGCCCACGCCGTACTCGCCCGGTGGCGGCAGCACGATGTCCCGGGCGGCCATTTCCTCGCGATAGAACTGGTCGGGAATCTGGATCAGGATGCCGGCGCCATCGCCCATCAGCGCATCGGCGCCGACCGCGCCGCGATGATCGAGATTGCGCAGGATCAGCAGGCCCTGCTCGATGATCGCGTGGCTTTTGCGGCCCTTGATATGGGCGACAAAGCCCACGCCGCAGGCGTCGTGTTCGTTGCGCGGGTCGTACAGACCCTGGGCCTGCGGCTGATCCATTGACTCCCCTCCACGGGAATGGCTGCTTATCGACTATAGTGCGATGCAGCAAAAGCGCAAGGGGTTTTTCGCAATTGGACGTCTATAGGGATGGACGGCTATTCGCCTGACCGTCCAGACCGACGGGCAGTGGCTGTCCGCGGCCCGCTCAGTCTTCCTCGGGCGGCAGCACCGGCATCGCTTCCTGGTCCACCGCCAGCTGGCTGGCGGCCAGCGCGACCTGGGTGCGGTTGCTGACCCCGAGCTTGCGCATGATCGCGGTCATGTGCGCCTTCACGGTCGCCTCGGAAACGCCGAGCTCCCAGGCGATCTGCTTGTTCAGCAGGCCCTCGGCGATCATCGTCATCACCCGGAACTGCTGCGGCGTCAGCGTGGCGATCTGGGCGGCGGCGGCGGCTTCGTCGGGTCGCAGTTCGTCGGAACCGCCCAGCAGGGCGTGCGGCAGCCAGACGTCGCCATCGAGCACGGCGCGGATCGCCGCCACGATGTCCTCGCCCGCGGTGGACTTGGGCACATAGGCCGACGCACCGTGGGCCAGCGCGCGGCGCGCCACCTGGGCCTCTTCATGGCCGGACACCACCATGATCGGCAGTCCCGGATACTGCCCGCGGATATGCGCCAGCGCCGAATAGCCCCGCGCGCCGGGCATGTGCAGGTCGAGCAGCAGCAGCTCGGCGTCGGGGAATTGCTCGATCAGCCCGAGCAGCGCATGCACGCTGTCCGCACTGTGCACCCGCGCCTGCGGCACGGCCGCCAGCACCGCGCGCTGCAACGCGTCGCGGAACAGCGGATGGTCGTCGGCGATCAGGATGTCAGTCATGGGCGGGTATCGGGAGGCGGGATTCGGGATTCGGCAGACCCGCTTTTGCGAATCCCGAATCCCGCCTCCCAAATCCCGTCATTTGATCAACCGCTCATCAACCAGGTTCTTCACCACGCCAGGATCAGCCAGCGTGGTGATGTCGCCGAGCTGGTCGGGCTGGTTCTCGCCGATCTTGCGCAGGATGCGGCGCATGATCTTGCCCGAGCGGGTCTTCGGCAGGCCGGGTGCCCACTGCAGGTAGTCCGGCGTGGCGATCGGGCCGATCTCCTTGCGCACCCAGGCGATCAGCTCCTTGCGCAGTTCGTCGCTGCCGGTCTCGCCGGCGACCAGGGTGACGTAGGCGTAGATGCCCTGGCCCTTGATCTCGTGCGGACAGCCGACCACGGCGGCTTCGGCGACCTTCGGGTGGGCCACCAGCGCACTCTCCACCTCGGCGGTGCCGAGGCGATGGCCGGACACGTTGATCACGTCGTCGACGCGGCCGGTGATCCAGTAGTAGCCGTCCTCGTCGCGGCGGGCGCCGTCGCCGGTGAAATAGTTGCCGGGATAGGCGCTGAAGTAGGTTTCGATGAAGCGCTGATGGTCGCCGTAGATGGTGCGCACCTGGCCGGGCCAGGAGTCGGTGATCAACAGGTTGCCTTCGGCCACGCCCTCTTTCACTTCGCCATCGGCGTTGACGATGGCCGGCTTGATGCCGAAGAACGGCAAGGTGGCGGAGCCGGGCTTGGTGGCGATCGCGCCGGGCAGCGGCGAGATCAGGATGCCGCCGGTCTCGGTCTGCCACCAGGTGTCGACGATCGGGCAGCGTTCGTCGCCGACCACGCGGTGGTACCACTCCCACGCTTCGGGATTGATCGGTTCGCCCACCGAGCCGAGCAGGCGCAAGCTGGCGCGCGAGGTCTTCTTCACCGGCGCCTCGCCTTCGCGCATCAGGGCGCGGATCGCGGTGGGCGCGGTATAGAACAGGCTGACTTGGTGCTTGTCGATCACCTGCCAGAAGCGGCTGAAGTCGGGGTAGTTCGGCACGCCCTCGAACATCACCGTGGTGGCGCCGTTGCATAGCGGGCCGTACACCACGTAGCTGTGGCCGGTGACCCAGCCGACGTCGGCGGTGCACCAGTAGACGTCGTCCTCGCGCAGGTCGAACACCTGCTCGTGGGTGTAGCTGATGAATACCAGGTAGCCGCCGGTGCTGTGCTGCACGCCCTTCGGCTTGCCGGTGGAGCCGGAGGTGTACAGCACGAACAGCGGATGCTCGGCCTCGACCGGGGTGGCCGGGCAGTCGGCGCTCTGGCCTTCCATCAGGGTGTGCCAATAACGGTCACGCGGCGACTGCATGTGTACCGCGCTGCCGGTGTGGCGCACCACGATCACGGTTTCCACGCTGTTGGTGCCGGGGCGTTCGAGCGCGGCGTCCACGTTGACCTTGAGTGGAATGTGCTTGCCCGCGCGCAGGCCTTCGTCGGCGGTGATCACCACCTTGGCCTGCGAGTCGACGATGCGCCCGGCCAGCGAGTCGGGCGAGAAGCCGCCGAACACCACCGAGTGGATCGCGCCCAGCCGGGCGCAGGCCAGCATCGCCACCGCGGCTTCGGGAATCATCGGCAGGTAGATCGCGATGCGATCACCCTTGACCACGCCCAGGTGCTTCAGCGTGTTGGCGAACTTGCACACTTCGGTGTGCAGCTCGCGATAGCTGATCCGACGCGAGTCCTTCGGGTCGTCGCCTTCGAAGATGATCGCCACCTTGTCGCCGCGCTCGGCCAGGTGGCGGTCGAGGCAGTTCGCGCTGACGTTGAGCTCGCCGTCCTCGTACCAGCGGATGTGCAGGTCCTGCGGATCGAACGACACATCCTTGATCTTCGTCGGCGGCTTGATCCAGTCCAGTCGCTGGCCGATGCGACCCCAGAAGCCTTCCGGGTCGCTGACCGACTCGGCATACAGCCTGGTGTAGTCGTCGTGGCGCAAACGCGCTGCGGCGGCAAACGACGGGTCGACCGGATAAAGCTTGGACATGGCTGGCTCCTGCTGGCGGCGTCACCAGTGGCGACGGGATTCGCGCGCCTGGCGTCAGCGCCCGGCGCAGCACGGACGTCGAGTGTAGCCCGATCAAGCCGGGGCCTGCGGCGGCGGGCGCGCTCGACTTTGGTCGAACTTCGACCAATGGCGAATAGTCGCGCGCGCTGCAGCATGGCCATGCTCGGCCTGTCATCGACCTGGGGAGACGCACGCATGACTACGCGACACACCAATCGCCGCAACGCGCTTGCCCTGAGCATGGCATGTGCGCTGATGCTTCCGCTCGCCGGCCACGCGCAAAGCGACACGCGCGAACAGCAACTCGAACAACGGGTGGCCCAGCTCGAACAACAGTTGAACGAACTCAAGGCGATGGTGCAGGCGCAGAAGGCCGCTCCCGCGCCCGCGCCCGCCCCGGTGCAGCAGGTCGCTGCCGCGCCGGCGACGCCGGTGTTCAGCAGCGCGCCCGGCGTGTCGGTGGCCCTGCATGGTTTCATCAGCGCCAGCGCCTTCAGCCAGAACAAGAGCTTTTCCTACGGCAACGGGCAGAACGCGCTGTATCCGACGCCCGGCTCGAAAGGCTCCCTCAGCGGCGTCGACGTTCGCAACACGCGCTTCTGGCTGGACTTCAAGGGCGCCAAGTTCGCCGGCAACTGGAGCGGCGGCGGTCGCATCGAGATGGACTTCTTCGGCGGCTTCAACGGCACCGGCGCCTACAGCCAGCAGCAGCCGACGCCGCGCCTGCGCCAGGCCTACATGGACCTGACCAACCCCGAGAGTGGCACCACGGTGCGCATCGGCCAGCAATGGGACCTGATGTTCCCGATCGACAACTCGGCCACTTCGCTGGCGCATATCGCATTCCCGCTGGGTTACGGCTCGGGCGTGATCGGCTGGCGCTTCCCCGGCCTGGTGGTGATGCAGGACTTGAACCATGGCAGCACCGGCGCGCAGTGGCGACTCGACGTGGGCGTGTTCGAAGGCCACTGGAGCGGCCCGGGCAACAACGTCAATTACCTGACCGCGGGCAGCGCCGGCTTCCGGCCGCAGCTCGAGGCGCGCCTGCACGTGCAGGACAAGAACTGGCTGGCCTATTTCGCGGGGCATTACAGCAAGGTCGACCTGCGCGGGGTGGGCGGCACCGCGGCCACGCCGGTGAAGTCCGAGGTCACCAGCGTGGGCTACGAGCTCGGCGGACAGTGGAAGCCCGGCCCGTGGACCTTCAAGGGTGCGGCGTACAGCGGCAAGGGCCTGGGCCAGATCTTCGGCGCGATGTCGCAGTTCGGCGACATCCAGGAAACCGGCGGCTATGCACAGGCCGGTTACAGCTTCACGCCGAACTGGAGCCTGTACGCGTTCTACGCCTACAACAAGCCGGACCGGAATGACGTGGTCGACTGGATGGGCAACGGCGCCACCGGCCTGCTGCGCAATCGGCAGACCGCGTTGAGCCTGCAGTACGCGGCCGGTTCCTACGAGCTGGGCATGGAGTGGCTGCACGACAAGCTGGATTCGACCAGCAACGGCACCGACCACAGGACCACCAGCGGCAACCAGGTCAGCCTCAACGCGCTGTACCGCTTCTGACTTCACCGGCGATGCCTGGCATCGCCGCACAGCCTCCCGCCTTGCGGGGGGATGACGGGGTGCGGTCCGGGGCTTGCCGGGGGACCGCATCGGTCGACTTCTCTTCCACCCTGGCGGAGAGCGGCATCCCACTATCCTGAGAGGGGAAACATCCATGGCCACCACCGCGATCGACGGGCGCGCCGCGCTCGATGTCAGCCACAAGCGGGTCATCCTGGCGTCCAGCCTGGGTACCGTGTTCGAGTGGTACGACTTCTACCTGTACGGCTCGCTGGCCGTGATCATCGGCAAGCAGTTCTTCTCCGGGCTCAACGAGGCCAGCCAGCTGGTGTTCGCCCTGCTGGCGTTCGCCGCCGGTTTCGCCGTGCGTCCGTTCGGCGCGCTGGTGTTCGGTCGGGTCGGCGACCTGGTCGGGCGCAAATACACCTTCCTGATCACCATCGTGATCATGGGCCTGTCCACGTTCTTCGTGGGCCTGCTGCCCAGCTACGGCTCGATCGGCGTGGCGGCGCCGGTGATCCTGATCCTGCTGCGCATGCTGCAGGGCCTGGCGCTGGGCGGCGAGTACGGCGGCGCAGCCACCTACGTGGCCGAACATGCACCGCCGGGCAAGCGCGGCCTGTACACCAGCTTCATCCAGATCACCGCCACCTTCGGCCTGTTCCTGTCGCTGCTGGTGATCCTGGGCTGCAAATGGATGATGGGCGACAAGTTCGAGGACTGGGGCTGGCGCATTCCGTTCCTGATCTCCTCCCTGCTGCTGGCGGTGTCGGTGTACATCCGCCTGCAGCTGGCCGAGTCGCCGGTGTTCCAGCAGATGAAGGAAGAGGGCAAAACCTCCAAGGCGCCGCTGACCGAATCGTTCGCCCGCTGGGGCAACCTGAAGCTGGTGATCCTGGCCCTGCTGGGCGCCACCGCCGGCCAGGCCGTGGTGTGGTACTGCGGCCAGTTCTACGCGATGTATTTCCTCGGCAGCACGCTGAAGATCGATTCGACCACCACCCAGTTGCTGATCGCGGCCGCGCTGCTGATCGGCACGCCGTTCTTCGTGGTGTTCGGCTGGCTGTCGGACAAGATCGGCCGCAAGCCGGTGGTGCTCGCCGGCTGCCTGCTGGCCGCGCTGACCTATTTCCCGATCTTCAAGGCGATCACCCACTACGGCAATCCCGGCATCGAGGCGGCCCGCACCACGGCGCCGGTCACCGTGCACGCCGACCCGGCCAACTGCCACCTGCAGATCAACCTCACCGGCACCTCCACCTTCACCAGCTCCTGCGACATCGCCAAGAGCACGCTGGCCAAGCGCGGCGTACCGTACGACAACCAGGCCGCCCCGGCGGGCACGGTGGCAAAGGTCACGGTGGGCAGCGCCAGCATCGACGCCTTCGAGGGTGGCACGCTGGCCAAGGCCGACTTCGCGGCCCAGGGCAAGACGTTTGCGGCCAGCCTCGGCGCGGCGCTGGACCAGGCCGGCTACCCGGCCAAGGCCGATCCGGCACGCAGCAATTACCCGATGCTGGTGTTCCTGCTGTTCCTGCTGGTGCTGTACGTGACCATGGTCTACGGCCCGATCGCGGCGTGGCTGGTGGAAATGTTCCCGACCAAGATCCGCTACACCTCGATGAGCCTGCCGTACCACATCGGCAACGGCTGGTTTGGCGGCTTCCTGCCCTCGGTGTCGTTCGGCATCGTGGCGCTCACCGGCAACATCTACGCGGGCCTGTGGTATCCGGTGGTGATCGCGCTGATGACCTTCGTGATCGGCATGCTGTTCGTGCGCGAAACCAAGGATGTCGACATCACCGCCTGAGCCATGCGGGCGCGGCACGAAGAACGCAGCGGCGGGAGCCGCTGCGTTCTTCGTTGCGAAGCGCGTCAGGCGCGCTTGATCAGTCCGATGATCACCAGCAGCACGATCGCGCCGATCATCGCGTAGACGATGCTGGTGACGATCGGATTGCCCAGGCTGAAGCCGACACCGAGCGTCGGCAGCAGCCAGCCGGCCAGGAACGCGCCGATGATGCCGACCACGATGTTGCCTAGCAGGCCGAAGCCGAAACCGCGCACGATCAACCCGGCCAGCCAGCCGGCGATGGCGCCTATCAACAAGAAGATGAGCAGGGCGGTAAGCGTCATCATGAACTCCTGGTTCGAGCGAAAGAGTCGACGGTGGCCGCATGCCGGGCCACGCCGCCGCAGCGTCTGCGCTCGCGTGTGCAGCGGTCGTGACGGCTGTGGGCCGGGGTATGCTGGCGCCCAGCATTCAGCGGTGACGCCACCGGGAACCGGCCGATGACCACAGCCACACCGAGTTACGTGCATGGCGCCAGCCTGCAGCCGCTGCTGGGCGAAACCGTCGGTGGCCTGCTCGATCGGGTGGCGGCGAAATACCCGCAGCGACCGGCGCTGGTCGCGCGTGCGCAGGACGTGCGCCTGGACTATCGGGCATTCCATGCCGAGGTGGAACGTGTCGCGGCGGGCCTGCTGGCGCTGGGCCTGGAGCGGGGCGAGCGCATCGGCATCTGGGCGCCGAACCGGGCCGAGTGGGTCGTGCTGCAGTTCGCCGCGCCGAAGGCCGGGCTGATCCTGGTCAACATCAATCCGGCGTACCGCACGCACGAGCTGGAGTACTCGCTGAACAAGGTGGCCTGCCGCGCACTGGTGCTGCCGCGCCGCTTCAAGACCTCGCACTACCTGGCGATGCTCACCGAGCTGGCGCCGGAACTGGCGACGGCGGCACCGGGCCAGTTGCAGGCGGCCAGGTTGCCCGCGTTGCGCGAGGTGATCCTGCTGGACCAGCAGGACGAGCCCGGTACCCGCCGATGGGCGGAGCTGGCCGCGCTTGGCGACGAGGCGGCGCGTGCGCTGTTGCGCGTGCGCGAAGCGGCGCTCAACTTCGACGACGCGGTGAACATCCAGTTCACCTCCGGCACCACCGGCGCGCCCAAGGGCGCCACCCTGACCCACCACAACATCGTCAACAACGGCTGGTTCATCGGCGAGGCGATGCGCCTGACCGAGCAGGACCGGCTGTGCATCCCGGTGCCGTTCTATCACTGCTTCGGCATGGTGCTGGGCAACCTGGCCTGCGTCACCCATGGCGCCTGCATGGTGATCCCCGGCGAGGGCTTCGACGCGCTGACCACCTTGCAATGCGTGGCCGAGGAACGATGCACCGGCCTGCACGGCGTGCCCACCATGTTCATCGCCGAGCTGGAGCATCCGCGCTTTGGCGAATTCGACCTGAGCTCGCTGCGCACCGGCATCATGGCCGGCTCGCCCTGTCCCATCGAGGTGATGCGCCGGGTGGTCGGCGAGATGCACATGGCCGACGTCACCATCGCCTACGGCATGACCGAAACCAGCCCGGTGAGCTTCCAGACCGTGCCCGACGATCCGCTGGAACGCCGCGTCGACAGCGTGGGACGGATCCACCCGCAGCTGGAGGTGAAACTGGTCGACGAGGCCGGCCAAGTGGTGCCCCGCGGCACCACCGGCGAGCTGTGCACGCGTGGCTACTCGGTGATGCTGGGTTACTGGGACGACCCCGCACGCACCGCCGAGGTGATCGACGAGGCGCGCTGGATGCATACCGGCGACCTGGCGGTGATCGACGCGGACGGCTATTGCAGCATCGTCGGCCGGCTCAAGGACATGATCATCCGGGGCGGCGAGAACGTGTACCCACGCGAGATCGAGGAGTTCCTCTACGGCCATCCGAAGATCCGCGACGTGCAGGTGTTCGGCGTGCCCGACCCGAAATTCGGCGAGCAGGTGTGCGCGTGGATTATCCTGCGCGACGGCGTCAGCGCCAGCGTGGCCGAGATCCAGGATTACTGCCGCCATCACCTCGCCTACTACAAGGTGCCGCACTACGTGCGCTTCGTTGACACCTTCCCGATGACGGTGACCGGCAAGATCCAGAAATACCTGATGCGCGACGCGATGGCGGCCGAGCTGGGGCCCTGACCGGCGTCAAGGACGCTCATGCCGGAGTGGCGGCTTGCCCTCGCGCAGACGCTTGAGGTCGTACTCGGACAAGCTGGCTTCCCGTGTGTTGCCGGCGATGCGGGCGTGGACGAAGGCCAACGTGCTGGCGAACACCCCGAGCAGCCCGACCAGCATCCAGAAACCCCACGCGCCGGCACTGTGGCGGGTGAAGCAGAGCACGAAGGCGAATACGGTGGAAACAAGCAGCAACCAGCGCATGGCACGACCCGGCAAGTGGATGGAGCGTCGCTCCCACGGCGACGGACGGGCAGATCATAGCGCCGCCCATGCGCGCCGGGCGCGCGTGGAATCACAGCTTGACGCGGTGTCGCCACGATTGAGATTCCGGCACGCCACACTGCCCGGATGAGCTCGCCATCACCACCCGACTCACCCTGTGCCCCGCGTGCGCACAAGGGGCGCGGCGCCGCGTCGAATCCCGAAGGCCGCTTCGAACACGTCCGCCACCAGGCCGAAGATGACGGCTGGCAGGGTGCGCTGCTGGACGAGGATGCGCCGCGCCCGCGCACGGAAGTCACCGACGAGCGCGCGCGCAGCGTGATCAGCCGCAACGACTCGCCGGACATCGCCTTCAGCCAGGCGATCAATCCGTATCGCGGCTGCGAGCACGGCTGCATCTACTGCTTCGCGCGGCCCTCGCACAGCTATCTCAACCTGTCGCCGGGTCTCGACTTCGAGACGAAGATCCGCGCCAAGGGCAACCTGGCCGAGATGCTGCGGGCGGAACTGGGCAAGCCCGGCTACGCGATCAGCCCGATCAACATCGGCAGCAACACCGACCCCTACCAGCCGATCGAGAAGCGCTGGCGGCTGACCCGCGCCGCGCTGGAGCTGCTGGCCGAATGCCATCACCCGTGCACCATCGTGACCAAGAACGCGCTGGTCGAGCGCGACCTCGACATCCTGCAGCCGATGGCGCGCGAAGGGCTGGTGCAGGTGTTCGTCTCGGTCAATTCGCTGGACAACCATCTCGCCGCGAAACTCGAACCGCGCGCCAGCGCGCCGCACCGGCGGATCAAGGCGATCCGCAACCTGGCCGAGGCCGGCGTGCCGGTCGGCGTGCTGGTGGCGCCGATCATTCCCGCATTGAACGACAAGGACATGGAAGCGGTGCTGGCACAGGCCTTTGATGCCGGCGCGCGCAGCGCCGGCTACACCACGCTGCGCCTGCCGCACGAACTGAAGTCGCTGTTCCGCGAATGGCTGGCCCTGCATGCGCCGCAGCGCGCCGAACACGTGATGAGCCTGGTGCAGCAGATGAACGGCGGTCGCGACTACGACAGCAACTTCGCCACCCGCATGCGCGGGCAGGGCGTGTTCGCCGACCTGCTGCGCCGTCGCTTCGAGCTGGCCTGCCGTCGGCACGGCTTCGCCCGCGCCCGCGAGCTGCAACTGGATACCTCGCGCTTCGTGCCGCCGCGCAAACCCTCGCCCCAGGGCGAATTGTTCTGAGAGCCCGCTCAGCTCTGCACAAACGGATGCGGCAATTGCATCAACCCGCGCCAGCCGCGTCGCGCTAGCCAGATCATGCCGGCGCCCAGCAGCAACCACGCGCCGACCAGGGGCAGCAGCAGTGGCTCGACGCCCGCGACCGGGTGACGGCCCCAGCTGATGGCCGGCAGCAGCAGGCTCGACAGGCAGAGCACGAAACTGGTGACCAGCACCGCGCCGCTCACCCAGATGGACAGCCGGCGGCCACCGAAAAGATTGAGCAGCATCGCCACGGTGACGGTCGTGGCACCCAGCTGGGCCAGCAGCAGGAACGACAGCATCGCGACGTGGCCATGCCAGCACAGCATGGCGACACCGATCAGCAGCGCCAGCAGCGCATGCAGAACCAGCGGCAGGCCGAGCCCGGCGCGCACCACTTGCCGCCGCGCCTGCGCGGGTTCGCCCAGCCCCGGCAGGAGTGCCAGCAGGGGCAGTTCGGCATTGGCCTGTTGCCAGCGCCTGTTCAGCCAGATCAGGCTGAACGTGCAGATCATCGGACCGGCAACGCCGCCGACCATGCCAAGGCTGCCGATCAACACGCCACGCATCGCGACGGCGGCCTGCGCGTCCTGTCCGCCCCAGTGCAGCAGCCAGGCGACACCCAGCAACGGCAGCGCGATGAAGCCGATCATCAGGCCCAGTTGCCTGGCGTAACTGCGCCAGGTTTGCGGCAGGTACCAGCCGCCCAGCGCCACCCGCAACGCCTTGTGCGGGGCCGTCGGGCCCACGCCGTCGAGGCTGACGGCCAACTGCAGCCAGTCCGGTCGCTGCTGCAGTTGGCGCAGGTCGCCGATGGCGCTCCACTGGCCCCAGCCGCCGCTGCGATACTGCAGCACCATCGGCGAACTCCAGCCCTGCGCGCGGCTGGAGCCGACGCGCAGCAGCCGGCGCCAGCAGATCACGATCAGCAACAGCGACAGCAGGATCAGCGGCAGCGCGAGCAGCACGAAGCGGGGGTCGTCGATGCCGGGCAGGTGCAGGCGATGCCACAGCGTATTGCCCAGGGTGGGCATCAGTCCGAAGAAGATGGCGCAATAGCGCGGCATCAGCGCGAACGCGAGCCCGACCGACGTGCACAGCGTCAGCACGACCGCGGTGTTGAGCACCGGCGCGCCCAGCATGCCCAGCACGAGGGTCGGCACGGCGATGCCGAGCCCCGCATGCAGCAGCAGGGACGCCACGATCTGCCGCTGGATCGCCGGCACGCGCAGCTGCCACGCATCGATCGCCAGCAACAGGGTGGTCGACAGGAAGAATGCCCACACGAACAGCAGGCCCACGCCAAACATGAAGATCGCGCCGGCGAAATGGCCGGGCTTGCTGCCGAACAGGCCGAGGCCGATGGCCGAACCGGCACACACGGTCAGTAGCACCACCGCCATCCAGCGCAGCGAGCGATGGGCCGCGTACCAGGGAATCCGGAACAGCTGCGACGGTTTCATTCGGCCACCTCCACGAACAGATCCTCCAGGCCGAGTGCGTCGACGCGGGCGCCGGCCAGGCTGGCGGCCTCCGGCCAGCGGCCGCGCTCGTCGAGCTCGACCACCAGGCTGAGGCTGCCGTCGTCGTGGCGACGCCGGCTCAGGCTGTGCGCGGGAGCGGCCGCGCTCAGCCGCCCGGGCAGCCACAGCCGCGCGTAACGTTCCTTGGTCTCATCGACACTGCAGCGCATCAGCAACTTGCCCCGATGCAGGAACGCCACTTCCGAGGCCACGCGTTCCAGGTCCGACACGATATGGGTGGAGAACAGCACGGTGGTGCCGGACTCGCCGGCGCGCAGCGCCACCTCGCGCAGCAGTTCGCGGCGGGCGACCGGGTCGAGCGCCGCGGCCGGTTCGTCCAGCACCAGCAGTTCCGGTTGCGAAGCCAGCGCGCGGATCAGGTCGACACGCTGGCGTTCGCCCGGCGACAGCTTCGCCAGCAGCCGGTTCGGCTGGATCTGCCAGCGTTCCAGCGTGTTCCTGACGAAGGTCTTGTCCCAGCGCGGGTAGAAACGGCCGACGAAGTCGAGCATCTGTTGCGCGGTGAGCCAGGCCAGCGCCTCGGGCTGCTGCGGCACATAGGCGATGCGCGCCTTGGCTTCGTCGCCGAGCGCGAGCGCCGGTTCGCCGAATACCGTCGCGACCCCGGCCATCGGTTCGAGCAGGCCAAGCATGATGCGGATCAGGGTCGACTTGCCGGCGCCGTTGCGGCCGATCAGGCCGAGCACGCTGCCCGGTTCCATCGCCAGGTCGACGCCGTTCAGCGCATGGCTGCCTTCGTAGCTGTGGACCAGGCCGCGCACCGCGAGCGGAGCGATGGTGGATTCCGTTTCACTCGGCATCGCGTTCATTTCATTCTCCCAGCAGTTTGGTCAGGCGCCGCAGCACCGGCGCGGCGGTCAGTTCGAGTTCGTGGGCATGGCGCGCCAATGCCTGCAATTGCGGTTCGAGCAGGGCCAGCCGATGGCTTTCGCTTTGCGCGGCCTTGCGCGTGGCGATCACCGCCATGCCTTTGCCGCGCAGGCGCTCGACCAGGCCCTCGCTTTCGGCCATGCCGTAGGCGCGCGACACGGTCATCGGGTTGATCGCATGGAAGCCGGCGACGTCGCGCACCGACGGCAGCAGTTCACCATGGGCGAGCTGGCCTCCGGCAATCAGCCGGCGCAGCTGTTCGACGATCTGCCGATAGATCGGCTCGCTGGCGGTCGGTTGAACGGTGAGCAGGGAGGCATCCATGTGTATCAGTACAGCAATACACACGGAGCCTGTCAACAATGACTTCCGACCTGGTCGGCAGGTGGCCTGCCTCTTGCCGGGGAGCACCGCGTCGACGGCGCCGGGGAGCGCCTCAAGCCTTCTTCACGCGCCGATGAAGTCCGATCGGCTGCAATGCGGCCATTCGTCGAGGCGTGTACGCCGCGGCGACCTGCACCAGGGAGGCACCGATGTCCTCGTTCGCGCTCTATCTGATCGGCATGATCGTCGTCATCGGCGGTCTGGTCTACATCGCCACGCTGCTGCACGTGCCCAACCAGTGGATCATCGGCGGCGCGGTCGTGCTGGTCGGCGCGGGCATCCTGGGCGCGGTCACCAAGACCCGCAACAAGGACCCGCCCGAGCATTGACGACGAGGCGCGACAAAGAAAGAGCGGGCCAGTCGGCCCGCTCTTTCTTTGTCGGTCGGTTCATGTCGTTCGGCTCAGCGGCTGGCCGGCAGGTACTTGTCGAACCAGCCCAGCGCCCGCTGCAGCACGTCACGCTGGTGGGCGGGGTCGACGAAGTGGTGGCCCTCGTTCGGATACACCACCAGCGAGGTCGGCACGCCCTGCGCGCGCAGCGCATGCCACATCTCGAACGACTGCGGTGCCGGGCATTCGGCGTCGCGGTCGCCGACCACGATCAGCATCGGCGTCTTCACCTGCTTGATGAAGTTGATCGCCGAGCTCTTCGCGTAGACGGCCGGGTCGTCATAGACGCTGGCGCCGAAGAACGGCGGCATCCATTGGTCGATCAGGTTCTGGCCGTAATAGCTCTGCCAGTTCGAGATGCCGGCGCCGGCCACAACGGCGCGGAAGCGCTGGGTCTGGGTCGGCGCGAACATGCTCATGAAACCGCCGTAGCTCCAGCCGGTGAGGCCGAGCCGCTGGTCGTCCACAGGAAACTTCTTCTCCACCGCGTCGACGCCGGCGAGGATGTCGCGCAGGTCGCCGTAGCCGAAGTCCTTGCGGTTGGCCTGCACGTACTTCTCGCCCTGGCCGAAGCTGCCGCGCGGGTTCGGCTGGAACACGAAATAGCCCAGCGCGGACAGCGGCGCGGCGCCGTAACCCACGCCCGGCCAGCGCGGGATCACCGCGCTCGACGGACCGCCGTGCACCACCACGACCATCGGATAGGTCTTCTTCGGATCGTAGTGGGCCGGATACAGCAGCCAACCCTGCACGTGGAAACCCTCGTTGTTCCACTCCACCGATTCGGCCTTGCCCCAGGCGGGTTTCAGCGCGGCGTTGAACGAGGTCACCGCCGGCGGCGCGGCCTTGCCCAGCGCGCCGGCGTGCACCTCGGTGGCGCGGGCGTACGAGCTCTGCAGGAAGGCGACGTGCCTGAGGTCGGCGGACAGCGACATCGCCATCGAGGCGCTGCCGTCGCTGATGCTGGCCGGCACGGTGAAGTGCACGCGCTGCTGCTGCGCCTGCGTGGCGGACACGGCGTAGTCGGCCAGCTGGCTCTGGCCATTGCTGACCTGGCTGACCAGCATCGACTGCGGCGAGGTCCAGCGCAGCCAGCTCGGCGTGACCTTGATGCCGGGCGTGAGGTTGACCAGCGCACCGCCGGCGGCGGGTACCGCGTAGATGTCGCCGCCGGTGGCGCCCTGGTCGCTCATCAGGCCGCCGATGAAGGCGATCCGCGAGGCATCCGGTGACCAGCGCGGCAGCGCGATCTGAAGATGCTGCAGCGAGCCGCTGGCGGCGTCGGCCGGATCGACCAGCACGGTCGCGGTGGCGTCCACCTGCGCGGGTTGCACGTAGAGTTTGGCGATCCACCAGTTGTTGTCGCCCGGCGGCAGCGCGGCGGTATAGGCGATGCGCGAGCCGTCCGGCGACCAGTCGAACTCGTACGCGTACCTGTCGGCCGGCGTCAGCTCGCGCAGCGTGCCGCTGGCCACGTCGAGGCTGGCCACGCGTTGCACTTCCACCCCGGTCACGCCGATCTCGCCGGCGGCCGGTTTGGCCGCGGCGGTGGCGCTGGCGTGGCGGGTGGCGCCTGCCACGTAGAGGAAGCCGAGCGACTTGCCGTCATCGGTCCACTGCAGGGCGCGCACGTAACCCTTCAACTCGGCCAGACGCGCCGGTGCTGCATCGTGGCCGGTGGTGTCGGCCAGATAGATGGCGTTCTGCATCACCTTGGTGCTGGTGAGGTCGACGTTGCAGTTGGAAACGAAGGCGAGATGGTGCGAGTCGGGCGCCCAGGCGATGCCGGATTCGGCGCAGCTGCCGGACCGCGCCGCGGCGGTCACCCGGCGCGCATGGCTGCCGTCGGCATTCGCCACCTCGATTGCCGGCTTGCCGTCGCGCTGGATCACCCAGGCGAGCTGCTTGCCATCCGGCGAGATCGCGGTGGCCTGGATCGACTGCGCCTTGCCCAGTTCGGTCAACACCTGCTCGATGCGCGGATCGACCTCGGCCGTGGCGGCGAAGGCTTGCGGTGCCAGCGCGAGAGTGAGCAGCGACAGCGGGACGATCAGGCGTGAGCGTTTCGGCATGGGAGGGATTCCGGCGTGGGGAATCCCGAAGCTACAACCCGGTGCCGCGCACGCCAAGTGCAGGACGGCATGGCGACCGGATCAGCGCTGCGCAGCGTTGCTGCCGGCCGTCTGGCGTGCGGTGGCCATGGCGGCCAGCTTTGCCCGGATGGCGGGGATCGCTGCCAGCGCGGCCTTCTCGCCGGCCAGGATGGCCTGGTTCTTCTGCTCGAAATCGGTGGGGCCGATGCCGCGCAGGTCGGGCCGGATCACCACCTCGGCGCGCGCGCTTTCCTGCGCCGCCAGTTGCCGCCCCATGATGTCGATCGATTGGCCCACGATGCCCATCATGTCCTGCGGGTTGCTGCCGTCGGGCGCGGCGGAGATGTCCACCGCGATCACGAAGTCGGCGCCGAGCTGGCGTGCCGCGTCGACCGGGATCGGGCTGACCACGCCGCCGTCGACGTAGTGCTTGCCGTGGATCTCCACCGGCTCGAACACGCCGGGAATGCTGGACGATGCGCGCACCGCGCGGCCGGTGTTGCCGCGCACGAACACCGTGCGCGTGCCCGTTTCCAGCTCGGTCGAAACAGCGGCGAACGGCATCTTCAACTGTTCGATCGGCTGCTTGTGCACCAGCTGGTTGACGTAATCCTGCAGCGCCTGGCCCTGCACCAGGCCGCCGGAGAACAGCCGCACGTCGCGGATCTTCGCCTCGTCGAGACCGAATGCGGTCTGCTGCAGCGCGAACGCGTCCATGCCGCTGGCGTACAGCGCGCCGACCACGCTGCCCGCACTGGTGCCGGCGACCACGTCCGGATGGATGCCGCTGGCCTCCAGCATCTTGATCACGCCGATGTGGGCGAAGCCCTTGGCCGCCCCACCGCCGAGCGCGAGGCCGATCTTCAGCTTCACCGGCGCCACCGGCGGGGCGACCACCGGCGCGGGTTTGCTGGCGTGCGTGCAGGCACCGAG
Source organism: Rhodanobacter sp. Root561 (assembly GCF_001427365.1). Taxonomy (NCBI): domain Bacteria; kingdom Pseudomonadati; phylum Pseudomonadota; class Gammaproteobacteria; order Lysobacterales; family Rhodanobacteraceae; genus Rhodanobacter; species Rhodanobacter sp. Root561. The sequence continues at coordinate 123,070 of NZ_LMGH01000001.1, forward strand.
CAGGAGGGTGGCGAGCAGTGGCAGCAAACGGCGAAAGGGCATGGGCATCGGTATCGGAAGATTCTGATCTGCTCCTCCCCCTGCAGGCAGGGGGAGGTTGGAGGTTGCCCCTCCCCTGCAAGCAGGGGAGGGAGCAGGAGGGTCAGCCTTGCGCGGCGTCGGCTTCCTGGTGGTAGCGCGTGGCCAGTTCGACTTCTTCCTTCGAGCCGAGGAACACCGGCACGCGCTGGTGCAGGCCGGTGGGCTGGATCTCCATGATGCGCTGGCGACCGGTGGTCGCCGCGCCGCCGGCCTGCTCGATGATGAAGGCCATCGGGTTGGCCTCGTACATGATGCGCAGCTTGCCGCCCTGCTTCTCGATCTTCGCGTCCAGCGGGTAATAGAACACGCCGCCGCGGGTCACGATGCGGTGCACGTCGGCCACCATCGAGGCGACCCAGCGCATGTTGAAGTCCTTGCCGCGCGGCCCGGTCTTGCCGGCCAGCAGTTCGCCCACGTAACGCTGCATCGGCGGCTGCCAGTGGCGCTGGTTGGACATGTTGATGGCGAACTCGGTGGCCTGCTCCGGAATGCGGATGGCGCGCCGGCTGAGGATGAAGCTGCCCACCTCGCGATCGAGCGTGAATTCGTGGGTGCCGTGGCCGAAGGTCAGCACCAGCACGGTGGCCGGGCCGTACACCACGTAGCCGGCGGCGAGCTGGGTGGTGCCCGGCTGCAGGAAGTGCTCGGCCTTCGGCTCGGTCACGCCGTCCGGGCAGCGCAGCACCGAGAAGATCGTGCCGACCGAGATGTTCACATCGATGTTCGACGAGCCGTCCAGCGGATCGAACAGCAGCAGGTGGTTGCCCTTCGGGTAGCCGTCCGGAATCTGCTGCGGGTCTTCCATTTCCTCCGAGGCGCAGGCGGCGAGGTGGCCGCCCCAGGCGTTCGCTTCCAGCAGGATCTCGTTGGAGATCACGTCCAGCTTCTTCTGCGCCTCGCCCTGGATGTTGCCCGTGCCGGCCTCGCCCAGCACGCCGCCCAGCGCGCCCTTGCCGGTGGCCACCGCAATGCGCTTGCAGGCGCGCGCGACCACTTCGATCAGCAGCGAAAGTTCGGCATTGATGTGGCCGGCGCGGCGTTCCTCGATCAGGAACTGGATCAGTGAGACAGGCTTCATGTCGGGTCCATGGCGTGGGGGACGGGCATTGTCGCATTTGTTTTGAGCGGGGAACGGGGGAACGGAGAAGAGCAGCGCCCGGGAGCGTGAAGCCTGGCGATCCCGCTTTTGTTCCCCGCCCTGCTGACAACACGCTGGCAGCAGCCCCCCTGCAAGCTGTCCCTCCAAGGCGGAGGACCAAGACATGCGCGATACGGTTTATTTCCTGGTGTTCGAGGGTTTTGCCGACTGGCAGGCGGCGCTGGCCCTGTGCGAAATCCGGCGCCCCGGCGACTGGGAGGTGCAGACGGTGGGCTTCAGCCGCGCCCAGGTCACCTCGATGGGTGGGCTGTGCGTGCAGCCGGAGCTGACGCTGGATCAGCTGGACGACGCGCGCGCCGCGATGCTGATCGTGCCCGGCGGCCATCTGTGGCAGCGTGGCGAGGGCGCGCCGGCGGTGGCGGCGATGCGCCAGTTGCACGCGGCCGGCGCGGTGGTGGCCGGCATCGACAGCGGCATGCTGGCGCTGGCCCGCGCCGGCCTGCTCGACGATTGCCGTCACACCGGCAACTGGTCGGGGCAGATCGCCGCGCAGGTGCCTACCTATGCCGGCGCGGAGCAATACGACGCCGAGGTGCTCGCGGTCAGCGACGGCGGCGTGATCAGCGCCAGCCACCTGGGCAGCGTGGAATTCGCCCGCGAGGTGATCCGCACGCTGGACCTGTACGGCCCCACCGATCGCGATCACTGGTATCGCCTGTTCAAGCATGCGCAGCTGCCGCCCTGGTGCGTCGGCGAAGCCATGGCGGCATGAGGAGGTCGCGATGAACAAGATCCTGCAACGCACCCTGATGGCCTATCGTCCGCTGTACCTCAATGGCCTGCTGCTGGACGGCCAATATCGCCTGCCGAAAGCGAACCCGACCGGAGCCAGTGGCGCGACGCCGCGGCGACAACGCGCGCTGCTCGCCGCACTGACCCACACCTTCCATCACCGGAGCAAATGATGACCAGGACTTATCACGGAAGTTGCCATTGCGGCGCGGTGCGCTATGAAGCCGACATCGATCTCGCCGCCGGCACCGGGCGTTGCAACTGCTCGATCTGCACCAAGACGCGGCAGTGGGGCGTGATCGTCAAGCCCGCGGCCTTCCGGTTGCTGAGCGGCGAGGACGCCTTGTCGGACTATCAGTTCAACACCCGCAGCGCCCACCACCTGTTCTGCCGGCATTGCGGCGTGCGCTCGTTCGGCCGCGGCCATATCGCGGAAATCGGCGGCGACTACGTGTCGATCAGCCTGGCCTGCCTCGATGACGTCGAACCGCAGGAGTTGATCGAGGCGCCGCTGCGCTTCTCCGACGGTCGCCACAACAACTGGATGTCCGCACCGGCCGAAACGCGGCATCTCTGAAACTTTCCACCCGTTCGCCAGGAAACCACGATGAGCGAGTCACGCGTCAGCTTCTTTCATTCGCCACAAAGCCGCTCCGCCGGTACCCGCGCCCTGCTCGAGGAACTGGCTGCCGACTACGAGTTGCACGTGCTCAGCCTGAAGGCCGGTGAACAGCGGCAGCCGGCGTATCTGGCGATCAACCCGATGGGCAAGGTGCCGGCGATCCATCACGACGGTGCCCTGGTCACCGAGCAGCCGGCGGTGTTCATCTACCTGGCCGATCTGTATGCCGAAGCCGGGCTGGCGCCGCCGATCGGTGACCCGCTGCGCGGCCCGTACCTGCGCTGGCTGGTGTTCTACGGTTCATGCTTCGAACCGGCGGTGACCGACAGATCGCTGCAGCGCGAGCCGGCGTCGACGTCGACCTGCGGCTACGGCGACTACGACACCATGCTGAAGACCGTGGTCGACCAGCTGGAAAAGGGACCGTACCTGCTGGGCGAGCGCTTCAGCGCGGCGGACGTGTTGTGGGGCACCGCGTTGAACTGGACCACGATGTTCAAGCTGGTGCCCGAGCTGCCGGTGATCCGTGCCTACATCGACCGCGTGCTGGCACGGCCGGGCGTGCAGCGTGCCACCGCGCTGGATGCCGAACTGGCGGCCGCCCAGGGCGCGTGATGCGATGAGTCGTGACGTTCGACGCTGTTCGCCGTCATCATTCCCGGGGATGATGTACGGATGCGTCGAGCGGACCGGCTATTCCTCATCATTCACGCGCTGCGCGGTCGACGTACCGCACTGCAGGCGCGATCGCTGGCGCAGACGCTGGGCGTGTCGCTGCGCACGGTCTATCGCGATGTCGCCGACCTGCAGTTGTCCGGCGTGCCGATCGAGGGTGAGGCCGGCGTCGGCTACGTCCTGCGCAAGGGTTCGGACATCCCGCCGCTGATGTTCAACGCCAGCGAACTCGAGGCTCTGGTGGTCGGCTCGCGCTTCGTGCGTGCATTCGCCGGCACCCGGCTGGCGGAAAACGCGCAGACGGCGCTGCTGAAGATCGAGGCGGTGCTGCCGCCGGAACTGCGCGAGCGCGCCAGTCGCACGCGCATCTTCGCGCCGGTGTGGCGCGACCAGTACCGCGACGATTTCGCCGCCCTGCTCGATCAGCTGCACGCGGCCATCGTCGGCAACCAGGTGCTGCGGATGGCCTATCGCGACGAAGGCGGCAACCCCAGCACCCGCGAGATCGAGCCGCTGTGCCTGTCGTTCTGGGGCGGCAAGTGGACCCTGGGCGCGTGGTGCCGCATGCGCGGCGACTTCCGCAACTTCCGCCCGGACCGGATCGCCGAGAGCGCGGCCAGCGGCGAGGTTTTCATCGAAACCGAAGAGCGCAACCTGGCTGCCTACCTGCGCTCGGTGGGAGTGGGCGAACTCAATCTGGGCTGAGCGGGCCGTGGACGGACCGGGGCGTCGATACTGACACTGGATGCCGGGTGCCGTTGCCATGGGCCGTCATGACGGCCACGATAGACGTTCGCATCACGTCACCTGATCGATGACGCCGCCGCCCGGAAAGAGGAACCCGAGTGAACAAGACTCCGATGATGGCCCGATGGGCCGTGCTTGCACTCGTCTGCAGCGCGCCGGCCTACGCGATCGACGCCCCGGCCAGCGAAACCGCCGCCGCCGCCGATGTCCGGTTCAAGAACATCTACACCACCGAATGGGCCTGGCGGACGGGGCAGGCCGGCATCAGCGCCTCGGGCGAGGCTCAGCCCAACAATGGACGGCTGGATACCGTGGACGCGGCCAGCCAACAACGACGACTGGATTATTGGCAGAGCGTGCTCAGGCAACTGGACGGCATTGACCCGACCGCACTGTCGCCCGCCGAGCAGGTGAATTTCGCCATCTACCGCCAGCAGATCGATAACTTCGTCGCCAACCAGCGCTTCAAGAACTGGCAGATGCCGTTCAACAGCGATTCGGCGTTCTGGTCGGACATCGGTTACCAGCTGGGCGGCGGCCGGCTGCGCACCCGGCAGGACTACGAACAGTACCTGGATCGGCTCGACCAGATCCCCGCCTACTTCGACCAGCAGATCGCCAACATGCGGGCCGGGCTCAAGCGCGGCTTCAGCGTGCCCCGCGCGGTGCTGGACGGGCGTGACGTGTCGATCGCCGCGGTCGCCGAATTGAAGGACCCAACCGCGAGCAGCTTCTATGCGCCGTTCAGGCAGCTGCCGGCCACGATGCCCACCGACGAGGCCCAGGCCTTGCAGGGACAGGCCTTGCGCCGCCTTCGCGACGAGGTGATTCCGGCGTACGCCAGACTGCTGGCGTTCTTCCGCAACGAGTACCTGCCCCGTGCGCGCAAGACGCTCGCCGCCGAGGCGCTGCCCGACGGCAAGGCGTTCTATCGCCAGCAGATCCGCGAGTACACCACGCTCGACCTCAGCCCCGACGCGATCCACCAGATCGGCCTGGACCAGGTGGCGCAGATCCATGCGCAGATGCTGGAGGTGATCAAGGACACCGACTTCAAGGGCAGCTTCGCCGAGTTCCTGCAGTTCCTGCGCAGCGACCCGCAGTTCTACGCGAAGTCGCCGGAGGAGCTGCTGATGCGCAGCGCCTGGGTGGCCAAGGAAGTGGACGGCCAGATGGCCAGATACTTCGGCCACCTGCCGCGCCAGCGCTTCACCATCGTGCCGGTGCCGGCCGACATCGCGCCGTACTACACCTCCGGTCGCGGCGGCCCCGACGAATACATGGTCAACACCTATGACCTGCCGTCGCGGCCGCTGTACAACATGCCCGCGCTGACCCTGCATGAGTCCTATCCGGGCCACGCGCTGCAGCTAGAGCTGGCCGACGAGCAGCACGGCCAGCCCGCGTTCCGCCGCAACAGCTACATCTCCGCCTACGGCGAGGGCTGGGGCCTCTATTCGGAATATCTCGGCAACGAGATGGGCATCTACAAGACCCCGTACCAGCGTTTCGGTTACCTCACCTACCAGATGTGGCGGGCCTGCCGGCTGGTGGTCGACACCGGCATCCATCACCTGGGCTGGAGCCGGCAGCAGGCGATCGACTACCTCACCGTCAACACCGCGTTGTCCGCTCGCGAGATCGCCAACGAAGTCGACCGCTACATCAGCTGGCCCGGCCAGGCGCTGTCGTACGAACTGGGCTACCTGAAGATCCGCGAACTGCGCGCGAAGGCGGAGCAGGCGCTCGGCGCGAAGTTCGACATCCGCCATTTCCACGACACCGTGCTGTCCACCGGCTCAGTGCCGTTGCCGGTGCTGGAACAGCGCATCGACCGCTTCATCGCCGACGGCGGTCCGGAGCCGGATTACGGCTGCGACTGTGCCGCAAAGGCGAAGGAGCAGCCGTCGGGACCGTGAGCCGGCACTGGTCAAACATTGACCAAAGCTTCCCTTGTAGAGTAAATTGCATGTCAACTTTACAAGGAGAGTGACCGTGCTGGCCCAGTCGCTGCCTGAAAACACTCCTGACGCGGACCTCGGTGGTCCGGCGTTGCGCGCGTTCTTCCGTCTCGCCGAACACTGGAAGCTGCGCATCGCCGATCAGCGCAAGCTGCTCGGTGATCCGCCGGAATCGACCTTCTACAAGTGGAAGCGCCAGCAGGATGGTGCCCCGGGACGCGACACCATCGAGCGGATCAGCTATCTGCTCGGGATCTGGAAGTCGCTGCAGATCCTGTTTCCCGAACCGGCCCAGGCCGACGCCTGGCTGCACAAGCCGAATACGGCGTCGCTGTTCGGCGGCCACTCCGCGCTGGAACGCATGCTGTCGGGCAATGTCGCCGACCTGTACGTGGTGCGGCAGTATCTGGACGCGCAGCGCGGCTGAAGCGGTGACGGGCGTCGCGGCGAGCGAGACGGCGATGCCGCACGCTTTGCGCCTCTCCCTGCAGGCAAGGAAGCACTTCCAGGAACCCTGATGCCAAACGAGTTGCCGCCCCTCAAACGCGTCCGCTGGAGCCAGGCGTATCGCATCGTGCCCAGCCGCTTCCCGCCGGTCGGGGTGTACGACCGCATTGCCGACCCGGCCGACATGGACGCGGTGTTCGCGATCGAGGCATTGACCAATTCGCGCCTGCGCGAGGAGATCGACGCGCTGAAGCTGGTGCCGAAGGCGCATCGGGTCAGCGGCCCGGGTTCGACGCCGGTGATGGCGGCGTTCACCCATCTGAATCCGGAAGGCAGCCGCTTCTCCGACGGCACGTGGGGCGTGTTCTACGCGGCGCACAGCGTGGCCACCGCGGTCGAGGAAACGGTTTATCACCACGAGCAATTCATGGCCGCGACCAGCGAACCGCCGTGCGAAGTGCAGATGCGCTGCTATCGCACCAGCGTGGACAGCAAGCTGCACGACCTGCGCGGTGGCTGGCCGGCGGAACAGGCGGCCGACAGTTACGTGGCCAGCGTGGCGCTGGCACGCAGGCTGCGCGATGCCGGTTCGCCCGGCATCGTTTTCGACAGCGCCCGGCATGCCGGCGGCGAATGCATCGCGGCGTTCTTCCCCGACGTGGTCGCGCCCTGCGTGCAGGCCAGGCACCTGGTCTACCGCTGGGACGGCACCCGCATCGCCCAGGTGCTGGAGGTGAGCGAGCTCAAGCGGTCCGGGCCGAACAAGTCGTAACAGCGCCGATCGTCGCGGAGTGGGCACGATCGGCTTCCGGGGCGGGTGGCGAAGGCGACCTGCCGTTTCCCCGGTCGCGCCGCGGCCCTGCTCGCGTCTACAGCTTCTCGAATTCCCGTTTGAGGTCGTAGCCCTTGTCGGTCACGATGCGTTCCAGCGTCCTCACGCGCTGCTCCAGCGTGTCCATGCGCGCCTGGTATTGCGGGTCCTCACGCGGCTGGACCTGCTTGAAGCGCAGGTGATCGCGGATGATGCGCGCGCCGAAGATGACGATGATGATGCTCAGTATGAAAAATTGACCGTGGTCCATCGTTGATTCCTAGTGTTCCAGATCGCGAAATTGGCGGTCGAGATCGCGTCGACGCGAAGTGACGTAGCCTTCCATGTGCTGCAAGTTGCTGTCCAGCTCGCGCCGGCGATGGCGTCGCTCGCGGAAGCCGTCGCCCGCCGCGTACCTCACGCTGCCCCAGTACGCCTCGTCGATATCGTGCCGCATGTCCGTCCTGGCGGGCAGCAGGAAGCCGAGAACGACATACGCCGCCAGCGTCACCACGCCGAACCAGAACAGCGCGATGACCGCGATGATCCGGACCAGGGTGACGTTGCAGCCGAGCTCGTCCGCCACGCCCGCACACACGCCCATGAGCCTGCCGTGGCGGGGATCGCGATGGAAGCGCTGCGCGCGCCCGTAGTCGTCGCGTGCCATGGCTCAGCTCCGGTGACGCGTCGATTGCCAGTAGCTGCGCTCGTCGCCGTCGCCGCAGTAACGCAGCGGTCGCTCCGGCATGACCAGCGCGGCGACGACGTAGGCCACCACGGCGGACACCGGGAAGCACCAGCCCAGCGCCAACGCGCCGGCGCGGGTCAGCCATACCGGCCAGTCGAAGCTTTCGGCGATGCCGGTGCATACGCCGAGGATCAGGCCGCGTTCCGAATCGCGGTGGAGCGGGCGTCGACGATCTCCGTCCCGTGTAGCGTTCATGCCTTGTCTCTCCAGTGGGGTGTTTGGGTATCCGGATGGTTTCCGGCGTTGTCGCGCCGCTTCCATCGGGTTAGTGCCTCGTTATTCCTTGTTCGCCGGCTTCGCCGAGCCCAGGCGTTCCTTCAGCGCCGCCAGTTCGGCCTCGACGTGGTCGTTGGTTTCCAGCTCCGCGAATTCGCGGTCGAGATCGCGCTGCTTGCCCAGGTCGTAGGCTTCGACCCGGCCTTCCATGTGTTCCAGCTTGCGCTCGTAGTGCTCGAAGCGACCCAGCGCGTTGTTGATCCGCTCGTCGTGGGTGCGGCTGCGCGCCTTCAGGCGGTTGGCCGCCGTGTGGTGGCGCAATTCGAAGGATTTCTGCCGATGCTTGGCATCGGCCAGCTTGACCTGCAGCGCGGCGATGTCGTCGTTGAGCTTGGCCAGGCCCAGTTCGACCTCGTGGCACTGGCGCTGGAGCGATTCACGCGCCGCGTCCATGTGCTTCTTTTCGGCCAGCGCGGCCTTGGCCAGATCGTCGCGCCCCTTGGTGATGGCCAGCTCGGCCCGACGCTGCCACTCGTCGGACTCGCGCTGGGCGTGTTCCACGCGCCGCTCCAGTTCCTTGCGGTCGGCGATTGCGCGCGCCGCGGCGGAGCGCACTTCCACCAGCGTGTCTTCCATCTCCTGGATGATCAGCCGCACCACCTTTTCCGGTTCCTCGGCCTTGTCCAGCATCGCGTTGATGTTGGAGTTGATGATGTCGCTCATTCTCGAAAAAACGCCCATGTCTGCTTGCCTCGTGATGGTGAAGGGCCACGAAGTATCCAGAGCACGGGTCGTGCCAAATGCCGGCGTCGTCTCAAGTCATTGATTGGTCAACGGTTGCCTCCTTGCGGCCGTGAAGGCGCGTCGTTCGCAGCGGTTGGATAAACCGATTTATGGTTGAATTGACCAATATCGGGTTGGATGAGCCATTCGACCATTGCCCCCTCTGCGAGTTGATGTCCCATGCCAGATCCGCGGCCATCGGATACCGAAATCACCGCCATGCTGGGCGAGTCGACGGCCTTCCTCGATTTGCTGGAACACGTCTCGCGGGTGGCGGCGGTGAACAAGCCGGTGCTGGTCATCGGCGAGCGCGGCACCGGCAAGGAGCTGATCGCGGCGCGACTGCATTACCTGTCGCCGCGCTGGGAGGCGCCGCTGGTGAAGCTCAACTGCGCGACCCTGACCGAAGCCCTGCTCGAAACCGAGTTGTTCGGCCATGAGGCGGGCGCGTTCACCGGCGCCAGCCGCCGCCACATCGGCCGTTTCGAGCAGGCCCACGGTGGCACGCTGTTCCTCGACGAGCTGGCCACGGTTTCCCTGCGCGTGCAGGAAAAGATCCTGCGCGCGGTCGAGTACGGCCAGTTCGAACGCGTCGGCGGCAACGAGACGCTGACCGTGGACGCCCGCATCGTGGGCGCGACCAATGGCGACCTGCCCGCCGCCGTGCGCGCCGGAACGTTTCGCGCCGACCTGCTCGACCGCCTGGCTTTCGACGTGCTGACGGTACCGCCGCTGCGCGCACGCACGGGTGACATCCTGCAACTGGCCGAGCACTTCGCGCTCAACATCAGTCGCGAGCTGGGTCGGGACCTGTTTGCCGGTTTCAGCGAATCCGCCCGCGCCGCGCTGATCCGCTATCCGTGGCCGGGCAATGTGCGCGAGTTGAAGAACGTGGTCGAGCGGTCGGTGCACCGCACGCCGGCCGACGATCCGGTCGACGCCATCGTTTTCGACCCCTTCGCTTCCGCGTTCCGGCCGGCGGTCGAGGCCGAGCCGGAAGCCGTCGACGTGGCAGCGCCGGAAAAGAAATCGATCCGGCTTCCCTGCGACATCAAGACCGAGATGGCGCGCCTGGAAGTGGACCTGGTCCAGTGCGCGCTCGTCGAAGCCCGCCACAGCCAGGTCGAGGCAGCGCCACTGCTCGGACTCAGCTATCACCAACTGCGCGCGCTGTTGCGCAAGCACGGCATGGTGAAGTCGCGCCGTCGCGGGGACGATCCATGAGTGGCAACCGCGAAATCACCTTCGCCGTCGTTGCGCTACGCTCGGGAACGGCGTTTCCCGCTGTCTGCAGGCAGCATCGACAGTCTGCAGCCGGCATGACCACGACGGAGCGAACGATGAAGTGCATGCGTCATCTGCTGTGGATCCTGCTGCTGTGCCCGCTGCTGGCCGCAGCACGCGACAACCGGGAAAACGATCATGCGCAGTGGAACCGGGATATCGCCGCGTTCCAGGCCACGGATCGGGCGCAGCCACCGGCGGCGGGCGCGGTGTTGTTCATCGGCAGTTCGTCGATCCGCATGTGGCGCTCGCTGGCGACGGATTTCCCGCAGGTGCGCACGCTCAACCGCGGCTTTGGCGGTTCGGAGATCGACGATGCCACCTTCTTCGCCGACCGCATCGTGGCGCCGTACCATCCCCGCGCGATCGTGATGTATGCGGGCGACAACGACCTGGCCGACGGCGACAGCCCGGCCCATGTGCGCGACGACTTCGCCGCCTTCGTGCGCAAGGCGCGCTCGTACGATGCGGATGTCCCGGTCGCCTTCATCGCCATCAAGCCCAGCGTGGCGCGCACGGTGTTGCTGCCGAAGATCCGCGAGGCGAATGCGCTGGTACGCGCCTATGCCGCCAGCCAGCCGGGCGTCAGCTACCTGGACGTGTTCACCCCGATGCTGGGCAGCGACGGCCAGCCGCAATCGCGTTGGTTTATCGCCGACGGGCTGCACATGAACCGGCAGGGCTATGCGCTGTGGACCGGCGTGGTGGGACCGTGGCTGGACGCCACCTTGCGCTGATCCGGCGAATCAGGTGTCCGCGTTGGTCGCCCAGCCCACGCGGTCGCCACGGGTGAACACGCGGTCCCCATCGAGCACGTCGCCGGCGGCGTGCGCGGGCGATTCGCGCAGCTTCGCGTAGATCGGCGTGAAGTCCGGATGGGTCGCTTCGAACAGTTGCTCGAAGCTGTCGATCACGAAATAGGTCTGCTGGTAGGTGTCGATGCGGTAGCGCGTGCTCATCACGCGCTCCAGGCCGAAGCCGATGCGGTTGGGCGAGGGCGAATCGAGCGAGTAGATCGACTCGCCCTTGGAGCTGACGATGCCGGCGCCGTAGATGCGCAGGCCGTCGCCGGTGTTGATCAGGCCGAACTCCACCGTGTACCAGTACAGCCGGGTCAGGTTCATCAGCGCTTCGGGGCCGATTGCGAACGCCTTCATGCCGCCGCGGCCGTAGGCCTGCATGTAGTCGGCGAACACCGGGTTCAGCAGCAGCGGCACGTGGCCGAACATGTCGTGGAACAGGTCCGGCTCGCTGAGGTAGTCGAGCTGGTCGGGCTTCCTGATCCACCAGCTGACCGGGAAACGGCGATGGGCCAGGTGGTCGAAGAACACCTCGTCCGGCAGCAGGCCCTCCACCGCGACCAGCTCCCAGCCGGTGGCGGCGCCGAGCACCTTGTTCAACTCGGCAAATTTCGGGATGCCGCCATCGCCCAGGCCGAAGCGCTCGACGCCGTCGAGGAATTCCCGGCAGGCGCGGCCCGGCAGCAGTTCGCGCTGGCGCTTGAACAGCGTGTCCCAGACTTCATGGTCGGTCGCGCTGTAGCTGTCCCACGGCTGTTCGACCACGCCGGTGGCGTAGACGGGCACGTAACCGCGGTCGGTCTGCTGGTGTTCGACTTTGCGAGGAGTGTCCATGGGCGCGGTTCCGGGTGGGTCAGGCAATCTCAAGGATACGGTGGATCGCCCGCAGCAGGCTTGCTTTATTGTCCGATTATGGGTCAAGAATGAACTATTCTTGCGTCAATCGCCAAAGTAGAAGGAGATCATTGCATGACGTCGCTGGATCGCACCGACCTGCGCATGCTCGCCGTGCTGCAGAGCGAAGGCCGCATCACCAATGCCGAACTGGCCGAGCGGGTCAGCCTGTCGCCCTCGGCCTGCCTGCGCCGGCTGCAGCGGCTGGAGGCGGACCAGGTGATCACCGGCTACGCCGCCCAAGTCGATCCGCAGGCGGTCGGACTGGGCCTGCAAGCCTTTGTGCGGGTCCAGCTGACCCGCCACGAGAGCGCAGCGATCGAAGGTTTCGTCGAGCGCGTCAGCGGCTGGGACGAAGTGGTCGCCTGCCATGCGCTGACTGGCGACATGGACTACCTGCTGCACGTTTACGTGGCCGACCTCAAGGACTTCTCGCGTTTCCTGCTCGACCATCTGTTGAACGCCAGCGGGGTCGGCGATGTCAATTCGAGCTTCGTGCTGCGCACGGTGAAGCGTTCGCCCTCGCTGCCGCTGGCGCAGCTGGAGCGATCGGGGCCTGCGGCGGCGCGGAACTAACGTTAAACTGGGCAGCTGATGAGCATCGACACCACCTCCGTGCCCGAACGCGACCTGCTGCGCCCGCTGCGCTACCTGTGGCGCGTGCCGCTGGTGGTGCTGCACGTCGTGCTGGGCATCCTGCTCTGCGCGCTGCTGCTCAGCTGGAACCAGCAGGCCGTCATGAAGAACGGACGCGAGCCGTTCCCGCACCGGATGATCCGGCTGTGGTCGGTGACCCTGCTGCGCATCCTCGGCATGCGCGCCCGGCGCTTCGGCGAGGCGCTGCGCGACCCCGTGCTGTTCGTCGCCAACCACACCTCGTGGCTCGACATCATCATGCTGCACAGCCAGCGCGCGGCCTGCTTCGTGGCCAAGGCGGAGATCGCCGGCTGGCCGCTGATCGGCTGGCTGGCCGCCAACGGCGGCACCATCTTCCACCGCCGCGGCAACAACCATTCGCTGGCGACGGTGATGCAGGCCATGGTCGAGCGCCTGCGCGCCGGGCGTTCGGTGGCGGTGTTCCCGGAAGGGGGCACCGGATACCACGGCGTGCTGAAAGTGTTCCACGCGCGCATCTTCCAGGCCGCGCTCGACGCCGAAGTGACGGTGCAGCCGGTGGCGCTGCGCTTTGCCCGCGGCGGCCGGCGGGTGGTCGATGCCGGCTTCCGCGAAGACGAGAGCTTCTTCGGCAACATCGTGCGCCTGCTGGGCGAGGCGCCGATGGATGCCGAGATCCACTTCCTGGCGCCGGTGCCCGCCACCCCCGATGCGCGCCGACGCATGGCCGAGCTGTCACGCGAACGCATCGCCTCCGCACTGGAAGACCGCCAGGAATGAGCCTGCTTTACGGAAAGGATTTCCGTCCACCCTGGCCGCTGCGCAGCGGTCATATCCAGACCATGCTGTCGTCCAGCGGCGTGCGCCGGCTGCTGCTGCCGCGCGCGGCCAAGACCGTGCTGCAGGGCGCCGAGCCGGTGGTGGTCGATGGCGGTGGCGGCGTGCGCCTGACCGGTGCCTACACCGCGCAGAAGACGCTTCCGCAGTCGCGCGGACTGGCCGTGCTGTTCCATGGCTGGGAAGGCAGTGTCGACTCCACCTACGTGCTGCAGACCGGCAGTCGCCTGCTGGCCGATGGCTGGGACATCTTCCGCCTCAACTTTCGCGACCATGGCGACAGCCACGGGCTCAACGAGGCGCTGTTCCACTCCTGCCGGCTCGACGAAGTGGTGCACGCGCTGGGTGACATCGCCCGGCGCTACCCGGCCCGGCCGATGGCGCTGGCCGGCTTCTCGCTGGGCGGCAACTTCGCGCTGCGCGCCGCGATGCAGACCTCGCTGCTGGGCATTCCGCTGAGTTACGTGCTGGCGGTCTGCCCGATCATCGATCCGGGTGCGGGGCTGTTCGCGCTGGAGGAATCGGCGCCGTGGTTCTACCAGGCCTACTTCATGCGCAAGTGGCGCCACTCGCTGCTGGCCAAGCAGCGGGCGTTTCCCGAGCACCAGTTCTTCGAGATGTCCGAGCTGAAGCAGCACCTGCGCGGGCTGACCGAATCGCTGGTGCTGCGCCACACCGACTTCAAGTCGCTGCAACAGTATCTGGACGGCTATTCGGTGGCCGGCGACGCGATGCAGGCGATGCAGATTCCCGCCACCATCCTGACCTCGCGCGATGATCCGGTGATCCCGGTGGGCAGTTTCGAAAAGCTCGAACTGCCGCCGAACATCGAACTGGACATCGCCGAGTACGGCGGCCACTGCGGCTTCATCCGCGACTGGGGCATGACCAGCTTTTCGGACGACTACATTGCCGGCCGCTTCAACGCGATTGCCGACGCCGAATCATCCATCGACGGCGTGGCGCCGGCTCAGGCATCCGCGCCCACGGCGCGCTGACGCATCCAGCTGGCGATGCTCATGCGGTCGCGCGCGGCCGGCAACACCTCGTGCTCGAACCGGCCGGACAGGAACAGCAGCAGCTCGCCCGCGCGGGGGAGGATGTCGCGATGGCTGCCGTCGTCCAGATACAGGCGCAGCGCGCCACCGTCCGTGTCCAGCCAGTCCTGGTTGAGATAGAACACCGCCGAGAGGACCCGGGTGTCGCTGCCGCGCAGGCGATCCAGGTGCCGCGCGTAGCCGGCGCCGGGCCGGTACATCGCGTAATGCGATTCGCAATCGACCAGGCTCAGCATCAGTTCGCGCCCCAGCCTCTGGCGCAACGCGTCCATGCGGTCGGTGAAAACCCGCTGCGGCCCGGTCAGGGCATCCGTGGCAAACCAGTGGATGCTGTCGCCACGCAGCGACGATGTCGTGCGGCCGATGCCGGTGCGGGCGGGCAGCAGTTGCCGGGCATCGTGCAGCGCGGCGCATTCGAGCCCCAGCGCACGCGTCTGCGCGTCATCCAGCAGGCCGGGCAGCATGCACCAGCCATCGACCGCCAGCGCGCTGGCGGCGGCATCGAAACAGAAGGGGGAAGACATCGAACGCCCGGAGTGCGCGAAGCAGCGAAGTGGCCGTTCCGGTGCATGCCTGGTCGGGCGGCGCTGGGGGGCAGGCTGCCATGACCGGCAGCGGCGCAGCATACGATGATTCGTCAGCGCGTGCGCAGTGGGTCGAGCAGGCGGCCCAGGCCGTTGTGATCGAGCTCCAGCATCAGGGCCAGCAACTGGCCCAGCTGACCGGGCGGGAAGCCCTCGCGGGCAAACCAGGCCAGGTAGGCACCGGGCAGGTCCGCGATCAGCCGGCCCTGGTACTTGCCGTACGGCATGCGCACGGTCACCAGTTTCTGCAGATCGGCGGCGTCCATGTGATGGCCTCGGTGGCAGGGAGAAACGGCATTGCGGGAACGAAACAACATGCATGCGGCAAGGCCGGTCCCGAAAGCGCCATGCGCGACCTGCTGGATTGAAACCGGGCGTCAGTCCGCCGCCACGCAACGCCCCTGCGCCCAGGCCCGCAGCGCGTCCACCTGTTCGCGCATCAGCACCGACAGCGGGCGGGTCTGCTTGAGGGCATGGAGCAGGGTCGGCTGGTCCGGCGGCGTGCCGTTGCCGGCCGCGTCATACAGCGCGCTGACGATGGTCTGTTCGATTTCCGCGCCGGAAAAGCCTTCGCTTGCCGCCGCCAGCGCGGGCAGCTCGAAGCTGGCCGGGTCGAGCTTGCGGCGGGCCAGATGCATCTCGAAGATCTGCTCGCGTGCCGGCATGCGCGGCAGGTCGACGAAGAATATCTCGTCGAAGCGGCCCTTGCGCAGCAGCTCGGCGGGCAGTTCGTGCACCGCGTTGGCGGTGGCGACGACGAACACCTTGGCCCTGCGCTCGGCCATCCAGGTCAGCAGGTAACCGAGCACGCGGCGCGACACCCCGCCGTCATCGCCGCCGCCGGCCAGGCCCTTCTCGATCTCGTCGATCCACAGCACGCACGGCGACAGCAGTTCGGTGCTGGCCAGCGCCTCGCGCAGGTTCTTTTCGGTCTCGCCCTGGTACTTGTTGTACAGCGTGCCGAAATCCAGCCGCACCAGCGGCACGCCGAAGCCGCCGGCAATCGCCTTCGCCGCCAGGCTCTTGCCGCAACCCTGCACGCCGAGCAACAGCACGCCCTTGGGCGGGTCGAGCGCGGGATCGGGCGTGGCGGCGAGGAACACCGCGCGCCGGCGCTGCACCCACTCGCGCACGCGGCTGACCCCGGCGATGTCGGCGAAGCTGGCGGTGGCGTATTCGTAATGCAGCAGGCCGGAACGGTTGAGCAGGTCGAACTTGGACTGCATCAGCACCGGCAGGTCGCTCGCCCCCAGTGCGCCGTCGGCGTAGATCAGCTTGCGCACGATGCGCCGCGCATCCGGCGCGGACAGCCCCAGCAGGTTGCGCACGATGGTGCGCGCGGCGTCGTTGTCCACCTCGATCTTGCGGTTCTGTTCGCGCTGCCAGGCCACCGCCTCGGCGCGCAGGATGCCGGCCAGCTCCTTGATGTCGGGCAACGACAGCGGCACCCGCAAGGCCAGCGCCTCCAGCTCCTCGGGCAGCTCCACCTTGGCGCCGACCAGCACGATGGTGTGCGCGGCCGAACGCTGGCGCTGCACGATCTCGCGCAACTGGCGCAGGCTCATCGCGTAGCGCAGCAGGCTGTGGAAGTCGAACATCAGGTAGATGCCGCGCTCGCCCTGGGCGCGGATCGCGTCCAGCGTGGCGGTGGCGTCCGGCGCCACGTCGCCCTCGCGCTGGGCGAAGTCGAGCCGGTTCAGGCCGTCGGTGAGGGTCCAGCGCCACAGCGGATGCAGTGCCTGGGCAATCACGTGGCGGAAGCACTCGATCACCCGCTGCTCGTCTACCGTCTCGATCACCAGCAGCGGCGTGGCCGCGCGAACCAGCGTGGTGAGATCCTGCAATTCGCTCATGTTTCCCCCTCGAAGAGGAAGAGTTTACAGAGCGCCGACGCTTCTGGCTTCACGCGCGGCGATATACGCTGGCCTTCCGTCCACCGAAGGAGCGCCGCCATGCGCCTGCTGTTGTCGTTGTTGCTGCTTGGCTCGTCGTTGCCCGCGCTGGCGGCGACGAAGCTGGACAGGCTGGTCCTGCCGAAAGGTTTCCACGTTGCGCTGTATGCCGACCAGGTGCCGAACGCCCGCGAAATGGCGGTGGGCGCCAACGGCACCGTGTTCGTCGGCTCCACCGGCGCGGGCAAGGTCTATGCGCTCACCGACCGCGATGGCGACGGCGTGGCCGACCAGGTGCGGGTCATCGCCAGTGGCCTGCAACTGCCGATGGGCGTGGCCTTCCACGATGGCGACCTGTACGTGTCGGCGGTGAGCCGGATCGTGGTGCTGCGCGACATCGAGCAGCACCTGGACGCGCCACCGAAGCCCGAGCTGGTCACCGACAAGCTGCCCACCGAGACCCATCACGGCGGCAAGTTCCTCGCCTTCGGTCCCGACGGCAAGCTGTACGTGCCGATCGGCGCGCCCTGCAACATCTGCGATCCGGCGCCGGATCACGGCAAGCTGATCCGCATGAATCCCGACGGCAGCGATTGGGAAGACGTGGCCCGCGGCATCCGCAACACGGTCGGCTTCGACTGGCAGCCCGGCAGCGGCCACCTGTGGTTCACCGACAACGGCCGCGACCTGCTCGGCGACGACACCCCCAGCGACGAACTGAACGAGATCACGGCGACCGGCCAGCACTTCGGCTACCCGTACTGTCACCAGGGCGACACGCTCGATCCGGACTTCGGCAAGGGCAGGAGCTGCAAGGATTACGTGCCGCCCGTGCTGAAACTCGGTGCGCACGTCGCCTCGCTCGGCATGCGCTTCTACGACGGCAACCAGTTCCCGGCCAACTACAAGGGCGCGATCATCGTGGCCGAACACGGCTCGTGGAACCGCACGCGGAAATCCGGCTACCGGGTGATGACGGTGCGCGTCAAGGGCGACAAGGTGTTGTCGTACGCACCACTGATCACCGGCTTCGAACAGGACGAGAGCGCCTGGGGCCGCCCGGCCGACGTGCAGCCGCTGGCCGACGGCAGCGTGCTGGTCAGCGACGACCTGGCCGGCGCGGTGTATCGGGTGACGTACAAGCCCTGAGTTTCGCGTCACGCTCGTCATTCGTGCGCCGGCAGGAAGCGCACTCCACACCCAACCAGGTGGACACACACCATGCAACTACGCAGCGACAACTTCGAAAACAACCAGCCGATTCCGGCCACCTTCACCTTTGGCAAGCGCGCCGATCCGTTCGCGCTGTCCGACAACCACAGCCCGCATCTGGCCTGGAAGAACGCGCCGTCGGCCACCCGTTCGTTCGTGCTCACCTGCATCGACCCGGACGTGCCCAGCCGCGGCGACGACGTGAACCAACCCGGTCGTACCGTGCCCGCGGACCTGCCGCGGGTGGAGTTCGTGCACTGGCTGATGGCCAACATCCCGGCCGAGTGCGGCGAGCTTGCCGCCGGTGCATGCAGCGACGGGATCACCCCGCGCGGCAAGCGCGAACCGTTCGGCCCGCCCGGCAGCGTGCAGGGCGTGAACGATTTCACCGGCTGGTTCGGCGGCGATGCCGACATGGGCGGCGAATACCTCGGCTACGACGGCCCGTGCCCGCCGTGGAACGACGCGTTGCTGCACCACTACCACTTCACCGTGTACGCGCTGGACGTGGCGGCGTTGCCGCTGGTCACCGGCTTTTCGCTGGCCGAGCTGCGCGCGGCGATGGCGGGCCACGTGCTGGAGCAGGCCGAGTTGGTCGGCACCTGCACGCTCAACCCGGACGTGGCTGGCTGAACTGTCGCGGCGCTGAACGTCGGCGCCGCGTGCAGGCAGACAGGGCTTCCCTTCACGCCCGCAAGGCACGGGCTATGGGTGAATGGCGGCACGCGGATGCTCCGCGGCCTACACCCCCACCCGAGGATCCCCCCATGCTTCACTACGCCCTGGTTTTCCTGGTCATCGCCATCATCGCCGCCGTGCTGGGTTTCGGCGGCATCGCCGGCGCCGCTGCCGGCATCGCCAAGATCCTGTTCGTGATCTTCCTGATCCTGGCGATCATCGCCTTTTTCCGCCGCGCCAGTTGACCCCTGCCGATCGCGACGCGGGCGCGCCATACTGAGTCTTTCCGGAGCCAAGCAATGAACAATCAAGTCAGCAGCAACGACCAGCCGGCCGGCGATCGCATCGACGAGCGCGCCGAGCGGATCAAGCAGGCCACGTCGGCCGCCGTCGCCAGCACCAAGGACAGCGTCGAGCGTGCCGCCGACCACGTCGAGGAAGGCCTGCACCGCGCCACCGACAAGGCGGCCGGCGCGGCGCACAAGGCCAGCGACAAGGCTGCCGAGGTCAGCGAGCGCAGCCGCGAGGTGTATGACCAGACGATGGATCGCGCCGATGCCTGGCTGGAGCAGGCGCGTGACTACGTGCGCGAGAAGCCGGTGCAGTCGGTGGCCATCGCGCTGGGCGCCGGCTGGCTGCTCGGCCGCATCCTGCGGCGGTGAGCCATCCGGACCAGACCGATCCCGTGAACGGCGACGGTGCATCGACTCATGCGACAGCGGCGCCGGACCCGGCGCCGCTGTCGTCTGGTCTGCTCGCCGAACTGGGCCAGTTCGGGCGCGCCATCCGGCATCTTTTCGGCGCCCAGCTGGCCTTGCTGGCTGCCGAGCTGGGGCTGGCGCGCAGCGCCGTTTCGTGGATGCTGCTGGCCGCGCTGGCAGCCACCGTCGCGGGCGTGGGGCTTGGCCTGACCCTGCTGGGCCTGGTCGGCGTGGCGCTGGCCGCGTGGTGGGGTTCGTGGTTCTGGGCGTTGCTGGGGCTGGCCGTGCTGCAACTGCTGTTCCTGCTCGGCGCGATCATCCTGTTCCGCCGCTGCATGCACTGGATGAGCCTGCCCGCCACACGCAGCGAATGGGGTGCGATGATGCGCGAAACGCTGCACGAGGACGCGGACAAGCCGGCCGCACCTTCCGGGCAGCGTGATGGGGGAACGCCATGAGCCTGTTCGACCGCCTGGCCAAAGTGAAATCCGCCCAGCTGCGCATGCGGCTGGCGCGGCATGAACTCGCCGCGCCAGCCGCGCGGCTGCTCGCCCGCGGCCGCGAAAACCCGTTGACCACGGTGGGCGTGGCCGCCGGTGCCGGAGTGGTGTTGGGCACGCTGGACGTGCATCCGCTGCGCGTGCCGGGATTCGGCTCGCTGTTGAGCGGCGGCCTTGCCGAAGTGGTGGCGCAGGGCACCCGGCTGGTGGCCGACTTCGCCGAGGTCAGCATGGCGAAACACGCCGCGGCGGACATCGCCGAGCCCGGCGAACAGGCATGAGCAAACCGGCATGAGCGAACCCGAACCACTGCCGACGCTGGCGCCCGGCACTTCCGTTGGCGTCGTCGCCGAGGTCGCGGTCGCCGAAGAGCTCGAACCGCCGCCCGGCCCGGACACCCCACTGCGGCGACGCAACCCGGTGCTGGGCATACGCCGCCACCTGCGTGCGATCCGCCTGGTCTTCAACGCCTTGCTGCTGCTGGCCCTGCTGTACACCATCACGCTGACCAAGGCCTTGCTGATCCCGCTGGTGCTGGCCGCCTTCATCGGCCTGGCGCTGAATCCCATCGTGGCCTTCGGCGCCCGTGTGCGCATCCCCCGCTGGCTTACCGCGATGGTGCTGATGATCGGCCTGATCACCGGCATCGGCAGCGGCGTCGGCCTGCTGGCCCAGCCGGCCATCGGCTGGTTCCACGGCGCGCCCACCGCGATCCGGAGTTTCGTGCCGAAGCTGCGCAGCTTCACCAAGCCGCTGGAGGCAGCCAACCGTGCCACCCAGACCCTGGTCAGCGGTTCCAGTACCCGCGCGGCCGTGCCGCAGTCCGCGCCGATCTCGATCAGCGCCTGGGACGTGGTCTCGACCGCGCCGAAGGTGCTGGCGGCCGTGCTCAGCGTGCTGCTGCTGGTGTTCTTCTTCCTGATCTACGGCGATTCGATGCTGCGCCGGCTGGTCGAGATCACCCCCAGCTTCGCCTACAAACGACACGCGGTGACGATCGTGCGCGGCATCCAGACCGAGATCTCGCGCTACCTGCTCACCGCATTGCTGATCAACGCCAGCCTCGGCGCGATCACCGCCGGCATGCTGTGGCTGTACAAGGTGCCCGACCCGCTGCTGTGGGGCGCGGTGGCGATGTTCGCCAACTTCATTCCCTATGTGGGCGCGATCGTCACCACCACCTTGCTGGCGGTGGTGTGCATGCTGTACGCCAACGACGCCAGCCTCGAAGTGTTCCTGCCGGTGCTGACCTTCGCCGGCATCACCGCGGTGGAAGGCAACCTGATCACCCCGCTGATCCAGGGCGCCAGCATGCGGCTGAGTCCCATCGCGATCCTGCTGTGGCTGCTCGTATGGGGCTGGCTGTGGGGCATCCCCGGCGCGCTGCTGGCCGTGCCGATGCTGACCTGCACCAAGCTGATCACCGAACGCGTGCGCGGCTGGGAGTGGTTCGCCCACATCGTGCAGCGCTGAGCGCGATCCGCGTCGTGTCCGTCAGAGGTCGTCCCGCGACAGGTTGAGCAAGGTATAGGAACGCTGCTCGCCTTCGAACCTGTCGCCGCTCGCGGATACCAGCGTCACGTGCCGCTGCACCATGATCACGTCGCTGATGATGACGCCTTGGCGGATCGTCGTGTAGCCGCTCCAGCTGGCCTTGCCCGGGATCACCGACACCTCGATGGTCTTGCCGGCGGTGGTGGTGATCTGCATCGGCTTGCCCCTTTTCTCGCGCGACTGGTCGTCGGACGACGGGCCTTCGCCGCTGTCGGTGCGGGTCAGCGTGACGACCCCGTCGCGCGGATCGGCACGCAGCACGTGCACCTGTTCCGTTCCGGCCGGGCCGATTTCCCAGGGCCTGGGGATGGCGACGTCCCAGCTCACGCCGGCGCGGAGCTGCTCCGGCGCCTTGCCCCACAGCAAGGGATTGAAGATCACGCCGCTGGTCTGGTCGTTGATGCGGCACTTGCCCGCATGGCAGTTGGTGATGCCGTCGCGAAGGATCTCGATGCCGTGCACCGGCCCGTTGGCCGGATGGCCGTCGTAACGATCGGCTTCGTCGAAGACGAAGGACTTCGCCGTCACGCCGGTCACCGTGTAGTCGGCGGTGCCGCTGATGCGATCGACCTTTTCCTCGAACCCCGCGCCCCGGGTCGAGACGGTCTTGGCGAACACGTCGGACAAGTGTTCGCCCACCTTGAGTTCGGGGCGCAGGAAGTTCGTGGCGGGTTCGGCATGGACCCATGAGATGCCCAGGCAAGACATCGAAACGCACAAGGCGAGAAGGCGGGCGGCGCGGAAGCGGCGGGTCATGACGGACTCCAGAAGTGGGTGCTGTCGACGGTCGTCCATCGACGCGGGCGCGATGGCCGGTCAGTGCGCGATGCCATGGGCGCGCAACACCCCGGAAATGTCGAAGCGCCAGAGATTGCGCGAGCCGTTCAGCGGCGACTGCAGCCGCCGCTGCAGCGAATCCGCGTCGTCGCGGGGCTTCGGAAACCGCAGCTCGTCGCGGCGCGCGCTCGACACGAACAGTTCGCCGAACGCCGGCCCCAGCGACGGCGCGTTTTCCAGCGTGCGGCTGTTGACGTCGTCGCCCAGGTGCTCGGGCTTGCCCCAGCCGCCATCGGGCTGGCGGAACACGATGTAGATGTCGGCGCTGCCCAGCGCATCGCCCTCATTGCCGGCGTACAGAAGGAAGCGCCCGGCCGGGTCCACCGCGGGGTCCATGCGGTTGTTCGCGGGATCGCCCAGCGGCACCTGCTCCGGCACGGCATGGCCGTGATCGCGTGCCACGTAGATCTGGTACGCCTTGCCGGAATCCGCGCGATGGGCCGAGAAGTAGATGTCGCCGTTGGCCGCCACCGACGGGTTGTAGATCATCGCGCCGTCGTTGAGTGCGCCGTCGACGTGCACCGGCGCGGCCCATCCGCCAGCGGCCTGCCGTTCGACGAACCACAGGTTCGTGCCGGGAAAACTGCGTCCGTTCATCGTCGCCGTCACTGGTGTGCCGCCCGGCCGCAGCGGCCGGTTGGAGACGAAGTACAGGCGCCGGCCATCGGGCGACAGCGTCGGCTCGGAGTCGTGCCACTCGCCGGAGAACCCGGCGACCTGCGGCGTCGACCAGCGATCGCCCGCGCGATGCGAGACCATGATGGTGTCGTCGGCTTCGGCGAAATCCGAGCGCATGAAGTACAGCGTGTTTCCGTCCGGCGTCAGCGCGACCGAGGTTTCCTGCAGGCCGGTGGAGATCACCCCTGCCCCCAGCAGCGCGCCGGCGCAGGCGAGTGGTGATGCGAAGGCGAGTGCGAGGCTGGCGACGAAGGCGAGGTTACGTGGCGTCATGGCTGTTCCCTGTCGAGTGATGGGGGCTTGCCGCGGCTTCGCGCGAGCGCGGCGCGTCGAGCCACGGTGCCAGCGACATTTTCCAGATGTGATCGTTGCCGTTGTCCCACGCGCGCATCCGCGCCAGGTCGTCCCGCGCCTGCGCGCCCGTGCGCGGGTAGCTCACCTTCGCCGTGTAGTTGCTGGTGAAGTACAGCGTGCGGGCGTCCGGGCCGAGGTGCGAACCCCAGGGCTCATAGCGGTTCACCGCGTCGCCGAGGTCGACCGGCGCGCTCCAGCCCGCGCCGTCGCGGAAGGCGATGTACAGCCGGTCGGGTTTGTCCTTGCCCGCGTAGTTCGCGTCGAACACGATGAACGACTGGTCCGGCGCCACCGCCGGATCGAGTTCGTGTGCGGCCGGATCACCCAGCGCGAGGCGCTGCGGTGCCTGATAGCGGCCATCGCGCCAGGCCGTGCGGTAGAGATGGAATTCGTGGGTGGCCTCGTCGCGCCGCTGGTAGTACACGTCGCCGTTCGCCGCCACGCTGGGCGCGTACATGCTGGTGCCCACGTTCACCGCGTCGGGCAATCGCTGCGGTTCGCCCCAGCCGCTGCCGTGGCGGTCGACCCGCCACAGCTGGCCGCCATGCAGCGCCGCCCCACCGGCCACCGCGGCCCGGTTGGAGGTGTACACCAGGAACGAACCGTCCGGCGCCATCGCCGGATCGTGGTCCTGCCATTGCCCGGAGAACGAGGCGATCCGCGGCGTCGACCAGCCATTGCCCACGCGATGCGCTTCCATGATGAAACCGTTCCAGCGCGCCTGTTCGTCGAAGTAGACGGTATTGCCGTCCGGCGCAAAGGTCAGGCAATCCACGCCGGAAGGACCGGAGATCGCGCCGGGGGCGAAGACTTCTGGCGATGGGGAAGTCACGCTGGCGGCGTGGGTTGCGGTCGTGCCGAAAATACCCAGCGCGACGAGGCCGCTGGCGAGCAGGGTGAGCGAGCGGTGGGCCATGCGTGTTCCTCGGCGCGATGATGTGCGGCCGAGTCTGCGCAGCGGCGCCAGCGCATCGCCGCCGCTTTGTGACGAGCGGAGGGTCGCTGTGATCAGCGGTTGTCAGCGCGGGACAATCGGCTCCGCCTCACCGCGGAATCTTCGCGCTGCACGCCAGGCCCGTTGTATGAGGGCGTGCGATGCTTTTGCCGCTCCCGCGCTCACTCCCGAACGGCCCGCTCGCATCGTTCACGCCGACAAACCTCGCAGCCCCCACTCTGTCATGCCTGCGAAGGCAGGCATCGCACTTCAGCTGGTAGGCCTGCCGCGAAGCTTGCGCTTAGAGCAAGAGCTTTCGTCTGCCTGCGGCAGCCGAGTTACTTTCTCTTTGCGTGGCCAAAGAGAAAGATAACCAAAGAGAAAGGCCACCCCGCTTGGCGCTTGTTGGGCATCCTGCCCAACAAGCCCGTGAGCCGTGGCCGGGCTTTTCGACAGGGCATCCTGCCCTGGCGAAAAGGAGCCGACATCCCTGTCGGCTCCCGCTGCGCGGCCTGTCGACCCCGCCTCACCGCCGCACAGGGGCCGCGGGTAGAGCAGCGGACCATCGTGGCCCGCACTCGGTGCGCAACCGCTGCGCGGTTGCGAGAGCTGGCAAGTCTCGGCATGAAACGGTCACTCGAAAGTGAACTCTGACTCGAGCTTTGGTTGATGGATATGCATGTCGCCCCGCGCGGCCCGCGTGGCCAGATCGGTGCCTAAGTGAACCCGACCCCGTTTTTCGTGGCACCAACGATGCCAAGCGCCTGCTCGGCCCGGTGCCCGCAATACGCGAAGCCTTCATCGCGATTCAGGCGCATCTCTATCAGTAGTTGCAGCGGTATGCCGAACCATGGAGTAGGCGGAAGCAGGTCGAATCACATGTTCGCAGAGAAAGTTCACTCTGGCCCTTGAGGTTGGCTCAGTAACGCGGGCGGGGCTTTTTCGGCGGTGGACCGGGTTCGGTAAAGGCCATGCCCACGATGGCGGCATCGGCAATGATGGTTTCCAAAGCAGCCTTGCCCGCTTCGTTGACATAGAGCACCGCGGCGGCGGTCAGCGGGTCCTTGAACACGGCCGCGTCGACTGGCACCCGTTCCTCAATGAATGCTTCTTTCACGATCGAGCCGCTCGGACGCTTGGCCGAGCGAGCCTCGTCGATGCATGGGATGAGATTCGTCACGTTGTAGAACCAGCGCGATTCACCCGCGCAGTCCATCTCCAAGAACTGCCCGAAACGTGACAGGAAGGGCTCGAGCGCCGTCTTCGACTTGTCATTCATGACCAAGGCACCAGGCGTCAGCGCACTGACGTCCGCCAGCGGCCTGGGTTTCTTCTTTCCAGGTTCGACGAACACTTCGACCTTGGGCTTGCTTGACCAGGAGAGGTTGGCGCCAGTGGCGTCGAACATGCCCGACTCGACGTCCTTGTCGCTGGCAAAGACCAACGGAGCGAAGTCATTGACGGAGCCACTTTTGAGTTCCCATACCTTCACTTCCATCACCTCAGTAGTCGAATTCATCATTGAGGATGTCGTACCGGATGTCTTGCAGAGCCTTCCGGCCGTTTGCCTGGTTCGAAGGCTTCGCGAGGATCAGCCGCGAGGTCACTGCGAGGTGGTAGGCCGTCGTGTGAATGACTTCATGTGCTGTCGCCGCATCGAGACCTGGAACTACGGACGACCATTTCTTCGGAAGATAGACGCCGTTGTCCGCATCGTTGATGCCAATACCCCAACGAAACAGCAGTGTCCGCGAACGGCTCGCGCGTTTGTCGGCTGCGGCCACGATGTGATGCGCATCGGCTTCGGCATGCTTGGTGCTGCCGGTAGCCTTCGAGATGTTGCGAGCGAGTGTTCGCGAATGCCTCACCTTGCGGTTCGCGTCGGCACGGAGCTTCTTCGCCTTCGCCGGCAAGGTCACACCGTTTTCGTAGCGCACTCGGGCCAGACGTCGCTGCAGAAGAAGCTCGTTCCTGAGTTCGTACGCATTGGCGTGCGCGTCCGTCGGGACGATAAAGTTGGCTTCGACCGTCAGGTTGAGAATGTCTTCTGTCGTATCGGTCGGCGGCACGACGAGGTTCGGACTTCCTTTGCCCATGTTCTTCTTCCTGTATGCATCAGCCAATAAGCCAGGACGCTTCGTCGGAACAAGCGCACCAACCTGCATCAAGGTTAGTGCGTAATGCCCATCGGTGACAACGATCAACCGGCCGATGATGTAACGCGGTTAGTCGGGCCCAGCGCGCAACGTCAGCGCAACCCCAGCACCGCCCTTGCCCCGGCCCGAAACCGCCGACTCAGATCCAGCCGCGTCCCGTCATGCAGCACCACTTCCGCCCCGCCCTTGAACATCGGATGCACCTCGCGAACCCGCGCCAGGTTGACCAGGGTGCCGCGGTGGATGCGCAGGAACTGGGCGGGGTCGAGTTGCGCCAGCACGTGGCGCAAGGTGTCGCGGTGCAGGTAGCGGACGGGGCCGACGTGGATGTGCAGGTAGTTGCCGTCGGCGCGGATCCAGTCGATGTCGTCGACGGCGAGCACGCGGATGTGTTCGCCGTGGCGCACGCTGAGGCGCTGGGCGTAGCCCCCGGCGGCCGCGCTTTCGAGCGCCGGGCCGGCAGTGGCGTGCAGGCCTTGCCAGTGCTGGTTGACGCGCGCCATGGCCTGGTCGAAGCGGGCTTGTTCGATCGGCTTGAGCACGTAATCGAGCGCCATCGCGTCGAACGCGCGCAGCGCGTGTTCGGCGAAGGCGGTGGCGAACACCACCAGCGGCAGGCGGTCGGGGGCGAGTTCGTCGAGCAGTTCGAAGCCGTCCATGCCGGGCATCTGGATGTCGAGGAACAGCAGGTCGGGACGCAGCACGCGCACGGCCTGCATCGCCTCGGCGGCGTTGCCGCATTCGCCGACGATTTCCACTTCGTCGTGGCTGGCCAGCGCCTGGCGCAGGGCGAGGCGCGCCAGCACTTCGTCGTCGACCAGCACGGTGCGCAGGCGCGGCGTGCTCATGCGGCGTGCTCGACGTAGGGCAGGCGCACTTCGGCGCGGGTGCCGCCGCCGGGAATCGCGCTGAGTTCGAGCTGCGCCGCGTCGCCGAACAGCATGCGCAGGCGCGAGCGCGTGTTGCCCAGGCCGATGCCTTCGGCCGTGCCCGCCGATGGCAGGCCGAGGCCGTCGTCGTCGACGCGCAGTTGCAGGTGGTCGCCGTCGCGGCGGGTGGAAATGCGCAGGATGCCGGCGCCGGGCTTGTCCTGCAGGCCGTGGCGCAGCGCGTTCTCCACCAGCGGTTGCAGGATCAGGTTCGGCACGGCCGCGGCCAGCGTGTCGTCGTCCACGTCGAGCTCGGTGCTGAGCCGGTCCTGGAAACGTACCTGCTGGATGCCGAGGTAGCAGGCGAGGAATTCCAGCTCGCGCGACAGCGGCACCTGCGGCGCGTGGCGCTCCTCCAGGGTGAGCCGCAGGAAGTCGCTGAGCCGCGCGATCATCAGCCGCGCCTGCAGCGGGTCGGCCAGTGCCAGCGCGGAGATCGCGTTGAGCGTGTTGAACAGGAAGTGCGGCTGCAGCTGCATGCGTAGCGCTTGCAGTTGCGCCTGCGCCAGCTGCGTCTCCAGCTGTGTGCGGCGCAGCCGCTCGTCGCGCAGGTGGCGGCGCGATTCCATCCCGCGCAACACCACCAGGATCACCCAGTAGGTGAGCACGGCCAGGTGGAAACTGTAGGCGAACTCCATGCGGATGTACGCGGCCAGCGTGTGCACCTCCATCCGCCCGGGGCCGCTGAGGTTCCAGAACAGCACCAGGTGGGCGAGCAGTTGCAGCAGCGCCACGCCCAGGCTGGCCGGCACCTGCACGGCGAAGAAGCGGCGCCAGCTGTGCCCAGCGGTCTGCCGGCCCAGCCAGCCGACCAGCGGCACCAGCGCCATCCACAACCAGAAGTTGGAAAGGTTCCAGCTGAGCGCGCGCAACCAGTTCGGCGGATAGCCTTCGCTGATCGATGACAGCCCGCCGCTCAGCGCATAGGACAGCGCCAGCCCGGTCCAGAAGGTGAGCGCCAGTGCGTGTTTCTTCCAGCGGGTGGACTCGTGCCTCATGCGATGCTCCCGCGCTTCAGTCGATGGGTGACACGTCAGGACGGCAGTGTGCCGCCGTGGCGCGGGATGGAACAGTGCTGGACGATCGACGCGTGCAGCGCGCCCTATCGCGCGTCGTGATGACAGCGGCATCGCCGCGGTGACCTGCGGGGTGCTGGTGCCGTGGAGTCGGCGGGATTCATCGTCCGCTGTCAGGCGCCGGATCATCAGCAAACCTCACCACCGTGTTGCCGCCGGGCCATTCGTGGTGCCGGACGATGTCGCCGTCGGCGGGCCGCCATGGCTTGCCCAGCCGGGCGATATCGTCGTAGCGGCCCAGCCGTTCGAACCTGCGGATTTCGAACGGCAGGCCTTCGCCACCCAGCGGTGAGCTCGCGTCGGCGACGTGAAAGTGCAGGTGCGGGCCGGTGGATTCGCCGGAGAAGCCCAGCGCTGCGATGACCTGGCCCGTACGCACGCGCTCGCCCACGGCGACGCGGATGCTGTCCTTGCGCAGGTGTTCGTAGAACGCGTAGCGGCCGTCGGCAAGCTGCAGGGCCACGTAGTTGCCCGCATCGTCCTCGGGGGCGTGATGCGTGCGCTGCGAGATGCGCGACGGTTCGTTCATGCCGTCTCGCACCGCCGCCACGCGTGCATCCGCCACCGCCAGCACGTCGGCGCCGTGGCCGTACCATGCCTGCGCCAGGTCGGCGTCGCCGGTGGCGAAGCGGCCGTGTTCGTCCAGCTTCACCCAGTCGATGGCGAAGCGGCCGGGCAGGCGGGCGTGGCCGTCGACGCGGTAGAACACGCGCCGGTGGCCACGCGGCCAGTCCGCGTCGTGGATCGCGGCCCACGGCCCGCCGCGCAGCGGTGGCGCCAGCAGCGATGGTCTGGTCCGCGGCAATGCCAGTGGAGCGCCGCTGCTCCGAGATGTGTCGTTTGCCCCGGCAACGCGATAGCTCACGCAGTGACGGAGGGTATCGATGCCTTGGTGGCCCGGCAGGGAAACATCAATGAACAACACCACCTGCTGGCCGGGCTCGATCAATGTTCCCGCGACTGGCAGCGAAGATTCCGGATTCGACGCGGGCGCTGGCACCGCGCCGAAGCGAGCGGTGTGCTGATCCAGCGTCTTGCCCGACAGTTTGGTGATGAGCCGTCCGTCGCGCCCGTCGCGCACGACAAATTCCTCGAGCGTGATGCGCTTGTCGGAGCGATTGGCCAGCAACACCTCATAGTCGAGCTGCCCATGACCTTCCACGCGCACCGGTGTGGGCGGTAGCGGAATCGTCAGGTCCAGCCCATCGCCAACCGGAGCGCCGTGTGCGCGGGAGGCGATGGCGCAGGCCGCGATCAGCACCAGGGCCAGCCAGGCGTTTGTCGCAAGGGGAGGTTTCATGGCTACGCTCGGTTCCTCGTCGTGACGCCGCCGCCGGAGTCGTGCAGGGTGGCAGCGGCCGATGTCGCTGTCGCCGATACGGTGATGACCGGCGCCTTGGCGATGACAAGCGGTACGGCGGCGGTACGGGCGGCGTCCGTGCAATGCCATGACCGCCGGGTGCCTGGTTTCATCCGCCTGTCACCACATGGCGCGCCTTCGTCACCGCGATGATGCGGCAGACGCGCACGCGCCACACATTGGCCTGGCGGCATGTCGTCCGCGCAAAGAGGGTCGCAGCAATGCACAAGCAACGCAGGTTTTCCGTGGCCGTGGCGTGTATCGCCGTGCTGGTGCTGGCCGTGAACTGGACCATTGCGGCGACTGTCGCCACCGCGACAGGCAGCGCAGAGGCAGAACATTCGAGGGCAGCGGTGATCGCAGTCGACCAGCACTGGCTGGAAGCCGAGCTCGGTGGCGACACCGTCTGGCTCGACGACCTGCTGCTGCCCGAGTACCGCTCGATCAGTGCCGACGGCTCGGTGCATGCGAAGGCCGCGATCATGGCGCACGCCGCCAGGAACCGCGGCAATGACGAGGAGCGGCGCAAGGTCGAGGCGTGGCTGAAGACGCACCCGTCGGGCCAGGACGTGGTGATCCACGGCGACACCGCGATCCTCACCTTCCACGACCCGAAGCAGGGCGCGGCCAGCGGTGTGCGTTCGTCCGATGTCTTCGTCTACGTGGACGGGCGCTGGCACGCGCTGTATTCCCAGCACAGCGCGGCTGCTGCCGGCTAGCGCAGGGAGTCTGCCCGCCGAAGATGGAAGCTGCTCACCGGTGGAATGGGTCGCCGTTCCATCGAGCGTGGAGGGTCGATGCCGTTCGACTTCGGTGCTGCGCACCTGCGTTCGGGGCGAACGGCGGGACAGGCATCGAACCTCGGGATTGCTCCGTCCGCGCAAGCAGGCCTACGCGGGAGTGGCCATGGATGGCCGCGGAAGCAGGAGCAGGCAAGTCGACGTGCCCGGCCTCACCAGGCGATGCGCTGGCGGTCGCGATAGAAGCCGCCGGTGAGCGGCGCGGGCAGGCAGGCGGCCCACACGATGCCCGCTGCGCCGTCGGCGACCGGGCGTCCGCCGGGGCCGCCCATGTCGGTGGCGACCCAGCCGGGGCAGACCGCGTTGACCTGGATGCCGCTGCCGTCGAGCTCGTTCGCCAACACGCGCGTGTACGCATTCAGCGCCGACTTGGAGACCCGATAGGCCGGGCAGTTGGCGCTGTCGGTGGTGCTGGCGCCGCAGCCGCTGGAGACGTTGACGATGCGGCCGTAACCGTGCCGGCGCATCAGCGGCAGCATCGCGCTGGACAGCCGCCAGCTGCCGAACAGATGGATGTCCATCGCGTCGCGCGCCGCGGCAATGTCGGCGGTGGCCGGTCGCACCGCGGGGTCATAGTGGGCGCCAGCGTTGTTGACCAGCACGTCGAGCCGGCCATAGGTGATCTCGATCCAGCGCGCCAGCGTGTCGATCTGATCCTGCTGGGTGACGTCGAGCTGCACCGCGACCACCTCGCCGGGTGCCCCGGCCAGCTTGCGCGCCGCATGCAGGCCCTTGTCGAGATCGCGCGCGCCCAGCAGCACGGTCACGCCGCGCTCGCTGAGCTGGCGCGCGACCTCGAAACCCAGGCCGCGATTGGCGCCGCTGACCAGCGCCACGCGGTAGACCGGCGTGGTCGCGGGCGCCGCCGGGACGCGTCGGGCGGGCCGGCTCATGGGGCCGCGTCACCCTTGGCCACGGCGCTGCACTGCTCGTCGCCGCAGGCCTGCCAGCCGCCGCCCAGCGACTTGTACAAGGCCACGGCGCGGGTGTTGATCGCCGCCTCGGCCTGGGCCAGGTCGTCCTCGGCGGCGAGCTCGGTGCGCTCGGCGTCGAGCAGTTCGAGGAAGCCGGTGGCGCCTTCCTGGTAGCGCACGCGGGCCAGGTCGGCCGCGCGCTTGCTCTGCGTGGCCTGCTCGATCAGGTGGTCGACGCGGATGCGCTGCTGGTTGAAGCCGGTGACCGCGTTGTCGATGTCCTCGATCGCCTCCAGCACGCTGCGCTGGTAGTTCGCCTGCGCCGCATCGGCGCGCGCCTCGCTGGCGTGCAGGTTCGCGCGCACCCGCTGCACGTTGAGGCCGGACCAGCTGATGCTGGGCGCCAGTGACCACGCCCGCGTCGACGGGCTGCCGAAGTCATTGCTGCGCCCGGACAGGAAGCCGAGGAAGCCGCCCAGCGAGATGTGCGGGAAGAAATCCGCCTTGGCCACGCCGATCCGCGCGGTGGCGGCGGCGTATTCGCGTTCGGCCATCTGGACGTCCGGACGGCGCGACAGCACGTCGCCGGCGTCGCCGATCGGCAAGGTCGCGGCGATCGGCGTGAAGCTCTTCGGCGACACGTCGATGTCCAGCTCGCCCGGGCGCTCGCCCAGCAGCACGGCGAGGCGGTATTCGCTGGCGCTGGCCTGGGTCTGCAGCAGCGGCAGTTGCGCCTGCACCGCGCTGAGCCTGGCCTTGGCGCTGGCCACGTCCTGTTCCGCACCGGTGCCGACCTGCTGGCGCACCTCGGTGAGGTGCACGGTCTGGCGCTGGTTGTCGATGTCGCGGCGGGCGATGTCCAGCCGCAGCTGGCTGCCGCGCAGTTCGAAATAATTGCGCGCGACCTCGGCCAGCAGGCTGACCTGGGCATCGTGCAACGCGGCCTCGCTGGCGCCGAGATCGGCGCCGGCCGCTTCCACCGAGCGACGCACGCCGCCGAACAGGTCCAGCTCCCACGACGCGTCGAAGCCGGCCTGGTAGGTCGTGGTGGTGCTGCGCTGGTCGCTGAAGCCCGGTTGCTGGCCGCGGCTGCGGGTGTAGTTCACGCCGGTGTCGATGGTCGGCAGGCGGTCGGACTTGGCGCCGCTGAGCAGCGCCCGCGATTCCTGCAACCGCGCCACCGCGATGCGCAGGTCGAGGTTGTTCGCCGCGGCGTGCTGGATCAGGGCATCCAGCGTCGGATCGTTGAACTGCTTCCACCACGTGGCCTGGAACGCCGCGTTGCTTTCCTGCGCGGCGTCGAGGCCCTGCAGTTGCGGCGCGGCAATTTTCGCGGCGTGGTAGTCGGGACCCACGCTGGCACAGCCAGCGAGGATCAGGGCCGCGCTGAGCGCGGCGATCTTCAGCATCGTTTTCATCAGTGGTTCTCCAGCGCCGGCAGCGCATGCGCCGCGGCGCGCTCGGCTGCGCGCGCCTCGCGGCGTTCGACCAGGGCGCGAATCAGTACGTAGAACAGCGGCGTGTAGATCAGCCCGAAGATGGTGACGCCCAGCATGCCGGCGAACACCGCCACGCCCATCGCGTGACGCATCTCGGCACCGGCGCCGTGCGAGGTGACCAGCGGCACCACGCCCATGATGAAGGCGAACGAGGTCATCAGGATCGGGCGCAGTCGCAGCTTGGCCGCTTCCAGCACTGCCTCGTGGCGGCTCATGCCTTCATGCTGGCGTTCGCGGGCGAACTCCACGATCAGGATCGCGTTCTTGCACGCCAGTCCGACCAGCACGATCAATCCGATCTGGGTGAAGATGTTGTTGTCGCCACCGGAGAGCCACACGCCGGCAATCGCGGACAGCAGCACCATCGGCACGATCAGGATCACCGCCAGCGGCAGCGACCAGCTCTCGTACAGCGACGACAGCACCAGGAACACCAGCAGCACGCACAACGGGAATACCAGGATCGCGGTGTTGCCGGCCAGGATCTGCTGGTAGGTCAGCTCGGTCCACTCGAAGCTGACGCCGTTCGGCAGGTTGTCCTTCGCCAGTTTTTCCATCGCCGCCTGCGCCTGGCCCGAGCTGAAGCCCGGCGCCGGGCCGCCGTTGATCTCGGCGGTCGGGTAGCCGTTGTAATGCTGCACGCGATCCGGGCCGGCACCCTGCTGCACGGTGACGAACGAACCCAGCGGCACCATCTGGCCCTGCGCGTTGCGCGTCTTCAGCTGCAGGATGTCCTGCGGCGTGTGGCGGAACGCCGGGTCGGCCGACACATTGACCTGGTAGGTGCGGCCGAAGCGGTTGAAGTCGTTGACGTAGAGCGAGCCCATGTACGCCTGCATCGTCTGGTACACGTCGCCAAGGTTCACGCCTTCGGCCTTGGCCTTCTCGCGGTTTACGTCGGCGTCCACCTGGGGCACGCTGACCTGGAAGCTGGAGAACAGCCCGGCCAGTGCCGGATCCTTGCGGCTGGCGGCGATCAGGTTCTGGGTCTGCTTGTACAGCTCGTCGAAGCCGCGGTCGCTGCGATCCTCGATCTGCAGGCGGAAGCCGCCGATCGTGCCCAGCCCCATCACCGGCGGCGGCGGGAACACGGCGATGTACGCGTCCTGGATCGAGGCGAACTTCTGGTTCAGCGCGCCGGCGATCGCACCGGCCGACAGCGAAGCGTCGCGGCGTTCCTCGAACGGCTTCAGCGTGACGAACACGATGCCGGAGTTGGTCGAGTTGGTGAAGCCGTTGATCGACAGGCCGGGGAAGGCCACGGCATGTTCGACGCCCGGCTGCTTCAGCGCGATCGCGCCCATCCGCTGGATCACGTCCTCGGAGCGGTCCAGCGAAGCCGCGTCGGGCAGCTGCGCGAACGCCACCAGGTACTGCTTGTCCTGGCCCGGCACGAAACCGGTCGGCACGTGCGAGAAGCCGAACCAGGTCAGCGCGATCAGGCCGGCGTAGATCACCAGGGCCAGCTTGCCCTTGCCGACGATGCGCTTGACGCCGCCCACGTAGCGCTCCGAACCGCGATGGAAGACGCGGTTGAACGGACGGAACAGCCAGCCGAATGCGCGGTCGATCCAGACCGTGAGGCGGTCCTTCGGCGCGTCATGGCCCTTCAGCAGCACGGCGGCCAGCGCCGGGCTCAGGGTCAGCGAGTTGAACGCGGAGATCACCGTGGAGATCGCGATGGTCAGCGCGAACTGGCGATAGAACTGGCCGGTGAGGCCGCTGACGAAGGCGGTCGGGATGAACACCGCGCACAGCACCAGGGCGGTGGCCACGATCGGGCCGGTGACTTCGTGCATCGCCTTGCGCGTCGCGTTTCGCGGCGTTTCGCCCAGTTCGATATGCCGCTCGACGTTCTCCACCACCACGATCGCGTCATCGACCACGATGCCGATCGCCAATACCAGTCCGAACAGACTCAGCGCGTTGAGCGAGAAGCCGGCCAGGTACATCACCGCGAACGTGCCGATCAGTGACACCGGCACCGCCACCAGCGGGATGATCGAGGCGCGCCAGGTCTGCAGGAACAGGATCACCACCAGCACTACCAGCAGGATTGCTTCCAGCAGCGTATGCGCCACCGCCTCGATCGAGCCACGCACGAACACGGTCGGGTCGTAGACGATCGAATAATCCACTCCCTGCGGGAATTCCTTCTTCAGCTGCGCCATGGTGGTGCGCACTTCGTCGGAGATCTGGATCGCGTTGGAGCCGGGCCGCGCGAAGATCGGCAGCGCCACCGCGGGCTTGTTGTCGAGCAGGCTGCGCAACGCGTAGTTGTTCGAGCCCAGGTCGATCTTCGCCACGTCGCTCAGGTGGGTGACGCCACCGTTCGCGTCGGTGCGCACGATGATGTTGCGGAAGTCGTCCTCGCTGACCAGCCGGCCGCGCGTGTTGATGTTGAGCTGGAACGCGGAGTTGGACGGGCCGGGCGGCGCGTTCAGCGCGCCGGCGGCGACCTGCACGTTCTGCTCGCGGATCGCGTTGATCACGTCACCGGTGGTGAGCGAGCGCTGCGCCAGTTTCTGCGGGTCCAGCCACACGCGCATCGAGTATTCGCCGGCGCCGAAGATCTGCACGTCGCCGACGCCGTCGAGCCGGCCCAGCACGTCCTTCACGTGCAGGCGCGCGTAGTTCGACAGGTACAGCATGTCGTAACGCTGGTCGGGCGAGGTGAGATGCACCACCATCGTGAGATCGGGCGAACTCTTCTGCGTGGTCACGCCGAGCCGCTGCACTTCCTCGGGCAGTTTCGGCAGCGCCTGCGCCACGCGGTTCTGCACGTCGACCTGGGCGGTGTTGAGGTCGGTGCCGAGCGCGAACGTCACGGTCAGGGTGAGCGCGCCGTCGCTGGTCGCCTGCGAGGAGGTGTACAGCATGCCTTCCACGCCGTTGATCTGTTCCTCCAGCGGCGTGGCGACAGTCTGCGCGATCACTTTCGGGTTGGCGCCCGGGTAGGCAGCGCGCACCACGACCGTGGGCGGCACCACTTCGGGGTACTCGCTGATCGGCAGCTGGAACACCGCGATGGAGCCGGTGATCACGAACAGCAACGACAGCACGGCGGCCATGATCGGCCGGTCGACAAAGAATTGGGCGATGTTTTTCATGCAAAGAGTCCTCGACGAAGCCGTTTCGCGGCTTCGGTCTTCTTTTGCTCCTCCCCCTGCGCAGCAGGGGGAGGTGGGGAGGGGGTAACGCTTTTGCTCTTGGCTTCTTGGCTGGCTGGAGGGCTTCACCCCTCCCCAACCCTCCCCTGCACGCAGGGGAGGGAGCGCATCGTCAGCCTTGCGGTCGTTTCGGCGCAGCCGCGGCGGCCAGCTCCACGTCCTGTTTCGGTGCGGTGGCGCCACGCTCGACCAGCGCCTTGTCCGCCGCTTCCAGCCGGTAGCTCATCGCCACCTTCTGCGGATTGACCTCGACGCCGGGGCGCACGCGCTGCAGGCCGTTGACCACCACCAGGTCGCTCGGCTGCACGCCGCTGTCGATCACGCGCAGGCCGTGGAACAAGGCACCGGTGTCCACCTTGCGGTATTGCACCTTGTGC
Organism: Rhodanobacter sp. Root561; assembly: GCF_001427365.1. NCBI lineage: Bacteria > Pseudomonadati > Pseudomonadota > Gammaproteobacteria > Lysobacterales > Rhodanobacteraceae > Rhodanobacter > Rhodanobacter sp. Root561. The sequence continues at coordinate 159,745 of NZ_LMGH01000001.1, forward strand.
TCCTTGTCGACCACGTAGACGAACTGGTTGCCGAGGTCGGTGCCGATGGCGCGGTCATCCACCAGCACGCGCGACTTCGCCTGGCCGCTCTGCAGCTGCACGCGGGCATACAGGCCGGGCGTGTACAGGCCGTCGGCGTTGTCGAACACCGCGCGCAGGCGCATCGTGCCGGAGCCGGTGTGCAACTGGTTGTCGACGAAGTCCAGGCGACCCTCATGCGGGTAACCGGATTCGTCGGCCAGGCCCATCGCCGCCTCGATCCGCGCGTTGTGGCCGGCCTGCTTCGCGTCGGCGCGCAGGTGGTCGAGCTTCAGCCAGGTCTGCTCGTCGACGTCGAAGTAGACATAGACCGGGTTTACCGAGACCACGCTGGTCAGCACGTCGCTGCTGGTGACCAGGTTGCCCGGAGTGACGCGGGCGTTGCTGACGCGGCCGTCGATCGGCGAGCGCACCTTGGTGAAGTCCAGGTTCAACCGTGCCGCGGCCAGCGCGGCGGTGGCCGCACCGAGCTGGGCCCGCGCGCTTTGCGCGGTGGTGTCCTGACGATCGGCTTCCTGCTTCGCGATCGCGTGCTGGGCCAGCAGCATTTCGGCGCGGCGCTGGTTGGTCTGCGCCAGGTTCAGTTCGGCCTTCGCCTGCGCCTGGTTGGCGACCAGCCGGTCGACCTCGGCCTGGTACGGGCGGGCGTCGAGCTGGAACAGCACGTCGCCCTTGTGCACCAGCGCGCCTTCCTGGAAGTGCACCGACTCGACGAAGCCGCCGACCCGCGGTTGCACCTGCACCGTGTTGACTGCTTCCAGCCGGCCGGTGAAGTCGGCGCTGTCACTGACCTTGCGGGTCAGCGCCTGGGCCACGGTGACTTCGGGCGGCGGACCGCCGGCGGGGGTCTGCGCCTGGCTGTCGGTGCCGTGCAGCAGCACCCAGCTGCCCAGCACGGTGACGGCGATCAGGGGGACCAGCATCCATTGTTTTTTCATCTTGCGCTCCCAACACCTTGGTTGCCGGGCAGGGGTTCCCGGCGAGGGTCGAGAGAATAGGTGTACTTCTCGGTATAGAAAACCCGGTTCTTGCGCATTACACTCGTGCGCTACAGTCACGAATCGACGAGGAATTGAAGCAATGGAAGACTTTTCCGCCATATCGACCTTCGTCCGCGTGGTCGAGGCCAAGAGTTTCGCCGCCGCCGCCAGCCAGCTGGGCATGACCCCGTCCGGCGTCAGCCGGGCCGTTTCCCGGCTGGAAACCCAGCTCGGCGCGCGGTTGCTGTTCCGTTCCACCCGGTCATTGCGTTTGACCGACGATGGGGCTGCGTTCCACGCCCGTTGCAAGGAGATCCTCGCCGACCTGTCCGAGGCCACCGAGGCGCTGGGGCATGCGCGCAGCCATCCGGTGGGCAAGTTGCGGGTCGCCACGCATTCGGCGATTGGCCGTGCCGCGCTGATCCCGAACCTGGCCGAGTTCGAGCAGCGCTACCCGGACATCCGGCTCGAACTGGCGATGTGCGACTACCACTTCGACCTCAACGAGGAAGGCTACGACTGCGCGATCCGCATGGGCGAGCTGGCCGATTCCAACCTGATCGCGCGCAAGCTCGGCTATTTCAACAACGTGCTGTGCGCCTCGCCCGCGTACCTGCGCAAGTACGGCGCGCCGCAGAACATCGAGGAGCTCAAGCAGCATCGCTGCATCAACTACGTCTATCCGAGCAGCGGCAAGCCGTACCAGTGGCAGTTCGACACGCCGGGCGGACGGGTTGCGCTGGACATCGACGCGCACATGCTGATCAACGACGGCGAGTCGGTGATCCAGGCCGCCGTGGCCGGGCTCGGCATCATCCAGATCCCGCACTGCCTGGCGGCCAGTGCGCTGGCCAAGGGTCAGCTGGAGATCGTCATGGCCGACACGATCTCGACCGGCTCGCCGGTGTGGATCGTCTACCCGCAGAAGCGTCATCTTTCCGCGCGGGTGCAGGCGTTCATCGGCTGGATCAGCGAGCTGTTCGAACGCACCAGCAAGCCGCAATGCCAGCTCGCCGGGTTGCCGGGGAAGCTGTCGCGGGTGCCGCCGCGTGAGCGCGAGACGCTGGCGATCAGCGAAAGGGCGGCCTGAGGCCAGCGGCTTCCCGGCCTGCGACGTCGGCCAGGTTGCCGTCCATGGCGAAGTTGTCCATGTGCAAAAATCCGCGCATCCGATGGATGCGCGGACTCCGGTGCGGGCTTACCAGCTGAAGCCGACGCCAGCCGACGCGCTGTGTTCGCTGCCCGCGATGGCACCGGCAAAGGAGACACTGGCGCGGTTGCCGATCGCGCGGCGATAGCCCACCGCGATCGCCTGCTGGCCACCTTGCATGCCGACACCGACGCCCAGATTGTTGGCGCCGCCCAGGCCGGACGTATTCGCCGCCAGTCCGGCGTACGCCGCGCCGGTGGCACCGATCCGGTCGATCCGACGATCCTGCTGGCGGAAGCGCTGGTCGACCTGGTTGCGCAGGTTGTCGAGGTCCGCGCCCATGATGGCAAAGCGCTGGTCGGTATAGGCGTTGGCGGCGCTCAGCGTCTGCTTGTTGACCTCGCTGACGTAGCTCTTCGCCGCTTCAATGGCGATCTGCGACTGTTCCTCGACGTAGCTGTGCATCTCGTCAACCGACCCGCCGCCGCTGCCGGCCGGGCCCTCCGGACCGGTATCGCCGGTATCGCCCTTGTCTCCCTTTGGCCCGTTCGCACCATCGGCGCCGTCGTTACCGTCGACGCCGTCCTTGCCATCGGCGCCGGCCAGGCCATCGACACCATCGTTGCCGTCGACACCGTCCTTGCCATCGGCGCCAGCCAGGCCATCAACGCCGTCCTTGCCGTCGACACCGTCCTTGCCATCGGCGCCAGCCAGGCCATCAACGCCGTCCTTGCCGTCGACACCGTCCTTGCCATCGGCGCCRGCCAGGCCACACCGTCCTTGCCATCGGCGCCGGCCAGGCCATCAGTGCCGTCCTTGCCGTCAACGCCGTCCTTGCCGTCCGCACCGGCCAGTCCATCGGCGCCATCCTTGCCATCAATCCCGTTGATGCCGTCAACACCATCGACACCGTTCACGCCATCCTTGCCGTCGATGCCATCCCGGCCGTCCTTGCCGTCCGCACCGGCGGCACCGGTGTCACCCTTCGGGCCGGGGATGCCGACACCGCTGGCGACCTTGCTGTAGAGATCGGTGAGCTTGCCGTCGACGGCGGCGAAGGCGGCGCCAACATCGCTGTAGTTGCTGCCCTGGATTCCATAGCTCGGCATGGTGAACACCCCGCCCGCATAGCTGGCGCCGCCGCCCAGCGCGTTGGCAAACGGATACAGCTGCGACAGGTTCACCGCGTCGGTGTCCATGCTGCCGGCCAGCACGTTGACGATCTGCCGTTCGTTGCCGGCCGAACCGACCGAGACCGTATTGGCGCGATCGGCGATCGAGCCGGCGCCCAGGGCGACCGCGTTGTCGACGCTGGCGCGCGCATCGCTGCCGATGGCGGTGGACTGGTCACCGCTGGCCATGCTGGAAGCACCCAGCGCCAGCGAGCGCTCGCCCAGCGCCAGCGGACCACCCCAGATCAGCGCGTTGACCACGGCGGTGCGTTGCTCCGGCGTCACCGTGACACCGTCGATGCTGATCAGGTAGCTGTACAGGTCGTAGGCGTTGGTCGGGTCGTAGGCCGGGTCGACCTCGACCGCCATGCCGCCAATCGAGGTGAGCCGACCCACGCCGTCATACACGAATTGACGATTGCCCACCGAGGTCAGTCGGTGCGAGAAGTCCGTGGTGCTCGGCACATACGTGCCGCCGCCGCCCACGGCAGTGGCACCGTTGCCGACCGCTGCGCCACCGCTGCCCGCGGCGACGCTGTCCGTGCCCAGTGCCACGTTGCCCCAGCCCAGTGCGCTGGCGTGTTCGCCGTTGCCCTGGTTGCCGTGCCCGATGGCCACGGCGTACTCGCCGCTGGTGCTGTTGAATGAGCCGATGGCGTTGCTGTAGAGGGCATTGGTGTTGTTGTTGTCGCCGATGGCATTGCTCTGGCGGCTGCGGGTCTGGTTGCTGTCGCCGATGGCGTTGCTGAAGTCATCCCAGGTGCGGTTGTTCGATCCGAACGCGTTGCTGCCATAGCCGCCGGCAAGGTTGAGCAGGCCGACCGCGTTGCTGGACTCGTCGGCACGGTTGCCGGTACCCAGCGCACTGGCGCTCCCGCCTCTGACCTGGTTGCCGGAGCCGATGGCGTTGCTGTTGTAAGCCACGCTGTCGGTGCGGTTGCCGGTGCCAATCGCATTGCTGTACGAGCCTGACGCGTAGTTGGTGTTGCCCATCGCCACGCTGCCGTCGCCGTAGGTGTTGCTGTCGAAGCCGACGGCGACGCTGTTCTCCGTGGTGGCGCTGGCTTGCACGCCGACGGCGGTGGCGTTGAGCGCTATGGCGCGTACGTGATTGCCGAGGGCCACCGCGTTTTCGCCGCTGGCGGTACTGCTGATGCCGAACGCCGCCCCGAAGTCTGCGGAAACATGTACACCGTTGCCGACGGCCACGGCCGTGTTGCCAACGCTGTAGGTCATCTCCGAATAGACGTCGGTGAATCCATCACCGTCCAGATCCACGTCCCTGGCATACGCGCCATCGCCATCGGCATCGAACCAGCCGCCGATGGCGAGGCTCTTGTCGCTAGCGGCATAGCTGTAGAAACCCATGGCTGTGCTGTTCTGGCCGTCGGTCAAGTTGGAGTAGCCCACGGCGCTGCTGAAATCACCGTGGGCGGAGTTATGCGAGCCGATGGCACTGCTGGATTCGTCATAAGCGAAGGAAAAGGAGCCAATCGCATTGCTGTTGGTGCCGTTGGCGGTATTCGATGCACCTATGGCGCTGGCATATTCGCCCTTGACGGTGTTCCCGACACCCAGGGCGGTGCTGAGTTCGCCGGAAGCCTTGTTGAGGACGCCAAAGCTGATCGCATACCTGCCCGAAGCACGATTGCCAAGACCGATGGCAACGGCCCGATCGCCATCGGCGTTGGTCATCTCCGAACTGGATTCATTGATGCCATCGAGGTCCAGATCCAGGTCGAGGCTGTAGGTGTCGTCGCCGAACAGATCTGCCCAGCCGCCGATGGCGATGCTGTAATCGCCGAAAGCGCCGCTCTGGTAGCCCATGGCCGTGCTGCCCGCACCATGGGCGTTGTTGATGTAGCCAACCGCTGTGCTCGCGTCCGTATTGGCGATATTGCCGGCGCCAAGGGCGCTGCTGCTGTGGCCCCAGGCAAAATTCTCCGCGCCAAAAGCACTGCTGTACAGGCCGTCGGCCCTGTTGTGGGAACCAACGGCCGTGCTTTCAAATGCACTGGCCAGGTTGAAGTAGCCGATTGCGTTGCTGCGTTCGTTCGAGGCGGTATTCAGATTGCCAAAGACGCTGCTGCGCAAACCGCTGGCGACGTTCTCGGAACCGAAGGCGTTGCCACTCATGCTTGCGGTGTTCTTGTAGCCGACCGCACTGCTGTAAGGATCGGTGGCGGTGTTGATGCTGCCGAAGGCGTTGCCAAACACACCGGTAGCCTGGTTGCCGTTGCCGACGGCGCTGCTGTTGTTGCCGTTCGCCGAGTTGTTGCTGCCGAACGCATTGCTGTATTCGCCCCTCGCCCGGTTGTCGTAGCCAAAGGCACTGCTGAACTTGGCGAGGGCCCAGTTGTAGCTGCCAAAGGCGCTGGCGTACCAGTGCGCTGATTTGTTGCTGTAGCCAAAGGCGTTGGCGCCCTCGCCGCTGGCACTGTTGCTGAAACCGTACCCGCTTGCGTTGGGCGAACACGTTGCGTTGCTGGAGCCGTGCTCCTGACCCTGGTCGGTGTTTGGGACCGGGAAAATCGGGCTGCCATCCGGATTGACGCATGCCGCATCGGCGGCAAGTGCGCCCAATGGTGTGCTCAGCAACAGCAGCAAGCTCAGTACCAATGGACGGCGCCGCAGTGCGCGGCTGTGGCGAATTTTGTGGCTCTTCATGGAATCCCCCTTGAGTTGGATGCGCTCGCCCCCCCCGGGCGTGGCTTCATGGAGGTAATCGCCATCGGCGCGGGAAACCCGCCATCGTTCTTTCGAAACGGCGGAGGAATCGAAAGATTCTCCACGGCGTCATTCCCGCGAGAGCGCAAAACTCTCGGAAATGAATTCAATCCGGGTCAGGAAAACTGAAGGTTCTAATTAGCGACTCGGTCCGGCGCACCCGATATCCGTCATGTCGGCGAAGGCCGGCATGACGAGGGTGAGGTGGTGCGACGAGGTGAGGTAATCGACGCGGGCGTGGCAAAATCGCTACGCGGTTTCGCCGGCCGTGCTCAGCCCAGTTCGCGCTGCAGCCAGGCGCGGGCGGTGGCCCAGTCGCGTTGCACGGTGCGCTCGGACAGGTTAAGCGCCTCGGCGGTTTCCTGTTCGCTGTAGCCGGCGAAGAAACGGCATTCGACGATCTCGGCCAGCCGCGGCGAGCGTTGGGCCAGATCCTGCAGCGCGTCGTTGACGGCCAGCACTTGTTCTTCGTTGGCGATGGCGACGTCGTGTTCGTCGGTCAACGGCACCCGTTGCAGGTCGCCGCCGCGCTTGAGCCGCATCTGCGCGCGCACCCGTTCGACCAGGATGCGCCGCATCGCGATCGCGGCCACCGCCAGGAAGTGGCCGCGGGTGCTGAAGCCGGGCGAGCTGGCCAGGCGCAGGTAAAGTTCGCTGACCAGCGCGGTGGTGGCCAGGGTGTCGCCGCCGGACAGCCGGCGGCGTTCGCGGTGAGCGCTGCGGCGCAGTTCCTCGTACAGCAGCGGGATCAACTCGCCGACCGCTTCGAGCATCGCCGGCGTGCGTCTTGCATCAAGCGTATCTGGCCTGCTTTCCACGATCGCGGATGACTCATCCATGTACGGCACCTGTCGTTCGAAGCGAAGCGCGCTGGTTCCGTCGAAACCCGGCCAAGTGGCTGACCGTACTGACAAACCGCAGCCATTGTGCGACAAACGAGCTGGTTTGGCATGTCGAGGGGATTTGCCGGACTTCCGCCGATGGCGGTTTTTGCCGCTGCACGGCGATTGCGATATCGACGGATCGAACATCGACGGCAGGCAGCGCGGCAGGGGGAGTGGCGTGGATCCGCAATCGAACAAGCTGCTGTGGGAACGCATCGAAACGCTGTTCCCCGACGTGCTGGCGTTGTCGCCGACGCGGCGGCCGGCGTTTCTCGATCGTCACTGCGCCGGCGCGCCGGCCTTGCGCGCCGAGCTGGAATCGCTGTTGCGCGCCGCCGAAGGCGAGTCCTGCCTGGACCGGCCACTGAACCTGGATGCATCCCCGGTCGCCGACCCGCCCGCGCCGCTGCATGCGGACGAACAGCTGGATGCGTGGCGCATCGTGCGCCTGCTCGGCCGTGGCGGCATGGGCGAGGTTTACCTGGCCGAGCGGGTCGAAGGTGGTTTTGCGCAGACCGCCGCGATCAAGCGCCTGCGCGTGGACGCGATCGACCATGCCGAACGCTTCGATGCCGAACGCAACATCCTGGCCCAGCTGGATCATCCGCACATCGCGCGCCTGCTCGGCGGCGGCATCAGCGCCGACGGTCGCGCCTGGATGGCGATGGAGTATGTCGAGGGCGAAAACCTCACCGAATATTGCCGCACGCATGCGCTGGATCTGGCCGGACGGGTGGCACTGTTCGAGCAGGTCTGCTCGGCGGTGGCCTATGCCCATGCGCACCTGGTGGTGCATCGCGACCTGAAGCCATCGAACATCCTGGTCACCAGCGAGGGCCAGGCCAAGCTGCTGGATTTCGGCATCGCCAAGCTGCTCGATCACGGCGACGACGCGCACCTCACCCGCACCGCGCCGCTGACCCCGGACCACGCCGCGCCCGAGCAGCTCGAAGGCGGCGCGGCGACCACCGCGGTCGACATCTACACACTGGGCGTGCTGCTGTACGAATTGCTGTGCGGACAGCGGCCGTGGGCGTCCGGCAGCACGCCGATCTCGCTGGTGGTCGACCGCCTGCTGCGCGAGGAACCGCCGCCACCCAGCCGCGCCATCGGCGGCAAACGCACGGCGGCGGAGCTGAAGTCGTTGCGCGGCGACCTCGACGCGATCGTCCTGCGTTGCATGCGCAAGTCGCCGTGCAACCGCTACCCCACCGTGGACGCCTTGCGCGAGGACTTGCAGCGCTGGCGCCGGCACCATCCGGTGGAGGCCCGTCGCGGCGCCGCCGGTTATGCCCTGCGCCGCTGGCTGTGGCGGCACCGGCTCGGTCTGGCCGCGACTTGCGTGATATTTGCCGTGCTGCTGGCGGGTCTCGGCGCGGCGTTGTGGCAGGCGAACAAGGCGCAGCACCAGGCGTGGCGTGCCGAGCGGGTGAAGGATCTGGTGTTGACCGCCTTCCGCGAAAACGACCCGCTGTTGCGGCCGGACAACGACCCGCGCACGCCCGCGCAATTGATCGCGGTGGGCGTGGCCAGGGCCGACCAGCAACTGGCCGGCGATCCGGATCTGCACGCCGAACTGCTGGATGATTTTGGCGAGATCCAGCTCAACCTGGGCGATCTCGAAGGTGGTCGCGCCACCTTGCAGCGCGCGCTGGCGCAGCGGCAGCAGCGCTATCGCGGCGACCACGTGCTGATCGCCGCAACCCTGCGCAAGCTGGCCTTCGCCTACCAGCTCGAAGGTCGCAACGACGACGTGCTGGCCACCACCAACCAGGCACTGGCGATGCTCGATCGCCTGGGCCAGAGCCAGTCGGTGGAGGCGGCCCGGCTCAAGATCAGCAAGGGCCTGGTGCTGATCACCCGCAAGCGGCGCGCGGACGGGCTGCAGATGCAGCGTGAAGCGCAGCAGGTGCTGGAGCAGAAGCTGGGCCGCAACGATCCGCTGACTGTGTTGGCGCTCTACCGCGTCGGCCAGGCGCTGGAGCAATTGCGGCGCGATGCGGAGGCCGAAACGGTCATGCGCGACGCCGTGCAGCGGCTGGAAACATCCGTCGGCACCGATTCGGCGCAGCTGATCCGGCCACTGAACATGCTGGCCGACATCCTGCGCCGCACGGCGCCCGACCGGGCCGACGCCGTCTACGATCGCGCCATCGCGCTGACCCGCCGCTACTTCCCCGGGCGCAGCCAGCAGTTGTCCAGGCTGCTGAATACGCAGGCCAACATGCACCGCATGCAAAACCATCTGCCGCGGGCGGAGGCCTTGTTCAAAGAGGCCGAAGCCGCCCTGCTGCCCACGGCGACGGCGGAGCATGCGCAACTGCTGGCCAGTCGCGGGCAGATGTATCTGCAAATGGATCGGCTGGCCGAAGCGGAGCGCGACCTGCATCAATCCTTCCTGCTGCGCCGCGAAAGCCTGGGCGAGAACAGCGGGCTGACCTGGTACGGCGCCGCGCTGTGGGGTCGCGCGCTGCGCCGGTCGGGCCGGCTGGAGCAGGCCGAGCAGGTACAACGTGATGCGCTGAGCCGGTTGCAGCAGATCATGGGTGCGGACGCCTACCAGAACGTGCTGCTGCTGGATGCGCTGGTCGAGACCCTGGATGCGCGCGACAAGCACGCCGAGGCGATCAGCCTGGCGCGTCGTTCGCTGACGCTGACCGGCAAGACGTATCCATCCATCCATGCGCTGGTCGCCGACCGCAACCAGCGACTGGCCAGCGTGCTGGCCCATGCGCCGGGTGCCGAAGCCCACGCCGAGGCCACCACCCGCTGCGATCAGGCCATCGACATCTACCGGCAGACCGCGCCCTCGCCCGCGGTATACCTCGATGTCCTGCTCAGCTGTGCCGAGGTGAACCTCGCCCTGAAAGACCGCACCGGTGCCCACGGCAAACTGCAGCAGGCGCTGCCCTTGATCAAGGACGAACCGGCCGGCAGCCCGCAACGCAGGCGCGCCGACAAACTGCTGGCCGCCGTGGGTGAGCTGCGCTGAGAGGTTGTGAACTTTTCAACCTCGAAGCCCGACCAAGAATGGTCGGACGCGGATCGGGCACGAGTGCCTGATTCGCGTGAGCACGTCCGGGCATGTACCGGACGTGCGATGGAAGAAAACCACAGGAAGTGGTTTTCTTCACAGGCTCCGAGCCCGCTCAGGCGCCGGCCGGCACCAGCAACAACAGCGCCACGCCGAACGCGATGCGGTAGATCGCGAACGGGGTGAAGGTGTGGCTGCGGATATAGCCGAGCAGCCACTTCACCGCGATGAACGCGACGATGGCCGAGACCACGAAGCCGACCAGCAGGGCGGTCCAGTCCTCGTGCACCGCGCCGCCGTCCTTGACCACCTTCAGCAGTTCGTAGCCGGTGGCCGCGTACATGGTGGGAATGCCGACCAGGAAGGCGAACTCGGTGGCCGCGGCGCGGTTGCTGGTGCCGAACAGCATCGCCGCGAAGATCGTCGCCGCCGAACGCGAGGTGCCGGGGAAGATGCCGGCGATCATCTGCGCGATGCCGACCAGGATCGCCACGCGCCAGGTCACCTCGCTGCGTTCGGGCTGGCGCGCGGCCAGCCGTTCGGCGGCGATCATCCACAGGCCGCCGACCACCAGCGCCCAGGCGATCGGGGTCACCTTCTCCGGCAGCTTGAAACCCAGCTTCACCGCGATGAAGCCGAGCACGGCGGTGATCGCGAAGGCGACGGCCAGCTTCAGCAGGTAGTCGCGGTTGAGCGGATCGCGCCACTGCGTCAGCAGCTGCCAGATCCGCTTCCAGTAAATCAGCGTGACCGCCAGGATCGCGCCGGCCTGGATGCCGATGTTGAACAGGTCCGAGCGGGCGCCCAGCCCGAACTTCTCCGCGATCAGCAGGTGGCCGGTCGAGGAGATCGGCAGGAACTCGGTGATGCCTTCGATGATGCCGAGCAGGATGACGTGGAGCAGATCGATCACGGGTAAGTCCGTTGCGTGGATGGAGTGTGCCGGCCGGCAGCAGGCGCCATAGCTTACGGGTTTTGCCCCCGCGGTGGCGCGCGGCCAGGGGGCGTCGGCATCGAACGCGCAGCGCACTGGAACGGTGCAAAGCCCTCGGGACCGCGCGTGCGACTGGTGCGAATGCCTTATGGCGGAGGGCTCGGCTGCAGCCGGGATCGGGCTGCAGCAAGGCCTGCGCCCGCTGGCACGCGGCTTGCTGAAGCGGCTTGAGGGTCATGCGCGGCGCGACCCGATGAAGATGGATGGACGTCTGGACGTCCATTCGCCGCAAGCCACCAGCGCAAGGGGACGAGTTCATGAGGCGATACGGAATGGCAGTGCGGTTCTTCGCCTCGTCGTGCATGGCGTCGGCCATGGCGCCGGCAGCGGCCGGCGAGGCGCCGGCCAGCCAGTGGGTCGGCAATGCCGGCGTGGTCAGCGACTACCTGTTCCGCGGTATCTCGCAGACCGACCGCAAGCCTGCGCTGCAGGCGGGCGCGGAGTTCGATCACGCCAGTGGCTGGTACGTCGGTGGCTGGGGCAGCAATGTGAGCTGGCTGTCCGATGGCTCGACCACGGCCGCGCCGGTGTCCAGCAGCGTGGAGCTGGATCTCTACGGCGGCTGGCGCGGCAACCTCGGCGGTGACTGGAGCGTCGACCTCGGTGCGTACCGCTACCAGTACCCGGGCAGCTACCCGGCGGGCTACACCCTGCCGAACACCAGCGAGCTGTACGCCGCGCTCGCCTGGAAAAGCCTGTCGCTGAAGTACTCCCACGCACTCACCAACCTGTTCGGCTATGCCGACAGCGAGCACAGCGGCTACGTGGACCTGTCGTGGAACCAGGAGTTCGCGCCGGGCTGGCAGCTCAACGCGCATGCCGGCCACCAGCAGGTGCAGAACGTGCCCGGCGCCTCGTACAGCGACTGGAAGCTGGGCGTGACGCGCAACTTCGCCGGCCACTGGTCGCTGGCGTTGGGCTACTACGACACCAATGCACGCCGCTCCGTCTACACCAACGCACGCGGCCACTACCTGGGCCGCGCCACCACGGTGCTGAGCCTGGCCCGGTCGTTCTGAATCCCGCCACCCGGAGCTGTCCATGAAACTGATCACCAGCATCATCCGCCCGTACAAGCTCGACGAGGTCCGCGATGCGCTGGCGCGCGCTGGCGTGTCGGGCATCACGGTGACCGAGGTCCGCGGCTTCGGCCGCCAGAAGGGTCACACCGAGCTGTATCGGGGCGCCGAGTACGTCGTCGATTTCCTGCCCAAGCTCAAGGTCGAGGTGGTGGTGCCCGACGAACTGCTCGACGCCGTGCTGGAGGAGATCCAGCAGGCCGCGCGCACCGGCAACGTCGGCGACGGCAAGGTCTTCGTCACCGGCGTCGACCAGGTGATCCGCATCCGCACCGGCGAGCTCGACGCCGATGCCCTCTGACCCGCACCGCGTGAGGTTTTCCATGAAAGAAATCAAGTTCCCCCGCGCCCTCGCCGCGGGCCTGGTGCTGGCCCTGCTCGCCCCGATGCTGCATGCCGAGGCCGCCGTGCCGGTGGTCGACAAGGGCGACGTGGCGTGGATGCTCACCTCCACCTTGCTGGTCCTGCTGATGACCGTGCCGGGGCTGGCGCTGTTCTACGGCGGCCTGGTGCGTTCGAAGAACGTGCTGTCGGTGCTGATGCAGGTGATGACAGTGTTCTCGCTGCTGCTGCTGTTGTGGGTGGCCTACGGCTACAGCCTCGCGTTCAGCGGCGGCGGCGCGCTGATCGGCAACTTCGACAAGCTGTTCCTGCACGGCGTCACGAAGGACACGCTGGCCGCCACCTTCAGCGCGGGCGTGGCGTTGCCGGAATACGTGTTCGTGGCGTTCCAGGCCACCTTCGCGGGCATCACCGGTGCGCTGATCGTGGGTTCGTTCGCCGAGCGCATGCGTTTTCGCGCGGTACTGCTGTTCGCGGCGATCTGGTTCACCTTCGCCTACCTGCCGATCGCGCACATGGTCTGGTACGGACCGGACGGCTACCTGTTTGCGAAGGGCGCGCTGGATTTTGCCGGCGGCACGGTGGTGCACATCAACGCGGGCGTGGCCGGTCTGGTCGGCGCCTACCTGGTCGGTCCGCGACTGGGTTTTGGCCGCGAGCCGATGAAGCCGCACAACGTGACCTTCACCATGATCGGCGCGGCGCTGCTGTGGGTGGGCTGGTTCGGCTTCAACGCCGGTTCCAACCTGGAAGCGAACGCGGGCGCGGCGCTGGCCTTCATCAACACCTTGCTGGCCGCGGCGGCGGCGGTGCTGGCGTGGCTGGCGGTGGAGGCGATCATGCGCGGCCACGCCTCGATGGTCGGCGGCGCCTCCGGCGCGGTGGCCGGCCTGGTCGGCATCACCCCGGCCTGCGGCACGGTGGGTCCGATGGGTGCGATCGTGATCGGGGCGCTGGCCAGTGTCTGCTGCGTGTGGGGCGTCACCGGCCTGAAGCGCCTGTTGCGGGCGGATGACGCGCTGGATGTGTTCGGCGTACACGGCATCGGCGGCATCGTGGGCGCGCTGCTGACCGGCGTGTTCACCGCACCGGCGCTGGGCGGCACCGGTGCAGCAGGCTTTTCGATCGCCCACCAGCTCGGCGTGCAGGCGCTGGGCGTGGGCATCACCGTGGCGTGGAGCGGGCTGGTCTCGATACTGGCCTGGTTCGCGGTCAAGGCCGTGTTTGGCCTGCGCGTCCCCGGCGATGCCGAGCGCGAGGGGCTGGACATCACCACCCACGGCGAAAGCGCCTACGATGTCTGAGCTGGCCGGCCGGCCCGGATGAGTGTCAGTATTGGTGCAACAGCCCAAAGCCGTTGCACCAATACGCTGCATCCGGGTGTGCCCGGAATACCAGGGACGCCCGCCAGGCCTTGTCCCGCAAGGATTCCGGCCATTGGCACGGTGCTTGCTCAAATCCGTCCATCATCCATCGCCGAGGTTGTTCCATGTCCGCCAACAAAGTGCTCGACCTGATCCAGGAACACGAGGTCGAGTTCGTCGACTTCCGTTTCGCCGACATGCTCGGCGTGCACCACCACGTCACCTTCCCGGCCCACGCGATCGACGAGTCGACCTTCGAAGACGGCAAGATGTTCGACGGCTCCTCGATCACCGGCTGGAAGGGCATCAACGAATCGGACATGGTGCTGCTGCCCGATCCTGACACCGCCCATCTCGATCCGTTCAGCGCGCACGTGCAGTTGATCCTGCATTGCGACGTGCTGGAGCCGTCGACCATGCAGGCCTACGGCCGCGACCCGCGCTCGATCGCCAAGCGCGGCGAGGCGTTCCTGAAATCCACCGGCATCGCCGACACCGCGTTCTTCGGCCCCGAGCCCGAGTTCTTCATCTTCGACTCCGTGCGCTGGCAGAACGACCCGGGTCGCGTGTTCTACGAGATCGGTTCGGAAGAAGCGGCGTGGTCGTCGCGCTACAAGTACGACGGCAACAACACCGGCCACCGTCCGGGCGTGAAGGGCGGCTACTTCCCGGTCAGCCCGGTCGACTCGCTGGGCGACCTGCGCGCGGACATGTGCAAGGTGCTCGAATCGCTCGGCCAGGTGGTCGAAGTGCATCACCACGAAGTGGCGAACGCGGGCCAGTGCGAGATCGGCGTGAAGTTCAACACGCTGGTAAAGAAGGCCGACGAGCTGATGACGATGAAGTACGTCATCAAGAACGTGGCGCACCAGAACGGCAAGACCGTCACCTTCATGCCCAAGCCGCTTGTCGGCGACAACGGCAGCGGCATGCACGTGCACCAGTCGCTGGCCAAGAACGGCGAGAACCTGTTCGCGGGCGACCTGTACGGCGGGCTGTCGCAGACGGCGCTGTGGTACATCGGCGGCATCTTCAAGCACGCCCGCGCGATCAACGCGTTCGCCAACTCCACCACCAACAGCTACAAGCGCCTGGTGCCGGGCTTCGAGGCGCCGGTGATGCTGGCCTACTCGGCGCGCAATCGTTCCGCGAGCTGCCGCATCCCGTACGTGGCCAGCCCCAAGGGCCGCCGCATCGAGGTGCGTTTCCCCGATCCGATGAACTCCGGCTACCTGGTGTTCACCGCGCTGATGATGGCCGGCCTGGACGGCATCATCAACAAGATCGACCCGGGCGCGCCGGCCGACAAGGACCTCTACGACCTGCCGCCGGAAGAGGAGAAGAACATCCCGCAGGTCTGCTCCAGCCTCGACGCCGCGCTGGAAGCGCTGGACAAGGACCGCGAGTTCCTGAAAGCCGGCGGCGTGTTCACCGACGACTTCATCGACGCCTACATCGAGGTGAAGATGAAGGAAGTCACCAAATACCGCGCCAGCACCCATCCGCTGGAATTCCAGATGTACTACTCGCTCTGAGCGAGGCTGGCGAGTGTCGAAAAAAGCGGGCGCTGCGGCGCCCGTTTTTTTTGGGAACGATGCGGCTGCCCGCGACTGGCCGACCGAGCCTCGTGACGCCGGAGTCCAGCGGTCAGTAGCCCACCGTGAAGCGTCGCCGCGAGTGCTTCGGGGTTTCCAGTTCATCGACGAGGGCGATCGCATAGTCCTCCATCGAGATCCAGCTTTTGCCGTTCGCATCGCTGAGCAACTGGTCGGTGCCGAGGCGGAACCTGCCGGTGCGCTCGCCGGGGGCGAACTCGGCCGACGGCGACAGGAAGGCCCAGTCCAGTTCGTGCTCGCCGCGCAAGGCATCGAGGAAGCGGCGGCCGCCTTCGGCCTCCGGCCGATAGGCCGCGGGAAAACCGGGCGCGTCGAGCAGCATGTGGCCCGGCGCCACCTCCAGCGTGGCGGCGCCGCCGACTACCAGCAGCCGCATGACCCCGGCCTGTTTTACCGTGGCGAGCAACGCGGCAGCGTCGGTGCTGGCGAACTTCAGCGCACTGATCACCGCGTCGTGGCCGGCCAGCAGCGGCGCCAGTTGCGCGGGCTGGCCGGCGTCGGCGTTCTTCAACACCAGACCCGGCTGGCCGGCCAGCTTGCCGGTGTCGCGGGCGATGCCGGTGACGCGATGGCCACGGCGCAGCAGTTCGGTCAGCAGGCGCGAGCCGACGCGTCCGCTGACGCCAAGCAAGACGATGTTCATGATGGTTTTCCTGTGCCGGCCATGCGCGGTTTGCCGATGGCGCCGCGTCGATGATCACGCGAGACTAACGCCGCCAATGTAAGCAATGCGTGGATGACGGACACAGATGGACGCCGCAATGCCAGACCGGAATAGTTCGCCCCGGATGCCGACCATCTTCTTCGGCCACGGCAATCCGATGAACGCGCTGCACGAGAACGACTGGAGCCGCGGCTGGGCCGCGATCGGCCAGCGCCTGCCGCGCCCGCGCGCGGTGCTGTCGGTGTCGGCGCACTGGTACTTGCCGGCCACCTTGCTCACCGCGATGGCCAGGCCGCGCACGATCCACGATTTCGGCGGCTTCCCGCGCGAGCTGTTCGAGGTGCAATATCCGGCGCCGGGCGACCTCGACCTGGTGCATCGCGTGCGCGAACTGCTGCAGCCGCTGGACGTGGAGGAGGACCGCTCATGGGGGCTGGACCACGGCACCTGGTCGGTGCTGCGCCACGTCTATCCCGACGCCGACGTGCCGGTGGTGCAGCTGTCCATCGACGAGTCGCAGCCGCCGGCGTTCCACTACGGCCTGGGCCGATTGCTGCGGCCGCTGCGCGACGAAGGCATCCTGCTGATCGGCAGTGGCGACGTGGTGCACAACCTGCACGCCTATGCGTGGGGCCGGCATCCGGCCGAGCCGTTCGACTGGGCGCTGCGCTTCGAGGCGAAGGCGCGCGAGCTGATGCTGCAGGGCGACCATCACGCGCTGGTGGATTACCCCGCGCTGGGCCGCGATGCCGAACTGTCGATCCCCACGCCGGACCATTACCTGCCGTTGCTGTACGTGCTCGGCGCCAGCGACGAAAGCGATGCGGTGAGCTTTCCGGTCGAAGGCATGGATGGCGGCTCGATCTCGATGCTGAGCGTGCAGTTCGGCTGAGTCGTCCGCCGAGGGGATCAGTCGCCGGCGCCGTTCGCCAGCCACGCCCGCGCGGCCACCATCAGCGTCTGCACGCCGGTTTCCAGGGTTGGATGCAGCACCGGCAGGAAGCGGGGGTTGTGGTTGGTGGGGATCTCGTTGAGGCGATTTTCCGCCTTCGCCTTCGCGTAGATTTCCGGATCGGTGCCGCCGACGAACCAGAACACCGACGGCACGCCCCATTCGGCGCCGAACGAACCGAAGTCCTCGCTGGCCGAGGTCGGGCCGGTCTGGTGGACGCGTTCGGCGCCAAAATGGCGGCGGAAAGCCTCGGCCACCGTGGTGGTCGCTGCCTCGTCGTTGCTCACCAGCGAATAATTGTCGAGCGGGGTGATCTCCGGTGGGCGCGGCGCGCCCGACGCAGCCGCCTCGGCGTTGACGATGCGGGTGATCGCGGCGAGCACGCGCGTGCGCACGCCTTCGTCGAAGGTGCGCACGTTGAGCTTGATCACCGCCTCGTCGGGGATCACGTTTTCCTTGGTGCCGGCCTGCAGCGAACCGATGGTGAGCACCGCCGCCTCGGTCGGCGAGAGCTCGCGCGCCACGATGGTCTGCAGGCGCAGCACGGTGGCCGCCGCCATCACCACCGGATCGATGCTGGCCTGCGGCATCGAGCCGTGCGCGCCGCGGCCGAACAGGCGGATCTGCAGGCTGTCGGCGGCCGAGGTGATCACCCCCTTGCGCCCGCCGATCGCGCCGGCCGGGCCGACCATCACGTGCTGGCCGAGCACCACGGCGGGTTTGGGAAAGCGCTGGAACAGGCCGTCGTCGATCATCGCCTGGGCGCCTTCGGCGGTCTCTTCCGCGGGCTGGAACACCGCCATCAAGGTGCCGCGCCACGTGTCCCGCGTCTGTGCCATCAAGGTGGTGGCGCCGACCAGCCAGGCGACATGCATGTCGTGGCCGCAGGCGTGCATCACCGGCACGGTGTTGCCTTCGTGGTCCGTAGCCGTGAGCCTGCTGGCGTACGCTGCACCGGTCGCTTCCTCGACCGGCAGCGCATCCATGTCCGCGCGCAGCATCACTACCGGTCCGTCGCCGTTGCGCAGCAAGCCGACCACGCCGGTCTTGCCGACGCCGGTGGTCACTTCATAACCGGCCTTGCGCAACTGCTCGGCGGCCAGACCCGCGGTGCGGGTCTCCTGCATCGAGAGTTCGGGATGCGCGTGAATGTCGGTGTACAGCGCTTCCAGTTGCGGCAGCAGATCCTGCAGGTTGCCGGGCAGGGATTCGGTGGCAGGTGTCGTCGGTTTCTCGTTCATGGCCCGGGTTCCTTGGTCGATCGTTGAAAGCTACTCCACGGTGATCCTTCGCAGGTGAGGGCGGCACGCCCTGATCAATGGCATTGCACCAAAGAGGAACATTGTCCATGATGGTGCAATGAACGAACTGGTGTGGCGAACGTGGGCGGAGCAGATGGCGACCGGGCTGGTGCTGGTCGATCCGGAGCTGCGCCTGCGCTGGGTCAATCCGGCGCTGACCGAATGGCTGGAGCTGGGCTTGCGCAGTCCGCTGGGGCAGCCGCTCGACGTGCTGCTTGGTGAGGCGCCGGAAGCCCTGGCGCAGGCAGCCAGGGTGCTGGCCGAGCAGCGGCCGACGCAGTGCCGCGGCGTGCCGCTGACCGCGACCAACGGGCGCGAGATCCGGGCGGACATCGCCCTGCAGCCGTTCGACGACGGCCTGCTGCTGGAAGTGCATGCGCTGGCCGACCCCCCGGCGAGCAGTTCGCCGCTGTCGGCGACCCTGCGTGGTTTCGCCCACGAGGTGAAGAATCCGCTGGCCGGCCTGCGCGGTGCGGCGCAGCTGCTGCAGCGCCGGGTCGACAGCGACGACCTGCGTGCGCTGGCCGGGCTGATCATCGACGAGGCCGACCGACTCGGCGTGCTGGCCAATCGACTGCTGCATCACGACGGCGCGCCCCAGCTCGGCCCGGTCAACATCCATCGCTTGCTGGAACGCCTGTGCGACCTGCTGCAGGCGGAACCCGCGCCGCCCCGGCTGTGTCACGACTACGACCCCAGCGTGCCCGACCTGCTGGGCGACGCCGATCGCCTGCAGCAGCTGCTGTTGAACCTGGCCCGCAACGCGATGGAAGCCGGCGCGCAGACGCTGACCCTGCGCACGCGGATCGAACACGGCCTGCGCGTGGGCGAGCGGATGCTGCGCATGGCCTTGCGCGTGGACGTGATCGACGACGGCGCCGGCGTGCCGACCGCGCTGCGCGACACCCTGTTCCAGCCGCTGGTCTCCGGCCGCGCCGACGGCACCGGCCTGGGCCTGGCGCTGTCGCGCGAGATCGCCCACGAACACGGCGGCGAACTGCGCTGCGCCAGCCGCCCGGGCCACACCGTGTTCTCGCTGTACCTGCCGCTGGAGCGCACCCATGACTGATCCTCGCGCACGCGCTCCGCTCCCTCCCCTGCGCAGCAGGGGAGGGTTGGGGTGGGGTCAGCCCTTGATCTTTCCCGCCCGCCCGAGCAACCCCCTCCCAACCTCCCCCTGCCGGGCAGGGGGAGGAGCACAGCGGACTCGCTGCACGGCTGACGCACGCGTTCCGCTCCCTCCCCTGCGTAGCAGGGGAGGGTTGGGGTGGGGTCAGCTCTTGATCTTCCCCGCCCGCCCGAGCAACCCCCTCCCAACCTCCCCCTGCACGCAGGGGGAGGAGCAAAGCCGCGGCGGAGTAAAGCCATGACAAAAGACATCTGGATCCTCGACGACGACCGCGGCGTGCGCTTCGTGCTGGCCGAGGCCTTGCGCGACGCGGGCCTGGCGGTGCGCGAGTTCGGCGAGGTGGCCGCGGTACGCGCGGCGCTGCAGACGGCACGTCCCGCGCTGCTGCTCACCGACGTGCGCATGCCGGGCGAGGATGGCCTGAGCCTGCTCGGCGAACTGCAGGCGCAGGGCATCGGTCCGGTGATCGTGATGAGCGCGTACACCGACGTGGCCACCACGGCGGCGGCGTATCGCGCCGGTGCGGTCGACTACCTGGCCAAGCCGTTCGACCTCGATCACGCGGTGGCCTCGGTGCAGCGCGCGCTGGCCAGCGTGGCGGCGCCCACCGCGGCCGCCGCCCACACGCTTGCGCCCGGTCATGCGCTGCTGGGCGAAAGCGCGCCGATGCGCGAGGTGTTCCGGCTGATCGGCCGCGTCGCCGCCAGCGACCTCAACGTGCTGGTCACCGGCGAGACCGGCACCGGCAAGGAACTGGTGGCCCGCGCGCTGCACGAGGAAAGCGCGCGCCGCGACCAGGCCTTCGTGGCGTTGAACACCGCGGCGATTCCCAGCGAGCTGCTGGAGAGCGAATTGTTCGGCCACGAGGCCGGCGCATTCACCGGCGCCACCCGCCGCGTCGCCGGCCGCTTCGAGCAGGCCGAGGGCGGCACGCTGTTTCTCGACGAGATCGGCGACATGCCGCTGGTCCTGCAAACCCGGCTCCTGCGCGTGCTGGCCGGCGGCGAGTTCTACCGCGTCGGCGGGCGCGAGCTGATCCGCTGCAACGTGCGCATCGTCGCGGCCACCCACCAGGATCTCGCGGCGCGTGTCGCCGCCGGTGCGTTCCGCGCCGACCTGATGCACCGGCTCGACGTGGTGCGCATCGAGCTGCCGTCGCTGCGCACCCGTCGCGGCGACATCGCGCTGCTGGCCCAGCACTTCCTGGCGGCCACCGCGCAGGAGTTGAAGCTGCCGCCGAAGCGCTTCTCGAAGGCGGCCCTGAAACAGGTCGCCCAGCGCGACTACCCGGGCAACGTGCGCGAGCTGGAAAACCTGTGCCGCCGGCTGGCGGTGATCGCGCCGGGCAGCGAAATCCTGCCGGCCGACCTGGGCACGACGGAAGGCGGCAGCCGCGGCGGCGAATGGACCGACGCGCTGCGCGAGTGGGCCACGCAGGCGCTGGCCGACGGCGAGGCGGACATCCACGCCCGCGCCCGCGAGGCGCTCGACCAGATCCTGCTGCAGGCCGCGCTGCAGGCGCACGAAGGCCATCGGCAGAACGCGGCGCAGGCGCTGGGCGTGGGCCGCAATACGCTGACCCGCAAACTGGGGGCTTCGCGTACGCGGCGGCGCTGAGCCGAATCCCGAACGGGCCCGCTCGCCCGGTGCCGGCTCCTACGCGGCCACCCGTCCCAGGGTGATGCACAGCCGATGCACCGTGCCGTCGGTCGCCAGCGCAATGGGCTCGGCCGCGTCCAGCGTTTGGCCGTCCATTTCAACCTGCAGCACGCCGCGACAGACATGCTCCGGGTTGCGCACTTCGATCTCATGGATCGTGCCGCGATGACGGTAGCTGATGCGGAAGCCGTCCCAGGCCTTCGGGATGCACGGCGCGATGCGCAGCCGGTCGCCGCGCAGGTGGAAGCCCAGCACCGCCTCCAGGCCTGCCCGATACAGCCATGCCGCCGAACCGGTGTACCAGGTCCAGCCGCCGCGGCCGATGTGGGGCGTCACCGAATAGACGTCCGCGCAGACCACGTACGGTTCGACCTTGTAGCGGGCGATGGCTTCGGCGCTGCTGCCGTGGTTGATCGGATTGAGCAGCCTGAACTGGTCGCCCGCGCGGTCGCCGTCGCCCAGCCCGGCCCAGGCGAACACCGACCACGTCGCGCCGTGCGTGTACTGCCCGCCGTTCTCGCGCACGCCGGGCGGATAGCCCTTGATGTAGCCGGGGTCTTCCTTGCCGTCCTGGTCGAAGGGCGGCGTGAACAGCCGCGCGAGTTGATGGGGATGATCGACCAGCAGGCGGTCGACCGAGGCCATCGCCTGGGCCGCGTGCGCATGGTTGTCGGCGCCGGCCAGCACGCTCCAGGACTGCGCGATGGTGTCGATCTGGCATTGCGCGTCCTGCGCCGAACCCAGCGGCGCGCCGTCGTCGTAGTAGCCGCGGCGATACCACGCGCCGTCCCACGCCTGCTCCAGCGCCTGGCGCAGCGTCGCGGCGTGGTCGCGCCAGCGCCGCGCGCGTTCGTGCTCCCCGCGTTGTTCGGCGACCGGCGCCAGCTGCGCGATCGTGGCCAGCAGGAACCAGCCCAGCCAGCTGCTCTCGCCGCGGCCCTGGGCACCCACCGCGTTCATGCCGTCGTTCCAGTCACCGGTGCCGATCAGCGGCAGGCCGTGCGCGCCACGGGTAAGGCTGGTGTCGATCGCCCGCGCGCAGTGCTCGTACACGGTAGCGGTTTCGTCCGATACGCCGGGCTGGAAGAACGCGTCGGTGGCGTCGTCGGGAATGGCCTGGCCGCTGAGGAAGGGCAGCACCTCGTCGAGCACCGCGCGGTCGCCGCTGACCTCGACGTAGTGCATCGTGACGTAGCCCAGCCAGACGCGGTCGTCGCGGATCTTGGTGCGAATGCCCTGGCCCTTCGGCGGCAGCCACCAGTGTTGCACGTCGCCTTCGGCAAACTGGCGGCCGGCGGCGCGCAGCAGGTGTTCGCGGGCAAGGTCGGGGCGCGTCACGCACAGCGCCATCACGTCCTGCAACTGGTCGCGAAAGCCGTACGCCCCGCTGGCCTGGTAGTAGGCGGTGCGCGCCCACAGCCGACAGGCGGTGACCTGGTACAACGCCCAGTCGTTGAGCAGCAGATCCATGCTTCGTTCCGGCGTGCTTACCTGCACGGTGTCGAGCACGCCGTTCCAGCGCGCGGCGACTTCGTCCAGCACCTCATCGATGTCGATGCCGCGATACTTCGCGACCAGCGCCTGCGCCGCCGCGGCATCGCCACCTTCGCCGAGCAGGAAGTGCAGCTCCAGCGACGTGCCCGGCGGCAGTTCGATGCAGGTCTGCAGCGCGCCGCAGGGGTCCAGGCCGGCGCCCACGTGTCCGTCCAGCGACGCCTCGTCCTGCAGCGCAGCCGGGTTGGCGATGCTGCCCAGCGCACCCAGGAAATGCGCGCGGTCGCCACTGATCGACTGCTGCATTCCGCCCATGTCGAAGAACGCCACGCGCTCGCCGAAATCCGCGCGCCAGCGATTGCGGGCGAACAGCGCGCCGGTGTCGTCGTCGCGCGAGGTCACCACGAACGGCGCCAGCGTGCTGCCGTTGGGGCCCAGTGCCCATTCGACGTAACCGGTGATCGCCAGTCGCCGCGTGCGGGCGGAGCGGTTGCACAGACGCAGGCGCGACAGCTTGATCGTGTCGTCGACCGGCACGCACTGGACGAGCTCCAGCGCGATGCCGTGCGCGTCGTTGCGGAAGCGCGTCCAGCCCTTGCCGTGGGTCGTGGTGCAGCGGGCGCCATCGACGCGGATCGGCAACGCGGTGGCCGTCCACAGCGCGCCGTCGTCCGCGTCGCGCAGGTAGATCGCTTCGTGCGGCATGTCGCTGACCGGATCGTTCGGCCACGGCGTCAGCGGGTTCTGCTGGCTGTTGCCCGACCACGCGTAGCCGCCGCCTTCGGCGGTGACCAGGAAGCCGAAGGCCGGGTTCGCGATCACGTTGCTCCACGGCGTCGGCGTGGGGCGTGCCGCATCCAGCTCGATCCGGTAGGCGCGGCCATTCGCCACGAAGCCGCCGTGGCCGTTGGCGAATTCGGGCGTTGCGGCAGCGTCGTCGAAGTCGATCGCCGCGGCGCTGGCGATGATCGGGGAAGGCCGGGAAGCGGTTTCCGGCGGCGGCGAAGGTGACGCCGCGACCGGGTTGTTCAGCACCAGCCGCGCCACGGTCAGCAGGCCGTCGCGCAAGGCGTCGCCGATCTGGTCATCGCGCAGGCAGAACAGTTCGGCCTTGGGCGCGTCGTCCTGTTCCTTCAAGTGCTGCCGTTGCCGATCGACGCGCTGGCTGAGTTCGTCGCGCTGCGTGCCGGCGTCGGCGCCCAGCTGATCGAGCACCACCACGTCCATCGCCAGCTGATGGGCTTGCCACCAGCGCTGGGCCAGCAGCAACTCGTCCAGCTGCGGGACATCCGTGGGAGCGCGCAGGAACAGCAGGGCGATCGGCCGATCGCCCGAGATGCTGGCGCCCCACAGCGTGGGCGGCCCGCCCTGGCCGCGCTCGCGCTGGTCGACATGGGCGCGCTGGCTGGCGTCGCTGACCAGCAAGGCCTGTCGCCACTGCGCAAACTGCCGGGCACGCGTCGCGTCGATACCGAAGCGCTGGCGTTCCTCCTGCGCGTGCCGGGCCGCGGCGGCGAACAACTGCGTGGCCGCGTCGGCATCGTCGAGGCGTGCGCGCAGGTCCGCGGCGCCGTCGCGGGTGTCGGCCAGTTGCGTCCACAGCAACAGGCGGATGCTGCCGCCCGCGGCCAGGGTGAACCCGTGGCGCAAAGCGAACACCGGATCGAGCACGCAGCCGGTGTTGCCGGAAAGTCTTGCCCCGGGCTGCATCGCCATCGCGTTGCGCAACGTGCGGCAGCGGCCCAGGAAGCGGGCGCGATCAGTTTCGTGCGTGGTGGTGATGTGGGCCGCGCCCTCGACCTGCAGCGCCTGCGACGCCCACACCTGGGCCTGGCTGTCGCTGCGCCGGCGGCGTGTCGCCAGCAGCAGCCCGCGTTCGTCGTCCCATTCGGTCTGCACGAACATCTTGGAAAAGGCGGGGTGGGCGTTGTCGTCGCCGATCGGGCCCAGCACCAGTTCGGCGTAGCTGGTCAGCGACAGGTGCCGCGTTCGATCGCCGTGATGAGTCACCGTGAGCCGGCGCAATTCGATGTCGGCATCGGGCGCCACCGCAATTTCCAGCGAGCTCTCGATGTCGCCGTGTCGCTGGCCGAACACGAGACGTCCGGCGTCGTACCCGGCTGCGCGGTTCGTCGCCGTCTCGCCCAGCGGCTGCGTGGTGGCGCCCCACACCGCGCCGTCCTCCTCGTCGCGCAGCAACAGGAAGCTGCCCCAGGGATCGGTCACCGCATCCTCGCGCCAACGCGTCACCGCCAGGCCGCGCCAGCGGACGAAGCCGGCGCCGTGGCTGTCCAGCATGCTGCTCAGCTTGCCGTTGGAGAGCAGCGGCAGCGCCGTGCTGCCGGCATCGGCAGCGAAGGAAACGGGGGAATCGGAAGACATGACGGGCGTGGACTCCTGACGCGATCGTCGCGAGCCTTGCGCGCCGCGATCTCCACCCAGCCTACGGCGACGGCGGGGAAACATCGCGTGAAAGCAGCGCTCTTACACGCCATCCATGCAGTCGCCTGCGCAGACTGGCGGATGGATGGCCGCGCCGCGGCACCGGGCACGAATGCCGGGTGCGGTTGTCCCAAGCCTTGCCCGATGGCCGGACGATGCAGCGCGCGTGGCGCGCCCGTCCTGCCATCAACGAACTACAGGGACCCGCTGGATGCCACCGATGCCGCCGCTGTGCTCGCTTCCCGACGACGCCCTGCTGGAGCGCCTGCAGCGTGCGGCGCTGGGCTATTTCGTGGAGCTGATGAATCCCCGCAACGGACTGGTGCCCGATACCTCGCGCGACAACTCGCCGGTGAGCATCGCCGTGGTCGGCTTTGCCCTGTCGGTGTATCCGCTGGCGGTCGAGCGCGGCTGGATGGATCGCGAGGAGGCGGTGCAGCGCTGCCTGCTGGCGCTGCGCTTCTTCCACGACAGCGACCAGAGTGGCAGCCCCACCGCCACCGGCTACAAGGGCTTCTACTATCACTTCCTCGACATCCACCAGGGTCGGCGCGTGTGGCAGTCGGAGCTGTCGATGATCGACAGCGCCCTGCTGATCGCCGGCATGCTGACCGCGGCCACCTGGTTCCAGGCGGACAACGCCGCCGAAACCGAACTGCGCGCGCTGGCCGACACGCTGTATCGCCGCGTCGACTGGCGCTGGGCGCAGGATGACGCGGGCACCATCCGCCAGGGCTGGAAACCGGAGTGCGGCTACCTGCACTACGGCTGGGAAGGCTACAGCGAGGCGATCGTGCTGTACGCGCTGGCGCTGGGCTCGCCCACCCATCCGGTGTCGCCGGATTGCTACGCGGGGTGGGAGTCCACCTACCAGTGGGAAAACCTGTACGACCAGGATTTCCTGTATGCCGGCCCGCTGTTCGTGCACCAGTTCTCGCACGCCTGGATCGACCTGCGCGGCATCCGCGACGGCTTCATGCGCGAAAAGCAGTCCGACTATTTCGAGAACACCCGGCGTGCGATCAACGTGCAGCGCTGCTACGGCGAACTCAACCCCCACGAGTTCGCCGGTTACGACCGCAACTGCTGGGGCCTGTCCGCCTGCGACGGCCCCACCGACGAACGCCCCGACGTCAACAACGAACGCCGTCGCCTGTTCGGCTATGCGGCGCGCGGCGTGCCCTACGGCCCGGACGACGGCACCTTGTCGCCGCCGGCGGTGCTGGCCTCGGTGGCGTTTGCGCCGGAGCTGGCGCTGTCCGCACTGCGAAACATGCTGCTGCGCTGCCCCGAGATCCTCGATGGCGACCGCCTGGCCACCAGCTTCAACGCCAGCCTGGTCGATGCCAACGGACGGCCGTGGGTGTCGCCCGGCCAGTACGGGCTGGACCAGGGCGTCATCTTCATGATGATCGAGAACCATTGCAGCGGCGGCATCTGGCGTACGTTGCGCCGCTGCCAGCCGCTGGTCGACGGCTTGCGCAAGGCCGGGTTCAGCGGCGGCTGGCTGGATGCGCCGACAGCGGAGGCCGCGGCATGAGTACGAAATTCGACGCCAGCGTCAGCACGCCGGTGGACGCGTGGGAACGCAAGCGCCTGGCCGCGGTGCGCCCCGCGTCGTGGAACAACCCCGAGCCCGCCGCGCCGTACCAGCTGGTGATCATCGGCGCCGGGCCCGCCGGCCTGGCCGCGGCCCGCGAGGCGGCGGCGCTGGGCCTCCGCGTGGCGCTGGTCGAGCGCCACGAGATCGGCGGCACCTGCTTCAACACCGGCTGCGTGCCGTCCAAGGCCTTGCTGCGCACCGCCGCGGTGTACGCGGAAATGCGCGACGCCGCCCGCTACGGCGCCGAGGTGCCGGCCGATATCCGGGTCGACTTCAGCGCCGTGATGGAGCGCCTGCGGCGCATCCGCAGCCACCTCACCAACACCACCTCGGTGCGCCTGCTGGCGGCCAGCGGGGTGGACGTGTTCTTCGGCAGCGCGCAGTTCAGCGGGCCGGACAGCCTCATCGTCAACGACCAGCCGCTGCGGTTCGACAAGGCGCTGATCGCCACCGGCGCGCGCCCGGACATCCCCGACGTGCCGGGGCTGAAGCAGGCCGGCTTCCTCACCAACACCACGATCTTCGAGCTGGCCGAACTGCCGCCGCGGCTGCTGGTGATCGGCGGCGGCCCGCTCGGCTGCGAACTGGCGCAGGCGTTCCAGCGGCTGGGCTCGCGGGTCACCATCGTGCAGAAGCTGCCGCTGTTCCTCGAACGCGAGGAACGCGACGCGGCGCAGACGCTGTCCGACGCATTCGCCCGCGACGGCATCGAAGTGCGCCTGAACACCCTGGCGGTCGCCGTCCGCAGCGACGGCGACGAGAAGGTGGTCGACCTGGTCAGCGACGATTACCACAGCACGATCCGCGTCGACGCCATCCTGACCGGCGTGGGGCGCCTGCCCAACGTGCAGGGGCTGGCGCTGGAAAAGGCCGGCGTCGTGTATGACGACGTCGCCGGCATCCGGGTCGACGACCAGCTGCGCACCGCCAATCCGCGCATCCACGCCGCGGGCGACGTCTGCCTCGACGAAAAGTACACCGACACCGCCGAGGAATCCGCGCGCGTCGCGATCCGCAACGCCGTGCTCGGCGGCTGCGAAAAGATGAGCGAGCTGGTGGTGCCGTGGTGCACGTATACCGACCCGGAGATCGCCCACGTCGGCATGTACGTGCGCGAGGCCAATGCGCGGGGCATCCCGGTGAAGACCTTCACCGTGCCGATGCACCAGGTCGACCGGGCGATGACCGACAGCGAGCAGGGCGGCTTCGTGAAGATCCACGTGCGCGATGGCAGCGACCGCATCCTCGGCGCCACCATCGTGGCGCGCGACGCCGGCGACATGATCAGCCAGGTCACCCTGGCGATGGTGGCCGGCGTAGGCATGCGCACGCTGGCGAAGGTGATCCACGCCTATCCCACCCGCACCTCGGCGATCCGGCTGGCGGCCAAGGCATACAACCAGACGCGGCTGAGCGCGCGCGTGGTGGCGCGCCTCAAGCACTGGCTGGCGCGGCCGCGCTGATGTCGGTCACGCCGGCTTTCCCCGCCAGCGCCTACACTGCTTTCCCTTACTCCACTGACGCAAGGACTCTCCCATGCAACTCGGCATGATCGGCCTCGGCAAGATGGGCGCCAACATGGCCCAGCGACTCATCCAGGGCGGCCACCAGGTGACCGGCTTCGACCCCAGCGCCGAAGCGCGCAAGGGCCTCGAAGGCCACGGCGGCGGCGCGGCCGAGTCGCTGAAGGCGCTGGTGCAGGCGCTGCCCGCGCCCCGCGTGCTGTGGCTGATGGTGCCCTCGGGCAAGATCACCGACGACACCGTCGACGCCTTGCTGGCCCTGCTGGACAAGGGCGACACGATGATCGACGGCGGCAATTCCAACTACAAGGATTCGCTGGGCCACGCGGCCAAGTGCAAGGACAAGGGCGTCAACTACGTCGACTGCGGCACCAGCGGCGGCGTGTGGGGACTGGCCGAGGGCTACAGCATGATGGTCGGCGGCGACGAGCAGGTCGTCGATGGCCTGAAGCCGATCTTCGAGACACTGGCGCCGGGCAAGGACAAGGGCTGGGGCCGCGTCGGCCCGGTCGGTTCCGGCCACTTCACCAAGATGGTCCACAACGGCATCGAATACGGCCTGATGCAGGCCTACGCCGAAGGCTTCTCGATCCTCAAGCACAAGGAGGAATTCGGCCTGGACCTGGCGCAGATCGGCAACATCTGGCGCGACGGCAGCGTGGTGCGTTCATGGCTGCTGGAGCTGGCCACCGACGCGCTGAGCAAGAACCCGACCATGCAGGGCATCGCGCCCTACGTGGTGGATTCCGGCGAGGGCCGCTGGACGGTGAACGCGGCGCTGGAACTCAACGTGTCCGCCCCGGTGATCACCCTGTCGCTGATGGAACGCTTCCGCTCCCGCGACGACGACTCGTTCACCGACAAGCTGCTGGCCTCGCTGCGCAATGAATTTGGCGGGCACGCGATCAAGAAAGAGTAGCCGGCCTTGCTCCCTCCGCTGCCGGCCTTGCTCCCTCCCCTGCTCGCCCCTAAAGGGACTTCCTTCGGTCGCAGAAAGGGTTGGGGTGGGGTTAGCTCTTGATCTTTCTTTTAGTCCACCTGGCCCACCTCGCCTTGCTGACATCAAGAGCGAAAAGCTTTCGTCTGCCTGCGGCAGCCGAGCCACCTTTCTCTGTGTGGCCAGAGAAACGTGGCCCAAAGAGAGGCCACCCCGCTTCCGCGCCTTGCGGACATCGGGCAACCGCTCCTGCGTTGCCTCAACTCCGGCATCCATGCCGTCGCCTGCCTGCGAGGTCCGCGTGCGGTTTGCGGGGTTTGTCGACAGGGCATCCTGCCCTGACGCCAAACTGACCGGCATCCATGCCGGTCACCCTTCGGGCTGATCCTCCACCCGCCCGCCGCTGCAGGGCCCGCACTCTTCAGAAGAGCTGGAGCAGAGCAAAAGCCGCAGCGCAAAGCCGGAGCTACGAACAGATGCCTCGTCATTCTTCGAAGATGAGGCGATGCAGGATCAGGCCTCGGAAGTTGGCTTTCGACCCGTTGCGAACGGTGACGAACGTCTGCTTTCGAGGAGGCTAGTCACGTACATTTGAATTGAGCTGCGTTTGGAGTCGATACGCACAAAGTCAAGAATGCAATGATGACCTTCAGGAGCACGTCAGCTCGAAGGAAGGGTTGGCCGGCACGATAATGCCCGGTATCGACCTCAATCCGCCGACATCGCCCGCCACAGGATATGGAACAGTTCGTCGAACTGATGGGTGATCGGCTGCTTGTCGGCGCGCACGATGTGCATCAGCCCGACGCGGCCGAGGATGCCCATGAACACGTCCAGCAGCACCTTGCTGGAGACGTGGTTGTTGAGCACGCCGCGCGCCTGGCCATCTTTCAGCACGCCGAGGAACGCGCCCATCAGCTCCGGGCTTTCGTAGATGCGGATGTTGCGGTGGCGGGAGGCCGGGATGGCGGTGACCAGCAGCATCATCACCGCCGGGTGCTTGTCCATGTAATCCAGGAACACCCAGCAGGTCTTGCGCAGGCGTTCGCGCGAGTCGTCGATGCCTTGCAGGTGGTCGATCATGCGATCGGCCAGGCGCACCAGCATGACGTCGAGCATGGCGTAGACCAGTACTTCCTTGCTGCCGAAGTATTTGTAGATGGTCTGCAGTGACACGTTCGCCGAGCGGGCCACTTCTTGCAGGCTGACTTCGTGGAAGTCGCGGATGGAAAACAGCTCCAGCACCGCCTTCTCGATGCGGTTGAGCGTGTCGGCGCGCATGCCGCTGAGGATGTCGCGGCGGTCGATGATGGTGGAGGCTGGATCTGGCTTGGCTGGGGTGGTCGTCATGCACGCGTCCTGGGATAGCGGGATTTCCGTGATGGAAATGGATGTTACCAAATAACCGGGAAATAGCCCTTATCCGGTGTGATCTCTTGCCTTTCGTGGGGCAGCTACACACTATGGGATCGTAGCAATTCACCATGATTACGTGATTGTTGGCTTCTTCGACCGGCCAAGCTTGCCACCGTTGCCGAAATGGTAATGATCGTTACCAATACTTTCAGAAGGGCCGCCCGCCGATCCTGCCCGGCCCGTATCGAGGAGACACCCCTTGGCCATACAGAACTTCCCCGCCGCCTGGATGACGGACGAGCACCGCATGCTGCAGGAATCCGCCACCCGCTTTTTCAAGGAGCAGTGGGTGCCGAAGGATGAAGCCTGGCGTGAAGCCGGCATGATGGATCGCGAAGCGTGGGAGCAGGCGGGCGCAAATGGCTTTCTGTGCGCCTCGGTGCCGGAGCAATACGGTGGCGCGGGCGGCGATTTTGGCCACGAGGCGGCGCTTCTGTACGCCCAAGGCGAGGCCGGAATCGCGGGTTTTGGTGGTTCGGTGCATTCGGGCATCGTCGCGCAATACATTCTGCATTGCGGAACCGAAGAACAGAAGCAGCGCTGGTTGCCGCGGATGGCCAGCGGCGAGCTGATCGCCGCCATCGCCATGACCGAGCCGGGTACCGGTTCGGATCTGCAAGGTTTGCGCACGCTGGCGGTTCGCGAAGGCGACCACTATCGCCTCAACGGCAGCAAGACCTTCATCAGCAATGGCCAGCTGGCCAACCTCGTCGTGGTGGCCTGCAAGACCGACAAGGAGCAGGGCGCGCAGGGCATTTCGCTGCTGGTGGTGGAAACCGACGACGCGGAGGGATTTCGACGCGGGCGCAACCTCGAAAAAATCGGCATGGAGTCGCAGGACACCTCCGAGCTGTTCTTCGATGACGTGACGGTGTCGGCGGACAATCTGCTGGGCGGCGAGGAAGGCCTGGGCTTCTTCCAGATGATGCAGGAGCTGCCACAGGAGCGGCTGATCGTGTCGATTGCAGGCATCGCCACGATGGAATTGGCGATGCAGGTCACCCTGGCCTATACCAAGGAGCGCAAGGCGTTCGGCAAGCCGATCTTCGCGTTCCAGAACACCCGCTTCAAGCTGGCCGAATGCCAGGCGCTGTTGCTGGCGTCGCGCGCATTGGTCGACGCGGCGATGGTGGCCCATCTCAAGGGCGAGCTGGGCATTGATCGCGCCGCGCTGACCAAGTACTGGGTCACCGACAACCAGTGCAAGCTGGTCGACGAGTGCCTGCAGTTGTTTGGCGGCTACGGCTACATGAAGGAATACCCGATCGCCCGCCTGTGGGCCGATTCGCGGGTACAGCGCATCTACGGCGGCACCAACGAAATCATGAAGGAACTGGCCTCGCGCTTCCTTTGACGCGCGCGCCTTTCCGTATCAGCCATCGACTCCCAGCGAAGGATTTCCCATGACCGAGGCCTATATCTACGACGCCGTGCGCACCCCGCGTGGCAAAGGCAAGAAGGACGGCAGCCTGCATCAGGCCACGCCAGTGTGGCTGCTGCGCACGCTGTTGCAGGAACTGCAGCGGCGCAACCAGCTCGACACCGCGCTGGTCGACGACGTGGTGCTGGGCTGCGTCACGCCGGTCGGCGAGCAGGGTGCGGATATCGCGCGCACCGCCGTGCTCGACGCCGGTTGGGCGCAGAGCGTGGCGGGGGTGACGTTGTCGCGTTACTGCGGCTCGGGCCTGGAAGCAACCAACATGGCGGCCGCCAAGATCGTTGCCGGTATGGAAGACATGGCGGTCGCCGGTGGCGTTGAATCGATGAGCCGCTGGGCGATGGGCAGCGACGGCGGCGCATGGTTTATGGACCCACGCGTCAACAGCGCGCTGAGCTTCGTGCCGCAGGGTATCAGCGCCGACCTGATCGCCACGCTCGAGGGTTTCAGCCGTCAGGAACTAGATGCTTTCGCTGCCGAATCGCATCGTCGCGCCGCGCTCGCGCAGGGCGAAGGGCGTTTCGGCAAATCCATTGTCGCGGTGAAGGATCTCAACGGCATGCTGCTGCTGGACCGAGACGAGACGATCCGTCCGGGTAGTTCGGTCGAATCGTTGGCCAAGCTCAATCCCTCGTTCGAACAGATGGGCCAGATGGGTTTCGACGCCACCGCGATGGCGAAATACACCACGGTCGAGAAGATCCACCACGTCCACCATGCCGGCAATTCGTCAGGCATCGTCGATGGCGCGGCGCTGCTGCTGCTGGGCAGCAAGGAAGCCGGCATCCGCGCCGGCCTGAAGCCGCGCGCCCGCGTGCGCATGGCATCGGTGATCGGTTCCGAACCCACCATCATGCTGACCGGCCCGACCGCGGCCTGTCGCAAGGCGCTGGGCAAACTCGGCATGACGCCGGCCGACATCGACCTGTGGGAAATCAACGAGGCGTTCGCCACCGTGCCGATGAAAACCGCGCGCGATCTGGGCGTGTCGCTGGATCGGGTCAACGTCAACGGTGGCGCGATTGCGCTGGGTCATCCGCTGGGTGCCACTGGCGCGGCGATTCTCGGCACGGCGCTGGATGAACTCGAACGTCGCGACCAGAGCATCGCGCTGGCCACCTTGTGCATCGGTGCCGGCATGGGCATCGCCACCATCATCGAACGCGTCTGAGGAGGCCCACGCCATGACCGCAAATAACACTGTCACCCTTGCGATCGACGCCGACGGTATCGGCCTGGTCACCTTCGATCAGCCGGGCCGCGCGATGAACGTGCTCAACCCCAACCTGGTCCTGCCGTTCGCCGCCATCGTCGAACGACTGGAGCAAGAAGACGCCATCAAGGGTCTCGTGCTCACTTCCGGCAAGTCGACTTTCATCGTCGGTGCCGACATCGATCAGCTCACCGCAATCAGCACCGCCGAGGAAGCCTTCAAACTCTGCGAAGGCTTGAAGGCGTTGCTGCGCCGGATCGAAAAGTGCGGCAAGCCGGTGGTCGCCGCGCTCAACGGCACCGCACTCGGTGGCGGCCTGGAAGTGGCGCTGGCCTGCCACGCGCGTTTCGCGCTGGATGATGCCGCGCTCAAGCTGGGTCTGCCCGAGGTCAAGCTGGGCCTGCTGCCCGGCGGTGGCGGCACCCAGCGGCTACCGCGCATGGTCGGCATCCAGAAGAGTTTTGAACTGATTACCCAGGGCACCGAACTGCGCGCCGCCGAGGCCAAGGGTCTGGGTCTGGTCAACGACATCGCCGCCAGCCGCGAGGAACTGCTGCAAAAATCGCGCGCGTGGTGCGTGGCCAATCCGCGTGCCGTGCAACCGTGGGACAAGCAGGGCTTCCGCATTCCGGGCGGCGACAGCAAGCATCCGGGCGTGGTGCAGTTGCTGGCGATTGCACCGTCCATCGCCAATGCCAAGGCGCACGGCAACTACCCCGCGATCGGCTACATCATGTCGTGCCTGTTCGAAGGCTGCCTGCTGGATTTTGATTCGGCCTGCCAGGTGGAGTCGCGCTACTTCGCAGCCTGCGTGGTATCGCAGGAATCGAAGAGCATGATCGGCACGCTGTGGCACCAGCTCAACGCGATCAAGAAGGGCCAGTCACGCCCGGCCGGCGTGGAGCCATCCAGGGTGCGCAAAGTCGGCATCCTCGGTGCGGGCATGATGGGCGCCGGCATCGCCTATGTGTCGGCCAAGGTCGGCATCGAAGTGGTTCTGCTCGACACCGCGATCGAGAACGCCGGGAAGGGCAAGGCATATTCGCAAGGCCTGCTCGACAAGGCGATTTCGCGCGGCAGGAGCACGCCGGACAAGCGCGACGCGCTGCTGGCCAAGATCACGCCGACCACGCGCTACGAAGACCTGCAAGGTTGCGACCTGGTGATCGAGGCGGTGTTCGAGGATCGCGAAATCAAGGCGGCATGCACGCAGAAAGCCGAAGCCGTAATCGCTGCGGATGTGGTGTACGCATCCAATACGTCCACCTTGCCGATCACTGGGCTGGCCAAGGCAAGCGTGCGCCCGAAAAACTTCATCGGCCTGCATTTCTTCTCGCCGGTGGACAAGATGCCGCTGGTCGAGATCATCGTCGGCGAGCAGACCTCGGACGACACGCTGGCGCGCGGTTTCGACTACGTCCTGCAGATCGGCAAGACCCCGATCGTGGTCAACGACAGCCGTGGCTTCTACACCTCGCGTGTGTTCGCTACCTACGTGATGGAAGGCCTGGCCATGCTCGGCGAGGGCGTACATCCGCGTTCGATCGAAGCGGCCGGCATCAAGGCCGGCATGCCAATGCCGCCGCTGGCGCTGCAGGACGAAGTCTCGCTGAGCCTGTCGCTACATGTCGCCGACCAGACCCGCAAGGATCTGGCCGCCGAAGGCAAACCACTGCCCGAGCATCCGGGCGAACCGGTGCTGTGCATGATCGGCGGCACGCACCAGCGCCTGGGCAAGAAAACTGGCAAGGGCCTGTACGACTACGACGGTCGGGACAAGCATCTGTGGCCGGAACTGACTCGGCTGTATCCGACCGTGCCCAAGCAGCCCACGCAGCAGGAACTGATCGATCGCCTGATGTTTGTGCAGGCCAACGAAGCCGCGCGCTGCTTCGAGGAGAACGTGGTGCGCTCGGTCGCCGACGCCAACATCGGCTCGATTTTCGGCTGGGGCTTCGCGCCGTTCCACGGTGGCGCGCTGCAATTCATCAACGCGATGGGCGCAGCGCGTTTTGTCGAGCGTTCGCGCGATCTGGCCGAACGCTACGGTCCGCGTTTCACGCCAGCTGAAATCGTGGTGAAGCAGGCCGCCGATGGCGGGCACTTCGAGGGCGCGGCGTGAGCGTCGAGCACGACCCCATGTCAGGCCTGCTCACAGGCCTGCGCGTGGTCGATCTGTCGCGCAACCTGCCGGGACCGTTCTGCACGCGGATGCTGGCCGACCTCGGTGCCACGGTCATCAAGGTCGAGCCGCCGGAAGGCGATCCGACCCGTCCGCTCGGGCCGTTGTTTGACGCGCTGAATCACGACAAGGAAAGCCGCCGCCTTGATTTTCGGCAGCCGACCGACCTCGACCAGTTGCGCGAGTGGCTGGTCGACGCCGATGTCATGGTCGACAGCTTCCGTCCGGGCATCCTGGCGTCGATGGGCCTGGACTTCGAGCGGCTCAAGACGATACATCCGAAGCTGGTGATGGTGTCGATCACCGGCTATGGCCAGCACGGCGACTGGTCGCAACGGGCCGGGCACGACCTGAACTTCATGGCCATGTCCGGCGCGCTCGACCAGATGCGCGCGCCGACCGGTGAACTGGCCTTGTCCAACGTGCAGTGGGGCGACATGGCCGGTGGCAGCTCGATGGCCTGCATCGCGATTCTTGCGGCGGTGTTCGATGCGCAGCGTCGCGGCAGCGGTCGGCACATCGATATCAGCATGACCCACGGCGTGCACGCGCACCTGATACTGCCCAAGGCTACGTCGTCCCTGTTCACCCCGATGCTGGGTCGCGCGCCCGGCGCGGGCGAGGATCTACTCAACGGCGGATTGCCTTGCTACAACCTCTATGCCACCGCTGACGGCCGCCAACTGGCCGTGGCGGCGCTCGAATTCAAGTTCTGGAAAGCGGCGTGCGCGGTATTCGAGCGACCCGACTGGGTCGAGCGACATTGGCAGCGCGGACAGATGCCCGGCACCGAGCAGAACACTGCGTTGCGCGAGGAAGTCGCCACGTTGATCGCCACGCAGCCGCTGGCGGTCTGGGCGGAACGTTTCGAAACCGCCGATGCCTGCGTCACGCCGGTATTGACGATGGCCGAAGCCCAGGCCCATCCCCTGTTTGCCGACGGTTCCCGGGCGCAAGCCTGGGCCACCGTCTGATTCTTTCCATCCCATCAGAGAGACCGATGTCATGAGCGCACTCGAATTGCTGCACAAGTTGCCCCTCGCGATCAACCCGCAGGCCACCGCCGGTGTCGATCGCACCATCCAGTTCAACATCAGCCAGCCGGCCTACGTGGTGATCCGCAACGGCGCCTGCGAAGTGACCGAAGGCAACGCCGACACCGCCGACCTGTCTCTGGCCTTGTCCGACGACGATCTGGTCAGCCTGCTGACCGGCAAGCTCGACGGCATGGCGGCGATGATGACCGGCAAGCTGAAGCTGCAAGGCGACATGGGACTGGCGACGCAACTGGGCCGTTATTTCGACGCCAGCAAATTGCAGTGATCGAATGGTGCGCATGCCGCTGTGCATCGCGTACCACTCGACACATCAGTGAACGTTTGCATCAAGCGAAAGGCGGATCGTGATGGCTGAGATCAGGGCGGCAACGCTGCTACATCAATTCCAGGTGTGGGAGCGCGAACGACCGGATGCGATCTACCTGACCCAGCCGTTTCCCGACGGGCGCGTGATCGACTACAGCTGGGCCGAGGTCGGCGTGCAGGCGCGCTGCGTGGCGGCGTATCTGCGCTCGTTGCAGCTGCCGCCGCTGAGCAGCATCGCGATCCTGGGCAAGAACAGTGCGCACTGGGTCATCGCCGATCTCGCGATCATGATGGCCGGCCACGTCAGCGTGCCGCGGTACCCCACGCTCAGTGCCGAGACAGCGCGCTACGTCATCGACCACAGCGAGGCACGGCTGCTGTTCGTCGGCAAGCTCGACGGCAGCAGCGACAACTGGCCGTCGATCGAGGCGATGCTGCCGCCGGACCTGCCGTTGCTCGGACTGCCGATGACGCCGCGCGCCGACATCCCGCAGTGGGACGACGTCATCGCCCGCCACGCACCGCTACAGCAGGTGCACGATGCCAATCCGGGCGAGTTGTGCACCATCGTGTACACCTCGGGCAGCACCGGGCAGCCCAAGGGTGTGATGCACAGCTACCGCAGCATGATGTCGCCGGGGGCGGCGTTCATCGAGATGATCCCGATCACACCCGCGGACCGTTTGCTGTCTTACCTGCCACTGGCACACGTTGCCGAACGCGCGATCGTGGAAGCCAACTCGCTGTACTTCGGATTGCATGTGTACTTCTGCAACAGCCTGGACAGTTTCGTGCACGACATCCAGCGTGCGCGACCGACAATTTTCTTCTCGGTGCCGCGGCTCTGGACCAAGTTTCAGCACGGTGTCAACGCCAAACTGTCCCCGTCAAAGCAGCGTCTTTTGTTTGCACTGCCGCTGATCTCGGGTCTGGTCAAGCGAAAGATTCTCCGCGGCCTAGGCCTGGATCAGGTGCGCATCGCCATCACCGGTTCGGCACCACTGGCACCCGCCATCATCGCCTGGTA
The DNA here is from genome assembly GCF_001427365.1 of Rhodanobacter sp. Root561. Lineage (NCBI taxonomy): Bacteria > Pseudomonadati > Pseudomonadota > Gammaproteobacteria > Lysobacterales > Rhodanobacteraceae > Rhodanobacter > Rhodanobacter sp. Root561. The sequence goes on from NZ_LMGH01000001.1 coordinate 197,470, forward strand.
TCGCCACCTCGGCCTGAAGCTTCTGGACGGCTACGGCATGAGCGAAAATTTCGCCATCTCGCACGGCTGCCGCCCGGAAGACGTAAAGATCGGCTGCGTCGGCACCTGCCTGCGCGGTGTGCAGGCGCGGATCGCGGACAACGGCGAATTGCAGATCAAAAGCCCGGGACAAATGATGGGTTACTTCAAGCTGCCAGAGTTGACCGCCCAAACCCTGTTGCCCGATGGCTTCTTCTGCACTGGCGATCGCGGCGAGATCGATACCGACGGGCGCCTGCGCATTACCGGTCGGGTCAAGGATCTGTTCAAGACAGCACGCGGCAAATACGTCGCGCCGGCACCGATCGAGAACCGGCTCGGCAATCACCCGGCACTGGAAAACGTCTGCGTCACCGGTCCCGGCCAGCCGCAGCCGTTCGCGTTGCTGCAGCTCTCGGCCGAAGCGCAGCAGGACGTGGATGCCGAGCCCGGCCTGCGCGATGCACTGGACGCCGAGTTCGCCGCCCTTCTGGGCCAGCTCAACGCCAACGCGGAACACCATGAAATGCTCGGTTACGCGGTGGTGATCAAGGCGCCCTGGACCGCCGAGAACGGCATGCTGACCCCGACGCTGAAGATCAAGCGCGCGGCGATCGAGGATCGCTATCTGGGCAACGCCGACGCGTGGCTCGCGATGGGCCGAAAGGTCATCTGGGAAAAGTAGTCGCACTACCAGCCATCCCGGCGGCCGGCCGTCCATCTCGCTGATGCCGGGTTCCACTCCTTTTTGAGCGACCGCTTTGCGGCGTCAATATGCAAAAGTCGACTGACTGGTTCTGGCCGAACTGAGATATTCGCGGTATTGAAAGTCCCGCTCGCAGAGGGAGTTTCTTGTTCTTGGCTCTACGCCTTTCGCAACCGCAACGCGGTTGCGCACCGAGTGTGCGCCATGGCGAGGGCATGGATGCCCGAGTTGAGGCAACGCAGGAGCGGTTGCCCGATGCCTGCGAGGCGCGGAAGCGGGGTGGCCTTCTCTTTGGTTCCTTTCTCTTGGCCACTCAAGAGAAAGGGACTCGCCCTCCGTCAGGAGGACGAAAGCTTTTGCTCTGAACGCTGCATCGGCAGCAAGTTGTCGCTGTTCTGAAGCGAAGATCAAGAGCGAACCCCTCCCCGGCCCTCCCCTGCATGCAGGGGAGGGAGCAAGGCGTACGTGGACCAACTGTCGGCAACGGTGCTGTCGATCGGCATGAGCCGATACGTACTTGCACTCCCTGGAAGACCACGCCGGGCCCGGCGATGCTTACCCCGATCCCGCCTGGACGACTTGTGACGCACGGCGGCAAGACGGCTGGAAACTCCCTGTTAGACTCGCCCGACCGATCCGCGAAGGCGCTGGCGCACGCGGGATCGCCCGGGGTTTTCGACTGTCTTGCTGGGGGTTGGACGTGATGGCCGTGCCGTTGTCTTGGAAGGTGGGAGGTGCGGTGGCGGCGGTCGTCGCTGCTGCGCTGGCGTGGCATGGGGTCTCGCTGTATCTGGCCGCGCGCCACGCCGACGAGCTGACCATGGACGTCGCCCGCAATGCCGAGCTGGAGGCGCAGCAGGCCAGGGCGCAGGCGCAGCAGCGCAGCGCGCAGCTGGCGGCCACCCTGCAACGCCAGCGCGAGGATCTGGCCAATACCTATCGGCAGGTCAGTGAGGATGCCGCGCAGTACCACGCCGAACAGTTGCAGCGCGAGGAACGGCAGCGGCAGGAAGCGCTGCGGATCAAGGCCAGTTATCGGCTGGGGCCGGATCAGCGCTGCGCCGACGGCATCGTGATCAATCGCAAGGGGTCCAGCTTCACCCAGGCGATCGGCAATACGGGCGCGCCGATCAAGTGCAGCGGCGACACGGCGGAAGAGCCGCTGCGCTGACGCGGCGCCGTTACAGCAGTTCGCCCTGCGCGGGCGCGTAGCTGAGCCGGCCGTCGACGATGTGGGCGGGCGAGGTGTACGGATGTTCGGTGGCGTGGCTGGCGTCGATGATGTGGATGACCTCGATGCCGCGCAGTTTCAGCACGTCCGACACGATCGAGCGGTGGCAGCGCCACCAGACCACCTCGGCGCACATCATGGCGGTGCGCTTGCCGGCGGCCAGTTGCAGTAGTTCGGCCAGGCCATCGGCGAATTCCTCGCTGGCGGTGTAGTCGGCGTAGCCCTGGAACGAGGCGTTGCGCCACGCCGTGTTCGGCGAGCCCGGCTGCACCTTGCGGCGGCCGCCGAGTCTGGGAATCCACTGGTAGGCGATGCCGTGCGCGGGCAGCGACCGGGCCAGCGCCTCGCTGGCGAAGTGCGGATGGCGGCGCGAACCGGGGAAGCGGCGCACGTCGGCGATCGCCTCGATCCGGTATTCGTCGAGCAGGCCGAGGAACTCCTCCAGCGTGCGGGTGGAGTGCCCGATGGACCAGATCGTGGCGGGAACGGCGGGCATCGCCTCAGTCGATCCTGTGCAGGGCCGCGCCCTTGTGCATCGCCACGTGGTCGGTCTTGTCGCTCCTGATCTCGTACTGCGGATCGTCCTCGCTGCAATGACGCGTGTGACCCTTGTAGTCGGTGTCGCGGGTGTGCACCTTGATGATCTTTCCGCTGACGTGGCCGGCTTCGGAATTCCAGCGGACGTGGTCGCCGACCTTGAAGGCATGGCTCATCGCGATGTTCCCCGGAGCGTGGACATGCCGATCATTCCAGCACGAGTGCCGTGCACGAAGCGTGGCGACCCGGGGCCGCGCAGCAGCACGACCGTCACCGCGTGCCGACGTTGCGCACGAAGATCAAAAAGAACAACACGTGCATCGCCACGAGCGCGGCAAGCCAGTAGCCGACGACGTCACCGCTCCACACCCGGTACAGCGCCAGCGGATGCACCAGCAGCACGAACCACCAGCACAGGCGGGCCAGCTGGCCCGCCAGCCCGGGGTGTGACTCGCGGAAATGCAGAGTGCCGAAGCCGCCGGGAAAGACCGCCCAGCCGGTGCTGAATACCAGGAAGAAGGTAAAGGCCAACCGCCCCAACACCCACATGCGCGACTCCTTGCGTTGGCGCGTTCCGGCGGGAACGCGTTGTCGTGTGTCTACAGCGGCCGCAGCAGCTTGCGTACCGCGGGCAGGTTGCGCCGGCTGATTTCCGGCGCCAGTTCGGTGCCATCCAGCCGGGCCAGCACGCGGCCGTCGGCGAGGGTCTTCAGGCCCAGCAGCCGCGCCGGCGGCACCAGGCAGTTGCGATGCAGCCGCACCAGTTGCTCGGGGTAGGCCTCTTCCAGCTGGCGCAGCGATTCCTCGATCAGCAGTTCGCCGCGGCGATGATGGACCACCACGTATTTCTCGTCGGCCAGCAGGCAGGTCACTTCGTCCAGCGCGATGCGCACCTGTTCGCTGCCGTGGCGACCGTGCAGCCAGGCGACGGCTTCGCGGGGCGCATCGGCCAAGCGTCGCTGCGCGCGCTGCAGCGCTTCGCGCAGGCGCTCCAGCCGCACCGGTTTCAGCAGGTAGTCCGCGGCGCCCAGGTCGAAGGCCTTCAGCGCGTGCGCTTCGTAGGCGGTGCAGAAGATCACCTGGGGCCGGCTGCGGCCGGCCAGGCGTTGCGCCACGCCCACGCCGTCGATGCCGGGCATGTTGATGTCCAGCAACAGCACGTCCGGCTGCAGTTCGCCGATGGCGACCAGCGCCGCCTCGCCATCGGCCACGTTGCCGACGATCTCGACGCCGCCGCATTCGCCCAGCAGGGCGGCCAGGCGCGCCCGCGCCAGCGGTTCGTCGTCGACGATCAGCACGCGGGTCATGCCGGGCCTCCGGGAAGTTGCAGCAGTACCACGAAGCGATCGCCACGGGGCTCCGCCACCACGCGGGCCTGCGGCCCGTAGCGCCAGCCCACGCGGCGCCGCACATTGTCCAGGCCGTGGCCGTTGCCGCCGACCGCGGGCGTGGCCGGCAACGGATTGATGATCTCGATGCGCACGCCGCGGCCTTCGCGCTGTCCGCGCAGGATCACCTCGCCACCTTCGCGCAGCGGCTGGATGCCGTGGCGCACGGCGTTCTCCACCAGCGGCTGCAGCAGCAGCCGCGGCAGCGGAAAGTCGGCCGGCAGGTCATCGAGTTCGCGGGTCACCCGCAGCCGTGGGCCGAGCCGCAGCTGTTCGATCGCGAGGTAACGCTCGACCAGGGCCAGCTCCTCGCCCAGCGTGCCGTCGGCGCTGTCGTGCTGGCCCAGCGCGGCGCGGAACAGTTCGGACAGATCTTCCACCGTGCGTTCGGCGGCGGCCGGATCGACCCGGATCAGGGCGGCCACGGTATTCATGCTGTTGAACAGGAAGTGCGGGCGGATGCGCGCCTGCAAAGCCTCCACCTGGGCCCGCGTCACCGCGGCCAGCCGCGCCTGCCACTGCGCCAGCACGTAGAAGTAACGCAGCATCGCGGCGCCGAGCAGGGCCGCGATCACCAGGTTGTCGCGGGTATAGGCCAGCGTGCTGCTCTTGATCAGCCGCATCTGCAGGGCGCCATCGAACCAGTGCGCGACCAGGCTGGCCAGCAGCACGATCAGCATGATCAGCAACCACACGCCGACATACGGCAGGTGGCCGGGCAGGCGTTGCAGCGCCGGTCGCAACTTGCACAGCAGCACGCCGACCACCAGCACCAGCCAGGTCACGAACAGCATGCTGACGCTGTACGCCGACCAGACGCGCGGGTCGTCGCCGGCCAGCCACATCACGGTCACCGTCAGCGCGCCGACCACGAACATCGCGAACAGCGCCGGCAGCCGGCAGAAGTCCGGCAGCGGGCTTTGTTCGGCGGGGCCGCGAGGCTTGCGGCTGGGCGTGGATTCGCGCATGCGGCAAGTATGCCGCAGCCAACGCCGGCTTAGGCCAGCCGCTGGCCGAGCCAGTGACGCAGGTCGCCGATCTCCTCGGCGCAGACTGCGTGGGCCATCGGATAGGTGTGCCAGTCCACCGTGTAGCCCAACGCCTGCAGCGCGTTGCGCGAGTCGCTGCCCCGTTGCAGCACGACCACCGGATCGGCGGTGCCGTGGCCCCAGAAGATCGGCGTGGCGGCGTTCGCCGCATGGCGCTCGCTGGCCACCGTGGCGGAGAGCGGCAGGTAGGTGGACAGCGCCACGATGCCGGCCAGTTTCTGCGCATGGCGGACGCCCGCCGAAAGCGCGATCGCGCCGCCCTGCGAAAAGCCGGCCAGGATGATCCGCTCGCTGGGCACGCCGCGCTCGTGCTCGCGGGCGATCAGCGCCTCGGTGGCGGCGACCGAGGCGCTGATGCCGGCCTCGTCCTGGCGCGAGGTGAGGTCGAAGCCAGTGATGTCGTACCAGGCCCGCATCGACATGCCGTTGTTGATCGTCACCGGCCGCACCGGCGCATGGGGAAACACGAAGCGCAGCGCCGGCCATGCCGGATCGACCAGCTCCGGCACGATCGGCGCGAAGTCATGGCCGTCCGCGCCCAGCCCATGCAGCCAAATGATGCTGTGGGTGGGATGGGCGGCGGTTTCGTGTTCGACGGCGGGCAGGGTCATGCGGTGCTCGGTGGGTATCAGGAAGCACGGATGATAGTGGCCACCGCATTGGGACGCAGCAGACGGTCCAGCGCGGCCGTTGTAGCGAGGGAACCGGGCATGTCGATCCAGCCAGCTCGGCGTCGTTCCAGCGCGCCACCTCGCGCACGGTACGAATCTGCTCGGGCGTGAAATCGATACCATCCAGCATGAAGTTGATCGGTATGCGTACCTGCGCGGCCACCGGCTTTCCATCCACAAGCTCGGGCTGGACCCGCCAGTGCCGTGCCGCATTTGCCACCGAGCTCTTGAACCAGCCATGCGGTGGCCAGTCCTCGAAGCGGCTACTCATCCACATCGGCACCGACCGAAAAATACGGCTCGCGCACTTCGGTGGCATACAGCGGCAGCGCGCAGGCCAGCAGCGACGCCGCGCAGAACAACCGGCATTCATTCGTGGCATTGCTGCTGCCGCGATCTACCGCCCCGGTCGCGGCACGAAGCAAGCCGACAGATCAACATCAGCGTGATCAGCGCGTTGCCGACATCTACTGGTCGATCACAGGTGCATGACGATCGGATTGACCATGCGGGGCTGCAGCGCGCTCGAAATACCCGTTCTCCAGGCCCGGTCCGCTGCGATACCCACGAGGAAACCGGTCTGCTCCAGAAAAGCGAGATCCGCAGCCGTCGGTGGCGCCTCGTCACGGTAGTCTTTGGGGGCGGAGCACCAGATCGGTATGGAGTCAGGAGGACCCTTGCAATGGGTCGTGGTGACCTTGCTGCTCCCATTGATGTGGAACGTCATGCGGGTGCGCAAGTGCGCGGGAACCGGTTTGCCGTCCACCGTTTCCGGGATATACCGATCGCGCAGGAGCGCATCGTCCACGGCTTTGGTCAGCAGCCGGCCGCCACGACCCTGGTCCGAAGTGCGCGAATCCTTGAGGGTCAACCTGCCATCCGCCTGAAGTTCGGCCGTAGCTTCGACGCTGCCTTGTGCGTAGATCTGCATGGCATCTGCAGAATAGACGGGCATACTGGATTGCTCCCACTTGGGACCCTGGCTGACGTAGTTGATGGTCAGCGTGTACTTGCCCCCCGTATCGGGTACCACCTGCAGCGTTGCGGTGATGAAAGTATGTGCGGGAACGGCCTTTCCATCTCTCTGCGCTGGCACGAATCGCCAGTGCTTAAACGCCAAGTCCAGCACGGTCGCGATCGGTTTGGTCACGCCGGGCTCGGCATCGGTTCTCGTCACTTCCCCTAGTGCGCTGACGTCGGCACCGATGACGTAGGTCTGCTTCTCGATGTCGGCTGCCCATGCCGAGACTGCATTGGTCAACAGGATGACGCCGACACAAAAAATGACCCCTTTCATTTTCATCCTCCCCCGTGAAAGCAGGCGACGGCGCGCCGCTTGAGTGGACATCATGCCGCAACAATGGCGGCTCCGCCCACCAACCCGAGGCAGTGATGTGGATGGTTTGCGATGGAGCTCAATTCGTGTGCGAAAAGGTCGGTTCGCTCGAGATATCACCAATGCGGCCGGCCGTTCATGTGTGACTTCTGGCATGGTCGGCCGCGCCAAGCGTATGTGCCCGGGTATGCTGACTTTTTTTGCTTGGGGAAATCCATGCGCAGATTGCTACCTGCTGCCTTCGCGGCGCTCACCCTTGCGCCCGTGGCGTTCGCCGCACCGGCATCGACGCCGCTCGACCTGGAAACCATCATGGCCAACCCCGACTGGATCGGCCAGGCGGTGGAGTCGCCGTACTGGAGCGTGGATGGTCGGCATGTCTACTACTCGCTGAAGCGCGACGGCAGCCAGCTGCGCGATCTGTACCGCGTCGATCCGGCGGGTGGCCCGGGCGTGAAGCTGGACCCGGCGGCACTGGCGCAGGCGGACGGCCCGGCGGTGTTCGATCGCGAGCACCGGCACGCGGCGTTCGTCCTGCATGGCGACGTCTTCATGGTCGACCTGGCCAGTGGCCGGCGCAGCCAGGTCACCCGCACGCCGCAGGATGAATCCGCGCCGCGCTTCTCGGCCGATGGCCGCGCGCTGCAGTTCCGCGACGGCAACGACTGGTACAGCCACGACCTGGCCAGCGGCGTCACCGCGCCCGCGGCGGTGCTGAAGTTCGTCGACGATCCGCAGGCAAAGCAGCCCGATGCGCTGGGCGCGCGCCAGCTGGAATTGTTCAAGACCTTGCGCGACATCAGGAACGAACGGCAGGCCCGCCATGAACAGGAGAAGACGCTGGCCGCCGCCGATCCGGGCCGGGTGCCGGCGCCGTTCTTCCTCGGCGACCAGGTCAGCCTGGTCGACAGCGAGCTGTCGCCGGATGGCCGCTGGCTGCTGCTGGTCACCATGCCGAAAGACCACGAGGCGGGCAAGGCGCCCGAACTCACCCACTACGTCACCGACTCCGGCTACTCCGAGCAGCAGGAAACTCGCGCCTACGTGGGTCGCAACGATCCGGCGCCGCAGTCGCTGCTGCTGCTCGACCTGGCCAGTCACCGCTCGTGGCCGCTGGCCAGCGACACGCTGCCGGGCATCAAGGACGATCCCCTGAAAGACTTGCGCGCAAAGGCCATCGCCGCGTTGCAGAAGGCCGGCAAGGACGACCAGGCCAAGGCGCTGAAGGCGCCCGCCGTGCGCGCCGTGCGCATCATCTCCAGCGCCGACGACGGCGGTGGCGGCGGCGTCGTGTGGAGCGACGATGGCCGCAACCTCGCCATCCAGTTGCGCGCGATCGACAACAAGGACCGCTGGATCGCCAGCGTCGATTTTGCGAAACACGCGCTGGTGAACCAGCAGCGGCTCACCGACCCCGCCTGGATCAACTGGAACTTCAACGATTTCGGCTGGCTGAAGGACGGCCGCACGCTGTGGTACCTGAGCGAGCAGGACGGCTACTCGCATCTCTACACCAAGGCGCTGGACGGCAAGCCCAGGGCGCTGACCAGCGGCTCGTTCGAAACCAGTCATCCGCAGCTGAGCGAGGACGGCCGCTGGTTCTACGTGCGCGCCAACCAGGTCGCGCCGTACAGCTACGACGTCTACCGCGTGCCCTCCGCGGGCGGGCAACTGGAGCGCGTCACGAATTACCAGGGCATGGACGACTTCGCGCTGTCGCCCGACGGCACCCGGCTGGCCGTGCTGCATTCCTCGCCCTACGTGCTGTCGCAATTGGCCGTCCAGCCGTCCGCGGGCGGCGCGCCGCGCGAGCTGACCGACACCATGAAGCCGGCGTTCACCGCCCGCGCCTGGATCGCGCCGAAGATCGTCGAGGTGAAGTCCAGCCACGGCGCCGGCAACATCTACGCGAAGTATTACGGTCCGGCCGACGAGAGCGCCGCCTCGAAGCCGGCGGTGATCTTCGTGCATGGCGCGGGCTACCTGCAGAACGTCACGCTGTCGTGGTCGAACTACTTCCGCGAGCAGATGTTCCACAACCTGCTGGTGCAGCAGGGCTACGTGGTGCTGGACATGGACTACCGCGCCTCCGAGGGCTACGGCCGCGCGTGGCGCACCGCGATCTACCGCCAGATGGGCCATCCCGAACTGGAAGACCTGCTGGACGGCAAGGCCTGGCTGGTGCAGAACCACCACGTCGATCCCGAACGCGTGGGCATCTACGGTGGCAGCTACGGCGGCTTCATGACCGAGATGGCCCTGCTGCGCGCGCCTGGCGAATTCGCGGCGGGTGCGGCGCTGCGCCCGGTCAGCGACTGGACGCTGTACAACCACGAGTACACCTCGGACATCCTCAACGACCCGCAGCTCGATCCGGAGGCGTTCAAGACCAGCTCGCCGATCGAGTACGCCGACAAACTGCGCGATCCGCTGCTGATCCAGCACGGCCTGATCGACGACAACGTGCTGGCCGAGGACTCGATCCGCCTGTACCAGCGCCTGATCGAACTGCACAAGAAGAACTTCTGGATCTCGCTTTACCCGATGGAGCGCCACGGCTTCGTCCACGCCGATTCGTGGCATGACGAGTACCGCCGCATCGACGAATTGTTCGAGACGTATGTGAAGCCGGTGAAGGACGCTTCCGTCGCGCACTGAAGGCGGGCGCACCGGGGCCGTCGGCATTCCGGTGCCGGCAGCCTTGTTGCATGATGGCGCCGGGGCAGCGCCACACAACTGGAAATCAGGGGAAGACATGAAGAAGTCGGGTTTCGCCGCGATCGCGGCATCGATGCTGTTGGCGTGCACGGGTTGCACCGTGGTGTCGCCGGATGCCGGCCAGCAGGCCGTGCTGATCGACAAGCCGGTCCTGTTCGGTCACGGTGGCGTGCGCGACCAGCCGGTGACCACCGGCCTGACCTATACGTGGTTCTCCACGAAGCGCATCTACGTCAACATGTTTCCGCAGCAGTACGACGGCAACTTCGGCGACCTGATGTCGAGTGACGGTGTGCCGCTGGATTTCCACGCGATCATCCGCCTGCAGGTGACCGATCCGGTGGTGCTGGTGAAGAACTTCGGCCAGGACTGGTACAAGAACAACGTGGAGCAGGAGTTCTTCAACCGGGTGCGTTCGGCGGTGAAGAAGCACGGCATGAACGAGACGGCGATCCAGACCACCGCCATCGACGAGATCGACAGCGAAGTCAGCCGTGAGATGACCGAATACCTCAACCAGAACAAGCTGCCGATCCGCCTGCTCAAGATCACCGTGGGCAAGGCCAATCCGCCCGACGCGGTGCGCAACCAGCGCGTGGAAACCGCGCAGCAGGAACAGCGCGTGCTGACCGAGCAGAAGCGCGACCTGGCCGAACAATCGCGCAAGGCCGCCGAGCAGAGCCGCGCCGAGGCAGACAACGCCTATCGCCTGGCGATGAACCTCAGCCCGGCCCAGTTCGTCGAGATGGAACGCATCAAGATGCAGACCGAAGTGTGTGCGGTGAAGGATGCGAAGTGCACCTTCATCATCGGCAGCGCGGTCGATCCGGTGGTCAACGTGAAATGAGCCGGCCTCCCGCACGCCGACGCGTGCGCGCCGCATGCCAAGGGAATGGTTGCCGATGAATCTTGCCCTGTTCGATTTCGACGGAACGATCACCCGCCGCGAAATGTTTTCCGACTTCATGCACTTCGCGGTGACCCCGCGGCGGCTGGCTGCCGGCAGGGTGCTGCTGGCGCCGGTGGTGATCGGCTACAAGCTGGGGCTGGTCTCCAGCAACGTCATCCGCTCGCAGGTGGTGCGCTTCGGCTTTCGCGACGAACCGCTGGCGCGGCTGGACCAGGCCGGGGAACGGTTTGCGCGCGAAGTGCTGCCGGGTGTGCTGCGCGCACAGGCGATGGAGCGCATCGCCTGGCACAAGGCGCAGGGCGACGTGGTCGTGGTGGTGTCCGGCGCGCTCGATGTCTACCTGCGGCACTGGTGCGAGCAGCACGGTCTGGCGCTGATCTGTTCGGAGCTGGAGCGGGTCGACGGCCGTTACAGCGGCCGTTATCGTGGTCGCCAGTGCGTGGGTGCGGAGAAGCCGCGCCGGGTGCTGGAGCGGTACAACCGCGGCGATTTCGACTGCGTCTACGCCTATGGCGATACCAGCGAAGACCTTGACCTGCTGCGCATCGCTGACCGAAAGTATTTCAACTGGCGGGAAGTGGCCTGATCACGCAGCGCGGGGCGAATGCCCTGCATGGGGGAAACATGCGCAACAAGGGGATGGGTGTGCTCGTGTCGTGTTGTCTGCTGCTGGCCGCCTGCGCCAAGCCGCTGCCGCCGGAGAAGGCGGCCTACGCCGGCTACTGGCGGGCGCAGAAGATGGCCTTGCTGATCACCGCGGGCGGCAACGTCCAGTACAAGCGCATGCAGGACGGCAGCAGCACCTCGGTCAATGGTCCGCTGCAGAGGTTCGAAGGCGACAACTTCGTGGTCGGCGTCGGCCCGATCAAGACCACCTTCGTGGTGTCGGTGCCGCCGCATCAGGACCAGGGCGCCTGGAAGATGGTGGTCGATGGCGTGGAGCTGACCCGCACTCCGCCGGGCGGCTGAGTCGCGAAAAGAATCCGGCCACGACGGGCCGGGGTGGGGCGCGTGTCATGGCCGGGAAACCGGCGACGCCGCAGGCGGCCAGTGCGGGCCTGCAGCCTCGGGGGGAGCGAGTTTGCCGCCGGATTACCTGACCGCCATTACCTGACCAGCAGGGTGGCGGTCATGGTGGGGTGGAACTTGCAGAAGTATGTGTGGCTGCCGGCGGTGACGGTGAAGCGTCCGCTGGCGCCCGCCTTCAGGTCGAGATCGACGCTGCCGTCGCGCGCGGTGACGCTGTGTTCGAGGATGTCATGATTGGTCCATTCGATGATGTCGCCGGCGCGTACGTCGGTCGGCACCGGGCCGTACTGCATCTTGTCGATCATGATCACGTACACCCGCGGGGCATGCGCCGCGGACGCCGGCGCACCGGCGGCCGTGGCGACAGGTAGCGAGGCGACGGCCAGCAGCCACAGGCCGCACAGCAGTGTCGTCATGCGCAGCATCGCGCTCTCCCTACTTCAGGCTCTGCGCGAGATGCTCGGCATGCATCTGGTGCGACTGGAAAAGCTTCAGCCCGGTTTCCAGCAGCGACTTCAGCTCCGCGTTCTGCGCCGATGGGATCAGGGTGTCCTGCAGGGCCGCGTTGACCGCCTTGTGGTAAGCCACTTCGTTGGCGGCATAGGCCTTGTCGTAGGCGCTGCCACTGAGCGCGGCCAGCTTCTTCTGCTCGGCCGCGGCGTTGCCGGCCAGCGACTGGCTGGTCGGGTTGTCCTGCGGGGTCACGCCCAGCTTCTTCACCAGCGCCAGGGCCTGGTCGTTGACCGCGGCATGGTCGCGGGCCATTTCCTCGGCGAACGCGCGCACCGCCTTGTTGTGCGATTTCTGCAGCGCCTGCTTCGCCGCGGTGACATCGATCACGCCGGCGGTATAGGCGATGTGGGCGATCTGCGCGTCGTTGATCGCGGGGGCTGCGGCCGGTGCCTGCGCGGCGTACGCGCTGGCGAAACTGCCCAGGCCGAGGGTGAGGACGAGGGCGAACAAGGACTTGGTCATGACGAATGCTCCGTGAAGAAGGGGCCGGCATTGCTGCCGGTGCCCATGAGATGCAGCAGCGGGGCACAGGTTCCGGCCGGCGAGGCGGACGCCGCGGGAACCTCGCGCGGGGCGCCTGCATCGGATCAGCTGTCATCCCACCGATACCGCCTGCATGCTCGAACTGGATCAGAACCCCACGCCCGCCGCCGCTGCGCCGTTGCCGATCGCGGATTGCCCGTGCCCCACCCGCGCCGAGGCCGAGGCCGCCGTCCGCACGCTGATCCGCTGGGCCGGCGACGACCCCGCCCGCGAAGGCCTGCTGGCCACGCCCGCCCGCGTGGTGCGGGCGTACGAGGAATGGTTCGCCGGCTACCGGCAGGATCCGGCCGAACTGCTCAGCCGCACCTTCGGCGAGGTCGGTGGTTATGACGAGGTGGTGATCCTGCGTGACATTCCGCTGCAGTCGACCTGCGAGCATCACATGGCGGCGATCACCGGCGTGGTGCACATCGCCTACCTGCCGAGTCGGCGCGTGGTGGGTATTTCCAAGCTGGCGCGGCTGGTCGAGGCGCTGGGTCGCCGTCTGCAGATCCAGGAGCGGCTGACCGCGGAGATCGCCGATACCCTGGCCCGGGTACTGCAGCCGCGGGGCGTGGCGGTGATCGTCGAGGCCAGCCACGCCTGCCTGTCATCGCGCGGGGTGCGCGCGCACGGGGTGTCGATGCAGACCCGGCGCCTGCTCGGCGAATTCGCCCGGGAGCCGCGGCGGCGGGAAATCCTGGCGGCGCTGGCCGGCTGAACGGGAACCCCGGAGCGCCCTGCCGCATCGGATCGGTGTAAAAGGAGAAAACCATGTCAGCCCATGCCCATCTCGCATCCATTGATTACGCCGCGCTGGACGACCATGCGCTGGTGGCGCAGGTCCGCGCCGGCCATCGCGAGGCGTTCCGCCACATCATGCAGCGCTGCAACCAGCGGCTGTTCCGCGTGGCGCGCGCCGTGCTCGGCGAAGACTCGGAAGCGGAAGACGTGCTGCAGGAATCGTATATGCGTGCCTATCACAAGCTGGATTCGTTCCGCGGCGACTCGACCCTGCTGACCTGGCTGACCAGCATCGTGCTGAACGAGGCACGCGGCCGGCTGCGCAAGCGCCACACCATGGTGGGCCTGGAGCAGGTCGACGCGGCGCCCGACGACAGCCACCAGATCATCCAGTTTCCGTCGAAGTTCGGCAGCGAGGACCCGGCCGTGTCCGCCGCCCGCGCGCAGATCCGCCACCTGCTCGAACACGCCATCGACGCACTGCCGCCGGCGTTCCGCACCGTGTACATGATGCGCGACGTGGAAGAGTGTTCGGTGGAGGAAACCGCGACCCTGCTGGCGATCAAGCCGGAGACCGTGAAGACCCGGCTGCATCGCGCCAGGCGCCTGTTGCGCGCCGCGTTGCACGATCAGCTGGCCACCACCATGGGCGAAGCCTTCCCGTTCATGGGCCAGCGCTGCGCCCGCGTCACCGACGCGGTGATGGCGCGACTGGAAAGCGAGTTGGCCGGCTGAGGGTTACAGCGGGAATTCGCGGGCGGCCGCCGTCCGATCACGACACAGCCAACTTGCCGCCAGCAGCAGCCACGCCAGGATCAGCGCGATCACCAGCCGCTGCTCCAGCCCGCGCGGCATGCCATGCCACAGCGCATCCACCCAGATCGCGGCGAAGCCCGCCAGCGCCAGCCCGAAGGCCGGCGCGAACCGCCGGCGCCAGCGTGGATCGACGCGCAGCCGCCACGACTGCAGCAGCGCGGCCACGGTGACGCACAGGAAGGCCGCCTGCGCCGCCACGCCGTGCACGAAACCTTCCAGCGTGGGCGCACGGCCGGGCAGGTTGCTGTGCGCCAGCGCCGTCACGCACAGGCCGAGGCCGGCAGCGGTGAACAGCAGCCACGGCGCCGCGCTGCGCTGGCGCGCGTCGAGCGCCCGGTAATAGCCCGCGCCCAGCGCGTACAGCGCGATGGCCAGCACGACGTAGGCGGCCTGCAGCCAGTGGCCGTACGCATCCAGCAGGTAGAAGCTGAGCGGCGCATCCCGCCAGTCCAGGTCGCCGCGCAGCAGTTGCACCGCCACGGCAACCAGGATGAAGAACAACAGCCCGGCCAGCGCAATGCGGCCGAGCGTGGCGGGCGCCGGTGCGTGCGACCGTTCCATCAGCGTCCCGCGGGGGACGGCGGCATATCCGCCTCGATGCGTTGCAGGCGATCGGCCAGGGTCGCCCGCGACAGTTCGCCCATGTGCGTGTCGCGCAGCCGGCCGCGGGCATCGATGAACAAGGTGGTCGGATAGCCGCGCACGTTGTAGTAGTTCGACAGCTGCAGGTTCTCGTCAGTCAGCACGTGTTGCAGCGTCAGTTGCTGCGCCTGCAGGAACTGCCTCACCGTGGCCGCGGACTCGCCCTGGTCGGCAAACACGAAACGCACCTGCGGCATCGTGCGTTGCGCCTCGGCCAGCACCGGCATCTCGCGGCGGCAGGGGCCGCACCAGGTGGCCCACAAGTTGATCACCGTGGGCTGGCCGCGCAGGCTTTCGACATCCGCCGCGCGCCCGTCGAGATCGCCGAGTTGCAGCGCAGGCAGCGGCGCCTGCGCCTGCGCGGTGAGCTTGTAGGCGAGCAGGCCGGCGAAGCCCGTGGCCGCGATACCGATGACCACGCTGGCGGCCAGCGGACGCCGCAGCGATGGCCGGCGCCAGCCGACCAGCAGCGCGGCCACGATCACGCCCAGCGTGCCCGCGAGCGGATCGAAGCCGTGATCGCGGATGTTCAAAATGCTCAGCGGTTGCTGCGCGTACTGCGGCCACCAGCCGGCCACATAGGCCAGCCGCGCGCCGAGCAGGCCAAGGCCGAGGATCAGGAACAGCGGGTTGCCGGTGTCGGCGTAGCCACGCCGATGCAGGAAGCCGGCCGTGGCCAGCGCGGCGATCACGCCGAACAGCAAGGCCAGCAGGCCGGAGGAAAGAGCGAGTGGTCCGAGATTCACGCGATGAAGTCCTGGTCGAACAGGTGCGCGTGGGCCGCGCCGAGTGCGATCCACCTTAACCGGTTCGGCGCCCGGGGCGGGCGCTCAGGACAGCGCGGCGGCCTCGCGGGCCAGTTGCTCGATCCCGGACCAGTCGCCCGTGGCGAGCTTGTCCGCCGGGGTGAGCCAGGAGCCGCCGACGCAGAGCACGTTGGGCAGGCGCAGGAACTCCGGCGCGCTGGCCAGGCTGATGCCGCCGGTGGGGCAGAAGCGGATCTGCGGCAGCGGGCTGGCCCAGGCGCCGAGCAGCTTATGGCCGCCGGCCGGCACCGCGGGGAAGAATTTCAGGTGGCGATAACCGCGCTCGAGCAGGGCCATCGCCTCGCTGGCGGTGGCCACGCCCGGCAGCAGCGGCAGCTCGCTGTCGTCGGCCGCGTCGAGCAGCCGCGGCGAGGTGCCCGGCGACACGGCGAAGCGGGCGCCAGCCTGCAGCGCGGCCTGCAGGTCACGCGCGGTCAGCGCGGTGCCGCAACCGACCACCGCGCCTTCCACCTCGGCGGCGATCGCGCGGATCGCGTCCAGTGCAGCGGGCGTGCGCAAGGTGACCTCGATGGTGGGGATGCCGCCGGCGACCAGCGCGCGCGCCATCGGCACGGCGTGGCGGGCGTCGTCGATGATCACCACCGGGATCACCGGCGCCAGCCGCATCAGGGATTCGACTTGCTGCTGCTTTTGTTCGATGGAGGTGGTCACGGAAAGCTCCGGTTGTCTTGGCTCCTCCCCCTGCGCGCAGGGGGAGGTCGGGAGGGGGTTGTCCGAGGTGGCGGGGAAGATCAAGAATGACCCCACCCCAACCCTCCCCTGCTTCGCAGGGGAGGGGGCAAAGGTTCACAGCACGCCGGCGCCGAGGTCGGCGTTGGCGGCGGCCTGGCGGAACAGGCCGAACAGTTCGCGGCCCATGCCGCTGTGTTCGCGCGACAGGTCGGCCACGTGCGGCAGGCGGGCGTCCAGTTCGTGCGCTTCCATCAGGACGTCCAGACGTCCATTCGCCGCGTCCAACCGGATCATGTCGCCGTCGCGGATCTTCGCGATGTTGCCGCCGGCCACCGCCTCGGGGGTGACGTGGATCGCCGCCGGCACGCGGCCGGAGGCGCCGGACATGCGGCCGTCGGTGAGCAGGGCGATGCGGTGGCCGCGGTCCTGCAGCAGGGCCAGCGTGGGGGTGAGCTTGTGCAGTTCGGGCATGCCGTTCGCGCGCGGGCCCTGGAAGCGCACCACCGCCACGAAGTCGCGGTTGAGTTCGCCGCGCTTGAAGGCGCCGGCCACGTCGTCCTGGTCGTCGAACACGATCGCCGGCGCCTCGATCAGCAGGCGGTCGTCCGGCACCGAGGACACCTTGATCACCGCGCGGCCGAGGTTGCCTTCGAGCATGCGCAGGCCGCCGTCGGCGCGGAACGGTTCGTCGATGCCGCGCAGCACGCCGCGGTTGCCGCTCTGCTTGTCGACCGGCTCCCAGTGCAGCGCGCCGGCCTCGTCGAGTTGCGGCACCTGCGCGTAGCCGTCCAGGCCGGTGCCGAAGATGGTCTGCACGTCGGCGTGCAGCAGGCCGGCGCCAAGCAGCTGGTCAATCAGGAAGGCCATGCCGCCGGCGTCGTGGAACTGGTTCACGTCGGCGTAGCCGTTCGGGTAGACGCGCGCCAGCAGCGGGACCACGCCGGACAGCGCGTCGAAATCGTCCCAGCGCAACTGGATGCCGGCCGCGTGCGCGATCGCCACCAGATGCAGCAGATGATTGGTCGAGCCGCCGGTGGCGTGCAGGCCGATCACGCCGTTGATGATCGCGCGCTCGTCGACGATGTGGCCCAGCGGCAGGAAGGCGTCACCCAATGCACTGTGCGCGGCGACGCGGCGCACGATCTCGGCGGTGAGCGCGTCGCGCAGCGGCGTGTCCGGTGCGGTGAAGCTGGCGCCGGGCAGGTGCAGGCCCATGATCTCCATCAGCATCTGGTTGGAGTTGGCGGTGCCGTAGAAGGTGCAGGTGCCGGCGGTGTGGTACGAGGCGGCTTCGGCTTCGAGCAGCTCGGCCTTGCTCGCCTTGCCGTCGGCATAGGCCTGGCGCACCTTCGATTTCTGCTCGTTCGGGATGCCGCTGGGCATCGGCCCCGACGGCACGAAGGCGCCGGCCAGGTGGCCGAAGGAGAGCGCGCCGATCAGCAGGCCCGGCACGATCTTGTCGCAGATGCCGAGGAACAGCGCGCCGTCGAACATGTCGTGCGACAGCGCCACCGCGGTGGCCAGCGCCACCACGTCGCGCGAGAACAGCGACAGCTGCATGCCGGGCTGGCCCTGGGTGATGCCGTCGCACATCGCCGGCACGCCGCCGGCGACCTGGGCGGTGAAGCCGGCGTCGCGGGCGATCTGTCGGATCAGCGCGGGATAGCGCTCGTACGGCTGGTGCGCCGAGAGCATGTCGTTGTACGCGGTGACGATCGCGAGGTTGGCGCGCCGGCCGCTGCGCAGCGCGGCCTTGTCGTCCGTGCCGCAGGCGGCGAAGCCATGTGCGAGGTTGCCGCAGGACAGGTGCTCGCGCTGTGGCCCGCTGCGGTCGATCGCGTCGATGCGCTTCAGATACGCCGCGCGCGTCTCGCGACTGCGCTCACGCAGGCGTTCGGTGACTTCGGCGACGACGGGGTGCAGCGTGGTCATGATTCAAATCCGGAAGTGAGTGGGGAGGAGCGAGAAACGAGAGACGAGGAGTGAGAAGTGAGAGAAAGCAGTGCCAAGGCATGGGACAGGAGCTCTGGCTCCGGCTCTCTCTCTTTTCTCACTCCTCTCCACTCACTTCTCGCCATCAAGGGCACCAGTACACCGCCACCGATACGCGCTGCTGGGTCAGCACCGCGCGCACCGGATAGTCCCGCGCCGCGCCGATGCCGAGGCGTGCGTCGGCCAGCAGGTCGCGCTTCTTCTCGCCGGTCACCAGCAGGTACAGCGCCCGTGTCTGCAGCAGGGTCGGCAGGGTCAGCGTGATGCGTGGCTCGCCCGCACCTGCGGCATGCATCGGCAGCACCGGCGCCGATCCATCGGGATCGAGCGCCTCGGCCAGGTGGTCGCCGCCGGGGAAGAACGAGGCGGTGTGACCGTCGTCGCCCATGCCCAACACCACGGCGTCGAACGGCAGCGGCAGCGCCCCGATCCGTGCGCTGGCGGTGGCCAGTCCCGCTTCGGGGCTGGCATCGCCGGTGTACAGCGGAACGAAGGATGCGCCGGCGGCGGCGTGCTGCAACAGCAGCGACTGCACCAGTCGCGCGTTGGAGCGTTCGTCGGTATCGGGCACCCAGCGCTCGTCGACCAGGGTGACCTGCACCTGGCTCCAGTCGAGCTGCTCGCGTGACAGCTGTTCGAACAACTGCTTCGGCGTGCTGCCGCCCGATACCGCCAGCACGGCGTGGCCGCGTTCGGCCAGCCCCGCGCGCAGGCGCTCGGCGATGCGTTCGGCCAGCGCGGTGGCCTGGGCGCGGCAGTCGGTGAAGCTGTGGGTGGTGACGTTGAGTGATGGAGTCATGAGGAATGGTGGCGCCGTGGGCAGTCAGCGGCTGCCGGCGCGCTTCGCGTCGGGAAGGAGGCTGCAGTCTGTGTCACGCGTCGGCATGGCGGGGTGAATCGTGCGGCGCGAGGACGACTTACTCACCGTCTTCGTTCCAGGTTCGGCCGTCGCGTTCGATCAGCGCCACCGCGGCGCTCGGCCCCCAGCTGCCCGCGGTATACGGCCGCGGCGGCTCGCCGCTGTCGGCCCAGGCGGCCAGGATCGGACCGGCCCAGTGCCAGGCCGCTTCCACTTCGTCGCGGCGCATGAACAGGGTCGGGTTGCCGCGCACCACGTCCAGCAGTAGGCGTTCGTACGCGTCCGGCTGCTGCACGCCGAAGGCCTCGGCGAAGCTCATGTCCAGCGGCACATGGCGCAGGCGCAGGCCACCGGGCCCGGGGTGCTTGATGGTCAGCCACAGCTTCACGCCTTCGTCCGGCTGCAGCCGCAGCACCAGCCGGTTCTGCGCCAGCGTGCCGGCGTCGCCGCCGAAGATCGAATGCGGCACCGGCTTGAAGGTCACCGCGATTTCCGACACCCGACTGGGCAGGCGCTTGCCGGTGCGCAGGTAGAACGGCACGCCGGCCCAGCGCCAGTTGGCGATCTCCGCCTTCAGCGCCACGAAGGTCTCGGTGTTGGACTTGTTGTTGCCCAGCTCCTCCGGATAGCCCGGCACGCTGGCGCCGTCGGCCACGCCGGCGCGGTACTGGCCGCGCACGGTGAGCTGGCTGACGTTGCTTTCGTCGATGGGTTTCAGCGAATGCAGCACTTTCAGCTTCTCGTCGCGCACCGCATCGGGCGCCAGCGACGAGGGCGGTTCCATCGCGACCATGCACAGCAGCTGCAGCATGTGGTTCTGCACCATGTCGCGCAGCGCGCCGGCGCGGTCGTAGTAGGAACCGCGGTGGCCCACGCCCAGCGTTTCGGCCACGGTGATCTGCACGTGGTCGATGTGCCCGGCGTTCCACAGCGGCTCGAACAGCGCGTTGCCGAAGCGCAGCACCAGCAGGTTCTGCACGGTCTCCTTGCCCAGGTAGTGGTCGATGCGGAAGGTCTGCGATTCGCTGAACACCTTGCCGACCGCGTCGTTGATCTGGTTCGCGCTGGCCAGGTCGCGGCCGATCGGCTTTTCCAGCACCACCCGCGAGGCGCCTTCGTTGAGCTTGTAGTGGCCGAGCCGGGTGCAGATGTCGACAAAAAGCTCGGGCGAGGTCGACAGGTAGAAAACCCTGACATGTTCCGGTTCGCTGCCGATGAAGGCGGCGAAGTCGTCCCAGCCCTCGTCCTTGCGCGCATCCAGCGGGCGGTAGAACACCTGCTGCAGGAATACGTCGAGCTGGCGCGCATCGCAGATGCCGATCAGCGCCTCGCGCAGCTGGGCGCGGTAGCCCGCGTCGTCCAGCGTCTCGCGGGCGACGCCGACGATGCGGCTGCTGCCGGGGATCTGGCCATCGAGGAAGCGGTGGAAAAGTGCGGGCAGCAGCTTGCGCAGGGCGAGGTCGCCGGTGCCGCCGAAGATCACCAGGTCGAACGGATCAACCGATTGGGTAGAAGCAGTCACGCAGTCACCTCGAACGATGCCGGCTGGCGGGCAAGGCCGAATGGCGCGTCTTGCCCGAAGGAGGGTCGATAGTACCAGTGAAATACCAGAACGACTACGGGGCTGCATACGAATTCATTTGATCCGGCAGGCAGGCCGGTGCGGCGCGATCGGTTGCATCTGAAACGACCGGTTGCCGGCCCGGCCTTGCGGTCAGTGGTTTGCCATTGGTATCTTTACCGGATGGAAATCGCCTTGGCCAACGAATATCGCCGGATCTGCCAGGATCCGGCCACGCACCAGCCGCTGGCCTACCTGCGCCTGCGCCGGGCGATCCGCAACATCGTCGAGCACCGCGACATCGAGCCGGGCCAGGCGCTGCCCAGCGAGCGCGACCTGTCGCAGGTGCTGAAGCTGTCGCGGGTGACCGTGCGCAAGGCGATCGCCGGCCTGGTCGAGGAAGGCCTGCTCACGCAACGCCACGGCGCCGGCACCTTCATCGCCGAACGCATCGTCAAGCCGATGTCGCGACTGACCAGCTTCACCGAGGACCTGCGCGAACGCGGCCTGCGTCCGCGCTCGGAGTTCTTCGAGCGCGGCATCGGCGAGGTGACGCCGGAAGAGGCGATGGCGATGAACCTGTCGCCCGGTTCGCTGGTGGTGCGCCTGCATCGCGTGCGCTACGGCCAGGACGAGCCGCTGGCGATCGAGCGCAGCGTGGTGCCGGCCAGCGTGCTGCCCGATCCGCTGCTGGTGCACGACTCGCTGTACGAGGCGCTGGAGAAACTCGACGCGCGCCCGCGCCGCGCGCTGCAGCGCTTGCGCGCGGTCTCGCTGAATGCGCAACAGGCGCGGCTGCTGCACGTCAGCGTGGGCAGCGCCGGCCTCAGCATCGAACGGCGCAGTTTTCTGGACGACGGCCGCGTGGTCGAGTTCACCTGTTCCTGGTATCGCGGCGACATCTACGACTTCGTCGCCGAACTGCAGACCGACTGAAGGACGCCCATGGCCGCCCGCGACACCTTGATGTACTCCGAAGCCCACGAATCGGCCGACGTGGTCGCGCGCCAGTTCGCCGCGAACGAGGCGGTGGTCGCCGCGCTGGCCGCCGCGCTGCGTGCCGAGCCGCCGCGCTTCATCGTCACCTGCGCGCGCGGCAGTTCCGATCATGCCGCGGCTTATGCCAAGTACGTGTTCGAGACGCGGCTGGGCATCGCCACCGCCTCGGCGTCGCCGTCGGTCACCTCGGTGTACGCGGCCGAGCAGCAGTGGCAGGGCGCGTTGTTCCTGGCCATCTCGCAGTCGGGCAAGAGTCCGGACCTGCTGCGCAACGCCGAGGCCGCGAAACGGGCCGGCGCGCGCGTGGTGGCGCTGGTCAATGTCGAGGATTCGCCGCTGGCGGCGCTGGCCGACACGGTGATCCCGCTGCATGCAGGACCCGAGCGCAGCGTGGCCGCGACCAAGAGCTACATCGCCGCGCTGGCCGCCGTGCTGCACCTGTGCGCGCGCTGGCTGGACGACGCGGAACTCGGCGACGCACTGCAGCGGTTGCCGCAGGCCTTGCGCGACAACTGGAGCGCGGACTGGTCGCCGTTGTGCGACGCGCTCGCCGGTGCCCACAACCTGTTCGTGGTGGGCCGCGGCTACGGCCTGGGCATCGCGCTGGAGGCGGCGCTGAAGTTCAAGGAAACCTGCGGCCTGCACGCCGAGGCGTTCAGCGCGGCCGAGGTGAAGCACGGGCCGATGGCCCTGGTCGGCCCCGACTTCCCGGTGCTGTGTTTCGCCCAGGACGACGACACGCTGGACAGCACGCTGGCCGTGGCGCGCGAGTTTCGTGGCCGCGGCGCCCAGGTGCTGGTGGCCGCGCCGGGCCTGCACGGCGCGGGGATGCTGCCGGTGGCGACGGGCCTGCCGGCCATGCTCACGCCGTTATTGATCATCCAGAGCTTCTATCGGGCGGCCAGTGAACTGTCGCTGCGCCGCGGCTTCAATCCCGACGTGCCGCCGCACCTCAACAAGGTCACCGAGACGGTCTAGGAGCCAGGAGTGAGTGGGGAGGAGTGAGGAGAGAGAAAGCAGTGGCGAGGCCGAATGAGTGCCTTGGCTCCGCTCCGACCCTTGCTCTGGCTTTGCTCTCTCACTCACTCCTCAGTCCTCCCACTCACTCCTCGCCCATGCCCATGCCCATCGCCCTCACCAACGCCCACGTACTCACCCCCGACGGCTGGCGCGACGATCTTGCCGTGCTGCTCGATGGCGAACGCATCGTCGACCTGCTGCCGCCCGCCGATCCCCGCGTGCGCGAGGCGCAGCAGCACGATCTTGACGGTGCGACGCTGCTGCCGGGTTTCATCGACGTGCAGGTCAATGGCGGCGGTGGCGTGCTGTTCAACGAGGCGCCCACGGTGGAAACCCTGCGCCGGATCGGCGCGGCGCATCGCCGGTTCGGCACCACCGGCTTCCTGCCCACGCTGATCAGCGATCGCGTCGAGGTGATGCGCGAAGCGCTGGTGGCGGTGGAGCAGGCGCTGGCCGAAGGCGTGCCCGGCGTGCTGGGCATCCACCTGGAAGGCCCGTACCTGGCGCCGGCGCGCAAGGGCGTGCACGACGCGAAGTATTTCCACGCGCCCGACAGTGACGAGATGGCGCTGCTGTGCGCGCCGCATCGGGGCGTGCGGCTGATCACGCTGGCGCCCGACCAGGTGCCGCTGGCCAGCATCGGCGCCCTGGTCGACGCCGGCCTGGTGGTCTGCGCCGGGCACACCGCCGCCGACTACGCCACCACCCGCGCCGCGCTGGATGCGGGCGTGCGCGGCTTCACCCACCTGTTCAACGCGATGACCCCGTTCGGCAGCCGCGAGCCCGGCGTGGTCGGCGCGGCGCTGGATGACGCGGACAGCTGGTGCGGCATCATCGTCGACGGCCACCACGTGCACCCGGCCAGCCTGCGCGTGGCGATCGCCGCCAAGCGGCGCGGCAGGATGCTGCTGGTCACCGACGCGATGCCGCCGGTGGGCTCCGATAGCCCGGAATACATGCTCAACGGCGAAACCATCATCGTGAAGGACGGCATCTGCCAGACCGCCCAGGGCGTACTGGCCGGCTCCGCGCTGGACATGGCCACGGCCGTGCGCAACGCGGTGCACCTGCTCGGCCTGCCGCTGGACGAGGCGGCGCGCATGGCCAGCACCTATCCGGCGGATTTCCTCGGCCTCGGCGAAAGCCACGGCCGCATCGCAGCGGGCCATCGCGCCGACCTGGTCGTGCTCGACGACGAGTGCCGCGTGCAGCAAGGCTGGGTCGGCGGCGTGGCTTCCTGATGATGTTGCCGTCGTCGTTACCGCGCGGGCGATGACCAGGCCGTGGCGGAGTCGTCTTCGGCGATCGCCCGGCGCAAGGGCTCCAGCTGCTTCGCATAGTGACGCCACTGACCCACCCCGCGGGTATGGATCGACTCGCGCACCTGGGCGCTGCTCGGCGTGGCGACCGGTGAGGCATTGAGTTCGGGACGCAGGCAGCTTGCTTCCAGCGCCAACCCGCAGTGCTCGAGTACCTGGCGCAGCGTGTGCTGCGGGTCGCGCACCAGCGTGGAGTAGGAAACATCGAGCATGGCGCCGGGAAGATGGTCGTGCCAATGTCGGCTCAGACGTGCGTACTGGCGGTAGTAATGCGCCAGTGCCTGGAGGTCGTAACTGTAGGGGGAAACATTGCCGAACATGGCCTTGAAGTTCGAGAAGCAGGTGTCGATCGGGTCGCGCACCATGTGCAGGATCGGCGCGTGCGGCAGGGCCTTGCGGATGAACGCGACCATCTGGATGTTGGCGGGCAGCTTGTCGATGTAGCAGGCGCGACCGTGGGCGCGCCACTGCGTCTGTCGGAGGTAGCGTGCGCCCAGTTCGGCGTAGTCGATATCCGCACTGCGCTGGATCACCTTCAGCTGACCTTGCGCCTTGGCCGGCGGCACGTCCGCCATCCAGTGCAACTGGCGCCAGAAGTCGATGATCTCGCCGGCGGAGGCGACCTGCGAATGGCTGGACAGCATGCGGTCCAGCAAGGTGGTGCCCGAGCGCGGCATGCCGACGATGAAGATCGGCGTGGGGCCCTCGAATGCGGGCGACGATGTCGCCGCGGTGGCGTCGCCGAGTGCCGGCATCCGGATCAATGCCTCGGTGACCGCAGCTTCGCCCTCGGCGTTGTACGGGTTGAGCTCGTGCATGATGGCGTTGCAACGCGCCAGGCAGTCCCATGCCTCCTGCTGGCGTTCGAGATCGTCGAGGATCTTGAATTGCGCGTACTCGAATTCCGCGCGGACAAACCTGGCGCCGGGATCCCGGTCCTGCACGGGCAGCTGGCGCAATTGTTCCTGCACGGCATCCAGCCGGTTGGCATGCGGTGTCTGCTTGCGCAGATTGACCAGCACCATCGCCGCATCGCCGAAATTCGGCCAGCGTCGCAGGCATTCCTCCAGCACCGTGCAGGCGCGCTCGATGTCGCCGCTGAACTGGAGCAGCATCGCATGGAGGTGCAGCTCGCCCGGCGAGTCGACGCCGGCGGCCAGCGCCCGTTCCAGCAAGGTCTTCGCCGGAGCGATCTCGCCGAGGCTGAAGCGCAAGTGCGCCTGGGCCACCAGCAGTTCGGGCGGCGGCTCCGGGGCCTGCGCGAGCAGGTCGAGGCAACCGCGCGCTGCGAGAGTTTCGCCCACGGCGACCAGGCGTTGTGCCACGGTCATGATCAGCTGGGCATCACGCGGAAGTCGGCGCGCCACGTGCAGCAGCAGAGCGGCCGATTCGCGCAGTCGGCCGCGACGGAAGACGACGTTGGCCAGTTCGACCAGCACCCCCGCGTCCTCGGGTACCAGCGTGGCGAGCGACTCCAGGGTTGCCTGCGCCGCCTCCCATTGCTGCGTGTCGATGCACTGCCTGGCCTGCTGGCGCAGGTGGCTTTCCGCGGTGGAGGCGTCGGGCGAATTCATTGGGGCATGGTACGTCACAGTGAAAGCGCCGGGTTCTGCCGACGTGGCCGGGTCGGCACGACGGGCTTGCCGAAGTTCCGGAGCCGGACAAGGAAAAGCCACCGGCCGGAGCCGGTGGCTTTCATGTTTCAGTCAAGCCGTGCGATCAGTAATCGTAGGTGACCGACAGACGCACCGTGCGCGGTGCCTCGTAGAACACGGCGTCGCCGTAGCTGTTGTTGACGTAGACGGTATCGGCCGCCGGATCGCCATTCGCATCCACACCGCCGTTATAGGCCGATTCGCCGATCGGATCCGTCTGGGTGGCCTTCTGCTCGTTGAACACGTTGAAGACATCCAGGTTGAACGCCAGCTTGTGCTGGGCGAACTCCGGCATGTAGTGGATGCCCAGGTTGAGCGGCTTGGTCCACGGGGTATGTCCCGGATCGCCCGGCGATACGCGGGTACCACCGCACCAGTGGTAGTTGCCGCTGCCGCCGGCGTTGTAGCCGCTCGGATCGCCCACGCCATCCGCGCCGTAGTAGCCAAGGCAGGACTTGCCGATGCCGGACTGCGCCAACAGGGTCGCCGAAACCAGCCACTCTGGCGTGATCTGGTAGTTGCCGCGGATGCGGAACTGGTGCTTGCGCGTGTTGGCCAGCGAACCGTTCTGGCCATCCATGAGCTGCCAGGAATCCCAGTCTTCCGTCTTGGAAACGTCACCCTGGCCGAAGTCCGAACGCACCTGACCTTCGGTGTTGCCGAAGCCGCGGCTGTAGGTGTAGTCGATGCGCGCCTGCCACTTGCCGTCGAACGGATGCTCCATGTACAGGTTCAGCGAGCCGACCTTGCGCTTGACGCCCTGGCTGTAGCCCCAGTCCTTCGTGCTCATCGACACGATCGTGTCGCTGGCGCCGCTGCCGGCGTTTGCCCGGATCAGCATGTCGTTGGTCAGACCGGGGTTGATCAGGCGGCAGTAGGCCGGACCGTACAGCGAATCGGAGTAGTCATCCGGGTTCAGGCCATTGGACGCCATCTTGGCAGCGATCTGGCTCGGCGAGCACTCGTCGTCGATCGCGGTCTTGAGGTCACGCCACATGGCCTTGGCGCCGTAGTTCCAGCTCTCGTTGAGCTGCTTGTCGAAGCCCACGATGAACTCGTCCAGGTACTCCGGCTTCAGGTTGCGCGCGGTGACCTGCTCCGGATCCTTCGGCAGACCGTACTCGCCATCGGGCGAGGTGGTCGGGTCGAGCACCTGGAGACCGGTCGGGACACCCGTGGCCGGGTCGATGCCGGTGTAGCTGTAGTGGGTGGTGAGGAAGGTCGAAACGTTCGCGGCGCGCTCGGCCGCGTTGTCCGGCAGGGCGAGATAGTAGCGACCCACGTTGCCGTAGATCTTGAACGTCGAGTCGCCATTCACGTCCCAGCTTGCGCCGATGCGGGGCTCCCACTGGTTCTTCTCGTCGACGAACGCCTTGCCGACATTGTTGTAGTTGGTGAAGTGGTCGTTGCGCAGGCCGATGTTCAGCAGCACGTTGGACGATACCTGCCAGGCGTCCTGCAGGTAGTAGGCCTTCTGCGACATAGTCATGCTGGTCTGCCAGCCGATTTCGCGCGCACGGACGGTGCCGTCGGCGTAGTAACGCCAGTAGTAGTTCAGCGCCGGGTTGTTCGGATTGACCTGCGACGGACCCTGGTTCTGGGCGGCGTTCTTGATGTTGTCGATACCAACGGCCAGGTCGTGGTCACCCAGGCGGTAGTCGAAGTCGACGCGCAGGCCGCGGGTCGAGTTTGAGGCATTCGACGAGTCCCAGCTGGTGTTGGTCTGGTTGTTGCGGATCGGCGAGCCACCCACCCAGTAAGCCGGATTCTGGTTGGTTGCCTGCGAGATGAACGGCAGCGGGCTGGTGTTGCCGTAGATGGTCGGGTTATCGAAGTCCGCCTTGCCGTACAGGACGCTCAGCGTGGCGTTGTCGGTGATGTAGCTGGTGAAGTGACCGATGTAGAACTGGGCGTTGTCCTTGGTCACGTCGTTGGCGGAGGAGAAATCCGTCGCCTGCAGCGTGTCGTAGTCGTAGTTGTAGGTCGAACCCATACCGGTGCTCTTACGGTTGTTCAATGCCGTCAGTTCGAGCACGTTGCTGTCGGTGATGTTCCAGTCCAGCTTGGCGTAGATCTTGGTGTTGCGGTCCTGGTTGTACTGGACCTTGGCGGTGTCCACGTCCTGCACGTTGGTGGACTTGGTCTTGGTGGTTTCCGCGGCCAGGAACATGAACAGCTTGTCCTTGATCAGCGGGCCGCCAAGATAAGCCGAGTAGACCGTCTCCCACTCGGTGTTGTCGTTGCGGTACTGGTGCAACGTGCCGGGCTTGGTGTCATCCGCCAGCTGGTAGTGGGTGAGGCCGTCGATGCTGTTGGGATTGGCTACCGACGCAGGAATGGACGGATTGCCGTAACGGTTGTTCTTCGGGGTGCCTTCGAGGTACTTCGGCTGCCAGGAGACCTGGGCGCCAAAGTGCCATTCGTTGGTGCCACGCTTGCCGAGCTGGTTGATCACGCCGCCGTCGGAGCGGCCGTACTTGGCGCTGTAACCACCGGTCAGCGTTTCCTGCTGGTCGATCGCGCCGTAGGGCAGCTGGAAGCCGCCGATGTTGCGGTACGGTTCGCCGGTGTTGTAACCGTTCACGTAGTACGCGTTCTCGGACACGCTCGATCCGCCGAAGGCAACCGCATTGGCAAAGTAGCTGCTGCCGCTGACGGTGCCCGGGGCCAGCAGCGCGATGGATTCGGCGCTGTGCGTCACTGGCAGCCTACGCAGGTCCGCGGCGGTGATCACGGTGCTGGAGTTGACGCTGGAGACGTCGATGGCCGGCAAGGCATTGGCCTGCACGGTAACCGCACCGAGCGAGGTCGTTTCGGTATTGAACGTGACCGTGCTGCCGGCGCCGGGTGCCAGGGAGACCTTGCGGGAATCGACGACGGCTCCGTCCTTCTTGAGCGAGACCGTGTAGACACCCACCGGCACGTTGCTGATCTGGAAGCGACCGGAACTGTCGACGGCAACTTCGCGGGTCAGGCCGGAGGTGTTGGTGGCAACGACGGTTTCGCCAGCGGCGGCCGGTGCCTGGCCGAAGATCGAGCCGGTGGTGGACTGGGCCATGGCGACACCGCCAAGGCTCATGCTCAAGGCCAGCGCCAGCGCGGTATGGCGCCAGCCCGGATTGCGGTTTTTATTCTGGTTGCTCATTGGTAATGAATCTCCCCGGATGAAAGGCTCGAAAGCCGAGTGACGTAAATCAGTCAAATGATTGAACTGCAAACTGGTTGCGGGCCGGTTGAAGGCAGAGTGGCGATCAACGAATGTTCCGGTCGTTCAGGCAGATAGCCGGGCATCAGCCCCGTATCCTGCGACGTCCAGCAACCTTCTGCCCGAAGGTAAATCCACACAAATGTCGACGTCAACAAAATGTTCAATAAATATTATCTGCCAGTAAAAATTTGCGATATTTTTTCGCATTAATCGCAAGATTTTTCGATTATTGGATCAATACCGACAATTTCTCGCGAAAGCTGACTTGAGCATTAATGGCGGGACTCCCAGCTCCCACAGATGGATCTCCACGCCGCCACGGTTCGATTGCGGCAACCCGGCGCCGGCGCTAAAGTTGCGCGGTTCTGGTGTCCCGCCGGCGTACAAGCCAAGGGATGAAACGGGAAGCCGGTGCGTGGTGTGCGATCACACTGCAAGGCCGGCGCTGCCCCCGCAACGGTAAGCGAGATCCACGAGCGGCGAATGCCACTGTGCAAGGCACGGGAAGGCGTCGTTCGGGGCATGCGCATCACGGCATGCCGCTCGCCAGCCCGGAGACCGGCCCGAACGATTCCTGGTGGCTCGCGGTGGGCGAGGCCGAACCACGTGTCGGTCGTTCCTGCCTGCCCGTCGTTCCGTCTTCCTCCTGCGCGCTCCCGGCCCATGACATTGATGGCGGCGCGCGGGTGCGTCGCCTTGAGGAAACGAACCGACATGAAGAAGACCTTGCTGGCAGCGGCGCTGCTTGGCTGCACCCTGGCGGCGCACGCCGCCGACCAGAGCGAAGCGGCCCATCCGGGCGCCGTGGTGGTCACCGCCACGCGCACCGCGATCACCGTGGACGACGCGCTGTCGTCGGTCAGCGTGATCACCCGCGCCGACATCGAGCGGCTGCAGCCGCTGTCGCTGGCGGACCTGTTGACCGGCCTGCCCGGGGTGAGCTTCGCCAACGTCGGCGGCTATGGCCAGCAGACCTCACTGTTCCTGCGCGGCACCAATTCGGCGCACAGCCTGGTGCTGATCGACGGCGTGCGGATCGGCGGAATTAGCAGCGGTCTGGCCGCGTTCGAGCAGATTCCGGTGGAACAGATCGAGCGGATCGAAGTGGTGCGTGGCCCGCGTTCCAGCCTGTACGGCGCCGACGCGATCGGCGGCGTGATCCAGATCTTCACCCGGCGCGGCTCACAGGACGGTGCCCTGCGGCCCTCGTTCAGCCTGACCACCGGCAGCCAGAACCTGCTGCGTGGCCAGTTCGGCCTGTCCGGCGGCAGCGAGCATGCCTGGTACAACCTCGCGGTGGGCGCGCAGCACACCCGCGGCATCAATTCCTGCCGGGTCGGCGCCGGCACCGTGTTCGCCGGCTGCTACACCGACGAGCCCGACAACGATCCCTATCGCAACGAGAACTTGGTGGCCAATGGCGGCTACCGCTGGGACAACGGCGCCGAACTGCGCGGCAGCTGGCTGCGCAGCCTGGGCGAGATCCACTTCGACGGCAGCTACCAGAACCGCAGCCGCACCGTGCAGCAGACCGCCGGTGCCGCCTTCAGCTTCAATCCGCTGCAGGCGTGGAAGACCACCTTGAGCGCGGGCCAGAACATCGACCGCTACGACAACTACGAGAACGAGAGCTTCGTCGGCTACATCTGGTCGAAGCGCAACCAGGCCTCGTGGCAGAACGACGTCAGCCTCGCCGACAACCAGCTGCTGACGCTGGGCGTGGACTGGCAGGGCGAGAAGATCGAGAGCGACACCGGCTTCCTGGCCACCCGCCGTCACGACACCGGCAGTTTTGTGCAGTACCAGGGCACGTTCGGCCGCAACGAAGTGCAGCTGTCCGCGCGGCGCGACCACAACAGCCAGTACGGCGACCACGACACCGGCGCGGCGGCCTGGGGCTATCGCTTCGATGGCGGGCTGAAGCTGTCGGCCAGCTATGGCAGCGCGTTCCACGCGCCGACCTTCAACGACCTGTATTACCCCTACGGCAGCGGCAACCCGGACCTGAAGCCGGAGAAGTCGCGCAGCGCCGAGCTGGGCCTGAGCCGGCAGCTGGACTCGTGGAACTGGGCGGTGAACGCGTACCAGACCCGCATCGACCAGTTGATCGCGCTGGACAGCAACTACTTCCCGATGAACGTCAGCAGGGCGCGCATCCGCGGTGTCGAGGGTCAGCTGGGCGTGAACCTCGGTGGCTGGCAACTGCAGGGTTATGCCAGCTGGCTGCAGCCGCGCAACGACGACGGCGGCGTGAACGACGGCAGGGTGCTGCAGCGGCGTCCGGAACACACGGCGCGGATCGATCTGGATCGCCGCATCGGCGAGTGGGGCATCGGCGCCACCGTCAACGGCGCCGGGCGCGCCTTCGACGATGCGGCCAACCGTCATGCGCTTGGCGGCTACTCGACCACCGACCTGCGCGCCAGCTGGCACTTCGCACCGGGCTGGCAGCTGGAGGCTCGCATCGCCAACGTGTTCGACCGCCAGTACGAAACGGTCTGGTACTACAACCAGCCCAGGCGCAGCGGCTTCCTGACCCTGCGCTACAGCCCCGCGACACGCTGAGTCGGCCGGCGAAGTTCGAGCCGGCAGGGAAGCCGGCGCTTCGGCGCCATCGACGGAACGGAGGCGGAACGAACGAGGATGTTCGCGTCTTTGCGGTGTGCATTGCCGGCGCCGGTACGCCATAGCAATCGGTTCTCGCCGACCGCCTTGCTCCGCCTGGGCCACCGCGGTTGTCGATCGGCAGCGCGCTCCCGTTATGCTTGCGCATCAGGGAGGGCCATTTGAATATTTTCGCACCGTTGATCCGCCGCCCCGTCGGCACCTCGTTGCTAGCCATCGGGTTGATGCTGGCCGGCTTGTGGGCGTACCTGTTGCTGGGCGTGGCCGCGTTTCCGTCGATCGAGTTTCCCGGCGTGGCGGTCTTCGCCCAGATGCCC
The DNA here is from genome assembly GCF_001427365.1 of Rhodanobacter sp. Root561. Taxonomy (NCBI): domain Bacteria; kingdom Pseudomonadati; phylum Pseudomonadota; class Gammaproteobacteria; order Lysobacterales; family Rhodanobacteraceae; genus Rhodanobacter; species Rhodanobacter sp. Root561. Next base: position 229,354 of record NZ_LMGH01000001.1, read on the forward strand.
GGCGCCAGCGCGCAGACCATGGCGTCGACCGTGGTGGCGCCGCTGGAGCGTCATCTGGGTCGCATCCCCGGGGTCAAGCAGATGTTCTCCAGCGCCAGCGAAGGCGGCGCCCAGATCCAGGTGCTGTTCGACTTCGGCCGCACCACCGATGCCGCGGCGCGCGACGTGCAGGCGGCGATCAACGCCGCGGCCGCCGACCTGCCGCCCGGCCTGCCCAGTCCGCCGGGCTTCTTCAAGTTCGACACTTCCCAGGTGCCGGTGCTGCTGGTCTCGCTGACCTCGACCAGCCTGCCGCCCGACCGCCTGTTCGACCTCACCGACACCTTGCTGAAGCCGGCAGTGGCGCAGATACCGGGCGTGGCCCAGGTGCAGGTCAGCGGCGGTACGCCCCATGCCGTGCGCATCGCGCTGAACGCCTCGTCGCTGGCGGTCAAGGGGCTGACCACCAACGACGTCGCCAACGCCTTGCGCGCGGCCAACGTCACCTCGCCGCAGGGCATGCTGAGCAACGGCGTCACCCGCATGACGGTGACCGCCAACGACGCGCTGCACACCCCGCAGGACTTCGCCTCGCTGATCATCTCCAGCCGCAACGGCGTACCGGTGCGGCTGTCCGACGTGGCCACGATCAGCAGCGGCCAGCAGGACCAGTACACCGCGGCGTGGTTCAACGGCACCCGCGCGGTGACCATGCAGATCAGCAAGCGGCCGGAAGCGAACGCGGTGGCCACCGTCACCGCGATCCGCGCGCAGTTGCCCGTGCTGCGCAACCTGCTGCCCGCCGACGTGACGATCACCCCGATCTTCGACCTCACCCCGACCACCGAATCGGCGCTGCACGAGGTCGAGGTGGCCCTGCTGATGAGCATCGTGATGGTGGCGATGGTGATGCTGGTGTTCCTGCGCCGGCTGCGGCCCACCCTGATCGCGATGCTCAGCGTGCCGCTGTCGCTGGCCGGCGCGCTGGTGGTGATGTGGATGATGGGCTTCACCCTGAACATCTTCTCGCTGGTGGCGCTGGTGCTGTGCGTCGGCTTCGTGGTCGACGACGCGATCGTGGTGATCGAGAACATCGTGCGCCACATCGAGCGCGGCATGGCGCCGCTGCAGGCGGCGCTGACCGGCGTGCGCGAGATCGGCTTCACCGTCATTTCGATCACGCTGTCGCTGGTGGCGGTGTTCGGACCGATGGTGTTCGGCAACAACATCTTCACCGTGCTGATGCGCGAATTCGCGGTGACCCTGGTGGCGACCATCGTGATCTCCGCGGTGGTCTCGCTGACGCTGACCCCGGCGCTGTGCGGCCGCAGCCTGCTGCAGGAGCGGCCCGACGAGCACGCGCCGGGCCGGCTGGAACGATGGGCCGAACGTTTCGACCGCTGGATGCTAGGCGTCTACGAGCGCGCGCTGGACTGGGCCATGCACCACCGTCGGGTGATGCGCTGGCAGCCGCCGATCCTGCTGGTGCTGACCGTGGTGCTGGCGATCGCCGTCGGCATCACCGCCGGCGGCGGGCTGATGCCGAAGGAAGACACCGGCCTGTTGCGGGCGCGGATCAGCGCGGCGGCGAACATCTCGCCCGCCGAGCTGGCCAGCCGCACGCGGGCGATGGCGGCGATCATCCAGGCCGATCCGGCCGTGCTGGACGTCTCGACCATCCTGGGCGGCGGCAACAGCGGCGGCGCGGTCGGCAATCACTCGGTCCTGTTCGTCGACCTCAAGCCGGTGGGCGAGCGCAACGTCAGCGGGCAGCAGGTGGTCGACCGTCTGGCCGTCCACTTCAAGAACGTCAGCGACCTCGACGTGTCGCTGTCCGCGGTGCAGTTCTTCGGCGGTGGTGGTGGCGGCGGTGGGGATGGCGGCGTCGGTCAGTATTCGTTCCAGCTCAACAGCACCGACGGCACGCCGCTGCAGGAGCCCACCCTGCGACTGGCGCGGGTGATGCGCGGGATGACGCAGTTCAAGGATGTCAGCAGCAGCTTCGATGGCATCGGCAAGCAGCAGATGGTGCAGGTCGACCGCGATGCCGCCGCGCGGCTGCAGGTGGGCATGGGCCAGATCGACTCGGCGCTGTACAACGCGTTCGGCCAGAACCAGGTCTCCATCATCTATTCGGACATCAACCAGTACCGGGTCGTGCTCACCGCCGACCAGGCCGGCGAACTGAGCCCGCAGGCCCTGCTGGGCGTCTACGTGCGCAACAGCCAGGGAAAAATGATTCCGCTGTCCGCGCTGGCGAAGATCGAGCCGCACCTGGCGCCGGTCACGGTCAGCCACTTCGACCAGCTGGAGTCCGCCTCGATCAGCTACAACCTGGGCAAGGGCATCAGCCAGGCCGACGGCCTGAAACTGGTCGACCAGGCGATCTTCGCCGCACAGCTGCCGCCCGGCGTGCAGAAGAAGTACACCGGCGACAACCAGAACCTGCTGGACGCCCTGAACAACGCGCTGCTGATGCTGCTGGCGGTGATCCTGGTGATGTATGTGGTGCTGGGCGTGCTGTACGAAAGCCTGATCCATCCGCTGACCATCCTGTCCACCCTGCCGGCGGCGGGCATGGGCGCATTCCTGGCCATGCTGGTCACCCACACCCAGCTGACCCTGATGTCGATCATCGCGGTGCTGATGCTGATCGGCATCGTCAAGAAGAACGCGATCCTGATGGTCGATTTCGCTCTGGTCGCCGAACGCGAGCGCGGGTTGTCGCCGCCCGCGGCGATCCGCGAGGCGGCGCTGGTGCGCTTCCGCCCGATCACCATGACCACCCTGGTGGCGATGGGCGCGGCGCTGCCGCTGGCGATCGGCTTCGGCTATGGCTCGGAGCTGCGCCAGCCGCTGGGCATCGCCATCCTCGGCGGCCTGCTGGTGTCGCAGCTGCTGACGCTGCTGAGCACGCCGGCGATCTACCTGTGGCAGCACGACCGCCGCGAGCGCAAGGCGGCGCGGCAGAAGCTGCGCGCCGAAATCCGGCGCCAGCGGGCGCTGCAGCAGCAGATGCCAGCCCTGCCACGATGATCCCCGCCACCCCTGCCTTCCGGCAGGGTGTGGACTTCAGGCACATTCGCCGCGCCCCCCGGGCGGGCATAAAGCCCACATGAACGGAACTCTCGCCTTGCACGTCGCCACCTTGCTTCGCCGCCGCCTGCGGGGGCCGGCGCGATGAATGTCTTTGCGCCACTGATCCGCCGCCCGGTCGGCACCTCGCTGCTGGCCATCGGCCTGATGCTGGCCGGCCTGTGGGCCTACCTGCTGCTCGGCGTGGCCGCGCTGCCGTCGCTGGATTTCCCCGGCGTCTACGTGGTGGCCAACCAGCCCGGCGCCAGCGCGCAAACCATGGCCAACACCGTGCTGGCGCCGCTGGAGCGGCACCTGGGGCGGATTCCCGGCATCGACGAGATGTACGGCAACGCCAGCGAGGGCTCGGCCTCGGTGATGGTGCGCTTCACCATGGACCGCACCGCCGACAGCGCCGCCCGCGACGTGCAGGCGGCGATCAACGCCGCCGCGGTCGACCTGCCCAGCGGGATGCCTTCGCCGCCGCAGTATTTCAAGTTCGACACCTCGCAGATCCCGATCCTGTTCATCACGCTGACCTCCAGCGGGATGCCGCAGGACCAGCTGTTCGACCTGGCCGACACCTTGCTGAAACCCGCGGTGGCGCAGATCGATGGCGTGGCCCAGGTGCAGGTGTTCGGCGGTACCCCGCATGCGGTGCGGATCGAACTGGACACCGCCGCGCTGGCGGCCAAGAACCTCACCGCCAACGATGTGGCCAACGCGCTGCGCGCGGCCAACGTCACCTCGCCGCAGGGCATGCTCAGCGACGGCCGCACCCGGATGACGGTCAGCGCCACCGACGGCCTGCAGTCTCCGGCCGAGTTCGCGCACCTGCTGATCTCGGTGAAGAACGGCACGCCGGTGCGGCTGTCCGACGTGGCGAAGGTGTACAGCGGCCAGCAGGACGAATACCAGGCCGCCTGGTTCAACGACCAGCACACCGTGGGCCTGCAGATCAGCAAGCGGCCGGAAGCGAACGCGGTGGCCACGGTGGAGGCGATCCGCGCCCGCCTGCCGCAGTTGCGCGCGTCGCTGCCCTCGAACATCGAGATGTCGCCGGTGTTCGACCTCACCCAGACCACCAAGTCGGCGCTGCACGAGGTGCAGGTGGCGCTGCTGATCTCGATCGTGATGGTGGTGCTGGTGATGCTGCTGTTCCTGCGTCGGCTGCGGCCGACCCTGATCGCCACGCTCAGCGTGCCGCTGTCGCTGGCCGGCGCCTTCGTGGTGATGTGGACGCTGGGCTACACGCTGAACACCTTGTCGCTGGTGGCGCTGGTGCTGTGCATCGGCTTCGTGGTGGACGACGCGATCGTGGTGATCGAGAACATCGTGCGCCACATGGAACGGGGCGAGCCGCCGATGGCGGCGGCGCTGACCGGCGTGCGCGAGATCGGTTTCACGGTGATTTCGATCACCCTGTCGCTGGTGGCGGTGTTCGCGCCGCTGCTGTTCGGCAACAACATGCTGGTGATGCTGCTGCGCGAGTTCTCGGTGACGCTGACCGCGGCGGTGGTGATCTCGGCGCTGGTCTCGCTGACCCTGACGCCGGCCCTTTGCGCGTGGATGCTGGAACACGAACCGGCCACCCGCAAGCCGCCGGGCCGGATCGAACGGGCGGTGGAGAGCTTCGATCGCCGCTTGTCGCGGGCCTATGAAAGCGCGCTGGACTGGGCGATGCACCATCGCCGCATCATGCGTTGGCAGCCGCTGCTGCTGCTGTTCCTCACCTTCGCGCTCGGTTTCGCCGTGGCCAAGACCGCCGGCGGCACCTTCATGCCCGACGAGGACACCGGCCAGCTGCAGGTCGACGTCAACGCCGACGCCAACATCTCGCCGGCGCAGATGACCGAGCGCACGCTGGCGGTGGCGAAGATCATGCAGGCCGACCCGGCCGTGCTCGACCAGCTGACCATGCTGGGCGGCAACAACGCCGGCGGCGCGGTGGGCAACAGCGCGCAGATGTTCGTCGACCTGAAGCCCCGCGGCCACGGCCCCGGCCAGCGCGAGGAAGGCATCAAGCAGGTGGTCGAGCGGCTGTCGAAGCAGTACGACCAACTGGCCGGCGTGAAAGTCTCGGTCAGCGCGGCGCAGTTCCTGGGCGGCGGTGGCAGCGGCGACGGCGGCGGCCAGTACGAATTCCAGCTGGTCAGCAACAACGGCGAGGACCTGCAGCCGTGGGTGCTGAAGATGGTGCGGCAGATGCGGTCCATCAAGGAATTCCGCGACGTCGGCAGCAACTTCGACCAGGTCGGCAAGCAGCAGCTGCTGAAGATCGACCGCGAGGCGGCGGCGCGCCTGCACGTGGGCGTGGGCACGATCGACTCGGCGCTGTACAACTCGTTTGGCCAGCGCCAGGTCTCGCAGATCTATTCCGACATCAACCAGTACGCGGTGGTGCTCAGCGCCGCCGCGGCGCAGACGGTGAGCCCGGAGTCGCTGCTGAACATCCGCGTGCGCAACGAGCAGGGCCTGATGATCCCGCTGTCCGCGCTGGCCACCATCGCGCCGAACATCGCCCCGCTGCGGGTGCGCCATCACAACCAGCTGGAAGCGTCCACCATCACCTACAACCTGGCCAAGGACGTGCCGCAGGACCGCGGCGTGAAACTGGTCGAGCAGGCCGCCTTCGCGGTGGGCCTGCCGAACGGCATGAAGGTCGAGTACACCGGCGCCAACGAGCGCCTGCAGAAGTTCCAGTCCAACGGCATGGTGCTGCTGTTCGGCTCGATCCTGGCGATGTACATCGTGCTGGGCATTCTCTACGAAAGCCTCGGCCACCCGCTGACCATCCTGTCCACCCTTCCCGCCGCGGGCGCCGGTGCCTTCCTCGCGATGCTGGTGACCCAGACGCAGATCTCGATGATGGCGATCATCGCGATCCTGATGCTCATAGGCATCGTCAAGAAAAACGCGATCCTGATGGTCGATTTCGCCCTCGTTGCCGAACGCGAACGCGGCCTGTCCGCGCCCGAGGCGATCCGCGAAGCGGCACTGGTGCGCTTCCGCCCGATCACCATGACCACCCTGGTCGCGATGGGCGCCGCGCTGCCGCTGGCGATCGGCTTCGGCATCGGCTCGGAAATGCGCCAGCCGCTGGGCATCGCCATCGTCGGCGGCCTGCTGGTGTCACAGCTGCTGACCTTGCTGAGCACCCCGGCGATCTACCTGTGGAATCACGACCGCAAGATCCGCAAGGCAGCGCGCAAGGCGCGCCGGGCGGAGAAGAAGCGGCTCAAGGCGCTCGGTGGGACGCAGACGGCGAGTTGATCCGCCTGTGTCATGACAGTCGATCGCCGTGCACCCGGGCCTGCCGGAGCAATGCCCGGGTCTGGTCCACGCCGAGCGTTGCGGTCTTAAAACGCCATGCTCAGACGTGCCGACAGCATCTGCGCATGGTTGCGCTGGCCGGTTTCATAGTCGTAGCCGAACTTCAGCGCCGTACGAGCCGACAGCTTCGCATCCAGCCCCACGCCGAACAGGCCGCTGTAGCGCGACAGGCCAATACCTGCCAGAGGTTGCCATTGCTGCAGGCCAACGAAGCTGGCATTGAACACTTCGCCGCGTGCAGCCAGGGTGCGCTGCCACTGTGCGCGCGCGTTGAAATCCACGCTGCGGCCATCCTGGAGATCCCAGTGATGGCCGGCGCGCAAGCCGAGGCCGGCTTGCCAACGATCCAGCGTCTGCGCGTTGCTGCGCAAACCAAAACCGCCCGCGCCCTGTTCGGAGAAGCCATCGCGATCGATGCGCGCGTACTGCACATTGACGAACGGCGTGACGTGGCTGTCGCCGCGGCCGAAATGCAGGCCGCTCTCGCCATAGGCCACGTCGTAGCGGCCGTTGTACTGGGTCCGCACGCCCTGCGCGCTCTCGCCCAGCAAGACCTGCCGGCTGACATCCTGCTGGAAACGGCCGAAGCCGACGCGACCCTGCGTGTACCAGTTTCCGTTGAGCCAGCCCGCATACATCATGCCTTCGGTGCTGCGGCTGATGTCGTGGTCGAAACTCTGGTCCAGCCGTTGCTGGCCACGGCTCTGGCCAAACGCGTAACCGGCCACGCCGGAGCGGCCAATCGGGCGGTCGCTGCCGACCAGCCAGCCGTTCAACTGGAAGCCGACGCTGTCGAAGCCGGTGCGCGCCATGTCGCCACCGACGTTGAGGTTGTGCATCCACATGCCAAAGCCGGTGCCCTTGTCGAGCAGGTTGTCGAAGCGATCCGACAACGCGCGACTGGACGCATCGATGGCCTGGAAGGTCATCGCCGCGCTGGCCGCATGCAACTGGCCGGACAGGCTTTGCAGCGAGGCCTGCGCAGCCTGCAGGGTGGGCGCCTGCTGGAACTGGCCGGCGGCATGCACGAAGTCGCTCGACGCGCTGGCGGTTTCCCCCGCCGCGATCTCGTGGTTCAGCTGTTCGAAAGCACCTTGCACGCGCCGCGCGCTGCCCATCGAGGCCGCGGTATAGCTCACCCCATGACCAGCGGCTGCCTTGGTCACATCAAGGCCGGTGGTGTCCAGCCATACACTGTTGGCGTCGTAATTGAGGGTCGTCGCCGTAAACACCACGCCAGCGTCCTTGACCAACTGGTCGAAGGTGCCGCTGACGCCACCGGCTGCCGTAAGGACATTGGTGTGCGTGTTGCTGACATAGCCACTGTCGGCAACAGTCACCTCCAGCGTTCCCCCATTGAGGGTGGTGGTGCCGGTTACATCGAGCTTGCTGCCCAGGCTGACGGCCAAGGTGCCGGTGGATGACTGGGTGTAGTTACCGCCGACTGTGGAGTCACCGTCGTGAACGGCTATCTTGCCGGCATTGGAGAGATTGCCTGCCACACCCGGTACGCCACGGCTCGTGCCGCCACTTGCGTAACCGTCGAGTACCGCGCCTTCTCCCACCGTGACATTGCCAGGCAGGATTTCTGCCGTTTGCAGGGTGCCATCATTGACTGTGGTACCTCCGGTGTACGTGTTGGCGGTTTTCAAAATCAACTTGTACGCACCGCGTTTCACCAGGGATCCCGATCCCGTCATTGCCCCGCTAAAGACCAAGTCGTTGCCTGCGTCAAACACCAATGCGCCGTTGTCGACAATGTCTACATTCATCTCATGGGAGGAGGCAAGCAGCCCACCGTTGCCGAGTTTCACGGTGCCGCGTTGAATTTCGATCGTACCGCCGAAAGTTCCCGTCTGCCCGCCCGTAAGTGTCAGCGTGCCCGTACCCGCTTGAACGAGCGAGCCGTAGATGCCATTCACCACCTCTTGCGTGAACAGTACATCGCCCGAAAACACTACGTCATCGCTCCGATTGAACACGAGCGAGGAGTACTGTCCAATCGTGACAAGGGCTGGGCCAAGAGTGCCGCGTGTTCCTCCATTCCCAACTTGCAGGGTACCGCCCTTCGATACGGAAATTCCGCCGGTATACGTATTGGTACCCGTTAACGTCAACGTGCCCTGGCCAATCTGATAAACGAAGGCAGGCCCGCTGATGACGCCTCCATACTCCAGGTTGTCGCTGCGATCGAATAACAGCGTTCCATTGGCCGATACATCGCCAACGATTGACCCCGTCGTACCGCCGTCACCAATCTTCAATTGTCCATAGAGGATCTCGGTGCCCCCGGTGTAGGTATTGGCGCCAGTCAAGACCAGTCGGTTGCGTGCACCCTGTACAACCAGCTTGCCGTTGCCACTGATCACCCCCCCATACGTACCCGTGTACATGCTGAAAGCTTCGTGATCAAACACGAGCGTTCCGTTGTTCGTGACGTTTCCAACGATCGATCCAATCGCACCACCATTTCCAATCTGCAATGTGCCTTGGCTGATCGTCGTGCCACCGGTGTAGGTGTTGGCACCTGTCAGGGTCAACCTCCCTGTTCCGGCCTGCATCAACGAACCACTACCGCTGACGATGCCGTTGAAGATGATGTCATCGCTGCGGTTGAACAGCAGGGCCCCGTTATTTGTTACGTCACCGGTGATCGAACCAGTCGTGCCGCCATTGCCGATCTGCAACGTGCCGCTGCTGAGCGTAGTGCCGCCGGTGTACGTGTTGGTGCCACCCAGCACCAGCGTGCCGGCGTCGGTCTTGACCAGTGTTGAGTCGCCAGCGAGCGAACTGTTGATGGTGGCCTTGTAGCCTGCACCAGCAGTCGTACCGTCACCGACGCGGATGATCGAGTGCGTAGGGTCGTCAACGCTGCCGACGAGATAGATCGCATCGCCCTGAACCACATAGCCATCGCTGGCGAACTGCATGCCGGCCGTGTCGATGTCGCCGTTGCTGTCGTCCACGGTTACCGTACCCGGCGTGGACTGAAACACGGCAAAGGAGTGGTCACCAAAGGAGGCATTGATTGCACCGCTGGCGTCGGTCCAGTTGTTTGCCGTGAGCGAACTGCCACTCTCCCAGATGCCGCTGCCACCGTCGATCGCGTTGTTCCCTTTGGGGCCGGCGTCGCCGTCCCAGAAACTGAAGGTCATCCCTTGGGTGTTGACCAGGTTGATCTGCTGCGCCAGCCCGGTCTGCACCAGCAGGTTGGAGGATGGGAGGCTGCCCAGGGTCAAGCCGTTGTTGGTCAGCGTGCCGGCGTAGTTGAACAAGCGGTAGACGCCTGGATCGAACTCGCCGCCCGGCGCGACACCAACGTTGAGGGAGCCGTCCAGCACAAGGTTGCCACGGACGTTGATGAGATCGCCCAGCTGGCCCCCGGCCGTGGTGGAAAGGTCAAAGTCGTAGTCGAGCCTCGAGTCGGCAGACAGCCGAAGGTCGCCATCGACGGTAAGCGTGCCGATGGCACCTTTGCTGCCCGGCGCCAGGATGGCTCCATCGGACAGGGTGACGTTGCCGCCCAAGGTGCCCATGCCGCCCAGGATGGCGCCGTTGGATACGGTGGTCGCGCCGGTGGCGGCCGACTGGTCGCCGTCAATATACAAACTGCCGGCGGTGACCTGGGTGGTACCGATGTAGCCGTTGGTGCCGGTGAGAGTGAGTGCGCCGTTGCCGGCCTTGATCAGGCCACCGGTACCTGTGATCTTGCCGGCGAAGCCGTGATCGTCGGAGCGATCGAAGGCCAGCAGACCGTCGTTGTTGACATCGCCGACGATGCTACCGGTCGTGCCACCGTTCCCTAGCTGCAAGATGCCGTTGCTGATCGTGGTGCCGCCGGTGTACGTGTTGGCGCCCGACAGGATCAATGTCCCTGTGCCGGCCTGCAGCAGCGAGCCACTGCCGCTGGCGATGCCGTCGAAGCTCACATCATCGCTGCGGTTGAACACCAGCGAGCCGTTATTCGTCACATTGCCGGTGATCGAGCCTGTGGTGCCGCCATTGCCGAGCTGCAAGGTGCCGTTGCTGATCGTGGTTCCGCCGGTGTAGGTGTTGGCACCGGTCAGACCCAGCGTCCCCGCGCCGGCTTGAAGCAACGAGCCACTGCCGCTGATGAGGCCGTTGAAGCTCACGTCGTCGCTGCGGTTGAACACCAGCGATCCGTCATTCGTCACATTGCCGATGATCGAACCGGTGGTGCCGCCGTTGCCGAGCTGCAAGGTGCCGTTCCTGATCGTGGTTCCGCCGGCGTATGTGTTGGCACCGGTCAGAACTAGCGTCCCCGCGCCGGCTTGAAGCAACGAGCCACTGCCGCTGATGAGGCCGTTGAAGGTCACGTCGTCGCTGCGGTTGAACACCAGCGAGCCGTTATTCGTCACATTGCCGATGATCGAACCGGTGGTGCCGCCATTGCCGAGCTGCAAGGTGCCGGTGCTGATCGTGGTGCCGCCGGTGTAGGTGTTGGGCCCGGTCAGAATCAGCGTCCTCGCGCCTGCCTGCAGTAGCGAACCGCTGCCGCTGACGATGCCGTTGAAAGTCACGTCGTCGCTGCGGTCGAACACGAGCGACGCATTGTTCGTTACATCGCCGGTGATCGAACCGGTGGTGCCGCCGTTGCCGATCTGCAGCGTGCCCAGGTTGATTCTGGTACCGCCGGTATAAGTGTCCGTGCCGGTCAACACCAGCGTGCCGGTGCCACTTTTAATGAGGTTGACCGCGCCGCCGATGTCGTCTGACAAGACGGTGACGTCGTCGGAACCGACGACGATCTCGCCACCGTTAAAACCCGTGCCACCTGTCGGTGGGGGTACGGGTGGTGTGGGCCTGACGTTGGTGCCACCTCCGCCTCCGCCGCCACAGCCCGAAAGTCCAAGTGCCAGCGTCACGGCTAAAGCCATCGCACACGGCTTAAGCCAGAAGCCACCGATCTCGCGAGTCGGCGCGCCCATCCCCTGCAAGTTTTCCATGTGCTTCCCCCTGAAGTCGCAATATCCTGCCTCAAGAATCATCTGAGGGCCATGTGCGCTGCGGCAGATCGGATTCAGGGGCAAGGGAAAAGCTCAGGGATGGAATTTGGGTTGCAAGGGCAAAAGGGGGCAAAAGGGGTCAATGACATTATTCGACGAGGAGTGGTGGTCTGAGCTGATGATGGGGCTTGGTTCGGGCTGCGAGGATGGGGCTGGTCAGAAGATGGCGGGAGGCCGTCATGCCACGTCAGCGCCGTCTGGACTTGCCCGGGGTTCCGCAACACGTCATCCAGCGCGGGAACAATCGCCAGCCGTGCTTCCTGCGCGTGCAGGACTACCGGTGCTACCTGAGTCAGCTCGGTGAGGCAGCGCTGGCACAGGGTTGTCGAGTCCACGCTTATGTATTGATGACCAACCACGTGCACCTGCTGATGACACCGGAGGTGACCGGTGCCGTCGCGCGAACGATGCAAGCTCTCGGTCGCCGCTATGTGAGTTACTTCAATGCGACCTATCGGCGCAGCGGCACGCTTTGGGAGGGGCGCTACAAGTCCTGCCTGATCGACAGCGAGCGCTACCTGCTCACTTGCTACCGCTACATCGAGCTCAGCCCCGTGCGCGCCGCGATGGTGGAGGCGCCGAGCGACTACGCCTGGTCAAGCTACCGCGCCAACGCGGAGGGCGTGACCGACCGTCTCGTTCACCCGCACGACGAGTATGCTCAGTTGGGTGCGACAGTTGATGAGCGGTGCGCTGCCTATCGTGCCTTGTTTCTTGAAGCGATCGGGGAGGATCGAATGAGCGAGATTCGCGCTTACGTGCAACAGCAGCGCGCCCTGGGAAGCAGCCGGTTTCAAGACGCCATTGAAGCAGAACTGCGACGCGTCGCGACAATAAGGCCGCGAGGCTGGCCGCCAGGGAAGGCCCGAGCTACCGGGATCGGTCGTGAATAATGTCTCTGACCCCTTTTGCCCTACCCCTTTTGCCCTCTTTTGCCCTTGAGTGCCAATAACTCGTTACTCTTCATTACCGAGCATGAGTTCGTGCATATAAACCTTCATTCTGCCAACGGCCCAGAAGGAGAGGGTGTTGCAAATTTTTGGGCGAGTAAGGCGGTAAATTTATATATACGTAATGGAGGGCACTGATCACATGACACACATCATATCTTCCAAGTCGATTTTGGTAGCTTCAGCGCGAAAATCGTGGGCTGTACCGCTATTTTTTATTGCACTTATGGGATGGATGACTACTCCGACTGCCTCCGCCGGTCAATTCAATCAGCTTGCTCACGCAAAGTATATGTTCATTGGGGTTGTCACTGAAGCGAAGGTGGAGGCTCGGGCCGATTCTGCCTCAGGAGTGGCTGAAGGATCAAAGCGTTCATCGCGAGGAACATACTACGTAAAAGCCTTGGTGTCGCCGCAGCGAACATTGACAGACGCACCGAAAGGTCCCATGGGCAGCCAAAATGTATATGTCTGCGCAGCTGATATATCTGTCAGAGCTACTTATCTCTTTATTCTCGGCGATCCTGATGAAAAGAGGGGGTGCTTCCATTCCGTACCTTTCTTGCTTGGTGCGTTACCAGGTAAGTCGTCAAACAGCAGTATTGTTTTAACGGCGGACACTATTTTCATGATGCCCGAATCGCCAAATTTGGATCAGTTTCCCATTGCAATGCCGGATGCTAACGTTAGCGGGGACTTCTGCAAACGAAAAATTGTGGTGTTGCATAGCTACATGGACCTTCATGTCTTCTTGCGCTTGCTTAAAGAAGAAAGAGCAAAAGGAACGAACAAAAACCAATCAAAGGCAATCAAAGGGGACGGAGCCTGAGGTTTCCCTACGAATCCCCTCGATCAATCAACACGTTGCACGCGGACTGAAGGAACAGTGCGCGCATGATGCGGTCATTCCTCACGGGTTACGAAGCCAGAGCGGAAACCTTGGGGTCACCATTTCGCCGCCAAGGTCAATAGGCACGCAAAAACCCGTCTCCGTCCTGCGTCGGAGATGGTGATGTCCCGTCTTGCCGCTGACCACCAGCCGCTGTATTTCATGCGGCGCGAAGATCGCGCCAGTCACCGTTCTGGTTAGAGCCGTGTCAGCGGCCCTTGCAGCTTGCCAAACACTCATCGGTCATCGCTGTCCTCAAAGGCATGGCAATCAAAGGAGACGGAGTTAGTTAAGTCTCGCTCGTTGATCCTGGTCGCCCGCACGGACGGCAGACAGCGGGCCGCCCGAGGGTCATTTCCGCCATGCGCTTAAACCGCTCTTCGCCCAGTGCGCCCCCTGACTCACGTGTTGCGGGATGCGCGCAAGGTCATCTCCCCTCATGCCTTCCCGCAACCACGTCGATAGTCTTCCCCTGCTCTTCGGAGCTGCAGCCCGCGCCAGGCAGGGCGCGCAGCGCAACCAGCGTCATGGGATTTGCCCGAGATGCGCGTGAACGCCTGACCAGCTATAGCCTTGCGCGCCTGCGGTGATGGCGGCACAAACAGGATCCAGTCCGATGGTTGTAGGCTGATGCGGTTTGCCGGCGATGGTGCCGGTCATTGGCGGGCAGGGGCATTCAATTGCCCCGTCTTCTGGATGGGAGTCGGGTTGTCATGGTCGTGAAGGTTTGGTGCGGGATGTGTGCGAGCGCCGCGGGGCATGTCTCATGAGACAGGCGGACAACGAAAAGGGCGCACATGAGCGGCCATCGTCCTTCACCTTGAATGTCGGCGAGCAGTTGCGCGAGGTGGATCGACTGGCCCAGCTGGGCGAACTTGCGGAAGCGTCGCGATTGATCGACGGGCTGCTGGCGGGACAGCCAGGGCGAGCGGAGCTTCTTCAGCGCAAGGCCAGGTACAGCATCCAGCAGGGAAGGCCGAAAGACGCGATTCCCGCTTTGCGTTCGCTGTTGCTGCAATTCCCGGATGTCGCGGCCCTGCATAACAGTCTGGGGGCGGCTTATGCCGGATGCTCGGATCACCGGGAGGCGATCGGCTGTTTCGACCGTGCGTGTGCGCTCGCACCGCAACGCTCGGACTACTGGTACAACCTGGCACGTGCGCATGACGCCGTGGGAGATGCGGAGGCGGTGAAGAAGGCCTGCGACCAAGCCATCGCACTCGTGCCGGAGCCGGAGACCTGCACTCTTCGTGGCAACAACCTGCGCATCCTGGGTCAGCTGGATGCCGCCGAGGCCGACTTCAGGGCGGCCCTGCAGCTTCGCCCCGGCCTGCTCGCCGCCTGGGTCGGACTGCTCGGCTTGAAGTCGGTGCGCCTGGATGACGCGGAACTCGAGCTTATCGGCGAGCTGTATCGTCAATCCGCCCCGGGCACTGCGGAGCACGCGGGCTGGGGCTTCATTTATGGTCAGGCGCTGGAGGCCGCGAAACGTTACCCCGAGGCATTTCCGATCCTGGTCGAAGCGAATGCCTCGAAAGCGGCCCTGGTGCGCTGGCAGCCCGCCGAGCTGTCGACGTTTGTCGACGCTGCGGTGGCAGGCTTCTCCGGGGCCATCGGGCAGGCGTCGGATGCCTCGCTGGGACGGGAAGTCATCTTCGTGGTGGGCATGGCGCGGTCCGGCTCGACCCTCACCGAACAGATTCTCGGCGCGCATCCGCAGGTCGAAGGCGCCGGCGAGCTGCTGGATGTCCATGCCGTGCTGGCGGGCGAATCGGAGCGGCGGGGGGAGGCCATGCCGGGGTGGGCGGCCAAGGCCACCGGGGACGACTGGGCCCGCCTGGGACGGGAATATCTCGCGAGAACCGCCGCATGGCGCCGGTCGAAACCGGTGTTCACCGACAAGCAACTGGACAACTGGCGCTACGTGGGGGCCATCCGCGCGATGCTGCCTTCGGCAAGGTTCGTCTATTGTCGCCGTGATCCCGTCGAGACCTGCTGGAGCTGCTTCAAGCACTCCTTTCTTGGAAGCGAGGCGGCGTATACCTACGACCTTCGCCATCTGGCAGCCTACAGTGCCGACATGTCGAGATTGATGCGCTTCTGGGAACAGCGGCATGCCGGGTCGATCCACGAGCAGGTGCATGAAACCTTCCTGGCCGATTCGGAGGCCGGGATCCGCGCATTGCTCGATCATTGCCGGCTGCCGTTCGATGCCGCGTGCCTGAGCTTTGACCGCTCCACGCGCGCCGTGCGCACGGCGAGCGCAGGTCAGGTGCGCCGGCCGCTCAGTGCCGCGACGAAGGTCTCCGCGTGTTACGGCCCGTTGCTCGATCCGTTGCGCACCGCGCTGCGCGACAGCGGCGTGGCATTTGCGGACGCCTGACGGCCAAGGCGGCCAGGGGATCGGCTTCATTTGCCGAGCATCAGGTCGCAGGTTCACGGTGGCGCCTTCCTGCACGCAGTGACGTGGCCAGCCTCCGCAAGTTCGCCGCCTTAGAATGGCGTTGGCGTCGTGAACCGGCATGCAGGTAACGCTGGCCGTTCGGCCTGATGAAGCCAGGCGGTGCCATGCCCCGGCGGCGTCACCGACCGATTGTCACAATCCCCCTGCACGATGGCGGCAGTCGATTCGAGGACACCGTCATGCTGAGTATCGAGCAGTCACTGGTCGAGCGCCTGCCGTGGCTCGCGCAGTATCCGGCCATCCGTCGCCCGGTGTCGGGCATGCTGGGGCGGTTGGCCGACGAGGACGGTTTCAATCGCGTGTTGAGCCGGGTCGGCGCGGCCGAGGGTTTCGATTTTGTCGAGCGCGTGCTGGATGTGCTGGGCACCAGCTATCAGCTCAACCTGCGCGAACGCGAACACATCCCGCTGGAGGGTCCCCTGCTGGTGGTGGCCAATCATCCGCTGGGCATGCAGGACGCGCTGGCGCTGCTGCAGCTGATCGGTTCGGTGCGACCGGATGTGCGCATCCTCGGCAACGACTGGCTGGCGACGGTGCCGCAGCTGGGCCGGCTGCTGCTGCCGGTGGACGTGTTCGGCAAGGGCGCGGCATCGCAGCTGCGCGGGATCTACCGCGCACTCGACGACGGCCAGGCGCTGATCATCTTTCCCGCCGGCGAGGTCTCGCGGATGCGCCCCGACGGCGTGCGTGACGGGCGCTGGTCGGACGGCTTTGCGCGGCTGGCACTGCGGCGAAATGTACCGGTGTTGCCGGTGCACGTGGCCGCGCGCAATTCGACGATGTTCTACGGCATGTCGATGCTGGCCAAGCCGCTGAGCACGGCGATGCTGCCGCGCGAGGCGGTGGCGCCGGGCAGCCGGCGCATCGGTTTCAGCATCGGCGCGCTGGTGGCGGCGAACGAGCTTGCACAGCGCAGCGGTGGCTCGCCGACGCAGGCGGCCAGGTTGATGCGACGGCATGTGTATCGGGTCGGCCGGCGTCGTGGGCTGATCTTCGGTGGCCAGGCGCCGTTGGCGCATCCGGAGCCGGCCGGGCAGGTGGCGGCCGAATTGGCGCGTGCCGAGCTGCTGGCCGAACTCAACGATGGCAAGCAACTGCTGTTGCTCAAGGGCGGTGCCGACAGCGCGGTGCTGCGCGAGATCGGCCGCCTGCGCGAGCTGACCTTCCGCAAGGTCGGCGAGGGCGTGGGCGCGCGTCGCGACCTGGATGCGTTCGATCCGCACTACGAGCATCTGGTGTTGTGGGATGGCAAGGAGTTGCGCATCGCCGGGTCGTACCGGTTTGGCCACGGCGGCAAGCTGCTGGCCGAACGGGGCATGCAGGGCCTGTATACCTCCGGCCTGTTCGACTATTCGCCGGCGCTGGAATCGCGGCTGGCGCAGGGGCTGGAACTGGGGCGCAGTTTCATTGCGCCGGCGTACTGGCGCTCGCGCGCGCTGGACCAGTTGTGGCAGGGCATCGGCCTGTACCTGCAACGCCACCCCGGGCTGCGTTACCTGTTCGGTCCGGTGAGCATGTCGGTCAGCCTGCCGCGCGAGGCACGCGAATGGATCGCCGCCGCGCACCAGCATTATTTCGGCGCGCCGGGGCTGGCCGCGGCCAGGCAGCCGTTCGTGATTTCCGCGGAGGTCCGCCAGGGCGTGCGACAGGCGCTGGAAGGACTGGACGCACCCGCCGGTCTGGGCAAGCTGAAACATCATCTGGATGCGCTGGGCGTGAGCCTGCCGGTGCTGTACCGACAGTATGTCGACCTGGTCGAGCCGTCGGGCGCGCAGTTTCTGGACTTCGGCGAAGACCCCGGCTTCTCCGGCTGCGTCGACGGACTGGTGATGCTGGACCTGGCGGCACTCAAGCCCGCCAAGCGGGCGCGCTATCTGGGCAAGGCGGCCTGACGCCGACATCCGGAAACGCCCCTGAAATCGGGACGCCCCGGTCATCGCCGGGGCGTCGTCGTCAGAATGACAGGCTGAAGCGCGCGACATCATCTGCGCCTGATCGCGCTGGCCCATCTCTCAGTCGGCCGCCATGGCTGCCGGCCGACGGAACTGGCATGGCGCGACACGAGGACTTGCGCAATTCGTGCCCAGGGTCTGGTTCCGCCACCTTGCCAGACCTGGTCCGCGTTGTAGGCTCTGCGTTCACGAGATTGGCGAGGGCACATGGGCCAGAGTCCCGAACTGTTGCGGCGCTTGCTGCGGGCGAAGGACCGGATGGACGGGGCGCCCCACGAGGAGTGGCCGGTGCGCCGGCTGGCGCAGGTAAGCGCGGTGTCGGCGGCGCATTTTGCGCGCTCGTTCCGGGATGCGTTCGGCATGCCGCCGCACCGCTACCTGCTCACCCGCCGCATCGAGCGCGCCACGGCGCTGCTGCGCGATACCGATCTGGCGATCACCGAGGTCGCGCTGCAGACCGGCTGGAACAGCATTGGCACCTTCGGGCGGATTTTCCGCGACATCACCGGCGAGAGCCCGGGGGAGTTCCGCGCGCGCCAGCGGGTGATGCCGCATGGGCGCGGGCGCGTCCCGGAGTGCATCGTGCGCGCCGCGCATCGGCCCGATCTCAAGAGCGCAGTTTCGGAGAAGCGGCGCAGTGCGGTGACCGGTAAAAAGGCACTCCAATCCACGGAGGTTCCACCATGACCCAAGGTGTCGATGTAGCCGGACTGTATGTCCGCGATCAGGATGAAGCGCTCGCGTTCTATGTCGGGAAGCTGGGCTTTGTCGTCCATGCCGATGCGCGCAACGGCGACTATCGCTGGCTGACCGTGCGGCACCCGGAGCAGCCCTCGTTCCAGCTCGGCCTGTTCCGGCCGGGGCCGCCGATCCACGACGCGGCGACCGCGCAGACGCTCTGCGAAATGGTGGCCAAGGGCGCGATGCCGCCGCTGGTGCTGGTGGTGGACGATTGCCGGGCAGCCTGCGAACGGCTGCAGGCGCTCGGCGTGGAATTCACCCAGGAGCCGATCAGCCGCTATGGCACCGTCGACGCGGGCTTTCGCGACCCCTCGGGCAATGGCTGGAAGATGATCGAGGCGAAGGCGTCTGCGCAGGGGGCGTCGTGAGCGCGAGCCAGTGGATCCGGCAGAGCCACCGCTGGCTGTCGATCGTGTTCACGCTGACCGTGATCGCGAACTTCGCATGGCGCTGGACGAGCCCGCACGAACCGCCGGCGTGGCTGACCTACTCGCCGCTGCCACCGCTGTTCGCGCAGTTGTTCAGCGGTCTGTACCTGTTCGCGCTGCCGTATGTCGCGGGACGGCGTATCAAGGCGTGAGGCCGTAGCACGCCGCCGCTTCAGCCGGCCGCCACCGGCGCGGGTCGCTCCGTCCCGATGCTGCGCAGCGCCGGGCTGCGCATGCAGGTCAGGGCGATCGCGGTGAGCAGCAGGCCGGTGCCGGCGAACAGGTCGGTGAGCGAGATCAGCTGGAGCAGGCTGCCGGCGATCGCGGCCGAGATCGGGCCCAGGCCGAGGAAGGTGAACATCAGCACGCTCATGGCGCGGCCCATCATTTCCGGCGCCACCCGGCGCTGGATCCAGCTGACGATGGCAATCTGCGCGATGCCGGCGAGCACGCCGGTGGCGGCCAGCAGCACCGCGCCGGTGACCGTCGCATGCACCAGCGCCAACGTGGCCAGGGCCAGGCCGGCGAGGCTGTCGATGGTCAGCACCATCAGGCCGAGGCGGCCGCGCACGATGCGGCTGGCCGGGCCGGACAGGAAACTGCCTAGCAGCATGCCGCCGCCGTTGGCGGTCATCAGGATGCCCAGCGAGGCGGCACCCAGATCCATCCGCGTATCGGCCAGCACCGGCAAGCCCACCTGCAGCGGGCCGCCGACGAACACCGAGACCACCGCCGCGTAGAGCATGAACGCGCGCAGCGGCAGGTCGGCCCAGATCATCCGCACGCCGCTGGCCACGTTGGCCAGCACGCCGCCCGCGGCGGGTTTCGGATCGAAGTCGCTGTGCACGCGGATCAACAGCAGCGATGCCAGCGAAAAGGCGAAGCTGACCGCGTCGACGGCGAACGCCAGGCCCAGCCCTTCGGCATCCTGCATTGCCTGCGGCTGTGCGCCGTGCGCGCCGAGGCTGATCACCACGCCGGCCAGCGCCGGGCCGACGAACATGCTGAGCTGGCGCATGCCCATCACCAGCGCGTTGGCCGGTTGCAGCTGATCCTTGCGCACCAGTTGCGGCAGGATTGCCGAGCCGGCCGGGTAGGCGAACGCGGTGGACAGGCCGATGCCCAGCGCGATCAGGTACACCAGCCACATGCGGATGTCGCCCAGCAGCACCAGCGTGGCCAGCAGCGCCACCAGCAGCGCATTCACCCCGCGCGCGGCCAGCAGCACGCGGCGCGGCGACAGCCGGTCCACCACCGCGCCGCCGATCAGCATGAACAGCGCGCGCGGCAGCGCCATCGCCGCCAGCACCAAGCCCAGCGCAGCCGGGTTGCCGGTGAGTTTCAGCACCAGCCAGGGCAGCGCCACCAAGGTGAACTGGTCGCCCAGCATCGAGATCGTGCTGCCGCCGAACAGCAGGCGGAAGTTGTGGTTGGCAAAAACGGAGTCGCGGTGGGCGGTGGCCATCAGTGGGTTCGCAGGTCGGGTGGCTGAGCGGGATGAAAATGCCATGGGCTGCCGCCCGGCTCAGCCGGCGTCTTCGCGCTCGTCCCAGGCGATCGCAGCCAGCTGTCGCAGGTGTGCGCTCACGTCCGCCGGCCACGCGGCGATCAGCGCGCCGAAGCGCTCGCGGTCGCCGCGGTAGAAGGCGCGCGAGGCTTCCTCGTAACCCGGTTCGTCGCCGGCCATCACGCGCATGAAGCGGTCGACCGATTCGATCGCCTGGCGTGCGCGTTCCTTCGCGCCACCCTGGCGGATGGAGTGCTCGACCAGTCGCCGCAGCACCGCCGAGGCGCCGCCGGGTTGCTGGCCCAGCCAGTCCCAGTGTCGCGGCAGCAGGGTGACTTCGCGCGGCACCACGCCCAGTTTCGGGCGACCCGGGCCGCGGCTGGCCGGTTCGGCGGGCGTGGCGGACGGCAGGCGGGCCAGCACGTCTTCGACGCTGCCGCGCAAGTCGATCTCGATTGGCCGGCTGTCGCGCTCGTCGAACACCAGCAGCGGCCCGGTGGCACCCGCGTCCAGGCGCTGTTTCGCGGCGCGGGCGACATCGGCCAGAGCGCCCTGGGCGATCCGTTGCGGGCCGTCGAAGGCGATGCATGAGGTGGTCGGCGACATGTTTTGTCCGGGTAAATTCGTCCGGCAGATTTTATACGGGTCAAATCCTTTGTCAATACTGCCCGGGTAAAAATATGAGGTGCGGCCAGGCATTCCCGCCGGCCGCGTGCGCCTTGTATGGTTGGGGCTTTCCACCCGAAAGGACTACGGATGACCAAGCGTCTGCGCACGGCCAGCTTGCTGGTTTCACTCGGTGTACTTGCCGCCACCGCGATTCCCCTGCCGGCAGCGGCTGCGGAACTCGCCGTGCCGCCGATCGCCTACCACCAGCGCACCTTGCCGAACGGCTTGCAGGTGCTCAGCGTGGAGGATCACGCCAGCCCCAACGTGGCGGTGCAGATGTGGTACCACGTCGGCTCGAAGGACGACCCGCAGGGGCGCTCCGGTTTCGCGCACCTGTTCGAGCACCTGATGTTCAAGAGCACGAAGCACATGCACGCCGAGCAGTTCGACCGGCTGACCGAGGACGTGGGCGGCGCCAACAACGCCTCCACCGGCGACGACGTCACCAACTATTTCGAGATCGTGCCCAGCAACCACCTGCAGACCCTGCTGTGGGCCGAGGCGGAACGGCTGTCCAACCTCAACGTGGACGAGAAGAACTTCAAGTCCGAGCGTGCCGTGGTGGAAGAGGAATACCGCCAGAGCGTGCTGGCCAATCCCTACGGCAAGCTGTTCAACGCGATCGATCCGAAGTCGTACATGGTGCACCCGTACCAGCGCCCGACCATCGGCAGCATCGAGGACCTGGAAGCGGCGTCGCTGCAGAACGTGATCGACTTCCACGGCACCTTCTACCGCCCCGACAACGCCACCCTGATCGTCGCCGGCGACTTCGACCCGAAGCAGCTCGATGCCTGGGTCGACCAGTATTTCGACGGGATCGCGAAACCGGCCACGCCGATTCCGCAGGTCACCGCGAAGGAACCCGCGCGCAGGAAGGACCAGCACTACACCATCACCAGCGAGACCGCGCCGCTGCCCGGCGTGGCGATCACCTGGCTGATTCCGCCGGCGTCCGACAGCGCCGACAGCACGGCCCTGAAGGTGGCCGCGGCGCTGCTGTCGCAGGGCGAATCCTCGCGCCTGTACCAGTCGCTGGTGTATCGCCACCAGGTTGCCCAGGAAGCGGGCGCCGATGCCGACAGCCGCGTCGGCCCGGGCCTGTTCACCGCCTATGCGATCCTCGCCAGCGGCCATCAGCCGGCCGAGGCGGCCAAGTTGCTGCATGAAGAGATCATCTGGCTGGCGACCCAGCCGATTCCCGATGCCGAGCTGGACAAGGTGAAGACCCAGTTGCTCACCTCCGCGCTGAAACAGCGCCAGACCGCCCAGGGCCTGGCCTTCGCCCTGGGCCAGGCCAGCCTGATCGACGGCAACGTGGAGCGCGTCAACACCGACCTGGATGCCTTGCAGAAGGTCAGCGAGAAAGACGTGCACCGGGTGCTGCAGAAATACGTCACCGGCGCGCACAGCGTCACCATCGACTACCTGCCGCAGGCTGCCGCAGCCAAGCCGGCCGCCGCACAGGGAGCAGTGAAATGAGCCGTCCGATGAAGCCTCTCCGCCTGACCGTGCTGGCCGCTGCGCTGATTGCCAGCGGCAACCTGCTCGCTGCCGACTTCCCGGCCACGCCGCCGGCACCGGGCCCGGCGCCCACGCTGAGCGTACCCACGCCGTCGTCCCAGACGCTGGCCAACGGCCTGCAGGTGATCAGCGTGCGCCGCGCCGGCCTGCCGCTGGTCACCGCGCAACTGGTGGTGCGCAGCGGCGGCGAGATGGATCCGCCGACCCTGGCCGGGCTGGCCGACCTCACTGCCAACCTGCTGACCAAGGGCGCTGCTGGAAAGACCGCGCCGCAGATCGCGGCGGCGGCGGAGGCGCTGGGCGGCTCGCTCGGCGCCTCCGCCGGCTGGGACGAAAGCGCGGTGGGCATCACCGTGACCACGCCGAAAGTGCCGCAGGCGCTGCAGCTGCTTTCCGAGGTGGTGCGCCAGCCGGACTTCAGCGAAGCCGAGCTGAAGCGCTCGAAGGCGCAGGCGCTGGACGACCTGCACCTGATGCTGAGCCAGCCCACCACGCTGGCCTCGTTCGCGGCCAGTCGCGGCGTGTTCGGCGATGGTGCCTACGGCCATTCGCGCAGCGGCACGCCCGCTTCGATCCCGCGCGTCACGCGGGCCAGCGTGCAGCAGCTGCACGCGGCGCTGTATCGCCCGGACAACGCGATGCTGATCCTCACCGGTGACATCACGCCGGCGCAGGCTCAGCAACTGGCTCAGGCCAGCTTCGGCGACTGGGCCAGGCCGGCCACGCCGCTGCCGGCGCGACCGACCGGCCGCCACGCCGGCCGGCTTCCCGCGGTGTTGCTGATCGACCAGCACGGCGCCGGCCAGGCTGGCGTGGTCGCCGCGCATCCGGCGCCATCGCGGGCCGATCACGGCTACTACGTGGGCACGGTGGCCAATGCGGTGCTTGGCGGTTCGTACTCGGCACGCCTCAACGAGGAGATCCGCATCAAGCGCGGTCTGTCCTACGGCGCCAACAGCCGCCTGATGCCGCTGCACGACGCCGGCATGTGGCTGGCCGCGGCGCAGACCAAGAACCCGTCCGCGCCCCAGGTGGTCGAACTGATGCTGGGCGAGTTCAAGCGGCTCGGCGGCACGCGGGTTTCCGCCGACGAACTGGCCGCGCGCAAGGCCACCCTGATCGGCAGCTACGGCCGCAGCCTGGAAACCACCGCCGGACTGGCCAGCGAAGTCGGTGACCTGGCCGTCTACGGCGTGCCGCTGGACGAGATCGGCAAGTACATCGCCCAGGTGCAGGCGGTGACCCCGAAGCAGATCGAGAAGTACGCCGACAAATACCTCACCGCCGACGCCGGCACCGTGGTGGTGGTGGGCGACGCCTCGAAATTCGCCGCGGACATCCGCAAGACGCATCCGCAGGCCGTGCTGCTGGAGTCGACCGCGCTGGATCTGGACAGCCCGACCCTGCAAGCCGGCTCCGCCGCGAAATAGCCGTCTCGACAGGACCGTCTCAACCCGACGTTCACCCGACCCCGGCCATCGTGCCGGGGTTTTTCATGTCTGGCGAAACACCGTGTTGCCGAAATCACCCAAAAGGATGAGTCGGAAGCCTGCGACATTTGGTAAACTGCGAGGTACATTAATTCACTTCCCCTCCCCGGAATCCCCCATGTCCCTGCGCAACCTTGCTCGACACGCCATCGCCCTCGGCCTGATCGCCGCCGCCATACCCGCCACGGCCGCCACCCGCATCGAGATCCAGGGCGGGCGCAGTTACATGGACAGCTACGGCAGCAATGCCACCTTCGTCGAGGCGGTATTCCCGGCGCAACCGCTCGGCGGCACCCGCTACAGCTGGTCGCCCGACGTGTCGCTGGGCTGGATCGATGGCCGCGACGTGCACCGCTACGACTACAGCCCCTACACCACGCGCCCGTCGGTGGCGCTGCTGGCCGCTGGCGTGCGCGTCCACCGCGGTGACGCCGGCGACTGGTACCAGCCCCTGTTCGCCAGTTTTCAGGTGGCTGCCACCAATCACACCACCCAGGCGCTGTCCAGCCACTACCAGTTCGTCAGCACGCTGGGTTGGCAGGCGAAACACTTCACCCTGGCGATCCGCCATGTCTCCAACGGCAGCCTGAGCGGCCCGAACCGCGGCGAGACGATGGCCGTGGTCGGCGTGGCCTTCGATATCTGAGTCATCTGAAACACGACGGCCCCGTTCGAGGCCGTCGTGCTGTTGCCGGTTGCGCGGGCGACCCGCTCAGTGGCCGCCGGCGGCCGGGCCTGCCTTGGCGCCGAACGGCGGCTTGGCCAGCCAGATCACCAGCACCAGTCCCAGGAAGATCCAGCCCAGCGCATGGAACACCTCGTTGAACGAGATCTGGTAGCCCTGCTGGGTGATCATGTTGTTGATCAGGCTGCTGGCGCCTTGCGCGTCGCCGTGGCCGAGCTGGCTGATGGCTGCCTGTGAGGTGGGGTCGTAGGCGGTGATGTGTTCGGCCAGCTGCTCATGGTGGCTGACCGCGCGGCGCTCCCACAGCAAGGTGGTGATCGAGGCCGAGAAGCTGCCGCCCAGCGTACGCAGGAAGGTGGCCAGCCCCGATCCCGAGGCGATCTCGTTCTGCTGCAGGTCCGACAGCAGGATGGTCAGGATCGGCATGAAGAACAGCGCCACGCCGAGACCCTGCCACAGCTGCACCATCGCCACGTGGTAGAAGTCGATGCCGATGAAGAAGTCCGAGCGCATGAAGCAGGTCATGCCCATCACCACGAACGCCACCGAGGCCAGCAGCCGCAGGTCGACCTTGGTGGCGTACTTGCCCACGAAGAAGGTGAGCAGCACCGGGATGACGCCCAGCGGCGCGGTGGCGTAGCCGGCCCAGGTCGAGGTGTAGCCCAGGTTGCGCTGCAGCCACAACGGCACCAGCAGGCCGATCGAGAAGAACGCGGCGTAGGCCAGGATCAGCGCGATGGTGCCCGCGGTGAAGTTGCGGTGCCGGAACAGCTTGAGGTCGACGATCGGGTCCTTGTCGGTCAGTTCCCAGATCAGGAAGATCGCGATGCTGATCGCCGAAACGATACTGGTGACGATGATGAAGGTGGAGTTGAACCAGTCCTCGTCATTGCCTTTGTCCAGCACGATCTGCAACGCGCCCACGCCGATGATCAGGGTGATCAGGCCGACGTAGTCGATCTTCGGACGCTCGGTCTTCTCGACCTTGCCACGCAGCTGGCTGGCCACCACCATGCTGGCGAAGATGCCGATCGGCACGTTGATGAAGAAGATCCACGGCCACGAATAGTTGTCGGTGATCAGGCCGCCCAGGATCGGGCCGGCGATCGGCGCCACCACCGTGACCATCGCCAGCAGCGCCAGCGCCATGCCGCGCTTGGCCGGCGGGTAGATGCCGATCAGCAGGCTCTGCGTGATCGGGTACATCGGCCCGGCCACCGCGCCCTGCAGCGCGCGGAACAGGATCAGCATGCCCATGCTCTGCGAGACCCCGCACAGGAACGAGGTCAGCGCGAACAGCAGCGTGCAGGCGGTGAACAGCCGCACCTCGCCGAAGCGGCGGGTGAGGAAGCCGGTCAGCGGCAGCGAGATCGCCATGCTCACCGCGAACGAGGTGATCACCCAGGTGCTCTGGTTGTTGCTGACGCCGAGGTTGCCGGCGATCGTCGGCAACGACACGTTGGCGATCGTGGTGTCCAGCACCTGCATGAAGGTCGCCAGCGACAGACCGATCGTGCTCAGTGCCAGATTGGGTGGACGGAATTGGGTGGTCATCGGCGTCGGTCAGTGATGGGGCTGAATTGCTCCTCCCTCTGCGAGCAGGGGGAGGTTGGGAGGGGGGCGCGCAGGGTCGCGCAGATCAAGGGCACCCCACCCCAACCCTCCCCTGCGGTGCAGGGGAGGGAGTCGATCGGGTTATTTCCCGCGAGCCATGTTGGCGTGGATGATCTGGTTGATCGTCGCGTCCGCGGTGACCAACTGCTGCTTGTAGACGTCGGTGCTGAAGGCCGGCTGGGTGGGCGACTTCTGGGCCAGGGTCGGGCCGTTCTGGTCGTGCAGGCTCACGTCCACCGTCACCGACATGCCCAGCCGCAGCGGGTGCTTTTCCAGCATCGCCGGATCGTCGAACACCACGCGCACGGGAATGCGCTGCACGATCTTGATCCAGTTGCCGGTGGCGTTCTGCGCGGGCAGCAGCGAGAACGCGCTGCCGGTGCCGACGCCCAGGCTCTGCACCTTGCCCTTGTATTTCACCGAGCCGCCGTAGACGTCCGACTCGATCTCCACCGGCTGGCCGATGCGCATTTTCGTCAGCTGGGTTTCCTTGAAGTTCGCGTCCACCCACACGCCGTGCAGCGGCACCACGGCCATCAGCGCGGCGCCGGGCAGCACGCGCTGGCCGACCTGCACCGAGCGTTTGGCCACATAGCCGTCCACCGGCGCCACCAGGCTGGCGCGGGCGTCGTCCAGATAGGCCGCCCGCAACCTGGCTGCGGCAACCTGCACGTCCGGGTGCGAGGCGACCACGGTGTCGTCGACCAGCACCTTGCTGGTCTGGTACTGCTGCTGCGAGGTGATCAACGCGCTCTCCGCGGTGGTCAGCGCGTCGCTGGCGTGTGCCAGTTCCTCGGCCGAGATCGCCCCGGACTTGGCCAGCGCCACGCGGCGCTTGTAGTCGGCGCGGGCCTTGTCGACTGCGGTCTTGCGCGCGGCCACGTCGGCCTGGGCGCCGTTCACGCTGGAATACAGGCCGCGCACCTTGCGCACGGTGTTGGCCAGGTTGGCCTTCGCCTCGGCCAGCGCCACGTCGGCGTCGCTGGGATCGAGCTGCACCAGCACGTCGCCGGCGTGCACCAGGTCGCCGTCGTCGGCGCCGATGCTGACCACGGTGCCGGGCACCTGCGGGGTGATCTGCACCACGTTGCCGTTGACGTAGGCATCGTCGGTGCCTTCGTACCAGCGGCCGTCGAGGAAGTACCACAAGGCCCAGGCGATGATGCCGAGCAGCACCACCAGGCCGAGCAGGCGCAGCATGAAGCCGCGCGGATTCTTCTTCGGGGCGGCGGGAGTCGTGGCGGCCGTGCTATCGGCCGGAGTGGAGGTCGGGCTGGACATGGGGCTGCCTCAGGAACGTGAGATGGGGGAAGAAGAGGAAGAGGCGGGCGCGTCGGCCTGCGGCTGGAAGCCACCGCCGAGCGCCTCGATCAGCTGTACGGAAAGGTCGACCTGCTGCGCTTCCAGCGCGGCCACGCCGCGGTTGGCCGTCAGCAATTGCTGGCGCACCACGAGCGCTTCGAGATAGCTGCCGATGCCGGCCTTGTAACGCTGCTCGGCCAGCTGCCAGGCCTGCCGCGCCGCGGTCTGCGCCCGCCGCTGCGCGTCCAGCTGCAGTTGCACGGCATGCGCGGCGGAGAGCTCGTCGGCCACTTCGTTCAGTGCGCCGACCAGGGTCTGGTTGTACTGCGCCACGGCCAGGTCGTACTGCGCATCCTTGCCGGAAAGGTTGGCGCGCAGGCGGCCGCCGTCGAAGATCGGCAGGCTCAGCGTCGGGCCGAACTGGTAGAAGCGCGCAGGCAGGGTGAACGGATTGCCGCCACCCAGCGTGATCACGCCGGCCATCGCGCCCAGGCTGATGTTGGGCAGGAACTCGGTCTTTGCGGCCTTGATGTCCTTGCCGGCCGCTTCGACACGCCAGCGCGCGGCGACCAGGTCGGCACGGTGGCCGAGCAGGTCCAGCGGCAGGTTGTCGGGCACCGCGAGCTGGGCCGGGGTGAGCAGGTGCGGGCGACCGATCTGCAGGCCGCGATCCGGACCCTTGCCCAGCAGCACCGACAGCGACGAACGGGCGGCGTCCACTGCGCGATCGGCCAGTGCGGCGTCCTGCTGCGCCACGGCCACTTCGCCATCGGACTGCTTCAGCGCGATCTGGTTGTCGATGCCGGCGGCGACCCGCTGGCTGGTCAGCGTGCGGGCCTGGCTGGCGCGTTCCAGCTCGCCCCGGGCCAGGTCCTGCTGGGTGAACGCATAGCCGAGCTGCGCATACGCGCGCGCCACGTTGCCGGACAGCTCGATGCGCGCGGCGCGGGCGTCGATCTCGGCGGCGCGGGCGGAACCCAGCGCGGCTTCCCACGCGGCGCGCTTGCCGCCCCACAGGTCGATGCCCCACTTGAAGCTCACGTCGGCGTACTTGGCCAGGGCGAAATGGCCGCCACCGGAATCCGCCGGCATCACCGTGGTGGGGATGCGTGCGCCGGACACGCTGGCGCCGGCGTTGATGCTGGGCTTGCGCGCCGCGTCGGCACGGCCGGCCTCGGCCTGGGCTGCGCGGGCGCGCGCGTCGGCTACACCAAGGCCGGGATTGTCGTGCAGCGCCTCATCGATCAGCGCGTCCAGCTGGCTGTCGCCCAGCGCGTGCCACCAGTCCTGCGCGGGCCACGCGGCCGGCGTCAGGTCCAGCCGCGCGAGGCTGCGCTCGGCTTTCAGCGAGGCGGCATCGATCGGCGTGCCATCCGGCTGCAGGCCACCGCTGCTGGCGCAGCCGGCCAATGCCAGGGTCAGGGCGGTCGCAGCCGCCAGTAAGTGCAGACGCATGGGTGGAAGTCCGGGGAAGAGAGGGAGATTGGGGGAGGGATCAGTTCTTGTCGCGAAGCGCGCTCAGCACGCGCCCCAGGTAGTCATGCAACCGGGCCTGTTCGGTCGACGTCATCGAGCGCTGCGCCGCCGTCATCACCCGTTCGCTGCACAGCGAGGCGGAGTTCTGCCAGACCGCGTTGCCGGCGCTGGTCAGCTCGATGCGCAGGGCGCGGCGATCCTGTGCGTGCGGCGTGCGGCGCAGCAGGCCCTTGCGTTCGAGCTGGTCGAGCTGGCGCGTCATTGCGCCACCGTCGAGCTCCACCGCGCGGGCCAGCTCGGTGGCCGATACCGCGCCCAGTTGATGTGCCTTTTTCAGGATCAGGAACTGGGTGAAGCTCAGGTCCAGATCCTGCTTGGCCAGTTCCGCCTCGACCGCACGCACGATTTCGGAGCGCACCATGTTCAGCAACATGCCCAGGCTCGGCGGGTGTGCCGGGTCGGCGGGGGGCGAGTGCAAAAGCGGAGCTTCGGTCTTCATGCCGCGCATTCTATTGCCAAAACTATAGTTGTCAAGGCAAATATGTCTGTGTTGATGCTTGCGCAGGCAAATTACGTTCGAACGCCGCCCCCGCCCAGTTCCGCCAGCTCGTCGGCCAGCCAGGCGCGCAAGGCGGGGTCGCGCAATTCGAACAGGTCGAACACGCCCAGCGCCCGCAAGGTGGGCAACTGGGCCAGCAGCCGCGGTTCGACTTCGCGGCGCAGGGCTTCGGGGGTGGCGGGATCGAGCATCAGCTGCGCCGCGGCGACGAAGGTGACGCAGGCTTCGTTGGCGTCGAGCGTGGGCCGGGTTCGCAGCAAGGTGGGGGTATTCACGGGCATCGGTTTCCTCCGGGATCAGATGGAAGACGTTTCTGCCGGCAGGGAATGGACAGAGCGCCAGAGGGACGTGCTGGATGGGTCGACCCAGTGTAGTTTTCCGCCCGCCTGGCCTGATAACGTGAATAAGTCAAAAAGTGTCGAGAACCCGCCAATGGGACACCAGGAACAATTTCTGCGCATCGAGCAGGCGGACGGCCCAGGCCTGATTGCCTTCGTCGTGAACGACCTGGCGCCGGAGCGGGAGAGCGTGTGGCACAGCCACCTGCGCGGCCAGTTCATGTACGTGGAAAGCGGCCTGGTGTGCGTCCGCACCCGGCTCGGCCTGTGGACGCTGACGCCGCATCGGGTCGGCTGGATGCCGCCGGGCGAGGAACACACCGTCAGCGTGATCCAGAGCACCCACGGCTGGGGCGTGTTCGTGGCGCCACAGGCCGCCGTCGGCATGCCGGACGAGCCCAGCGTGCTGGGCGCCAACGAACTGATGCGGGCGCTGGTGCATCGCGCTTCCGCCTGGGCCGACAGCGATCGGCTGGACGACGGGCAGCAACGCATCATGGACGTGCTGATGGACGAGATGCGCCGCGCGCGGATCGCCGACCATCCGCTGCACCTGCCGATGCCGGATGACCGGCGCCTGCTGCGCATCTCGCGCAAGCTGCTGGCCGAGCCGCACGACAACCGCAGCCTGGAGGCCTGGGCCGACTGGGCCGGGCTTTCGGCGCGCAGCCTGAGCCGGCTCTTTCGCAGCGAAACCGGCTGCAGCTTCGCCCAGTGGCGACAGCAGGCGCGGCTCAGCCGGGCGCTGGAACGCCTGGCCGCCGGCGAGCAGGTGGGCGAGGTCGCCGATGCGCTGGGCTACGTCAGCGTCAGCGCCTTCGTGGCCATGTTCCGGCGCCAGTTCGGGCGGCCGCCGGCGCGCTACTTCGCCCAGCGCTCCGCTCCGGTGTGATGGGCCGGTGTGATGCGCCTGGCGGGCATCGATAAGCCAGGCTTATCGGCCTGATCACAAATCCATCCTTGGTCGACGAAGCGGTGCGGGCATAGCATGATCCGGCGCCATTTCGCGCTGCCGGAAAGTCAGCGAGGTCATCATGATCCGTTCGTTCGCGCCCGCGTTGCTTGCGCTGGCCCTGTTTTCCACCGGCGCCGTCGCCGGCAACGACTTCTGGCAGACCCCGACCATCCACGGCGCCGGCCGGATTCATCCGATGCCGCAGGCGGCCTACCAGCCCGATCGCCAGGCCACCTACAAGGTCGTGTTCAGCCTGGGCAAGGCCGGCGACAAGCCGACCGCGGTGAGTCCGTCGCTGGATCACGTGGCGCGGGCAGTGAACCTCTACGTCAACGCCGGCGTGCCGCTGTCGCATCTGAAATTCGTGGCGATCGCGGCCGGGCCGGCCACGCCGATCGTGTTGAACGACGCGCAATACCGCAAGAAGTACGGCGTGGCCAATCCCAACCTGCCGCTGATCGCCCAGCTGCGCAAGGCCGGGGTGGATGTCGCCGTGTGCGCCCAGGCCGTGGCCGAACACGACTTCCAGTACGACTGGGTCGATCCGCAGGTCACCGTGGCGCTGTCAGGGCTGACCACGGTGATCGACCTGCAGCAGCAGGGTTATGCGTTGAGCCCGCAGTAAATCCATCCGCAGGAGCAGATCGTCATGCGCCATCCGATTCCCCGGCTGTTGCTGGCCGCCGCCGCATGCGTGCTGAGCGTTGCCGCCAGCGCCGCCGACCAAACCGACTACCTGCCGCCGTGGAATCCGCCGCCGGCCGGCCTGCAGTTCAGCGTGCCGCCGTTCGACGCGATCGCCGACCTGCACGGCGACATCGTCGATCCGCAGCTGGTGGTGTTCTTCGCCGGCAACCAGTTCATGGTGGTGCACGACCTGATGGATGCATTCCGGCAGGCGCATCCCGCCTACCAGCGGATCTTCGTGGAAACCCTGCCGCCGGGCATCCTGGCCAAGCAGATCGAAAGCGGCTCGCTGGTCATGGGCAACCTGCGCATCACCCATCGTCCGGACGTCTATACGGCCGGCAAGGGCGCCATCGCCGACCGTCAGAAGGAGCACGGCTGGTTCGCCGAGACGCATGACTACGCGCGCAATCCGCTGGCGATCCTGGTCGCCCGGGGCAACCCGAAGCACATCACGGGGCTGGCCGACCTGGGTCGCGGCGACGTGCGGGTCAGCATGCCGAACCCGGCCTGGGAAGGCATCGCGAAGCAGATCGAGGCGAGCTATCGCAAGGCCGGTGGCGAGGCGCTCGACCACACCATCATGCAGGCCAAGGTGGCCGACGGCACCACCTTCCTCACCCGCATCCATCATCGCCAGTCGCCGCTGCGCGTGCTGCAGGGCGCATCGGACGCGGCGCCGGTGTGGTCGACCGAGGCGTATTTCCAGCAGCAGATCCTGCATCACCCGGTAGAAACCGTGGCCATTCCCGAGGCGCAGAACGCGGTCGCCACGTATACCGCGGCGCGCATGAAGAACGCGCCGCACGAGCAGGCGGCGAAGGACTTCATGGCCTTCATGCAGAGCCCCGCCGCGGCCGCGGTGTATCGCAAGTACGGCTTCCTTCCCGCTCACTGAGGTGCACGCCATGTTCCGGCCGGCCATACGTCGTTTGTTCGGGATCGCCGCGCTGGCCGGCATCGGCATGCCGCCTGCTGCGCTGGCCATCGATGCCGCCGCCATCGCCAACGCGGGCAACGGTCGGGGCGCTGCGCCGTGCATGGCCTGCCACGGCGCGGACGGCGCCGGCCAGGCGGCCGCGGGCAATCCGCGACTGGCGGGTCTGGATGCCGCGTACCTGCAGAAGCAGCTGGACGACTTCGTCAGCGGCGCGCGCAGCAACCCGGTGATGCAATCGACGGCAACCGCGCTGAGCGAAGACGAACGCCACGCGATGGCGACCTACTACAGCCAGCTGCCGCTGGCGGCGAAATCAGCGACGGCGCTGCCCGCGCCCGACAGCGCCGGTGCGCTGCTCGCCACGCGGGGCGACTGGAGCCGCGGCGTGCCCGGCTGTGTGCAATGCCACGGCCCGGGCGGCAGCGGCGTGGGTGCGAACTTTCCGCCCCTGGCCGGCCAGCCCGCCAGCTACATCGAGGCCCAGTTGAAAGCCTGGCAGCAAGGCACGCGACACAACGATCCGCTGCAACTGATGCAGCATCTGTCCGCGGCCCTCAGCGCGCAGGACATCGAGACGGTGGCGGCATGGTTCGCGGCCCAACCCGTTCCGGCTGCGGAGGCTGTGCCATGAAGTTCGTGCTTGCAGGTTTCGCGTTCGTCTGTGTCCTGACCGCTTGCACTCAGAAGCCTGCGCCCGCGCCTGCTCCGGCGACCGCCGCCTCGGTGCCGAAAGCGGTGACCGCCGCGCCCGCGTCGACGACGTTCTCGCCGCCGGCCGAGTCGGCGATTCCCGCCGGGCCGCTGGGCGACGTGATTCGCCAGGGGCGCGACATCTTCACCGACACGCCCACGCACGCGAAGGCGTATGTCGGCAACGGGCTGAGCTGCAGCAACTGCCATCTCGATGCCGGTCGCCAGGCGAACTCGGCGCCGCTGTGGGGCGCCTATGGCGTGTACCCGCAGTACCGCAAGAAGAACGGCAAGGTGAACACCTTCGGCGAACGCCTGCAGGGCTGTTTCCGCTTCAGCATGAACGGCAAGGCGCCGCCGCTGGACAGTGCCGAGATGGTGGCGCTGGAAACCTACGCCTGGTGGATGGCCGGGGGCGCGCCGGTGGGGAAGAAGTTGCCTGGCGCGGGCTATCCGAAGGCTGGCTTCAAGCCGCCGCAACCACCGGACTACGCGCGTGGCGAAACCGTGTTCAAGAACAACTGCGCGCTCTGCCACGGCGACGACGGCCAGGGCCAGCAGGTTGCCGGGCGCAACGTGTTTCCGCCGCTGTGGGGGCCGCAATCGTTCAACTGGGGCGCCGGCATGCACCAGCTGGACAACGCCGCCGCCTTCATCAAGGCGAACATGCCGTTCAGTCGCGGCAACACGCTGAGCGACCAGGATGCGTGGGACGTCGCGATGTACATGGACGCCCACGAGCGTCCGCAGGACCCGCGCTTCGACGGCAGCGTCGGCGAGACGCGCAAGAAGTACCATGACACGCCGATGTCGCTGTACGGCACCGAGGTGCAGGGACATCTGCTTGGGGCGCCGACGGGCAGGCACTGAGTTCCCGCGAGCCCGCGGTATCCAGCGGGCGTGCGCCAAGAGTAGAGTTCGCCAACGGTGAGGCTGCCGTGGACACTCGCCGCAAGGGCGCGGGTCACCATCCAGCGGGGACATGCAGATGCGGTTGATGATTTCGGTGATTTTCGCCGCGGGCCTGTTTGGCTGCGCCGTTGCGGCACAGGCGGCCACCACGCCGCAGCAGGTCGCGTCGTTCCTGCAGAGTCCCTTGCTGGCCCCCGCTTCGGTCGCTGCCGTCCATCAACGTTGCGCCACTTCGTTGCAGCTCGATGATTCGCTGCGCGCGGCACTGGAAGCACGCACCGGCCCGGCCAGCATGGCGCAGGACTTCCAGGCCTACGACGAGCTGAGCAACGTGCTGATGATGGGCGGCCTGGAACTGGACCTGGTCGATTCCACAAATCCGGACCAGGCAATCCGCGACGCCGCCCGGGCCTGCGCCAGCAAGCTGGCCGAGAAGGTGGCCGGCGTGTCGCTGTCCCGACCGATCTACGACCGGCTGGCGGCGATTCCTTCAACGGGGCTGGAGCCATCGGTGGCTTACGCGCTGGAAAAGATCCTGCGCAATTACCGCCTGGCCGGCGTGGACAAGGATGCGGCGACCCGCGCCAAGGTCGCGGCGCTGAAACAGCAGATCACCGACGCCGGCCTGGCGTTCCAGCGCAACCTTGCCGAGGACAAGAGCGAGGTCACGCTGGCGTCGGTGGACGACCTGGCCGGCATGCCGCAGGACTACATCGACGCGCACAAACCGGCCGCCGATGGCCTGATCCATATCCGCACGGTGGCGCTGGACGCCAATCCGCTGATCGAATTCGCCGACAAGGAGTCGGTGCGCAAGCAGATGTACCTGCGCTTCGCCAACCGCGCCTGGCCCGCCAACGAGGCCACGCTGAAAACCCTGCTGGCCAGGCGCGCCGAGCTGGCCCACCTGCTGGGCTACCCGAGCTTCGCCGCGCTGGACATGGCCGACAAGATGGTCGGCACGCCGCAGCACGTGAAGGCCTTCCTCGACAGCATCGCGGCCGCCGCGATCGACGGTTCAAAACGCGACAACGCGACCCTGCTGGCCGAGCAGCAGCGGCTGATCCCCGGCGAATCCACCCTGCAGGCATGGAACGTCAGCTACCTCACCAACATCGTGAAGAAGCGTGACTATGGATTCGACGAGGCGCAGGTGCGGCAGTACTTCACCTATGCGAAGACCCGCGACGGCGTGTTCGCGCTGATGCATGACCTGTTCGGTGCCGACATCCGGCCATGGAAAGGTGCGCACTTCTGGTCGAGCGATGTCGAGGGCTATGAGCTGTATGACCACGGCAAGCTGGTCGGCCGGTTCTTCCTCGACATGCATCCGCGTGCGGGGAAATTCCAGCATGCGAAAACCGCCGCGGTGCGGATGGGCCTGGCCAACGGGCAGATCCCGCTGGCGGGTCTGGTCTGCAATCTGCCGGCCACCGGGCCGATGGACCATGCCGGCGTCAAGACCTTCCTGCACGAGTTCGGCCACCTGCTGCACGTGCTGTATTCGGGCCACCAGCAGTACGTCTCGCAAAGCATGATGACCCTGCAATGGGACTTCATCGAGGCGCCTTCGCAGTTGCTGGAGG
The DNA here is from genome assembly GCF_001427365.1 of Rhodanobacter sp. Root561. NCBI lineage: Bacteria > Pseudomonadati > Pseudomonadota > Gammaproteobacteria > Lysobacterales > Rhodanobacteraceae > Rhodanobacter > Rhodanobacter sp. Root561. Next base: position 265,126 of record NZ_LMGH01000001.1, read on the forward strand.
AGTGGATCTGGAACGCCGACACCTTGCGGCGGTTTGCCACCAACGCCAAGGGCGAACCGATTCCAGCGGCGCTGGTGGCCAAGATGAATGCCGCCCGTCACTTCGGCGAAGCGAGCTACTGGCGCCGCCAGCTCGGCTTGGCCAACGTGTCGCTGGGCTTCCACGAGCAGCCCGCCGGCTTCGATCTGGAGCCGATGTGGCTCAAGCTCTACGACCCGTACGGGCCGGTGCCCACGCCCGATGGCGCGCACGTCTACGCGGCGTTTGGCGCCCTGGAAGACTACGGCGCGTTCTACTACACCTACGTCTGGTCCAAGGCGATCGCGCTGGACCTGTTCACCCGCTTCAAGGCCGCAGGCATGCGCAACCCGCAGGTGGCGATGGCCTACCGCAAGGCCGTGCTCGACCCCGGTGGCTCGGAAAGCGCCGAAGATCTGATCGAGCACTTCCTGGGACGACCGATGAGCACGGCGGCGTTCCGGCAGATGTTGCAGAAGTAGGCGCGGGACGCGGCGGACGACGGCGTATTCGCTTAACCCGAGATTTACGTCATCGCGCGCAGCCTGCAACGAGGCACCGCAGGGCCACAGTGCCTGTGCCGGGATTCGGGCCCCTTCTGGAGGAATCAATGAAAAAGCTGATCATCGCGAGCTTCGCGCTCGCGCTGCTGGTCCCTGCGTGCGTGTTTGCGCAAGACGCATTCAATGGCACGTGGAAAACGGATGCCAGCTCGATGCACGAGACCGGCGGCAAGCCGGTGATCATGACGCTCAAGGACGGCATGTTCACCGACAACACCACGCCACCCATCAGCATCAAGGCCGATGGCGAGGACCACACGGTCAGCGGTCATCCCAATTTCGACAGCATCGCGGTCAAGGTGATCGACGACCACACGGTCCAGCGCACGACCAGGATGGATGGCAAGACGCTGGCCACCTCGACCTTCACGGTAGCGGCGGACGGCACGACCGCCACGGCCATGTCCACCTCGAACCGCGATGGATCCGAATCCACCTCGAAAGCGATGTTCCACCGGGTGGGCAAGGCGCCCGCCGGATCGAATTCCGTGGCCGGTTCGTGGCGGTTCGACCACCTGGCCGACGTAAGCGGGCCTGCCAGGACCGACACCTACAAGGTCGATGGCAACAAGGTCGATTACAACAGCGGCAACGGCGGCTCGTACGCCGGCGTGATCGGCGGCAAGGCGGTGCCGTTCATGCAGAATGGCAAGCAGAGTGGCACGGTGTCCGTGAAGCGCATCGGCAAGAACGCCTTGCGCGAAACCTATTTCATGGATGGCAAGCCGCGGCTCACCAGCACCATGACCATCTCGGCGGACGGCAAGAGCATGAAGACCGCCAATCACTCGATGGATTCCGGAAGCACCCAAACCTGGAACTCCACAAAGGAGTAAACCGGTTGCTCGCCGGGCGGCCGGAGTCGCGCCGTTGAAACGAGGGAAAGGCCTGGTTAGCCAGGCCTTTTCGTTTGATCGTGGTACGAAACCGGAACACCGGCGCAGGGCATCGGTCATCCCGAATCCCGGCCGGTCCGTGCCCGGTGCATGCGCGGCGCCGGAACGAATCCCCGCGCCACGCCTGCTTGCTGCACTTACGGCGACGCGATCCGCGTGCCGCTTTCGCGGGCGCAGAACGGCGCGCCCTGCGGCGCACCCTCCGGGAAATAGTCCTGCACCGAGACCGTGCCGGTGAGGCTGTTGCCATGATTCGACAAGGTGATGTCCCGGGTCATCACGCGAAAGCCAGTGAAGGTTTCCAGCGGCGGCTGGAACAGGTTCAGGCGCATCCGCGCGCGGAACCGGTTGCCGCCGGCATGGCGCCACTGGCCGAGCGTCATGCCCATCACGGTGGGCGGCGCATTGTTGGTGGCGACGAGGGCGCCACCATGCAGGAACAGGTTGGTGCCGCGCCCGATCGGATGCAGCGGTGCGCCGCTGTGGCAGTCGACCTGCTCCACCTGCTCGTCCCATAAGCCCTCGATCCGCTGCGAGGGGAGCAGGGCAGCCGCCGCGATATCCGCCGATCCGACCGCCTTGTTCAGCGGTATCGACTGGGCCGGCGCCAGCAGCGGCGCGGCCGCGAAGACAAGCATCAGTGCGGATTTCATCATCACGTGTTTCATCTCGGTCACCTCGGAATCATCGGGTCTGGATGCCCTCGCAGCGACGCTGTCGCGCAGGTCGCCGGGCGACGCGTACACTCACCCCGTGTCCCGCTGAAAGTCGTTGGCAAACCGGCTGAAGATTGCTGAATTCTTCTGAAGCCCGCTCGCCAGGCGGCCTGACGGCCGGGTGGTTCGTTCGACAGCCGGTGCCAGGTACGCGATCCCCGGTCGGGAGGTGACGTGAGCGAGCCTCGACAGCCTGATTACGCCTTCGGCGATTTCCGCATCGACGTCGCCGCGCGGCAGTTGTGCCGCGACGACGGCACGCCGGTCCCGCTGACGCCCAAGGTGTTCGATACCTTGCTGCTGCTGGTGGAGAACGGCGGCAAGGTGCTCGGCAAGGAGGCGCTGATGGCGGCGATCTGGCCGAACCGGATCGTCGAGGAGAACAACCTCACGCAGAACATCTCCGCGCTGCGCCGCGTGTTGGGAGCGAGCGCGGGCGACCATCGCTTCATCCTCACCGAGCCGGGGCAGGGCTATCGTTTCGTCGAGCCGGTGCGGCGGATGGCCGACCCGGAGCCGGCGGGCGCCGCGCCGGTTCCGGCGCAAGGAGTGCCCGCGCAGGAAGACGTGTTGCCCGTGCCGCCAGCCCCCGGACGTTCGTCACGCCGCATCGGCCTCGTCGCCGTGCTGGCCCTGCTGGCGATCGTCATCGCGGCAGGCTGGTTCTGGCACGCGCGCGCCGCCGCGCCGGTGCCGGTTCCCAGCCTCGCGGTGCTGCCATTCAAGCCGCTGCCGGCAGATGCCCACGATGCGGTGCTGGAACTGGGCATGGCCGACACCCTGATCACCAAGCTGAGCACCAATCCGCACGTGGTGGTGCGCTCGCTGGACGCGGTGCGTCGGTATGCCGGCGCAGGCCACGATGCGATCGCCGCCGGGCAGGCGCTGGGCGTCAATTCGGTGCTGGAAGGTTATGTGCAGCGGCGCGGCGATCGGGTGCGGGTGAATGCGCGGCTGCTGGCGATTCCCGGCGGCGCGGCGTTGTGGACGGGCAGTTTCGACGAGAACTTCGACGACGTCTTCGCGATGCAGGACGCGATCACGCAGAAAGTGGCCACGGCGCTGTCGCTCAAGCTTGATCGCGACGAACGCCTGCGCATGCAGCAGAACTACACCAGCAACGTCGCCGCCTATCAGCTGTATCTCGAAGGGCGCCTGCACCTGCAGAACGCCACGCCGCCGGAACTGGTCCGCAGCATCGAGGCCTTCCAGCGCGCGTTGAAGATCGATCCCAACTACGCGCTGGCCTACGTGGGATTGGCCGAAGGCTATCGGCGCCAGGCGATCATCAGCGACGCCGACCCGCAGATCGTGCTGCCGCTGGCCAGGGCCGCCGCGCTGCACGCGCTGAAAATCGATGACACGTTGGCCGAAGCGTATGTGCCGCTCGGTTTCGTCCACTTCTGGTACGACTGGGACTGGGCTGCGGCGGAAGCCGCTTTCCGGCGCGGGATCGCACTGCAGCCGAACTTCGCCGACCTGCATTTCGGCTACGCGGCGTTGCTGTCCAACCTCGGTCGCAACGACGAGGCATTGCACGAGAGCCAGCGCGCGCGCGAACTGGATCCGACCTCGCCGCTCTACGTCGCACTGGAGGCCAGTTTCGTGGCCTATGCCGGCCGCCCGGACGAGGCGCGCATGCAGGCCGAAGGGGTGCGCCGTGCGCACCCGGACTTCTGGATCGCCCATCTCGTGCTCGGCTGGCTCGACAGCAACGCAGGGCGCTACGCCGCGGCGGTCGACGACTTCGCCGCGGCCAGCAAACTGTCCGGCGGCAGCCAGCAGGCGGTCTCGATGCTCGGCTTCGCGCTGGCCCGCGCTGGCCGCACAGCGCAGGCGCAGGCCGTGCTCGATGACCTGCTGCAGCGCGCGCAGCAGGCGTACCTGCCGCCCACCAGCATCGCCACGATCTATTGCGGCCTGGGCGACAACGCGCACGCGCTCGACTGGCTTGAACGCGGCTATGCCGCGCACGACGTGCGGATGACCTTCCTCCGGGTGGATCGCCGCTGGGATGCGTTGCGCGCCGACCCGCGCTTCGTCGCGCTGCTGCGAAAGATGCACCTGGCCCGGGAAGGCCACGGGTAACTTGCCATCGCGTGAAGCTTCAGGCAGGCCGTCATCCGGACGAACGGGACGATGCGGTCTGCCATTGCGGTAGCCGGCGATGGCATGATATATAAATTCATTAATTAGAATATACGAAACAACAATTATGCATCCATACCTGCTTTCCGTCCTTGGCGGTGTCCTGATCGGCGTGGCGGCCGTGCTGCTGATGGCGGCGCTGGGCCGGATCGCCGGCATCAGCGGGATTGCCGGCAGCCTGATCCGTCGCGGCGTCGGCGATCGCGGCTGGCGGATCGCCTTCGTGGCGGGCCTGGTCATCGCGCCATGGCTGCTCTGGCTGATTCGCGGCGACAGCGGCATCGGCGCGCCGCAAACAGGTTTGCCGTGGATGCTGCTGGCCGGCCTGCTGGTGGGCTTCGGCACGGGCATCGGCAGCGGCTGCACCAGCGGCCACGGCGTCTGCGGCATCGCGCGCCTGTCGCCCCGTTCCCTGCTGGCCACCGCGGTCTTCATGGTCTTCGGCATCGCCACGGTCTACGTGGTCCGCCACCTGCCCGGAGGGCTGTGACATGAAGCTGCTACTCGGCCTGCTGGCCGGCCTGCTGTTCGGACTGGGCCTGAGCCTCGGCGGCATGACCCAGCCGGCGGTGGTGCTGGGTTTCCTCGACATCTTCGGCCAGTGGGACCCACGCCTGGCGTTCGTGATGGCCGGTGCGGTGCTGACCACGGCGATCGGCTACCGGCTGGTGCTGCGGCGTGCGCGTCCGCTGCTGGCGGACGCCTTCCAGTTACCCACCTCGCGGCGGTTCGATATGCGGTTGGTGGGCGGCGCGGCGCTGTTCGGCATCGGCTGGGGCATCGCGGGATACTGTCCCGGTCCTGCGCTGGCCTCGCTGGGCGCGACCGATCCGTCCCTGCTGGCGCTGGTGGCAAGCATGGTCGTAGGCTGGCGGCTGGCATCGCGGTTGCCGGCGGCCCGGCGTTGAGGGAGCACGTCATGCAACGTCCCGAAGTGAAGTCGTTCTTCCACGAACCGAGCAACACCTTCAGCCACGTGGCGTGGGACCCGGCCACGATGAAGGCGGCGGTGTTCGACGTGGTGCTCGACTACGACGCGGCGTCCGGGTGCACCGGCCACGCGTCGGCTGACGCGGTGATCGCCTTCGTGCAGGCGCAGCGGCTCGACGTCGAATGGCTCATCGAGACGCATGCCCATGCCGATCACCTGTCCGCGGCGCCGTACGTGCGCGAGCGGCTGGGTGGCCGACTTGCCATCGGCGAGCACATCCGCGAGGTGCAAGCGACCTTCGCCACGCTGTTCAATGCCGGCGCCGGCTTCGCCCGTGACGGCAGCCAGTTCGATCACCTGTTCGCCGACGGCGAGCGCTACCTGCTGGGCGGCATCGAGGCGCAGGCGCTGCACACGCCCGGCCACACGCCGGCGTGCATGGTGCACGTGATCGGCGACGCCGCCTTCGTCGGCGACACCTTGTTCATGCCCGACTACGGCACCGCCCGCTGCGATTTCCCCGGCGGCGACGCGGCCACGCTGTACCGTTCGATCCGCAGGATTTTCGCGCTGCCGGACGCGACGCGGCTGTTCCTGTGCCACGACTACCAGGTGCCGGGACGCGACGGGTTCGTCTGCGAAACCACCGTGGCCGCGCAGCGCACGGGCAACGTCCACGTGCGCGACGGCATCGATGAGGCGGCCTTCGTGGCCATGCGCCGCGCCCGCGACGCCACCCTGAAAGTGCCGCAGTTGCTGTTGCCCGCGGTACAGGTGAACATGCGCGCCGGCCACCTGCCGCCGGCTGAGGACAATGGCGTGCGCTATCTGAAAATTCCGCTGGATGCGATCTGATCGCCGGCGCGGCTTCACCCTGGAGGGAAACCCATGCAACCCCGTCAACTCACCGAGCAGCTCAGCGTCGCCCCGCAGATCGCCGCGGCGGACATGCCGGCGATCGTCGCGCAGGGCTTTCGCAGCGTCGTCAACAACCGGCCCGACGGCGAAGAGCCGGGCCAGCCGGACAACGCCGGGCTGGAAGCGGCGGCACTCGCGGCGGGCCTGGAATGGCGGCATATCCCGGTGGTGTCGGGCAAGGTCAACGATGACCAGGTGCGCAGCTTCAGCGAGGCGCTGGCGCAACTGCCCGGGCCGGTGCTGGCGTTCTGCCGCAGCGGCACGCGCTGCAGCGCGCTGTGGGCGCTGTCGTCCGACGACACCGTCGACAACATCCTGGCCACCACCGAGGCGGCCGGTTACGACTTGTCGATCCTGCGCGGCTGGCTGGAAATGAGCCGCCGCTGATGGCCGCCGTCACCCGGCGCAAGCCTCGGGCGCGGCAGGCCGCCGCGCCGGCCCTGCCGGCGCAGCTGCATCGCCACGCCGACGAGGCGGTCGCGGTGCTGAAGGCGATGGCCAGCCACAACCGGCTGATGCTGCTGTGCGAGCTGGTGCAGGGCGAACGCTCGGTCGGCGAGCTGGCGCAGGCGCTGGGGCTGGCCCAGGCCACCGTGTCCCAGCACCTGTCGCTGTTGCGTCGCGACGGCGTGGTCAGCGGCCGGCGCGAAGCGCAGACGATCCACTATCGCATCAGCGACCCGCGCGTGCAGGCGCTGATGACCACCTTGTTCAGGCAGTTCTGTGTCGACGACTGACCTTCCACCTGGATGGAAACCGCGATGACGCATCTGCTGACCATGCAGGCCCTGCTGGCGATCGCCTGCGGTTCGGCCGTGGGTTTCTCGCTGGCCCTGATCGGCGGTGGCGGCTCGATCCTGGCGGTGCCGTTGCTGCTGTATGTGGTCGGCGTGCACGACCCGCACCTGGCGATCGGCACCAGTGCGCTGGCGGTGTCGTTCAACGCGTTCGCCAACCTGATCCCCCATGCGCGTGCCGGCCACGTGCGCTGGAAGGTGGCCTTCACCTTCGCCGCCACCGGCGTGCTTGGCGCCTTCATCGGCTCCAGCATCGGCAAGGCGATCAACGGCCAGCACCTGCTGGTGCTGTTCGCGCTGCTGATGATGGTGGTGGCCGGCTTCATGCTGCGCGGACGGCGCGGCGGCGTGGATCGCTATCCGCTGCCGGGCATGTATCCGCGGCTGGGCGCGGTGGGCCTGGGCACCGGCAGCCTGGCCGGCTTCTTCGGCATCGGCGGCGGGTTCCTGATCGTGCCCGGGCTGATGTTCGCCAGTGGCATGGAGATCATCTACGCGATCGGCACCTCGCTGTTCGCGGTCGGCTCGTTCGGCCTCACCGCGGCGATCAATTACGCGATCTCCGGCCTGGTCGACTGGCCGGTGGCGGCCGAGTTCATCGGCGGCGGCATTGTCGGCGGCTGGTTGGGAGCGATGGGTGCAAAGCGGCTGGCGAAGACGCGCGGCGCGCTCAACATCATCTTCGCGCTGGCGATCATTGCGGTGGCGATCCTGATGCTGGTGAAGAGCCTGCGCGGCTGATGCCCGACCGCACCGATGACTTTGGCCGGTGCTGCGGCACAATGCGCCCTGGTCGCGCTGGAATGCCCCGATGATTTTCGTGTTGCTGAGCGTGCTGTGCAGCGTGCTGGTGTCGGTGTTGCTGAAACTGGCGCGCCGATTCCGGCTCGACGTGGGCCAGGCGATCGCCTGGAACTACCTGGTGGCCAGCGTGCTCACCGCGCTGCTGCTGCAACCCGCTCCGGCCAGCCTGCGCGAACCGGGCGTGCCGTGGCTGGCGCTGGTCGCGCTGGGCATCCTGCTGCCGACCATCTTCCTCGCGTTGGCCGCCGCGGTGCGCCACGCCGGCATCGTGCGCAGCGACGCGGCGCAGCGGCTGTCCCTGCTGCTCTCGCTGCTGGCTGCGTTCGTGCTGTTCGGCGAGCAGCTCTCCGCCTTCAAGCTGGGCGGCATCGCGCTGGGCCTGCTGGCGCTCTCGTGCATGGTCTGGCGCAGCGGCCACGCACCGACGAACGAAGGCGCCGCCGGCTGGCTGTATCCGCTGCTGGTGTTCGCCGGCTTCGGCGTGATCGACATCCTGTTCAAGCGGGTGGCCCAGGCCGGCGTGTCGCTGGGCACCTCGCTGCAGGCGATGTTCGCGCTGGCGCTGCTGGTCGCGTTCGCGATGCAGCTGTGGCGCCGCGTCCACGGCAGCACCCGCTTCACCGCCCGCAGCGCCGTCGCCGGACTGCTGCTGGGCCTGGCCAACTTCGGCAACATCCTGTTCTACCTGCGCGGCCACCGCGCCCTGCCGCAGCACCCGGCGCTGGTCTTCGCCAGCATGAATATCGGCGTGGTGGCGCTGGGTGCGGTGGTGGGACTGGTGCTGTTCCGGGAGCGCTTGAGTCGGCTCAATCTGACTGGCGTGGCGTTGGCGGTGGTGGCTATTGGTGTGATCGCACGCGGTTGAGTTCATTTCGCCGGACTTGATCAGGCGAACACCACCGCTTGATGGAAGGTTTGGTGCGAGACAATGTGGCAAACAAGACCTGACCCTGGGGCTCCTGACCCTGGGCTCCGCGATCCCCGCGCTGCTACAGTCCCCGAGCACTGAAGGGGAGACGGGAATGGATGTCGAATGGTTCGTAGTGCTGGTCGGTTTTCTCGATCCTGTTTTTTGGATCGTCGGCGCTCTGGCGGCCTGGCTCATTCCGCATCGGTGGGGCGCCCCCGCCGTCGCGGCGGGTGTCGGATTGGCGCTCACCGAACTCCTGCGTCGCCACGCACACGCACCGGTCTGGTTCGCCGCCGCGCTGGTCCCGGCAGTCATCGCCTTCGCCATCGTCTCCTGGCGCCTTCATCGCCGCCGGCCGCAAGCGGCCCCGGCGGCCCCAGCCCCATCAGAACCGACGCGCTTAACGCCGAGGCGAGTCGATGGGCATGTGCAGTTGCTCACCGCCCACAAAATGACCGGGCCCATTAAGCAGAACATCCTCGCCGCCTTCCGCATGCCCCGTGCATCGAAGATGTTCGATCTGGATTTTGACGATCTAGCTGGTGAAGTGATCGCCCACCTGGCCGCCTTCCACGCCTCCCTTGTGCTCGCCCAGCCCAGCCCGCTCCCGATGGCGGCCTTTGCATTGGGCCGGGCCGTGGCGGAGGTCTACAACGACTCGGGCGAGGACTCGGAACAACGGGCCTGCGCCATCGCGCTGGGCGAGATACTGAAGGTCGCGATGACTAGGCGTTGGCCCGATACGGACCAAGACCTCTTAACCTCCGCCACCGAAGCGTTCACCGCCTGGGATCAGCGCCCGAGCCGCATGAACTTAGGTCCACTCTTCGATTGACGTTGCCCACATGCCCACCGGGCGACCTGGGGATTGCTGATCGGCCGAAAAACCTCTGGAAGTTTAAAGGGACGGAGGTAATTAAACGCCATTGCCCAATACTAGCGGGACGGGTGGCCAGTGTCGTCTTTCTCCAAGTTGTTACCTCCGTCCAGGACGTTGCCACCCAGTGTGCTACCAAGCACCCGCGAGCCGCGCGAACGCCTTGGGCGATGCGTTTTCAAAGCGATCCAGCAGCAGTTTCACGAAGGCGGCCACTCGGGCGCTCACATGTCGATGTGAGGGATACAGTGCCCACACTTCGACCGGGTGGTCGGCGAGCACGCCCCAGTCGAGCAGCCGGCCGGCGTCGATGTCGGCCTGGACCAGCGAACGCGGCATGGCGGCGGCGCCCACCCCGGCGGTCACCGCATCGTGGATCATCGCCATCGACGACAGGCGCAGCACGGTGCGCGTCGCGATGTGGCGCACGCTGCGCGCGCGCGTGAGCTGCCAGGTGACATCGGCGGGCGTGCGCGACAACGTGATGGCGGGTACCGCGGCGCCATTTCTTCCCGCTGACCGCGGTAGTGACGGTGCGGCCACGACCACCATCACGTCGCGCAGGAAGCAACGGCCGGACAGGTCGGTCGAGGGATCGGGATTGGCGCGGATGATCAGGTCGAAATCGTCATCCACCGGATCGACGAAGCGATCCTCGGTGACCACTTCCAACTGCACCTGGGGATAGGCGAGCGCGTAGTCCGCGGCGATGCGGCCCAGGCCGCGCTGGCCGAACAGCACCGGCGCGCTGATGCGCAGCCTGCCGCGTGGCGTGCCGATGCCCCCGCGCAATACCTCGCCCACTTCATCGATGTGTTCCAGCAGCGACTGCGTCCGTTCCTGCAGCTCGCGGCCTTCCGGCGTCAGGCGCAGGGTGTGGCCGCCGCGCTCGAACAGGCGCACGCCCAGCGCATCTTCCAGCTGACGTACCCGCCGCGACATCGTGGCCTTGGGTCGGCCAGTGGCTCGCGCGGCGCGGCCGAAGCCGCCATGTCGCGCCACGTCGTTGAAATCGGCCAGCGCGAGCAGATCCACGGCTGTTCCATGAGTGAGACGGGATGTCCAGATTATGCGGCTATCGGGACGCTTCATGAAACAGCAGGATGGCGTTGTCCACCACTTCGAAGGAGATTCCCATGAACATTCTCGTCACCGGCAGCACCGGCACCATCGGCAGCCTCGTCGTTCGCGGGCTGGCCGCGCAGGGCGCCAGCGTCCGCGCGTTGACGCGCGACCCGGCCAAGGCGTCGTTTCCCGAGGGCGTCATCGCGGTCAAGGGCGACATGACCGACGTTCCCTCGATGCGTGCGGCGCTGCAGGACGTCGACACGCTGTTTCTGCTCAATGCCGTGGTCGCCGATGAAGTGACCCAGGCGATCGGCACGCTGAGCCTGGCGCGCGAGGCGGGCATCCAGCGCGTCGTGTATCTGTCGGTACTCAACAGCGATGCCTACACCGACGTACCGCATTTCACCGGCAAGTACACGGTTGAACGGATGATCGAGCAGTTCGACCTGCCGGTGACCGTGCTGCGCCCGTCCTACTTCATGCAGAACGATGCGGCGCTCAAGGACGGCCTGCTGCAGGGGCGTTACGGCATGCCCATCGGCAACGTCGGCGTGGCGATGGTCGACGTGCGCGATATCGCCGAGATCGCGGTGGCCGCGCTGCTCCGCCGCGCGCGGTCCGCGACGCCGCTGCCGCGCGAGGTGATCGAGATCACCGGCCCGGACGTGTTGACCGGTGATGCGCTGGCGACGATCTGGTCCGGCGTGCTGGGCAAGCCGGTGACGCCAGCGGGCAACGACCTCGATGCCTGGGAGACCGCCATGGCCGGCTTCATGCCGTCGTGGTCGGCTTACGATTTGCGCCTGATGCTGGCGCGCTTCCACGTCGACGGCATGCTCGGCAAATCGAATGCGGTGGAGCTGCTCACCGGCCTGCTTGGCCATCCGCCGCGCCGTTATCGCGACCTTGCCGGGGAGCTGGCGAAGGCGTGGGAGGCGGCTTGAGGGAGCATAGGGAGGGCAGAGACATTATCTGTCGTAGGACACTGGGTCGCCCCAAATTCCAAGGCATTCAATAATGTCTCTGACCCTTTACGATTAAATTTGTCCCTTAATGTTGCTTTGGTAAGTTAGCCGTCATGACGAATGAAGTTGGGCGGTCGAAGTGGGAATGCTGATGCAAGCGATCCTAATGCTGAGATCACGTCTGGGTAGAGCTCTGGCAGATTTGAAAAAGATTCCCCCTCAATCTTGTATAGATGGACCTTCGGGGCCGAGATATTTTGCTCGGCCCATTTACTCGCATGGTAAAGGACGGTAGGGATAAGTTGCTCTGCGCGAGAAACCTCTGCAGCTGTCCTCCCCAAGGCAACAAGCATGAGCCTGGTTTGCGTTGGTAGATGACAAGAACATAGTGAAACCCCGTACACGCGGGTGCCAGAGAATTCTATGCCGCCAAGCATTTCCCTAATTGCGGGCCGAATTTTGAGTTCGTACAGCTCGTTAAGTGCGGTCGTTGCGAACCATGACCCCATGAAAGCGCAGATTCCGATAAAGCCTTGGAACGCAGTTAGAGAAGCTTGCGGATGAGAGCTAACTTCCCAAAGCGTTTTGTCAGTATCCGTGACGACTAGCGCCTCAGGTTCCCTAGACAAGTAGTCCGCCAAATCTCCGAACGGCCCGACGACAGCTCGTATAAACCTAGAGCCTCCAAAAACTATCAAACTGTCTGAAACACTGATGTCGGCATGATTCATGGTGTCGACTCCCCGCGAAATTCGATCTAGACATACCCCGTGATAGTCATGAGTTGGCAGTCGATATGATGACCGTGTGCAGTCGATGTTATGCCGCAGGCTTGCGCCGCCCACCACCACCCCGCGGCGCCTGCGCCACATGCCTTGGCGCCGTCGACCCGCGCACCACCAGCTCGGGGCTGAAGCCTTCGTTCGCATGCTGCGCCGGTTCGCCGTTGGCTTCGCGCTGCAGGTCGCCGATCAGGCGCTGGGCGGCATGCCGCGCGATTTCCTCGGTGGCCTGGCGGGCGGTGGTCAATGCCGGCCAGGACTGCTTGGAGAACGGGCTGTCCTCGAAGCCGGCGATCGACAGTTCGTAGGGCACGTTGATGCCGTCGGAGTGGGCGGCGGCGAGCACGCCGGCGGCGATTTCGTCGTTGGAACCGAAGATCGCGGTGGGGCGGTCCTTCAGCGCCAGCAGTTTGCGGGCGCCGCGGAAGCCGTCGTCGAAGGTGTAGTCGCCGGCGAGGATCAGCTTGCGGTCGAGTGGGATGCCGTAGTCCTTCAGCGCGTCCTCGTAACCCTGGTAGCGCTCGGGGCTGGAACGGTGTTCGCGGCCGCCCCACAGGAAGCCGATGCGCTGGTGGCCGAGCTGGATCAGGTGCTCGGTGATCGCGTAGGCGGCGTCGCGGTCGTCGACGTAGACGCAGGGAAAGCCGTCCTGCGGGTCCTTGCGCGCGGAGATGATCCGGATGAACGGGATCTTCGCCTCGACCAGGCTGCGGATCAGCTCCGGCTGTTCGGACATCGGCGGCGCCAGCACCAGGCCGGCCAGGCGCGAGCGCTGCACCAGGGTGCGCAGCTCGTCGGCCAGTTTCGGCGAGCTTGAATCGCAGGGATGGATCTGCAGGCCGAAGCCGCTGGAGCGGCACACCGACAGCACGCCGCGCTGCAGGTTGATGATGTAGTGCGCGTTCGGGTTGTCGTAGACCAGTCCGATCGCGTAGGCGCGGGTGCTGCGCAAGCTGCGCGCGGAGGGGTCGGGCTGGTAGCCGAGCGCGTCGATCTCGCGCTGCACCTTCTCGCGGGTGCGGGCATGCACGGACGGTTCGTTGTTGATCACTCGCGAAACGGTCTTCAGCGAGACGCCGGCCCGTTCCGCGACATCCTTGATGGTGGCACTGCGCACCCGTTGAACCTCATGCATCGTGATTGGTGACGCCGCTGCCGTCGAACCGAAGCGGGCGCCGCCGGATTGCGCGGCGGCGCATGCATCCTAGCTCAAGTGCCTTGTGCCGCGCTGCTGGCGGCGGCCTGGCCGATGTGGTGCCCGGCCAGGCCGTAGTAGAGGATGTACAGGTAGCACGGCACCATCACGCACAGGAAGGCCAGCTGGAAGTCGATCAGCTGCTTCAGGTGCACGAAGACCTGCGGGATCAGCGCGCCGCCGACGATGCCCATGATCAGCAGCGCGGAGGCCGCCTCGGTGTGCCGGCCCAGCCCCTTGATCGCGAGCGGGAAGATCGCCGGCCACATCATCGCGTTGGCGAAGCCCAGCGCGGCGACGAAACCCACCGACACGTAGCCCCGGGTGACGTACGCGCCGATCGCGAACAGCACGCCCAGCACCGCCGACACGGCCAGGTAACGCTGCTGCGAGATGTAGCGCGGGATCACCAGCAGGCCCACGACGTAGCCGGCCAGCATGCCGAGCATGGTGTACGAGGTGAAATGCTTGGTGGCGTCCAGCGGCAGGCCGAAACCCTGGCCGTAGATGCCGATCGCGTCGCCCGCCATCACCTCCACGCCGACGTAGAGGAACAGGCACAGCACGCCCAGCCACATGTGCGGAAAGCTGTAGATGCTGCGGCCGGCATGGCCGATCGCCCTTTCGTCGTTCGCGCCGGCGGGCTTGATCTCCGGCAGCGACGAGCGCACCACCCAGATCGCCAGCAACACCAGCAGCGCCGCCATCGCCATGTACGGCCAGTACACGCGCGCCGCGAAACCGTTGAGCAGGGCCTCGCGCGCCGCCGCGGTGGGCGCGTCCTTCACCTGCTGGTCCAGCGTGTCGATGCCGCTGAGCACCAGCGCGCCGAACACCAGCGGCGCCAGCGCGCCGGCCACCTTGTTGCAGATGCCCATGAAGGCGATCCGCTGCGCCGCGCTGTCGATCGGCCCCAGGATGCTGATGTAGGGATTGGACGCGGTCTGCAGCAGCGACAGCCCGGCGCCGATCACGAACAGCCCGACCAGGGCGCCGTGGTAGATGCGGATGTTGATGAATTCGCCGAACAGCACCGCGCCGATCGCCATCACGAACAGGCCCAGCGCCATGCCCTTCTTCATGCCGGTGCGTCGCAGCACCACCGACGAGGGCAGGGCCAGGCAGAAGTACGACAGGTAGAACGCCACCGGGATCAGGAAGGCGCTGACGTCGTCGAGGTTGAAGGCGAGCTTCACGAAGATCGTCAGTGGACCGTTCAGCCAGGTGACGAAGCCGAAGATGAAGAACAGCACGCCGATGATCAGCATCGGACCGAAATAGCCGCGTTGGGACGGTGCCGCCGTCAGCGTCGTTGCCATGGATGTTTTCCCCGAGTCGCCGCGTGCGCCGATCGGATGACCGGGCTGGCTGGAATGTCTCTTTATTCGCTGAAAAGTGCAACGTTGTCAATTATGGCCGGACGCGAGCGGCCGGATCCCGCTCCAGGTGCAGCCGTCCAGACGTCCGAAACCGGTGTTTGTGTGGCGTTGCGTCAGCACCTGGCCGGAGGATCGAATCAGGTGCTTTCGCTATGCAACAGCGCTGCGCCGCACAAAGTTGGACGCCGACGCAGGAGTGTCATGACAGCTATGTTGCGGCGCCACAGAGGGCTTTGGAAAAATCGTACCGAACCCTGTTGACAACGTTGTCATTTTGACAGCAGACTCGGCCCTCATCAGTCCCGGCCGGGTGCGTCCATCGCATCGCCGACGCCAGCGGGCCAGACACGGGAGAGGGCAGTGGGGGAACGCGCCAACCAGCGCCATGCATCCGCGGCAACCGGCACGCCGCTGGGCGACGGCCTGTCGTCGACAGGCGTCGGTCGTGCCGGCCCCGTTGCGGCGCAGCCGTTCCTGGCCGCCGATGTGGGCGGCACGCACGCGCGCATCGGCCTGGTGGTCGCGGCGCCGGGTGGCCAGTCGGTCAAGGTGCTGCATTACCACCGCTACAGCTGCGCGGACTGGTCCGGCCTGCCCGCGATGCTCGGCGACTTCGTGGCGCAGCTCGAAGCATCACCGCATGCGGCCCTGTGCAGCCAGCTCAGCGATTGCGCGGTGGCCTGCGCCGGCTACGTGCTGGACGATGCCATCGTCAACGAGAACCTGCCGTGGCCGGTGTCGATCGGCGAGATCCGCGCCGCGCTCGGCATCCGCCAGCTGGCCGTGATCAACGACTTCGAGGCGGTCGCCTACGCTACCCAGTTCATCGGCGCCGACGACGCGATGTCGATCATCGAAAGCAGCCGGCCCGCCACCCGCGGACCGGTGCTGGTGATGGGCCCGGGTACCGGCCTGGGTTCGGCGGTGTTGCTGCCGGGCCAGCCGCGCGCCCAGGTGCTGGCCACCGAGGCGGGCCAGATTTCGCTGGCGCCGGGCACCGAGCGCGAGATCGAGATCCTGCGCCTGTTCCGCCGCGAGCGCTCGCACGTGTCGTTCGAGGACGCGCTGTCCGGCCCTGGCCTGCTCAAGCTTTACGGCGCGCTGTGCGAGTTGCGCGGCTGCATCGAGCGCCAGCTGACCCCGGCCGAGATCACCGCCGCCGCACTGGCCGGCAACGATGCCGCCGCGGTCGAGGCGCTGCAGGTCTTCTGCGGACTGCTGGGCAGTTTCGTGGGCGACCTGGTGCTGCTGTACGGCGCCCGCGCGGTGTACCTGGCCGGCGGCATCCTGCCGCAGATCCAGCCGTTCCTGCTGGCCAGCACGTTTGCCGAACGCTATTTCAACAAGGGCGTGATGCGCGCCTGGCTGCAACAGGTTCCGGTTCGACTGATCGAGCACGGCCAGCTTGGTGTCATTGGCGCCGCCGGCTGGTTTCTGGATGAGCACAAGGGAGATTGAGATGAGATTCCGTCCGCCATCCGGCGACACGGCGCCAAGCAAGTCACAACCAACGTCCGCGACCGTCATCAGCCGGTCCTGATTCAAGCCAGCCTCTGAGGGGAGGAGATCATGAATTACCGCAAGACATTGCTAGCAGCGAGCATCATCACCAGTCTGTGCGTATCCGGCGTGGCGTTTGCGCAGGACGCACAATCGACCGGCAACACGACCAGCACGACCCGGCAGAAGGACAAGGACGCCACCCAGCTTGGCACCGTCACCGTGGTGGGTATCCGCGACAGCGAGGCGGAGTCGCTGAACCTCAAGAAGGCCGCGGCGTCGCACGTGGAAATCGTCACCGCCGAAGACATCGGCAAGCTGCCGGCCAAGAACGTGGCCGATACGCTGCAGCGCCTGCCCGGCGTCAACATCAGCTCGTCCAGCGCTGCCGAAGGCGGCTTCGACGAGAACGATCGCGTCAGCCTGCGCGGCACCAACCCCAGCCTGACCCAGACCCTGGTCAACGGCCACACCGTGGGCACCGGTGACTGGTTCGTGCTGAGCCAGGTGCAGACCGTGGGCCGCAGCGTCAGCTACAGCCTGCTGCCGTCGGAAATCGTCAGCCAGGTCGTGGTGCACAAGACCTCCGAGGCGAAGATCGTCGAGGGTGGCGCGGCCGGCTCGGTCGACATCATCTCGCGCAAGCCGCTCGAGTTCGCCAAGAACATCACCGCCGAAGCGTCGATCGGCGGCGTCTACTCCGACCTGCCCAGCAACACCAAGCCGCAGTTCAGCGGGATGTTCAACTGGAAGAACGACAGCAACACCGTCGGCCTGCTGGTGCAGGGCTTCTACGAGAAGCGCAGCCTGCAGCGCAATGGCCAGGAAGTGGTTGGCGGTTACCAGCAGATTACCGCGGCCTCGGCACCGAACACCGTCGCGGCGCATCCCGAACTGGCCGGCATGTACTACCCGAACGAGATCGGCGCAGTGCTGTTCACCCAGACGCGCGAGCGCAAGGGCGGCGTGGTCGACCTGCAGTTCAAGCCCACCGAAAACCTCACGCTCGACCTGAACGGGTTCTACTCCAAGCTCAAGGCCGACAACTACAACCGCAACTACATGATGTGGGCCAGCAGCGCGCTGGGCGGTGCGGGCGGCGGCGTGCTCACCCCGGGCGCGGTCAACAACAACGTGGTCACCAACGGCACGATCAGCGGCGGCACCAACGCCTATGGCGTCTATGACCAGATCTCCCGTCCGGGCGCCGCCTCCGAATCGAAGTTCCTCACCCTCGACGCCAACTGGCGGGTCTCCGATCACCTGACCCTGAAGGGCCAGGTGGGCAGCACCCGCGGCACCGGCAGCAGCCCGACCCAGGACGTGATCGAACTGGGTACCGCGGGCGGCGCGGGCGCCAGCTGGGACATGCGCGGCACCGGCAAGCCGATCAACTGGACGCTGGGCGGCGACAACGCCTCGCCGTCCGGCATCCTGCCCGGTTCCGGCTGGATCTTCGGCGGCCAGGGCATCAAGGTCACCGACAAGGAGAAGTGGGGCCAGCTCGACGGCGAGCTCGCGTTCGACGATGGCGCGTTCTCCTCGCTTGAGTTTGGCGTGCGCTACGCCGATCACACCCGCGAAAACCCGTTCGAAGTGGCGCAGGGGCCGAACTGGGCCACCGACTGGACCAATCCGGCGCTGTATCCGACCTCGCACCAGAACTATCCCGGCGATTTCGGCAACTCGGTGGGCGGCAGCTTCCCCGGCAACATCTGGTACTACACGCCGGGCCAGCTGGCGCAGATCGACTCGCAGTTCGCCAATCGTGATCCGGTCGGGCGGTTCTACTTCAACGACATCTATCGGGTGAAGGAGAAGGACACCGCCGCCTATCTGCAGATGAACTTCGAAACCGGCGCGGTCGCCGGCAACTTCGGCGTGCGCTACGTGCAGACCAAGGAAAATATCGGCTACAGCAGTACCGCGCCCGATGGCGACGCCAATACCGTGGAAGGTCCGATCACTGGCTCCGCCTTCGGCGACTACTACTGGAACACCTACAAGAAGACCCACAGCAAGTTCCTGCCCAGCGCGAACCTGCGTTACAGCATCAACGACGACCTGCTGCTGCGCGTGGCCGCCTCGCAGACGATGACCCGTCCGGACTACTCGGCGCTGGCCGGCTACGTCTCCGCCGACGATCTCACCCACACTGGCAGTGGCGGCAATCCGAAGCTCGATCCGCTGATCTCCAGCAACTTCGATGCGTCGCTGGAATGGTATTTCGCGCCGCGCGGCCTGCTGTCCGCCGGCGTGTACGCGATGAACCTGAAGGACTACATCAACTTCGGCAACGAGACACGCACGTTCAAGGACATGCAGGCCTCCCAGGCGGCTGGCCACGACGTGTTCAACGACTACCTGATCAGCGTGCCGCGCAACGTCAACGGCCAGGTGCGTGGCGTGGAGCTGAACTACATCCAGCCGGTCGGCGAGCACTTCGGCGTGCAGGGCAACTACACCTATGCCGATGGCCATGCCACGGGTGACGAGCCGTTGCAGGGCACCTCGAAGAACACCTACAACGTGTCTGGTTACTTCGAGAACAAGCTGCTGAACGCCCGCGTCAGCTACACCTATCGTTCGGAGTTCTACGCCGGTGTCAGCCGCACCGACACCTACTTCCAGCAAGGCATCGGCAGCCTGTCCGCTTCGCTGGGCGTGAACCTCACCGACTGGATGTCGCTGTCGCTGGACGCGATGAACCTCAATAACCCGAAGCTGAAGTACTACACCAAAAACGACGCCTACGGAAAACAGCCGTATGCGTTCTATGTGAACGGTCGCCAGTACTACCTGAACCTCCGCTTCAAGCTCTGATCTGCGTGCTCTGATTTGCATGCAGAAAACGCGAGCCATGGATGGCGCAGCATCCTCCCCGAACGGGCCCGGGCAAGTCTTTCCGGGCCCGTTTTTTTGAGCAGGCCTTGCGTCCACGTCCATGGCATCTTGCGTGGACCATCCTGCGGAGACCGCCGATGACCTTGTCGACTACGCGCCGCCCGACCGTCCTGTTGCGCTGCATGCTGTTCGCCGCGACCTGGCTGCTGGCCAATCCGCTGCTGGCCCGGCCACCCGTCAACTCCCTGATTCCCCAGCCGGTCCAAGTCGACCCGGCAGAGGGACATTTCACCGTAGGCCCGGCCACGCCGATCGTGGTTGCCGACAAAAGCGCGGCAAGCCTGCGCACCGCGCAATGGCTGGCCGACCTCACCGGGCGCACGCGTGGCCTGAAACTCGCCGTGCACCAGCACGCCGCCGTCACTGGCGAGATCGTGCTTCGGCTCGACCCCGGGCTTGCGCCGGCGAATGACGAAGCCTATGTGCTCGACGTGACGCCGCAAGGCATCAGGCTCGCAGCACGCACCGACGCCGGACTGTTCCGTGGCGCGACCACGCTGTGGCAATTACTCACGCCCGATGCGAAACACGGCGCGGTGCAGGTGCCGGCCTTGCACATCGCCGACCAGCCCCGCTTCGCCTGGCGCGGCCTGATGCTGGATTCGGTGCGCCACTTCCAGAGCGTGGACGAGGTGAAACGCCTGCTCGACCAGATGGCCCAGCACAAGCTCAACGTGTTCCATTGGCATCTCACCGACGACCAGGGCTGGCGGATCCAGATCAAACGCTATCCCGAGCTCACCCGCATCGGTGCGTGGCGCACGCCGCCGGACGCCGGCAAGGAGGGCGAGCCGAAACGCTACGGCGGCTTCTACACGCAGGCGCAGATCCGCGAGGTGGTCGCCTATGCCACCGCGCGCCACATCACCATCGTGCCGGAGCTGGACATGCCCGGTCATGCACAGGCCGCGGTGGCCGCGTACCCGCAGCTCGGCGTCACCGGAAAGCGGCCGGAAGTGTCGGTCGACTGGGGCGTCAATCCGTATCTGTACAACGTGGACGATGCCACCTTCGACTTCATCGACAACGTGCTCGATGAAGTGCTGGCGCTGTTCCCCTCCAGATACATCCACGTCGGCGGCGACGAGGCGATCAAGGACCAGTGGCAGGCCTCGCCCGCCGTGCAGGCGAAGATGCGCGCGCTGGGCATCACCAGCGAAGACGCGCTGCAGGGCTGGTTCATCGACCGCATCGGCCAGTACCTCGACCGGCATGGCCGCAAGCTGATCGGCTGGGACGAGATCCTCGAAGGCGAGCACCTGCCGGCCGACGCCACGGTGATGTCCTGGCGCGGCACCGACGGCGCGATCAAGGCGACGATGATGGGCCACGACGTGGTGATGTCGCCCGCGCCTGCGCTGTACTTCGATCACGTGCAGGGCGACCTCGCCGACGAATACGCCGGGCGCATGGGCGTGGAATCGCTGCGCAGCGTCTACGCATTCCAGGTGGTGCCTGCCGTGCTGGGCCCGAAGCAAGCCGCGCATGTGCTCGGCGTGCAGGCCAACGTGTGGGCCGAGCACATTCCCACCTTCGCGCATGTGGAACACGCCGTGTTCCCGCGGCTGGATGCGCTCAGTGAAGTGGCGTGGTCGCCGGCCGGCTCCATCAACTGGCCGCATTTCCTCGCCCGCTTGCCGGCGCAACTTGCACGCTACCGGGCGCAACACGTCGCCTACGCCGACAGCGCGTTCGCGGTGGACATCGCCATTGATCGCACGCTTGCCCTGGCCACCGGCAAGGCCACCGTTACGCTGTCGAACCAGACGGATTTCGGCACCATCCGCTACACGCTGGACGGCAGCGCGCCCACGCAGGCTTCGCCGCGCTACGACGCACCGTTCAACGTGACCCTGCCGACCACCGTGCGCGCGGCCAGCTTCGCCGCCGATGGCAGCGTGCTGGCCACCTCGCGCCAGCGTGTGCTGGATCGCGCCAGCCTGCTCGGCCTCGACGGCAACGACTTGCCGAACTGCCCCGGCAGCGATTTCCGCCTGCGCGTGCAACCGCTGCCCGATGCCGCCTCGGCGTCGCCGGTCTACAGCATCAACGTGTTCAACAGCTGCCAGCTGTATCCCGCCACGCCGCTGGATGGACTGCGCCGCATCCATGTCGAGGCGGTACGGCTCGAACGCAACTTCGCGCTGGCGCACGAGCAGAAGCTGGTGATGTCGCACCCGAACAGGACGCCGTTCGGCGAAATGGTGGTGCACCTGGACACCTGCGCCGGCCCGGTGCTGGCCAGCATGGCCTTGCCCGATCCCACGCACAGCGCCCGCAACTTCACCCTGGACGCGGCGCTGCCCGCGCAGCAGGGCGAACGCGCGTTGTGCCTGATCTACACCGCGCCGACCGACGGGCCGCTGTACGCGCTGGGCCGCGTGGCGTTGAGTCCGTGAGATCGATCGTGCACGCGCGCTGCCTGTCTCCCTCCCCTGCGCAGCAGGGGAGGGTTGGGGTGGGGTTCGCTTTTGATTTTCCCGGCGACCCTGAGCCACCCCCTCCCTTCCTGCATTCGGGCCATCCATGGCCCTCACCCTTCGGGCGGCTGGCGCCGTGCAAATCGGCAGTCCTGCCGATTTGTCCCCTGGAAGGGAGAGGTATCCCGGTGCTTTTGCGCTTTCGCTTTTGCTTGCGCTCCCCATGAAACGCCTCGCCTCACTCGACGCGCTGCGCGGCTGCACCGTGGCCGCGATGCTGCTGGTCAATGACCCCGGTGACTGGGGCCACGTCTACTGGCCGCTGGAACATTCGACGTGGGACGGCTGCACGCCGACCGATCTGGTGTTTCCATTCTTCCTGTTCGTGGTTGGCGTGTCGGTGGCGTTCTCGATCCTGCCGCGACTGGAGCAGGGCGCAGCGCCCGAGGCGCTGATCCGCGGCGCGATGTGGCGTGCGCTGCGCATCCTGCTGCTGGGCGTGGCGATCAATGTGCTGGCGGCGCTGGTCATGCCGCAGGCCCACCTGCGTTTTCCCGGCGTGCTGCAACGCATCGGGCTGTGCTTCGCGGGGGTGGCGCTGTTCGCGGTGTACACGCGGCCGCGCACGCAGTGGACCGCCATCGCCGGCCTGCTGCTGGGCTATTGGGGTCTGCTGGTGCTCGGCGGTTCGCTGGAGCCGTGGACGAACATCGTCAGCCGTTTCGACAGCGCGCTGTTCGGCCGCTTCGTCTACCAGATCGATCCGGTGACCGGCCGCGGCCACGACCCGGAAGGTCTGCTCGGCAGCTTGCCGTCCCTGGCCAGCACCTTGCTGGGTTTGCGCGCAGGCTGCTGGCTGCGCCGCGGGAAAATCCGGACGCTGTTGCTGGCCGGTGTCGCCTGCCTTCTGCTTGGCGCGCTGTGGTCGCTGTGGTTGCCGCTGAACAAGAACCTGTGGACGCCGTCGTTCGTGCTGTGGACGGCAGGCTGGGCCACGCTGGCGCTGCTGGCGTTCCACTGGCTGATCGACCGTCGCGGCTGGCCCGCCCTGGGTCGCAGCTTCGGGGTCAACGCGATCGCCGCCTATGCCGGTTCGGAGCTGATGCAGATCGTGCTGCCCACGCTGGGCCAGGCGTCGTGGTACCGCACGTTGTTCGCCGACTGGATGACACCGCGCTTCGGTCCGTACGTGCCATCGCTGGCGTTCGCGGTGGTGTTCGTGGCGGTGTGGTGGTTGATCGTTCGGGCGATGGATCGCCGGCACATCCATCTCAAGCTCTAGCGCCGCCGCCGCATCGCCCGGACCAGCAGGATCATCAACGCCAGGCCAAGCGTCAGGCCGATGCCGCCGCCCCAGATGCCGCCGACGTCGCCGCCCACCAGATAGCCAAGCCCGAAACCCAGCGGGAACAGCAGCAGCACCGGCAGGCAGCCCATCGCGTCAGCGCGCCGCGGCCACGGCTTCCGGCTGCGAGGGGGGATGGCGCAGCAACACCTGCTTCGCCAGCCGGGCATCGGCTGCCGACAACTCGATCAATGGCACGACCTTGCCGCCGACCAGCGCGGCGATCGGCATGCCGTCGCGATACAGCACGCGCGAGCCGGCCAGCGCCGGTACCTTGTCGCCGACCAGCACGGTGCCGACCAGGTTCAGCGGATCGCTGCCGCTGACGCAGACCAGCTCGCCGTCGTCCGCGCGCTGGCGAATCGCCCGCAGCGGCGCAATCGCCTCGGGCAGGGCGAACTGCTCACCGACCAGGCCTTCGACGAAGCGCCCGCCGCGGATTTCGCCGCGCGCCTCCAGCCGGTGATAGACGCGCAGCAGTTCGCGCCACGACGGCAGCCACGGCGCCTCGCGTTCCAGCAGCTTCCAGAACACCACGCCGTAGCGGCGAAGCAGAGCACGTGCAACGTGCTCTGCTTCATCCGAATCAAGCCGGCGCGAAGCGCCACGTTCGCTTCCTCTCCCCTCCGGGGAGAGGATTGAGGTGAGGGGCTGCTCTCCTCGCGAACCTTCTGACCTCTCCGCGAGCACCCGCCCCTCATCCGACCCCTTCGGGGCCACCTTCTCCCCGGTGGGGAGAAGGGAGGCGCCCCGCGCCAATGCCCAGCGTCCTGCATCCTCGATTCCGCCGAACGCATGCCGGCGCATGCGCCGCTGCCGTGCGCCGTCGCGCTTCGCCGCCGGCAGCAGCAGGGCGCGCAGGCCGGCGAAGCTGTCGGCGCTGATCCGGCCGGCGGCGACCAGTTCACCCAGTGCGTCTTCCAGCTCCGTCCGCAGCAGGCGGGTGTCGGCCAGCAGTTCGTCGAAGAACAGCGCGCCATGTTCGCGCAGCGCGTCGGCCACGGCCTGGGCGCGCGAGGACAGCAGGATGTCCTGCGCGTCGTCGCTGCAGGCGACGGCCGTCCAGACGGCCACCTCGCGCCGCGGCAGCAGCACGATCGGCGTGCTGCGCACCGGGCCGCCGCCACCGCCGCTGCCGGTGCGCAAACGGCTCCACGTGATGCGGCCGGCACGGCACAGTTCGTCCAGCCAGCTGATCGAGTAATCGCTCACGCGCGCTGGCAGGATCTCCGCTTCCCACGCGCCAGCCGCAGCCTCGTAACCTTCCAGCTGTGCCAGTGTGGCAACCAGCGCATCGGGGCCGTTCAAGCGGGTGGCCGCCGACACGTGCTGCCAGTCGAACAGGAAACGCATCAGCGCGCGCCGGCTGACCGGCTCGATCTCGCGGCGCAACCGGCCGATGGTGTAGCGGTGGATGCGCGCCAGCAGATGCCGCTCGCACCATTCGGTGTCGCTCGCATCGGCGGTGAAGCGGCCCTGCATCACGTAGCCTTCGGACTGCAGCCGCAACAGCGCCTGCTCGATCTCGCCCGCGTCGACGTTCATCGACTGCGCCAGCTCGCGCACGGTGACCGGGCCGAGCCCGCCGAGACGGTGGCGCACCAGTTCCAGCAGTGCGTCCTCGCGCGTCCACGCCTGCGCGGCGTATTCGGCCGGTGCCGCGATCGGCGGTTGCATGCTGGCGGCGGGGTGCAGCGCCAGCCACAGTGGCAATTGTTCCGCAGTGGTCCACACGTCGGTGAGGCGTGTCGCGCGCTTCACCCCGGCGAGCGCCTGCAGTCGTTCGGCCCAGCCCGTGTTGGCGTCAACCTCCGCGGCGGTGACGAAACCCAGCAAGGTCAGCGCCTCGTGCATCTCGTCGGCATCGCGCACCTGCGGCCACGCCTCCTCGCGCACCGCGGCGATCGCGTCGGGATCGAGCCGGCCCAGGTCGTCGGCGCTGTCGGCGTTCCAGCGACGGTTCTGCACGGCCTGGGTGCGGCGCTCTTCCAGCGGCGCATCGTCGAGGAAGGCATACGGTGCCGCGTTCAACACTTCGGCGGCGAGCGGGCTGGGTGCGGTGAGATCGCGCGCCACGATGGCGATTTCGCCGGCTTCGAGCTGGCGCAGGATCGCCAGCAGCCCGTCCACGTCCATCGCCTCGCGCAGGCAGTCGTGCATGGTCTGGTTGACCAGCGGGTGGTCGGGCACCTCGCGCTCGCCCACGATGTTTTCCAGGCAGGCGACCTGGTCGGGGAATACCGCGGCGAGCAGGTCCTCGCTCTTCATCCGCTGCAGCGGCGGCGGCGTCTTCTTGCCGCCGGTGAAGCGCGGCAGCGCCAGCGCGGTCACTGCGTTCCAGCGCCAGCGCGCGGGGAACAGCGGGGCGTCGAGCAGGGCCTGTACCAGCACGTGCTCGGCGGTGTTCGAGCGCAGGTAATGCGCCACTTCCTCCAGCGGAAAGCTGTGGCTGGTGGACAGCGAAAGCACGATCGCGTCCTCGGTCGCCGCCGCCTGCAGCTCGAAATTGAACTGGCGGCAGAAGCGCTTGCGCAGCGCCAACCCCCACGCGCGGTTGATGCGGCTGCCCCACGGCGTGTGGATCACCAGCTGGGTGCCGCCGGACTCGTCGAAGAAGCGCTCCAGCACCAGGGTGTGCTGGCTGGGGAGGACGCCGAGCGCGGCCTTGGCGCGGGCGAGGTAGTCGACGAGTTGCCGGGC
Source organism: Rhodanobacter sp. Root561 (assembly GCF_001427365.1). NCBI lineage: Bacteria > Pseudomonadati > Pseudomonadota > Gammaproteobacteria > Lysobacterales > Rhodanobacteraceae > Rhodanobacter > Rhodanobacter sp. Root561. The sequence goes on from NZ_LMGH01000001.1 coordinate 290,962, forward strand.
GGCTGCTTCGCCGAGACCCAGTGTTTCCTGCAGCCACGCGACCGCCGCCGGCACGCCGCCGGCATCGAGTTGTACGGAGATTTCCTCGCGCAATCGCGACACGCCGAACGACAGCTCGTTGCTGCGCCCGGGCGCCTCGCCCAGCCAGAACGGAATGCTCGGCGGTGCGCCGTGCGCATCCTCCACCCGCAAGCGGTCGCGCTCGACGCGCTGGATGCGGTAGCTGGCGTTGCCCAGCTGGAAGATGTCGCCGGCCATGCTCTCGACCGCGAAATCCTCGTTCACCGTGCCCACGATGATCGCCTGCGGTTCCAGCACCACCTTGTAGTCGGCGGTCTCGGGAATGGTGCCACCGGAGGTCAACGCGGTGAGCCGCGCACTGCGCCGCGGGCGCAGTTGCCGGTTCACCGCGTCGCGATGGATGTACGCCGCGCGGGGGCCCTGCCGCGTGGTGAAGCCTTCGGCCAGCATGCGCACCACGGCGTCGAAATCCGCGCGCGAAAGATCGCGATACGGATACGCGCGGCGCACCAGTGCGTACAGCGCGTCCTCGTCCCACTCGGCGCAGGCGACTTCGGCCACGATCTGCTGGGCCAGCACGTCCAGCGGCTGCGGTGGCAGGATCAGCGCGTCCAGCTCGCCGCGGCGCACGCAGTCGAGCAGGGCGGTGCATTCGATCAGGTCGTCGCGGGTGGCCGGGAACAGCCGTGCCTTCGGCGTGCCGTCGATGCTGTGGCCGGAACGGCCGGCGCGCTGCAGGAAGGCGGCGATCGAGCGCGGCGAGCCGAGCTGGCAGACCAGGTCCACCTCGCCGATGTCGATGCCCAGCTCCAGCGACGCGGTCGCCACCAGCACCTTCAGTTCGCCGCGCTTCAGCCGCTGCTCGGCGTCCAGCCGCAGCTCCTTGGCCAGGCTGCCGTGGTGGGCGGCCACGTGTTCCTTGCCCAGCCGCTCGGACAGGTGCCGCGCGGCGCGCTCGGCCATGCGCCGGGTGTTGACGAAGACCAGGGTGGTGCGATGCGCCTCCACCAGTTGGGCGAGGCGGTTGTAGACCAGCTCCCAGCTGTCGTTCGACATCACCGCTTCGAGCGGGACCGGGGGCACTTCGATGGCGAGGTCGCGGGGGCGGGTGTGGCCCGTGTTGATGATGGTGCACGGATCTTCCTTCTCCCCCGTGGGGAGAAGGTGGCCCGAAGGGTCGGATGAGGGGTGGGTGCTCGCGGGGGAGTCACATTCGTGAGCCGCTTTGTTGTGTCTCTTTCGCGACCCCGAACCCTCATCCGCCCTTCGGGCACCTTCATTCGGCACATCCATGTGCCTCACCCTGCGGGCGGCATCCGCCGTGCAAATCGGCAGTCCTGCCGATTTGTCTCCCGGAGGGAGAAGGGAGTGTTGAGCGCCGACCAGAAAGTCGGCGATCTTTTCTATGGGCTTCTGCGTCGCCGACAACCCGATCCGCAGCAGGCGCCGCTGGCACAGCGATTCCAGCCGCTCCAGCGACAATGCCAGGTGCGAGCCGCGCTTGCTGCCGGCGATGGCGTGGATCTCGTCGACGATCACCGAGCGCACGCCGGCCAGCATGGCGCGCCCCGAGGCCGAGCCGAGCAGCACGTACAGCGATTCGGGCGTGGTCACCAGGATGTGCGGCGGCACCTTGCGCAGCAGGTTGCGCTCGACCTGCGGAGTGTCGCCGGTGCGCACCGCGGTGCGGATCGCCACGTCGGGCAGGCCGAGTTTTTCGAGTTCGGTGCGGATGCCTTCCAGCGGCGCTTCCAGGTTGATGTGGATGTCGTTCGACAGCGCCTTCAGCGGTGACACGTAGAGCACGCTGGTGGTGTCAGCCAGCACGCCGCCATGGGTCGCGCCTTCGCGCACCAGTTCGTCGATCGCGGCGAGGAAGGCGGTCAGCGTCTTGCCCGAGCCAGTGGGCGCGGCGACCAGGGTGTGTTGGCCGGCGCGGATCGACGGCCACGCTGCCACCTGCGCCGCGGTGGGCGCAGGAAAGGTGCGGCGAAACCAGGCGGCGACGGCCGGGTGGAATGCGTCCAGCGGGCAGGAGTCGTTGCGCATCGGTGCGGATTCGCGTGACGGTCGGGAAGTGCTCACCGGTCATATATGGGGCCTTGCGGGCCCGAGTCCACCGGTCCGACGGCCATTGTCATGACTTCGGCCGATTGCCGCCATCAGCCCGCCGGTGCAGCGCCGGACCTGTCATGGCAGTATTCGGAATCGGCAGTATCCAGATTCGGCCGTCACAGCCAGGGGCCCGCGGGGGGAATCCGGTGGCGGCGTTCATGCGAAGGACACTCATGCACGTAATGGAATCGCCGCGGCGCAAGCCCGGCTTCATGCGCACGGCCTGCAGCCGGTTCGCGCTCCTTGCCCTGGTGAGCCTGTTCGCTGCGGCCGCCAGCCATGCGGCCAGTCTCGATCCGGCCGTGTTGCCGAAGATCCAGGCGGCCACCTTCGAAGTGGTGGCGGCCAAGCCGGTCAAGGACCCGCTGACCTACGAGAAGCCGCTGCCGCTGGAGCTGCTGCCGTTCCAGGAGCGCAACGACAAGTATTACTCGATCGGCACCGCCTTCGCGCTGGGCAACAACCGCTACGTGACCGCGGCGCATGTGCTGCAGGTGGGCATCGACAGCCTGTGGGGCGAGCCTGCGCTGCGCGATGCCGGCGGCCATGTGTATGCGATCGGCAAGATCGAGAAATATTCGCTGCAGCAGGATTTCGTGGTGTTCAGCCTGGCCACGCAGCCGGCGCAGGCCGCCGCGCTGGAGGTGGACACCACGCCCAGCCTCAACGGCGTGGTCTACGCGGTAGGCAATGCGCTGGGCACCGGCGTGGTGATCCGCGACGGCCTGTACACCTCCGACACGCCGGAGGACCAGGACGGCCGCTGGAAGTGGATGCGCTTCTCCGCGGCGGCATCGCCGGGCAACAGCGGCGGTCCGCTGCTGGACGCGAACGGCAAGGTCATCGGCATCGTGCTGATGAAGTCGCAGAACGAAAACCTGAACTACGCGCTGCCGATCGGCCGCGTGCTGGACGCGCCCGATCACGTTGCCTCGATCGACCAGCGCATGCCCTACCAGTTCGACGTGTTCGACACCACGCTCAGCAACACCTTCAAGGCCGAGTTCAAGTTGCCGCTGAGCTTCGCCGACTTCAGCGCGGCGTTCCAGCAGCGCTTCAACGCCTATGCCGACAGCCAGCTCAAGGCCTTGCTGGCGAAGGAGCCGGAGCGGCTGTTCCCGCGCGGCCAGGGCTCCAACGAACTGCTGCATTCGACGCCGTCGATGGACGACTTCCCCTCGCTGATCACCCGCGACAACGACGGTACCTGGAGCCTGGCGAAGAAGGAGGGCGGCAAGACCAGCCTGTCGAACAATGGCTACGTCACGCCGGGCGTGGTCGGGCGCAACCTGCTGTTCCACGTGCGCCGGCCCGACAACGTGACGGCCGCCGCGCTGTATCGCGACCCGGTCAAGCTGATGGACATGATCGCCAGGGTCGGCTTCCTCACCCGCAACGTCGGCCCCGAGCAAGTGCGCATCACCTCGCTGGGCAAGCCGGTGCGCGACACGCTGTACACCGATGCCTGGCAGCGCCGCTGGCAGGTGCGGGTATGGCCGATACCGGCCGAGAACGCGGTGGTGATGAGCTTCGCCCTGCCAGTGCCGGACGGCTACGCGGTGCTGATGCGGATCGCCCCGGCCAGCCAGGAGCACGACTTCCTGATCAACCTGCAGGCGCTCACCGACTTCTTCTACGTCACCTACGACGGCAGCCTGGCCCAGTGGCAGGATTTCCTGAAGCAGAAGGACCTGCTGCCGGCGGCGTTCGACGACATCGACATCGACATCGACTACGGCCATCGCTTCGCCTACAGCTCGAAGCGGCTGCGCTACGCCTACACCCCGGCGCTGCAGAAGATCGACAAGGACAGCATGCTCACCATCGGCTTCAGCTACTTCCTCGACCACGGCAAGGTGGTGTGGGACGTGACCGACGTGTGGCAGGCGGCCAGTGCGCACGACAAGTACTGGAGCAATTTCGCCCGCGTGGTGGTGCCGTCGGACGACCTCAACGACGACTACAAGAGCAACTGGAGCAAGATCAGCAACCGCCAGCGGCCGTTCGACGGCGTGCCGCGCAGCGAGAACGACGTGATGAAGATCAGCAGCGTGCTGGCCGCGCCGGGCCAGGCCCGGCCCGACGTGCTGTACACCGTCTACCACTACGCCGAGGGCAGCCACCCCGCCGCCGAAATGAAGGCCAAGCTCGACCTGCTGCTGAAGGACGCCCGGGTCACCGAGCACTGAGCTTCGGGCGCATCGGCCGGTGGTGACGACACCGGCCGATCCGGCTACGGTATCCCGTTGAAACAGGCGAGGAGGATGCGGGTGGAACGACGGGTACGGGCGCCGACGCCGGATGCGCCAGCGCAAGACGACAGCAGCATCAGCTGGCTGGAGATGGCCGACGGCCAGCCGCTGTGCCTGCGTGACTGGCCGCTGGCGCAGCCGCACGGCGCGGTGCTGATCGTGCACGGGCTGGGCGAACACGGCGGGCGTTACCAGCGCCTGGCAGCGTGGTTCAACCAGCGCGGCCACGCGGTGCGCAGCTACGACCAGCGCGGCCACGGCCGCAGCCCGGGGCGGCGCGGTGCCCTGCGCCAGGCCGACGACCTGCTGGAGGATCTGGCCACCGTCTACAACGACTACGCCGCCAGCCAGCCGCACCCGCCGCTGCTGCTGGGCCACAGCATGGGCGGCCTGGTCGCGGCGCGCGCGGTGCTGGATGGCCGGGTCACGCCGCCGGCGCTGGTGTTGTCATCGCCGGCGCTGCGCAGCTGGGAGTCGCCCCGGATGATCGCGCTGGCCCGGCTGCTCAGCCGGCTCGTGCCGAACCTGCCGCTGCGCAACGGGCTGGACGCCAGCAAACTGTCGCACGAAGCCGGTGTGGTCGCCGCTTACCGCAACGACCCGCTGCGCCACGGCTGGATCACCCCGCGACTGGCCGACTTCATCTTCCATGCCGGAGCCGCCTGCATCCGCGATGCCGCCGGCCTGGCGGTGCCGACCCTGCTGCTGGTCGCCGACAGCGATGCGCTGGTCGATCCGTCCGGCAGTCGCTCGTTCGCCCGCAAGGCGGCCGGCAGCGGCCAGCTGACCACCCGCTTCTTTTCCACGCTGTACCACGAGCTGTTCAACGAGGCCGAGCCGGGGCGCAGCCAGGTGCTGATGCAGCTGGCCGACTGGCTGGGCCGGCAGGATCTCGCGGCGGCTCCGTAGAGGACCTCGCGGGGAAGCGCGCTGCGGCCCGTTTCCGGCGGGCCGGCTGGGGCACACTGCGTTCGACGCGAAAAAAATCGGCGCGCCCGCTGCGCGCCTCCGGATCGCCATGATTGGCGGCGATACTTCCACGCAAACCTACAGGGAGAAGGTTGCATGTCACTTCGATCGAGCCGGCGCATCTCGCGCCACCTTGCGTGGCGAGTCCTCGCCTGCCTTGCGATCGGCCTGGCGCTGGGCGCCTGTCATCGCGGTGGCGACGACGGCAAACCCGCCCTGCAGGGCAAGCCTGCTGCCAGTGCGTCGACTGCGCCCGCGAAGGACGCCGGCACGGCCGGCTTCGCGCTGGTCTCGGCCAGTTCCACCCCGCGCGATTCGCGCACCGCGCTGATCCTGCGCTTCAACGCGGCACTGGCCTCGGCCCAGGCGTTCGACAGCCTGATCGCGGTGACCGGCCCGAACGGCGAGGTGGTCAGCGGCAGCTGGAGCCTGGACGACGACGGCAAGACGCTGAGTTTCCCGTTCGTGCAGGCCAACACGCGCTACGTGGTGCAGCTGAAGGCCGGCGTGCTGGCCGCCGACGGCCGCACCCTGGGCCACGAGGTGAAGCATGAGGTGTATTCCGGCAACCTGCCGGCGGCGGTCGGCTTCGCCTCGCACGGCAGCGTGCTGCCCGCGCGCGGCACCCGCGGCCTGCCGCTGGTGTCGATGAACGTGCACGACGCCGACGTGGAATTCTTCCGCGTGCATGACGACGCCTTGTCCGACCTGTTCTGCGCCTATCCGCGCAACGGCCATCGCGAGAGCTACGAGCTCGACCACGAGGTCCGCTACTACAACCAGTGCGGCGAAGGCGACGATCGCCGCGCCAGCGTGCCGATCACCGACATCGCCGACTCGGTCTACGCCAACCACTACACGCTGGGTGGCGAGGCGAACGAGCGCACGGTGACCTACCTGCCGGTGCAGAACATCAAGGAGCTGGCCACGCCGGGCGTGTACATGGCCGTGGTCAAGGCCGGCGGCACCTTCAAGGAAGGCTACGACACCGCCACCTTCTTCGTCAGCGACCTCGGCCTGCACCTGCGCGTGTACCGCGACAACGTGCTGCTGCACGTGGCCTCGTTGCGCGACGGCACGCCGGTCAATGCGGTGGATGTCGAAGTGCGCGACGTGAACGGGCGCAGCAAGCTCAAGGCCTCCACCGACGCCGACGGCAACGCGCTGATTGCCTACAAGGTCAAGGCCTCCGACGTGCTGGTGGCGCGCCACGGCAAGGATGTCTCGGTGCTGCCGTTCAACCGGCCGGCGCTGGACGTGTCGAACTTCGACATCAGCGGTCGCAGGCAGGCGCCGTTCGAGGTCTATGCGTGGTCCGGGCGCGACCTGTACCGCCCCGGCGAGACGCTGCGCGCGTCGGCCTTGCTGCGCGACTATGACGGCAAGCCGATGAAGCCGCAGTCGCTGTTCGTGCGGGTGAAGCAGCCCGACGGCCGCACCCTGGTGGAGAAACGGCTGGAGCCGCAGCAGCTGAACTACTTCGAGCTGAGCCAGGCGATTCCGGCCGATGCGCCGACCGGCCTGTGGCAGCTGGAATTCCGCCTCGACCCTTCAGCCAAGGACACCGTGCAGGCGTTCCCGTTCCACGTCGAGGAGTTCCTGCCCGAGCGGCTCAAGGTCGAACTGTCCAGCCCGCAGCAGCAGCTGGCGCCGGACGAGCCGCTGAAGCTCAAGGTCGCCTCCAGCTATCTGTACGGCGCTCCCGCCGACGGCAACCGCTTCACCGCGAAACTGCTGGTGGCGCCGGAGGTGCATCCGCTGGAGAAGATGAAGGACACCTTCTTCGGCAACCCGCTGGTCGAGCTGCCCAAGAGCGCCGACGACGTGATCGACGCCAGGCTCGATGCGCAAGGCGTGCTGGAGCAGGACGTGGCGCTGCCCGACGACGTGCAGCCGGTCGCGCCGCTGGCGGTGACCCTGTCCGGCAGCGTTTATGAAAGCGGCGGCCGCGCGGTGACCCGCCTGCTCAAGCGCAGCTACTGGCCGGCCGACGCGCTGGTCGGCGTGCGCCCGCTGTTCGACCCGAAGCAGGGCGCCGAAAGCGAGGCGCCGGCCGGTTTCGAGATCGTGCGCGCCAACGCGAAGGGCGAGCTGATCGCCGGCAGCCACCTGAAGGTGCGCCTGCAGCGTGAGCTGCGCGACTTCTACTGGCTGTATGAGCAGAACGGTGGCTGGCAGTCCAGCGCGAACCAGCGCCTGCAGCTGGTCGACGAGAAGGATGTCGACGTGGCCGCCGGCCAGTCGGCCCACGTCGAATTCCCCGTGCAGTGGGGCAGCTACCGCGTCGAGGTATACGACCCGGCCACCAAGCTCACCACGGTGTTCCCGTTCTTCGCCGGCTACAGCTGGGATGACGAAAACCTGGGCAAGGAAGCGCGTCCGGACAAGGTCAAGCTGCAGCTGGACAAGGCCCGCTATCGCGCTGGCGACACCATGAAAGTGACGGTGACGCCGCCGCAGGACGGCCCCGGCGTGTTGCTGGTGGAGTCGGATCATCTGCTCTACACGAAGAACATCGAGGCCAAGGCCGGGGCGGTATTCGAGATCCCGGTGACGAAAGACTGGGAGCGCCACGACGTCTATGTCACCGCGCTGGTGTTCCGCGGCGGCGAGGCGGCCGAGCACACCACGCCGGCCCGCGCGATGGGCGTGGAATACGTGGCGATGGACCGCAACGACCGACGCATTCCGCTCAAGCTCGCCGCGCCCGCGCTGATGCGCCCGGGCAATCCGCTCGACGTCGGCGTGCAGGCCACCGGCCTGGCCGGGCAGAAGGCGTTCGTCACGCTGTCGGCGGTCGACCAGGGCGTGCTCAACATTACCGACTACCCGGTGCCCGATGCGTGGGCGTGGCTGTTCGGCAAGCGTGCGTTGAGCGTCGACGCCTACGATCTCTACAGCCGCATCATCGAGGCGATGGACGGCGAGCAGGCCAGGCTGCGCTACGGTGGCGACATGAGTGCAGGCGCGCTGCCGAAGGCGAACCGGCTCAATCCCAAGGTGCAGATCGTCGACCTGTTCAGCGGCCCGGTGGCGTTCGACGCCCAGGGCAAGGCCACCCTGCATGTGGACGTGCCCGACTTCAACGGCAGCCTGCGGCTGGCTGCGCTGGCGTACACCGACAGTCGCTACGGCAACGCCGACGGCAACGTGACCGTGCGCGCGCCGCTGGTGGTCGAGCCCAGCACGCCGCGGGTGATGGCGGCCAGCGACAAGGCGATGATCAGCCTCGACCTGAAAAACCTCTCGGGCAAGGACGGCACCGCCAAGGTCAGCGTCAAGAGTGGTGGCCCGATCACCGTGGACAAGGCCGTGCAGAATGTGGCCCTGAAGGACGGCGCCGGCATCACCTTGCACATGCCGGTGGCGGCGCAGGCCGGTGCGGCGGTGGCGACGGTGGACATCCACGCCGAACTCAACGACTACCGCGTGGATCGTCACTTCGAGTTCGCGGTGCGCCCGGCCTGGCCGGAAACCGTCACCACCACGCCGCTGGCGCTGGAAGCCGGCAAGCCCCAGCGCTTCGGCGCTGCCGCGATCGCCGGCCTGTTGCCGGCCACGGTGAACGCGCGGCTCACCCTGAGCACCTTGCCGCCCCTGCCGTATGCCGCCGCCTTGCGCGACGTCCTGCGCTACCCGTACGGCTGCATCGAGCAGACCACCAGCAAAGGTTACGCCGCGCTGATTCTGGACGGCCAGACGGCCAAGTCGCTGGGCGCACCGGTGATGAGCGATGACGTGCGCAAGGCGGCGGTCGAGGGTGCGCTGTCGCGGATCGCCTCGTTCCAGGCCAGCAACGGCCACTTCAGCTTCTGGGGCGGCAGCAGTCCGATCGTCACCTTCACCACGCCGTACGTGGTCGACTTCATGCTGGACGCCCGCGACGCCGGTTTCGCCGTGCCGCAGGACGTGCTGCAGAAATCGCTGCAGCGGCTCAACGACGACCTGCTGGCCGGCGGCCATCCGTACTACGACTACGAGCACCACGACCACATGCGGCTGGCCGACGAGGCGTACTCCGGCTTCGTGCTGGCCCGGGTCAACCGCGCGCCGCTGGGCACGCTGCGCGCGCTGTTCGACAACGAACGGCAGAAGCTGGTCGCCCCGCTGCCGCTGGTGCACCTGGGTATCGCGCTGAAGCTGATGGGCGACAACGAGCGCGCGCAGAAGGCGATCGACGAGGCCTTCGCGTGGAGCAAGGAACGCCCGTGGTACGTCGGCGACTACGGCTCGGACCTGCGCGACTTGGCCCTGATGGTGGCGCTCACCCACACCTACGGCATGAACAAGCCGGCCTACGACGCCAAGCTGGTCGACTGGGCCCGCAACGCCACCGCCAACGTGCGCCAGCGCCAGCAGCAGGACAAGGACTACCGCTGGTCGTGGTCGTACCTGAGCACGCAGGAACAGGCGGCGATCGCCCGCGTGGCGAGTGCGTTCGACGCGAAGAGCAACGCCCCGCTGGCCGCCACGATCACCGCCGGCGGCAAGACCGAGCAGGCGCCCGACCAGCGCGTGTGGAGCCGCCCGCTCAGCGTGGCCGAACTCGATGCCGGCGTCAGCGTGCAGCCGACCAGCGACGCGGCGATCTTCGCCACGTTCGACGTGGCCGGCATCCCGCAGAAGGCGCCCGCGGCCGACGACAGCCAGATCGACGTGCGCCGCAGCTACTTCACCACCGACGGCAAGCCGTGGACGGGCGATGAGCTGAGGGAGGGCGATACGCTGATCGTCGAACTCGACATCGAGGCGCGCATGGACATCCCCGATGCCCTGGTCACCGACCTGCTGCCCGGCGGGCTGGAAGTGGAGAACCTCAACCTGGGCGGCGCGCAGACCTGGTCCGGCGTGGTGATCGACGGCATCAACCTGGACGAACACGCTTCGGCCGCAGACATCCAGCACGAGGAATACCGCGACGACCGCTACGCCGCCGCGCTGAACCTGCGTCGCGGCGACAAGGCCCGCGTGTTCTACCTGGTGCGTGCGGTGACCCCCGGCAATTACACCGTGCCGCCGCCGCTGGTGGAAGACATGTACCGTCCCGCCGTGCGCGGCATCGGCAAGGTCGAGCCGGCGAAGATCACCGTGGTCGAACCGTAGCTGTGCTTTGCTCCTCCCCCTGCTCGCAGGGGGAGGCCGGGAGGGGGTAAAGCTTTTGATTTTCGCCCGACCCTGACGAAGAGCGACCCCACCCCAGCCCTCCCCTGCTGCGCAGGGGAGGGAGCAAGGCAGCTTCGCCGCAACCTACCGACGCCATGATGATCCCAGCCACAGCGCCTCCTACTGCCACGCGCCGCTCCCGCATGTGGCGCTGGCTGCGTGCCATCAGCATGGCCATCCTCGCCTTGCTGCTGCTCGCCTTCATCCTCGACCGCCTGTTCCCGCTGCACCTGCCCGCCCCCGACACCGGCAGCACCGTGGTGCTGGCGCGCGATGGCACGCCGCTGCGCGCGTTCGCCGACAGCGACGGCGTGTGGCGTTATCCGACCACGGCGAAGCAGGTGTCGCCGCTCTATCTGCAGGCGCTGCTGACCTATGAGGACCGCTGGTTCTACCGCCATCCCGGAGTGAATCCGTATGCGCTGCTGCGCGGCTTTGCCGGTGGCATCCTCCATGGGCACATCGTCTCGGGCGGCTCCACCCTGACCATGCAGGTGGCGCGGATCATCGAACCGATCCCGCATACCTTCCGCGGCAAGCTGGTGCAGATCTTCCGCGCGCTGCAACTGGAAGCGCATCTGTCGAAGGCGCAGATCCTCGACCTGTATCTCAACCACGCGCCGTTCGGCGGGCCGATCGAAGGCGTCGAGGCGGCTTCGTGGGCGTACCTGGGCAAGCCGGCCACGCGCTTGTCGCATGCGGAGGCCGCGCTGCTGGCGGTGCTGCCACAATCGCCCAGCCGGCTGCGCCCGGATCGTCGCGCGCAAGCGGCGCGTGCCGCCCGCGACAAGGTGCTGCGCCGCATGCGCGATCTCGGCGTGTGGAGCGCGGCCGAGGTGCGCGATGCGGCGATCGAACCGGTGGTGGCGCGTTCGCTGCGCGCGCCGCTGTCGGCCGCGCTGCTGGCCGAGCGGCTGCAGCGCCAGCAGCCGGCTTCGCGGCGGATCACCAGCACCATCGACGCGAACCTGCAGCGCGCCGCCGAGGATCGCGTCGGCGCCTACCTGTCGCGACTGCCGCCGCACACCTCGGCCGCGTTGCTGGTGGTCGACAACGCCACGCTGGAGGCGCGTATCTACGTCGGCACCAGCGACTTCGCCAACCCGCAGCGGCACGGCTACATCGACATGGTGGCCGCGCCGCGCTCGCCCGGTTCCACGCTGAAGCCGTTCCTGTACGGACTGGCGCTGGACGACGGCCTGATCACTTCCGAAAGCCTGCTGGTCGACGCGCCGCAGGATTTCGGTGGCTACAAGCCGGGCAATTTCGACGAGGCATTCTCCGGCCCGGTCAGCGCGGCCGAGGCCTTGCAGCGCTCGCTCAACGTGCCGGCGGTGGATGTGCTGGACCGGGTCGGGCCGAGCCGTTTCGTGGCGCGACTGGCCGCGGGCGGCGTCGACCTCGGACTGCCGGCCGGCGCGCAGCCGAACCTGTCGATCATCCTCGGCGGCGCGTCCACCCGGTTGGAAAACCTGGTGGGCGCCTATACCGCGTTCGCCAACGGCGGCATCGCCGGCATGCCGCGTTACACCGCCGACCAGCCCGCCCACCAACGACGGCTGCTGTCGCCGGGCGCGGCGTGGATCGTCCGCGACATCCTTGCGCACAACCCCGCCGACGTCGAAGGCGCGCCGCTGGCCGGCGCGATCAATCGCCACGCCAGCGTGGCGTGGAAGACCGGCACCAGCTACGGCTACCGCGACGCGTGGTCGATCGGCGTCACCGACCGCTGGACCATCGGCGTGTGGATCGGCCGCCCGGACGGCACGCCCTCGCCCGGCCAGTACGGCGCGGTGACCGCGCTGCCGCTGCTGTTCCAGATCGCCGACATGCTGCCGTCGCGGGGCGGTCATGTCGCCGCGCAACCGGCCAGCGTCGGCCAGCGCGAGATCTGCTGGCCACTGGGTGGCGCGCTGGAGTCCACCGCTCCGGCACTGTGCCGTCAGCACCGCACCGCCTGGCTGCTGGACGATGCGTTGCCGCCCACTTTCGCCGAACGCGGCCTCGGCGCGTGGTCGGCGGGCCTGATCACGCTGCGTGTCGACGGCCGCGGACATCGGCTCAGCGGCGCCTGCCATGCGCCGCACGAGCAGACCGTCCAGCTGGCACGCTGGCCGGCGCTGGCCACGCCGTGGCTCAGTCGCGACGACCGGGAAAGTTCGGCATTGCCGCCACTGGCGCCGGGCTGTGCCGCCGACTCACTGGGCAGCGCCAACCCGATCCGCATCAGCGCCCTCGGCGATGGCGTCACCCTGCGCCAGGCGCCGAACAGCGACCAGCCGCTGCGCATCAACCTGCGCGCGCTGGGCGCGCAAGGCCCGGTGCAATGGCTGCTCAACGGACGACTGCAAGGCCGCAGCGAAGCCGCCGAGCCGATGTCGATCGACCTGCCGCAAAGCGGCGATCAGCGCGTCACGGCGCTCGCCGGCGACGGCGCCTTCGCCACGATCCGCTTTCAGGTGCTCGGAGCAGTCGGCGAATCGAACCGCCGCTGAGTCGTGAATCTCCCAAGCCCTCAAGCCGGTCATTCCGACGCGGTAGCGCCGGCGCCCGGCAGTTCCTTGCGTTGGCAGGCAATCGTCTTCACCAGGATCTCGCAGTCCTCCATGAACAGGTCCCACCAGTCTTCCCAGGGTTCGGAGTTCATGCGCGTGATGTGGAAACATACCGTCAACAGCACGTCGGGTAGCAGAACCGTGGTGTAGTTGAGGGTATTCGGCATGCCTTGCATCGGATCCCAGAGGTAGCGCAACCAATGCATGCCATTGCTGGTCAGCGGCTCATAGCTCGAAGGGGGACTTTTCAAGTGGGCCGCCAGAATGTCGTCGATCTGGTATTGCGGCAACGGGGAGCCGCCGATCGTCTTGCCCTTGTACGTCTCATCGCGCAGCTTCCAGTTGGGGCCGCCCTCGGATTCCAGGAAGGCGATGTAGTCATGGCGCAGGTAGTCCTCGAGCATGGCCATGTCATCGGGTTGAAGCTGGATGTCGTGCTTGACCCGTTCGAGTTGCCAATAGGCCGTGATGATGGCGTAGGGCGGATGTGGGACAGGATAGATGCGTGAGCTGTGCAGGCGCGGCAAGTGGTAGATCCAGTTGCTTATCCCCAGCTCGATTGTCCGGTGGCAAGCTCGCCACTCGCCAAGACTCGCGCCGATGAAGTTCATGGCGTCAAGGTTGACGGAATCAGGACCTGCCTCGCTCTCGCCAAAGGCGGCCGAGGGTTCGACAAAGCTCAGGACAAATGGTCCGCAATCGGTCTGCCGAGGCATGACGCGAGCCACCGGTATGCCGCCCTGTGGAGCGCTGAGGGCCAAGGTCAACCGCTTGTACCAGGGTTGCGGACGGCGCTTGAAGGACGTGGTCGGCGGCGAGGACTTGCTCATGATTCAGGCCATCTCGGAAGGGTGAAACTGCTGCGCATAGCGTGCCAGTTCATGGTGCCCGGTGAACCTCAGTTGCTCCACATAGGTTTCCAGGCCCAGATACGGCAAGGTGTGCGGACTGGCCAGCGGACCACCTTTGCCGACCAGGCCGCGGAACTTCCACGACCGCTCCAGCCCGCTAAGACTCCAGTCGTTGGGGCCGAAGATATTGGGCACCATGTCGAACGGGTTGTTGCGCACGCGCTCGATCGTGATGCCTGCACGGGTGCAGGTGAGCTCGGCCTGTCTGACGTTGCAGCCGGCGCCATGCAGGCAAACGCTGTGGCGATCGAGACGGATGCCATAGTGCTGCAGCGCAAACTCGACGGCGGCGATGAAGATGATGGCGCCCTGGCTGTGCGCTACCCAGCGCGTGCGGTGTCCGCGCCTTTGCGCCTCCACCAGCACCGCCGCCAGATGCTGGCTGTTGTTGCTGCACTCCATCAGGTTCTGCTTGTCGAAGGCGCACTCGAACAAGTCCCGACTTAGCCCGTCGGTGGGATTGAAGAACAAGGTGTAATTATCGATGGGCTCAGCTTTGTCCCCGTAAGCGGTTTCGAGGTGCGTACCCATCAGCCAGGCTGCCTTGGCGAGATTGTTCTGCATGCCGTTGACGGCTGCGTGAAAGGTCTCGATGCGGTGGGTAGGCGTGGCATTTTCAGTGTCCCAACTGGCCTCCAGCGCAACGGCGACGTCCTCGGACTTGCTTCCCAATCGCTTGAATTCAGGTGTGAAACTTGCTGTCCCCACCTTGTTCACGCGATACAACGCGTTTCGTTGCATGGAGTCCGGCAGTTTCGACCGCAGCAGATCGTGGTCCAGATAGATATCGACGATCACCACCGGTTTGCCCGGCACGATCGCATAGCGGATCTTGTAGTGGTAGCCCTTGAACGGGTAGCGACTAGGGAGCAGCCGCTGAAACCAGTCCCTGCGGCCAGTGTCGGCGTCCAGTCGGTTCGGGTGCAGGGCGATATCCAGCAGCTCTTCCGTCACCTTGCGGCGGTCGAAGTCATTAAGCGCACGCAGCATGCGAAGAGCCTCATCGCCGAGGACGAGCTTCTTGTCCAGCGTGCGGAACGTGGGGCTTCGGGGTTCGAACAGGGCGGCGATCTGTGGCGCCCCGGCCGCGGCTTCTTGCCACGTATGGCGCCGTGCGGCGCGTTGCTGCAACTGTTCGCGACTCAACGACTGTCGGCTCATCGGCACCTCTCCTTGTGCGCGCGGTCATCGAGAGCGGCCACGCAATCCTGGTGGCCATGGTATCCCGGCGTGCCTGTGGCAGTTTCGCCCTTTCACCTGTAGGACAGTTCCCACAGTCACCGATCCGGTGCTCTCGCTGGACGATTCGTCGGGTCTTGCTGTCGCAACCTTCCGTAGTGGATTGCACACGCCGAAGGCCGCCGAATTTCAGGTCGAGACGGGTGGGCCTCGCCGTGGTTGTCGCCCGGCAAGGTGCTGCGAAGAACGATGTCGCGCTCATCGGGCGAAGGTTTTGCTGTCCCGGTAGAAAGTCCATTCGAACCGGGAAGGGGCGGGTGATCTTCTGAATCGAGTTCGTGTTGCGGGCTGACATTGCCGTCAGTCAGCCCATCAGTGCCGCGTGGTTGAGCGAGGGGAGCTGCCAACTAATTGCCGTATTCGTGCATGTCCTTGCCGGATACACATAGCGCAATGCCGGATTGACACATTGGATCAGTTGCGGGAGCGGTTCAATGAAGGTCAGCGTCGCGGGTATGGGCGCCTCAATCATCGGACGGCTTGGGCACAGATGTGCAGGTCGGATGCCGACCATCGGCAAGAGGGGTTTCCTAATGAATCGCATTTATCGTCTGGTCTGGTGCCGTTCCATCGGTGCCATGGTGGCGACATCGGAACTGGCCCGTGCAAGTCGCCGGAGCAGTTGCTCCGGTTCCCGTGTGGTGGGCAGGCCGTCGCTGCTGCTTTCGGCGATCATGCTTGGCTTTGCCGCCTTCCTGCATGGTTCGGTGGCGCTGGCACAGGATGCCAAGCTGGCGGATCTGCAATCGGTGATGGACAGGTATGACAGCAGCCATGCGGCCGTGCCGGTGGCGACGGCTGCAGCATCGCGGCCGTACTCGTCAGCCGCGCGCGTGGCGCCGCCGATGCCAGTGGCGGTTCGACCAGGGCATCGCCAACCAGCTGTATCGGCCGGGCTTCGCCACACCGGCGAAGTGGCCATGTCGGCGCGCGGATCGCGTGCCGTGCATGGAAGCAGACCCCGCAATGAACTGGCGACAGCGACAGCAACGCGCGGGCAGGCACCGACGGCAGCGATGGCGCAGCCTGGCAGGGCTTCGAGCCTGCAAGCTGCTGCAAGCCCGCAGGCGATTGCACCGCATCGCGAACTCGTTTCGCTCAAGGCGACGGACACCGCTCGGGAGCCAGTTGCGGATACCGCTCTGGATCGTCGCCGCGTGCACGCCACCAGGAAGATCGACAAGGATGACAACGGCGAGGATGTCGATGACGACGTTCTGGCCGCCGCAGAGGAGGACAAGGCAACCGCATCAGATGGCGCAACGCCGCCGACCCCGTCGCTCTCCCCGTATTCGTCGCCAGTAATTGCGAACGCCACCTTGTCGCAGGTGCAGTCCGCCCCGATGCCGACGGCCGAAAGCATGGCAATCGTCCAGCCGCAGGCGGTGCCCGTGGTACCGCCCCCCGGGCCGACACCCACCGGGCTCATCGTCGGCAATGGTGGCGTGGTCGGCACCACGACCGACCTGCTCGGTTCGACACCCAACGCGCTGTTCAACAACACGGACGGCTATGTCACCAGCGGCAGCCTGCGGGTGGACAACGCCAACTTCACCCAGGGCTATTCCACGCTCAACCTGCTTGGCCTTCCTGTGCTCAACCTGACACCTGTCGGCACCGTGCTCACGGCCACCAACGGTGACCTGGTTGGTGGCACCGGCATCAACTCGCATCTCACCTTGCTGGGCGGGGTCAGTTCAGGCAATTACATCAACAACATCAACAACGGTGCGGCAGGTGGACTGCTTGGCCTGGTGCTTCCCGGCGGCGCGCCGGCATGGTCATCGACTTGCCTCAACGTGCTTGGCGTGCTTACCGAGTCCTGCTGGGGCGTCAACGCGGCACAGGACTATCAGGTTCTGGTGGGTGATGGCGCCACGGCCAATGGCTCGAAGGAAGTGGTGATCGGCACGAACGCCAGCCATACGTTGGCTACGGTCGATGCCGACACCGTTTTTCCGGGCGATGGTCGCGACGACCCGAACAACCCGAGCGGCGTGCCGACGGCAGACTACGGCGCGCGCTTGGGCCACTCGGTCGTGATCGGAGATGACGCAGCGGGCACGGCCAATGCCCAGACCATCATCGGTGCCGAGGCCACCGCTTCCGTAGCCAACAGCGTTGCCCTGGGTTACCAGTCGTCGGCCACGCGCGGAGCGCAAGCCGGCTACACGGCATACGGCCTGGCGGCGCCGCAGACCTCTGTCGGCGAGGTGTCGATCGGTTCACCGGGCAGCGAGCGCCAGATCACCAACCTGGCTGCCGGCAGTGCCGACACCGACGCGGTGAATGTGGCCCAGCTCAAGAGCGTGAGCGCGCTGGCCGGCAACTCGGTGCAGTATGACGACGTCGGCGAGACCAGCGTGACGCTCGGCGGCACGACCAGCACCGACGGCGGGGTGACCAATGGCACCACCATCAGCAACGTGCATCAGGGGGATGTCAGCGCCACCAGTACCGATGCGGTCAATGGCGCGCAGCTGTATGCGACCAACACCAGCATCAACAACATCTACGATGTCGGTACCAAGTATTTCCAGGCGAATTCGGCGCTGGCTGCCGCCGCAGCCACCGGTGCCGACAGCGTTGCCGCCGGACCTGCGGCGATCGCCGGGGGAGACAGCAGCGTGGCCGTCGGCAACGGGGCTACGGCCAGCGCCAACGATGCGTTGGCCTTCGGTGCCGGTGCCACGGCCAGCATGGCCAACAGTATCGCGCTGGGTGCCGACTCGGTCACGCTGGTTGGTGCACAGACCAACTACACCGCCTACGGCCTGACCGCACCGCAGACCTCCGCAGGCGAACTCAACGTCGGCAATCGCCAGATCACCGGCGTGGCCGCCGGCAGCGCGCAGGACGACGCGGTGAATGTTGCCCAGCTGGAAGGGGTGGCCGGGGTGGCCAACAATTCGGTGCAGTATGACGATGCCAGCAAGGCCCATGTGACGCTTGGCGGCACGACCAGCACCGATGGTGGGGTCACCAACGGCACCGTCCTGGGCAACCTTCACCAGGCGGACCTCAGCGCCACCAGTACCGAGGCCGTCAACGGCTCCCAGCTGTATGCGACAAACAACAGCATCACCAACATCAACGACAACGGAACCCGGTACTTCCACGCGGAAAGTAGCGGCACGGACAGCATGGCGGTGGGCCAGGACAGTGTGGCGATCGGCATGAATGCGGTGGCCACCAATAGTGACGATGTCGCGCTTGGTGCGAATTCGATCACGTCGGCACCCCATACGGGAGACTTCGCCTTCTACGGTGGCAGCGCAGCAGGCAATGCCTTTGCAGCGTTGTCGGTCGGTGCCCCAGGCCAGGAGCGGCAGATCCAGAACGTGGCGCCAGGCGTGCTTGCCGCAACCTCGACCGATGCGGTCAACGGCTCGCAACTGTTCTCGGTGGTCAGCGGTGTGAACACCCTGGGTACGTCGCTGGCCAGCTCCCTGGGTGGCGTCTCGACCTATGACAGCGGCACCGGCATGCTGACCGCGGGCCTGAACTACGGCGGTGGCAGCTATGACTCGGTGCAGGCGGTCTTGGATGCGCTGACTGGTGGCGGCAGCAGCCAGGGAATCAAGTACTTCCACGTCAATTCCGCTGCGGCGGATGGCGGTGCCAGCGGCAGTGACAGTGTTGCTGTCGGCCCGCAGGCGGATGCCAGTGGCGCCAGCAGCGTGGCCATGGGCGACGGTGCCAGTGCAAGCGCCGACGATGCGCTGGCCCTTGGTACCGGCGCCAATGCCAGCATGGCCAACAGCATTGCGCTCGGTGCTGGCTCCATTACCTCGGTGGGTGCGCTGACCAGTTACACCGCCTATGGGCTGGTATCACCACAGACCTCGCTGGGCGAGCTGAACGTCGGCGATCGCCAGATCACCGGCGTGGCCGCAGGGTCGGCCGACGACGATGCGGTCAACGTGGCCCAACTCAAGGCGGTCGGCGACCAGGTCGATTCGGTCGACAAACTGGCGGTGAAATACGACGCCGACAGCTCGGGCAATGCGACCAACACCATCACCCTGCTCGGCGATGGCAGTGGCGCACAGGTGAAGGTGAGCAACATGGCCGCCGGTGATGAAACAACGACCAGCACCGACGCGGTCAACGGTTCACAGCTGTGGCACTGGACCCAGGACACCAGCAACATCTACAGCAATTACAACCTGTACAACGACATCGCAAGCCTCACGCAAGGTTCGGGCACCATCAAATACTTCAACGTCAACTCGACGCTCGGGGACTCCACCGCAACCGGCTCCGACAGCGTGGCGATAGGACCTGTGGCCGAGGCGTCCGGCAGTGACAGCGTGGCTATAGGCAACGGTGCCGCGGCAAGCGGCGACAATTCGGTGGCGATCGGCGCGGGATCGGTTGCGGACCGGGACAACACGGTCTCGGTTGGCAGCGACGGCAACAGTCGCCAGATCACCAACGTTGCGGCCGGTACCGAGGGCACCGATGCGGTAAACCTCGACCAGCTCAATGCCTCGATGACCGCGTCGACGCAAGGTTCGGTGCACTACGACACCAACGGCTCCGGCGGCATTGACTACGGCAACGTGACCCTGGGCAACGGCGGCGGCCCCACCACCATCCACAACGTGGCTGCAGGTGTGGCCGATACGGATGCCGTCAACGTCGGTCAGCTGAACACCGGCCTTGCGCGGGCCGTGAACTGGGCCAATTCGTACACCGATCAGCAGGTGCGCGAGCTCGGCAACCGCGCCAACGCCGGCGTCGCGGCCGCGATGGCGATGGCGGGGATGCCGCAGGCCTACGAACCGGGCAAGAGCATGGCGGCTGTATCGGCAGGCACCTTCCGCGGCGAATCGAGCCTGGCGATTGGCGTGTCCACCATTTCCGAAGGAGGGCGCTGGGTCTACAAGCTGACCGGTTCGACCGATACCCGCGGTGACGCCGGGGTATCCATCGGCGCCGGCTTCCAATGGTAGATCCGCAGTCGGTTATCCGCGGCATACAACGGAGTGGAATGCACATGATGAAAGTACGCCAATTGACGTTGCCGACTGTGCTTGCCGGCCTTCTGCTGGCCGGATGCGGCAGCAATCCGTCGAAGACGTCGGGGGCTGGCGACGACGTGGTCTTTCCGGATCCCGCACGTGCGACAGTGCCGGAGGGCAGCTTCGTCAACATCGAGAACCTGCGCAAGGTCGCACCGGGTGTCAGCAAGCGGCAACTCTACGCAATGCTGGGTACCCCACACTTCAACGAAGGCGTGTTCGGCGTGCGCGAGTGGAACTATCTGTTCGACTTCCGCAAGGTCGATGGCGAATCGTTCAGCTGCCAGTATCAGGTGCACTTCGATAAGGATGGCAAGGCCAGTGCCTTCTACTGGAAGCCCGCCTCGTGCAAATCGGTGATCGATCGGCCGGTCGAGCCGGTGGCGGCGCAACCGTCAGTGGCCTTGCCGGCGCAACCGATCAGGCTTTCTTCCGATGCCCTGTTCGCTTTCGACAGTGCGATGCTTACCGAGCAGGGCAGGGAACACCTTTCAGGTCTGCTGAAGCAGGTGCAGTCGGCCAGCCAGATCGAAGACATCCTGGTGGTCGGTTACACCGACCGCATCGGGACCGACGGCTACAACCGGGCGCTCTCGCGGCGTCGCGCCGAATCGGTTCGCGATTACCTGGTCAGCGGAGGAGTTTCCGCTGAAACCATCCAGGTGGAAGGACGCGGTGAGGCGGATCCGGTTGTCCAATGCACGGACCACGAACACGCCCGTCTGATTGCCTGTCTGGCTCCCAATCGCAGGGTGGAGCTGTCGGGAAGCGCCCGCTCCTGAACGTCCCGAGTTGTGCTGTTGCGATCGACGCCGTGGATGGCTGCTCCCTCTGTCGGCGCATCATCATCGGCATCCCATGCGTGGATGTGCCGGGGCGTCGACCGCGACGACAGCAAGCGACGGACGGGAACATCCCCATGTCGGGCTGACTTCAGTACGGCAGCGGTTCCGTAACCGGTGTTCGCATCAGCGTGTCGTGCGGCAATTCTCCGAACACGCGGCGATAGCTGTCGGCGAAACGCGACAGATCCCATAGTCCGCAGCTGAGCGCCACCGATTTCACCGAACGCCGGCTGACGTCGGACGCTGCCAGGCTCCGGCAGGCAGTACACAATCGCAGCATGGACAGGTAGCGGTTCGGCGAAATGCCAAGCATGTCTTCGAAGGCATATCGCAAGGCTCGTTCGCTCACTTCGGCGGCGTTGCACATCTCGTTGACGTAGATGTCGTTGCGCAGGTTGGCGCGCATGAACTGCTCGGTGCGCTGCATGATCAGGTAATGCCTTCGTCGACCGCGCGAACAGTTCGGCAAACTGTCCGCAGTTACGGCAAGACTGGCTGCAATGTGTGCCTCGAGCAGTGCCTCCACGTCGACGCGGGTTCGGCTGGCGGGCACGTCCGCCACGGATGGTGCGGCGGGTGTGGCGATCTGCCGGCACGTGGTCTCGTAGGCCGTCCTCAACTTCTGCGCGGCCGAAGATTCGGCAAGGCGGAATAGTGCATGCGGTCGGGAGGGTGCTGCTGAAGGGCGCGGGTCCATCTCCGAGAATTTCTCCCGAAGCCGTTGCAGCGGCAGCATCAGCAGCGTGAGCCGGCTGCCCGCCGTGAACATGAATTCGCTGTTGCCTTCGGGGAACAGGGTGAACGTCGTATCCGTGGCGAGCGACAGTCCGTGGCACCAACTGCTGTCGTCCGTGTGATGGATATAGCCGAGCAGACACCAATTGGCTGGCAAGCTGAGTCGGGCGCGGAACGAGAACGCCGATTCTGCGGTGCACAGGAAAGCGTCGTCTTGCGCAATGGTGTCCACGATGGCTCGCGGACCATCGGCGTTCAGGAGCACCATTTCCATGTTGCAGACCCGAAGGGTTCCGCTGAGGGAAACCAGGTCGCATGGAAGCAGAATGCCGTCGTCCCTGTCTAGCATGATAAGGAGCCCCCTGTGGTTCCTGTCTCCTGCTGATCCGAGTGGCGTTGTCGCTGCAGGCCCGTTCCGGATGGCTCAAGAAGGCTCCCGTCGACCGCCCCGTTTTCGGAGTCCTGCCGACGGCCCCTTGCGTGTCAGTGCGACAACCCGTTAGATGGTTGCCACGCGATGCCCAGTGCGGCACACGTCTGTTCGTCCAGTTCGATCCACATGGCCAGAACCGGTTTGCCGTCGATGGGTTGCGGAGGGCCGACACGGTGCGCATGCATGCCGATGCTCCGCAAGATGCGTTCGACGCCCATGGCGGTGAACGTGACGAGGCGGGTTGCGCCTTGCTCCAGCGCGGCATTGACCACGGCGGCGAACAGGATGCAGAAGCGGGCTCGCGCCTCTTCTCTCGACAGCGGCTTGAGTTCGGCCGTGTCCTTGACGGAGAAGCGTGAGAGCTCCCACACCCGCGGGTCGTGCGGGGCAGGCAGACCATTCATCAAGCCCGGGAAAACTTCGTCGAGCAGGTACGCCTTGGTGGTCGGCAACAACCGTGCGCAACCACAGATCCGACCCTGTCCATCTCTTGCAATGACGTAATGCGTGTCGGGACGATCGAACTGGTCAAATTCGCGCCCGTTCTCGGCGGGAAGTTGCCACTGCAGCGTTTCCACGAAAATGGCGTAGCGGTAGCTGGCAAGTTCCGTCTCGACGTCGCTGGAAAGCTGACTCCTTGTGCTGCTGAGCACGGTCATCATCACGCCTTCACTCCAGCCATGGGACGGATGGCATTAGAGGGAGAACAGCGTTCAGGCGATAACTGTAGAGACTTACAGCTGGCTCAAGGGGCTGGCTTTGAACGATGATGCAAGAGCCCGTGCAGATGCCACGCGGATGCACGATATCCGCCCAGGCAGTTTGTCCGATGGAATGGCTGTCGGGTCCGAGCCTGCCTGATCGCCCCGATCAGGCAGGCTCAATCGACCTGGCCCGGTCAAGTCATTCGAGGCCATGGGCGGCCGCCGTTCCAGGCAGTCGCCTCCGGTTGCCACTGTTCGCCAGTCAACCATGATTGCAGCAACTCGTGGGTCTTGTGGAAACCCAGATCATGGAAGCCCGCGGCCACCAGCATGACGTTCGTGTTTATGCCTCCGGGTGCCAGCAAGGTATGTCCGTCTTCCGAGCGGAACCATGCCCAGCCTACGCTGACTTGGTCCGGCAACTCTTCCGTCGCCCATTCGCAATAACCTGCGTTGAATGCGGGGATGTCGTCCTGGACAAGCTCCTCACACAGCGCCGGATCCTCCCATATAAGCCGCTGGGGAAAGTCCAGACTTGAAAAGGCATCGAAAGTAATGCGTATATAGCCATCGAAGGATCTGGACAGGGACATCCCCTGGAGAGGAGGGACGGAGATCATGGCGCTTCCTCTTCAAGTCGGGCAGCCATGCATAACCTATCCATACCAAACCGCGGAAGCCAGCTGTCAGATTCTGCAGATTGACAGGAGTCACAGCAGTGAAAGGGTGGCGTGAAGATTGTCTGGCCCGATTGACGTCAACGACGGGCTCCGTCGGTGACGTCGTTCAAGAGCTTGCGGTCATTGTCGGGCAGCTCGGATTCGAATACTGCTCCTATGTCATGCGCATTCCCTTTCCGATTGGAAGCCCCCAGGTCAGCTGGTCGAGCACCTACCCCAGGCGTTGGCTGGACCACTACTTCTCGCATGACTATCTCGAGATTGACCCGCTGCTGCAGCGGGTGGCGCGCGATCCTTCGCCGGTTGTCTGGAGTGACGAAAGCCTGCCTGGACAGCGAGGTTTCTGGGAGGAAGCCCGCGCCCATGGCATACGGCACGGTTGGGCGTTGAGCACGCAAGGCATGCACGGCACGGCTGGCATGCTTTCCCTGGCCCGGTCTCAGCAACCAGTGACCGAGTCCGAGCTGGCTCTCACGGAAATGAAACTGGTGTGGCTATCCCATCTGGTACATGGCCTGATCAGTGCAGCGGGGCCGGGTGGGCCGCAGCCGCTGGAGCAGGAACTTACCCTGCGCGAACGTGAAGTTCTGCGCTGGACCGCGGCGGGTAAGACCGCCGACGAAGTGGGGTCCATTCTCGGCATTTCCGGACGGACCGTGACGTTTCATATCTCCAGCAGTCTGGCGAAGCTCAATGCCGTCAACAAGACGCAGGCGGTCGCCAAGGCGCTTCTGCTGGAGCTCATCTAGCAGCGGAATCCGCCTCGACCGGGCGGCGGGCGAAGCCGGGGCGTCCTGGCCGGTTTTATCGCTTTTCCGCGCACCGCAGAAATCGCCGGTCCATGTCGACGACTCGTTGTCGGGTTCTTCCATCCGTTGCTGTTTCCGGGGATTGCACGTTTTCGGCAAGGCTTTCAGCAGATGCCGTTTTTGTGCACCTCACGAACGGCAATGACGAAAGAATCAAATCCGAGGTCGTTGTTCGCAGGAATTCGACATCGGGTCAAAGGGGGCTCGTCGTCGCGAAGGATCGGATTGGCAGGCAAGGCTCGCGGTCACGTCCTGACGTGATCGACACCATCTCCGGCCAGACGATCCGACTCGCCGCCCGATTCGCGCAGATCAATCGCGCTCACGCCACCCTCCAGAACCCGAGCACCGCATGCAGGCGCGGGAGCGGAGTCCTCGATCACGCGATTCAGGGCCGTGGCGACTTTCGTCGAGGCTCTCGGGCAACCCGGACGGTGTGTCACCGAGTGGGCATCATCCGGGATCGTTGGCAACGTGAGGAGCCTGGTGCTCCATGAGGGATCAGTCATGAACGTATCGGTCAGAGAGTTTCTGCGCGAAGAGGACGGCATCACGGCATTGGAATACGGGATTCTTGCGGCGCTCATTGCCACCCTGCTGGTTTCCGTGTTCGGACCGGGCATCTCCGGGGTATTCACCAAGATCATGACGGCACTCAGCGCGGCGGTGGATTCCGCCACGGCGTAGGTTCTCTTCGCGCGGCAACTCCCGTGAGGCCGCGGATGGTGACGAGGCACGACCAAGTTGCGTGTCGCTTGCAGCTAACCACCATCCGTTGTCTCCCGGACCAGGGATCAGGAGTCCGTAGATGTCCGAACCTCTGCAAGCACTGATCGTCATGCTGTGCGGGCTGACCATCTTCAGCGATCTGTACGCACACCGGGTACGCAATGCCTGGCTGCTGCTGGCGTTGCTGTCGGCCGGCGGCTGGCTGTTGTGGTCGTGGGCACGAGGTACGGCTGGTCCGCCTTGGCCGTCGCTGGCGGGTTTGCTGATCGGACTGGGTGCGTTGCTGCCTTTCTACATCGTTGGTTGGATGGGGGCGGGTGACGTGAAATTCTTCGCGACGCTCGGCTTCCTGCTCGGCGGTGAGGCGTTGCTGCCGATATGGATCATTGCGAGTCTGCTCGGCGGTATGCATGCCATCGTCATCACGGTGGCGCGGCAGAAGACCCCCCTGGCGTCGGGACCGGTCGCGATGGTGCAGACGATGTCGCGCGAATCGCGACTCTGGCAACGAGTGATGACGGCTCGCCAGGGGCGCAAGGGAATTCCCTATGCGGCTTACATGGCGATCGGCGCCCTGTTCACGCTGTACGCGCCCAACGTCGTGCACTGGTGATCCGGATGACCTGCCAGGGAGCTCCCTTCCGCCCCCGTGCGCCGACCAGGGCCCTGGCTTGCCGCCACGGCCGGAAGTCGCGGCAGCGCGGCGCGATGGCGGTGGAGTTTGCACTCATCTTTCTTCTGGGTGTGCTTCCGTTGCTGCTGTTGACGGTGTCGGGCGTACTGATCTTCGCAGCGAAGCAGTCGCTGACACTGGCAGCCTCCGAAGGGGCGCGCGCGGCTCTGCGCTTCGGCGTCCATGGTTCGATCGCCGAACGCGAGGTGTCGGCGTGTCTGGCGGCGAAGGAGTCCATGCAGTGGCTGCTGGCCTTTTCCGGCGAGACTCCCGATTGCAGCACGCCGGGGAATACGTCGCCCATCGCCATCACGGCCATCAGTTGCCCCGCCGGTGGCGCCCAGTGCGTGCAGGTGGTCACCAGCTTCGATTACGACGCCCACCCGCTCATTCCCGGCACGGTCACCGTCTATGGCTGGGTGCTGGGCAAGACCATAACCAGTTCCGCCGTCGTGCACCTCGACAGCGTGGGCAGCTGAATATCCGTCACGGCCATCAGGAGGCATTCGATGCAAAGGATCACCCGCGTTGCTGCCCTGGCTCTGGTTGCGATCGCGATCGTGCTGGCCATCGTGGCGTTCGGCCTCGGTCGCCGCGCGTCAAGACAGCCTTCGGTCAACACTTCGGCGCCCCGGCCTGCCATGACGACCGCGGCTTCGCAGCAGGGGTTCGATGTGGTGGTCGCGGCGGAGACGTTGAAGGAGGGCGTGATCATCCATCGCGAGGAACTGCGCGTGGTGAAGCAGATGCAGCGACCCTCGGGCAGTTTCGCCGACGTCGCAGAGCTGGCAGGAAGTGTTCCGCGCATCGACATTCCCGCCGGCATGACGGTGACGGACACATTCCTTGTCCAGGGAATGGCCAAGCTCCTGAAGCCGGGTGAGCGTGCGCTGGCCGTGCCGGTGGACGAGCAGGCCGGCGTTGGAAACCGCGTGCTGCCCGGCGACTACGTGGATGTGTTCCTGAGTCTCAAGCCGCCGCCGGTGACCAGCCTCGGGAAGCAAATCGTCGACGGAACGCAGACCCGGTTGTTGCTGTCGCACCTGCGCGTGCTGGCGTACGGTGATCAGAATCTTCCGCACCCGCGGGTCGTCGCGAGCGACGCTGCCGCTGGTGACGACAGCAAGGGCGCAGGCCGTGCTGAAAAGCAGGTCTCCCTGTCGAGGCGGGAAGGCCCGCCGGCGGCGCCCCGCACCGCGGTACTCGCCGTGCCGCTCGAGGATGCAGACCGTTTGCTGCTCGGCGTGCAGAACGGCAGGCTTGCGCTGGCATTGCGGCCGGCCGGTGACGACAGTCAGGCGGATCGCCAACTCTTCGAACAACCGGGTGGCGTGCTTGCCGCGCGTCCCGATCTTGACGCCGACCAGCATCAGGCGCTTGGTCAGCCGGAAAACCGCGCCTACGCGGGCATCAACGGCCCGGGGCTGGCTGGTCTGACCGTTTCGGGGGCGCGCTCGCGGCCCTACCGTCACGAACGACCAACGGGCCTCGAAATCATCCGTGGTTATGCGAGCGAACCCGCACGGGACACACGGAAGGATCTCCCATGAAGACGCCGAGGCTGTGCATGACTTTCCTTTCGCGAGCCGCAGGCTCGGCACGACCGTGGATGGTGGCGGGCCTGGTGCTGGCATTGTCCTGGCAGGTGTCATCGAACGCGGCTGCAGCGGCGGCCGGGATGGACTTGCAGACCCATGAACAGCGACCGTGGCATCTGCCGGCCGATCTGGAGCGGGTGGCCATCGCCGATCCCGCCGTGGCCGACCTCATGATGCTGAAGGGACGGCATGAGGCACTGCTGATCGGCAAGCAGCCCGGCCAGACCACCTTGCTGCTCTGGCACCGCGGCCAGCCCGAACCGCAGCGTCTGCTGGTGCGTGTACGCAGCGCCCTGCAGGCACAGCTGCAGGATGGTGCTGGCGTCGGGCTCACCGTGCACGATGGCGCTGCGATGTTGCAGGGCAGTGCCCCGGACATGCTCGATCATCAGCGGGCGATCGACGCGGCCGGCATCGCCGTGGGTGCCAAAGGCGACGTGGTCGATACCTCGACCATCGCCAGTGGCGGGGTGGTGCAGGTCGATGTGAAGGTGGTCGAGTTCGACAAGACGACGCTGAACCAGTTCGGGCTGAACTTCCAGAACATCAACAATGGTTTCAGCTATGGGATAAGCGGTCCGAGCAGCAGCTCGAATACCTCATCTGGCGGAGTGCTCTCCTCTGCGTTCAGCCTGGTTGCCCACTCGGCTACCGGACAGTGGAATGCCAGCCTTGACCTGCTCAAGAGCGACGGGCTCGCCCGGGTGCTGGCCGAGCCCACCCTGGTGGCGCTGTCGGGTCAGAGCGCGAGCTTTCTTGCCGGCGGCGAGTTGCCGATCCCCGAACCGCAGGGTCTGGGCGCCACCACCATCGTATTCAAGTCGTTTGGCATCGGTCTCACCGTGACGCCGACGGTACTTTCCCCCGGCCGGATTGCCCTGAAGGTGGCGCCGGAGGCGAGCGAGCTGGACTACGCCAACGCGGTGGTGTTCAACGGCGTATCGGTACCGGCGATCAGCACGCGTCGTGCCGACACCACCGTGGAACTGGGCGACGGCGAGACGTTCGTGATCGGCGGCCTGGTGAGCCAGCAGGTCATGAGCAAGGTCAACAAGATTCCGTTGCTGGGCGACATACCGATACTCGGCGCGTTCTTCCGTGACGTCAGCTACAGCCGCCAGGACAAGGAGCTGGTGATCATCGTCACGCCGCACATCATCAAGCCCTTCGCGCCAGGGACCCACCTGCCGCTGCCGGGCCAGCGGGAAGTCCGGCGCAACCTGCCGGTATGGGGTTCCTTCCTGCTCAATCCTGCCGGTGCGGATCAATTGCCGGGCTTCTCACGCTGACCGCAGGCCATGGACATGCACGTATCCGCCTCGTCGTCACTTCTCGGAAAGCCGGAGCCCGGAGTGGATCTGCAGTTCTACTCGCCGGATCAAAAGCGCGCGCAGCGCCTTTCCGCCAGGCTGCGGAATTTCGCCACCGTTCACTGGATAGACCGTGGGCCATCCGCGCTGACCGACGAGTTGCCACCCGCAACTTCGTCAGGTCTGGTGTTGCTGGACTATTCGCTGGACGCGGCCGAGGAATCATCAACGCTGGCGCGTCGATTGATCGTGCACGCGCCGGATTTGCCGCTGGTCGGCGTGGGTTCCACAGGCATGGATCGCGCCACGGGCGTGCTGGCGGCACTGCGTGCCGGCGTGCGCGACTTCCTGGACCTGGATGCCACGGATGAAGAGCTGCGCCATCTGCTCGCGCGCGTGCAGAGTCAGGCCGAGCTGGCCCGCATGGCCCGCACGCGGACCATCCCGGTGCGGGCGCCGGGACAGGTTGTGGTGGTGCTTGGCGTCAGGCCCGGCGTCGGCACCAGCACCCTGGTAGCTCACCTGGGGGCGCTGGCGATGGCCTCCGGGCCGGAGCCGGCAAAGTCGGAGGTCGGTGAAGCGTCAAGCCAGGTATTGCTGCTCGACCTTGGTCGTCCTTTCGGCGATGTCGCGCTCTACCTCGGCGTGGATGGCGATTTTCACTACGACGACGCCTTGCGCAGCGCGAGGCGGATTGACCCCATCCTGATCCGGACCGCGCTTGCGCATCATTCGAGTGGCCTGGCGCTGCTTTCACAGGCGGCGGAAGCCAGCGGAACACAGGCTGTGGATACCGAAGCCGGGATGCTGATCGACCGCTTGCGTGATCACTTCGGCCTGCTGCTCTGCGATCTCGGTGGCCTGCCTGTCGGCGCGGCACCGTTGCCGCTGCTGCGCAGTGCCGGGCAGATCTGGCTGGTGGCCGACCAGGGCATTGGGTCGCTGGTATCGCTGGACGCCACCTTGCGCGAACTGGAGCGGCTCGGGCTGCGCGATGGCCGACTGTCGCTGATCATCAACCGCTACGGCGAGTACGAGGGAGCCAGCGCCACGCAACTGGCCGACCGGTTCAAGTTGCCTCTGCTGGCCACCTTGCCGGAGCGCACCCGCGCCCTGCGCGGCTGTACCAACCGCGGCCAGCTGCTGCATCAGGTCGCTTCGCGGGATCCATATGTGCGCGCACTGCGACCCCTGCTCGAAAAGATGCAGGTGGGTTCTGCCGGTACGCCGGCTTTGACCGGCTGGAAACGGCTATTGCCCCATCTGGGAGGTTTCCGATGGACGACCAGGTAACACCGTTCGAACAGACGCAGCAGTTTCACGACGTCCTTTCGGCGGCGCACGAGTTTCTGCTCAACCGGATCGAGGACCAGCACCTCGACGTCGCTTCGTGGTCGCACGAGACGGCAGCAAAATACGTGAGCATCGAGACGGCCACCTTCGTGCAGGAATGGCGGATACCGGTCAACGAGTCGGAAATGCACAAGGTGGCGGTCGCGCTGGTGAAGGAGGTCACCGGGTTCGGGCCGCTGGACGACCTGCTCGCCGATGGCGAGGTCGAGGACATCCTCGTCAATGGCTATGAGAACGTATATGCCTCGCGGCACGGCATCCTGCAGCGCGAACCCGTCCGCTTCAGCGACAACCGGCATGTCG
The DNA here is from genome assembly GCF_001427365.1 of Rhodanobacter sp. Root561. Taxonomy (NCBI): domain Bacteria; kingdom Pseudomonadati; phylum Pseudomonadota; class Gammaproteobacteria; order Lysobacterales; family Rhodanobacteraceae; genus Rhodanobacter; species Rhodanobacter sp. Root561. The sequence continues at coordinate 321,386 of NZ_LMGH01000001.1, forward strand.
TGCGCATCGTGCGGCGGATACTGGCGCCGCTCGGTCGGCGGCTGGACGAAGCCAATCCGATGGTCGACGCACGCCTGGCCAATGGCGGGCGACTGAACGCCATCATCGAGCCGCTGTCGGTGACCGGCCCCACCGTGTCGATCCGCAAGTTCCGGCAGGATCCGTTCACGCCGGAGCAACTGGTCGGCAACGGCACCTTCGATCGCTCGATCCATGCCCTGCTGCAGGCCGCGGTGGCAAGTCGCTGCAACATCCTGATCTCCGGCGGCACCAGTTCGGGCAAGACCTCGCTGCTGAACGCGCTGGCCAGTTTCATCCCCGATGCGGAACGCGTGATCACCATCGAGGACACCGCGGAACTGTCGCTGAGTCATCCTCATGTGGTGCGCCTGGAAAGCCGGCTCGGTGGCTTCGACGGCGGCGGCGCCGTCGGCATCCGCGAACTGGTCCGCAACAGCCTGCGCATGCGCCCCGACCGCATCGTGGTCGGCGAGGTGCGCGGCGCCGAGGTGCTGGAAATGCTCCAGGCAATGAACACCGGTCATGACGGATCGATGTCCACCGTCCATGCCAACTCGCCGCGCGACGCGTTGTACCGGCTGGAGATGCTGGTGGGCTTTGCCGGCTTCCAGGGCAGCGAGGACAGTCTGCGCCGCCAGATCGCCAGCGCCATCGATTTCGTCGTCCAGATCGCCCGACTGAGCAGCGGACGCCGCGTGATCACCTCGGTCACCGAAGTGACCGGGGTGAGCGACAAGATCATCACCACCCAGGAGATGTATCGCCACGAAACCCGTGTCGGCAGCGACGGCAAGGAACAGGATCGCTGGCCGGGACTCGGCTTCCATCCCAACACGCGCAAGCTGGAGCCGTTCCGCCAGTTCCTGCAGGACGCCGTGATGGAATCCCAGCGCCAGGAGGGGTGGCCGCGATGAACGTCGCGTTGATGCTGGTGTTGTTCAGTGCCATCTCGTTGCTGTTGGCCGGGGCGATCGAGTTGTGGTGGGGCAGTCCGTTGCGCCAGCAGCAGCGGAAGAGTTTTGCGGCGATCGAGAAGGCGCTGACCGGAACGGCGCCGTCGTCGGTCAGTCCCGTCACCGTTGCCAGGACAGCGCCTCGGGAGGGTCTGGTCACCGACCCGTTATGTCTACGGGCCGGTTTGCCGGTCGGCTGGACGATGCCGGTATTTCTGGGGGTGCCCGCGGTGGTGCTGGTGGCACTGGGCGCGTGGCGCCTGGGTACCGCATGGGCCGTCCCGGTGCTGCTCGTCGTGTACCTGGTGCTGGCATGGCTGTGGCTGCGCTCGCGCATCGACAAGCAGCGCAAGCAGCTGATCCGGCAATTGCCTGACTTCCTCGACGCGATGGTGCGTCTGGCCAGCATCGGCAACAGCCTGCCGATGGCGTTCCAGACGGCCGCCCTTTCGGTGCAGATGCCGCTGCGTGCCGTGCTCGATCGCACCATGCTTTCGGTGCGATCCGGTCAGGAACTGGACTACGCACTGCAGTTGGCGGCGCGGCCCTATCGGCTGGAAGCCATGGACCTGTTGCATGTCGTGCTGGGTACCGCGGTACGTATGGGCGGACGCGCGGATCACATCCTGCAACGAATGAGCGACTTCATGCGCGATCTGGCACATGCCCAGCAGGAACTGCACGCAATCACCGCCGAGACGCGCATGTCCGCGTGGGTACTGGGCCTGCTGCCGGTGATCGTGTCGGTCCTCATGACCCTGCTCAACCCGGCCTTTTTCGGTCCGATGTTCAGCCATGCCCTGGGACACCGGATTCTGCTTGCCGCGCTGGCGCTGGAATTGCTCGGAGGCTTCCTGTTGTATCGACTGGCCAGATCGCTGTGACGAAGAGGGAGGACGGGTGATGACGGCAGGATGGTTCATCGCATCAGCGGTATTTGCTCTGGCACTGGGAATCGCCTTGCTCGGCGTGAGTCTGATCCAGCGTGTGAGGGAAGAAGAGCAGCAGGCACACGCGATCGACCGGGCATTGGCGCGCGTGCAGCGACGGATGGTGGAGGACGGTCCACACGCCACGTCAGTCAGGAACTGGTGGGGCGCAGTTGTGCAGTGGCTGGAGTCGGTCGGCCGCCATTTCGAGAACCGTCAGCTGGGCAAGGCGCTGCTCACCGCCGAAGATCGCCTGCTGCTGGATCAGGCCAATCGCAATACGGTATCCGGGCGTGCGCTGTTCCTGGGCCTGCGACTGGTGATGGCCTTGCTGCTGCCCGTGCTGGTGGCCATCTGGATGCGGCCAACCGGCGTCAAGGCCGTCACCGCCTTGCTGGCCGCACTGGCCATCGGCGTGTTGTTGCCGAAATTCCTGCTGAGCAGTTGGGCATCGGAGCTGCGCCGGCGCGTCGAGAACGAGCTGCCACTGCTGATCGACTTGCTGCGGCTGCTGCAGGGCATCGGCTTCAGCATGGACCAGAGCCTGCAGATGCTGGCCGAGCGCTTTCATCCCGTGCTGCCGATACTCGGCCGCGAGATCCGCGATGCGAACATCAACTACATGCACGGGCGCTCGCGCGATCAGTCGTTGCATCGTCTGGCCGAGTCCTTCGACAACGAGGATCTGAAAAGCCTGGTGCAGATCATCCTGCAGGTGCACCAGCATGGCGGCGCCGTGCAGGAACCGCTGCGCCAATTTGCCGAACGCCTGCGCGAGCAACGCAAGATGAAGATGAAGGAGAAGGTGGGCAAGCTCTCGGTGAAGATGACGGTGGTGATGATGCTCACCCTGCTGCCGGCACTGATGCTGGTGCTGGCGGGGCCAGCGGCGATCTCGCTGATCGAGACAATGGTCAGGCTGAAAGGATGAAAAGCATGACGAACGCGTATCGCTTTCCGTTGTCCCGTTCCGCGATCCGGCGGCTGGCTGTTGCAGCTGTACTGGGCGGCGCCTGCCTGCTCGCGGCATGCGCGCCCCGCAGCGGCTACATCAACCATCTCCAGCCGGACATCGGTCCTGCGCCGAAACCGGGCAAGAGCAGCAGCGGCATGTACCTGGACCTGATCCGCCAAATGCAGAAGCAGGGCTCCTATTACGCCTCGCTGGCCAACATCGAGGCTTTTCGGCAGCGCTACGGCAATCCGCCCGCACTGCGGCAGTTGCAAGGCGATGCGCTTCGCTCCACCGGGCAGACGGATGCGGCGCGAGCCGTCTATCAGAAGCTGCTCGATACCGATCAGGCAGCGTCTGCCTGGCATGGTCTCGGTTTGATTGCGGCCAGCGAAGACCGAAGCGACCTGGCCGAGCACGCATTGTCGCGCGCCGTGCAACTGGATCCGGTCAATCCCGGTTATCTCGGTGACCTCGGCTTCGAACGTCTGCGCACGGGGCAGCTGGTGCAGGCACGCGAACCACTCGCCAAGGCGGCGGAACTGGCGCCGGAAAGCGTCAAGGCGATCTCCAACCTGGTGCTGTGGATGCTGCTCAATGGCGAAGCGGCGCGTGCCGACGACACGATGCAACAGGCCGACCTGCCACAGCCCGCGCGCGAGCAGATCATGCGGCTTGCCGCGGAGATACCCGCACGGCGCCATGACGTCGCCTCTTCGGCGAAGGTTGCGGCACCACGGACGACCGACCGCCGCACGGCGGTCCCTTCAGGCTTGCCTGATTCCAACCAGATCATCGGTGTGCCCGATTCCATGCTGGAGCGGTTCGGCGCAGCGTCCACGCCAAACGAGGTGAATCCATGAAGGCGCGAATGAACGCGATGCAGGCAGGCTGGATGATGTCGTTGCTGCTGTTGGTGACCAGCGCGGCCTGTGCCCAGCAGCGCCCGTTGACCGGGCAGATGATGGGCGGAGATCCATCGACGCCTGTGCAACCCGCGCCGCAGGCTTCCGCGGCTGGACCGCTGCGCCAGGTATCGGACCATCAGCCGCCGGTCACTCCGACCGTGGTCGGTGCGGATGACCCGGTGGCCACGACGGGTGACGAAACGGGGCTGGCCGGGCAGCCCGCCAACGAGATCGGCGATGTCACTCGCAGCTTGTTGCAGATGCAGGTGGACGCCCGTCGGCCCGGCCAATCCCTGCCCATGCTCGGCGATGAGGCAACCCTCGCCTACCGGCGCTATCGGCGCAGCTTCAACCATGACATTCCCGAGTTCTACGAGGCAACCATCGGCAAACACGGCGATGAAGGGAAGTAGCCGCTGATGCGTGCGGCCGTCGAAAGACGTGGCGGGGTCGGTGCCGGGCGGTTGCGCGCCGGCGGGCGAGTCGCTCGCTTTCAGCGCGGCTCGATGGCTGTGACCATGCTGTTCCTCCTCCTGGGCCTGGTCAGCATGCTGGGGCTGATCGAGGTCGGCTATCTGTACTGGGCGCGTCGCGATACGCAAAAGGTCGCCGACCTCGCCGCGCTTGCCGGTGCGCAAAGGCTCGACACCTGCAGCGCCGACAACAGTGGCAACGCGGCTGCCTCGGGCAATGCGCTTGCGGACAACGGCTTCGCCGGTTCGGTGGTGGCCACCTGCGGTCACTGGGACCCGACGCTGCCCGGCGAACAGCACTTTGGCGCGGCGAGTACCACGCAACCGGTCAACGCCACCCGCGTGGAAGCGCGCAGGTCGCTGGTTCCGTTCCTGGGCTTTGCCCATTATTCCGGCGTGGCCGCGACGGCCGTCGCGGCGAAGCGTGGGCCGCCCATAGCGGTCTTCTCGGTGGGTTCCAGTCTGCTCGACCTCAATACGAACGCGGCATTGCAGAGCCTGCTCGGAAGTTCGCTGGGTACCTCGCTGGGCCTGCAACTGCTCAGCTATAACGGCATAGCCAACGCGCGCGTCTCGCTGCTTGGGCTGAAGGACCTGCTGGCGCCGGATGTGGGCACGGTCGATGGAGTGCTGGCGACCCAGGTGACCATTAGCCAGTTTCTGGACGCCTACGTGCAGGTGTTGAGCCAGGGGCCGGACGCGGCCAATGTCGATCTCGGTTTCGTCCAGCAGCAGATTGCGGTCATCGAAGCCCAGCTGGGCAATGTCCCGGTGAGCCTGGGCGACATTCTCGACGTCCATGCGGATACCGACGATCCCGATGCCGCGTTGGATGCCGAGGCCAACGCGCTGGACGTGCTCAATGCCGTGCTGCTCGCCGCCGATGGCAGGAACGCGGTGGCGCTGCCGGCTGCCAGCATCGACGTCCCGGGCGTGGCGAACGTGACGCTGACGCTGAGCGTGATCGAACCGCCGCAGATCGGCGTCGGCGGCGTGGGCGCCACCGCACGCACGGCCCAGGTCCGCCTTGGCCTGAAGGTCTCTGCGCTTGACACCGCGCTTGGCGGGAACGAGTCGTTGACCCAGGTGCCGCTCTACCTGGAGGTCGCACCTGCCGAGGCGACCATCACGGCACTCGATTGTGGCGTGTCGAACGGGGCCGGCGGAAGCACCGACAACGTGACGATCACCACCTCACCGGGTGTGCTGAATGCGCTTGTGGGTGCGCCGACGGACGATCCCGTCATCAACAGGAACGAAAGCTGGGCAGCGATCGTTGCCGGACTCAAGACGGCGCCACTGGTGAATGTCAATCTCCTGGGCGTGCCGGTGGCCACGCTGAACCTGTCGTCCAGCGTTTCGCTGGTCACCGTGGCACCGTATGCGCACACCTTCGCCGTCGACCCGGCCACCCCGGTGGCCGGTCAGCCGGGCATGACGTGGCCGCCGCCCTCGGCAACACAAGCTCCACAATTGGGGGCCGTGATCACCAGCCTGCTTGGCTCGACCAACCTGAAGACCGACGACACCTTGCTGGGCGTCCCGCTCGGCATCAACCTCGGCCAACTGCTGTCGGGGCTGACCACGGTGCTGCAGCCGGTGCTGTCGCCGTTGTTCGATGCGCTGGACACTGCCCTGGTCGGCCCGCTGTTGCAAACGCTTGGCATCGAGATCGGCACCGCCCGGGTCAACCTGCGTGACCTCGACTGCCAGCACGGCGTGCAACTGGTGTTTTGAGATGAACATTCGTCCACGACGACGGCCCTTGACCGGTCGAGAGCTGCATTTAGACTGCATGGATTCCGGTATGCGGGCTTGTCGGGCCGGCATCGGCAAATCACTGATACGCCAACACGAAGGATGAGGGGATGAACTCAATGATTCGCAGCGCGGTTGCGCGTGGCCTTCGCATGCCGCTGGTCACGCTTGCCCTCATCGCGCTCTCGGGCGGGGTGCAGGCTGCGCAGCCACCGCAGGCGCACACCAGCGACGTCACCGCCGCGCAGGGGGATGCTGCGGGCAGCACGGTGAGCTACCTGCGCGAACTGATGGACAGCCATCAGCTCACCGAGCTGCGCACCACCTACAACGGCACCTATGGCGCCAGTCTGTTGTTCCAGGCGGACAAGCTGACCTATTTCGTTGCGCTGTTCCACGACAAGGCCTTCTGGCGCGTCATACGCACCGATTCGGAGAAGGATGCCGACAGCATCTACCGGACCTTTGCCGCCCAGACCGAAAAGCTGGCCCAGGTCGACATCGACGCCCTGCGCCTGCAGGCCGGCAAGAAATACGCCGAGCAGATGGTCGCACTGAACGAGCAGCGCCTGTCGACGCTGCGTCAGGACGCGGCGCGCAGGCAGCAGCAGGCCCAGCAAGTGGCGGCGTTGCAGCAGCAGGCCAGGCAGCAGGCGGTATCGCTCAGCAGCGATCTTCGCGCCACCAGCAACCAGCTCACCACTGTGCAACAGAACATCCGCCAGCTGGAAGCGCAGCAGGACAATCCCGAGCTGATCCTGCCGACGTCCGCCGCGGATGTTCCGGCCGACGGCGCACCTGTGGCCGGAACCGCATCGACGCCCGCTGCCCAGTCCGGGGACGGCGTTTCCCACTGACCTGGGCCGCCATCGGATGAGGCGGAGCAGGTCGTTCGCAGGTGGCGTGGTCGTCAGGCGACCACGCCACGCCGAATCACCTCGCGGTGAAAGCGCTCAGAAGCGGAAGCGCACGAACAGCGAGGGGCCGTCGAGCTTCATGTCGAGGTTGGCGTTGTAGTCGTGCTTGCGCTGATGCAGCACGACGCGGCTGTAGCCGTATTCGGCGCCGAAGCCCACGTTCTTCCACGGGAAATACTCCACGCCCAGCGCGGCGTTGACGATGTGTCCGTTGAGGTTGCCGCCGTTCTTCTTCACGCCGGCGGCGTCGATGTACATGCGCCACTGGTCGTTGAACGCATGTCGCCAGCCCAGCTGCAGCATCGGCGCCCAGGCGCTGTCGGTGGTGCTGGACGAGGCCTGGCCCACGGGATCGCCGTTGACGCTGGCCTCGCCGCTGATGCTGGCGTGCACGCGGTAGTAGGCGCCGCCCAGGCCCAGGCCAAACACGTCGTTGCCGTGGCCGAACCACCAGCGCCAGGACGCGCTGCCGAAGTCGAAGTTGAGCTTGCCCTTCACCGTGGCCGCCGCGCTGTAGTCGTTGCCGGCGTAGCTGATGTCGCGCGCCAGCGACTTGCTGCGGGTGCGATTGACGCTGTAGTGGTCCAGCGAGAATCCCTGGCTGTCGCCGACCAGGAAGTCGAGCCGGGCACGGGGCACGGTCTTGCGGTCGGGAAAGCCCAGGTCCTTTTCGAGATTGAAGTCGCCGTTGTACTGGCCGCTCTTGTCGCTGGCGCCGATGGTGGTATCGGCGTTGGCACTGTAGGCGCCCAGCCAGACGCTGACGCGATCCAGTGCCGGCGACTGCTGCGCGCTGGCGACGTGGCAGGTGAGCAGCAGCGGGACGAAGGCGAGCATCCCGCCGGCACGGCGAAGCCGACGTGGCTGTCGATGGGTCATGTTGTTTTCTCCGGGGTCGCGGAACGGATGGGAAGGCTTGGCCGGTCAGGCCATCCTGGGGATTCCCGCGTGCATGGTACGAAGCCCGGGCGTGCAGGCTGCGTGCACGCATCGTGACAAGTGAAGCCGGCCGCGTTTATCCGGTGGCGGGCGTCGCGCGCACCACCAGCAGGTCGCCGGGCACGGCCTGCACGATCCGTTGCGCGGTGCCGCCGATCAGCAGGCGAAAGGCCAGGCCGCGATTGAACGCGCCGATCACGGTGAGGTCGGCGCCTTTCTCCAGCACGTACTGGCGCAGCATGATTTCCGGATGGCCGTGCTCGACCAGCGGGTGGATGCGTTGGCGCGCCGCCTCGGGCAAGTCGCTGTCGGCCAGGAAGGCCGCGACCGTGGCCATCTCCATCTCGATGAATTCCTGGCGGCGCGCGGCATCGAGCCAGAGCGACTGGTAGGGAATGTCCAGCGCGTGCATCAGCACGATGCGGGCCTGCGGAAACAGCGACGCGGCGGCACGCAGCCCGTCCCGCGATTCGACGGTGAAATCGGTGCCCACCAGGAGGTGCCGGTACGCACCACGCGGCCGCTGCCTCACGATCAGCACGGAGGCTGGCGAGGCGCGCACCAGCCGTTCGGCGGTACGGCCCGGCGAGCCGTCGGCGAAACCCGCGCGGTCGGAGCCCAGCACGATCAGGCCATGACCTTCGCGACGGGCCAGTTCCAGGATGACGTCGGCGGGCTCGCCTTCGGCCACGTGGATGGACAGCCCGGGCAGGTCCTCGCCCAGGTCCTGGCGCAGTTGCCGCTCGATCGCTGCCGTCCGCTCCGGTGGCTGCCTCGGTGACGCGTCGTGGGCGGAGGTCGGCCACGCGTCCACCGCGCCAGCCGGCGTCGCATGCACCACCGACAACGGCAGCTGCCATTGCCGCGCCAGCTGCGCCGCGCGATCCATGGCGCGGTCGCAGCCCGCGCCGAGGTCGGTGGCCAGCAGCAGCCAGTCCGGCCGGGTTGCGCCAAGGGGTTCGCTCATGTCCGATCTCCCGCCGGGTCGATGCGTCGCGACGCGCATTGCGTCGACCATTGCACAATCGACGCCGCGCCGCGACCGCCCGCATTGCCCGTCGTTCGCGCCGGGCGATAGACTGCGGGGGCAGCGGGCGAGACGCGCGCTGCAGCAAGTCCCGAACGATCCTGTCATTCCCGTTCGAGGGGCTGCGCTTGTCGAGCGCAGTGCCATGGCGGATCCGAAACGTTGTCCGCGGTCACCGCTGTCGCCGAGGTTTCAGCGACCCAGGTGCGCGGACGCTCTTGAAGTGCCAGGTTTCGCCGCCTGGGTTTCTTGCCGGAGACACCGACAAATCCCAGGAGCCCGTGACCGATGCCGCACTACCTGCCCAGCCTGATCCTCTGCCTGCCCTTCGTGGCCAGCGTGGTGGCGTGGCTGATGCGCGGTCGCGGCCACAACCGGGCGGCGTGGCTGATGACCGCCACTGCGCTGCTCGGCCTGCTGCTTTGCCTGTGGCTGGCCCCGTTGATCCTCGCCGGCGGCGTGCTGCGCCAGGTGATTCCGTGGGCACCGGGGCTGGGCCTGGACCTGGTGCTGCGGATCGACGGCTTCAGCTGGCTGATGATGCTGCTGGTCTGCGGCATCGGCGCGCTGGTCGGCCTGTACGCCCGCTACTACATGTCGCCCGACGATCCGCTGGCGCGCTTCTTCGCGCTGCTGCTGGCCTTCATGGGTTCGATGCTGGGCATCGTGATGTCGGGCAACGTGATCCAGCTGGTGTTCTTCTGGGAGATGACCAGCCTGTTCTCGTTCCTGCTGATCGGCTACTGGCACCGCGGACCTTCTGCGCGCGACGGTGCGCGGATGGCGCTGATCGTCACCTCCGGCGGTGGCCTGTGCCTGTTCGGCGGCATGCTGCTGCTGGGCCACATCGCGGGCAGTTACGAGTTGGACGCGATCCTCGCCGCAGGCGACACGGTGCGCGCGCATCCGTGGTACACGCCCACGCTGCTGCTGATCCTGCTGGGCGCGTTCACCAAGAGCGCGCAGTTCCCGTTCCACTTCTGGCTGCCACAGGCGATGTCGGCGCCCACACCGGCCTCGGCGTATCTGCATTCGGCCACCATGGTGAAGGCCGGCGTGTTCCTGTTGGTGCGCTTCTGGCCGGTGCTGGGCGGCACCGCGGAGTGGTCGTGGATCGTCGGCGGGGTGGGCCTGGTCACCCTGATCCTGGGCGCGTACGCGGCGATGTTCGAGCAGGACCTGAAAGGCGTGCTGGCCTATTCGACGATCAGCCACCTGGGCCTGATCACCATGCTGGTGGGGCTGGGCAGCGCGCTGGGCGTGGTGGCGGCGATCTTCCACATCGTCAACCACGCCACCTTCAAGGCCTCGCTATTCATGGCCGCCGGCGCGGTCGACCACGAGGCCGGCACGCGCGACCTGCGCAAGCTGGGCGGCCTGCGCCGGTTCATGCCGATCACCGCCACGCTGGCGCTGGTGGCCGGCGCGGCGATGGCGGGCGTGCCGCTGTTGAACGGCTTCCTGTCCAAGGAAATGTTCTTCGCCGAGACGCTGGCCGCGCGGCAGGGTCCGTTGCTGGACGCGATCTCGGTGGTGATCGCGGTGGCGGCCAGCGCGTTCGGCGTGACTTATTCGATCCGCTTCGTGCGCGGCGTGTTCTTCGGCCGCACGCCGGCCGAGCTGCCGCGCCAGCCGCATGAGCCGCCGTTGTGGATGCGCTTCCCGATCGGCTTCCTGGCGCTGACCTGCCTGCTGGTGGGCGTGCTGCCGGCGCGGGTGATCGGACCGACCCTGCAGGCGGCGGCCGGTTCGGTGCTGGGCAGCGACTTGCCGGTCTACAGCCTGGCGGTGTGGCACGGCGTGACCACCCCGCTGCTGATGAGCGTGTTCGCCTTCGTGGCCGGCTGCCTGCTGTTCGCGGGCCTGCGCCGTCGTTTCGCCGAGCGCGAGTCGGCACCGCTGACCGGCCGGCTCAGCGGCAAGCGGATCTTCGAGCGGGTGATGGCGGTGCTGGCCGCCGACCTGCCGCAGCGGCTCGAACGGCTTTATCCGAGCCGGCGGCTGCAATCGCAATTGCTGTGCATCGTGCTGCTGGCGCTGCTGGCCGGCACCCTGGCCGCGACCGGCGCCTCGCTGGACATGGAGCTGCGCTGGTCCAGCATCGACCCGGCGTTCGCGTTGCTGTGGCTGCTGGGCGCGGCCTGCGCGATCGGCGCGGCCAGCCAGGCGAAGTTCCATCGCCTCGCCGCGCTGATCCTCACCGGCGGCGCGGGGCTGGTCTCGTGCGTGAGCTTCGTGTGGCTGTCGGCGCCGGACCTGGCGGCGACCCAGTTGCTGGTCGAAGTGGTCACCACGATCCTGATCCTGCTCGGCATGCGCTGGCTGCCCAAGCGGATCGAGGGGCTGTCGGTGGAAAGCCGCCGGCAGCGCTTCCGTCGCCGCCGCGACGTGGTGATCGCGATCGTGGCCGGCCTGGGCGTGGCCAGCCTGGCCTATGCGGCGATGACCCATCCGGTGGCCGATTCGATCTCGCGCTTCTTCCTCGAACGCGCGTACACCGAGGGCGGCGGCCACAACGTGGTCAACGTGATCCTGGTCGACTTCCGCGGCTTCGACACGCTGGGCGAGATCAGCGTGCTGGCGATCGTGGCCTTGACCGTGTTCGCCTTGCTGCGACGGTTCCGCCCCGCTGCCGAGAGCATCGGCGCGCCAATGCAGCAACGCCAGCAGACGGCGCTGGACGCGGCCGCGCCTGATCGCGCCGCCGATCATTCGCTGACCGACTATCTGATGATCCCCGGCCTGATCATCCAGCTGATGTCGCCGGTGATCCTGCTGTTCGGCCTGCACCTGTTCCTGCGCGGCCACGATCTGCCCGGCGGCGGCTTCGTCGCCGGCATCACCGTGGCGGTGGCGCTGATCCTGCTGTACATGGCCCGCGGTGCGCGCTGGGTGGAGACCCGCCTGCGCGTGCTGCCGGTGCGCTGGCTCGGCGCGGGGCTGTTGCTGGCGGTGCTGACCGGGTTGGGCTCGCTGGCGTTTGGACGTCCATTCATGACCACGTACTTCCAGTACCTCGACCTGCCGCTGCTGGGCCGCGTGCCGCTGGCCACCGCGCTGCTGTTCGACCTTGGCGTGTTCGCGGTGGTGGTGGGCACCACCATCCTGATGCTGATCGCGCTGGCGCACCAGTCGCTGCGCCGGCCGCGCCAGGCGCCCGCGCCCGTCGCGGAAGGAGAGCGCTGATGGAACTGGTACTGGCAGCCGCGATCGGCATCCTCGCTGCCTCCGGCGTGTGGCTGCTGCTGCGCCCGCGCACCTTCCAGGTGATCATCGGGCTGACCCTGATCTCCTACGCGGTGAATCTTTTCATCTTCTCCATCGGCGGCCTGCGCACCGGCGCCGACCCGGTGCTGCATGGCGGCGACATCGCCCAATACACCGACCCGCTGCCGCAGGCGCTGGTGCTCACCGCGATCGTGATTGGTTTTGCCACCACCGCGCTGTTCCTGGTGGTGCTGCTGACCTCGCGCGGGCTGACCGGCAACGACCACGTCGACGGCGAGGACGGCACGCCGTGAGCAACCACCTGATCATCGCGCCGATCCTGCTGCCGCTGCTGGTCGCCGCGCTGCAGTTGCTGGTCGGCGAGAAGCGGCGACGTACGGTGCTGGCGCTGAGCATCGTCTCGTGCGCGGCGCTGGTCGCCTGCGCCGCCGCGTTGATGTTCGCGGTGTCCGCCGACGGTGCGCTGGCGGCGGTCTACCGCATCGGCGACTGGCCGGCGCGCTTCGGCATCGTGCTGGTGGCCGACCGGCTGTCCGCCCTGATGGTGCTGCTGACCTGCGTGCTGGCGCTGGCCGTGCTGCCGTACGCGCTGGGCCGCTGGCAGCATCGCGGCAGCCATTTCCAGCCGCTGCTGCAGTTCCTGCTGATGGGCTTGAACGGTGCCTTCCTCACCGGCGACCTGTTCAACCTGTTCGTGTTCTTCGAGGTGCTGCTGGCCGCGTCGTACGGCCTGGCGTTGCACGGTTCGGGCGCGCGGCGGGTCAGCGCGGGGCTGCACTACATCGCGGTCAACCTGACCGCCTCGATGCTGTTCCTGCTCGGCGTCAGCCTGATCTTCGGCGTCACCGGCACGCTCAACATGGCTGCGCTGGCCGAGCTGATCCCGCACGTGCCCGAGCGTACCCGCGCGCTGCTGCACGCGGGCGCCGCGATCCTCGGCGTGGCGTTCCTGATCAAGACCGCGATGTTTCCGCTGGGCTTCTGGCTGCCGCGCACGTATGCCGCCGCCTCGCCGGCGGTGGCGGCGATGTTCGCGCTGATGACCAAGGTCGGCATCTACGTGCTGTTGCGCCTGGGCCTGCTGCTGTTCGGCGACGACGCGGGCCCCGCCTCCGCCCATTTCGGCAGCGACTGGATGCTGTGGGGCGGCGTGGCCACGGTGGTGGCCGGCATCGTCGGCATGCTGGGCGCGCGCGACCTGGCCAAGCTGGCCGGCTACAACGTGGTGATTTCCTCCGGCACCCTGCTCGGTGCGATCGGCCTGCAGCAGCCGGCCGTGACCACCGGCGCGCTGGCCTACCTGGTGATCTCCACCCTGGCGATCGCTGCGTTCTTCCTGGTCGCCGGTCTGCTCGCCTCCGACGGCGACGACGACACCGACGACACGCTGAGCCTGGAGCCGTACGAGCAGGTGGGCGAGAGCGTGCCCAACGAAAGCCTGTACGCGAAGGAAGACGAGAGCCGGGTGGTGATCAGCGCCCCGATCGCGATGCTGGGGTCGAGCTTCTCCGCCTGCGCGGTGCTGCTGGCGGGCTTGCCGCCGCTGTCCGGCTTCCTGGCCAAGTTCGCGCTGCTGGCGCCGATGCTCGAAGACAGCGCGCGACCCGGCGCGGTCGTGCTGTTTGCGTTGATCATCGTGGCCGGCTTGTGCACGGTGATCGCGCTGTGCCGCGCCGGCATCCAGATTTTCTGGGTCGAGCCGGAGCGGATCTTCCCCAGGGTGCGCCTCACGGAAGCGGCTTCCATTGCGATCCTGCTGGGGCTGTGCCTGCTGCTGACCGTGCTGGTCGAGTCGCCGCTGCGCTACCTGCGCGACACCGCCAGCCAGCTGCACGCGCCGGCCAGTTACATCCATGCAGTGCTGCCATCGGCGGAGGCCGCGCCATGATCCGCCGCTGGCTGCCGTACCCGATCCTGTCAGCGCTGCTGCTGGTGATCTGGCTGTTGCTCAACCAGAGCGTGGCGCCGGCCGCGATCCTGCTGGGCACGCTGCTCGGCATCGCGCTGGCAAAGGTCTTCGGCCTGTTGCGCCCGCCAAAGGCGCGCGTGCGCAACCCGCACCTGCTCGGCCTGCTGTTCGCGCGCGTGATGCTGGACATCTTCCGCTCCAACCTCGCCGTGGCGCGGATCGTCCTGCGCCGCGAACGGGGCATGCACTCCGGTTTCGTGGCGATCCCGCTGGCGCTGACCGATCGCCACGGCCTCGCCGTGCTGGCCTGCATCATCACCTCGACACCCGGCACGATCTGGGTGAACTACGACTCCACCGCCAACATCCTGCTGATCCACGTGCTCGACCTGGTCGACGAACAGGGCTGGATCGACACCATCAAGCAACGCTACGAACGCCTGCTGCTGGAGGTCTTCCAATGAGCCACGGCCTGCTCCACGTCGCCATCATCGCGGCGCAACTGTTGCTGCTGCTGGCGATGAGCTTCTCGATCATCCGCATGGTCCGCGGCCCGCGCGCGCAGGACCGCGTGCTGGCGCTGGACGCGCTGTACGTCAACGCGATGATCCTGCTGCTCACCATCGGCATCCGCAGCGGCAGCATGCTGTATGTCGAGGCCGGCCTGATCATCGCCCTGCTCGGTTTCGCCGGCACCGTGGCGCTGTCGAAATTCCTGATGCGCGGGCAGGTGATCGAATGAGCCACCTCGACGCCCTGCCGCCGTGGGCGGCCATCACCGTCGCCGTGCTGGTGCTGCTCGGCGCGCTATTCGCCTTCGTCGGCTCGCTCGGCCTGCTGCGCCTGAAGAACTTCTACCAGCGCGTGCACGCGCCCACCCTGGGCACCACGCTGGGCACGTTCTTCATGCTGGCCGCCTCGATCACCTGCTTCTCGGTGTTGCACGGCCGCCCGATCTTCTACGAGATCCTGATCGGCATCTTCCTCACCCTGACCACGCCGATCACCCTGATGTTGCTGGTGCGCGCCGCGCTGTACCGCGACCGCGAGGAAGGCTCGCAGGACGTGCCGCGCGAGACGAGCCAGGAGTAGCCGCGTCGGTGCGGCACTTCGCCTCCCGGGACTACAGCATGTTTTCGAAATCCCTGACCTGCCTGGCCGCCTCGTCCCTGGCGATGCCATAGCGCTCCTGCAGCTTGCCGACGAGATACTCCTGATTGCCTTCGGCGACGGTCAGGTCGTCGTCGGTCAGGTCGCCCCACTGGGCCTTGATCTTTCCGGCCAGCTGTTTCCAGTTGCCTTTGATGCGATCGTTGTTCATGAGTCGTGACTCCATGGTTGAGAGGACATGCGACAGGCGTCGGCTAGCGCCTGTGCGCCAACCACTCTCCGCAGTCGGTGTGAGTGGCAGGTCGTCAAGACGTTCATGGGGGAAGCCTTCGTTCACAATCTGTGCAAGCTAGGCGAGCTTCGAAGAGGGAGTCGCCACCGATGAAGAGGTCGAGGTACCGGTCTTCGAGCCAGCCGCGATGGAGATAGGAATCGGGGGTGGTTCGGCATGCCCACGCACGGCGGCGGGATCGTTTCACCCCGGCCAGGCCGCGTGCGTCATCATCAGCAGTCCCGCCACGGCGAACGCGGTGCCGACGGTTCGCGCGGCACGCCTTCCGTCGGGGGCCAGGCGCTCGATGGTGATCGCCATCGTCACGATCGCCATCATGCGCAAGTCCATGACCCCGCCGACCAGCAGGATCGCCATCGGGCCGGCGCAACTGCAGCTGCAATGCAGGCCCAGGCGCAGGCCATGTCGCCAGCTTGTGGCGAGCCGCGGTGCGATGACCGGCGTCGCGCGGCAGCAGGCGAGATGGCGGGCTTTCCACGCGGTGAACTGCAGCGCGCCGGCGGCGAGGACGACCGCGGCGGCCGCGATCGGCATGGCGCGCGCCAGCGCCGGCCACTGCATCACGACGGTGGCGAGCAGGGCACCGAGCGCAAGGACACCGGTGCCGAGCACGAGCCACACCGTGAAATACGCCGCGCCCATCAGTGCGATCAGCCGGCCCGCGGGTGAATGACCGGGCCTATCAATGGCTGCGTGAGAGCGCCACAACACCGGCAGCAGGGACGGCAGCATCATCGCCACCATCATCGCTAGCCACATGCCGAGAAACGCCGCCACGACGTCGGGCCAGGCCTGGCCGCACATCGGCATCCACGCCATCGACAGCGTCCAGCCGCCGGGCATCGGCAACTCGCCCATCGATGCCATGGCGGTGCAGCCGGTGATCGTCAGCGTGGCGCTGGCGGCAAACAGCAGGGCGGCGACGCCGAAAAAGCGCAGCGGGAGGTTCGTCCGGCAAGCCCGGGTCGAAGCGATCCCCATGCTGTGCGCATCCACGGGGGCGGCTCACTTGCTGCCGTATTCGTCATGGCGACGCCACCACACACCGGTCTCGTTGCGCCCCAGCGGCGCGCGATCGAGCCACTGGTACATGCCCCACAGGCCGTCCAGGCCGCGCGCGTAGGTGGAGTAGGTGTGGTAGATCACGCCGTCCTCCTGCACGAAGGCGCTGAGGCCCGGCCGGTCGCGCGTGTAGGTGGGCGCATCGGTGCCGCAGCTGGCGGCCATCTGGATGACCGGCGCGGGGGCCGAGGTCGCGTCCATGGCGTGGCCGTCGCGCCGATAGTTGTATTCGATGTCTCCGGCGCGCTGCTCTGCTTCGGTGAACGAGACGTTGAAGTCGAAGTTGAAGTCGCCGTCGGACGAAGACGCCCAGGGGAAACGCCAGCCCATGCGCTGCCGGTACGCCTGCAGTTTCGCGAGTGGTGCCCGCGATACCGCCGACAAGGTCACGTCGTGATTCGCCAGGTGCACGGCGAAGCCGTCGAAGCCGTCGGCAATCGACGAGCACGAGGGACAGCCCGCGCTGTAATCGGTGCCGAACATGAAGTGGTAGACCAGGAGCTGCGAGCGGCCCCGGAACAGGTCGGCCAGCGAGGCGCTGCCTTCGTCGGTGTCGAAGCGATACGCCTTGTCGACCTTGACCCACGGCAACGTCTGGCGTTGCCGGGCCACTTCGTCGCCGCGTCGGGTCAGCTCCTTTTCCGCATCGAGCAGGCCGAGTCGTGCCTCCAGCCATTCGTCGCGGGTTCCGGTCGTGTGCATGGTCATTGCGTTCTCCCAATGAGTTCCGGCATTCGTTCGGGGATCGATGCGACTTGCCGGTGGATCGTGGGCTAGATTAGAAACGGGACATCGAAGGGTGGGAGTGACAAGCGTGGCGCGATGGGTTCCGGTCCGATGGATTCGCTGATCACGGCGGCGGCGCGTGCGCTGGCGGCGGGCGACCCGCTGGGCGCGCTGAACCGGATCGCCTTGCGCGACGATGCACCCGCGCTGGCGCTGCGCGGCATCGCGATGGCGCAGCTCGGCGATTTCGTGCGGGCGAAGGCGCTGGTGCAGCGCGCGGCGCGCGCGTTCGGTGCGAGGGAGCCAGTGGCCCGCGCGAAGTGCGTCATCGCCGAAGCCGAGATCGCGCTCGCCTCGCGCGAGTTGGGCTGGCCGGTGAAGGCGCTGGATGCCGCGCGGGCGATGCTGGAGGCGCACGGTGATCCGGTGAACGCGGCGCATGCGCGCTATCTCGCGGCGCGGCGCCTGCTTCTGCTCGGCCGCCTCGACGAGGCCGAGCGGGCGCTGGCCGGATTCGATGCCGCGCCGCTGCCACTGGCCTCGCGCGCGGCCCGCGAGCTGGTCAACGCCGGCATCGCCCTGCGCCGCCTGCGCACGAAACCGGCGCGTGCGGCGCTGGCCCGGGCCAGCTACGCCGCGCGCCACGCCGGCATCCCTGCGCTGGTGGCGGAGATCGACGATGCTGCCCGCATGCTCGACGCGCCCGCGGCGCGGCTGATCACGCGTGACGGCGAACGGCTGATCAGGCTGGAGGACGTTGAGGCGTTGCTGGCATCGAACGCCTTCGTCATCGACGCCTGTCGTCACGTCGTCTGCCAGTCCGGCACGCGGGTGGCGCTGGCGAGGCGGCCCGTACTATTCGCGATCGTCCGCCTGCTGGGCCAGGCATGGCCGGGCGACGTGTCGCGGGACACGCTCATCGCCGAGGTCTTCCGCACCAGGTTCGCCGACGAATCGCATCGGGTACGCCTGCGCGTCGAAATGGGCCGGCTGCGTACCGAGCTGCAGGCACTGGCCGGCGTGGGCGCGACGAAGCGCGGCTTTGCGTTGGCGCCGCATCGGGCCGATCAGGTCGTCGTGCTGGCGCCGCCGCTCGACGAGCGCCACGCGGACGTGCTCGCCCTGCTGGCCGACGGCGAGTCGTGGTCGAGTTCGGCCCTGGCGCTGGCGCTGGGCGCCAGTCAGCGCAGCGTGCAACGCGCGCTCGATGCGCTGGCAGCGGCCGGCAAGGTGCAATCGTTCGGCCGCGGGCGGGCGCGCCGCTGGCTGAGCCCGCCGGTGCCCGGATTCCCGACGAGCTTGTTACTCCCCGCGCCGCTGCAGGGCGACTAGGCTGTCTGCATCGAGACACATCAGATAGACCGGCGCGCCAACCACGAATCCCGGAACTCCCCCATGACGTCATTCCCGCGAAAGCGGGAATCCACCTTGATCTCCCAACAACACGCCCTGGATGACCTGCTTCGCCGTTGATGCAGCACCTCCCGACTTCGCAGGAGTGACGGCGCGGAAGCAGGTTCCCACGGCTCCATCAGGAAGCAGCATGAAACGATCAGCCGCCCGAATCGTCCGCGAACAAGGCCCCTTTGCGGGCGTCGACGGCGTGCATGGCGTCACCTACGACGGCCGGCACGTGTGGTTTGCCTCAGGCGACAAGTTGAACGCGATCGATCCGGCGAGCGGCCAGACGCTGCGTTCGATCGACGTGGTCGCCCATGCGGGAACGGCGTTCGACGGCCAGCACCTGTTCCAGCTTGCCGAGGACCGCATCCAGAAGATCGATCCGCACAGCGGCCAGGTGCTGGCCACGATCCCCGCGCCCGGTGGTGGTGCTGACTCGGGGCTGGCCTGGGCCGAAGGTTCGTTGTGGGTGGGACAGTACCGCGCGCGCCAGATCCACCAGATCGATCCGGCCACCGGCGCGATCCTGCGCACCATCGAATCGAACCGTTTCGTCACCGGTGTCTGCTGGGCCGACGGCGAACTCTGGCACGGCACCTGGGAGAACGACGAAAGCGAACTGCGCCGCATCGATCCGCGCAGCGGCGAGGTGCTGGAAATCCTCGAGATGCCGGCCGGCACCGGCGTGTCGGGACTGGCGTCGGACGGCGGCGGTCAGTTCTTCTGTGGCGGCGGCAACAGCGGCAAGCTGCGAACCGTGCAGCGCGCCGGTTGAGCTAGAAGCCGTCACGAGTCCGCGTCGTTGCCGCCTTCGTCCCGTGGCGACACGCTGACCGGCTCCGGCGCGATGGACGCAGGCGTCGGTGATGCGCCGCGCGCCATGCTGGGGAACACCTCGTCGCGCCGCACCCAGGCATGGAACAGCGCAGCGGCCAGGTGCAGCAGCACGGTGGCGAACAGCAGCAGGGCAAGCCAGGTGTGGGCGCCGCGCAACGCGGCGTAGACGCTGGCGTCGTGGGGCATGATCGGTGGCAGGTTGAAACCCTTGAACATGGTCACCGGATAGCCGCCGGCAGACAGCATCGACCAGCCGATCAGCGGCATCGCGAACATCAGCGCGTAGAGCAGCCAGTGCGAGGCCTTCGCCGCCAGCACCTGCACCCGGGGCAGGTCGGCCGGCAGCGACGGCGGGCGATGGCGCAGCCGGTTCACCAGCCGCACGATCGCCAGCAGCAGGATCGCGATGCCCAGCGGCCGGTGCAGGCTGACCAGGGTCGGGCGCAGGCTCAGCGAAGCGACCATGCCGATGCCGACGAACAGCATGGCCAGGATCGCCAGCGCCATGCTCCAGTGCAGCACGCGCGCGGTGAGGTTGAAGTGCCGCGGAGCGGGCCTGGCGGGATGAAGATCGTTCATGGCCTGGTCTCCGGTGCGGCGGGCTTGCCGATGGCGGTGTCCGCCTTGCCGCTGGCGATGTCGTGTTCGCGGCGGTTGAAAGACACCGAATAGACGGCCGAACGGGCGGCCAGGATCGGATCGTCCGAACCCTGCACGCCGGCCGGCAGCACCAGCGGGTCGTAGTTGATGTCTCGGCAGGCGCCGGTGGCCTGCGGCGTGCTGCTTTCGATCACCACGGTGCCGACGGTGACGTGCTGGCGATCCCGGGGCCAGGGCTGCGCCGGATCGGCCGTGGGATCGCCGGGCTGCGCCAGGGTCACCACCATGTCCCAGCGCAGCGGCGCATGGGCCAGTCGCGCCTGTAGATCCTCGCTGAGGAAATTGCCGTCGGCGGCAGCACGCTGCTCTGGCGTCATCGCCGCGAAGGCCGCCTGCGGCTGCATCGACCAGCGCACGTTGCGCACTTCGCCACGGTCATTGGTGAAGCGGAAGGCGTTGACGCCGTTGAACGTGGTGTTGGCCCAACTGGTCGACCACGGCGCGGTCTTCGCCCAGGCGGCGAAGCGGGCGAATTCCGGATGGGCGCGGACGAAGGCGGCCTGCTTCGCCGGATCGGGCTTGCCGGTGGCGGGGTCGGGGGCATTGGCGCGGGTCTGCTCGTAGAACGCGGGCACCGTGGACACGCCGAAGAACGGGAAGCTGTTCATCGCCATGCGCCACTGCTGGCCGTCGTCGCTGTTCAACTCCAGCGCCATGCTGCGCACGCGCGCCTTGCCGTCCAGCCCGTAGGGCGCGCCGCCGGCGATCGACAGGCGCCCGGTGAACGGCGTGCGCACCGGCGCAAACAGCCGCGCGCTCGACAGCGCCACGCCTTGCCCGTTGCCTTCGAAATAGCCGGCCACGCAGATGCCCTTGGCATGCGCGCGACGATAGCCCCGGTAGATCTGCCCGTTGCCGCTTTCGATGGCGTTGGTGAAACGTTGCGGAGTCAGCCGGTTCGGCGTCAGCCAACCGGCGATCCAGCCGAAGGCCAGCGCGACGCCGCCCACGATCAGGGCGATTGCCAGCACGGCTGGCCAGCGATGGCGGGTCATTGGAGCGTCGGCGGGATCGATGTCGGGCATGGCGGCTGCTGTCCTGGCGAGTGTGTCAGTCACTCCATTCGCTGCCGCAGGCGCATCGGTTACATCGCCCGCACGGATCCACTCCGGGTCCGCTTGCCGCGACCCCCGTCGAGCCGCCGTGCTGCATGGCCTGCGCAAGTCCGGCGCGGCTAACGGCCGGATCTGGCTGCCGGTTCCTGCTGCGGCACCTTGCGCACCTTGTCCATCGGATAGCCGAGCGCCCGCACCCTCGCCAGCAGGGCGTCGTAGTCGGCTTGGGCGATGGTCGGCGTGCGCGCCATCACCCACATGTAATCACGGGCGTCGCGGGCCACGATGACCTGGCTGTAGTCGTCCTTCAGCCAGGCCACGATGTACTGCGCCTTCAGCGGCCAGAACACCTGCACGCCCCACACCGCGTTGCCGGTGTCGGGCCTGACGAAGCCGGTGGAGTGGATCTCCTTGCGCTCGCCGTCGAAGCTGCCGTTGCGGAAGTGGAACGAGGTGGCGACGTTGCCGTCGGGCTTCAGCGCGTAGACCTCGACCGCGTCGTACGCGTTCTTCTCGAAGCGGGTGGGGATGGTGGCGATCACGTACCAGTCGCCCATGAAGCGGGGCAGGTCGACGCGGGCCACCGGCGTGATCGGCGGCAGTTCGCTGGCACCGGCGTTGAGGTTGAACAGCATGGTGCAGGCCAGCAGCAGGGTCGCCGGGAGTTTCATGGCGTCTCCGGGGCGAAGGATGGCCGGGCGTCGACCGCGGGGCGCACGAAGCGGTAATGCGCGACCAGCCACTGCTGCCCGTCGGCGTAGCCGAACAGCTCGGCGCACGACATCCAGAACATGCGCCAGCGCTGGAACCACAATGGCGCCGCCTTGTCGCCGTAGGCTTGCGCCAGCACCTTCATCACCTCGTCGTGGTGCGCATCCTGGTTGGCCAGCCAGTGGTTGGCGGTGCGCTGGTAGTGCGTGCCGTCGACATGCCAGCGCTGCTCGATGTGCAGCGCGGACTGGAACCACAGCAAGGTGTCGGACGCCGGCATCAGCCCGCCGGTGAAGAAGTGGCGGCCCATCCAGTTGTCGTCGCCCTCGGTCTCGAACGGATACATCGCGGTGCGGTGCGCGAAGATGTGCACGAACAGTTTGCCGCCGGGTTTCAGCCAGCCGGCGATGCGGTCCAGCAGCGTCTCGTAGTTGCGCATGTGCTCGAACATCTCGATCGACACGCAGCGATCGAACTGCGCCGGATCGAGTTGCAGCGCGTTGACGTCGCAGGTGATCACGCGCACGTTGGTCAGCCCGCGCCGGCGGCATTGCGCTTCGATGTGCCGGCGCTGCGGGGCGGAGTTGGATACGGCGGTGATCCGCGCACTCGGAAAGTGCTCGGCCATCCACAGGGTCAGCGAACCCCAGCCGCAGCCGAGTTCGAGTATCGACTGACCATCGGCGAGCTGGGCGCGCTCGCCGTACAGCCTGAGCATCGCCTCCTCGGCCTGGTCCAGCGACTCGTCGCCGCAAGGGTAGTAGCAGGCCGAATACTTCAGGCGCTTGCCCAGGCAGAGCTCGAAGAACGCCGGCGGCAATTCGTAGTGCTGCGCGTTGGCCGCGTCGGTATGGATCGCCACCGGACTGTGGCGCAGCATGTCGATGCGCTGCGCATACCGCGCGGCCTGTGCGTCGAGGCCGCCGGCCTGTTCCTCGCGCAGGCGTTGCGCGCACAGTCGCCGGATACCCTGGCGCAACAGCGTGTCGGGAATGCGGCCGCGTTCGGCCATGCCCAGCAGGCCTGGCGCCGGGCGTTCGCTGGCCAGCTCGGTGGAAGCGGGGGTGGTCATCGTGAGGTCCTCCTGGGAAACCATGGAATCAGCAGCGCCGTGGTGCGCTGGTAGTCGCGGTAGTCCGCTCCGCGCGTGCGCAGCGCCTGTGCCTCGGTGTACGGCACGCCGCTGATCCAGCGCAGGAACACGTACATGACTGCCGGCCCGGACCACGCCAGCCAGCCGATCGGCGAACCGACCGCCAGGCAGACGTAGGCGAACCAGTGCAGCCATTCGAAGAAGTAATTCGGATGGCGCGAATACCGCCACAGGCCGTCGCGGCAGGTCGTGCCGCGGTGGGCCGGATCGGCGCGGAAGCGCGCCAGCTGCGCGTCGGCGATCGACTCGCCGAGCACGCCCAGCAGCCAGAGGGCAACGGCCGCGGCCAGCCACGGCACGGACGCCTGCGGGTTGCGCGCCACCGCCACGAACGGTAGCGCGAACAGCACGATCAGGAAGGCCTGGAACTGGAAGAAGGCAAAGAACTTCCACTGCGCGCCCTGCCAGTGCGCGCGCAGGTTGCGGTAGCGGCCATCCTCCGCTTCGCCGCGCACGCGACGCCAGAGATGTGCAGACAAACGCAAACCCCACGCGCCACCGAGCAGCGCCAACACCACCCGCGTCCACGCTGCGCCGCTGCCGGTGGTCGCCAGCAGTACGGCGCTGCCGCCCACGCCTGCTGCCCACAGCACGTCGACGATGCCCGCGTTGCTGTGCCGGCGCTGCCGTTGCCAGCCCAGCGTCATCATCAGCGCGGCCAGCAGCCACACGATCAGCAGTTGCCACCACGGGTTCATGCGCAGGCTCCTCGCGTTGTCGATCGCGGTGGCGACGAGTCGCTGCCGATGCGCGCCAGCCACGCCAGCGCCGGTGTCGCCAGCGCCCAGCCGAGCGCCAGCGCCAGCACGGCGCGCCATGCCGGCTCGGCGAACATGACTACGTGCCAGCCGCGCGCCGCACCCAGATAGGCCAGCGGACCGCCGACCAATCCCAGTAGCGCCGCCAGCCACAGCCGCGTCTGCAGGTAGCGCAGGGACTGGCTGAAGGTCAGCGCGAAGGTCACCCACAGCGCAAGAATCCAGCCCGGCGCCAGCGCCGGGTTCGGCCAGCCGGCCGCGTAGCGGGCCAGCCCGCTACGGCTCAGCGTGCCGTCGAGCAGCAAACCGAACACCAGCCCGGCGGCGATCAGGGCGAGATCGACGCGCACATTGCGGGCGCAAGCCAGCTGCACCAGCGCGTAGACGAGCATGCCGAGCACGCCCGGCCACGCCAGCCCGTGGCCCGCGCCGATCACCGCGACAAACCACACGGCCTGGTAGCCGATCAGGCTGAGCCAGAAGCTCATGCCGGCCGGCCCGGCAGCCACGCGGCGCGGCGATGGCCCGGCTTGGCCATCAACAGGTGCGCCACGCCGATCGAGCGCTCGCGAAAGCCGCCTTCGCAGTACGCCAGGTAGAACTCCCACAGGCGCACGAAACGCTCGTCGAAGCCCTGCGCACGCACTTGCGCCAAATGGGCCATGAAGCGCTCGCGCCATGCCTTGAGCGTCTGCGCGTACGAACTGCCGAAGTCTTCCAGCTGGATCAGGCTCAGGTCGCTGGTGCGGGTCTTGGCCGCGATCAGCGCGCTGATCGACGGGATGAAGCTGCCGGGAAACACGTGGCGCTTGATGAAGTCGACCGACTTCAACGCCTGCGCGTAGCGATGGTCCTCGATGGTGATCGCCTGCACCAGCGCCAGGCCGTCCGGCTTCAGCAGGCGGCCGAGCTTGCCGAAATAGACGTCCAGATACGGTGCGCCGATCGCCTCGACCATCTCGATCGAGACCAGCTTGTCGTACTGGCCGTCGAGGTCGCGGTAGTCCTCCAGCAGCAGGGTGACGTGCTCCTGCATGCCCGCTTCGGCGACGCGCTGGCTGGCCAGCGCATGCTGCTCGCGCGAGATCGTGGTGGTGGTGACATGGCAGCCGTAGTGCTGCGCCGCATGCAGCGCGAAGCCGCCCCAGCCGGTGCCGATCTCGATCACCCGGTCGGTGGGCTGGAGATCGAGCTGGCGGCAGATGCGCTCCAGCTTGCGTGCGGAGGCGGTTTCCAGCGTGTCGGTTGGGTCGCTCCAGATCGCCGACGAATACATAAGGTCCGTCGAGAGGAACAGGCTGAAGAAGTCGTTGCCCAGGTCATAGTGCGCGGCGATGTTGCGGCGGCTGCCGTCGCGGGTGTTTCGACGCAACGCGTGCCACAGCCGCATCGCCATGCCGCCGAGACGGGCCACGCCGCTCTCCATGCCATCGAGCAGGTCGCGGTTGCGCACCAGCAACTGGATCAGGCCGACCAGGTTGTCGCAGCGCCATTGACCGTCCATGTACGACTCGCCGGCGCCCACGCTGCCGTGGCGCGCCACCGCGCGGTAGAAGCCGGCGTCCAGCACCTGCAGGTGGATCTGCAGCGTGGGTTGCGCACTGGCGGGTTCGCCCAGCTCGGCCGTGCCGCAGGCGTCGCTCAGCACCAGCCGGCCGTGGCGCAGGCCGCGCATCCGCTCGAGCAGTTGCCGGCGCAGGAAGCGATCGAGCCCGTCGAATGCGGCGTCGTCGCGGGTGCGGGTGCTGGCGATATCGTTCATGGCAAACCTCGGGGCGTTCGTTTCAGTCGGCAGGGCGCGCAGGCGGCGCCGGATGGTCGTGCACCGGATTGCGCTTCAGCCACAGCCGCAGCGCATGCCAGTGGATCGCGCCGACCACTTGGGCGGTCATCAGCGGATAACGCCACAGCACGCGCGCCAGCGAGGCGCCGGTGAGCGGCAGGCGCTGCAGGTTCAGCGTGGCGTCGAACGTGCGCCGGCCTTCGCGCATCACGTTCATGTGCACGCGCAGGTCTTCGCCGGGCACGGTGAATCGCCAGTCGTAGGTGCAGTCCATCGGCATGAAGGGCGACACGTGGAAGCGCTTGGCAAAGCTCCAGTGCAGCGCGCGGCCATGCACCTGCGCGTCCTCGACCGGCAGCACATAGGCGTGGCGCTGCTTCCACGGCGTGTTGGTGATTTCTGCCAGCACCGCCAGCAGGGTCTCGCCATCCTCGGCGTAGCAGTAGTAGAAGCTGACCGGGTTGAACACCATGCCGGCGTAGCGCAGGTGGGTGAGCAGGCGGATCGGTCCGGTCGGCCGCATGCCGGTGGCTTGCTCCACGCGCTGGCGCACTGCATCGGCCAGCGACAGGGTCGCCGGCGCCAGGTAGTCGCTGCGGCGGAACTGTGCCAGGTTGCGATGCGTGGTCGACCACAGCCAGCGGTCGGCGAATACCCGCTCGACCTCGTCCAGATCCAGATACAACTGGGCCATGCGATAGCTGAACGCGTGCGCGTG
Organism: Rhodanobacter sp. Root561; assembly: GCF_001427365.1. Classification (NCBI taxonomy): domain Bacteria; kingdom Pseudomonadati; phylum Pseudomonadota; class Gammaproteobacteria; order Lysobacterales; family Rhodanobacteraceae; genus Rhodanobacter; species Rhodanobacter sp. Root561. The sequence goes on from NZ_LMGH01000001.1 coordinate 347,666, forward strand.
TGGCTCGTGCCGTCGGTGGCGTACCACGCCCTCGTACACGGCGCTGGCCAATCGCAGCTTCGAGCTGGCCGGCTTCGTCGTCACGCGACCAGCTCCGCCTGGTGCGATGGGTTCGCCGCCACCGACGCGGAGCCCAGCGGCCAGTGCACGCCCAGCGCCGCAGCGACCTCGACCGCGCTGCGCATGCCGTCCTCATGGAAGCCCCAGCCCCAGTACGCCCCGGCAAACCAGGTGCGGCGCCAGCCCTGGATTTCGGCCTTGCGTGCCTGCGCCTGCACCGAGGCCCTGGTGTAGACCGGATGGTGGTAGCGCATGCGCGCCAGGATTCTGGACGGGTCGATCGCCTCGCTGCGATTCAGGGTGACCACGAACGGCTCGGGCGAGGCGATGCCCTGTAGCAGGTTCATGCAGTAGCTGACCGTGCACGGCGCGGCGGAATCGCGCGGCAGCCACGCATTCCAGGCCGCCCATGCCTTGCGCCGGCGCGGCAGCACGCTGGCGTCGGTGTGCAGCACGGTGTCGTTGGCCTGGTAGGTCATCGCGCCCAGGATCGAATGCTCGCGCTCGTTAGCGTCGCCCAGCAGGCGCAGCGCCTGATCGCTGTGGCAGGCCAGCACCAGCTGGTCGAAATGCTCCACGCCCGCCGCGCTGCACACCTCGACGCCGCCGGCGTGGCGCAGGATCGAATGCACCGGGCAGCTCAGCCGTTCGCGCACCGGCCAGTGCGCGCGCAGCGCCGCCACGTAGGTCGACGAGCCGCCCTTCACCACCCGCCACTGCGGCCGGTCGCCGAGCTGCAGCATCTGGTGGTTGGCCATGAACTGCACCAGGTAGCGCGCGGGAAACTGCAGGATCTGCGTGGGCGGCGACGACCACAGCGCGGAGGCCATCGGGATCAGGTGCTCGTCGCGGAACGCGGCGCCGTAACCGTGCTGCAGCAGGTAATCGCCGAGGCTGGTGGTGTCCTCGCTCGTCAGCAACAGCGCGGGCGCTTCGCGATAAAAGCGGGTGAGGTCGCGCACCATGCCGAGGAAGCGCGGCGACAGCAGGTTGCGGCGCTGGCAGAACAGCGTGTCCAGCGTGGTGGCGTTGTACTCCAGCCCGCTGGCCTCGCTGTGCACCGAAAAGCTCATCGTGGTCGGCTGCGACGCCACGCCAAGCTGCGCGAACATCCGCGTCAGCAGCGGATAGTGCGCCGGGTTGTGCACGATGAAGCCGCTGTCGATGCGGTAAGTTTTTCCGGCCTGCTCCACCTCGTGCGTGTGGGTGTGGCCGCCGAAATAGTCGTTCGCCTCGAACAGCGTCACCTCATGCTGGCGCGACAGCAACCACGCCGACGCCAGCCCCGCGATGCCCGATCCGACCACGGCAATGCGCATCGCTCAGCTCCCCGCCCTGACCAGCACCCACGCCGGCACCGGTTTCAGTCCGCGCACCAGGCCCAGCATGGCCATCAGCTTCAGCCCGTACCACGTCACGTCCACTTCCCACCAGCGGAAACCCTGGCGACTGGAACCGGGAAAGAAGTGATGGTTGTTGTGCCAGCCTTCGCCGAACGTCAGCAGCGCCAGCCACAGGTTGTTGCGGCTGTCGTCCTTCGTGGCGTAACGGCGGCTGCCGAAGCGGTGCGCCAGCGAATTGATCGTCACCGTGGCGTGGAACAGCACGATGGTGGAGACGAAGAAACCCCACACCAGCATCTGCCCGCCGCTGGTGCCCAGCTGCGGCGCCACCTGTTGCAGCAATGCGCCCAGTCCGTACATCGCCACGGCCAGCAGCAGCGGCACCGCGATGTCGAAGCGGTCCAGCCAGCGCAGCTCCGGATACTTCGCCAGGTCCGGCACGCGCGTCAGGTCGGTGCGGAAATTGCGTGGGGTCAGGAACCAGCCGACGTGGCTCCACAGGAAACCGTGCACGCGCGGCGAATGCGGGTCGGCCGATGTATCCGTAACCCGGTGGTGCTGCCGGTGATGCGCCGCCCACCACAGCGGTCCGCGCTGCACGCAGGACGCGCCGATCAGCGCGAACACGAACTGCACCGCGCGCGAGGTCTGGAAGGTGCGGTGCGAGAAGTAGCGGTGATAGAACCCGGTCAGCGCGAACATCCGCACCGCGTAAAGCGCGCCCGCCACGCCCAACGCCACCGGCGACACGCCAACCCCGATCACCGCGAGACAGGCCAGGTGCATCGCCACGAACGGTGCGGCGCGCAGCCAGTCGATCCGGTCCTCGCGACCCTCGTCCACCTGCACGGTGGCGCTGGTATCAAACCAGCGACGCAGGGTGCGGCCCAGCCAGGAGCGGCCATGGCCGGCCGGCATGCCGGGCGGGCTGGCGGGTGCGCTGGAAGGGGCGGGTGAACGGAGCATGCGGCGTACCTGTGGGCGAGCGGCAAGTAGGGCTCGATGACAGATACGGGGGAAACGGCGGAGTGGATGCGTGGGATGGCTCGCAACGTGGCTCTTGCCGGGCATGGCCGTTGCGGGGGCCGCTCAGCCCGGTTGCGACGGGTTCGCGGCCGTTCGACGTCTGGCACGCGGATGGCGACGGGAACGTTCGTTCACAGCGGATGCTGGCGATAGAACAGCTCGAGTTGCCGATAAACCGCCGGCAGGTGTTCGCGCAAGGCGGCGGGCGCTTCGAAGAACTGCTCGCTGAGGACGGCGAAGAATTCGGCGTGGCTTTCCAGCCCGTACGGATCGATCGGCAGCTCAATGCCATGGCGCCGGGCTTCGGTCAGCTGCTCCCACGCGCTGGTGAAAGCCTGCGCCCATGCGCGGCGATCCATGCGCCGGTGCAGCGGCGGGAAGCCGTCGGCGTCGCCGTTCAACATGTCGAGCTTGTGCGCCATTTCGTGGACGACCACGTTGTGCCCGGATTGCCGCCCGATCGCCTGCACGTCATCCCACGACAGGATCACCGGCCCGCGGTTCCAGGCTTCGCCGGCCAGGATGTCGCGGCTGCGGTGCACCACGCCCGCGTCGTCCACTCGTTCGCGCTGCGGGCTGAAGGCGCGCGGGTAGACGATGATGCTGTGCCAGCCGTCGTACCAGTCGAGCCCGAGTTTCAGGATCGGCAGGCAGGCGTGGGTCGCCAGCAGGACGCGGTCGGCGTCGTCCAGATGCAGGCCCTCGACCGGCTCCAGCGACTTGCGTTCCAGGAACAGGGTGACCAGCACGCGCAGGTTGGCCTGGTCCGAGGCACCCAGCCGGCGCGCGGCGGCGCAGCGTCGCAGCGCGTCGCGCCAGAGTCCTTCGGCGATCGGTCGTCGCGCGACGAGGCGTCGTATGCGCCAGTTTCTGATTCTGTCGAACATGAGCACATCCCGAAGAGTCGTACGAACGCGAATCGGCGGCGTCGGCGGCGAGTCCTGTTCCGATGCCTGGCGGGCACGTGCTGGCGAAGCGTTGCCACGGCCTTTGGCCACGAACCCAGGAGATGGGGCGGACGCGGGCTCTTCACAATGCGCAGGCGGGAGCTTCCGCACAGTTGCCACAAACACGCTCCGCTACGGGAGCCCCGCACGCACGCATATCCGGAGCCAGGCATGACGCACGCGAAGCAGTTCCTCGGTCTGGTCGGCTGGCTGTTGCTGAGCTTCGTGGCCGCCGCCATCGGTGCGGTGGCTTCGGTACAGGCGGCCGATTTCTATCAGCAGCTGGCCCAGCCCTCGTGGGCCCCGCCGTCCTCGGTGTTCGGCCCGGTATGGTCGGTGCTGTATGCGCTGATGGGCATCGCTGCGTGGCTGGCCTGGCGCGAAGGCGGCTGGCACCGGCAGCGTGGCGTGCTCACGCTGTTCGTGATCCAGCTGGCGCTGAACGCGTTGTGGAGCTGGCTGTTTTTCGGCTGGCATCGCGGTGCGCTGGCCTTTGTCGACATCGTGATGCTGTGGCTGCTGATCGTGGCCACCGTGCTCGGCTTCTGGCGCGTGCGAGCGCTGGCCGGCGCCTTGCTGCTGCCGTACTTGGGCTGGGTGAGTTTCGCCTCGGCGCTGAACTTCGCGGTGTGGCATCTGAATCCGCAGATGCTGGGCTGATGCTGCGGCGGGTTTCGATGTCAGCGGGCCAATGCCGTGTAGGCATCCAGCGCCTGCTGGCGTGACTGGCCGAGGTCGACCATCGGCGCCGGGTAACCGCTACGCCTGAGCAGGGCCGCGTCCTTCCACGGTTCGTGCAGCAATGCCACGGGTGCGTCAGCCAGTTCCGGCAGCCAGCGGCGCAGGTAAGCGCCGTCGGGATCGAACTTCTTCGCCTGGGTGAGTGGATTGAACACGCGGAAATACGGCGCGGCATCCGCGCCGCAGCCGGCCACCCATTGCCAGCCCAAGGTGTTGTTGGCCAGGTCGGCGTCGACCAGGGTGTCGTGGAACCAGCGCGCGCCGTGCAGCCAGTGCTGGCGAAGGTTCTTGGTCAGGAAGCTGGCCACGATCATCCGCACGCGGTTGTGCATCCAGCCGGTGTGCCACAACTCGCGCATGCCGGCATCGACCAGCGGAATGCCGGTGCGGCCGCGTTGCCAGCGTTCGATCACGACTTCGTCGGCAGCGGCCCAGGCGAAATCGTCGAAGCGCGGGTTGAAGTTTTCCGTGGGCGTGTGCGGAAAGTGGAACAGCAGGTGATGGGCGAACTCGCGCCAGCCCAGTTCGCGCAGGAACGGTTCGAGGTCGGGTCGGCGTCTGGTGTCGATGGCGCGGGCGCGGCGGTCCAGCTCGAAGTGGATCTGCCGTGGCGAGATCTCGCCGAAATGCAGATGCGGCGACAGCCGCGAGGTGCCGTGCCGCGCGGGCAGGTCGCGGGCCTGGGCGTAGTCGCTGATGGCGTCGTCGGCGAAAATTTCCAGCAGGTCGCGCGCGCCGGTTTCGCCCGGCTGCCAGTGCGCGTGCAGGCCGCCGGCCCAATCGATGCGCGGCAGCAGTTCCAGTGCATCGAGCGGAACGCCGCCGGGCAGTTCGCGCCAGCCCGGAACGCGCGGCGCGGGCAACGGTTCGACCGATTGCAGTTCCGGCCGCAGCTTGCGCCAGTAAGGCGTGAACACCTTGTATGGCTGGCCTTGCCCGGTGGCGATCCGCCATGGCTCGCACCACAACGCCGCGTTGTGGCTGTGCACCGCGATGCCGTCCTGCCGCAGGGCGCTCTTGAGCTGCGTGTCGCGCTCGATCGCGGCCGGCTCGTACAGGCGGTTCCAGTACACCGCGCCGGCACCGCTGCGACGGATCAGTTCGCGCAGGACGGCCAACAGCTCGCCACGACGCAGGTGCAGGGCGGCGCCGGCATCGCGCAGATCCCGGTCCAGCGCGCGCAGCGCATGATGCAGCCACCAGCGGCTGGCGGAACCGGCCGGGCAGGCTTCGTCATCGGCATGGATGAACACCGGCAGCACGTGGGCGTGCTCGGCGCAGGCCGCGCTCCACGCGGGGTTGTCCGCCAGGCGCAGGTCGCGCCGGAACAGCACCAGCGCCGTGCTCATCGAGGCAGGCTCCGCGGCGGCACCGCGCTCAGAACCCGAACAGTGGCTGCAGCGTGCGCGCCATCCAGCTGGAAAACACCAGCGGGGCATCGGTGGCTGCCACGCAGATGCACGGCACGCCGGGTGAGGTCACCGGCTGGTGCAGGGTCTCGCCGTCCAGGTCGGCCACGTCGCCGGGGCCGAAGTGGCCGAGCAGGTCGTCGTAGGCGCCATCCAGGATCATCGTCAGTTCGCTGCCGCCGTGGCTGTGCAGCGGCAGTTTGCTGCCCGGCGCGATGCGCAGCAGCATCAGGTCGCCGCCGGCGATGCCGCTGGCGCGGATGCGCTGCACGCCCGGCGCCACGCGGCGCCAGCGCAACGCCCGCATGGACGGGCCGAACCACGGGTGCAGCGCGCTGGGCAGCCGGTCCGGGTTCCGCTCCTCGATGACCTCGGCGGGCGCCGTCGGCAGCGCCTCGGCCGGTTCGGCGTCGAGCAGGGCCAGCATCGCGGCGCGCGCATCGTCGGCCGGTACGTCGACGCGTTGCTGCTGCATCAGCACGCCACCGATCCGGTCGGCGTCGAGCAGGCGCTCGCGACAGGTGGTGCAGCGCTCCAGGTGGGCGGAGGCGACCACCGCCAGCGCGGCCGGCAAGGCGCCGGCGGAATAGCTGAGCAGGGTGGCGTCGTCGAGGTGGCGATTCGGCTTCATCGCGGGGCCCTCATGCTGCCCTGCAGTTTGGCAAACGAGCGCCGCAGCGAGGACTTGACCGAGCCCAGCGGCATGTCCAGCTCGCGGGCGATCTCGCTGTGACTTTTGCTTTCGAGGTAACACATGCGAACAAGCTTGGCCTGCACGGGTGGAAGGTGATCGATGGCCTGCTTCAGCAGATCCTGGTCGAAGGAGGATTCGGGTTGCGAGTCGAGCCGACCGGATTCGAGATGGTCGAGCCGGTCAAGACCTTCCTGGATCGGCAGCCAGTGCGGCTCCCTGCGCACGTGGTCGATGTAGAGGTTGCGTGCCACGCGATACAGCCAGGTGGCGAGGCTGGCGCGCGCCGGATCGAACATCGCGGCCTTGCGCCACAGCGTCAGCAGTGCCTCCTGCACCAGCTCGTCGGCGATCGACTCGGCCACGCCCAGGTTGCGCAGGTAGCGCTGCAGGCGCGGCGCGAAGTGATCGTAGATGCGCATGAAACTCGCACGGTCGCGCTGTACCGACACGGCCGCCATCTGTGCCGACCAGTACGATGCATCAGGCGCGCTGTGGTTCATGGGAGCGGACACGGATCGTTTGGCCCCGGCGGGCGTCATCCCGGTGACAGAGTGGTTCCGAACCATCATACGCAACTTCCCGCCCACGGCTGCGGCGCACCCCGACGCGAGGGTGTGCTCCATGCCGGTGCATACGGAGAAGCTGCGGATTCGGATTCATCGCAACCGGGGCGATGGTCGGAGATGCCGCATCACGAGTGGTGGGCCCACGAGGACTCGAACCTCGAACCAAGGGATTCGCGTGTTCCGGAGGTTTCCCTTCGGCGCGGACTATCTCTTCACCCTTCACACGTTGCATGGCTTCGTGCGGTTGGGGTGCGGGACGCTCTAGCCTGTCATCAAGGGCGCTGAAGCCCTCAGGTAGTCTCTGCACCTTCCGCCGGTGTACCGGCGGCTTGGCTCAGGGTTGCCACCGGCCGCGTCTGCGCCGCTGAGGTTTCCCTGAATTCATCCCGTTCCCGTCCATGCATTCCTGCACGGCGGCACCTTTCGATGAGTCCCCTGCTCTAACCATTGAGCTATAGGCCCGTATGCCTATGGTAGCAACGCCCGCAGGCAAAGCCACGCCTTGCGCGCGCTTTGGATTATGCTAATAGGATGAAATCCGAACTTGCCTGCATGGTGTGCGGTGCCATCCTGACAGGCAGGCAGCGCCGATTCTGTTCCCGGGTCTGCAAGAACCGGGATACCAATCATCGACACCAAAGCTACTCCAGCCAGCAGTTACGCGGCCTGTTACGCAAACGGCAACTGGTTGAGTCAGCAGGCGGATGCTGCGTGCGGTGTGGCTATCGCGCGAATCTTGCAGCGTTGACCTGGCACCATGGCAAACACGCACGCAAATCATTCAACCTCGACCTGCGCGCGCTCTCGAATCGGAGCATGGCTGAAGTCGAGCGCGAGCTGACCAAATGCATCTTGTTGTGCGCCAATTGCCATGCGGAAGAGCATCACCCCGAAATGGCCACGACAAATCGTGGTTCCAGAAAAGACAACGGCCGCATGCGCGACCGTTGAAAAGAAGCATCGCGGGCGAGCAGCTGTTACTCGACGTCGAGGAACGAGCGCAGCTGTTCGGAGCGGCTGGGATGACGCAGCTTGCGCAACGCCTTGGCTTCGATCTGGCGGATGCGCTCGCGGGTGACGTCGAACTGCTTGCCGACTTCTTCCAGCGTGTGGTCGGTGTTCATGTCGATGCCGAAGCGCATGCGCAGCACCTTCGCTTCCCGCGGGGTGAGGCCGGCGAGCACGTCGCGCACGGTTTCCATCAGGCCGGTTTCCGTCGCCGAGTCGATCGGCGAGCTGGCGTTGCCGTCCTCGATGAAGTCGCCCAGGTGGGAATCCTCGTCGTCGCCGATCGGGGTTTCCATCGAGATCGGTTCCTTGGCGATCTTCAGCACCTTGCGGATCTTGTCCTCGGGCATCTCCATTTCCTTGGCCAGTTCTTCCGGCGTGGCCTCGCGGCCGAACTGCTGCAGCATCTGGCGGGAAATGCGGTTCAACTTGTTGATCGTCTCGATCATGTGCACCGGGATGCGGATGGTGCGCGCCTGGTCGGCGATCGAGCGGGTGATCGCCTGGCGGATCCACCAGGTGGCGTAGGTCGAGAACTTGTAGCCGCGGCGGTATTCGAACTTGTCGACCGCCTTCATCAGGCCGATGTTGCCTTCCTGGATCAGGTCGAGGAACTGCAGGCCGCGGTTGGTGTACTTCTTGGCGATCGAGATCACCAGGCGCAGGTTGGCCTCGACCATTTCCTTCTTGGCGCGACGGGCCTTCGCCTCGCCACTGGCCATGGCGCGGTTGATGTCCTTGATGTCGATCAGCGGCAGGAACAGCTTGCGCTCGATAGCGGCGAGCTTCTCCTGCTCGGCGTCGATCGCTTCGCGATGGGTCTTGATGTTCGGCGACCACTTCTGGCGCTTGCGGCCCAGTTCGGCCGCCCACTCGAGGTTGCCCTCGTTGCTGGGGAAGGTCTTGATGAACTCGGCCTTGGGCATCTTCACCTGCTTGACGAAGATGTCCAGCAGCACGCGCTCGTGATGGCGGATGTCGCCCACCACTTCGCGCAGCTTGCGCACGAAGCCGTCGATCAGCGCGGACGGCAGCTTGAGCTTGAGGAATTCCTCGGCCATCTGGTCGCGCAACTTGACGATCTTCTTGTCGGTGATGCTGGCGGCTTTCGGGGCGGCCTTCTGGAACTTGCCGTAGTAGTCGCGCAGCAGCTCCATGCGGCGCTTGACCTCTTCCGGGTCGGGACCGCTGGGGCCGGCCTCTTCCTCGTCCTCGGCGGACTCGTCCTCGTCCTCGTCGCCTTCCTCGCCTTCCTCGACTTCGGGCGCGAGCAGGGCGGCGGCTTCCTTTTCCTTGCGGGCGAGGTCGGCGGCTTCTTCCAGGTCGAGGAAGCCGGCCAGGATTTCGCTGAGGCGGCGCTTGCCGTCCAGGTGCTGGTCGTATTCCTCCAGCAGCAGTTCGATGGTCAGCGGGAAGCTGGCCAGCGCGGTCTGCACCTGGCCCAGGCCTTCCTCGATGCGCTTGGCGATGGCGATCTCGCCTTCGCGGGTCAGCAGCTCGACCGTGCCCATCTCGCGCATGTACATACGCACCGGGTCGGTGGTGCGGCCCACTTCGGCATCCACGGCGGAGAGCAGGGCCACCGCTTCTTCGGCGGCCGAGTCGTCGTCGCCGGAGCCGCCACCGGGGGCGGCGCCATCGGAGATGGTGTCGGTGTCCGGCGCGGCGTCGTGCACTTCGATGCCGACGCCCTTGAGCACCGCCATGATGTCTTCGATCTGCTCCGGATCGACGATGTCGTCGGGCAGGTGGTCGTTGATCTCGGCGTAGGTCAGGTAGCCCTGCTCCAAGCCCTTGGCGATGAGCGCCTTGATTTCAGACTGTTGCTCGTGGGGAGCTTTGCTATTCATTCACCGACCGCCGCAAGGTTCAAGAACCGGACATTATAGCGATGTGCTGCTTTTTTGACCAGTTTTCAAGTAGGAAAGGGTTGCGATCAGGCACGCAAAAATCGCGCCAAATCACGGAATTGCCGTGCATCGGCCGGCATCGAGCCGGGCCTCGCACGCGTCGATCCGTTCAGCCGGTGTCGAGCCAGAAAGTTACCGGGCCGTCGTTCACCAGCTGCACCACCATATGGGCACCGAAGCGGCCGGTTTCCACCCCCGGGTGCGCCGACCGCGCGGCGGCCAGCAGGTGCTCGAACCAGCGCCGCCCATGCTCGGGTGGCGCGGCGCGGGTGAAGCTGGGGCGCATGCCGGAGCGGGTGTCGGCGACCAGGGTGAACTGGCTGACCAGCAGCAGGCCGCCGCCGGTGTCGCTGAGCGAGCGGTTCATCTTGCCGTTGTGGTCGGCGAACACGCGGTAGCCGAGCAGGCGTTCCAGCATGCGCCGGGATTGCGCTTCGCCGTCGTCCGGCTGCACCGCCACCAGCGCCAGCAGGCCGGGGCCGATGGCGCCGACCATTTCGTCGTCCACGCTGACGCTGGCTGAAAGGACTCGCTGGATCAGGGCAATCATGGCGGTGCGGTGGCGAGGGAGTGCCCAGCTTACGGTGCCGACCGTCGCGGTGAAAGATCGGCGGAGCGTCGCTTACACTGCGCGGATGCGTATCGACATGTTTCTCGTCTATCTCCTGCTGCGCCTGCTCGCGTTGCTGCCACTGCGTGCGCTGCATGGCGTCGGTGCCGGCTTCGGCCGCCTGCGGCTGCGACTCGGCGGCCGCACGGTGCGCAACACCGCGGTCAACCTGCGCATCGCGCGACCGCAGCTGGACGCGGCGGCACAATCGCGCCTGCTGCGTCAGGTCATGACGGAGAACGGCAAGTCGGGCAGCGAGATCGTCAAGGTATGGGGTGCCGGTGCCGAGCGTGCGCTGGCGCTGGTGCGCGAGGTGCGCGGCGAGGCGCTGCTGGATGCCGCACTGGCGGCGGGCAAGGGCGTGATCATCGCCGCGCCGCACCTGGGTTGCTGGGAACTGCTGAATTACTGGCTGTGCCGCAAGACGCCGATGGCGATTCTGTACCGGCCGCCGCGCTTCGCCGCGATCGAGGGGCTGCTGCGCAAGGTGCGCGGAGCGCTGGCGCCGGAGCAGGTCCGGGCCGATGGCGCCGGCGTGCGCACCTTGTACAAGCGACTGGCGGCGGGTGGCACGGTCGGCATCCTGCCGGACCAGAAGCCGCGCGCCGGCGAGGGCGAGTTCGCGCCGTTCTTCGGTCGCGATGCGCTGACCATGGTGCTGCTGCCGCGGCTGGCCGCCCGCACCGGCGCCAGCGTGCTCTACGCGTTTGCCGAACGGTTGCCGCACGGGGCGGGTTTCCGCATCCATCTGCTGCCGGCGCCCGCGGAGCTCACCGATGCGGACCCGGCGATCGCCTGCCGCGCGCTCAACCAGGGCGTGCAGGATTGCGTGGAGCTCGCGTTCGCGCAGTACCAGTGGCAGTACCGGCGCTATTCCGCGGTGGGGCTGGTCAATCCCTATGACGGGAAAAACGGCTAGGACGCCGCCACACGTGCCGGAGTTCCCCGGCGCTCAGCCGAGCCGGCGCAGGAACACGGTCATTTCCTTTTCGGCCTGCTTGTCGCCGCGCGCGGTGGCCGCGCCGATGCCGCTGCGCCACGCCGCGGCCGCCGCTTCGTTGTCACCGCTGGCCAGGCAGGCCTTGCCCAGCAGCTTCCACGCGGCCGAGTAGCCCGGGTCGAAATCCGTGGCGCGCTGCAGCTCCCCGATCGCCGCCGCGTGGTCGCCCTCGGCGAGCAGGGCGCTGCCCAGCGAGAAGCGCAGCAGTGCGCCGTCACGAGGACCGCCGCATTGCCGGCGCAGGTTGGCGATCTGTTCGGCGCTCATGGCCGTGGCGAGTAGCGGCGGTCGTCCGACGGGTAGACGCGGGTGGGCTGCGCCGGTTCGGGCGGCGTTTGCCCCGCGCGCAGGTCGGCGAGTGCAACGGCTGGCCAGACTTCCAGCCACGACGAGCGAAACGGCTGCACCAGCAGGGCATAGCGCAGTGCCGTGGCATCCGGCTGGTCCACGCGGCGCACCACCACGCCATCCGGGTGGGCGCGGGAGAAATCCTGGATCGCCTGGTCCTGCACCGTCTGATTGCCGAACAGTTCCTGGATCGGCCGGGTCAGCCGGCCTTCGAAATGGAACTGGCCCTCGTAGTTGCCGAGGAAGGCGATCGGCCGCCCGGCCTGCTCGGCGGCGCCCAGCATCTGCGAGATCGGCCGCAGGTCGAAACGGTTCCACAGGGTCAGGGTGAACAAGGTGTTGAGGGCCAGCACGCCGATCAGCCCGGCCACCGCCAGGCGGCGCAGTTCGCCACGGCCGCGCAGCAACACCAGGGCGCCCAGCAGCAGGAACACCACGCTGAAGTAACGGCTGTAGGGCGCCGCGGCATCCGGCCATTCGCCATGCAGGTGGTTGCCGGCGACCAGCAGCGGCAACGCGAACAGGAGCAGGGCGAACACCATGCTGCCCAGCGCCAGTGGCCAGGTGCCCAGCCAGCCGCTGGCCGCCACGACCGGGCGGCGCTCGCGCAGCACGGCGATCGCACCGGCCATCAGTAAGGCCATGCCACCCAGTTCCGGCAGCGGGTAGTAGACCTGCTTGCCGCTGATCAGCGAGAACACCACGAAGCCCGGCACCAGCCAGCACAGTGCGAAGCGCAGGCCCGACTCCAGCGGCTGACGCAGGCTGGCCACGGCCACCCACATGCGCGGCCAGCCGCTGAACGGGAACAGCATCACCGGCAGCCACAGCAGGTAGAACCAGAACGGTTCGGCGTGATTCTGCAGGTCCTTGCCCTGGGCCAGCTTGTCGACCACGCGACCGGCGGTCTGGGTGAAGAACAGCCGCTGCCGGTACGCCTCGCCGCCGGAGAATCCGGCCGGCAGCGCCCAGGCCAGCAACATGGCGCCGCCGAGCAGGAAGGACAGCAGGCCGCGACCGTACCAGCGCGCGCGATGCTCGCTGGCCCAGTCGCTCCACAGCGGGCCGAGCAGCCACGGGAACACCACGTGGAGCAGCATCACCGGGCCCTTGGTCAGCAGGCCGAGGCCCAGGCACAGGCCGAACAGCAGCCAGCGCGGCTCGGCGCGTTGCGACTTCGGGGTCAGGCACAGCAGCGCCGCCAGCGTCCATGTCGCCAGCAGCACGTCGTACATGATCTGCAGGCCGAACAGGAAGGCGTAGCCGAAGGCCAGCAGCATCCACGGCGTCGCCCTGGCCATCCACGGCCGGTGCGGGAAGAGTCGGCGTGCCAGCAGCGAGACCAGCACCAGCTGGGCGCCGCCGACCAGCACCTCGAGGATCCGCGGCCACACGTCGCTGACGCCGAACACGAACCAGCCGCCCTGGATCAGCCAGAACAGCAGCGGCGCCTTCTCGCTATAGGGCTGGCCGTTGATGTGCGGCACCAGCCAGTGACCCTGGTTCCACATTTCCCACGCCACCGCGAGGGTGCGGGTGGAATACAGCGGCATCGGCCCGTGCGAGAAGATCGCCGCCAACGCCACCACGGCCCACAGCGGCAGCCACGGCCAGACGGCGCGAAGATGTTCGGAACGGCTATACGGGCTCAGTGACACGGGCAGGCTCTTGGCGGGCAGGGGATGATTCTAGCCTGCGCGGCGCGGCGGCAAGTGGCGCAGGTGCACGCATCGGTCAGGCCGGGCCCCAATAACCGATGCGCCGGCGGATCTTCAGCTTGCGCCACAGGTTCAGCGGCTTGCGCCGGCGATTCTTCGCGCCGCGGGCGATGAAGGTGTCGATCGCGTCGAGCACCCGTTCGCTGGAATGGCCGTCGCGGTAGGGATGGATCGCGTCGGCGTAGTCGCGGATCGCCTGCATCAGCTCCGGCGGCCGCGCCAGCGCCCGCTCGATCGCGCTCTCGAACTGCGCCGGGTCGTCGATGTCGATCAGCTGCGGGCCGGGGCGGCGGTTCTTGAACGTCACCACCGGCTTGCCGGTGAGCAGGAATTCGTTGAGTGCGGAGGAGGTGTCCGAGCACATCATGTCGACCTGCGGGAACAGCTCCAGGATGTTGTCGTTCTCGGCGAACGTGAGGTACTCGTTCTGCAGCGCCTTGAACTTCGCCGTGGTCTCCGGGTTCATCTTCGGGTGGAAGGTGACGATCCAGCGCCAGCGGCCATCGCGCGACAGCCGCCGCACTTCCTCGTACAGCGTCTCGGCCGCGCTCCACGAGGGCGAGAAGGTGGAGTGGTAGAGGATCACCGGGGGCTGGCGCACCGGCGGCAGCGGGCCGTCGATCTGCTTCATGAACGGATCGATCTTGGGGAAACCGGTCTCGATCACGTTGAAGTGGCCGACCTTGTCGGCGATCGCCTGGAACTGGGCGGTGTCGCGGGGGCCGGTGGTGCAGTACAGGTCGAAGAAGCCGCGCACGTAGATGTGCCGGGGCTTGCCGGCGTCGAAACCGTGGAAGGTCTCCACCTTCACGCCGGGAAAGAAGTGCGGCACCGCGTTGGACGAGGTGATCACCGCGATCGGATGCCAGGCGCGCACCTCGGCCACGCTCAGCAGGCGCTCGCCTTCGACCAGGTCTTCCGCGCCGGGGCCGTCGAAGAACCAGGCGGTCTCGTCGCCGCGGGCGCGGATGGCTTCCTGCAACGGGCGCAGGATCGCCAGCGCGTAACGCTCGGAGCCGTACAGGAGGTAGTGCTTCTCGGGAGTCATCAGCGATCGATTTCGTGTTTGTGGAGCAGGGCCGCCGCGCTCGCCACCGACTCGGGATGGTTGACCATCTCGTAATAGCGCATGCGTTTGTACAGCGCGTAGCTGGCCGCGGTCTGGGCGATCAGGAAGCCGCGCCAGCCGTCCAGGAAGGCCAGCCGGAACAGGTAGTCCTTGAGGAAGGCCAGCAGGTAGACGAACGGTGCCTGCCACATCCGCACCGGCTTGCGCCTGTCCAGCCAGTCGCGGCATTTCAGCTCGGCGTAGCGCAGTACCTTCAGCTGCTTGTGCGCCAGGCTGGGATTGTTGGCGTGGTCGAAGGCGGCGCGCAGCGTCGGCGCGACACCGTCGAAGCGCAGCGATTCGTGCACCCGCGCATCACTCCAGCGCGCACGGCCGCGATGGTATAGCCGCGCCAGTTTCTCGCCCACGTTCGGCCGGTACCAGCGCATCGGCCGGCCCATGTAGATCGTGCGGCGGCGCAGGTACGCCGCCGGGGCGTCGCCCGCCATCAGCCCGGGCAGGCGCTGCTGCAGTTCCACCGCGAGTTCCGGGCTGAGCCATTCGTCGGCATCCAGCACCAGAATCCAGTCATGGCTGCACTGGTTGCTGGCGAAATTGCGCTGGGCACCGAAGCCGAGCCAGTCCTGCTGGATCACGCGGGCGCCATGCGCCCGGGCAATCGCCACGGTGTCGTCGTCGCTGCCCGAGTCCACTACCAGTTTTTCGGCCGCGAACGGCACGCTGTCCAGGCAGCGGGCGATGCTTCCGGCCTCGTTGTGGGTGATGACGGCGAGGGTCAGCGGGAGGGTCGGCATGGGCGGGATTCTAGCCCATGCCCCGATTCACCCGGGTGGAGGCGACGTAGCGGCGGTTAATTCGCCCATTCGGCCAGCCGGGTCGCAACTTCGCGGCGCCATCCATGACAAAATTCACTGGCGTCGATCGACCGTGCGTGCTCCGGCACGCCCCTGCCATCGAAAATTAACGGCCGTCCATGAAACGAATCCTTGTCACTGGTGGCGCTGGCTTCCTTGGCTCGCACCTGTGTGATCGACTGCTTCGCGACGGCCATGACGTGTTATGCGTGGACAACTTCTTCACCGGCAGCAAGCGCAACGTGGCGCACCTGCTCACACATCCGTATTTCGAACTGATGCGGCATGACGTGACCTTTCCCCTCTATGTGGAAGTGGAGCGCATCTTCAACCTGGCCTGCCCGGCCTCGCCGGTGCATTACCAGCATGATCCGGTGCAGACCACCAAGACCAGCGTGCATGGCGCGATCAACATGCTGGGCCTGGCCAAGCGGGTAAAGGCGCGCATCCTGCAGGCTTCCACCAGCGAGGTCTACGGCGACCCTGAGGTGCATCCGCAGATGGAAGGTTACTGGGGCAAGGTCAACCCGATCGGTATCCGCAGCTGCTACGACGAAGGCAAGCGCTGCGCCGAAACGCTGTTCTTCGACTACCACCGCCAGCACGAGCTGGACATCAAGGTGGTGCGCATCTTCAACACCTACGGCCCACGCATGCACCCGAACGATGGGCGGGTGGTGAGCAACTTCATCATGCAGGCGCTGCACGGGGAAGACATCACCATTTACGGCGACGGCAGCCAGACGCGCAGCTTCTGTTACGTCGACGACCTGATCGAGGTGATCGTGCGGATGATGGATTCCGGGCACGGCTTCACCGGCCCGGTGAACATCGGCAACCCGATCGAGTACACCATGCTCGAACTGGCCGAGAAGGTGATCGCCCTGGTCGGCGGACGCTCGAAACTGGTGAACAAGCCGTTGCCGTCGGATGATCCGCGCCAGCGCCAGCCGGACATCTCCGTGGCGCGCGACCGGCTCGGCTGGCAGCCGAGCGTGACGCTCGAAGACGGCCTCAAGGAAACCATTGCCTATTTCCGTCGGCTGCGCGAGGAGGGTGGGGCGGCATGACCAGCTTCGCGGTCGTCATCACCAGTTACAACTATCGGGATTTCGTCGGTACGGCGGTCGACAGTGCGCTGGCGCAGACCCGCGCGGCGGCGCAGGTCATCGTGGTCGATGACGGCTCCGGCGACGGTTCGGCGGATCACCTGCGCGAACGCTACGGCAACGATCCGCGGGTCACCCTGGTCTGTGGCGAGAATGGCGGCCAGCTGGTGGCCTTCCAGCGCGGCGTGGCACGCGCCACGGCCGACGTGATCTGTTTTCTCGATGCGGACGACCGCTGGGAAGCGGACTATCTGTCGCGCCTGGGTGAGCTGTACGACGGCCGCCGCGATGTCGATTTCGTGTTTTCCGACATGCAGCTGTTCGGCGACGAAAATCGCTGGATGGGCTATTCGGAGCGCTCGCATGACCTGGGCTATACCGCCATCAGCACCTACATGCTGATGCACTGGTACGGTGCGCCGACTTCGGCGTTGTCGATGCGCGCGCTGTGGGCGCGGCGCACGCTGGAACTGCCGGAGGAATTGAGCCATACGTGGCGGCTGTCCGCCGACAACTGCCTGGTGTTCGGCGCCAGCGTGCTGGGCGCACGCAAGTATTACCTGCGCACCGGCGCCGTGCATTACCGCATCCACGGCAACAATGGCTGGTGGGGAAAACAGACAGCGACCAGCATCTATCTCAACCGCTTCCGCTCGCGTTGCCTGATCGAGATCTATGCCAGGAACATCGGCCTGGACACGCGCTCCGTCGACAATGCCAAACACGAGTTCCGCACCAAGCCCGAGCCATCCTGGCGTGAGGCCAAGCGTTACGCCAGGATGGTGCGCATGCGTCGCGGCAGCTGGCTGGGCAACCTGAATCGCGCGTTGTCCATCCTCGGCCCGGTCTGGTGGCGCGGCATCCGTGGCGGTCATCGCCTGACCGGCGACGAATGAGCGGGGTTGCCGTGCGCATCAGTGTCGCCGTGATCACCTACAACTGGCCGAGCGCACTGGCGCTGGTGCTGCAGGCGCTGGCGGCGCAGAGCGAGCTGCCGTACGAAGTGATCGTCACCGACGACGGCTCGCAACCGGCCACTCGCGAGCTGCTCGAAAACATCGCGCCCGGCTATCCGGTGCGGCTGGTCCACCTGTGGCAGCCCGACGATGGTGCGCGCATGAGCCGCGCGCGCAACCGGGCGATCGCCGCCGCCCGGGGCGACTACCTGATCCTGCTCGATGGCGACATGGTGGCCGAGCGGCACTTCGTCGCCGACCACCACGCGTTCGCCCGCCGCGGCTGCTTCGTGCAGGGGTCGCGGGTGCTGACCGACGCCGGACTGACCCGGCGGATGCTGGAAGAGGCCGTGCCGATGCCCGGGTTCCTCAGCCGGGGCATCGAGCGTCGGCGACACACGCTGCGGCTGCCGGCGCTGGCGCAGTGGTATGCCCGGCCGGGCACCAAGCAGCGCGGCATCAAGAGCTGCAACATGGCGTTCTGGCGCGACGACCTGCTGCGCCTGAATGGCTTCAACGAGGCGATGACCGGCTGGGGGCGCGAAGACACCGAACTGGCGATACGCGCCTTCCACGCCGGGCTGCTGCGGCGCGAACTGCGTTTCAGTGCGCTGGCGACCCATCTCTACCATCCCACCCGCAAGCATGTGGTGGGCAATCCGAACGACCTCATCGTCGACGACACCCGGGCACGCGGGCTGGTCCGCTGCGAGCAGGGTGTGGATGGCCATCTGGCCGAATTCGCCCAGCCACCGGCGGATCTGCGCCCCGGCTGACGGCACGCCGGGAACAAGACGGCTGGTCAGGCCAGCTGGGCCAGCGCGACATCCACCCGCTGCGCGAATGTCGCATCGTTGGTCTCGAACCATTCCCGCGCCTGCCGGCCCAGGCTGGCCAGTTCGGAGAACGGCATGCTGGTGAGTCGTTCGATCGCCTCTTCCAGCGCCGATTCGTCGAATTGATGGATGGATGCGAGGTTGAACGAGCCTTTCCCGATGGCTTTCACCAGCACGCCGCGGTCCGCTTGCACCAACTCGTTCATCGGGGCGGCATCGGAGGTGATCACCACGGCGCCGCAGCTCATCGCCTCGGCGATGTAATGGCCCCAGCCTTCGGTTTCCGACAGGCACAGATGGAACAGGTGGGCATTCTGCAGCTGGCGTATCTCGCCCTCGTCGCACACGTGGCCCAGCCGGTGCTCGATGTTGGCTGGCATCGGCCCGGCCGCCTGCACGGCTGTTCGCGGTGACTGCAGCACCAGCAGCTTCGGCCATTCCGGATGGCGTCGCCACAAGGCCAGCAGGCGCTCCGTGCCCTTCATCCGGCTGGCACCGGCCAGGTGCAGGAAGCTGGCCTTGCGCGGAACGGCGGCATCGAGGCAGTCGGTGCTGTCGAAGCCAATGTGCAGGGTGCGGCAACCGAGTGACTTGAACAGGTCGACGCCGTAGCGCGTCTTGCACAGGATCGCGTCGTAGCGCGGCAGGTATCGCCGGCTGCGGGGTGACAGCCATTCCGGATTGGGCACCAGCAGATTCAGCCGGGCCAGCGCGCACCAGTCCGGCCGGACGTGCTCCAGGGCGATGTTGATGTCGTACGGCGTCCTGCGCCAGTCGGCGTGGCGCAGGCGTTGCCACCACATCCGCACACGCTGCATGAAGGCCTGCCGGCGACCGTCATGCCGGCGCGGGCCGAGCCGGGTCACCTGAACCTCGTGGCCCAGTCCGGTCAGCGTGCGGCACAACAGGCGGAGGTCGTGGGTGAGGCCGCGCTGGTTGTCCCAGGCAAGCAGGTTGATTCGGGCCATGTGGATCGACTTCAGGGAAGGGCGGGATGGCGCAGCTGTCGACCGATGCCGACCGTCAGCCCCAGCACGAGGAACAGGAAAAGTGATTGCGGCATCGCCCGATAAAACACATTGTCAGTGAACGCACAGAGACTGTAGAGGCCGATCACCATCAAGCCGGCGACCGCTGCACAGGCCACCGGCTCCTGCGGATGGTTCAGATGGCGGGCGAAGAAGACCGCCGGCACGATCAGCAACAGCAACAGCACCAGCAGCGCCGGCACGCCTCCGGCGACCATCGATTCGAGATATTCGCTGTGCGGGTGCACGTACCCGGCGATCGTGGCGCTGGCCTTGCCGGCGGCCACCTGCGCGCGCGCATACACGCCGAACTGGTCCAGCCCGATACCGGCCAGCGGATGCTCGGTGAATGCCTGCCATGCGGTGCGCCACATCTCCAGGCGCTCGCCGATGGCGCCGGTGCTGCCGGCGGCGCTGTCGCCGTACTTGCTGATCTGGGCGGGCACATCAGCCAGCCGGTCGATCATTTCCCGGTGCAGGGTGGCGGTCACCGCCAGCATGCCGACCAGGGTGGCGGCCAACGGAATGAGCACGCGCTTCCAGTGCCTCGTGCGGATCGCATGCCACGACATCAGGCCGAGGAACACCGGCGCGAACGACAGCAGCGGCCCACGACTCTGGGTAAGCACCGCGCCATAAAGACCCACCACCACCGCCGCGCCGTGCAGCCAGCGGTCAGCGCGACGCGTGTCCGGCCGTATTGCCTGCAGCATCGACAACAGCGCCATGATCAGCAGGTACATCGCGAACTCGACCGACGCCCAGTCGCCACCGTTCAGGCCGTAGGGACGATCGACACCCATGCCGTAACGTTGAACTATGCTGGCTGCGCCCAACAGCAGCGTGGTCAGGCTGAAGCCGATCGCGATCACGCGCTGTTGTAACGGCAGGGTGAAGACGGCGGCAACCCCCAGGAACAACAGTGTCTGTGCCGGCAGGTCGAGGGTCTTGCCGTCGAGCCCATGGCCGAGGAAGTTGCCGATGTCATAAAGCAGGCGCAGCAGGCACACGGCGATCACCGGCCATACTCTTCGGAAAATGCTGCGGGTCTCCGCGCGCGTGATCAGCAGGAGCAGGCCGGCGGCAAACAGCAAAGCCATCGGCAACGTCTTCAAACGCCCGGATATGGCAAAACACAAAGGCATGACCGCGAGCAGCAGTGAAGCCGCCGGGATCTTCCATGAAGCTTCTCGTTCGTGCACGGGCCAACCTTCTGAACCTGAAACTCCCCCTCAGCACATGCTAACCGGTGCTTGTCGCCGGCAAGCCCTCTGGACGCGCTGGTGTAACGCTCGGGTTCATTCGCAGTATGCATGGTAGTGGACGAATTGCGTCCCGGGGCGTTTTCGCAGCGTGATCACAGCCATTCATCGGCTTCCGGTTCGGCGATGCCTGTCGGCGCGCAGCCGGGTTTCACCGCGTCAGCCTGGAACATCCACCATTCGCGGCGGTTGGCGTGACCGACATGGATGGCGCGCTGGCGATCCACGCAGTCACCCATCGCCTCGTCGAGGCTGAAAATCCAGCGCCGCGACGCATCCTGCTGCAGCCAGGCCACGGCATCGGCGTACTGCTGCGGCCGGGGTTTCAGGAAGCCGAACTCGGCCACCGGGCCCTGGGCCATCAGCAGGTTCTGTTCCTTCCAGGCGAGCAAGCCGATCTCGGCCTGCGGACCGGCGATGGAGCGTGCCTGCAGCATCACGTTGCGGGCAGAGCGATCGCCGTTGAGCATCGGATAACCCCACAGGCCGTAGATCCCCCACAGGACGCCGGCAAACAGCAGCCAGCCCAGCGGCGCGTGGCGTACCCGGGTGAACGCCACGATGACCAGGCCGGCCAGGCCGATCGTCAGCAGCAGCCACCAGATCCGCGGGTCGAGGCTTTGCTCGATCTTCATCGCCCAGGCCGGGTGGCGATGGAGCGCCAGCGCGGCCGCCGCCGCGAGCACCGCGGACAACAGCAAGGTCAGTGCGAACACCGCGATGCGCACGCCGCGTCGCCGCAGCAGGCCGGGCAGCAGTGGCGCCAGTGCCAGCGCCATCATCGGCAGAGCCGGCAGGATATAGACGTCGCGCTTGCCCGGACTGAACGAGAAGAACAGCACGATCAGCACGATCCAGCCCAGCGGCAACAGCAAGCGCGAATCGCGACGCTTCAGTCGCCGCCACCAGGCCGGCAGTGCCCACGGCAACAGCAACGACAGGGGCAACCAGTCGAGCGCGATGATGCCGAGGAAATAGAACGGCGAATGGATGTGTCCGGTGGGCGTGGCGTAGCGATGCACGGTCTGCCCGAACAGGATGTTCTGCACGTATTCGGCGTGCTGCGGATCGCCATCGGCACGGGCCACCAGCAACATCGGCAGCAGCCAGCCCAGGATCGGCACGAAGAACAGCGCCAGCCCGCCAACCCAGCGCCAGCGGCCCGCGGGCAGCGCCAGTGAGCGCCAGTGGCCGCGCCGGGCGACCAGATAGGGAGCCAGCATCAGCAAGGCCAGCACGCCGACGCCCTTGGTCGCCACGCCCACGCCGGCGAAGAAGCAGCCCGTGGCGAACCAGCGCCAGGACGGCCCCAGCAACAGGTGGCGCAGCAGGCCGTAGTTGGCCAGAGTCATCCAGCCCAGCAGCAGCGGGTCGATCTGCGCGTTGCGCATCTGGTAGGTGAAGTGGATGGTGACCAGCAGCGTGGCCGTGGCCAGCAGGGCGCTGCGGTGGTTCCACAGCCGCCTGGCCAGGTCGTAGACCAGCACCAGTGCACCCAGCGCCGCCAGCAGCGACGGCAGCAGGAAGGCCACGCGCCAGCGGGTGAGAAAGTAGGCGAGTGCCTGCAGCCACATGAACACCGGCGGCTTGTCCGGATACAGCTCGTGGCCCCGGTGCGGGAACAGCCACTGGCCGTGCTCGACCATCCAGCGGGCGACCAGGGCGAAACGCGGCTCGTCGGACGGCCACGGATCACGCAGGCCCAGCCCCAGGCCGAGCAGCAGCAGGGCGAATACGCCGAACAGCAGGATTTCGATGCGCGCATCGCGCAACCACAGCGGGCGCGCGCGCGACAGGGGCACGGGGGACTTCATGACGTCGGGGATCCGTCAGCAGTGCGAGGGCGCGGCAAGCATAGCGCGCCGATATCGGGGCAGCGTGAACCACGACCTCAGTGCTGTTTCTGCAACACCGCGTAATACATGCCGTCGAGGTCGCCGTCGCCGGGCAGGATCTGCCAGCCGGTCGCCGCTGGCTGTCCGGCGGGCAAGCTGAAGGGCACGACCTCGGCGTCAGCCTGGGCCGCCAGCAACTCGCCCACGATCGCCTCGTTCTCCGCTCGCAACACCGAGCAGGTGATGTAGACCAGCCGCCCGCCCGGCGCCAGCAATGGCCACAGCGCGGACAGGATGCGGCGTTGCTGCGCGTGCATCGTGGCGATGTCGCTTTCGCGCCGATGCAGGCGCACATCGGGGCGACGACGCAGCACGCCGGTGGCCGAACAGGGCGCGTCGATCAGGATGCGGTCGAACGGCTGGCCTTTCCACCAGCCCCTGGGTGCCCCCGCGTCACCGATCACCACCTTCGCATTGAGGCGCAGCCGCATCAGGTTCTGGCGGATGCGCTCGGCCCGCGGGGCGTCGAATTCCAGCGCGGTCAGGTCGATGTCGGCGCGTTCGAGCAGATGGCAGGCCTTGCCGCCGGGCGCGGCGCAGGCATCGAGCACGCGCAGGCCATCGCGCAGGTCGGCGAGGTCGGCGGCGACCTGGGCGGCACCGTCCTGCACGGCGAAATGGCCGTCCTCGAAGCCGGGCATGCGGGTGACGTCGCCGCTGTGCGGCAGCACCAGTGCGTCGGCCAGCCAGGGATGCGCTGCCGCTTCGTAGCCGGCCGCGCGCAACTGTTCGATCAGGGCATCGCGTTCGCTGCGCTGGCGGTTGACCCGCAGCATCAACGGCGGTTCGCCGTTGTCCGCGGCCATCACCGCTTCGGCCTGTGCGGGCCAGTCGCGCTGCAATGCGTCGGCCAGCCATTGCGGATGGGCGTGGCGGGTCTGTGCCTTCGCGTCGAGCCTGGCCAGCAGGCTGCTGCGTTCGCGCTGCCAGCGGCGCAGCACGGCGTTGACCAGGCCGGCCAGTTGCGGCCGCTTCAGCGCCCGCACGGCTTCGACCGTGGCGGCCACCGCGGCGTAGTCCTGCAGTTCCAGGATTTCCAGCTGGATCAGGCCGAGCACCAGCAGCGCATGCACGGCCGGATCCTTGTGCCGCAGCGATTTTTCCAGCAGGCCGTCGACAGCGGCGTCGAAACGCAGCCACCAGCGCGCGCCTTCGCTGAGCAGGGCCATCAGCAGGGCGCGATCGCGCGGATCGGCGAGCTTCGGCGCGTCGCGTTGCATGACCTCGCGCAGCGAGGCGCCACGCAGGGCGATTTCAGCCAGTCCCCTGGCGGCCAGTGCGCGGGTGTCGACCTTCATGGCAGGCGCCGCAGTTCGGGCCGGGCATTCAGATAATCGACCGCCCCGATGCGCTTGCCGCCGGCGCGTTGCACGGCGGTGATGCGCAACACGCCGGTGCCGCAGGCCAGGTCGATGCCCTGCCGCCCCGCGCCCAGCACCTCGCCGGGTGGCGTCTGATGATCCTGGGCGATCGCCTGCGCTGCCCACACCCGCAGGGTCTCGCCGGCGATCTCGCCTTCCGCCACCGGCCACGGATCGAACGCGCGCACCTGCTGCTCAAGGGCGATCGCGGGCCGGCTGAAGTCGAGCTTCGCCTCGGCCTTGTCCAGCTTGTGTGCGTAGGTCACGCCTGCTTCGGGCTGTGGCGTGGCCAGCAGGGTTTCGCCGGCCAGGGTGCGGCGCAGGCCTTCGGCCAGCGCGTCGGCGCCGAGCCGCGAAAGCCGGTCATGCAGCGAGCCGCCGGTGTCGTCGCGACCGATCGGCGTGCGTCGCTGCAACATCACCGGGCCGGTATCCAGGCCAGCTTCCATCTGCATCAGGTCGACGCCGCTCTCGGCATCGCCGGCCAGGATCGCGCGCTGGATCGGCGCCGCGCCGCGCCAGCGCGGCAACAGGCTGGCATGCACATTCCAGCAGCCGAGCCGCGGGATCGCCAGCACCTTGCGCGGCAGGATCAGGCCGTAGGCGACCACCACCAGCAGGTCAGGTCGCCAGGCCGCCAGCGCCTGCTGCACCTCGGCGGACTTCAGCGACTCGGGTTGTTCGACCGGGATGCCGGCGGCCAGCGCGGCCTGCTTGACCGGACTGGGCGTCAGTTTGCGGCCCCGTCCCGCGGGACGGTCAGGCTGCGTATAGACGGCCACCACCTCGGCGCCGCTGTCGCGGCAGGCTTCAAGGCAGGGCACGGAAAAGTCGGGCGTACCAGCGAAAACGATTCGCAGACCCCGGCGGTCAGGCTCGGCGCCGCTCAAGCACCGACCGCCTGCTTGCGGTGCTTCTCCAGCCGCTTCAGCAGCAGGCTGCGTTTCAGCGGTGACAGGTAGTCGACGAACACCTTGCCTTCCAGGTGATCCAGCTCGTGCTGGATGCACACGGCCAGCGGGCCTTCGGCCTCGATGACGATGTCCTTGCCGTCGACGTCCTGGGCCTGCACCTTGACCGCCAGTGCGCGGGTCACGTCGGCGTACAGGCCGGGGAAGGACAGGCAACCTTCCTGATAGACCTGCGAGCCGTCCTTCTCGAGGATGCGGGCGTTGATCAGTACCAGCGGCTGGTTGCGCTCGTCGCTCATGTCAGCCACCAGCACGCGCTGGTGCACGTTGACCTGGGTGGCGGCGAGGCCGACGCCGTTGGCGGCGTACATGGTTTCCAGCATGTCGGCGACGAACTGCTTCAGCTTCGCGTCGAACACGGTCACCGGCTCGGCGCGGGTGCGCAGGCGCGGGTCGGGGAATTCAAGAATGGACAATACGGACATGATTTTTACCTCGGCGCCGAAAATGCGGGCGATTTGGTAAAAAGCCACCCTCGGAGCCATCTAGAATGTGTCTCATTGTACGTCGGCAAGCATCCGAGTGCAGACGATTTTTGCCAACTCGCACCTGTTGCGCGGGTTAACCATTCGGTTACACTCGACCGAGCATCTGGGGAAGGGGGATTCCCACCAATGATCAAGAAAATTATCGTGTTGCTGACGGGCATGCTGGTCACCGTGGCGGTCTATGCCGCGGGGGCGCAACTTCGCGCCGACCACCCCGACAGCTACACCGTTCGCCGCGGCGACACCTTGTGGGCAATCTCCGCCAAGTTCCTCGCCAAGCCGTGGCTGTGGCCGGAGATCTGGCAGGCCAACCCCCAGGTGCGCAACCCCCACCTGATCTATCCCGGCGACGTGCTCAACCTGTCCTTCATCAATGGCCCCCGCGTGGGCCTGCAGCCCAGCGTCCATCGCGAAGGTGACGCGATTCCCGCCATTCCCCTGTCCGAACTGAAAATGTTCCTCAAGGAAATGCGGGTGATGGACTCGAACGCGGTGAGCTCCGCGCCTTACGTGGTGGGCCTCGAAGAGTCCCGTCTGCGTGGTGCCGTCGGCCAGAACCTGTACGTGCGTGGCCTGCAGGGCGAGCCGGGCCAGCGCTGGGCCATCGTGCGTCCGACCCACGTGTTCCGCGGCTTCAAACAGGATGACGCCTCCAGCGCCGACCTGGTCGCCCACGACATGGACAGCAACGCGGCGATGGTCAAGGCGCCGTGGAGCGAGGATTCGCGCAACGACGGCCATTACGGCAAGGGCGACGACCTCGGTGTCGAAGTCAGCGTGATCGGCACCGCCGAGACGCTGCGCACCGGCGATCCGGCCACCCTGCTGCTGCTCAACGCGACCCAGGAAGTGCGCAGCGGCGATCGCATCATGCCGATCGACGACAAGCCGTACGACGCCTACTACTACCCGCATGCGCCCAAGTCGGTGCCCGCCGATGCCAAGGTGATCGGCTTTGCCGACGCGATGGCCGCCGCCGGTCCCCGCCAGGTCATCATGCTGTCGGTGGGTGCCCGCGACGGGATCGACAACGGCAGCACGTTCACGATCTTCCAGCCGGGCGAGACGATCCACGACGACGTGGCCAGCAACAGCATGAACCGTGGCTTCGGCGAGACGGTCAAGCTGCCCGACGAGTACGTCGGCCACGTGATGGTGTTCCGCACCTTCGACCGGGTCAGCTACGGCCTGGTGATGGACGGCCTGCGTCCGGTGAGCATCGGCAGCCGGCTGACCGCGCCGCAATAAGCCGCAGCGGCATCTTCCTACACGACGGCGCGGTTTCCACCGCGCCGTTTTCTTTGCCGGGTGCTCCGTAAACTCGACGCATGACCAGGGACGATCTGCAGGAACAACGCGCGTGGCTGATCGCCCTGCGCACGCCGGGGCTGGGGCCGGGCGGGCTGCGGGCCCGGCTGGATGCGGCCGGCGGAGACATGCACGCCGCGCTGGCGCAATTGCAGCGCCAGGCGACATCCCTGGGTGAGCCCGCGCAGGCCTGGCTGGCCCGGCCCGATGCCGCGCTGCTGGATGCGGACATGGCCTGGCTGGCCGAGCCAGCCCGTCGCCTGCTGCGCTGCACGGACGCGGACTTTCCGCCGCTGCTGGAAGACATCCCGCAGCCACCGGCCGCGCTGTTTGTGGTGGGCGACAGCGACCTGCTGCTGTATCCGCAGGTGGCGATCGTGGGAGCCCGCAGCGCCAGCGCCAAGGGGCTGGCCCATGCCCGGGCGTTTGCCACGGCGCTGGCCGACGCCGGCTTCGCGATCACCAGCGGCATGGCCGACGGTGTCGACGGCGCCGCCCATGCCGCGGCCCTCGATGCCGGGGCGAAGACAGTGGCGGTGATCGGCACCGGGCCCGATCGCGTCTATCCCCGCAAGCACCATGCGCTGGCCCGGCGGATCGCGGCCCAGGGCGCGATCGTCAGCGAGTTTCCTCCCGGCACGGCGGCGCGCCCCGATCATTTCCCCCGTCGCAACCGGATCATCTCCGCGCTGGCGCTGGGCACCTTGGTGATCGAGGCGGGGCTGAAGTCCGGTTCGCTGATCACCGCCCGGCTGGCGGCCGAGCAGGGCCGCGAGGTATTTGCGCTGCCCGGTTCCATCCATGATCCGCTGGCCCGCGGATGCCACCAGTTGATCCGCGACGGCGCCCGGCTGGTCGAGACGGTGACGGAAATTGTCGAGACATTGGCGCCTGCAGCGCGCATGCTTGGCGGCCAGCTGGCTGCCCGGCTGGACTCGGCGGGGTCGGATGATGCTGATCCGCGAGCCGTCGGAACCCCGGGAATCGATCGTTCCGGTCCTTGCGGCGATCCGGATTATCGGCGGCTTTTGACTGAACTTGGTCATGCGCCGGCGACGTTGGACGAACTTGTGCAGCGTACCGGGCAGTCTGCCGGCGCGCTTTCGTCGATGCTGCTGATGCTGGAACTGGAGCGGCGCGTCGAGAGCCTGGCAGGCAATCGCTACCAGCGCCTGCCGGACGGCTGAGCCTCGCCGACGTGGCTCGGCCCCGCGTGCGGGCTTGACAGCCGCCGGCGGCGCGTGGTTTCAACTATATATATGTCCGGCACGGAAGCGCCGGTGGTTCACTCTCGGATATCCCGCTTCATGGCAAAAAACCTGCTCATCGTCGAATCACCGGCCAAGGCCAAGACGATCAACAAATACCTCGGCAAGGATTTCCAGGTCCTCGCCTCCTACGGTCACGTGCGCGACCTCAAGCCGAAGGAGGGCGCGGTCGATACCGAGCACGGCTTCGCGATGACGTACGAGGTGATCGAGCGCAACCAGAAGCACGTCGACGCGATCGCCAAGGCCGCCAAGCTGGCTGACGACATCTACCTCGCGACCGACTTGGATCGCGAAGGCGAGGCGATCAGCTGGCACATCAGCGAGATCCTTGACGAGCGCGGCCTGACCAAGGGCAAGCAGTTGCACCGCGTGGTGTTCTCCGAGATCACGCCGAAGGCGATCAAGGCTGCGGTGGCCGCGCCGCGCCAGCTGTCGCACGACCTGGTCGACGCCCAGCAGGCGCGCCGCGCGCTGGACTACCTGGTCGGTTTCAACCTGTCGCCGGTGCTGTGGCGCAAGGTGCAGCGCGGGCTGTCCGCCGGCCGGGTGCAGTCGCCCGCGCTGCGCATGATCGTCGAGCGCGAGGAGGAGATCGAGGCGTTCAAGGCGCGCGAATACTGGACCGTCGAGGCCCAGCTGAAGCATGTCGACGGCGACTTCAGCGCGCGGCTGTCGCGCCTCAACGGCAAGAAGTTCGAGCAGTTCGACCTCACCAGCGAAACCGCTGCCCATGCGGCCCGCGAGGCGCTGAAGGCGGCTGCCCGTGGTCGCCTCGTCGTCAGCGAGGTCAGCTCGAAGGAGCGCAAGCGTCGCCCGGCGGCTCCGTTCACCACCTCCACCCTGCAGCAGGAGGCCGCACGCAAGCTCGGCTTCACCACCAGCCGCACGATGAAGGTGGCGCAGGGCTTGTACGAGGGTGTGGCGCTGGGCAGCGAAGGCAACGTCGGCCTGATCACCTACATGCGTACCGACTCGACCATGCTCGGTGACGACGCGATGGCCGAATTGCGCCAGCTGATCGCCCGCGACTTCGGCGGCCACGCACTGCCGGATGCGCCGCAGGTCTACAAGACCAAGTCGAAGAACGCGCAGGAAGCCCATGAGGCGATCCGCCCGACCTCGGCGATGTACACGCCGAAGTCGGTGGCTGCTTTCCTCAATGACGATCAGCGCAAGCTGTACGAGCTGATCTGGAAGCGCACCGTCGCCTGCCAGATGATCCACGCCACGCTGAACACCGTGTCCGTGGAGTTCGCGCTGGCGGACATGGCCGGCGGCGATGCCTCGTTTCGTTCGACCGGCACCACGGTGGTCGATCCCGGCTTCCTCGCCGTCTACGAGGAAGGCCGCGACCAGAAGAACGCCGATGACGACGACGAAGGCCGTCGCCTGCCTCGGCTGGAGAAAGGCGAGGCCGTGCCGCTGCACGAGATCGTCGCCGACCAGCACTTCACCGAGCCACCGCCGCGCTACTCCGAAGCGAGCCTGGTCAAGGCGCTGGAAGAGCACGGCATCGGCCGTCCGTCGACCTATGCCAGCATCATCCAGGTGCTGCAGAACCGCGAATACGTGTACCTGGACAGTCGCCGCTTCAAGCCCAGCGACGTGGGTCGCGCGGTCAGCAAGTTCCTCACCCAGCATTTCACCCAGTACGTCGACTACGACTTCACCGCCAAGCTCGAGGACGAGCTCGATGCGGTCAGCCGGGGCGAGGAAGCCTGGGTGCCGCTGATGGAGCGCTTCTGGAAGCCGTTCAAGCAGCAGGTGGACGAGAAGGCCGAGTCGGTCGACCGCAGCGAGGCCACCGGCGCGCGCGAGCTGGGCACCGATCCGAAGACCGGCAAGCCGGTCTTCGTGCGACTGGGCCGGTTCGGGCCGTATGCCGCCATCGGCGACAAGGACAGCGAGGAGAAGCTGCAATTCGCCTCGCTGCGTCCCGGCCAGAGCATGCACACCATCGAACTGGCCGAGGCGCTGGAGCTGTTCAAGCTGCCGCGCAAGCTGGGCCAGGCGGAGAACGGCGACGAGGTCAGCGTGGCGATCGGCCGCTTCGGGCCGTTCGTGAAGCAGGGCAGCACTTATGCCTCGCTGAAGCCTGAAGACGATCCGTACACCATCGAGCTGCCCCGCGCGCTGCAGATCGTGCAGGAAAAACTGGAGATGCTGGCGAACCGGCTGATCCTCGATTTCGGAAACGGCGTGCAGGTGCTGAACGGCCGCTACGGCGCCTATATCACCGACGGCGAGAAGAACGCGCGCATTCCCAAGGAGCAGGAGCCGAAGGAACTGACCGAAGCCCAGTGCCTCGAACTGCTGGCTGCGGCGCCGGTGCGCAAGGGCCGTTTCGGCAAGAAGACCGCGAGCAAGAAGGCGGCCGCGAAAAAGGCGGCTCCGGCCAAGAAAACGGCGGCCAAGAAAACGGCGGTGAAGAAGACCGCGACCAGGAAAGCCGCGACCAAGAAGACCGCGGCGAAGAAAACCGCCACGAAAAAGACGGTCGCGAAGAAAACTGCCAGCGACAGCGCCGAGGCCTGAGTGCTGCAGCGTTTAACCCTCGCCGACCTGGACGCCGCCGCCGCGCTGCTGCACGGTGGCGGCGTGCTGGCGTATCCGACCGAGGCGGTCTTCGGCCTCGGCTGCGATCCGCATGACCGGGTTGCGTTCGAGCGATTGTTTGCGCTGAAGCAGCGCCCGCCGACCCAGGGCGTGCTGCTGATTGCGGCGGACTTCGGCCAGGTGGAGCGCTACATCGACCGGGCGTCTGTGCCGCAGGCGATGCTGCAGCAAGTGCTGGCCAGCTGGCCGGGGCCCTACACCTGGATCTTCCCGCGCTCAGCCGAAGTGCCCGACTGGGTTGCCGGCAACCACGCCGGCATCGCGTTGCGGGTGACCGCCCACGAACCGGCAGCGGCGCTGTGCCGGGCCTATGGCGGCGCACTGGTGTCGACCAGCGCCAACCCCCACGGCCAGCCGCCGGCGCGCGCGGCCGAGCAGGTGGCGGACTATTTTGGCGACGCACTGGACGGCGTGCTGGAAGCCCCGCTGGGCGGCCAGCGCAGCCCCACGGTGATTCGCGACGTGCTGTCGGGCGCTATCATTCGCGGCTGAGCGTGCGGGGGAGCGCATGCCGGCAGGTCGGGGTCGAGCCGTCGCGGATCTGCGCGACCGCGTTCACGTCGCTGTTCACATGGCCGCGCGATGCTCGCGGACGCAACGTATCGAAGATCAGGGAGACAGCAGTTTGGTTATCGTCCACGACCCGCGCCAGCGCGAGCTCTCGCCGTTGCTGCCCCTGCTGGTGGCCGCCGACCCGGCACGGGTGGTTGCCTGGCGGCATGGCCAGGCGATCAGCGCCGCGCATTTCCTGGCCGACGTCCGGGCCGTGGCGGCGTTCCTGCCCGACGCGACGGCCGCGGTGAACCTGTGCGAGGACCGGTACGCCTTCCTGGTGGCGTTCTGCGCGGTGATGTTGCGCGGCCAGACCAACCTGCTGCCTTCCTCGCGCGCGCCGCAGGCGGTGGACGAGGTGATGCGGGCCCATCCGGGTTGCCATGCCCTGGGCGAGCAGCGGCTCGATCCGCCGCCGCCGAACTATCGGCAACTGCCGTCGTTCGACGCGCTGCCGCCCGCGCAGGTCGAGGCCGGCTGGCCCACGATTCCCGCCGATCAGGTGGTGGCGATCGGCTATACCTCCGGCTCCACGGGGATGCCCGGGGCGAACCGGAAGACCTGGGGCAGTTTCCACGCCAGCAATGCGGGCAACCTGGCGCGGTTGCATGCCACGGTCGGTGACCGCTTCGAGGTGGTCGCCACGGTGCCGCCGCAGCACATGTACGGGATGGAGATGTCGGTGCTGCTGCCCCTGCTGGGCGACGTGGGCGTGCACACCGGCCGCCCGTTTTTTCCCGGCGACGTCGCGGCGGCGCTGGCCACGGTGCCGGAACCACGGGTGCTGGTGACCACGCCGGTGCATCTGCGTGCGCTGATCGAATCGGGCATTGCCCTGCCGCCGATCGCGGCGATGGTGTCGGCCACCGCGCCCTTGCCGGTCGAGCTGGCGCGGGCGGCCGAGCAGCGCTTCGACGCGCCGCTGCTGGAGGTGTTTGGCTCCACCGAGACCTGCGTGTTCGCCAGTCGCCGCCCCACCGTGGACGAGGACTGGTCGCTGTATGACGACGTGACCCTGCACCCGCAGCCCGATGGCACTGCAATCGAGGCGCCGCAGCTCGGCGCGCCGGTCACCCTGGCCGACATCGTCAGCCTGTCCGGCGGCGGTCGTCGCTTCCGCTTGTGCGGTCGGCATGCGGACATGCTGGAAATCGCCGGCAAGCGCGCCTCGCTGGCCGATCTCACCCGCCGCCTGCTGGCGATCCCCGGCGTGCGCGACGGCGTGGTGTTCCAGCATGGCGACGGCGACGCGCTCGGCGTGCACCGGATCGCCGCTCTGGTGGTCGCGCCCGGACTGGACGAACAGGTCATCCTCGATGCCCTGCGCCGGGCCATCGACCCGCTGTTCCTGCCGCGTCCGCTGAAGCTGGTCGAGGCACTGCCGCGCAACGAGACCGGCAAACTGCCGCGAGCCGCCCTGCTGGATCTTCTGCAAGCCCGCGACTGAGCGCAGCTGCCTCACGGCGCTCCCGCCGCAGCCGTTACAATGCGCAGCTGCGTCGTGTGGCGCACGGGAGTGCAGGCATGAAGGTTCTGGTGATCGGCAGTGGCGGGCGCGAACACGCGCTGGCGTGGAAGCTGGGGCAGTCGGTGCAGGTCGACGAGGTGATCGTCGCCCCTGGCAATGCCGGCACGGCGCGCGAGCCCGGCGTGCGCAACGCCGATGTGGCTATAAACGACATCGATGGCCTGCTTGCGCTGGCGAAGCGCGAAAAGATCGGCTTGACCGTGGTCGGTCCCGAGGTGCCGCTGGTCGCCGGCGTGGTCGACAGGTTCCGCGCGGCCGGCCTGCGCATCTTCGGCCCGCGCGCGATCGCCGCGCAGCTGGAAGGCTCCAAGGCGTTTGCCAAGGATTTCCTGCAGCGGCACAACATTCCCACCGCGCACTACGCGGTTTTCACCGAACTCAATCCCGCGCTCGCCTACGTGCGCAAGCAGGGCGCGCCGATCGTGATCAAGGCGGACGGCCTGGCCGCCGGCAAGGGCGTGGTGGTGGCACTGACCCTGGCCGATGCGGAACTGGCGCTGCACGACATGCTTGGCGCGCACAGCTTCGGCGATGCCTCGGCGCGCGTGGTGATCGAGGAATTCCTTGACGGCGAGGAGGCCAGCTACATCGTGATGAGCGACGGCAGCCACGCGCTGCCGATGGCCTCCAGCCAGGACCACAAGCGCCGCGACGAAGGCGACCTCGGCCCCAACACCGGCGGCATGGGTGCGTACTCGCCCGCGCCGGTGGTTACGCCGGAAGTCGAGCAGCGCATCCTGAAGGAAGTGATCGAGCCGACCCTGCGTGGCATGGCGGCCGAGGGTGCACCGTTCATCGGCTTCCTTTACGCCGGCCTGATGATCGACAAGTCCGGCGCGCCGAAGGTGATCGAGTTCAACGTGCGTTTCGGCGATCCGGAAACCCAGCCGATCATGCTGCGTTTGAAGTCCGACCTGGTGGATCTGATCGATGCAGCGCTGGATGGCCGTCTGGCGAACACCACGGCGCGCTGGGATGCGCGCCCGGCAATCGGCGTGGTGATGGCCGCCGGTGGTTATCCGGGGCGAGTGCGTCTGGGTGATGCGATCAGCGGGCTGGATTCACCGGAAAGCGGCGACGTGAAAGTGTTTCATGCCGGCACGCGGCTCGATGATGCCGGGCGCGTGGTCAGCGCTGGCGGGCGCGTGTTGACCGTGTGCGCGCTGGGCGCGGACATCGGCGCGGCGCGCGAAAGCGCCTACGCCGCGGTCAGCCGGATTCGCTATGACGGCGCGTTCTGCCGCCGCGACATCGCCCACCGGGCGCTGCATCGCGGCTGATCCAGCAGCCAGTACGCAGGCGAATGGTAGGCCATTGGATGGCTTGACTTTTCCGGGCCGGGCTTTTTGGGCTATGCTTGGAACTTCCCCCGCGTAAAAGTCGTGGCGCCGAGCGCCTGAACGGACACGTGCCTGATTTCACGCTTGAAGAGGTTTCCCCGATGCGCAAGACGGTTTTGTCGCTGATGTCGGTTGCTGCACTGGCCCTGGCTGGCTGCAACAACGCTTCCAATTCGTCCCCGCAGGCGGACTCCTCCGGTCCCGCTTCGGCGAACACCGCGGGCGCCGTGGCGAAAACGCCGAGCCAGGTGAGCGGAACGATTTCGCTGCGTGCCGGCTCGTCGACGCCGTCGGACAAGGCCAGCCTGGTGCTGAACCTGGTCGACGTGTCCTCCACCGCCGTGGGTTCGGCGCCGCTGGCCAGCAAGACCTCGCCGGCCGGCACGTTCCCGCAGTCGTTCACGCTCAGCTTCAACCCGGCTGATGTGAAGCCGAACGACCTGTACGTGATCCAGGCCACCATCACCGACGGCGATCGCCAGTACACCATGCCGATCCAGGCGCCGGTGCTGGCCAAGGGCAGCAACAACGACGCGGTGGCGATCCAGTTGCAGTCGGAGCAGACCCCATCCGAGAAGCTGCTGGCCGAATTCGGCGAGGTCAAGGCGCAGATCGGCGGCATGAAGATCAGCCATGGCACCAAGCTGGAGGCCAATGACTCGCGCGGCTGGCAGCTGTTCCGCCAGGCCGGCGAAGTGAAGTACATCCGCGAGGAAGTCGACTACGGCGACAAGGGCTACACCAGCACCGATTACGCCTACAAGAACGGCAAGCCGTGGGTGATCGTGCAGGAAACCAAGGCGAACCGCGACGGCAAGCCCAGCGCGATCGACCGCGCCGGCTGGAGCGAGGACGGCACCCTGGTGCTCCAGCAGCATCAGGTCGGCGCCGACGTGCAGCCGCTGGATGCCGCGGCCGCCGCCACCATGAAGAAGGACGCGGTGTCGATCCTCGGCATCGCCACCGGCGGCAAGAACAAGTAAGCCGTCCAGACGTCCAAAAGAAAAAGCCGCCGGGAGACCGGCGGCTTTTTTTGTGCCTTACGAGAACTCAGAGCCTGTGAAGAAAACCACTTCCTGTGGCTTTCTTCTATCGCACGTCCGGTACATGCCCGGACGTGCTCACGTGAATCAGTCACTTGCGTGACCGATCCACGTCCGGCCATCCACGTCCGACCATCCATGGCCGGGCTTCGAGGTTGAAAAAATCACAACCTCTCAGAACTTGATCCGGAAGCCCATGTTGAAGGCGTTGTAGCGCTGGCTGGTATCGCTGAAGCGGGCGTTGTAGCCGATCCAGCTGGTCACCTTCGGGGTGAGCTGGGCGGACAGCCCCAGGTCGACCGTGCCCCAGGCCTTGTCCGGGACGAAGCCGACCATCGAGAACGAGCCGTTCATGGTGTTCAGGCCGGTGCTGATCGCGCGCACGGAGTCGGCCTTGCTGTCGCGCGTCCAGGCCAGTTCGGCGTAGGGCGACATGACCAGGTTGGCCACCTGCCACTGACCCTGCAGCCGCCAGCCGATGCTGCCAAGCAGTGCGCGCCGGCGCTGCTTGCCGAACCACATGGCGGTGGCGTCGCTGCCGATTTCGGCATAGCCGTCGACCTTCGCGTCCTGCCATTCGAAGCTGGCGAACGGGCCGGTGCGGATGTCGTCGAAACTGAACCACCAGCCGCCGTTGATGTTGGCACCGACATGCGAGCCGTCGGTGTTGCCGACTTCGCTGATGCGCGCCGCGCCGACCTGGAAGTTGCGTTCGATGTGCTTGAAGTCGGATTGGCCGTAATGGACGATGCCGCCCACGTAGCCGCCGCCGGCCTGCCACGTCACGTAGCCCAGGCCCGAGTAGTCGACCAGGTGGTAGCCACCGCCGCCATTCATGTGCGCGGTGTCGCGGGCGATGCCCAGCGCCACGCCGGCGGACAGGTTCTCGTTGACGCGCATGTCGTAGCCCAGCGTGAAGTGCGCGTTGTCGCTGTTCACCGACGGCGAGCTGGGGCTGGCGTCGAAACGCTGCTGGGCGTAGTCGATATTGACGAAGGCGCGGGTGCCTTCGCCCAGGCTGTCCTGCAGGATCTGGTTGTGCAGGGCACGGCCATAGGCGGTGATCGCGGACAACGGTGCTTCACCGAGCAGGGATATCTGCTGCGGCGCGGCCAGTTCGGACGACACCACCTGGCCGAGCATCCGGTGCGCAGCGGTCGTGGGGTGGACGCCGTCGGCGAACAGATAGTTCTGGTCCGCGCCGGCGGCGACCAGGGTCGTGCCATCGCAGTCGTGGGAGCTGGACGTGGTGCAAGCCGGCGTGGTGACGTTTACGAAACCATACTTGCCCGGATCGGCCAGCACCTGGTCGAACAGCGCGTAGGCATTCACCGCCAGCGTGTGGTCGCCCAGGCCCGCATTGAGGATCTGGTTGTAGGACTGCGACACGTCGGTAAGCACGCCGCTGATGCCCGGCACCAGGGCCTCGTTGGCCCGGGCCGACGGGGTGGCGCCGATGTTGGGCAGGTTGAACACCACCAGGTGCTGGGCGCCGGCCTGTTTCAGCTGGTTGATCAGCGCCACCTCCTGGGTGGCCGCGGCGTTGATGTTCGTCGTGGCCTGCTGCAGGGTTTCGCCGTAACCGGGGATGACCACGCCCACGCCGTACTGGGTGGAGTGATAGAAGATGTCGTTCGCGCCGCCCCAGATCATGTACAGGCTGTGCGGATCGGCCTTGGCGCCGTTGGCCAGGTAACCGTTGACCTGCTGGGTGATGGTCTGGATCTGCGGCGCCGGATCGCTGTTGGTGGTGATGCCCGCGCCGCCGTAGGCGTAGTCGCTGCCGCCCAAGCGGGATGGCTGCAGGTCGAGGCCCAGCTGGTCGGCCACGTTCTGCACGGTGACCTGGCCGGGATTGGTGGTGAACTTGTCGTACGCGCCGGCGGTGTTGGGCAGGTTGCCCGCATCACTGAGGCTGTCGCCGAACACCACGACATGGTTGAACGTGGAGCGATCGGTGGCCTGCGCGGCGTTGGCCAGCAGCATGGCGGCGGCGATCGCGCCGGCCAGATGACGTGTGCGAAGCATGCGTGGACTCCTGGAGTAGCGGCCCCGGAAGGGCCGCGTAGATATTTCACTAAAGTAACGGAAAGCCTGCGGCTGCACCATCGACGTCAGTTCTTGCGAGCCTTCGCAAAAGCATCCGCGAAGGCGCCGCTGGCGGGTGGCGGCGTGGGCTTGGGCAGGCCGCCACGGCTTGGCGGACGGCCATCGCGTGGTCCGCGGCCTTCCGTTGCGCCGGCGCCGCGTTCGCGCGTTTGTCCGGGTTCGTCGTCCAGCCGCATGCTGAGGCCGATGCGCTGGCGCGGCAGGTCGACTTCCATCACTTTCACCTTGACGATGTCGCCGGCCTTCACCGCGTCGCGCGGATCTTTCACGAAGGTATGCGACAGCGCCGAGACATGGACCAGGCCGTCCTGGTGCACGCCGATGTCGACGAAGGCACCGAACGCGGCCACGTTGGTGACGCGGCCTTCGAGGATCATGCCCGGCCGGAGATCCTTCACGTCCTCGACGCCTTCGGCGAAGCTCGGCGCCACGAATTCCGGGCGCGGATCGCGGCCGGGCTTCTCCAGTTCCTTGAGGATGTCGCGCACGGTCGGCACGCCGAATTTCTCGTCGGTGAACTGTTCGACCTTCAGCCCGCGCAGGAAGCCGGTGTCGCCGATGATGTTGCGCACCTCGCGGCCGCACTGGGCGATGATCCGCTCGACCACCGGATAGGCTTCCGGATGCACCGAGCTGGCGTCCAGCGGATTGTCGCCGTTCGGCACGCGCAGGAAACCCGCGCATTGCTCGAATGCCTTGTCGCCCAGCCGCGGGACTTTCAGCAGCGCCTTGCGGTTGGCGAACGGACCATTGGCGTCGCGGTGCTTGACCACGTTCTCGGCGATGCTGGCGCTGAGGCCGGCGACGCGGGACAGCAGGGCGGCCGAGGCGGTGTTGACGTCCACGCCGACGGCATTGACGCAATCCTCGACGCGGGCATCCAGCGCGCGGGCCAGCTTGATCTGGTTCACGTCGTGCTGGTACTGGCCCACGCCGATCGCCTTCGGCTCGATCTTCACCAGCTCGGCCAGCGGGTCCTGCAGGCGGCGGGCGATCGACACCGCGCCGCGCAGGGTGACGTCGAGGTCGGGAAATTCCCTGGCGGCAGTTTCGGACGCCGAATACACCGAGGCGCCCGCCTCGCTCACCACGATCTTGGCGATCGTGTGCGAGGCGTCGGCCTTGGCCAGGCCCTTGATCAGTTCGCCGGCCAGCTTGTCGGTCTCGCGCGAGCCGGTGCCGTTGCCGATCGAGATCAGGTCGACGTGATGCTGCTTGCACAGCCGCGCCAGCGAGGCCAGCGATTCGTTCCACTGCCGCTTCGGCTCCAGCGGGTAGATGGTATCGGTGGCGAGGACCTTGCCGGTGGCGTCGACCACGGCGACCTTGCAGCCGGTGCGGATGCCGGGGTCCAGCCCCATCACCGTCTTCGCGCCCGCCGGGGCGGCCAGCATCAGGTCCTTCAGGTTGTCGCCGAACACCCGGATCGCCTCGTCCTCGGCACCTTCACGCACGCGCCCGAACAGGTCGAGGGTGAGGTGCAGGTGCAGCTTCACGCGCCAGGTCAGGCGCACGGTTTCGCGCAGCCAGGCATCGGCGGCGCGGCCGCGGTTGTGGATGTTCGCGTGCGCCGCCACCCGGCCCTCGGCTTCGGCGTGGCCCTGCTCGCTGTCGGCGGCGGGTGCCAGCTCGATCTCGATCACGCCTTCGTTGCGGGCGCGCATCAGTGCCAGCAGGCGGTGCGAGGGAATCTTGCCGATCGGTTCGACGTGGTCGAAGTAGTCGCGGAACTTCGCGCCCTCGTTCTGCTTGCCCTCGACCACGGTCGCGCGGATCTGCCCCTGCGTCCACAGCCAGTCGCGCAGCTCGCCGACCAGGTGAGCGTCTTCGGCGATCGACTCCATCAGGATCGCGCGGGCGCCATCCAGCGCCGCGCGCACGTCGGTGACGCCTTTCTCCGCGTCGACGAAGGGCTCGGCGAACGCTTCCGGGGTCAGCGTGGGATCGTCACGGAGGCCCAGCGCCAGCGGTTCCAGCCCTGCCTCGCGGGCAATCTGAGCCTTGGTGCGGCGCTTGGGCTTGAATGGCAGGTACAGGTCTTCCAGCCGCGCCTTGGTGTCGGCGGCGAGCAGGTCGGCCTTCAATGCGTCATCGAGCTTGCCCTGTTCCTCGACGCTGGCGAGGATCGCCGCGCGACGTTCTTCCAGCTCGCGCAGGTAGCGCAGGCGTTCTTCCAACAGGCGCAGCTGGGTGTCGTCGAGGCCGCCGGTGACCTCCTTGCGATAGCGCGCGATGAACGGCACGGTGGCGCCGCCGTCGAGCAGTTCGACCGCGGCGCGGACCTGGGCGGTGCTGGCGGCGATATCGGTGGCGATGCGTTGTTCGATGCTTTGCATGAGCGACTTTCGATTCCTTGCAACGGCGCGCGGCGCCGGATAAACGGGACTGACCCTCGATGATAACAAGTGATCCCGAGGGCGCTGTCCCGCCAAACAAAACGGCGCCGCGGATCGACCGCGGCGCCGCTGCTGTCCTGATTCAGGCCAGGATCACGCGTTGAACGAATTGTTCTTCTTGCCGGCGGGCGCGCCGTTGAACTCGCTGGCGCGGCCGTTCAGCACCAGGGTGCCGCAGATCATGTCGTGCAGGCCCTGCTTGCGCTGGGTCCAGCCGGCCATCAGGAAGCCGACGCCGAGAATGATCGCGCTGAGGAATTTGGCGAAATAGCGGCCCAGTGCCTTCAGGAAGCTGATCCGGTTGCCGTCCAGGTCGGTGACCCGGATGCCCAGCGCCAGCTTGCCCACCGTGCCCTGCCAGGCCGAACTTTCGCAAACCACGAAGTAGAGGATGCCCATCACTAGGATCAGCAGCATCGCCGGCCACATCGTGCCGTAGTAATGCGCGTTGGCCGCCATCATCGCGTCAGGGTTGCCAGCACCATCGAGGATCGCCTGCTGCAGCGCGGCCTTCGCCGCGGTGCCACCGAACGCCTTCTCGATCAGCATCTGCGGGATGTACAGGATGATCGCGTCGAGGATGTAGGCGGCGAAGCGCTTCCAGAAGCCGGCATAGTCTTCCAGCGCGGCGGCCGTGGTCTGCGGCAGCAGCGGTGCAGCAGGTGCGGCGTATGGGTTGCTGCCTGCGGCGGCCGCAGGTACCGCGTTCACCGCGTCGGGAAACAGCACCGACAGCGGCTGCCAGTCGGCGAGGCCTTCGTACCAGGCCAGGTCGGCCGGGCTGACCTGGCCGCTGCGCAACCACTGGCGCACGTCTTCTTCCTTGTAGGGGCCATGTCGTTCACCGTCGCGGCCGATCCAGATCTCCATTGCGCACTCCCCATGCTGGTCAAAGTGGGCATGATGCCATGACCGGCCGCGATTGCCGCAAGCTCAGGCCGCGTTGCGGCGCTTCAGGTGCACCAGCAGCAGCGAAATCGCGGCGGGCGTCACGCCGCTGACGCGGGCGGCCTGGCCGACGGTGGCCGGCAGCGAACGCTTGAGCTTCAGCAGCACTTCGGCGGACAGCCCGCGCACCTTGTCGTAGTCGAACCCGGCCGGGATCGGCAGGTGCTCCTGGCGACGCTGGCGCTCGATCTCCTCGCGCTGGCGCTCGAGGTAGCCGGCGTACTTCACCTGCACCTCGACCTGTGCCACGACATCCTCGGCGGTCAGCGTCGGGCCCAGTTCGGCGACCTCGGCAAGCCTGGCGTAGTCGAGTTCGGGGCGGCGCAGCAGGTCGGTGGCGCTGGTCTCGCGGGTGACCGCGATGCCGAGCTGCCGCTGCACGGCCGCGCCCAGCGCATTCGTCGGCGAGATCCACAGCGAGCCGAGTCGCTGCAGTTCGCGCTCCACCGCGTCGCGCTTGACGCGCAAGGCATCGAAGCGCGCCTGCGCCACCACACCCAGCTCGAAACCCCGTTCGGTGAGGCGCAGGTCGGCGTTGTCCTCGCGCAGGTGCAGCCGGTATTCGGCGCGCGAGGTGAACATGCGGTAGGGCTCGATCGTGCCGTTGCTGGTGAGGTCGTCGATCAGTACGCCGATGTACGCCTCGTCGCGGCGCGGATACCACGGCGCCTTGCCCTGCACCGACAGTGCCGCGTTGAGGCCGGCGATCAGGCCTTGCGCGGCGGCCTCTTCATAGCCGGTGGTGCCGTTGATCTGGCCGGCGAAGTACAGGCCGGGGATCGCCTTGGTCTCCAGCCACGGATTCAAGCCGCGCGGATCGAAGTAGTCGTACTCGATCGCGTAGCCGGGGCGGGTGATGTGGGCGTGTTCGAAGCCCTTGATCGACTGCACCAGGGCCAGCTGCACGTCGTACGGCAGCGAGGTGGAGATGCCGTTCGGGTAGATCTCGAACGTGTCCAGCCCTTCCGGCTCGATGAAGATCTGGTGGGAGGACTTCTCGGCGAAGCGCACCACCTTGTCTTCGATCGACGGGCAATAGCGCGGGCCCACGCCCTCGATCTGGCCGGTGTACAGCGGCGAGCGGTCCAGCGCGCCGCGGATGATCTCGTGCGTGTGCTCGGAGGTATGCGTGATCCAGCAGCTGACCTGGCGCGGGTGTTCGTCACGCGAGCCGAGGTAGGAGAACACGGGTGCCGGCGTGTCGCCGGGCTGCTCGTCGAGGCCGCTGAAATCGATGCTGCGCAGATCGATCCGCGGCGGCGTGCCGGTCTTCAGGCGGTCGGCGGCCACCGGCAGTTCGCGCAGCTTTTGCGCCAGCGTGCTGGCCGGCGGATCGCCCGCGCGACCACCCGCGTACTGCGCCTGGCCGATGTGGATCTTGCCGGCGAGGAAGGTGCCCGCAGTGAGCACCACGCTGCGGGCGTTGAACGTGAGGCCCATCTGGGTGACCACCCCGCAGACGCGTTCCCCTTCGATGATCAGGTCGTCCACCGCCTGCTGGAACAATTCGAGATTGGGCTGGGTTTCCACGATGTAGCGGATCGCCGCCTTGTACAGGGCGCGGTCGGCCTGGCAGCGCGTGGCGCGCACCGCCGGGCCTTTCGACGCGTTCAAGGTCCGCCACTGGATGCCGGCGCGGTCGGCCGCATGCGCCATGGCACCGCCCAGCGCGTCGATCTCCTTGACCAGGTGGCCCTTGCCGATGCCACCGATGGCCGGGTTGCAGCTCATCTGGCCGATCGTCTCGATGTTGTGGCTGAGCAGCAGGGTGCGCGCGCCGGTGCGGGCGGCGGCCAGCGCGGCTTCGGTGCCGGCATGGCCGCCGCCGATCACGATGACGTCGTAACGGGTCGGGTGGTGCATCAAACTGACCTGAGCGTGCAGAAAGTGACGAAACGGGGCGACATGGTAACGCCATCAAGGGTTTGTGAGCCGAAACCGATGGATGGCACGCTTCCTGCTTAGACTGCGTCAGCACTTTCCAGGGCAGACGCTGCGCGACTACGCGCGCCGAGATCGAACTGACAGGGGTTCGATCGCGTACCGGGAAAGGAAGCAAGACGGCACCCTTCGGGGTGCCGTCGTCTTTTGTGCAGTCCGAACGGCCGTGCGCACTGCCGGATCGCCCAAATGACGAGGCCCCGCGGTGGTAGCCGCGGGGCCTCGTGCTTTTAGATCTGGCGCTCGGCGGTCTCAGGAACAGGGGGAATCCAGGATGACCGTATTGCCGAACGCCAGAAACCGGAAATTCGCTGAAACGAAAGCAGCGTCTGCCGTCTCGTGGTGCGGGTCGATAGTCACCGAAAATGCGTGAACAAAGGGTGACTGAAAAGGAATTTTGTGCCGGACCGCGGCAGCTGATGACGTGCTGCGTCAGTCGTGTGATCCATGCCCGGAAAAACTGTGACGAACATCACACATGGCATGGCGGTTGCATTCCTTTCGCTACCAACCACGAAGGGGATATGTCATGGACATGAGCTTCGATTTCCAACCCGTCTATCCGCATCATGACCTGCTGGTCGAACTGGGCCAGGTCGAAATGGACATCGACGAGCTGTACGACCGCAATGACAGCGAGCGTGACGCGCTGCAGCCCGACCTGGAATCGCGCATGCAGAGCCTGCTGGATGCGCTCGATCATCTGGCCGTCTGAATGAAGAACCCCGCCCACGTGCGTGGTGACACCACCACGCACCGCAGGGCGAGATACCGGGGCAGCCCCACTGCGCGGCACCCCGTCGACGGTCAGTGATTCAACACGCTGCCGATGATTTCGGCGAGATTGCGGGACAGCCCGCGATGCGCCGCCAGCTTCACGATCACCGTCCGCGCCGCCTCGCGCCGCCGCGGTTCCAGCCGCTGCCAGCCGTTGAACGCCGTGGCCAGTCGCGCCGCGACTTGCGGGTTCAGCGCATCCAGCGACACCAGGCGCTCGGCCAGCAGGCGATAGCCGGCACCATCGATGCGATGGAAGCCGCTGGGGTTGTTGCGCACGAACGCACCCAGTAGCGACTGCACCCGGTTCGGATTCTTCAGCGTGAACGCGTCGTCGCGCTCCAGCAGTTGCACGCGCTCCAGCGCGGGCTCGCCCGGCAATTGCGCCTGCACCGCAAACCACTTGTCCAGCGCCAGCGCATCGCCGGCATGACGTGCGCGGTATTCGAGCAGGGCTGCGGACGCCTGCGGCGCGCCACTGCGCACCAGCACGGACAGCGCGGCGAGGCGATCGGTCATCCCCGGCGCGTCGCGGAACTGCGCGGCCGCCAGCTCGGCCGCGCCGTCACGGTCCAGCAAGGCCAGCAACTCCAGCACGCGGCGCTTGAGCCGGCGACGCGCCTGGCTGACGGCATCCAGCGCGATGCTGGTGTGCGCGGCCAGCGCGGCGTAGCGCTGGCGCAGGGCGTCGGCGCCCAGGCGCGCGGCCAGCCGCTGCTGCAGTTCCTGGCGCAACTGGTGAATGCGCTGCGGATCGATCGCCGACTCGCGCTCGGCCAGTTCCACCTCGCCCGGCGGAGTCAGCAGGTCGGCCAGCAAGGCGTCGTCGATCGTGGCGTTGCCGAACAGCGAGGCCAGCGCATCGCACCAGGCCAGCAAGGCGTCGGACGCGTTGCCGTCGCGCAGGTTCTCGTAGGCACGCGCCGCCAGTTGCTGGCCGGCTTCCCAGCGGTTGAAGCCGTCGATGTCGTGGGCCAGCAGCAGGGCCAGCTCATCCGGTGCGTAGTCGCACTCCAGCACCACCGGCGCGGAAAAGCCCCGCAGCAGCGACGGCACCGGCGCGGTGATCACGTTGGTGAACACGAAGTCCCGTTCGGCCTGGTCCAGCACCACCACCATCTCGTTCGATGGTCCGGACGTCTGGCCGTCCAGATGCAGGGGCAGCATGTCGCCGTGGCGGGTGAACAGCGCCAGCTTCACCGGGATCGGCAGCGGCGGCCGTGCCTCCGCGCCGTTGCCGCTGGGCGCACGCTGGCCCAGGCTCAGCGTGTAGGTATGCGCGGCTGCGTCGTACTGGCCGTGAGCCTTCAGTCGCGGCGTGCCGGCCTGGCCGTACCAGGCCAGGTACGGGGTGAGGTCGGTGTCGTTGGCTTCGCCCAGCGCGGCGAGGAAGTCCTCGATCGTGGCGGCGCGGCCGTCGTTGCGCTCGAAATACCGGTCCATGCCGCGACGGAAGCCGTCCTGACCCAGCGCACCAGCCAGCATGCGCACCAGCTCCGAGCCCTTCTCGTAGACGGTGGCAGTGTAGAAATTGTTGATCTCGCTGTACTGCGCCGGGCGCACCGGATGCGCCAGCGGGCCGGCGTCTTCGGGGAACTGGGCGCGGCGCAGCAGCGACACGTCCTCGATCCGCTTCAGCGGCGCCGAGTTCATGTCGGCCGAGAAGCTCTGCTCGCGGAACACGGTGAGCCCTTCCTTCAGGCTCAGCTGGAACCAGTCGCGGCAGGTGACGCGGTTGCCGCTCCAGTTGTGGAAGTACTCGTGGGCGACCACCGCCTCGACGTGGCGGTATTCGTCGTCGGTGGTCG
Source organism: Rhodanobacter sp. Root561 (assembly GCF_001427365.1). Classification (NCBI taxonomy): domain Bacteria; kingdom Pseudomonadati; phylum Pseudomonadota; class Gammaproteobacteria; order Lysobacterales; family Rhodanobacteraceae; genus Rhodanobacter; species Rhodanobacter sp. Root561. The sequence continues at coordinate 392,512 of NZ_LMGH01000001.1, forward strand.
AATCCGGATCGGCCAGCAGGCACTTCGCGTTGAAGATGTTGAGGCCCTTGTTCTCCATCGCGCCCATGTTGAAATCGTGGGTGGCGACCACGTGGAACACGTCCAGGTCGTAGTTGCGGCCGTAGGCCTGCTCGTCCCAGCGCATCGAACGTTCCAGCGCATCCATCGCATAGTGGCAGCGGTCGATCGCGTCGGCCTCGGCCCAGATCTTCAGCTGCACCGCGCGGCCGTCGGCGGTGACGTAGTCGCGCTCGATCATGTCCAGCCGGCCCGCGACCAGGGCGAACAGGTAGCTCGGCTTGGGATGCGGATCGACGAAGCGCGCCCAGTGCCGGCCGCCCTCGAGTTCGCCGGCGCCATCCGGATTGCCGCCGGCCAGCAGCACCGGGAAGCGCGCGCGATCGGCACGCAGGGTGACCGTGTAGCTGGACAGCACGTCGGGCCGGTCGGGGAAGAAGGTGATGTGGCGGAAACCCTCGGCCTCGCATTGGGTCAGCAGGAAGCCGGCCTCGCGCGAGCCGGACAGGTACAGGCCTTCCAGTGCGGTGTTCGCCGCCGGGCGCAGCCGCACGCGGGTCTCCAGCACGCTGCCGTCGCGGGCGCCGTCGACTTCCAGCACGTTGTCGGCGTAGCGGTAGGCGGTGGCGGGCAACGGCACGCCATCCAGGCTGATCGACAGCAGCTGCAGGTCCTCGCCATCCAGGCGCAGCGGCGCGTCCTGGGCGGGGTCGCGGCGCAGGCGCAGGCGCGAACACAGTTCGCTGGCGTCGATGCCGAGGTCGAAATCCAGTTCGACCGTCTCCACGCGCCAGGCTGGCGCACGGTAGTCGCAAAGACGGATCAAGGCCGGGGCGGCTTGCTCGGGGAGTGCATGCATGGGATAGAGATGGGGCGTGGGGATCGAAAAGGATACCATGCACCTGTTAAACCACAGGAAAATCCCATGGGTGCGACGCGCTACACCGCCCGGCTCAGCCGCCTTGGCGATCAGGACATCGTGGTGCTGACGGACGTCGACGGCGGCCGCTGCATCCGCATCGCGCGACGTGGTGCGGCCTTGCTCAGCTTCGAGGCCGATGTCGACGGCACAACCCGCGACCTCGCCGCCGGCTATGAAGACGCCAGCGAGATCGTGCACCGGCCGGGTTCGCGCTTCGCGATCATGGTGCCGTTCGCCGGCCGCATCGCCGATGCGCGCTATGACTTCGACGGCCAGCCGCAGGATCTCGATCCGGGCGTCACTGGCGCCGATCGGGCCAGCCGCCACGGCTTCGTGCGCGACGCGGTGTTCGAGGTCGCCGATCTGGGTGCGGACGACGATGCCGCCCGGGTCACCTTGCGCACCAGCGCGATCCGCCCGCAGCCGGGCTATCCGCATGCGATCGACCTGGCGGTGACGTTCACCCTCGACTACGCCGGACTCGGCCTGGAGGCCGTCATGCGCAACGTCGGCGACAGCGCGGCGCCGTGCTTCTTCGGCTGGCACCCGTACTTCCGCGTAACCGATGGCGAGGTCGACGACTGGCAGTTGCAGATTCCCGCGCAGACCCTGATCCGCACCGGCGCCGACCTGATCGCGCTGGCCGGCGCCGAGGCGTATGTACCGCTGGACGATGCGCCGGCGCTGGATTTCCGCCGGCCGCGGCTGATCGGCGACAGCATCCTCGACCAGGGCTATACCGACCTGGCGGCCGACGCCGATGGCCGCATCCGCACCCGCCTGGCCGATCCGGCCAGCGGCTTCGCTGTCACGGTGTGGCAGGAGCGCGGCGTGATGCACGCGTTCACCGCCGACACGGTGAGCCGCGATGCGCGCCGCGCGATCGCGCTGGAGCCGATGGAATGCATGGCCGACGCCTTCAACCGTCCCGAATGCGCCGCGGCGATCCGGCTGGAGCCGGGCGCCGAGCGCATTTTCCGCTGTGGCGTGGAGATCGAATCGTGAAAGATGCCCTGCCGTGTTTCGACGACATCCGCGATGCCGCCGCGCGCATCGCCCCGCACGCGCGACCCACCCCGGTCCTGCGCAGCGCCCGGCTCGATGCGCTGGCCAACGCCGAGCTGCACTTCAAGGGCGAGCACCTGCAGCGTGGCGGCGCGTTCAAGTTCCGCGGCGCCTGCAATGCCGTGTGGTCGCTCGACGACGCCACGGCGGCGCGCGGCGTGGTCACCCATTCCTCCGGCAACCACGGCAACGCGCTGGCGCTGGCCGCGGCCACCCGCGGCATCGCCGCCCACGTGGTGGTGCCCGAGGGCGCGGTGCGCGCCAAGCTGGAGGCGATCGAGCGCGCCGGCGCGATCCTGCATCGCTGCGCGCCGACCCAGGCGGCCCGCGAGGCGAAGTGCGCCGAAGTGCAGCGCGACACCGGCGCCGAACTGGTGCATCCGTATGCCGACACGCGGGTGATGGCCGGGCAGGGCACGCTCGCCCTCGAACTGCTGCAGCAGGCCGGCGCGCTGGACGCGCTGATCACCCCGGTCGGTGGTGGCGGCCTGGCCAGTGGCGTGGCGATCGCCGCCCACGGTCTCGACCCGGCGCTGGCGCTGTTCGGCGCCGAGCCGCTGGGCGCCGACGACGCGGCGCGTTCGCTGGCCCGGGGCACGCGGGTCACCAGCGTGGTGCCCGACACCGTCTGCGACGGCCTGCGCGCCCTGATCGGCGAGCGCAACCTCGACGCGCTGCGCGCTCATCATGTCGAGGTGATCACCGTCAGCGACGCGGAGACCATCGCGGCCATGCAGTTGCTGTGGACCGAGCTGAAGCAGGTGGTGGAAGTGTCCAGCGCCACCGTGCTGGCGGCGATCCTGCAGCAGCCGCAACGCTTCGCCGGCAAGCGCGTCGGCGTGGTGCTGACCGGCGGCAACGTGGATCTCGCCGCGTTGCCGTGGTGATCAGGCGCGGCGTTTCGCACCCACGCCGCTGACCGCCACCAGCCCGGCCAGCACGAACACGATGCCCAGCAGCTCCATCATCGACGGCTGCTCGTGCAGGATCAGCCAGGCCAGCAGCACGCTGACGATCGGCACGCCCAGGCTGGAAATGCTGGCCACCGTGGTCGGCAGCCGCTGCAGCACGATCGACCACAGCCACCAGGCCAGGCTGGAAGCCAGCAGCACGCTGTAGGCCAGTCCCGCGACGAAGGCCGCGTTCCACTCGATCGCCCGCTCCGGCACCGCCAGCGCGATCGCGCCCAGCACCACGCCGCCCAGCAGCATCTGCCACGCGGTGAGGTTGAGCACCGACGGCGCGTGCCGCTGGAACATCCGCTTGCTGAGCACCGTGCCGGCCGCCCAGGCCGCGCCGCCGGCGATCGCCAGCGTGGTGCTCAGCGCGCTGCCCAGGTCATGCCACGGTTCGATGATGCAGAGCAGCCCGATCGCCGCCAGCCCCACGCCGATCCAGTGGCGTCGCGTGGGCCGGTCGCCCAGCACCAGCCAGGCCAGCAACACCGCCCAGAACGGCATGGTGTAGGCGAGCAGGGCCACATGGCCGGCGCCGCCGCCGATCAGCGCCCATTGCTCCAGCCCCTGGAACGCGGTGGTCTGGCACAGGCCGATCAGCAGGGTGGGCAACAGCGGCGGTGGCCGCAGCGATTGCCGCGACAGCAGCAGCGCGCCGAACAGCACGGCGGCGCCGAGCAGGTAACGCAGCGCCGCGAAATGGAACGGGCCGGCATACGCCAGCACCTGTTTCATCACGACCCAGCTGTACGCCCAGATCAGGATGGTGACGAACAGCGCGGACAGTGCGCCGCGTGAGGGCGAGGGCGACATGGGAAACCGGGGGCGGATGGGGCGACAAGTCTAGCGGGCTGGGTTAGCTTGTGCGGCACCTCGTGAGCACAAGCCCGCCATGACCAGGACCACCGAACCGCACCGTTGCCAATGGGCCGCCGCCGGCGACGCCCTGATGCGCGACTACCACGACACCGAATGGGGCACGCCGCTGCACGACGACCGCGGCCTGTTCGAGTTCCTCTGCCTGGAAGGCGCCCAGGCCGGCCTGTCGTGGCGCACCGTGCTCAACAAGCGCGACAACTACCGCAAGGCCTTCCACGATTTCGAGATCGCCCGGGTGGCCGCAATGACCGATCGCGAGCTGGAAAAATGCCTGCTTGATCCCGGCATCATCCGCAACCGCCTCAAGGTCTCCTCGGTCCGCGACAACGCCGTCGCCGCGCAGAAGGTGATCGGAGAATTCGGCAGTCTGGACGTCTGGCTGTGGTCCTTCGTCGACGGCAAGCCGCTGCGCAATCGCTGGCACGAGCAGGCCGAGGTGCCGGCCAGCACCGAACTGTCCGACCGCATGAGCAAGACGCTGAAGAAGCGCGGCTTCCGCTTCGTGGGCACCACCATCTGCTACTCGCTGCTGCAGGCCACCGGGATGATCAACGATCACCTGGTGGGCTGCTTCCGGCACAAGGCCTGCGCCGAGGGACGTTGAGCGACCGATCGCTGTCGATCGCGCTGGCGCCGCCACGGCGCAGCTTCATGTGCAGGACGGGACCGCGGTCGAGAAGTGATCCTGCATGGTCTGCTCCGCCCTGGCGCGGGCTTCGGCGACGGCGTGGGGGCCAAACGCCGTCCCTTGAACGGAGAAGAAGGTCAGCTCGTGCAGCCCGATCATGCCCAGGATGGCTTGCAGATACGGCACGAGAAAATCCGGCTGGCGCGCGCCAGGGCCGGAGAATCTTCCACCCGAGGACACCGCGACGAAGACTGGACGGTCCTTCAGCAGGGCGACCTTTCCGTCCCTGCCGACATCGAACGTCCGACGCACCCGGACCACGTGGTCGAGCCACAGTTTCAGCGCGGCGGGAACGGTGAAGTTGTGCATCGGCGTGCCGATCACCACGATGTCGGAAGTTTCCAGCTCACGGATCAGCTCGTCGGAGCGGGCGGCCGTGCCTGCGTCGGAGATGTCCGCCGTCGCCTGCTGGGAAACGGCGTAGTCCTCGTCGATGGGCGACAGCGCGCTGCCGCTGATGTCCCGGCGGATCACCGTGGACGCCGGCACGATCCGCCGCAGTGATCCGATGATCCGTTGCGAGAGCCGATGGCTTTCGGAGTCTTGCCCGCGCGGGCTGCAGGTGACGTGCAGGATTTTCATGAGCCGCTTCCGTGATGTCGCGATGGAGCCTTCATGCTAGGCATGGCATGGCCTGCCTCCAAGGTCCATGAATGGAGATTTTGATCAGGCCATGATTGCCGCCGTCGCGACGCGCGGTGGTACATTCGTTCGCGAACCACCTGCGGAATGGACCGAGCCATGCGCGTCGCGAAAAGCCGCACCATCTCGCCGCTGGACCCGGCGGCGGCCGAACCGTTCTACCGGCAGATCTACGACCGGCTTCGGGGCGCCATCGCCAGCGGGCTGCTGAAGCCGGGTGACCGGATACCATCGGCGCGCGCGCTGGCCACGGAACTGGGGCTGGCCCGAGGCACGATCGAGACGGCGTATGCGCTGCTGGCTGCCGAAGGCTATATCCAGGCCCGCGGCCAGGCGGGCACCGTGGTGACGCCGGACCTCCGGCTGCAGGCGCCCGTGGCGGGCACGGTGCGCCGATCCGACAGCCGTGTTGCCACGACCAGTTTCCGCCCCGATTCGATCCTGCCGTTCCAGATGGGCCTGCCCGCCCTCGATGCGTTTCCCCGGAAGATCTGGGCGCGCCTGGGCGCGCGCTGCGTGCGCGCCATGCAGCCTCCGGACATGGTGCATCCCCCGGTATGCGGCCTGCCGAACCTGCGCGGCGAGATCGCCACCTATCTCCAGGTGTCGCGGGGGATCGACTGCTCGCCGTCGCAGGTCTTCGTGACGTCGGGCTACCGCCACAGCATGGAGCTGATCGCCCATGCCCTGCTGAAGGCGGGCGATCGCGTCTGGCTCGAGAACCCCGGTTACCCGCCCACGCGGGAGTTGTTGCGGCTCATGCGGATGACGTCCGTCCCGGTGGCGGTGGACGGGGAGGGCATGATCGTCGCCGATGGATTGAAGAGCGCGCCGCGGGCACGCGCCGCCGTGGTCACGCCGGGGCATCAGAGTCCGCTGTGCGTGTCGCTGTCGCTGCCTCGACGACTGGCGCTGCTGGACTGGGCGGCACGAACCGGCTCCTGGATCGTCGAGGACGACTACGACGGCGAATACCGCTACGTCAGCCGTCCCCTGCCGGCGTTGAAGAGCCTGGATCGCGATGGCCGGGTGCTTTATGCGGGCACCTTCAGCAAGGTGCTGTTTCCGGGCATCCGGCTGGCCTATCTGGTCGTGCCGGAAACGCAGGTCGAACGGTTCGAACAGGTCAGCCAGGCCTTCGCCGGTGGCAGTCCGCAGCTCAGCCAGGCGCTGGTCGCGGCCTTCATGCGCGAAGGACACTTCGCGCGGCATGTCCAGCGCATGCGCAAGCTCTACGCCGAGCGTCGGGAAGCGACCGCCGCCGGCCTGGAGAGCGTGCTGGGGAAACATGTGCGCATCGACCCGCAGCCGGGCGGCATGCATCTGATCCTGCGCCTGCAGGGCAAACGGTCGGACCGCCGCCTCGTTGCGCGCATGCACGAAGAGGGGCTGTACGGCGAGGCGCTGACCGACTGGTTCGTGGGCGGCAAGGGCGCCTCGGCCCTGCTGCTCAACTTCACCAACATCGATTCCCGGCGTACCGCCGAAGGCCTGGCGCGGCGCCTGGTGAAGCTGATGTGAGAAGGCGGCACTCGGCCGGGCGAAAGAACATGGCCCAGCATGAAATCGCAATCATGGCTCTCACGATGTAGGCCAAGATGCAGCACGATGAAGTCCTTCATCAACGCATGCAAGGATTCCTCATGACCAGCCGCATCGACTACGCCAAGGCCGCCCCCGAGGGTTACAAGGCTTTCGGCGGGGTGTACCTCACGCTTCAGAAAAGCAGCCTGCCCAGGGAGCTGGTCGACCTCGTCTACCTGCGGGTTTCCCAAATCAACGGCTGCGCCTACTGCATCGACATGCATTCCCGCGACCTGCTCAAGTCCGGCCTGGCGGTGGACAAGCTTGTCCTGGTGCCGGCATGGCGCGACGCCGGCAAGCTGTTCAGTGCCCGCGAACGCCGTGCACTGGCCTGGGCGGAAACCGTGACGCGCGCGGCAGACACCGGCGTTCCCGATGCCGACTACGAGGCCGTCGCCGCCGAATTCGGCGACAGGGAGCTCGCCGATCTCACCTATGCGATCGCCTTGATGAACGCGTTCAACCGGTTCGGCATCGCGTTCCGGTCGACCCCGGCGGCGGTTGCCGCGATCGCCTGAGGCAAGCCACCGGCCCCGTGCGCGGCCCTGCCGCGCGCGGGGAGCTCACCCCATTCGCCAGGCCACGACACCCGGCGAATCCACAAACGGAGTCGATGACTCATGGCATGGCTACTGCTCGGCGTCGCCGGCATCTTCGAAATCGCCTTCGCCCTCGGGATGAAGTGGTCCGAAGGCTTCACGCGCTGGCTGCCTGCGCTGTTCACCGTGGGCACCGGCTTGTCGAGCGTGTTTCTTCTTTCGTTCTCGCTGCGCACCCTGCCGGTGGGGACCGCCTACGCGGTGTGGACCGGCATCGGTGCGGCGGGCACCGCGATTCTCGGCATGGTGGTGCTGGGTGATTCCATGGCGCCGCTGCGGCTGCTCTGCATCGCGCTCATCCTGGCGGGCGTCATCGGATTGAAGCTCGTCTCGGGAAGCTGAGGGCGGGCGCGCCACGCTGCAGGCCGTGGGCCGGAGGCAATAGACTGGGCCCTCGAGTCTGCGGAGCCCACCCATGCGCAACCTGGATTTCAGTTCCTGGCAGACCCTGCTGTCGACCCTGTTCGGGCTGGCGGTGATCACCCTGATCGGCGTCGGCATCCGCTTGCTGGCGATGCAGACGATCCAGCAGCGGCGCGAGCGCGAGAACCGGCAGATCAACGAACGCCTGCGCACGCTGATCGCCGCGTACAAGACGCTGGGCGGCTCCTTCACCGGCAATCTCGCGGTCGATCCCAGCCATCTGCGCGACCTGCGCCGCCGGCCCGAGCCGGGCGGCGATGCGGCGGCTGAACCGACCGGCCACGAAGGCGCCGGCAGCGACCGTTCGCGCCGCATCCGCGATGCGGTCGAGGCGGCGTTGTCGGACATCATCCTGCTGGGCACCGAAGAACAGGTGCAGCTGGCGGCGAAGGCCGCCGCGGACATGGTCGCCGGGCGTCCCGCCCACATGGCCGAGCTGGTCGCGTCGCTGCGCAACTTCATCCGCCGGGTGCTGGACCTGGAGCCGGTACCCTCTGGCCTGGCCATCCCGCAGCAGGGTCCGACCCGGATGCCTGCGTCGCGTGGCAAGGGCGATGGTGGTGCGAAGGATGGCGCCAGGGGCGGCGGCAAGGGCATGGGGGGCGGCGCGGGCGGCATGGGCGTGGGCCTCGGCGCTGGCGACAGCGGCGACGACGGCCACGAGCCGCGCCACTGAGGCGTGGCGTCGTCGTTGACGTGCCTTGCGCGGTGACCGGTTGCCGGCAGTAGGCGGCCGACTCCGTCGCAGGCATCATGGCCACCGTTGTCCCCGTCGGCCCCCACCCGTGTCCCCACGTTCCGACTACGCCCCGGTGTTGTTCGCGGTCGCCATGCTGCTGGTCAGCATGGTGTCGTACCAGTGCGGCGCCGCGCTGGCCAAGCAGCTGTTTCCGCTGATCGGTGCGCAGGGCGCCACGGCGTGCCGGCTGGGCCTGGGTGCGCTGATCCTGCTGCTGGTGCGGCGGCCCTGGCGCTCGCCACGACGAGTGCGCGATACGCGTGCGCTGTGGGGCTATGGCTTGTCTATTGGCGCGATGAACCTGGTGTTCTACATGTCGCTGCGCACGATCCCGCTGGGCATCGCGGTGGCGCTCGAGTTCACCGGGCCGCTGGCGCTGGCGCTGTTCGGCTCGCGCCGGCTGCTGGATTTTGCGTGGATCGCCCTGGTGCTGGCGGGACTGGCCCTGCTGTTGCCGTTGCGCGGGCAGGCGCAGGCGCTCGATCCGGTGGGCGTGATGTACGCGCTGGCCGCCGGCGTGGGCTGGGCGCTGTACATCGTGCTGGGCCAGAAGGCCGGTGCGGTGCACGGCGCGGACACGGTGACCCTGGGCACCTGCATCGCAGCGCTGTTGGCCATTCCGTTCGGGGTCGCGCACGCAGGCAGTGCGCTGTTCGCGCCGGCGCTGCTGCCGCTGGCGCTGGGTGTGGCCGTGCTCAGCTCGGCCCTGCCGTACTCGCTGGAGATGCTGGCGCTGACCCGCCTGCCCACGCGCAGCTTCGGCACCTTGCTGAGCCTGGAACCGGCCATCGCGGCGCTCGCCGGCGTGGGCTTCCTCGGCGAACACACCTGAGCTTGCTGCAGTGGCTGGCGATCGTGGCGATCATCGTGGCCGCGGCCGGCACGGCACTCAGCGTGCGCCGGCCGGTGGCCGAACCGCCGCTCAACTGAGCGCTCACCTTCGTTTCGTCGACGGCAGCGCACGGCCCGTCGCACGACGCTCGCCGCGGCGGCATGCCGCCGGCTTCAATGCGGTCTCGACCCCACTTCAGGAGAGACACATGCGGAAGATCATGGTGGTTTCCGGTTTGCTGGCCGGCCTGGCCTGCGCCGGCGTGACCGGCACGGTGCGGGCAACGGACGACGCTGCGGCGCAGGCGCAAGTCGGCCAGCTGGTGAAGCGCTTCCAGGCTGCGATCATCGCCCACGACAAGACCGCGCTCGAAAGCATGTTTGTGGCCGAGGGCGGTTCCTGGTTCGAGGTGCTGGGCGAGGATGCGTACCGGCACATCAAGGCGAAGAAACCGGATCTGTCGCGCGTCCACGCCGACGACCATCGCCACTTCGCGGCCTTCATCGGCGACAGCAAGCAGCCGATCGAGGAGCAGTTTTCCAACGTGCGCATCCAGACCGACGGCGCGGTGGCCTCGGTGTATTTCGATTTCGTGTTCCTGGTCGATGGCAAGCGCAACAACGTGGGCAGCGAAACCTGGCAGCTGGTGCATACGGGCGAAGGCTGGAAGATCAGCGCGATGGCCTATTCGAGTTACCCGGATCGCACGCGCTAAAGTGGCGGGCAAGGTGCGGATCGCGCGCCGTTTCTCAGGAGTCCGCATGATGCGTGTCGCCGCCGCCCGCGATGGGGCGGCCTCCATCTGGCTGCCGTGGCTGGCCGGTGCGCCGCTGGTGCTGTGCATGACGGTGATGGCCTTGCCGGAGATCGGCCACGAGCACGCGCTGGCGTTTCGTGGCCTCTATGCGCTCGGCTACCTGGTGTGGACCTTGCCGCTGGCCGTCGTGCAACGCTCGCTGCAGCGTCGCGTGAGCTGGCCGCTGACCGTGTTCGCCCTGCTGGCGCTGACCTATCTGATGTCGATCGCCAACAACGCGGTCGCCCTGCTGCTTGCCGTGCACTGGAAGGCCGCGCCGGCCTACGACTGGCATCGCCTGTTTGGTGGCCTGGATGGCTGCTGGCTCGCGCTGATCGCGTTCTGTGCGATCCATGCGGTGGTCGATCGTTATCAGGCGTTGCAGGCCGAGCGCAGCCGCGTCGGCGAAGCGCTGGCACTGGCCCGTGACGCCGAGCTGCGCGCGTTGCGCTACCAGTTGCACCCGCACTTCCTGTTCAACACGCTCAACGCCATTTCCACCCTGGTCGCCGAACAGCGCGGCGCGGATGCGAACCGCATGCTGGCGCGGCTGGCCGACCTGCTGCGCGCCACGCTGGAACGCGGCGAGGTGAACGAGATTCCGCTGGCCGAGGAGCTGGCCCTGACCGGCCATTACCTGGATATCGAGAAGATCCGCCTGGGTGCGCGACTGACGGTGGACCTACGGGTGGGCGCCGACCTGTTGCAGGCGGCGGTGCCGGCGCTGTTGCTGCAACCGCTGGTCGAGAACGCGATACGCCACGGCATCGCGCCGCGCAGCCACGGCGGCCGGCTGAAGTTGCAGGTGGAGCGCGTGGGCGGGCAACTGCAGCTGCGCATCGACAACAACGGCGTGGCTGCGCCGGTCGATGCCGGGGCCACGCCGCGGCCGGCGATCGGCCTGCACAACGTGCGCGAGCGGCTGGCCCATCTTTACGGCAGCGCGCACGAGTTCGAGTTTGCGCTGGCGGCGGATGGCGATTGCAGCGTGCGGATCATGATGCCGTTCCGCCCGATGACGGTCGCCGCGTGAGCCTGCGTGTGCTGATCGTCGACGACGAGCCGCTGGCGCGTGCCGGCGTGCGCGCCCGGCTGGACGGCCATGCCGACGTCAGCGTGATCGGCGAGTGTGGCGATGGCGAGTCGGCACTGGCCTTGCTGCGCTCGCAGCCGCCGGATCTGCTGTTCATCGACGTGGAGATGCCGGGGCTGAGCGGCCTGGACGTGCTGGAAGCGCTGGCGCCCGAGCAGCGCCCGCTGACCGTGCTGCTGACCGCCTACGAGCAGTTCGCGCTGCGTGCGTTCGAACTGCGCGCGCTGGACTACCTGCTCAAGCCGGTCGACGAGGAGCGCTTCGCCGATGCGCTGGAGCGGGCGCGCGACATGCTGGCCTTGCGTCGGGGCGAGGGCGCTGGCGTGCAGGCGCCGTGTCATGCCACGCGCTTCCAGGTGCGCCTCGGTCACCGCGTGCAACTGGTGCTGGCCGACGAGATCGACTGGATCGAGGCGCAGGGCGACTATGCCGGCCTGCACGTGGGTGCGCACATGCACCTGTTGCGTGAGCCGCTGCAACGACTGGGCAGCCGGCTCGATCCGGCGCAGTTCGCGCGCATCCACCGCTCCACCATCGTGCGGCTGGATCGGGTGGCCGAGATGCAGGCGCTGTCCAACCGCGATCACCTGCTGCGTCTTCGCGACGGCACCGTGCTGCGTGCCAGCCGCACTTATGTCGATGCGCTGCGGGCGGCCTTGCTGACGGGCGAACCTGCCTAGCACCCGCCACACGATTGCCCGCCGGTTGCCCCGGTTTTGCCCGCATCGACGCGGGCCGTCTTGTCAGACTCGCAACCTTCCACGTTTCACCCCGATACCAGGAAACCTCATGCAGCGACTCCCCGGACTGGACCTGCTGCGCAGCTGGGCGATCCTCTGGGTGATGCTGTTCCACTCCTACATCGTGGGCGGCGTCGGCGAGCATTTTTCCTGGCTGTCGAACTACGGCTGGATGGGCGTGGACCTGTTCTTCGTGCTCAGCGGTTACCTGATCGGCTACCAGTTGCTGGCGCCGCTGGCGCGGGGCGAGCCGCTGGCGTGGCGCGATTTCTACCGCCGCCGCGCGTTTCGCATCCTGCCCGCGTTCCTGGCGGTGCTGGCGGTCTACCTCGCCTTTCCGCTGCTGCGCGAAGCGCCCGGCCTGCAGCCGGCGTGGCAGTTCCTCAGCTTCACCCTCAACCTGCTGATCGACTACCAGCACAACCGGGCGTTCTCGCACGCGTGGTCGCTGTGCGTGGAGGAACATTTCTACCTGCTGTTCCCGTGGCTGGCCTTCTGGATGACCCGGCGACCCTCGATGGGCCGCGCGCTGGCGCTCGGTCTGGGCGTGGTCGCGTTCGGCATGATCGTGCGCGGCTACGTGTGGCTGCACGACATGGCGCCGCTGCGCGAGGTGGACGGGCCGGCGTTCGGCCTGCGTTTCGTCGAAGGCATCTACTACCCGACCTGGGCGCGGCTGGATGGCTTGCTGGCGGGCGTGGCGCTGGCGGCGCTGCGGATCGGCCGGCCGCAGGCGTGGGCACGTTGGCAGGCGCATCGCGGCCGCCTGCTGGTGGCCGGCGCGGCACTGTTCGCGCTGGCGTGGTGGCTGTTCGGTGAGCGACTGGACTTCTGGCCCAGCGTGCTCGGCTACCCGCTGCTGTCATTGAGCCTGGCGATCTGGGTGCTGCTGGCTACCAGCTTGCCGGCGCGCTGGAAGCTGCCGGGCGCGGACTGGCTGGCGCGGATCTCCTACAGCCTCTACCTCAGCCACAAGCTGGCGCTGCATGCGGTGGCGACGTGGCTCCTGCAGCCCTGGCAGATGCACGGAATGGCAGCGTTCGCCGTATATGCCATCGGCGTGCTGGCCGTGGGCGCCGCGCTGCATTACGCGGTGGAGCGACCGTTCCTGCGCTGGCGCGAGCGCATCGATGCCCGGCGGTCGACGCCCCTGCCGTCGGCTGCCGCGGCTCCCTGAATCGCGTCGGCGCCGCCCGCCAGGCCGTCGGATGCCCTGTCATGGCAAGCCGCTTCGGCGTCGGGCGGCCGTTCGTAAGGCGGCATAACGCTTCGTGACGGTTCGTAACGTGACATCGCATCGGGCTGGCCGAACCATCGGTTCATCGGCCACGGCGGCGACGCCCGTCAGGAGGACCTTGCGATGACCTGGATGAAATTCGCCGACGCCCGCCGGCAGGAGTGGTTCCTGCAGCAGGAGGGGCTGTGGCTGCTGTGCCAGCAATATGCGTACGCGCAGCTGCTGGACGAGCGGGCTCGCGTGGTGCCCGAGAAGACGCCCTGGTACTCGATCGGCCCGCATATCAGCAACGTCGAAATCGACAGCGCCAACTTCGATGCGGAGAAGACCCGGTGTGCCGAGCAAGCCTACGATGGGCTTGCCCGGGCGTCGCTGGAGGACGGGACGAGTGTCTTCAACCAGCTGATCCAGATGAAGGACGAGCTGGATCTGTACACCCGCAGGCTGGCCGCGAAGAAACACCGGGTGGCGCGGGACAACGCCAGCAGCATGGAGAGTCACGTCAATTTCTTCGGCGGCGCTGCCACCGTGGCCAGGTATGTGCGCGATGGCGCGGCGGCGGTCCTGCTGGTCACCGCATCGGTGGCCACGGCTGGCACTGCTGCAGCGGCCGTGGCGGGTGCGGGCTCGGCCGGTGCCGCTGGCGCCGCAACGGCAGCTGGCGCCGGTGGCTGGCTGTCGGCTGCCGGTGGCCTTGGTGTCACCGCGATGGGCTCGGGACTGAAGGGACTGGCCACTTACGAAGACTCGGTGCTGTCCAAGGGCGTTTCCTGGAGCGACGGGGGCAGTATCGGCGCCGGCCTGTTGCAGGCCACGGGGACCTTCATGGTCAGCGCCATTCCGATCATGTCCAAACTCGCCCCCGGCGGCGCGGCGATGAGCAAGCCGGCGCTGCTGATGATCACCACGCCGTGGAATGCGTTCACCACCTTCGCCGTGGGCGTGGCCAAGGGCGACAGCCTGGGCAAGTCGTTGACCTCCACCGTCGTCGGTCTCGGCATGTCGGCCATTCCCCTGGGCGATCGGCTGGAAAAGCTGGCCATGCCGATCGCGGCCAAGCTGGTCGCAGCCCCCGCCGCGGAAATCGCCACCAAGGTCGGTGTCGGCATGGTGATGGACAAGATCACCGACGTGGCCAGCGATCGGGTGTACGACAAACTTGTGGCCAAGCCGAAGCCGCACGTCTCGAAACAGGTGCAGCACATGGTCGGGGTGACCACCCGGCTCGACCGTCCCATGTCCAGCGACGACTACATCTGCCGCACCGTGATGTTTCCCGCCTCCTATACACCGGCGCGATGAAGGCCAGGGGAACTCCGGTCGACCCGATGTTCATCGATTCAGACGTCTGGACGTCCATCCATGATTTCCCTGCGCTGTGAATCCTTTGTTCGCGGCCGATGCCGATCGGTCGGAGGGTTCGCCGAAGCCGCCGCTCGCCGTTTTCAAGACGGTGGATGCACCAGCAATTTCGTGGCGCAGGAAGTTTCGTGTCGCCCATGCGCGGACCGCGATACGGCCGAAAGTGTCGATCCGCTCACACAATTGGATGAGGCGAAGACGATCACCGTCCGGCGTGTGAAATGCATGCTGAACGAACGCCGCATGGTCGCTTGTGGGCCCGGATGCACAACGCGCAAGATGCGCGCAGAGACGCTGCCGGCAAGCGGGCCCGCACGTGCAGGGGTCGATACCGGTGGCATGGAGGCCCCGCCGCATCGTCTCGCAAGGCATTCCGCCATCGTTGCATCCTTCGGAGCGATCCCATGAAATCCCGTCATTTCAAGTCCACGCTGATCTGCGTAGCGGTACTCGGCGCGCTGTCCGTCGCGCCAGTGATGGCGCAGACCGCCACGCCACCGGATACGTCCGTGTCCACCAGCAGCGCCAGTCACGAATCGACCCGGCTGAGCACGGCGTTCACCGGGTTCGCCGGTTCGGATGCCAATGCACAGGCGCTGGTCAGCGGGCTGCGCGACGGCAGCGAGATCACGCTGGACGACGTGACCACGAACGCCGACGGCACCACGACCACGACGAGCACCACGTTCACGCCGGCCACCGGCCAGATGGGCTACGGCAACGTGAAGATCGCGCTGTCGCTGGCCGAAGCGACGCTCGCCAAAGACGGCATCACCGATCCGACCGCCACCGAAGTCGAGGCGGCGCTGAATGGCGGCACCCTGGTGCTGGCCGATGGCACCAGCATCGACATGAAGGGCGTGCTGGCCCAGCGTGCCGATGGCGCGGGCTGGGGTCAGATCGCCCAAGCCGAGGGTTTCAAGCTGGGCGAGGTGATGCGCTCGCCGAACGCGGTCGGCAGTGCCGCTGCGGACGGACACGCGCACGCCCATGTGGAAAAAGTCGAACTGGCCAAGGCCCATGGCGCCGATCGCCCGACCAGGCCAGAGCGAGTGGCCAAGGTCGATCGTCCTGATCGTCCGAGCCGGCCCGAGCGCCCTGAGCGCCCCGAGCGTCCCGATCACGCCGGTCGCCCGGGCGGCTGAGTCCGCTTCCCCAACGTGTCGCAAAGCATGCGGGCCCGGCGTGATGCCGGGCCTGCGGCCATTCTTTCTGCAGCCAAGGAAACCTCGTTACATGCACAACCCACACCATTGGATGATCGTCGGCGGACTGCTGTTGATCGGTGCGCCGGCGGCGCACGCCGCCACGGCCAGCGGCGGTCAGTTCAGTCTTGCCGCGGGTGCCGACTACAGCAGCGGCAAATACGGTACCGACACCACCACGGACATCTGGTCGCTACCGGTGACGGCGGCATACCAGACCGACCGCTGGACGTTCAAGCTCACTGTGCCGTACATCAACATCAGCGGCGCCGGCAACGTGATCCCCGGCGTGGGCAAGGTGAACAACGGCAACCCGAATGGGCGCGGCCGTGGCAATGGTGGCGTGATTCCCGCGCCGGGCAGCGCGGCCAGTGGCTCGGCCTCGGGCCTGGGCGACATCACCGCATCGGCCGGCTACGAGCTGTTCGGCAGTGCCGACCGCACATTCGGGCTGGATCTCACCGGCAAGGTGAAGTTTGGCACCGCCGACGAAAACAAGGGCCTGGGCACGGGCAGAAACGACTACGGCCTCTCGCTGGATACCTACAAGGTGAGCGGCAACTGGACCGCGTTCGGCGGCGTGGGCTGGATGAAGTACGGCAGTTCGCAGTACATCCAGCTGAAGAACGGCTTCAATGCAAACATCGGCGCTGCCTACAAGCTGAGTCCCAGCGACGACGTCGGCGCGTACTACTACTACCGCGAGCGGATTGCCGATACCGGCGCTCCGCAGAGCGAGGTCACGGCTTACTGGAACCACAAGTTCAACGAAAGTTTGCGGCTGCAGACCTACGCGCTCGCCGGCTTCGCCAACGGCAGCCCGGATTACGGCGTGGGTGCGTCGCTGAAGTACAGCTTCTGATCGACCGGGTTCCGCGCGACAGCGCGGAACCCGCACGCGGCATGCGTCATTTGCGCCGCGAGCCACGCAAGCTGTCGAGCGAGAACGTGGCCACCTCGCCGCCGGGCACGCGACGGGGCTGGCCAGTCGGCGGGCCCCAGGCGTGCGCACTGACCACTTCCCAGGTGGCCGGGATGCGGCCGTCCACGCGCATCGTTTCGTAGGCGGCCAGCATGCGCTGGTAGCGCGCCTTGCCGGTGAGGCCGCGCGAGCGCGCGCGGTCGGCGTTGGTGGCGCCCAGGCCTTGCAGTTCTTCCAGCAGCTTGCGCGGTTCGCTGTAGGTGAGGGTGTAGCGGAACACGTCCAGCACGGGATCGCGCAGGCCAGCGGCGAGCATCGCGTCGCCGACGTCGTGCATGTCGAGGAAGCGCGCCACGTGCGGCTGTTGGTCCGCCTCGGCCCAGGCCGCGCGCAGTTCCATCAGGGTGTCCGGGCCGAAGCTGGAGAACGCCATGAAGCCGCCGGGCTTCAGCACGCGCATGCATTCGCCGAACAGCGCAGGCAGATCGTCGACCCACTGGAAGCACAGGTTGGAATACAGCACGTCGACGCTGTGGTCGGCCAACGGCAGTTGGGTGGCCTCGGCGCAGACGCGGCGGAACGGCTTCAGCCAGCTGTTGTGCTGCCTGGCCGCCTGCAGCATTGGCAGCGCCAGGTCGATCGCGATCACCTCGGCCTTGGGATATTTCTGCTTCAGCAAGGCGGTGCCGCGACCGGTGCCGGCGCCGACGTCGACCACGCGTGCGGGTGTTTCCAGATAGAAGTCCAGACGTTCCAGCAGCGCCGCCTGGACTTCGCGTTGCAGCGCGTCGTGCTGTTCGTAGCTGCTGGCGGCGTGGCCGAAGTTGCGGCGCACGCGGTGTTGATCGAGGTGGAAATCGCTCATCGAACCTGCTCGGAGGAAGAAGGAGCCAGCAGCGGCTGCAGTGCCTGCACCACCGCGTCGGCGTGGCCGAAGAACGGCGCGTGGCCGGCCTGCTGGATCTCGGTGTAGCTGCCGCCGCACTGGCTGGCCGACCACGCCATCGCCTGCGGCGGCACCAGCCGGTCGCGGCGGCCGCTGATCCACGCGCTGCGCACGCCGAGGTCGGGCAGGGCGGCGCGGCGGTCGCTGGTTTCCAGGATGCGGATGCCTTCCTGCAGCACGCGCAGGTCGGGTTCGCCACGGGCGAACACCAGTTCGCGCAGGTGGCGCAGTTCGGCGCGCGGGTCGGTGCTGCCCATCGCCTCCAGCGCCAGGAAGCGCTCGAGCGTGGCGTGGTAGTCGGTTTCCAGGTCGCTGGCCAGCTGGTGCACCAGCTTGTCGTCGCTGCCGTGCGGCCAGCCTGCGTCGCGCACGAACTTCGGCGTGGCGCATAGCATGGCCAGGCCGCGCACTTGCCGCGGCAGCTCCAGCGCCGCGGTCAGCGCGATGAGGCCGCCCAGCGACCAGCCGAGCCAGATCGCCGGCGGCGTGAGTTTCGCGATTGCCTCGGCGCAGGCGCGCGGTTCCAGCGGCAGGCCGCAGTCGCGCGAACGGCCGTGGCCGGGCAGGTCGACCACATGCATCGTGCACTGTTCTTCCAGCGCCTCGACCAGCGGTTCCAGCACGCCGCCGTGCATCGCCCAGCCGTGCAGCAGCACCAGTTGCACGGGGCCGTGACCGCGATGGTCGATGTACAGGCTCATGCCACGTCCTCATGAAGCATCGCGCTTGTTGCGTTCGCCCCTTCTCCTCCCCGGGCGACCCTTGGGGAGTCCCCTTGCGGGTGAGAAGGTTGGGATGAGGGGCGGGTGCTCGCTGGGAAGTCCGTCGAAGCCGGCTCTGAATCAGCTTCTTCCTCGGCGTGGCCCCTCACCCCAACCCTCTCCCCGCGGGGGAGAGGGAGTGGTACGCGCTTCGAATCGGCCTTCTCCTCAGCGTGTTCCCTCTCGTCAATCGCAGGGAGAGGAGGCGAAGGCAGGAGCGCTTTATCTATGGCCACGCGGCCGTCAAACACGAAGCAGTCGCCGTGCCAGTGCGTGCCGTCGGTCTGTTCCAGGTATTTCAGGATGCCGCCTTCGAGCTGGTAGACGTGCTGCAGGCCGAGATCCTGCATGTGCAGTGCGGCCTTCTCGCAACGGATGCCGCCGGTGCAGTACGAGACGATGGTCTTGCCTTCGTAGCGCGCGCGGTCGGCGGCGATGGCGGCGGGGAATTCAGTGAAGCTGGCGATGCGGTAGTCGATGGCTTGCGGGAATTTGCCGAGGTCGGTCTCGTAGTCGTTGCGGGTGTCGAGCAGCACCAGTTCGCGGCCGTCGTCGTCGTGGCCCTGGTCGAGCCAGCGTTGCAGCGTGGGCGCGTCGACCGCCGGCGCGCGACCGCCTTCGGGGCGGATCGTGGGCAGGCGCATGGTGATGATCTCGCGCTTGATGCGCACGCGCAGGCGGCCGAACGGCACCTCGGCGGACAGCGATTCCTTCGGCGCGATATCGGCGAAGCGGAAATCGTCGTGCAGGCTGGCCATGAAGCCGTCGATCTGCGCGCGGCTGCCGGCGAGGAACAGGTTGATGCCTTCGGGCGCCAGCAGGATCGTGCCCTTCAGCGCCAGTGCTTCGCAGCGCGCGAACAGCCGCTCGCGCAGCGCGGGCAGGTCGTCCAGGCTGATGAACTTGTAGGCGGAGATGTTGACGATCGACATGCGGGGGAATCGGCGGAGCAGGCGGCGATTATACGGGGTCGCCGCCGGCTGCCCGGGATGCGGCAGGCAGACGCAGCGTTTCCAGCGCGGCCAGCAGCCGGTCGACGTGGGCCTCCTCGTGCGCCGCGGACAGCGTGATGCGCAGCCTCGCCTGGCCCGCGGGCACGGTCGGCGGACGGATCGCGGTGACCAGCAGGCCTTGCCGCTCCAGCGTTTGCGCCGCGGCCAGCGCGGCGTCGGCGCTGCCCAGCAACAGCGGCTGGATCGCGCTGGGGGAGGCCGCCAGCGGCAGGCCGAGTTCGGCGGCGCCACGGCGGAAGCGGGCGATCAGCCACAGGAGTTTCTCGCGTCGCCAGGCTTCCTTCTGCGCCAGTTGCACCGCTTCCAGCGCGGCGGCGGCCAGCGCCGGCGGCATCGCGGTGGTGTAGATGTACGGTCGCGCGAACTGGACCAGTCCCTCGATCAGCGCGGCCGAGCCGGCCACGAAGGCGCCGCTGCAACCGAGCGCCTTGCCCAGCGTGGCCATCAGCAGCGGCACCTCATGCTGGCCGAGGTTCGCGGCGCCGAGGCTGCCCGCGCCGTCGTCGCCAAGCACGCCGAAGCCGTGCGCATCGTCGACCAGCAAAGTGGCCTGCTCGCGCGCGCACAGCTGGGCCAGCTCGCGCAGCGGCGCGACGTCGCCATCCATGCTGAACACGCCGTCGGTGGCGAGCAGGGCGGCGGTGGTCGGGTGGGCGGCGAGTTGCCGCGCCGCGGCGTCCACGTCGGCGTGCGGATAGCGCTTCAGCTCGGCGCCGCTGAGTTTCGCGCCATCGAGCAGGCAGGCGTGGTTGAGCTTGTCCTGCGCGCAGACATCGCCGCGTCCGAGCAGCGCCTGCAGCACGCCGAGGTTGGCCATGTAGCCGGTGGAGAACAGCAGTGCGCGTTCGCGTCCGCTCCAGGCCGCCAGCGCCTCTTCCAGCTCGGCGTGTTCGCGGCGGTGCCCGCAGATCAGATGCGCCGAGGTGCTGCCGACGCCTTCCTCGCGGGCGGCGCGGCTGAGCGCGGCGATCAGCTGCGGGTGTTGTGCCAGGCCGAGGTAGTCGTTGCTGCAGAACGACAGCAGGCGCCGGCCGCCGATCTCCAGCCACGGGCCGTCGGCGCGGTCGATGGTGCGCAGGCGGCGGCGCAGGTTGGCGCTTTCGCGTTCGGCCGTCTGGACGGCCAGTCGGTGCAGGAGGTCGGGGCGGGGCGTGGTCATTGTTCGGCGCAGGTTGAAGAGCACCCCCTCCCAACCTCCCCCTGCGATGCAGGGGGAGGAGCCAAGCCGGTGCTGCACGCTGTGCTCCCTCCCCTGCATGCCCCAAAGGGACTTCCTTCGGTCGCAGGGGAGGGTTGGGGTGGGGTGTTCTCAAGCCGCCGCACTGCAGCCGCAACCCTGCCCGCAGCTGGCGCCTTCGCCGATGTCCTCATGCACGGTGCCCGCACTCTCGACCACCTCCATCGGATGCAGGTCGAGCCGGCGGAACAGCGCGCGATCGGCTTCCACGTCCGGATTGCCGGTGGTCAGCAGCTTCTCGCCGTAGAAGATCGAACCGGCGCCGGCGAAGAAGCACAGCGCCTGCACCGCGTCGTCCATCTGCTGGCGACCGGCGGACAGACGCACGATCGACAGCGGCATCAGGATGCGCGCCACCGCGATCGCCCGCACGAACTCGAACGGATCCAGCGGCTCGGCATCGCCCAGCGGCGTGCCGGGCACCGGCACCAGCTGGTTGATCGGCACCGATTGCGGATGCTCGGGCAGGTTCGCCAGCGCCTGCAGCAGGCCGGCACGCTGCTCGCGCGTCTCGCCCATGCCGACGATGCCGCCGCAGCAGGTCTTCAGGCCCGCGTCGCGCACCTGCTCCAGCGTGACCAGGCGATCCTGGTATTCGCGGGTGTGGATGATCTCGCCGTAGAACTCCGGCGCGGTGTCGATGTTGTGGTTGTAGTAGTCGAGGCCGGCGTCCTTGAGCTGCTGCGCGTGGCCGTCGCCGAGCAGGCCCAGGGTGGCGCAGGTTTCCAGGCCCAGGTCCTTCACCGCGCGCACGATCGCGGCGACCTTGGGGATGTCGCGATCCTTCGGGCCGCGCCATGCCGCACCCATGCAGAAGCGGCTGGCGCCGGCGGCCCTGGCGGCGCGGGCGCGTTCCAGCACATCGTCGACGTCCATCAGTTTCTGCGCGGTCACGCCGGTGTCGTAGCG
Source organism: Rhodanobacter sp. Root561 (assembly GCF_001427365.1). Classification (NCBI taxonomy): domain Bacteria; kingdom Pseudomonadati; phylum Pseudomonadota; class Gammaproteobacteria; order Lysobacterales; family Rhodanobacteraceae; genus Rhodanobacter; species Rhodanobacter sp. Root561. The sequence goes on from NZ_LMGH01000001.1 coordinate 414,080, forward strand.
CGCCGCCTGCGGACAGTACGCGCAGTCCTCCGGGCAGCCGCCGGTCTTGATCGACAGCAGGGTCGACACCTGCACCGCGTTCGGGTCGTGGTGTTCGCGATGCACCGTATGGGCGCGATGCAGCAGTTCGTTGAACGGCAGCGCGAACAGCGCGGACACCTCGGCGCGGCTCCAGTCGTGACGGAGAACGGTTTCGGCCATGGAATACCACTCGCTGAGGAACAAGCGCGAGAGTGTGGGAGCCGCCCCGAGGCGTGTCAACCGAACGATATCAAGTGAAGTTGACGAGACTTGGGCGCTCCGCTCCCGCTACCATCGCGCCTTCGCGATACCAACTGGGGGCGGTCGGATGAGTGAAGGGCAAGGCAGTACGGGCAACGTGCTCGCGGCGATCTGCAGTTTTTTCATTCCCGGCCTGGGCCAGCTGGTGCAGGGGCGCCTGCTCAAGGCGATCATCATGTTCGTGCTGGCGGCGGTGTTGTGGATCGTGCTGCTGGGCTGGCTGATCCATCTGTGGTCGATCCTCGACGCAGCACTGTACAAGCCCGCGCGCTGAGCCCCCGGATGAACTTCCTGGCCACGCCGTGGCGAACCCTGCAGCGATTCGTGCTGCCCCTGCGTTGCCTGCTGTGCAACGCCCGCGGCGAGCACGACATCGATCTGTGCAACGCCTGCGCCGCCGAATTGCCCCGCAACGGCAGTTGCTGCGCGCGCTGCGCACTGCCGCTGGCCACGCCGGCGGCGCTGTGCGGCGAATGCCAGCGCAGCCAGCCACCATGGGACAGCGCGTGGGCACCCTTCCGCTACGGCTGGCCGCTGGATCGGCTGGAATCGCGCTACAAGTTTTCTTCCGATCTCGCCGCCGGCCGCGTGCTGTCGATGCTGTGGCAGCGCGAACCGCAACCGCCCCGGTTGCCCCAGCTGCTGTTGACGGTGCCCCTGCATCGCAGCCGCCTGCGTCGGCGCGGCTACAACCAGGCGCTGGAGCTGGCCCGCCCGCTGGCCAGCAAGCTTGGCGTGCCGCTGTCGCACGACGCCCTGCTGCGCCGTCGCTCCACCACCGCGCAGACCGAACTCGACGCCGTCGCCCGTCGCCGCAACGTGCACGGCGCCTTCGCGCTGCGCGAAGGCGTCACCCTGCCCGGGCACGTGGCGATCCTCGACGACGTGATGACCACCGGCGCCACCCTGGCCGAATGCACCCGCGTGCTGCGCCGCGCCGGCGTGCGGCAGGTCGACGTGTGGGCGCTGGCGAGGGCGCCGTCACCACGGGGATGACGGGTCGGAGCAAGCCGGATGTTGAACACCCCTAGGTGTCGCGTTCGGCGAGTTCGTCGAGGAAGCGGTTGACGCGCCGTGACAGGCGCCCCAGCGGCGTGAAGTGGCCGGCGTCGAGATGGCCGTCGTTCTGCTCGATCTGGAGCAACCCGAAACCGGTCATCGCCTCGCGCCGGAAGTCGTCGTAGAGCGCCATCGCCTCGGCGGCGGAAGCCCGGTGATCCGGTGGAATGTCGTCGAGCGAGTAGTGACGGACCTTGCCGCGGTCGTAGTAATCCATGGCGTCGTCCAGTCGCAGCTCCAACGCCTTGCCAAGCGCGTCGAACACGCGGGCATCAATCGCCTCGTGGAAGACGGCGTGCACGTGCGGCAGGTTGCGCAAGGCACGGACATACAGCTGCACGACCGAGAAGAACCCGCGCAGCACCTCGCTGTGGCTGGCGACGCGGCCACCGGTGAGCTGGGCCAGGCCACGCGTGGACATCAGTACGTCGAGCGGGTTGCGGAAAGTGAAGATGTAGCGCGACGTGTAGAAATGTCGGCAATGGAAATCGAACAGTTGCCCGCACTCCGCCACGGCGTGCGCGGGGTTGATGACGATCTTCGAGCCGACGTAACGGTACGTGTCCGCCAGTCTGGCGAGGTATGCCCACCACGGCCCATCCGCCTCTAGCAGGTGCGGGCAGTAGGTGCTCTTGTTCTCCTGGTTGCTCCAGGCGCGATGCATGCCGTTGTAGCGCGCGGCGAAATCCGCGTCGCCGGCATCGAGGTGGAAGCGCGGTTCGCCGAACAGGAAAATGTCATCGGCGCCGTTCAAGGCGTTCTGCAGGATCGTGGTGCCGCTGCGCGCGGCACCGATGACGAACAAGCCTCGCGCCGCGACATGGCGGCAGACCTGCGCCATGTCGGTGGGGATGTCGGGGGCTGGCGGGATGGAGTCGCCCGCCACCGTCGCGGAGGGTGGCCGAAACCGTCGCGCGCGCAGCATCAGTCCGAGTCGTCTGGTCAACGAGGGCACGTCATTCGTCCGTGGCATCTGCCAGTCGCCCGGGCCAGGCGATCGTTGCAGTTGAAGACGAGTCTCGCATGTCCGTGGGCGGTGGCGGAACATCCCCGGGGCGGATTGCGGCCAGGAATCGCATCCTGCCCCGGGTTCTGGTATTTGTCCCACCATTCGCACAGACAGCCGGGACACTCCACTTGAACCAGACATCGCACTCCCGGGTCGCCCCGTGAAGGCATGGCTTCGCCAGTTGTTCCTGTTCGGCATCGTGGGGATGATCCAGGTTGCCATCGATTCGGGCGTTCTGATCGGGCTGACCCGCGCCGGTGTCGATGTGGCGGCGGCGAACGTGTGCGGCCGGGTGGCCGGTGCGCTGGTCGGCTTCCTTCTCAACGGCAAGACCACCTTCCCCTCGCTGTCCGGGCGGCGCTTGCATGACGGTCCGCTGCTCCGCTTCATCCTCACCTGGCTGGCCCTCACCGCCATCAGCACCCTGCTGCTGGTGCTGCTGCACGAACACGTGGCGCTGGAATACGTGTGGCTGGTGAAGCCGATCGTGGAAGTGTGTCTGGCAGCGGTTTCCTTCCTCGTTTCGAAATTCTGGATCTATGCATGAATCATCCGTCCGGCACGACCCCCGTCATCGCAGTGGTCATTCCCTGCTACCGCGTGGGATCGCGCGTGCTTGACGTGATCAGGGACATCGGTCCGGAGGTAGGCTGGATCTTCGTGGTCGACGATGCCTGTCCGGAACACAGCGGCAAACGGGTTACGGCCGAATGCGGCGACCCGCGGGTACAGGTGCTTGAACACGGGGAAAACCAGGGCGTCGGTGGCGCCACCGTGAGCGGCTACAAGGCCGCGCTGGCCACCGAGGCGCAGATCGTGGTCAAGCTCGACGGCGATGGCCAGATGGCACCAGCCCTGATCCCGAACCTGGTGCGATCGATCCGGCAGGGCCGGGCGGACTACGTGAAGGGCAACCGTTTCTACCGGATCGGCGACGTATCGGGGATGCCGGCCGTGCGGCTGATCGGCAACGCGGGTCTGTCCTTTCTGACCAAGTTGTCCAGCGGCTACTGGCAGCTGTTCGATCCGACCAATGGCTTCACCGCGATCCAGCGCGACGTGCTGGCCGAGATGAACCTGGACAAGCTGGCCCGGCGCTACTTCTTCGAATCCGACATGTTGTACAACCTCAACCAGCTGCGCGCGGTGGTCGGCGAGATGCCGATGCCGGCGGTTTATGCCGACGAGCCCTCCAGCCTCCGGCCGATGCGCGTCATCGGTCACTTCTTCCGTGGCAACCTGCGCAACTTTCTCCGGCGTGTCGTCTATACCTATTTCGTGCGGAGCTTCTCGCTGGCGACGATCGAGCTGTTGCTGTCGCTGCCCTTGATCCTGTTCGGCCTCTGCTATGGACTGGCGCATTGGGCGCACGCCATGCACAGCGGCGTGCCGGCCGCTTCGGGTGTGGTGATGGCCGCCGCGCTGCCGCTGATCATCGGGACCCAGCTGCTGTTGTCCTGGCTCAACTACGACGTGTCGAACCAGCCGACCCAGCCAGTCCATCCGATGCTGGCCGGACGCGCCGACGGCTCCTGAGCCGGCGCGGCCCTGTCGTTACTTGCCGGCCGGCGCGTCGACGTCCAGGCTGACCAGGGCGATACCCAATCGGCGGTTGTCGCTGCTCTGCCCAAGCGTCAGCGGCGAGATGGCCGCAGGCACCGCGATGCGCAGCTGATCGAGGCCGGGCGGATTGCGGAAGCGCAGGCGCACGGGCTGTGCCTGCTCGCCGAGCACGAAGGTCTGCGCCTCGTCACCGATCGTCATCGTGAACGGCTTCCCGGCGTTGGGGCCGTAAGCGGAGGCAACCAGGCGCAAGGTGGCCGAAGCCGGCAATGGCCGGGTGAAGTGCAGCACCACCTCGTCGGCATCCGACCAGCGGCCAAAATCCTCGACGCCGGACAAACCCTGCATCGGACCCAGGTCCGGGCTGGAACTGCTGAAGTCGATGTGGAACGGCATCGGCAGCCGGTACAGCGCGAAGCCGCCGAAGTGCTGCACCGACAGGGATGCGACCTGCATCGGATGTGAGCCGATCACCAGTGCCCACTTGCTGCCGGCGGGCAGGCGGCCCGCATCGATGGGTTGGCCGGGGGACAGTGGTACGACCGTGCTGTCCGCGACATCGAGCTGGAACTGGGCCTGGACCAGCTTGAAGAGGTCGTCGCCGGCAATCGCCACGCCTGAACGTTGCGACGCAAGCAGGGCTCGTGTGGTGCGCGCCGCCGTGTCGTAGGTGTCGGGAATTCTCCGCTGCGCCGCTTCGCGGGCGACCAGGTGCGAGGCACCCACGGCAAACACCGGCACGAAGATCCACGCGTACAGGATCGTGCCCAGCCGCCGGCTGATGAACCACATCGCCAGGATGCCGAGCCCAAAGGCGGTGATCACGTGGAAGAAATGGGAATCGACCACCACCCCGTAAAGCTCGGGTGCGTCGATGCGATTGGGAGCGAAGCCACGGAAGCGGTACCACGCGGCCAGGATGGAGAAGCCGCCCACCACCAGTGTGGCGGCGACATGCCCGAGCATGCGGCTGCGGGTCGGCGGGGCGTCGTCATCGATCCATGCACCAGCCACCAGGTAGAGCAGCGGCAGCGCGAAATCGTAATAGCGCATGTGCAGCCGGCGCATGGCCTCCAGCGGATTCCCGTCCGGCACGTTCGCGGTGAAGTACACCGTCACGACCACCAGCGTGGAAAGAATGGCCAGGCTGAACAACATCAGCCGTTGCCGATCAGCCGCGGGAGCAGCGCCGTCGACGGGAAGGCGGCGCAACTGGAACAGGCACGCCAATGGCACCGAATACAGCGTGACCAGTGCCAGCCCGTGGCCGAACAACGATCGCGCGCCGTAATGCAGCAGCACGCCCAGGTCGGGGTGGCTGAAGCTGGCATTGGCCTGTGCCTTGTAGAACCTGCCGAGCAGGTCGAGGCCATTGCGCCCGGCCAGCAGGCCACCGAGGCAGAAGCGCACCGCCAGGAACGCCGTCAGCGCCGCAAGGCCGGCCCGCAACACGGCGTGAAACCGCGATGGACCACGGCCAAGCACGCCAGTGGCCAGCAGGTAGCCGCCGTAGCCGCCCAGCAGGAACAGCGCATGCAGCTTGACCAGGCACATCAGGCCAAGAAGCGATCCGACCAGCAGACCGTTGCGCGCCGACGCTTGGGGCGCAATCACCAGTACCAGCCAGGCAAATACCCAGAACAGGAAGAAGTACATCGCCTCCGGCATGAAGAACGCGGTGTAGGTCGATACCGGCCCGAGCAGGCTGGCCAGGGTCAGCAGCAGCGCCAGGCCGAACTGCATGTAGCGACGCGCCAGCATGAAGACAAAGGGCGCCGCCGCCACGAAGAAGCCCGCGTTGAGCACGCGTACGCAGCCCATGAAATCGGGGCCGCACATATTGCTGCTGCGGTAGATCAGCAAATAGAGGAATGAAGGCACCTGCGCCTGCGATATGGGCAGCAGCCGGCTGTACAGGCTATAGGTCCATTCGTCCCCCAGCACCGACGGACCCAACCCGCTGTTGCGAAACACCAGGAAGACAAAGATGGCGACCATCGCCAGCCACAGGACGCTTGGAATGGCAGGGCGGCCGGGGACGGTGGCTGTCATCGTGGCGGAATCCGGCAGACGGGAGTGGCGATGATCAAGGCGTAGCCCTCGAACGACACGGACAGGTTGCCGGAGCAACAGCAGGCCGAGCGTGACGACCCGGTTGCAGCAATCCGATCCATTCCCGGCTCAACGCACAGCCAGCGCCAGCACGATGCCGATCCACACTGCCAGGCCCAGCCAGTTGTTGTGGCGAAAGGCGGCGAGGCAGGCGTCGCGGATGCGGTCGCGGATCAGCCAGTGCTGGTAGCCGAACAGGCCGGCCGCGACCAGCAGGCCCAGCCAGTACGGCCAGCCCAGCGCGGCGCGCTGGCCGATGAAGAACATGGCCAGCAGGAAGGTGCCCATCAGCATGCCGAGGATCGGCAGGTCGGCGTCGCCGAACAGGATCGCGGTGGATTTCGCGCCGACCTTGAGATCGTCCTCGCGGTCGACCATCGCGTACTCGGTGTCGTAGATCACCGACCACAGGATGTTGCCGATGAACAGCAGCCAGCCGATCGGCGGCACGCTGCCGGCGACCGCGGCGAACGCCATCGGGATCGACCAGCCGAACGCGGCGCCCAGCACCACCTGGGGCAGATAGGTCCAGCGTTTGGTGAACGGATAGATCGCCGCCAGCGCGGCGCCGGCGAACGACAGCTCGATGGTCAGCCGGTTGGTGAACAGCACCAGCACGAAGGCGAAAGCCAGCAGCGCGGCGAACACGATCAGCGCCTCGCGCGGGGTGACCCGCCCCGAGGCGATCGGCCGCCCGGCGGTGCGTTCCACCTGGGGGTCGAGCTTGCGGTCGGCGTAATCGTTGATCGCGCAGCCGGCTGCGCGCATCGCGAACACGCCCAGGGTGAAGATGACCAGCGGCTTCCACGGCGGGAAGTCGCCCGCGGCCAGCCACAGCGCCCACCAGGTCGGCCACAGCAGCAGCAGCGCGCCGATCGGCCGATCCATGCGGGTCAGCACCAGGTAATCCAGTGCCTTCTCGCGATACTGCGCCGGCAGTTTCTGCAGCAGCCAGTTCAGCACCCGCGTGGCGCGGGTCGAACTGTCCGCGGGCTGCACCGGCCTGGGCGCGGCCTTCGCCGCGCCGGGCCTGGGCCGCACGGCAGGCGAGGGTGCGTTCTTGCGCCGCTGGCGTTTGCGAGGTGGGGGAGCCATCGACGCAGTTTAGCGTGAGCCGCGGCCGATCGTGGCGTGACGCCCTGCGCGAAACGGCAAGTCGCGCCGGCGATCTACTGACGCAGCAACAATCGGTACGCCGGATGCGCGCTCTCATCCACATGCGGATAGCCCAGCGTGGCGAGGAAGCGCCGGAACAGCGGCAATTCGGCGGCGGGCACCTGGATGCCGACCAGGATGCGGCCGTGGTCGGCGCCGTGGTTGCGGTAGTGGAACAGGCTGATGTTCCAGTCCGGGTGCATGTGATCGAGGAAGCGGGTCAGCGCGCCGGGGCGCTCGGGGAATTCGAAGCGGTACAGCAGTTCGTCGCGGGCCAGCGGCGAGCGGCCGCCGATCATGTGGCGCAGGTGCAGCTTGGCCAGCTCGTCGTCGGTGAGGTCGAGCACCTCGAACTGCTGCGCGCGGAACGCCGCGGCCAGCGCCTCGCGCTCGTCGCGGCTGGCGATGCGTACGCCCACGAAGATGTGGGCGAGGCGGGCGTCGCCGATGCGGTAATTGAACTCGGTGATGTCGTGCCGGCCCAGCGTGGCGCAGAAGCGGCGGAAACTGCCGCGTTCCTCGGGAATCGTCACCGCGAACACCGCCTCGCGCTGCTCGCCGACCTCGGCGCGCTCGGCGACGAAGCGCAGGCGGTCGAAGTTCATGTTGGCGCCGGAGACGATCGCCACCAGCGCGCCACGGCCGCCACCGTGCGTGGCCACGTAGTGCTTCAGCCCGGCCAGCGCCAGCGCGCCGGATGGTTCGGCCACGCTGCGGGTGTCCTGGTGGATGTCGCGGATCGCGGCGCAGATCGCGTCGGTGTCGACGCGCAGCATCGCGTCGACATGCTGGCGGCACAGCGCGAAGGTCAGCGCGCCGACCTGCTTCACCGCGGTGCCGTCGGCGAACAGGCCGACCTCGTCCAGGGCGACGCGCGCGCCGGCTTCCAGCGAGCGCGCCATCGCATCCGAATCCGCCGCCTGCACGCCGATCACCTTCACCTCGGGCCGCAGCGCCTTGATGCACGCGGCGACGCCGGCGAGCAGGCCGCCGCCACCGACCGGCACGAACACCGCCTCGATCGGGCCGGGGTGCTGGCGCAGGATCTCCAGGCCGATGGTGCCCTGGCCGGCGATCACCGCGGGGTCGTCGAACGGATGCACGAATACTGCACCACGCTCGGCCTGCAACCGGGCAGCGGCGGCCTGGGCGTCGCTGTACGAATCGCCGGCCAGCACCAGCTCGACCATCGCGCCGCCGAAGCGGCGCACCGCGTCCACCTTCACCTGCGGCGCGGTCACCGGCATCACGATGGTGGCGCGAATGCCCAGCTTCGCCGCGGCCAGCGCCACGCCCTGCGCATGGTTGCCGGCCGAGGCGGCGACCACGCCGCGCCCGCGCTGCGCCGCATCCAGCTGCACCATGCGGTTGTACGCGCCGCGCAGCTTGAACGAGAACACGCTCTGCTGGTCCTCGCGCTTGAGCAGCACGGGTCGGCCCAGCCGCTCGCCCAGCAGCGGCGCTACCTCCAGCGCGGATGCCTGCGCCACCTCGTAGACGCGCGCGGCACGGATCTGCGCCAGCAGGTCGGCGGCGTCGTCGGGCAGGGGCGCGACGGCATTCATGCCGCGAGCGCGGTGGCCGGATGCGCCACCTGCAGCACGTCGACCAGCTTGCGGGTCTGCTGCAGCAGTTGCGCGACACCGGCGTCGTCGCACTGCAGGCTCAGCGTGAGCCGCGACACGGCCGGATCGTGCGTGGCCGCCACGGTCAGCGTGTCGATGTTGTAGCCCCGCGCGGCAAACAGCCCGGCCACGCGCACCAGCGCGCCGGCTTCGTTCTGCAACAGGATGGACAGGGTGTGGTTCATGGCAGGCGACTCCGTTGGGGTGAATCCTTCGCGGGAACGAACCTTCCTGACGATGAAGATTTGTCGCGATCCCTGGTAGATGGAAAAATCACGGCTCAGAACATGTGCGATGCAGCGGTCTCGCGCTCGACCGGTGCCGCACGCGACGCAATGAACTCGCCGGTGATCATCTGGGCGTAGCTGGCGCCGGGGCCGACCATCGGATACACGCCGGCGTCCGGGTCGATCATCACTTCCAGGAAGGCCGGGCCGTCGAAGGCGAGGAAGTCGGCAACCACCGGCTCCAGTTCGTCCACGCGCTCCAGCCGCCGCGCCCAGCCGAAGCCGTCGGCCTGCGCGGCCAGCACGAAGTCCTTCCTGTGCAGGCTCTTGTCCGATGCGGCGAAGCGGCCCTTGAAGTACAGCTTCTGCCACTGCCGCACCATGCCGTCGCCGACGTTGTTGAGCACCACGATCTTCAGCGGCAGGTTGTACGTGGTGACGGTTTCCAGCTCGCCGATGTTCATGCGGATGCTGGCGTCGCCGTCGATGTCGATGACCAGCTTGTCCGGATGGGCGAACTGCGCGCCGATCGCCGCGGGCAGGCCGAAACCCATCGTGCCCATCGAGCCGGAGGTCAGCCAATGCCGCGGCGCGCGGAAGTCGAAATACTGCGCGGCCCACATCTGGTGCTGGCCGACGCCGGTGCTGACGATGGCACGGCCCTGGGCGTGGCGGTTGATCGCCTCGATCACCGCGTACGGCTGGATCAGCGCGCTGGCACGGTCGTAGTTCATCGCGTGCACGCGTTTCAGTTCGGCCACGTGGGCGTGCCAGGCGTCCAGCTTCGGCCGCAAGCCATGGCCGAGGCCGTACGCGGTGAGCCGCTCCAGCGCGCGTTTCAGCGGTCCGACGTGGTGCCAGTCGACCTGCTTCACCTTGCCGATCTCGGCCGGATCGATGTCGACCTGGGCGATGAACTTCGCCTGCGGCGCGAACTTGTGCGGCACGCCCGCCACGCGATCGTCGAAGCGCGCGCCCAGCGCCAGCACGAAGTCGCAATCCTCCACCGCGTAGTTCGCGTACGCGGTGCCGTGCATGCCGAGCAAGTGCAGCGCCAGCGGGTCGGTGCTGTCGAAGCCACCCAGTCCCATCAGGGTGGTGGTGACCGGCAGGCCGAACGCGTCGACGAAGGCACGCAGTGCAGCGGCGGCCTCCGCCGCGATCACGCCGCCGCCCGCGTAGATCAGCGGCCGCCGCGCCTGCATCAGCGCGGCGAAGAACGCCGCGCAGTCGGCGTCACCCAGCGCCGACTGCTCCACCGCACGCAGCCGCGCACGATAGCCGGCCAGCGCCAGCTCGCCGCTGCCGCGCCAGGCGAGCGCGGCGTTCTGCACATCCTTGGGCACGTCCACCACCACCGGGCCGGGCCGGCCGCTGCGCGCCAGGGTGAATGCAGTACGCATGGTCGCTTCCAGTTGCGCCGCGTCGGTGACCAGGAACACGTGCTTGGCGCAGGCGCCCATGATGTTGCTGATCGGGGCCTCCTGGAATGCGTCGCTGCCGATCGCCGCGGTGCCGACCTGGCCGCAGATCACCACCAGCGGGATCGAGTCGGCCATCGAGTCGCGCACCGGCGTGACCATGTTGGTGGCGCCCGGGCCGGAGGTAACGATGGCCACGCCGACCTTGCCCGATGCGCGCGCATAGCCGGCCGCCATGAACCCCGCACCCTGCTCGTTGGCCGGCACGATCAGCGGCATCGGCTCGCTGCCATCGGCGCGCGGGTGCAGGGCGTTGTAGCGGAATACCGCGTCGTACACCGGCAGGATCGCGCCGCCGGAATAGCCGAACAGCACCTCCACGCCTTCGTCGGCCAGTACCTGCACGATCGACTCGGCGCCGCTGGAAGGCGCGCTCGCGAGCGGCGCGGGATCGACGCTGAAGGCTTTGGCAGCGCTGGCTGTCAGGGTTGCTGTGGTCACGATGCATTTCCTGGATGCGACACGCGCCGGCGGTCGATGGAGCGTTGCGGTGCGCGGCGCGGGCGGCGAGCTAGTTGCGGATCAGTTCGTCTGCGGCGGGCGCGTGCACGGGCACGCCGTACGTCGAGATGATGCGCAGCTCCTGCGCCACGGGAGAGAAGCGCTCCCACGGGATGCCGTTGACGTCGGCATCGCAGTTGAAGCCGTGCGCGTCGTCATCCTCGAAGCCCACATGGCGCAGCTGGCCCGCGCGTTCGGGCTGCTGGTTGATCGAGAAATTCAGCTGGTCGGTGCGCCACATGGCATAGGTGCCAGCGACCACCGCCTGCGGCGGCTGGCCCAGGCGGCTGGTGTAATCGGCGATGGAGGCGCCCAGGTCGGCAACGGCCAGGGCGATATGGAAGCGTTTCATGGCAGACCTCGTGTGTTTCGACAGGTGATGTGACGGACAGCCGGCGACTGGTGCCGGCGGCCCGGGTCGGGCTCAGCCCACTTTCTTCAGCGGCTCGACGGCGGGTTTTGCCGCGCTCGGCTGCAACCACGGCATCCGCGCACGCAGCTTCGCGCCCACCTGTTCGATCGGGTGATCGAGGTCGGCCTGCTTCAGGCGCTTGTAGTTGGGCAGGCCGGCGGCGTATTCGGCCGTCCAGTTGCGGGCGAAGGTGCCGTCCTGGATGTCGGTGAGCACGTCCTTCATGCGCGCCTTCACGCCGGCGTCGACCACCCGCGGGCCGCTGACGTAGTCGCCGTACTGCGCGGTCTCGGAGACGAACTCGAGCATCTTGCTGAGGCCGCCCTCGTAGAACAGGTCGACGATCAGCTTCAGCTCGTGCATCACCTCGTAGTAGGCGATCTCCGGCTGGTAGCCCGCTTCGGTCAGCGTCTCGAAACCGGCAATCACCAGCTCGCTGGCGCCGCCGCACAGCACGGCCTGCTCGCCGAACAGGTCGGTCTCGGTCTCTTCCTTGAAGTCGGTCTTGATGATCATCGCGCGGCCGCCGCCGATGCCGTCGGCGTAGGCTTTCGTCTTCGCCTCGGCCTGGCCGCTGGCGTCCTGGTGCACGGCCCAGATGCACGGCACGCCGCGGCCGCGTTCGTACTCGGTGCGGACCAGCGCGCCGGGGCCTTTCGGCGCGACCAGGATCACGTCGATGTCGCTGCGCGGATTGATCTGCCCGAAGTGCACGTTGAAGCCATGCGCGAACAGCAGCGCCGCGCCGGACTTGATGTTCGGCTCGATCGCCTCGCGGTACAGCGCTGGCTGCACCATGTCCGGGGTCAGCACGGCGACCAGGTCGGCGCCGCGCACGGCCTCGGCCGGTTCCAGTACGGTGAAGCCGTCGGCTTTCGCCTTGTGCGAGGTGGGGCCGTTCGGGCGCAGGCCGATCACCACGTCGAGGCCGGAGTCGCGCAGGTTGAGCGCGTGCGCGCGGCCCTGGCTGCCGTAGCCGAGCACGGCGATGCGGGAAGAGGCGAGGGTGGAATGGCTGCTCATGCGGTAGCTCCCTGGTTGGATGTTTCAGTGCGTGGCGTGCGGTTGGGTACACGGGTGTCGGGGTGGGTGGTGGCGCCGTCGGAGGCCGAGCCGACCAGCAGGGCGTACTTGGCCAGTGCGCCGCGGCTGACCTTCGGCGCCGGTGGTTGCCAGTGCGCGCGGCGTGCGGCGAGGTCGGCGTCGGTGCGCAGTTCGCGCTGGCCGGCATCGATGGCGATGCGATCGCCGTCGCGCAGCAGGGCGATCGGTCCGCCGCGGGCCGCCTCGGGCGCGACGTGGCCGACCATGAAACCGTGGGTGGCACCGCTGAAGCGACCGTCGGTGATCAAGGCCACGTCGTCGCCGAGGCCGCGGCCGACCAGGGCCGCGGTGACGCCGAGCATCTCGCGCATGCCCGGCCCGCCGGCGGGGCCCTCGTTGCGGATCACCAGCACATCGCCGGCGCGGATGCGATTGCCCTGCACCGCGGCAAACGCTTCCTCTTCGCTCTCGAAGACGCGCGCCGTACCTTCGAAACTGCCGCTCTTGCCGGGAATCTTCAGGATGCAGCCTTCCGGCGCCAGGTTGCCGTACAGGATCGAGTAGCCGCCGCGGGGCTTCAGCGGAGCGCTGACCGGATGCACCACGTCCTGGGTGTCGGCGCGCGGCGCCGCGGCGACTTCGTCGAACAGCGAGCGGCCGGTCACGGTGGGCGCGTCTTCCAGCATGCCCGCGGCGATCAGCTCCTGTGCCACCCGCGCGCTGCCGCCCGCACCGAACAATTCCACCGCGGTGTAGCGGCCGCCGGGCAGCAGGTCGGCGATCACCGGCGTGTGCACCGAGGCCGGCTCGAAATCCTCCAGCGTCCACTCGACGCCGGCCTCGCGGGCGATCGCCAGCAAGTGCAGCACCGCGTTGGTGGAGCCCGCAGTGGCGGCGACCATGCGTGCGGCGTTGCGCATCGCGGTGCGGGTGATCAGGGCGCGCGGCGTGCGGTTCGCGCGCAGGCATTCCATCACCAGTTCGCCGCAGCGGAACGCCGCCGCGCCCTTGGCCGGATGGGTGGCGGGAATGTCGTTGTAGCCCACCGGCGACAGGCCCATCGTGGTCAGCACCATCGCCATGGTGTTGGCGGTGAACTGGCCGCCGCAGGCGCCCGCGCCGGGGCAGGCGTCGCGCTCGACCGCAGTCAGCTCCTCGTCGCTGATCCTGCCCGCGCCGTGCGCGCCGACCGCCTCGAACACCTGCTGCACGGTGATCGGATGGTGGTCGTGGGTGCCGTGCGCGATGGTGCCGCCGTACAGCGCCACCGCCGGGATATCCAGCCGCGCCATCGCCATCGCCGCGGCCGGAATGGTCTTGTCGCAGCCGCACAACACCACCATCGCGTCGAGGCAGTGGCCGTCCACCGCCAGCTCGATCGAGTCGGTGATCACCTCGCGGCTGATCAGCGACGAACGCATGCCGGGCGTGCCCATCGCGATGCCGTCGGTGACCGCGATGGTGTTGAACTCCACCGGCGTGCCGCCGGCGGCGCGGATGCCGGCGGCGGCCTCGACCGCCAGCTCGCGCAGGTTGAGGTTGCACGGGCTCACGTTCGACCAGGTGTGCACCACCGCCACCAGCGGCTTGGCGATCGCCGCATCGTCCAGGCCGGTGGCACGCAGCATCGCGCGGGCGGGAGCGCGGTCGGGGCCGCTCTTGATCAGGTCACTGCGCATGGAAAAGCTCCGAAGGACAAATTCCCTTCTCCCCGCTGGGGAGAAGGTGCCCCGAAGGGGCGGATGAGGGGCGGGTGCTCGCCGTAAAGCTCATCGAAGCGAGCTCGCCTGGACCGCGGAAGTCCGAAAAAAAAGCGCCCCCGGCGTGCAGAGGGAGGTTGGCCGGACGGGACAGGGGGCGGCGCCATCACGGCGACCACGAACCGTCCTGGCCGCTGGCACGCCAGGGGCAGCAGAAAGCGCGGACACGTCCCTGTGTCCGCCGGGGAAAGCGTGGGTGCGCATCAGCCGCATGCGCGCGCTCCGCAGAAGAACGCGGCGGCGTTGTCGGCGTGATCCTCGATCGCGGCCAGCACCGCATCGAGCACCTCGGCGGTGCCGGCCTGTCCGCCGATGTCGCGGCTGTGCGGGCCGTGCCGCAGCACCTGCTCCACCGCGGCTTCGACCGCCAGCGCCTCGGCCTCCAGCTGCAGCGAGTGGCGCAGCAGCAGCGCGGCAGAGAGGATGGCGCCGACCGGGTTGGCCACGCCTTGCCCGGCGATATCGGGTGCCGAGCCGTGGATCGGTTCGTACAGGCCCATGAGGGTCGAGGCGGCCGCAGGCCGCACCGAACTCCCTTCTCCCGTTGACGGGAGAAGGTGGCCCGCAGGGCCGGATGAGGGGGCTCGATCGCCAAGCGACGCCGACGGCAGCAGGCCGAGCGAACCGGCCAGCGCGGCGGCCTCGTCGGTGAGGATGTCGCCGAACAGGTTCTCGGTGACCACCACGTCGTAGCGGTTCGGCTGGGTCAGCAGCAGCATCGCCATCGAGTCGACCAGCTGGTGTTCGAGCTTCACGTCGGGATAGTCGGCAGCGATGCGCTGCACCGTGCTGCGCCACAGGCGCGAGGTTTCCAGCACGTTCGCCTTGTCGACCGAGGTGACGTGCTGGCGACGATCGCGCGCCAGCTCGAAGGCGCGACGCACCACGCGTTCGATCTCGACCACGGTATACCTGCATTCGTCGGTGGCGGTGTCCACGGTGCGCGTCTTCGCACCGAAGTAGGCGCCGCCGGTGAGTTCGCGCACGAACAGCACGTCGACGTCCTTCAGCTTTTCGTTCTTCAGCGGCGACAGATCGGCCAGGGCCGGATGCACCTGCAACGGGCGCAGGTTGGCGTACACGCCGAGCGCGGCGCGCAAGGCCAGCAAGCCTTGCTCGGGCCGCACCGGGGCATTCGGGTCCGACCACTTCGGGCCGCCGACCGCGCCCAGCAGCACGGCATCGGCGGCGCGGCATGCAGCCAGCGATGCGGCGGGCAGCGGTTCGCCGGTGGCGTCGATCGCGCTGCCGCCAATCAGCTGTTCGTCGAAACTGAATTCGTGCTCGTAGCGCGCGGCCACGGTGTTCAATACGGCCACCGCGGCAGCGGTGACCTCGGGGCCGACGCCGTCGCCGGGCAGGGTCACGATGCGGGCTTTCATGCTGCTTGCTCCTGTTGTTCGTAGCGGGCGATGGCATCACGGTGTTGCAAGAGGTAGCCGAGCTGGTCGACGCCGTTGAGCAGGCAATGCCGCGCGAACGGTTCCAGTCGGAACGGGATGCGGCCGCCGTCGGGCAGCGCGATGTACTGCTCGCGCACGTCGATCGCCAGCTCGATGCCCGGGTGCTTGAGCAGCCAGCGGTGCTCCAGTTCGTCGATGACGATGGCGAGCAGGCCGTTCTTCAGCGCGTTGCCGCGGAAGATGTCCGCGATCTCGCTGCACAGCACCGCGCGGATGCCGTAATCCAGCAACGCCCACGGCGCGTGTTCGCGCGAGGAGCCGCAGCCGAAATTGCGCCCGGCGACGAGGATCGAGCAGCCGCGCGCCTCCGGCCGGTTCAGCGGGAAGGCCAGGTTGTCGCTGCCGTCGGCCTGGTAGCGCCAGTCGTGGAAGCACAGCTGGCCCAGTCCCTCGCGCGTGGTGGTGGTCAGGAAGCGCGCCGGGATGATGCGGTCGGTGTCGATGTTCTCGTCGGGCAGCACGGCGGTGCGGGAGTGGAGGTGAGTGACGGGTTTCATGCGGATTTCCTCGAACTGGCAGCCTTGGCTCCTCCCCCTGCTTGCAGGGGGAGGTTGGGAGGGGGCAGCGCTCTTGCCGCAAGAGCAACCCCACCCCAACCCTCCCCTGCAAGCAGGGGAGGGGGCAAAGCGGAGCGGGTCGTACTCATGCTCATGCCGCCACCTCCACCGCGTACTCGCGAGGATCGGCAATGCGCCCGGCCACCGCACTGGCGGCAGCCGTCGCCGGGCTGGCCAGCACGGTGCGTGCGCCCTTGCCCTGGCGGCCTTCGAAGTTGCGGTTGGAAGTGGATACGACCAGTTGCCCGGGCTGCGCCAGGTCGCCGTTCATGGCGATGCACATCGAGCATCCCGGCACGCGCCACTCGGCGCCGGCGGCGGTGAACACGTGGTGCAGGCCTTCGCGCTCGGCGTCGCGGCGCACCGCCTCGGAGCCGGGCACCACCAGCATGCGCACGCCGTCGGCGACGCGGCGGCCATGCAGCACGCGGGCCGCTTCGCGCAGGTCGGACAGGCGCGAGTTGGTGCAGCTGCCGACGAACACCACGTCCACCGGCGTGCCCTGCATCGGCTGGCCGGCCTTGCTCTGCATGTAGTCGAGCGCGCGGCGTTCCTGCGCATTCGTCGCCGCCGGCACCGGCGCGTCCATCGCGATCGCCATGCCTGGATGGGTGCCGTAGGTGACGGTAGGTTTCACCGCGCCGGCGTCGATGCGCACCTCGCGGTCGTAACGCGCGCCGTCGTCGCTGCGCAGCGCGCGCCATTGCGCCACCGCGTGCTCCCACGCTTCGCCTTGTGGTGCACGGGGACGTCCCTTCAGCCACGCGAACGTGGTGTCGTCCGGGGCGATCAGCCCGGCGCGCGCACCGGCCTCGATCGACATGTTGCAGACGGTCATGCGCTCGTCCATCGTGAGCGCCTCGATCGCCGCGCCCCGGTACTCCAGCACGTAACCGGTGCCGCCATCGACGCCGATGCTGCCGATGATGTGCAGGATCAGGTCCTTGGCGCCCACCCCCGGCGGCAGCTGGCCGTCGACGTGGATCGCCATGGTTTTCGGCCGGCGTTGCAGCAGGCATTGCGTGGCCATCACGTGGCCGACTTCGGTGGTGCCGATGCCGAACGCCAAGGCTCCAAATGCGCCATGCGTCGAGGTGTGGCTGTCGCCGCAGACGATGGTCATGCCCGGCTGCGTGGCGCCCAGCTCGGGGCCGATCACGTGCACGATGCCGCGGTCTTCGCTGTCCCAGCCGTGCAGCTCGACGCCGAACTCGCGGCAGTTCGCTTCCAGTTGTGCGACCTGGGCCTGCGCCTCGGCGTTCGCATACGGCCGGCTGCCGTCGGCATTCGTCGGCAAGGTCGGGGTGGAATGATCCAGCGTGGCCAGCATGCGATCCGGCCGGCGCAGCTTCAGCCCACGCTCGCGCAATTCGCTGAAGGCCTGCGGCGAGGTGACCTCATGCACCAGGTGCAGGTCGACGTAGAGGATCGCCGGCGTGTCCGCGGTTTCGGCGGCGACGACGTGGGCGTTCCAGATTTTTTCGAAGAGCGTCTTGGCCATTACGCAGCCTCCTGCGCGGTGGCTTCGCTGTGGACGGGCGTTAACCAGGACCAGCGATCCTCGGTACGTCCATCGAACAGGCCGAAGAACGCCTGCCGCAGCTGCTGGGTGATCGGTCCGGGCGCACCTTTGCCGATCGGTTTGCGGTCGACCGAGCGCACCGGCGTGATCTCGGCGGCGGTGCCGGTCATGAACACTTCGTCGGCGGAATACAGCGCCTCGCGCGGCAGCTCGCGCTCCTCCACCGCGATGCCGAGATCGGCGGCCAGGGTGATCACCGCATCGCGGGTGATGCCGGCCAGGATGCCGGCGCTGGACGGCGGGGTGAGCAGCTTGCCGCGTTTCACCACGAAGAGGTTTTCGCCAGCGCCTTCGCTGAGCAGGCCGTTGTGGCCCAGCGCGATGCCCTCGTCGTAACCGTTGCGGCGGGCCTCCAGCCCGATCAGCTGGCTCGACAGGTAATTGCCGCCCGCCTTGGCCCAGCTCGGGATGGTGTTCGGCGCGGGACGGTTCCACGAGGACACGCAGACATCGGCGCCGCGCTCGGCCGCCTCGCCCAGGTACGCGCCCCAGTTCAGCGCGATCAGCGCCACGTCGACGGGTGCGTCCGCCTTCGCCAGCACGCCCAGCCCGCCGGCGCCGCGGAACACGATCGGCCGCACGTAGGCCGACG
This sequence comes from Rhodanobacter sp. Root561, assembly GCF_001427365.1. Taxonomy (NCBI): domain Bacteria; kingdom Pseudomonadati; phylum Pseudomonadota; class Gammaproteobacteria; order Lysobacterales; family Rhodanobacteraceae; genus Rhodanobacter; species Rhodanobacter sp. Root561. The sequence continues at coordinate 432,504 of NZ_LMGH01000001.1, forward strand.
GCATCGCGTTGGCGCGGATCAGCTCCAGGCAGGCGGCGTTGATCTCGTCCTCGCTGTAGCCCACCTCGATCTCGTAGACACGGGCCGATTCGAACAGCCGCCGCGTGTGCTCGGCCAGGCGGAAGTAGGCCGGTCCGCGCGGCGTGGCGTAGACGCGCTCGCCCTCGAACACCGACGAGCCGTAATGCAGCGCGTGGGCGCTGACGTGGACGTTGGCCTCGGCCCACGGCTTGATCCGGCCGTTGTGCCAGACGAAAGGTGTGTGGCCATGGTTCATGCGGTGGCTCCCAGGTTGCGGGTGGCGGGGGCAGCGGCGGCAGACGCCTGTTGTTCGATGCGATTGACGATCACCAGCGCGGCCAGCGCGGCGGCTTCGACGATGTCGGTGCTGTCGCCGTGGCCGCGCCAGTCGCGACCGGCATGGCGGGCGCTCAATTGCGCATGGCCCGGCGCGTCGGCGCCTTCGCCCATGGCGTCGATCTGGAAACGGGTCAGTTCCAGCGGCGTGCCGGTGGCGCGTTCGATCGCGCGCAGCACGGCGTCCACCGGACCATCGCCGATCGCTGCTTCGGCGGCATGGTGCCCGTCGTCGTGGCTCAACTTGACCGACGCCGACGCGCTGCCGCCGAAGTGCGAGTTGGCGTGCAACTGCACCAGGTGCCACGGGCCGCCGGCGTTCGGGTCGCGGCCCAGCGCCAGCGCTTCCAGGTCTTCGTCGTGCAGCTCGCGACCGTGGTCGGCGAGGATCTTGAAGCGGGTGAAGATGTCGTCCAGCGCGGCGTCGTCGGGCGTGTAGCCCATCGCCTGCAATCGCTGCCGCAGCGCGGCACGGCCGGAATGCTTGCCCATCACCAGGCTGGTCGCGGCGATGCCCACGTCCTGCGGCCGCATGATTTCGTAGGTGCCGCGATGCTTCAGCATGCCGTGCTGGTGGATGCCCGATTCATGGGCGAACGCGTTGGCGCCCACGATCGCCTTGTTGCGCGGCACCGCCTGGCCGGTCAACTCGGTGAGCAGGCGCGAGGTCGGGTACAGCTGGCGCGTGTCGATGCGCGTGTCCACGCCGAAGTGCGGCGCACGCACCTTCAGCGCCATCACCACTTCCTCCAGCGCGGCGTTGCCGGCGCGCTCGCCGATGCCGTTGATGGTGCATTCCACCTGGCGCGCGCCCGCGCTCACCGCGGCCAGGCTGTTGGCCACCGCCATGCCCAGATCGTTGTGGCAATGGCTGGAGAAGATCACCCGCTCCGCGCCCGCCACGTGGTGACGCAGGTACTCGAACAGCGCCACGATTTCCGACGGCGTGGTGTAGCCCACCGTGTCCGGTGCGTTCAGCGTGGTGGCGCCGGCAGCCACCGCGGCACTGAACACCTCCGCCAGGAATTCGGGCTCGGTGCGCAGCGCGTCCTCGGCGGAAAATTCCACTTCATGGCAATGGTCGCGGGCGCGTTCGATGGCGCGCACCGCGGTGTCCAGCACCTGTGCCCTGCTCATGCCCAGCTTGTGTTCGCGGTGCAGCGGGCTGGTCGACAGGAACAGGTGGATGCGCGCGTGCCGGGCCGCCTGCAGCGCGCGGGCGGCGCTGTCGATGTCGCCGTCCTGGCAACGCGCCAGGGCGCATACCGTGGTGCTTTTCAGCGTGCCGGCGATTTCCGCAACCGCAGCAAAATCGTCCGGCGAAGCCTGCGGAAAGCCGGCCTCGAGCACGTCCACGCCCAGCGCCTCGAGCTGCTGCGCCATGCGCAGCTTGGCCCGCCGGTCCATCGAGAAACCGGGCGCCTGTTCGCCGTCGCGCAAGCTGGTATCGAAGATCCGCACGCGTTCGGCGACTACGTCGTCGTCGCTGGCGGGGGCGTTGTGCTGGTCGGGGTTTTTCATCATGGCTCCGCTGTGTGGGCGTCGCCGAAGGCATAAAAAAACCCCGCATCCGTTACCGGGTGCGGGGTTCTTTGGGTGTTTTCAGGTTTTTCTATTTACCTGGACACATGCCCTCAGCCCGCACCTCCGTTGGTAATGAGGAGTACGAGTACGAGGGCAAGAAGGAGCGTGCCGCGAGCCTGCAGCAGGCCGGCAACCGTCAGGAGACGGTTTCCATTGGCGAGGCTGCGGTGGCTGTTGCGCTGCGACATGAGTCGACACTAAACCGGTCTTTGCCGCTTTGTCAACAGGAGTCGATATGAAAAATGCTTCTATGTGACATGGTCGGCTTTTGGACGTCTATCCGTCCATGCACGAAACGGCCATCGGAAAGCTCGCTGGCGTGGTTCGATGCGTTCCGTGAAAAATTTCGCGGTGGGTGGCGTCAGCGCTGGCCGTCCGGCGCGGTATCCGTGCCAAGCTGGAGTTGCTTTCGCTGGTAGTCGATCAACGTCTGGTCGGCCAGCAGATAGTCCTTTTTGGCAAGGGCGGACTGGATGAGCACGGCAATCTCCTGGTCGCTCTTGCCTTCCAATGAGGCGCGCCGGGAGTTCAACGCAAAGTCCGGCTGATAGGCCCCGGCCACTGTCCTTGCGGCTTGCGGCGACAACCCGAGGGTTTGCCATGCTTCCGCGAGCTTGTCGCGGAGCTTGTTGAGGTTGACCACGGCGTTGATCGAAACCTGGCGATCGCCACGGGACAGGCTGTTATACGTCTGCTGTCTCTGGCGGTTGAGGTTTTGCTGGATGTTTTGCTGGGACCGAGAGGTCATTGCCTTCTCGGAGGAGTCCTGTGCATGGAGCACAGGAGCTGCCAACGCGATCAACAGGCATGCGAAAGCCAATTTCTTCATGTGAAGATCCCTCTGCAGAAGAACGGGCGGACAACGCGTCGAACGATATGGGGAGCTGCGGGCGGCCTGCCTTGTCGACCCTTTCGCGCGGATTTCGGTGACGGGCAAATCGTTGGACCCCGTGCGAAATCTAGGCTCATTGGAGGTTCGACGCAAACGAGGAAAACCGCAGGAAAATGCGGATCGATCGCCGCCGGGGCGTCGTTTTGCCTTGATCAGGATCGACGGTCCGGGGTGTCTGGAACCCCTGTGCGCAACCAGTGCTTCAGTGCATCGTCTTGCGCCGCCATTGGCTCCGCTTTCGCCGGTCGTTCGAGCATGGCCTTCAGCGCGGGTGGAATCGCCAGTGGCTGACCGAGCAGCGGTTCCAGCACGGCCTCGAACTTCGCCGGATGTGCGGTGGCGACCACGGCCCGGGGTTGACCGTTACGCGCCCCTGCGCGATCAAGCAGGGCGAACGCGGTGGCCGTATGTGGGCAGACGAGCTCGCCATGCTCGCGGGCATGCCGCAGCACGGTGGCACGGATCGTGTCGTCGTCCACGCTCTGCGCGCGCAGCAGCTGGCGCAACGGCGCGTCATCGGGAAACGTCCAGCGCAGGCGCTCGAAATTGCTTGGGGCGCCCACGTCCATCGCGTTGGCGATGGTGGCCACCGCTTCGCGCGGCCGGTAGTCCGCGCCGGCGAAGAACTCCGGCAGGGTGGCGTTGGCGTTGCAGGCCAGTTGCACCTCGCCGATCGGCAAGCCGATCTCGCGCGCCCACAGGCAGGCCAGCGCGTTGCCCAGGTTGCCGGTGGGCACGATGAAGTCGAGTGGTGCGCCGTGTTCGCGCCACCAGCCCAGCGCGGCATGGGCGTAGTAGCTCATCTGGGGCAGCAGGCGGCCCAGGCTGATGCTGTTGGCCGAGGACAGCGGCACCTGCGCCTGCAGTTCGGGGTCGTTGAGCGCGGCCTTGACCATGCGCTGACAGTCGTCGAAACGGCCGGCCACGCGCAACGCGGTGACGTTGTCGCCGAAGCAGCCGAGCTGGTGCGCCTGGCGCGGCGAGACCAGGCCATCGGGATACAGGATCACCACGCGGATGTTCGGCTGGCGATGGAACGCCGCCGCCACTGCCGCGCCGGTGTCGCCCGAGGTGGCGACCAGGATCATCAGCGGTCGTGCATCGCTGCGCGGCAGCCGGCGCAGGCAGGCGGCGAGGAAGCGCGCGCCGAAGTCCTTGAACGCCGAGGTGGGGCCGTGGAACAGCTCCAGCAGGAAGGTGTCCGGATGGGCCGGCAGCGCGCGCAGTGGCGCGTCGAAGTTCAGCGATTCGGCGCAGATCGTGGGCAGTTCATCGGCCAGGGCATCGCCGGCGAAGAACGGCGCCAGCAAGGTGGCGGCGGTGTCGGCCAGCGTGCCGTGCGGGTCGAACGTGGCCGGGTCGAGGCGCGGCAACCGTTCGGGCACGTACAGTCCGCCATCCGGCGCCAGCCCGGCGGCGATCGCCTGGCTGATCGGCACGGTCGGTGCGGCGCTGCGGGTGTTGTGGTAGCGGATGGACGCGTTCATGCGTCGTCCCCGAGCGAATCGATCAGCGCGGCCGCCGGCCCGTTGACCGGCGACACCCACGCGTCGCTGTCCAGCCCGGCGTCGGCGAACGCGGCCTGCATCGCCACGCTGGCCGCCTCGGCGTCACGGCGATTGTCGTACCAGCCGAACACGCTGGGGCCGGCGCCGGAGATGCTGGCGCCCAGGGCGTGATGATCGAGCGCGGCCTGTTTCACCTGCGCGAAATGGGGGATCAGTGGCGCGCGGCGTGGCTCCACCAGTACGTCCTTCAAGCCCGCGCGTACCAGTGCAGCGTCGCCGCGATAGCAGCCGGCCAGCACCAGGGCGAGGTTCGTACTCTGCGCCACGAATTCACCGAGTTCATAATGACCGGCCAGCGCAGCGCGGGCCCTGCGCGTTTCCAGCACCACGTGCGGATGCACCAGCGCGCAGTGCCAGGCGTCGGGCACGTCGATGCGCAGCAGCCGCCCGTGGGTGGCCAGCACCAGCCCGCCGAGCAGCATCGAACCCAGGTTGTCACCGTGCCGGCTGCCGCTGGCCACCGCCTCGCCGTCCAGCGCGAAGGCATACAGCGCCTCGCGCGAAAGCGGCTGGTCGAGCAGGGCGTTGGCCGCGACCAGCGCCGCCACGCACGAGGCGGCCGAGCCGCCCATGCCCGAGCCCAGCGCGATGCCCTTGTGCAGCACCAGCTCGAAACCGCAGGGCAGGTCGAGCGCGGTGCGCAGCGAGAGCAGGGCGGTGCCGGCGGTGTTTGCGCGCGGGTCGGTGGGCAGCTCCGTGACGCAGCCGCGGATCGCCGCGATGCGCACCACCGGCTCGTCGATGCGGCGCACTTGGGCGCGATCACCGGCGCCGGCCACGCTGTGGCCGAGCAGGTCGAAGCCGACGCCGACGTTGCCGACGCTGGCGGGTGCGAAGGCGCAGGCGACGGGCGGGCGGGCGGCGGGGTGCGATGGAGCCATGACGGGTTCCGACAATGAGGAAGTCATGCGCGCGCCTCCAGCGACTCGGCGATGCGCAGCAGGTCGGTGAACACGCCGGCGGCGGTCACTTCCGGACCGGCGCCGGGGCCTTGCACCGACAGCGGATTATCGCAGTAGCGACGGGTGGTGAACTGCACGATGTTGTCGGTCAGCCGGGTGTGAGCGAAGGCGTGGCTGGCGGGCAGCACCTGCAGCCGCACGCTGGCGCGGCCGTGCCGGTCGAGCCGGGCCACGTGGCGCAGCACGCCACCTTCGGCATGCGCCTCGGCCAGTTTCGCGGCCATCGGCGCGTCCAGTTCGTCGAGCCGCTGCATGAAGTCGTCGCGCGGCAGCGCGGCCAGCGCCGGCGGCACCAGGCCTTGCAGGTCGACATCCTCCAGCGACAGCGCCCAGCCCGCTTCGCGCGCCAGGATCACCAGCTTGCGCGCCACGTCCAGGCCGGACAGGTCATCGCGCGGATCGGGCTCGGTATAGCCCAGCGCGTGCGCCTCGCGCACCAGCGCGGAGAACGGTTGGCGGCCGTCGTGGCGGTTGCACAGCCAGGCCAGCGTGCCGGAAAACATGCCGTCTACCGCCAGCAGTTCGTCGCCGGTGTCGAGCAGGTCGCGCAGCGTCTGCACCACCGGCAGGCCGGCGCAGACGGTGGCCTCGTAGCGAAAGCGCGCGCCGCCGGCGCAGGCTGCGCGGATCGCCTGCCAGCGCGGCAGCGGTCCGCTGCCGGCCAGCTTGTTCGGCGTCACCACGTGCAGGCCGCCGGCCAGCCAGCGCGGATAGTGCGCCGCCACCTCGTCGTTCGCGCTGCAGTCGATCAGCAGCGCGTGGCGGCCGTCGTTGCCGCGGACGTGTTCGGCGAACGCATCCAGGTCATTCGGCCGCCAGACCTGCGCGCCGTCGTGGCGGGCGTTGAGCTCGGCGTCGTCGCAGTCCAGCCACATGCGCTTGCTGGCCACCACGCCGCACAGCTTCAGTTCCAGTCCGCTGTCGCGGGCCAGTCGTGCCTGCGCCGTGCGCAACTGTTCCAGCAGCGCGCTGCCGACCCGGCCGGGACCGATCACGCCGATCGCCAGCACGCGGCGACGCGTGCTGCCGGTGCGCGGCGGCGCGGGCGGCGGCAACGGAAAATGCTGGACTTGCTCGGGTGCACAGGTGATCACGACGGCCTCTCCCTTGGAGGCCCGATCTCGCTGGCGTGTCGGTGTGAGCCGGCCCGCCTCGTCGAGGGCGGGCCGTTGCGTGTAGAAAACTTACCTACGCACGACACCCCGCCCGGAACCCGTGGTACCGGTACCGGTGGTAATCGTGGTGGTGGTCATCGCGGCGACAACGCCGGCGCACGACGCCATGCGACCGGTGTGGACCGGTGCGCAGTGCGGGCGTGCTGGCGTGGAAAGCGGCGACATGTGCTCGACCTTACGGGGATTGCTGCGCTGCGGTCAACAGATTCATCTGCAACCTTTTCGTGGCGGGAACCGGGCGGAACGGCGACGCCGCCGGCCTGCGGCAGGTTGTCGCGAGCCCGAAGCGGCCGGTTGCGCAGGCCTACAATTGGCCGATGAACCTGTCCCTTTCCCTGCGCACGAAGCTCCGCGCGGCCGTCGTGCTGCTCGCCTTCGGTGCCGGTGCCACAGCGTCCGCCGCCACCCCGCAGAGCGCCGCGGCGCCGGTGCCCGACACCACCGAGCAACGCGTCGCCGCGTGCACCAGTTGCCATGGCGCGCACGGTGCGGGCACGCCGGACAACGTGCTGATCCCGCGCCTGGCCGGCAAGCCGGCGGGTTATCTACTGCAGCAACTGGAATATTTCCAGACCGGCCAGCGCCAGCACGCGCCGATGGAATACGTGGTGCGCCAGCTCGGTCCGGCCTATCTGCGGCAGATCGCCGAATACTTCGCGCAGCAGGACGTGCCGTATCGCAAGCTGCCGGTGCCGCCGGTTTCCACCGAAACCCTGCGTCGCGGCGAACAGCTCGTGCTGCGCGGCGACTCCACCCGCGGCGTGCCGTCGTGCGTCAGTTGCCACGGCGCGAAACTGACTGGCGTGCAGCCGATGATGCCCGGGCTGATGGGCCTGTCCTACGACTACCTCAGCGCGCAGCTGGTGTCGTGGCGCACCCGCACCCGCGCGGCCGAAGGCCCCTATTGCATGGGCGTGGTGGCCAACCGCATGCGCGAATCCGACATCACCGCGGTATCGGCGTGGCTGGCCAGCCAGGAGCCGCCGGCCGACCTGCACCCGGCACCGGCCAGTGCGCAGACCGAGCCGTTGCCCGGCTGGTGCGTGATGGGCCACAGCGGGGTGGCGCCATGAGCCGGTTGCGACGTGGCTGGTGGTGGCTGGCCTTGCTGTTGCTGGTCGGCGTGCTGGCGTGGGTGTTCGTCGGCGGCGGCCACGTCGCGCCGTCGTCGCCGGCGCAGCGCGATGCCGACACCGCGGCATTGCACGATCCGGCCATCATCGCGCGGGGCGAATATCTGGCCACCGCCGGCGATTGCGCGGCCTGCCACACCGCCCGCGACGGCCAACGCTACGCCGGCGGCCGCGCGCTGGCCACGCCGTTCGGCGACGTGCCCGCGCCCAACATCACGCCCGATCCGGAAACCGGCATCGGCCAGTGGAGCTTCGACGATTTCTGGCGCGCGCTGCACGACGGCAGGGGCCGCCACGGCCAGCTGCTGTATCCGGTGTTCTCCTACACCTCGTTCACCAAGGTCACCCGCGACGACGCGCTGGCGATCTTCGCCTACCTGAAATCGCTGCCGGCGGTGCATCGCCCCAACAGCGAGCCTGGGCTCGACTTTCCGTACAACGTGCGCAAGAGCCTGCTGGCGTGGCGCGCGCTGTACTTCAAGCCGGGCGTGTTCCAGCCCGACCCGGCGAAGTCGCCCGAATGGAACCGCGGTGCCTATCTGGTGCAGGGCCTGGGCCATTGCAACGAATGCCACACCACGCGCGATTCGCTGGGCGGCATCGAACCGGATCGCCACCTCACCGGCGGCCAGATCCCGGCGATGAACTGGTACGCGCCCGACCTCAGCACTCAGGCCGGCGGCGGCCTCGTCGGCTGGAGCGCGCCGGACATCGTCGACCTGCTGAAGACCGGCCAGTCCGCCAAGGGCAGCGCCTTCGGCCCGATGGCCGACGTGGTGCGCCTGAGCACCCAGCACATGACCGACGCCGACCTGCAGTCGATAGCCGTCTATCTGCAATCGCTGCCGCCACGCGCACCGGCCGTGGCCGCCGCGCCGTTCAAGCGCGCGGCCAGCCACGAGCAGGGCGGCAAGCTGTACGCCCAGCGCTGCGCCGACTGCCACGGCGACAACGGCCAGGGCGTGGCCGGCATCTACCCGCCACTGGACGGCAACACCTCGGTCACCGAACCCACCGGCATCAACGCCACCCGCAGCGTGCTTCTCGGGGGCTTCGCCCCGGTCACCGCGGGCAACCCGCAACCCTATTCGATGCCGCCGTTCGCGCAGCAACTGAGCGACGAGGACGTCGCGGCGGTGGTCAGCTACATCCGCCAGTCGTGGTCGAACCAGGCGGGGGCGGTGCAAGCTGCGGACGTGAGCACGTATCGGCATACGCCGATCGATTGAGTTGGCTCGTCTCCCTCCCCTGCTCGCAGGGGAGGGCCGGGGTGGGGTCTGCTTTTGATCTTGCTTCCTTGATTCTTCGTGCCTTGCTGTCATCAAGAGCAAAAGCTTTCGTCTGCCTGCGGCAGCCGAGCCACCTTTCTCTGTGTGGCCAGAGAAACGTGGCCCAAAGAGAGGCCACCCCGCTTCCGCGCTTTCCGGGCTTCCTGCCCGGAAAGTTCGCGCGAAAAGGCGTTGCCATCCCTGGCAACGCCCGCTACGCGGCCTGTCGCCCCCGCCTCGCCGCTGCAGAGGGGCCCCGGGTAGAGCAGCGGGCCATCGTGGCCCGCACTCGGTGCGCAACCGCTGCGCGGTTGCGAGAGCTGAAAAGCGAAGAGCGAAGAGCGAAGGCGGAAAGTGTGCCGTCGGCAGGGCTGTCGACGGGCACAAACGAGTGACGGTGCGCGTCGTTCGTTTGAGGCGTGCGGCTGCGCCTCGCCTATCTCCCTCCCCCGCTTGCCCCTAAAGAGACCTCCTTCGGTCGCAGAAAGGGTTGGGGTGGGGTTTGCTCTTGATCCTTGGAGCCCTGTGAGTGGCTTGATTTCGGCCTCAAGGAGGCGTTCAAAAGCGAGCCCGCACCTCAGGCTCGTTGCACTACTTCGCCCGGCAAATGCCCGCCGAACCTTGGGAGGTGTCTGCTTGACGCGCAACAGGCCAGCGCTGAACATCCGTGGCATATGCCCCCAATGCGGGGCCCAGCATGCGGGCGGGTCGATGAGCTTCGATTTGGGTGTGTGGTATCCGCATGATCGCCTCACGGACAAGGAGGCCGGCTTGCTCTATGCACGCTTGTGCGAGGACGAGGCATGCCAGATCGAGCCGCATGCCTCCGTCGACGCTTTCTACGCCGAACTGACTGCGAAGCATCCCGAAATCGACACGATCCCGGACGACCTCGTCGACGACCACGATCTTTGTCCTTGGAGCTGTGCGCTCGATCGCTCTCCCGGGCACGTCATCATGCCGTCTGTCTGGTCAAAAGCAGAATACGTATCCGCCTTCGTTCACTCGCTCGCACGGAAGCATGGGCTGGCTGTATATGACCCGCAGGCCGAGCGCATTACGTATCCGGACGGCAACACTTCACCAACAGAAACAAGGCGGCCTTGGTGGCGGTTCTGGTGAGTCGTCCAGCACCTTGATCAAGACAAACGACTTCGCCGACGCTCAACCTCAGCGTCAGGCTTCCAATTCTGCGCGAACCACTTCAACGGATGTCATGGACCCTCTGGTGCTGGAACAACGTATCCGCAACCGACTCATCGAGTACGTCGAGTGGGTGGTGGAATATCAAGCCGAGAGCGAGCCACGACTGGGTATGGGCGAGTTGCTCAATCAATGGGAGGACTTCATTACCCGTCCGATCTGCGAGGCCAACTTTCCTTCGCCCGTTTTTTCGGCAGATGAGATCCAGTCACTCAAGCGCCTGGACGATGGCTGGGAACTACTGTGCTTCGCCACGCCCAAACATGTCATTCACGACTCCGAGGTGTTCAAGATGAGCGAGTGGGAGGCGTTCGTCGCATGTGCAGCGGAAGCGGCCCTGACCTTCCACGTGCGGGGCAAGCTTCCGGAAGGCATGTCAACTCAGGTTTCGGCCTGACCACTCCGTAAGAGACTTCCCGTCAATCCCAGCCGCGTGAGGCTTTTGTCCTGAAATATCGCGCGAATCGAGTAGTGGTGCTGATCCATGGAAGATTACGAAGACCCCGAAGTGGAGGCGCGCTGGTTCGCGGAGCAGCGTGGCGAAGTGCTCGCATACCTGCATCGTGAGGGCGTTCAACACGGCGTCGTCGAGGAGATTCCCGCCTGGTCGGCGTCCCCGTACGTGTCGGTGTGGCGTATCGGCAGCGCGTCCACACAGGGTGCTGTCAGTTGGTGGGCCATTTGTGGCGACTGTCCTTGTGACTACGTTTCGGCAGCAGGTATCCGCAATCCACGTGAAGCCGTGAAAGCCATTGCGTCGCTTTGGCAAGAAAAGGCAGCTTGCATGGCGCGCGGCGAAACGCATCCGACGTTTGTTATAGGCACCGGCGAAAATGATGAAGAACTTGCGCCGCTGCTGGCGTCCAGAGCCGAGCTGCTTCTGGAGTGGGTCGAGGACGATGAGGCGTGGGGCTAGCGCTGACGGCGCAGCTGGCGCGGCTCTGGCCTTTCTGAGAAGTGCGGGCCACGATGGCCCGCTGCTCTACCCGGGGCCCCTCTGCAGCGGCGGGCGGGTGGAGGATCAGCCCGCAGGGTGCCTGACATGGATGTCAGGCAGTTTGGCGTCAGGGCAGGATGCCCTGTCGACAAACCCCGTAGCCCGACCGCGAACCTTGCGGACAGGATGTCCGCAAGGCGCGGAAGCGGGGTGGCCTTCTCTTTGGTTCCTTTCTCTTGGCCACTCAAGAGAAAGGGACTCGCCCTCCGTCAGGAGGACGAAAGCTCTTGCTCTTGATGCGTTTCGGGAATCAACAGAAAGCCGAGCGGTGGGCAGTGCGCGCCCTACAAGCTGCATCGCTTAATGCGAGAGGTCGATCGCGTAAATCGCCGTCCCATCCCCGTTGTCCTTCACCAATCGAATGTTCGTCAACCCGGCAGCCTTCGCCACATCGAGCTTGTTCGCCGCCCCGGTGAATACCACAGGCCCGTGCACTTTCAGTGGGGCGAAGTTCCATGAGGTGGGCTCGAGGTCGGCAACGCCAATCTGCTTCTTGCGCTCGATCCACTTCGCCAGGATCTCGCGGGTGCCATCCGGCGCGGTGAGCACGATGTTGCTGCCGTCGAGGCCGGGGAAGTGGCCGCCGCCGCTGGCGCGGTAGTTGTTGGTGACGATGATGAACGGGTCGCTCGGCACCACCGGCTTGCCCTGGTAGCTCAGCGTGGTGATGCGCTGGCCGACCGGTTTCGAGACGTCGATGACGTAGTGGATGCCGCCCTGGATCTGGTCGAAGTTGTAGCCGACGAAACGGCTGTTGATCAGCTGCTGCTCGCCGGCTTTGGCCGGGTCGATGCGGTTGAAGCGGCCGGCGGATTTTTCCAGCCAGGCCTTGAGGCCGGCGCCGTCGGTCTTCACCGCGGCCAGGGTGTTCGGATAGAAGTACAGGTCGGCGGCGCTGCGCAGGGTGAGCGGGCCGGCGGCGACGTCGGTGTAGTCGTCGGGGCCGCCGAAGCCGGTGCGGAAGGCGGCGGCGGCGGACAGCACCGGCACGTCGGCCAGTTCGGGGTGCGAGTGGGGAAGTTCAGTGCGCACGTAGTCGGCTTGGGCGGCGTTGACCGGCGCCAGTGCGCTCATGTTGCCCTCGTCGGCGAAGTAGCTGCTCATTTGCACGCTGCTGTTGCCGATCGGCGTGTTGACGTAGGCGATGGCCGCTTCATGGGCCTGCTGCACCAGCGGCGCGATGGCCGGATCGGCCGGCACGCACTCGACAGCTTGCGAGCCCGACTTGTTCGGGCTGCCTGACTTGCTGCAGATCGGGCGTACTTCGCTGTGGCTCTCGTCGCGGTCGACCACCCAGCGGCCGCCCTGGCGATCCAGCACCAGCCGGATCACGCCCAGGTCCTTGCCGAAGAAGCCGCCCATCACCGTGGGCACGCCGCGGACCAGGCCGCGCTTTGCATCGACGTCCTTCATGCCGGCGTAGTGCGGACCGGGGAATTCGGTGTGCGAGTGGCCGAGCAGCAGGGCGTCGATGCCGGGCACGCCGGCCAGGTACCAGCCCGCGTTTTCCATCTGCGGGGTGTACGGCGCGGTGTTGAGGCCGCCGTGCAGGATCGCCACGATCAGGTCGGGATGCTGCGCCTTGAGCTCGGGCAGGTATTTCTGCGCTGCCTCGACGACACCACTGACGGTGACCTTGCCGGCCAGGTTCTGCTTGTCCCAGTCCATGATCGGCGGCGGGGTGAAGCCGATGATGCCCACCTTCAGCGGCACCTCGATGCGGCTGCCGTCCGGGGTGTAGGCGCTGATGGTTTTCGTCACCACGGTCCACGGCCTGAAGATCGGCTTGCCGTCGCGCGCGCTGTAGACGTTGGCCAGCACCAGCGGGAAGTGCGGGCCGGCGCAGCGGTTGTCGTGGCCGCCGTCCACGTTCATCGGCGTGCCGGTGACCTGCGACAGGAAGCCCAGGCCGTAGTTGAACTCGTGGTTGCCGGCGGTGCCGCCGTCGTAGCCCATCGCGTCCATCGCCTGGTAGACGGCCAGTTCCTGCGCGCAGCCGACCGGCTTCACCAGCGCCTGGTAGTCGGCCAGCACGCTGCCCTGGATGGTGTCGCCGCTGTCGAACAGGAAGGTGTTGGAAAACTCGGCGCGGGCGCGGCGGATCAGCGTGGCGGTGCGTTCGTAGCCCAGTGACTCGTCCGGCTTCAGCTTGTAGTAGTCGTAGCTGAGCACGTTCGAATGGATGTCGGTGGTTTCCAGGATGGCCACGTTAGCGCGCGAACCGTCGGCCAGCGCGCTGCCTTGCCAGGGCAGGCCGGCGCAGCCGGCGAGCAGGGCGCCGGCGAGGGCGAGCAGGGGAGTGGTGGAGCGCAACAGGCGTGACGACATGGGGATTCCGGGGACGGGAGCTTGGGTCAGGCCGCAGAAACTAGCAGATCGGCATGGCCGGATGCGTGCCGGGGCCGATGAATGGCTCCGTTCCGGCGCGAGTGCGCCGCTGCGCAGTGCAGTGGCCAAGACCGTAAGATGACAACCCAGTGACAAGGGTCCTACAGGGGGACTGACCAGGCATGCGTCGACTATCTTTGCGCCCATCGCGAGCCGGTGTGGTGGTGTTGTGCGCGCTGGCGTTTTTGGGCGGCTGCATCGCGCTGACGGCGTGGCAGGAACCGCTGCCGCTGCAGCGCGCCTTCATCATGGCCCTGATGCTGTGCAGCTGCGGCGTGCTGCTGCTGGCGTTCGGGCGTTTTGCCAGCGGCCTGGTGGTGGGCGGCGGGCTGTTCCTGCTGCTGAAGTCGGTGGCGGTGCTGAAGCTGCGCTACCTTGATTCGCAGCTGATGCCGTCGGACTTCATCTACTACGTGCGCACCAGCCTGCTTGACACCTTGCGCCACTACCCGCACCTGTACACCGTGGGCATCGCGCTGTGCCTGCTGCTGCCGCCGCTGCTGTACCTGGTGTGGCGCTGGGACTGGCGGCTGCTGGCCAGCCTGCGTGCGTCGCGGGCGATGCCGATCCGGCTGGGCGGGATCGCGGCGTGCGCGCTGGGTTTCTGGCTGTGCATGCTGCCGGCCGGGCCGTTCGCCCGGGCGCATTCGCGCAATGCGTGGCAGAAGATGTCCGACGACGCACAGCTGACCAACTTCTTCGTGAACCTGCGCGACGCCGACGTGCAGTTGCCGCCGATGGCCAGCGACGAGGTGGCCGAGCGCGACTGGGGCGCCACCGCGTCGGGCACGCCGGCCAGCCGGCCGCCGCCGTACCCGGACATCGTGCAGGTGCTGGAGGAAAGCACCTTCGACCCGTCGAACTACACCAACTGCAACGTGCCGGCGTGCCGGGTGGCGATGTTCCAGCCCGATGCGCGCACGCGGGGGCACGGCGTGCTGCGCGTGCATACCTTCGGCGGCGGCACCTGGGTCAGCGAGTTCGCCGCGCTGACCGGCATGCCGCAGGACATCTTCGGCTCCGGCGGCATGTATGCGCCCTACGTGCTGGCGCCCAACGTGCACGATGCGCTGGCGCTGCAGCTGCGCCGGCTGGGCTACCTCACCATCGGCGTGTATCCCACCGCCGCCAGCTTCATCAACGGCGACAATGCGTACCGCGCCTACGGTTTCGATCATCTGTACGGCGCCGACGAACTGGGCCTGGAGGAATGGGAGGAAAGCGACGCGCAGATGTTCGCCGCGGCCAAACGCATCTACGACAAGCTGAGGAAGCCGGGGCAACCGGTGTTCATCATGATCCTGACCTTGAACCAGCACGGCCCGCACGACCACCAGCCGATGGACAAGCTGCCCGCGCCCTACCGCAACCTGCTGCGCGGGCTTGCGCCGGGCATGGCGCTGAACTTCGACACCTACCTGTCGCGGCTGCACGATTCGGACGTGGCGATGCGCGGGCTCGAGCGCGCCTTCCTCGACCGCCCACAGCCAACCGTGCTGGTGCACTTCGGCGATCACCAGCCCTCGTTCAACGGCGGCATCCGCAAGCTGGAGCGGAGCACGCCGCCGGCGCTGGCGCCGTATCGCGACTACCTCACCTATTACATGGTGAAGAGCAATTTTGCCGGGACGCCGCTGCCGGCGTATCCGATGCTCGACATCGCCTTTCTGCCCGGCATGGTGTTGCAGGCGGCCGGCGTGCCCACCGATGCGTACTTCACCGCGTCGCGCGAATTGCGCACGCGCTGCAGCGGCCTGTACGACGACTGCGCGATCCCCGGCGTGCTGGACTCGTACCACGCCTGGACGATCAACCGGCTGCACGTCTATCAGTGACACCCGGGGGCAGTTTGCGTCGCCCATCCGTCGCGGCACCGGCCTGCGCCGGTGCTGTCTGACGCAGCGGGGCGGCGTCGCGGCGGAAAGCTGAATGGCAAGTGTCTTGCTTTGTTTCCGGCATGAAAGATCGCCTGCCGCCGCCCCCGACTCCCACGCCCGCTGACCCGCCCGTCGACCCCACGCTGGAACAGCAGATGGCCGAGTGCGGGCTGTCCGGCGACGAGCGCCACTTCCTGCGTCATCTGCATGTGGCCGAGAAACAATTGAACGAGGCCTTCAGCCAGGCGCGCCAGGGCGGCACGCTGGAGGCCCGGATCAGCGAGGTCTACCGCGAGATGTACGGCAGCCCCCGCCGACGCGCACCCGCGCCGCGCTGAGCGGGGTCGACCCTGTCCTCAAGCCTGGCCGACAGGTGGCGGCGTCCGGCTATGATCGACGGCAGTCGTCAACGGGGATACGCATGTCCGTTCTTGCCTTCGATACCGCCACGCCACGCTACCCGCGAGGACTGGCGGTGGCCATCCTGCTGGCGGCATTTGCCGCCATCGCCGGCGCGCTGCTCGCGGCCAGCCATCCGTCGCCGGCATGGCACTGGCTGCACTGGCTGGGCAAGCCGCTGGCCACCGTGCTGATCTTCGTGCTGGCCTGGCAGTCGCGGCCGGCGCAGTCGCCGCGCTACCGGCGGCTGGTGCTTGCCGGCATCGCCTGCTCGCTGCTGGGCGACGTCCTGCTGATGCTGCCGGGCGACCTGTTCGTGCCGGGGCTGCTGGCCTTCCTGTGCGGCCACCTGTGTTTCATCGCCGCGTTCACCGGCGACTGCCGCTTCGCCGCGCGGCCGTGGCTGCTGCTGGCCACGCTGGGTTTCGGCGCAGTGAACATGGTCCTGCTGTGGGATGCGATCGGGCCGGCGCTGCGCATGCCGGTGATCGTCTACGTGGTGGTGCTGGCCAGCATGGGCGGCCAGGCTCTGGTGCGCGCACGGGTGCTGGCCCAACGCGGCGACCCGCAGGCGCCGGCGGCGCGGCTGGCGGCGATCGGCGGCCTGACCTTCATGCTCAGCGACTGCCTGCTGGCGTGGAACCGCTTCGACGGTCCGCTGCCGTGGTCCAGCCTGTGGGTGCTGGCGGCGTACTATCTGGCGTTGTGGTGGATCGCGCGCTCGGTGCAGCGGGTCGGGTCCCCGATCGTGACAGAGGCGGCGAAGTGAATACGCAGGAACTCATCATCACCTGGGCCACACCGGTCTTCTTCCTGCTGATCGGCATCGAATTGCTGGTGGCGAAACTGCGCGGCCGGCAGGCGTACGCCGCCAACGATGCGATCAACAGCATCGGCCTGGGCGTGATCTCGCAGCTGGTCGGCGTGTTCACCAAGCTGGTGACGATCGGCATCTATGCCTGGTGCGTCGAACACCTGGCGCTGTTCGCGCTGCCGGAGAACAGCCTGTGGGTGTGGGCCGGCGCGCTGCTGTTCTACGACTTCTGCTACTACTGGCTGCACCGCATGGGCCACGAGGTGAACATCCTGTGGGCCGCCCACGTGGTGCATCACCAGAGCGAGCACTACAACCTGTCCACCGCGCTGCGCCAGACCGGCAGCGGCGCGCTGCTGGGTTGGGTGTTCTACCTGCCGATGGCGATCGTCGGCGTGCCGCTGAAGGTGTTCGTGGTGGTGGCGCTGATCGACCTGCTGTACCAGTTCTGGGTGCACACCGAACAGATCGGCCGGCTCGGCTGGTTCGACCGGGTGTTCTGCTCGCCGTCCAACCATCGCGCCCATCACGCGGTGAACGATCGTTACCTGGACCGCAACTACGGCGGCATCCTGATCGTGTGGGATCGCCTGTTCGGCAGCTTTGTCGAGGAGGACGACAGCGACAAGCCGGTCTACGGCACGCGCTCGCCGCTGCGCAGCTGGAACCCGCTGTGGGCGAACGCCGAGGTGTACTGGAAGACCGCGCAGGACGCATGGCATGCGAAGCGCTGGCGCGACAAGCTGCTGGTCTGGATCAAGCCGCCGGGCTGGCGTCCGGCCGACGTGGCGGCGCGCTTCCCGAAGCCCGACTTCACCATGCCCACCGAGCGTTTCGATCCGCCGCTGTCGTGGCCGCTGAAACTCTACGTGCTGCTGCAGTTCGCCCTGCTGCTGGGCATGGCCACGCAGTTCCTCGGCATGGCCGGCAGCGCCGGCTTTTCCGCCCTGCTGCTGTATGCGCTGTACCTGGTCGCCAGCCTGTGCGTGGTCGGTGCGTTGATGGAAGGCCGCCGCTGGGCGGTGTGGGCCGAAGGCGTCCGCGTGCTGGCCACCGCCGTCGTGCCGCTGTTCAGCGGACGCTGGTTCGGGATTGGCCATCTGGACGGCCATATCGCCCTGGCCATCGCCGTGGTGTTCGGGCTCAGCGCGCTGGTGCTGCCCTGGCTGGGCGGGCAGCGCGCGCCATCATCGTTGCATCACGACGTCGCGACGGGGTGACGTCTCTCAAGAGCACCTCTCAGCCCTCCGGGCAGCTTCCCTGCGGGCAGGGGAGCGACGGCGGGTCGGTCAGAACTTCACGCGCGCTTCCACGCCCCACATCCGTGGTGGCGTGACGTAGGCGTACGGCGTGCCCAGCACCGACTGCGAGATCGTGCCCAGGCCGCTGACGTACTGCTTGTCGAACAGGTTCTGCACATAAGCGCCGAGACCCCAGCGGCCGTTCGCCGCGTTCCAGTCGAGGCGCAAGTCGGTGCGCTGCTGCGGCTCGCCCAGGTCGAAGTTGGTCGGCAAGGCGCACTTGCCCTGGTAGACCGAGGCGTCGTTGCAGCGCATGCGCCCGCGATAGCCGTAGTTGGCGTGGAAGCTCAGCTCGCCCTGGGCCACGCCGTGCCAGGTGTAGTCGCCGCTGAAGCTGTAGGAGAACTTCGGCTCGTCCACCGGCTGGCCGGAGACATCCAGGTAGAGCGCATCGCCGTTGGCGTCGACGCCGGCCGGCACGCGCGCGGTGGAGTATTTCGAGTCGATGTAGCTGCCGTTGAAGCCCAGCCGCAGATCGTCCAGCGGCACCCACTGCACCTGCAGGTCCACGCCGGTGGCGTCCTGGCTGGTGTTGCTGACCTGGTAGGTCGGCACGCCGAGGCCGTCGGTGGACGGCACCACCACCAGGGTCTGCTTGTCGGTGTAGCGGTAGTGGTAGATCGAGGCATTCAGCAGCAGGTGCTGGTCGGGGAAGGTGCTCTTGATGCCGAGCTCGGCGTTCCACACTTTCTCCGGCTGGAACTGCGAACCGGGCTCGGTGCCGTTGTAGCCGCCAGCCTTGTAGCCCCGGGCCAGTGACAGGTAACCCATCGTGTCCGGGGTGAACTTGTAGTCGGCGACCAGGCGCGGGCTCAGGTCGTTCCAGCGGTTGTCCTTGCTGACCAGCTGGCCCACCGCGTTGGGGAAGATCTGGTTCTGGGTGAGGATGGCGCGCAGGGCATCGGCACTCAGCGCGCCGCCGGTGAGCAGCGGCGCCAGCGCCAGGACGCCGGCCGCGTCGAGCTGATTGACCGTCGCATCGAGCTGTGGCGCGTAGCGCACCGGCGTGTACCAGTCGAAATACTTGCGGTCGTGGGTGTAGCGCAGGCCGGTGGTGATGTTGAGCTTGTCGGTGACATGCCAGATCGCATCGCCGTACACCGCGTACGAATTGAAGTGGCCGTTGTTGCTGATCGTCTCGGTCCACGGATCGCCGAGCAGGCGGTAGGGCAGGTTGAACGCCTGCAGCAGCGAGTCGAAATAGTGGAACAGCGTGCCGTCCGGGGTGAAGTTGGCGCCGAGGCCGCTGTTGATCGCCAGCGTGTCGTAGGTGTCGGTGTTCACCGTGGCCAGGCTGGTCTGTTTGGCGCGTTCCATGTAGTAGCTGGCGCCGGCGACCCAGTCGACCCGCTCGTTGCTGCCGTTGAGCTTGAACTCCTGGTACAGCGTGCGCCCCTCGCTGATCACGCCGGTGTCGAGGTGGGTGGTGACGTGGTTGGTGCCGTCGCCGTCCTCGACGTGCGAGATGTTGTAGGCCGCGTAATTGGTGGTCGAGCTGAAACCGCCCCAGTCGAAGCCGTGGTCGAAGGCCAGGGTCCAGCCGTTGTACTGGCGGCGTTCGCGGCCGCCGTCGCTGTCGTTGAAGAACGGCGCGTGGCGCGGGTCGTAGTAGGTCGACGGATCGGCCGGGAACGGCGCGCGCTGGTACAGGTCGGTGGAGGACAGCGGGATCAGGCCCACGTCCATGCGCGAAGGCTGCTTCAGGCGATCGTGGTCCCACGACAGGTGCACCGTGCTGTCGGGCGTGACCTGCCAGCGCGCCACCATCCGCGCGCCCCATTCGTCGTCCTTGCCGTAGTGCTGGCCGGTGACGGCATCCCTGAGATAGCCGTTGCTCTGGTTGTCCAGGAAGCTCATCCGCACGGCCAGGTCCTGGTTCACCGGCACGTTGAGCAGGGCGTCGCCGTAGCGCTTGCCGTATTCGCCGTAGCGCACGCGGGCCTTGCCCTCGAGCTTTTCGGTCGGTTCGTTGGTGACGATCGAGATCGCGCCGGCGGCGGTATTGCGGCCGAACAGGGTGCCCTGGGGGCCTTTCAGCACTTCGACCCGGGCCACGTCGTTGAGCGCCATCAGCGCGCCGCCGGAGCGCGTCTGGTAGACGCCGTTGACGTAGACGCCCACGGCCGAATCGGTGCCGATGCCGAAGTCGTTGGTCTCGATGCCGCGCATCCGGTAGGTCGGCTGGGTCGGGTCGCTGCCGTCGACCACCACGCCGGGCACGAACAGGTTGGTCTGGCTGAGGTCGGTGGCGGCGATGATGTCGAGCTGCTTCGCGGTGACGATGTCCATCGCGATCGGCACGTCCTGCACTTCCTGCGTGCGGCTCTGCGCGGTCACCGTGATCTTGCCCAGCTCGGTGGCATTCGTGGTGGCCGCTGCCGGCGGCGGGCTGGTGTCCTGCGCCGAGGCGTTGGACGACACGCCGAGCGTGCCGGCAAGCAGGGCGCAGGCGATGCCGGCAGCCAGACGATGGGTGCGGATGAGCATGGATGTATTCCCCGGGTCGTGGTCGCCTCCCTCGCCGCCCGCTCGCGGGCCGGTCGTGGATGCGTGGATGCATGTTCGCCCGCGTCGCGCGCAGGTGTACAGGTGCAGCGCAACATGCCGCGCACGGGCCAACACGATGGGCGGTATTCGCTATGATCGCCGCTGGTTTCCGGCGGTCATGCGATTAGGGGTGTGCAATGGGTTTCCTCGGCAAGCTGGTGCGGCACAAGACGATCGAACAGTTGCAGGCCGAAGCCGGCACCCGCAGCGACTTCCGCCGGGTGCTGGGCTTGTGGCAGCTCACCGCGATCGGCATTGGCGGCATCATCGGCGTGGGCATCTTCGTGCTGGCCGGCCAGCAGGCGGCGATGAACGCGGGCCCCGCGGTGGCGATCAGCTTCCTCATCGCCGGCTTCGGCAGCGCCTGTGCGGCGCTGTGCTACGCCGAGTTCGCGGGGCTGATCCCGGTCACCGGCAGCGCCTACACCTACGGCTACGCGGTGCTCGGCGAGTTCGCCGCGTGGATCATCGGCTGGGACCTGCTGCTGGAATACGCGCTGGTGGTCGCGGTGGTGGCGATCGGCTGGTCCGGCTACGTGCAGGTGCTGCTGAACTCCGCCGGCGTGCACCTGCCGGAGTGGGCGCAGCAGAGCATGAGCGCGCAGACCATGCAGTATTACCTGCAGCAACTGTTCGGCCTGCACGGTTCGGCGGCGATCGCCGGGCCCAGCGACGGCCACCGCTTCAACGTGATCGCGGCGGCGGTGTCGATCGGCGTGGCGATCCTGCTCACCGTGCGCACCGAGTGGGGCGCGCGCTTCAATACCCTGGTGGTGGCGATCAAGGTGATCGGCGTGCTGCTGGTGGTGCTGGTCGGCGTGTTCTACATCGACCCGGCGAACTGGCATCCGTTCGTGCCCGCCCGCGTGGTCGACGCCGCCACCGGGGTCGGCCACTTCGGCTGGTCGGGCGTGCTGACCGGGGCCAGCGTGGTGTTCTTCGCGGTGTTCGGCTACGACACGCTGACCACCGCGGCGGAGGAATCGAAGCACCCGCAGCGCGACCTGCCGCGCGCGGTGCTGCTGTCGCTGGCGATCGCGATGGTGCTGTACATCGCGGTGTCGCTGGTGCTCACCGGCATCACCCACTACAGCAACCTCGGCGGCGAGGCGTCGGTGTCCGACGCGTTCGAACAGATCGGCCTGCACTGGCTCAGCGTCACCATCGCGGCGGCGGCGGTGATCGGCGTCACCAGCGTGCTGTTCGCCTTCATGCTGGGCGCGGCGCGGATCTGGTTCGCGCTGGCCCGCGACGGCCTGCTGCCGGCCTGGTTCGCCAAGGTCAGCCCGCGCTTCGGCACGCCGGCACGACCGACCCTGATCATCGGCGTGTTCACCGCGCTGGTCGCCGGCCTGCTGCCGATCGGCGAGGTCGCCGAGCTGGTCAACATCGGCACGCTCAGCGCCTTCATCATCATCTGCGCGTCGATCATGCTGCTGCGCGTGCGCCGGCCGGACCTGCAGCGCAACTTCCGCACGCCGGCGGTGTGGTTCACCGCGCCGCTGGGCATCCTGTTTTCCGCGGCGCTGATTTATGGCCTGCCGTGGATCACCTACGAGCGCTTCATCATCTGGATGGCGCTGGGTTGCGTGGTCTATTTCGCCTACGGCATCCGCCGCAGCAAGATGGCCGGCTGATCACGGCAGGCCGGGCGGGCGCCAGCGCCGTCGCTCAGTCGACCGCGCTGGCCACGCGGTCGCGGCCGGCGCGCTTGGCCTGGCGCATCGCGCGGTCGGCGCGGATCAGCAGGGTCTCGATCGCCTCGTCGTCCGGCCGGCATTCGACCACGCCGATACTGACGCTCATGCGTCCGTCGGGGCGCTGGATGGCGTGGATCGCCAGCCGCAACTGCTCGGCCCGCTGGGTCGCCTGGGCCAGGTCGAGGCCGGGCATCAGCATCGCGAATTCCTCGCCGCCGATGCGCCCGATCAGGTCGTCCGGACGCATCTGCCGACGCATCGTGCCGGCCATCGCGATCAGCGCGGCGTCGCCGGCGGCGTGGCCGAAGTCGTCGTTGAGCGGCTTGAAGTGGTCGGCGTCAAGGTAGAGCACGCACGCGGGCAGCTTGCGATGCCGGATGTCGGCCAGCGCCAGCCGCGACAGCTGCAGGAAGCGGTTGCGCAGCAGCAGCCCGGTCAGCCCGTCGGTATTGGCCTGCTCGCGCAGGCGGCGCTCCAGCCGGAACTGCTCGAACAGCGTGCGCGCCATGAACGCGCGCAGCACCGCGGCCAGCACGATCGCCACCGCCATGTAGATCAGGTACTGCACCACCTGCACGTCGTCGCTGTTGCCCAGCAGCAGCATCGGCAGCGGGCCCAGCGCGCAGACGATCATGCCGGCGACGAAATCCCAGCGACCGAGCCAGATCACCGACGAGACCACGGGCAACAGCAGGCCCGGCAACACCATCGTCTGCCGATGCGGGTTGCCGAACGTGTTGAGGTTGATGCTCACCTCCAGCAGCACCACGAACAGCAGGGTCAGCGCGCTGAGCAGGTGTGGCCGGCGCGCCTGCCGGGTGGACAGCGTCACCAGCGCCAGCGGCAACAGCGGCAACGCGCGCAGCCAGACGGACAGGAGCGGCCTCTGTAGCACGCTGCTGGCCAGCACGGCGACCAGGTAGACCAGGGTCGCCACCAGCATCAGGGCATGGATCATCGGCCCCATCCGCTGCGCGAGGTACCTGCGGTAGTCGCGCTGCTGCAGGCCGTCGTCGTGGCGCGGAAGGTGGTCGAGCAGGTCGTGCATGGGGTTCCTGAGCGGTGAAGCCGGAAGAGTTCAGTGTGGTTCGCAGCAAGATGGGTGCCAGATTCGGCACAAGCGCGGGGACGTGGCATGGCCGGCCGCGCTGGTCGTGACCTTCGGCAGGGGTGAAGGCGGTCGCGGCCGGTCTAGCATCGGGGTCTGGACTCCTGCCATGACAACTTCCCGTTGCAGGGATTCCCGGGCCCCGTCTGGCCCGAGCCGCGTCATGTCGTGATTTTTCGGCAGGCGCGGCAGCGTTCGCCAGGCTCCCCCTTTTCCATCCGGAGAACGCATTGAAAGTCACCCGCCTCGCTTCCGCCCTCGTCGCCGCCAGCTTCGGCCTGGCCAGTTTTGCCGCGTTTGCCGATGTCCCGGCGCCGCAGGATGTGCCGTTTCAGGGCACCTTGAAGGTCAATGTGGACGCCACCGACCTGGCGCGCCGGATCTTCCGCGTGCACGAGGTGATCCCGGCCCAGCCCGGCCCGCTGACCCTGCTGTACCCGCAGTGGCTGCCCGGCCACCATTCGCCCAGCGGCCCGATCGACAAGCTGGCCGGCCTGGTGGTGACCGCCAACGGCAAGACCCTGCCGTGGAAGCGCGACCCGCTGAACGTCTACGCCTTCCACGTCGACGTGCCCGCCGGCGCCAGCAACGTGGAGGTGTCGTTCGAGTTCCTCTCGCCGCAGAGCAAGAGCGAGGGGCGCGTGGTGATGACGCCGGAAATGCTGAACCTGCAGTGGAACGCCAACACCATCTACCCGGCCGGCTACTACGCCAAGCGCATCATGGCCGAGACCAGCGTGAAGTTCCCCGCCGGCTGGCAGTTCGGCACCGCGCTGGAAGTGGCCTCGCGCGATGGCGACACCGTGCACTTCAAGCCGATCGCGTACAACGACCTGGTCGACTCGCCGATCTTCGCCGGCAAGTATTTCAAGCGCATCGACCTCGATCCGGGCGCCAAGGCGCCGGTGCATCTGAACGTCGTGGCCGACGCGGCGAAGTACCTGGAAGTGACGCCCGAGCAGATCAAGCTGCATCGCAACCTGGTGCAGCAGATGTACAAGATGTACGGCGCCCACCACTACAACCACTACGACTTCCTGCTTTCGCTCAGCGACAAGATGAGCGGGCAGGGCCTGGAGCACCATCGTTCCAGCGAGAACGGCGTGGGCACCGGCTACTTCACCGAGTGGGAAAAGGGCGCGCTGGGCCGCGACCTGCTGGCCCACGAATACAACCACTCGTGGGACGGCAAGTACCGCCGTGGCGCCGACCTCACCACGGTGAACTTCAACGTGCCGATGCAGGATTCGCTGCTGTGGGTGTACGAAGGCCAGACCCAGTTCTGGGGTCACGTGATGGCCACCCGCTCGGGCCTGTGGAACGAGGAGCAGGCGCGCGACATGCTGGCCTTCGTGGCCGCCACCTACGACCGCGGCCGCCCCGGCCTGGCCAGCTGGCGCAACGTGCAGGACACCACCAACGACCCGATCATCGCCCAGCGCGCGCCGCTGCCCTACCGCAACTACCAGGGCAGCGAGGACTACTACTCGGCCGGTCAGATGATCTGGCTCGACGTCGACGCCAAGCTGCGTGACCTCAGCAAGGGCAAGCATTCCATCGACGACTTCGGCAAGGCGTTCTTCGGCATGGACAACGGCGAGTGGGCCGTGAACCCCTACACCTTCGAAGACGTGGTGAAGACGCTCAACGACATCCAGCCGTTCGACTGGGCCAGCTACCTGCGCACCCGCCTGGACGGCCACGGCCCGCTGATCGGCGGCGTCGAAGCCCACGGCTGGAAGCTCACCTACACCGACAAGCCGTCCGCCGCGGTGAAGGCCATCGAGGCCCGCCGTCATTCCGCCGACCTCACCTACTCGCTGGGCCTGTCGGTGGGCAAGGACGGCAGCATCGGCGACGTGCTGTGGGACGGTCCCGCGTTCAAGGCCGGCATTTCGCCGGCCATGAGCGTGATCGCGGTGAACGGCCACGACTACGACGCCGATGCGCTGAAGGACGCGGTCACCGCCTCGGCCAAGGACAAGAGCCTGCCGGTCGAGCTGCTGGTGAAGAACTTCGACCAGTACCAGACCATCCGCATCGACTACCACGATGGCCTGAAGTACCCGCACCTGGTGCGCGACACCAGCAAGCCGGACACCCTGAGCACCCTGCTCAAGGCCCGCTGAGGCCGCTCCGGCCTCATCAGGCACCGCGCTTCCCGCGTTCGCCTCCTCTCCCACTGGTGGGAGAGGAGCGAGGTGAGGGAAGCGCAGGTGGCAGCGCATGCCCGCCCGCGGCAACTCGGCTATACTGCGCTCCCCGCGGGCCAGTGCCCCGCGCGGCCACACATGCGCCTGTAGCTCAGCTGGATAGAGTACTGCCCTCCGAAGGCAGGGGTCGTGGGTTCGAATCCCGCCAGGCGCACCACTTCCAACGAACAACGGCACCTCCTCGCGGCGGGGGCGGCAGCGTGGCTGTCAGTCATGGCGGGTCGTCCAGCGCAGCGTGGCCCGCGCCAGTGAAGTCACTCCCGTCCGCATCAACGAGATCGTGCGCGAAGGCGCGGCATCAGCGCGGATATGGCGCTGATGCCGAGGGCGTTATTCGGCAATGACGCGCAGAGCTGGCTCAACCTGCAGCAGCGCTACGACATCGAGTGCGCACAAAAGACAGCATTGGCGGGGTGCTGAAAAAATCATCCCATATAGGGCGGTCGTTTAGTTAACGGTAACGGCTTATCGTTAACTAGCGGTCGGTTCAAGGAAAGCTTGGCGATATCCAACCTGATGAGGCAGGCCGGATCGAGCACGTCTTGCTGGGCTGGCTGGCGAGCGGATACTGCTGAACGGCACTGAATTGCTTCAGGTCTGCGGGCGGCATCAAGTGTTTTGCGCGCGTCGCAGCTCGTGAGACTGGTGTCGATATGATGGATTTCGGTTATCGATTGCTGTTCAGATCGAACGGGGGAGCAGGGACGCCATGAACTTCTATGCACACTCGACCCAGCGCAGTGACAAGTCAAACTGGCAGCCACTGCATGAGCATTTGAGCTCGGTAGGGTCTTTGGCAGCGGAATTTGCGAGGTCCTTTGGTGGACAGCCATTGGCCCGTCCGGCCGGGTTGTTGCACGATCTGGGCAAGTACACCGGGGAATTTCAGCGGCGGCTGGAAGGCAACTCCGCCAAGGTGGATCACGCGACCTGGGGTGCATGCATTGCTTCGGATCGATACGGTTCGTACGGTCGCCTGCTGGCTTATGGCATCGCCGGCCACCATGCCGGGCTAGCCAATGGAAAAGGTGGTAGCTCGCGAACCTCGTTGCACGACCGATTGAACAGCCCCCTGCCGGAGCTCCTGCCATGCTGGCAGCAGGAGCTGTCTTTGCCAGAACCGTCCGAACTGCAGCTGCCAGTCGGCTTCCGGCCACGCGGGGATCGCGGCGCCTTCCAGCTGACCTTGCTGGCGCGCATGCTGTTTTCCTGCCTAGTGGACGCGGACTTCATCGACACCGACGAGTTCTATCGTCGGATCGAAGGGCGCACTCCCAGAGGAAAAGATGAGACGCCGAGTCTGCAGCAATTGCGTCAGCGCCTCGACTCTCGATTGGGGGCGTTCCGGCCAGATACCGAGGTCAATCAGCTGCGCGCAGAGATTCTGTCTCACGTACGCGGGCAATCGGCACACGAACCCGGACTGTTCTCGTTGACCGTACCTACCGGTGGCGGCAAGACCTTGGCCTCGCTGGCCTTTGCGCTGGATCACGCGATCGCCCATGGCCTGCGTCGGGTGATCTTCGTCATTCCCTTCACCAGCATCGTCGAGCAGAACGCACAAGTGTTCCGCGACGCCTTTGGTGAAGTTGGGGAGGCCGCGGTACTGGAACATCACAGCGCCTATTTTGACGACCCGAAGTCAGCCCCGGAATCGAAAGACAAGCGCAAGCTGGCGATGGAAAACTGGGACGCGCCGGTGGTTGTCACCACTGCCGTGCAGTTCTTTGAAAGCCTGTTTGCCGATCGCCCGTCGCGCTGCCGCAAGCTGCACAACATTGCCGGCAGCGTGGTGATCCTCGATGAAGCCCAGACCCTGCCGCTGAAGTTGCTGCGTCCCTGCGTGACGCTGCTGGACGAGTTGGCACTCAACTACCGCACCAGCATTGTGCTGTGCACAGCGACCCAGCCTGCGCTGAACGCCGAAGAGGGCTTCCTGGACGGGCTGAAAAATGTCCGCGAGCTGGCACCCGATCCACCCAGCCTCTATCAGCAATTGCGGCGCGTGAATGTACGCCACGTGGGGGCTCTGGATGACGATGCGCTCACCGAACACATGCGCCAACGCGAGCAGGTGCTGTGCATCGTCAACAATCGCCGCCATGCGCGGGCGCTGTTCGATTCCATTGCCGACCAGCCCGGCGCGTACCACCTGACTACCTTGATGTGCGCCAAGCACCGCAGCGCGGTGCTGGCGGAAGTCCGGCAGCAATTGAAGGATGGCTTGCCATGCCGATTGGTCAGTACCAGCCTGATCGAGGCCGGGGTAGACATCGACTTGCCGACCGTTTTGCGTGCCGAGGCCGGGCTGGATTCCATCGCGCAGGCGGCCGGCCGCTGCAATCGTGAAGGACGCCGCGGCCACGAGGACAGCGAAGTGCTGGTGTTTGCCACGGCCAATCCGGACTGGGCGCCGCCCACGGAGCTGAAACAGTTCGCGCAGGCCTTTCGCACGGTCGAGCCACGTTATCGTGACGATTTGCTGGCACCGGAAGCAATCCGCGCGTACTTCCACGAGCTTTACTGGCAGAAGGGCGTCAAGGAACTGGATGCGCACGATCTGCTCGGCATGCTGAAGGGTTGCAGAGAAGACAGCCTGCCGTTCGAAACTTTGGCGGAAAAATTTCGGCTGATTGAGGTCACGATGCGGCCGGTGATCGTGCCCTGGGATGACATCGCGAAGAAAGCACTGAGGAAACTGGAGTTCGCCGAAAGCTGCGGTGCCATCGCCCGTGAACTCCAGCCCTACATCGTGCAACTGCCCGATCAAGCCTACGATGCGCTATGGAAGGCACGCGCCATCCAGCCAATAGCCCCGGACCGATACGGCGAGCAATTTGTGCAGTTGGTCAATCCGCGGCTGTACAACAAACAGTTTGGGCTGCACTGGGACAATCCACAGCTTTTGGAAGTTGGCAGCCTCGTGTGGTGTGGTTGAGTGGCTGTCTCACGTTATGAGATGTGCGCGAGCAAGGATGGAAAAACCATAGAGGAGTAGATATGGCATACGGGATCAGGCTGTATATCCAGGGAGAACGAGCGCTGTTCACGCGACCGGAGATGAAAGTCGAGCGTGTGTCCTACGACGTCATCACGCCGTCCGCCGCACGCGGCATTCTGGAGGCCATCCACTGGAAACCGGCGATCCGCTGGGTGGTGGACAGCATCCAGGTGCTCAAGCCGATCCGCTTCGAATCCATTCGCCGCAATGAGGTCGGTGGCAAGTTGTCCGCCGCCAGCGTCGGCAAGGCGATCAAGGCCGGTCGTGCCGACGGTCTTGTGAGCTATGTCGAGGAAGATCGCCAGCAACGTGCTACCACTTTGCTGCGTGACGTGGCCTATGTGATCGGAGCGCATTTCGAACTGACCGACAAGGCCGGCGCCGAGGACAACATCGGCAAGCATCTGGACATCTTCAATCGTCGCGCTCGCAAGGGGCAATGTTTCCAGGCACCTTGTCTGGGCACGCGCGAGTTCCCGGCCAGCTTCGAGTTGCTGGAGGATGGCGGTGAACAACCCGTTCCACACGATTCGCTGCGTGGCGAACGTGATTTGGGCTGGATGCTGCACGATATCGATTTCGCCAGCGACATGACTCCGTATTTCTTCCGTGCACGCATGCTCGATGGGCTGGTCGCCGTGCCGCCAATGGGCGATGGCGAGGTCAGGTCATGATCCTGAGCGCGCTCAACGACTACTACCAGCGCTTGCTGGATGACGACGACGCGAATATTTCGCGACCGGGCTGCAGTCAGGAAAAGATCAGCTACGCGATTGTGCTGACCGAGGACGGTGGTATCGCCGATGTCTTGGATATCCGGGATACAAGCGGCAAGAAGCCGTCTCCACGAAGTCTCAGCGTTCCGGCATCGTTCAAACGTCCCGGCATTGGTGCAAAGCCGTTCTTCCTGTGGGACAAAACCAGTTACGCGCTGGGCGTCAGTGCCAGCAGCAAACGTAGCGAGCAGGAACATGCCTCGTTCAAGGCACTCCATCAGGACGCCTTGGTCCATGAGCAAGATGCCGGACTGAAAGCATTGCGGCTCTTTTTGGAGCATTGGCGCCCCGAGCGATTCCAGCAAGAGCCGGCGTTCACCCACCACGGGGAAGCAATGCTGGATACCAATGTGGTATTCCGGCTGGGCGACGAGCCACGCTATCTGCATGAGCGACCGGCTGCGCGAACTGTTTGGTCACACCTGTCTGGAAGCACCACCAGTAGTCACGAGGGCATCTGTCTGGTGACCGGTGAACGGGCTCCGCTCGCACGCCTGCACCCAGCCATCAAGGGCGTCATGGGTGCGCAGAGTTCAGGTGCTTCCATCGTTTCGTTCAACCTTGAATCGTTCGCCTCCTATGGCAAGCAGCAGGGTGAGAACGCGCCAGTTTCCGAGCAGGCCGCTTTCGCCTACACCACCGTCCTCAACCATCTGTTGCGACGGGAAAGCCGGCAGCAGTTGCGCATCGGCGATGCCACCGTGGTGTTCTGGGCCGAAGCGGCCGAAGCACAGTCAGCAGCAGAGGCCGAAAGCCTGCTGGCTGCCTTCTTTGACCCCAGGGACGAAGACGAACGTGCCACCAAGCAAGTGCATGACGTGCTTGAACAAGTGCGCCAAGGTTTGCCGTTGCATGATCTGGAAGGTCATTTGGACGACGGCACGCGCATCTTCGTGCTGGGTCTCGCACCCAACGCCTCGCGTCTGTCGATCCGCTTCTGGGAAACCCAGACGTTGGCGACGTTTGCGCAGCGACTGCGCTGGCATTTCGATGACCTGAGACTGGAGCCATCGCCGTGGCGCACGCCACCGGCTGTCTGGAAACTGCTTCTCGCCACCGTGCCGCACCGTGAAGGCAGCAAATCCAAGAGCGAAGACGTTCCACCACAACTCGCCGGCGAACTGACCCGGGCCATCCTGACTGGCCGTCGTTATCCATACAGCCTGCTCAGCAACATCATCATGCGGTTTCGTGCCGACGGCGACATCAGCGGAACGCGTGTGGCTTTGTGCAAGGGAGTCCTGGCGCGCGAACAGCGACTGGACAACAAGGACACCAACCAAGGGGAACTGCTTGTGAGCCTCGACCTGACCAATACCGACCCCGGCTATCTGCTGGGGAGACTGTTCTCCACGCTGGAGAACGTCCAGCGCGCCGCATTGGGCAAGCAAATCAACGCCACCATTCGCGACCGCTACTACGGTGCGGCGTCGGCGACGCCGGCCAGCGTGTTCCCGGTACTGCTGCGCAACGCCCAACATCACCTCAGCCGCGTGCGCAAGGACAAGCCCGGGTTTGCCGTGAACCTGGAAAAGGACGTCGGTGGAATCATCGACCAATTGGGGCCGACCTTTCCCAAATCCTTGCGCATCGAGGCTCAAGGGCATTTCGCCATCGGCTACTACCACCAGACCCAGGCACGTTTCAGCCGTGCCGACACCACCGACACTGATTCCGAAGGAGAGGACGCATGAGCGCCATTGCCAACCGTTATGAATTTGTCTACCTGTTCGACGTCACCAACGGCAACCCCAATGGCGACCCCGACGCCGGCAACATGCCGCGACTGGACCCGGAAACCAATCAGGGTCTGGTCACCGACGTTGCCCTAAAGCGCAAGATCCGCAATTACACCGCGCTAGAAAAGGAAGGCGAGCCGGGCTATACGATTTACATGCAGGAAAAGTCGGTGCTGAACAACCAGCACAAGCAAGCCTATACGGCACTGGGTATCGAGCCGGAAGCGAAGAAACTGCCCAAGGACGAGGCCAAGGCACGCGAGCTTACTGCCTGGATGTGCAAGAACTTTTTCGACGTGCGTACCTTTGGCGCGGTGATGACCACCGAAGTCAATGCAGGACAGGTTCGTGGCCCGGTGCAGATTGCCTTCGCCAGCTCCATCGACCCCGTGGTTCCCCAGGAAATTTCCATCACCCGGGTGGCAGTCACCAACGAAAGGGATCTGGAGAAGGAGCGCACCATGGGGCGCAAGCACATCCTCCCCTATGGGCTGTACCGCGTGCACGGCTTCATTTCGGCCAAGCTGGCCGAGCGCACCGGTTTCTCCGAAGACGACCTTGCGCTGCTGTGGCGCGCATTGACCAACCTGTTTGAACACGACCACTCCGCGGCGCGTGGCGAAATGGCCGCACGCAAGCTGATCGTCTTCAAGCACGACCACCCGATGGGCAACGCACCGGCCCACCACTTGTTCGAGAAGATCAAAGTCGAACGCGTGGATGGTCAGGTCGACACGCCCGCCCGTAGTTTCGCCGACTATCGCGTCGACATCGATCGGGAGTCAGTGCCAACAGGCGTGACCCTGACCGAGATGTTCTGACCAACGCGGGAGGGCGGAACGATGGACGACGAAGACCTGATCCCCATTTCCGCCCTTCAGCATTATCTGTACTGCCCACGCCAGTGCGCGCTTATTCATATCGAGCGCCAATGGGCCGATAACCGCCAGACAGCGGAAGGTCACCTGCTGCACAAACGTGCTGACCAGCCACAGTCGGAGCGGCGCAAAGGTATCCGCACCGCTACCGCGATGCCCTTGCTCGACTTGCAATTGGGCATCACAGGTGTGGCCGATGTCGTGGAGTTTCATCGCAGCGCCGACACCGAGCAAGCGTTTCCCGTGGAGTACAAGCGAGGTCGGCCCAAGTCCCACCACGCGGATGAGGTCCAGCTTTGTGCCCAGGCGCTCTGCCTGGAATCCATGTTGGGCCAGTCCGTCATGACGGGTGCACTGTTCTACGGACAGACGCGTCGGCGCAAAGATGTCGCTTTCGATAACGAGCTGCGCGCGCTCACTCGCCAGACCATCGCCGCCACTCGTCAAATGATCACCTCGGGGAAGACTCCGTTGGCGCACTACGAGTCAAAGCGTTGTGACGCTTGCTCGCTTATCGACTTGTGCCAGCCACGCCTGCTGAACCGCTCCTGCGATGTTGAACACTGGCTGCGGAGCCAGCTGGAGGATTGAATGCGACGCCAGCTCAATACCCTCTACGTCACCACCGAAGGTGCCTGGCTGCGCAAAGACGGGGCCAACATCGTCATGGAAGTGGAGAAGGAGATCCGCGCCCGCGTGCCGGTACACATGCTGGAGAGCTTGGTCTGCATCGGTCGTGTGGCGGTGTCGCCCCAGCTGTTGGGCTTCTGCTCTGAGCAAGGCATCAGCATTTGCTACATGACACCGAACGGGAAGTTCCTCGCTCGTGTGGAAGGCCCCGTTTCAGGCAACGTCCTGCTGCGCCGCGAACAATACCGCCGCAGCGACGATCCGGTCCGCTGCGCCAGTGTGGTCAGGCACCTGTTGGCCGGAAAGATCCACAACCAGCGCGCCGTGCTCGCACGCGGCTGGCGCGATCACGGTGACAAGTTGAACGATGTGCCCGCATTTCAGCACGCCCTGAAACGGCTCAAACGTATTCCGCGGCGCCTGCTAATTGAAAGCAATGTTGACGTACTACGCGGACTGGAAGGGGAAGCTGCCCAAGCCTACTTCGGTGTATTTGACCAGCTGATCAGGGTGGAGTCGCCCTTGCTGCGGTTTGGTGGCCGCAACCGCCGACCACCGCGTGACGCATTCAACGCCTTGCTTTCATTTCTCTACACCTTGTTGACGCACGATTGCCGTTCGGCGCTTGAAACAGTTGGCCT
This sequence comes from Rhodanobacter sp. Root561, assembly GCF_001427365.1. Taxonomy (NCBI): domain Bacteria; kingdom Pseudomonadati; phylum Pseudomonadota; class Gammaproteobacteria; order Lysobacterales; family Rhodanobacteraceae; genus Rhodanobacter; species Rhodanobacter sp. Root561. Next base: position 465,655 of record NZ_LMGH01000001.1, read on the forward strand.
GGACCCCGCTGTCGGCTTCCTGCATCGCGACCGCCCCGGTCGTCCTAGCTTGGCGCTGGATATGGCCGAGGAATTTCGTCCCTTGCTCGGCGAACGCCTGGCGCTATCGCTGATCAATCGCAAGCAGCTCAATGAAAGCGACTTCCGACAGATGGAAAACGGGGCCGTATTGCTCAAGGACGATGCCAGGAAGACAGTGCTTGTCGCTTACCAGGAGCGCAAACGTGAAGAGCTGCAGCACGTGTTCATTGGCGAGAAAGTAGCTATTGGCCTGTTCCCGTACCTGCAGGCACAGCTGCTCGCCCGGCATCTGCGTGGCGACCTGGACTCTTATCCACCGTTCCTGTGGAAGTGAGGTGACACCATGCTTGTTCTTGTCACCTACGATGTCATGATCACAAGCCCGGGCGGCGCAAAACGTCTGCGGCGCATCGCCAAGGCATGTCGAGACTACGGTCAGCGTGTCCAGTTCTCGGTATTCGAGCTGGAAGTGGACACGGCCCGCTGGGTCGAGATCAAGCAACGACTTATCGACCTCATCGAGCCAGACCTGGACAGCCTTCGCTTCTACTACCTTGGTCTTAAATGGCAAGGCAAGGTAGAACACATCGGCGCAAAGCCCGTGCTGGATCTCAATGCGCCGTTGGTTCTGTAGCCACCGCGAACCCCAAGCGGAAGGCAAATCATCGGAAGGTTCGCGGGCAGCGTAACGGCTTGATCACGTAGCAAAGACGTGCGCACACGGGCCGTGCGATCTCGCGTCTTGCCTTCGGTCCGTGGCTTTTCGCTAAATCGATCCTTTTGGAGGCAGCCAAACAGGCGGTTAGACTTGGATGGTCGCGCCCCACGTGGGCGCGTGGATTGAAACGGTAAACGCGTCCGCTATAGACGTGAATTTCCTTGTGTCGCGCCCCACGTGGGCGCGTGGATTGAAACGCCCCGATAGACCCATGGGTGACCGGATAGATGCCGTCGCGCCCCACGTGGGCGCGTGGATTGAAACGACTACGCGCCGGCGGAGCTGGGCTGGTATGAACGTCGCGCCCCACGTGGGCGCGTGGATTGAAACTACGCCGTGCCGATCGAGCTGGCCGACTTCCCCGGGTCGCGCCCCACGTGGGCGCGTGGATTGAAACACCCGCGCGAACAAAGGCGCAGTTCGACGCGCGGCGTCGCGCCCCACGTGGGCGCGTGGATTGAAACTCTTGCCGTAGCGGATCGCCAGCAATACGGCCTCGTCGCGCCCCACGTGGGCGCGTGGATTGAAACGGTAGCAATGGCGAGGATCAGGATGGCAGAAAATGGGGTCGCGCCCCACGTGGGCGCGTGGATTGAAACTTCCGCGAGGGTCAGCGATCCATCGGGACGACGAGTCGCGCCCCACGTGGGCGCGTGGATTGAAACTGCATATATGAGCCGGAACGGACAATAACGCTGGTGTCGCGCCCCACGTGGGCGCGTGGATTGAAACCGTGCATCACCAAGGTGCCGTGAGCCAGAAGGTCGTCGCGCCCCACGTGGGCGCGTGGATTGAAACACGTACTCAAGCGCGCCGCCGTCCATGCGTCCCGGGTCGCGCCCCACGTGGGCGCGTGGATTGAAACTCCCACTTGTCGAGCAGGTAGCCGGCGCGGCCGGTCGCGCCCCACGTGGGCGCGTGGATTGAAACGTGTAGTTGTTGATCTTGCTCGACCACAGGGTCTGTCGCGCCCCACGTGGGCGCGTGGATTGAAACGGCAAGAAACCCACCCTGCCGGCCAGCGCGCCCACGGTCGCGCCCCACGTGGGCGCGTGGATTGAAACCGTGCTCGAGCTGTACGGCCGTGACGCGCCTAATCGTCGCGCCCCACGTGGGCGCGTGGATTGAAACGCTGACGAGGTGACCGACGAGGACCGCGCCGGCCGTCGCGCCCCACGTGGGCGCGTGGATTGAAACCGCCTTGCCTGGAACATGCCAATGGATGGTGGTGGTCGCGCCCCACGTGGGCGCGTGGATTGAAACACCAACTGGGTGTTGTTGCGATCGTCGGCATACGGGTCGCGCCCCACGTGGGCGCGTGGATTGAAACACCGCGAAGTCGAACGTGGCGTAGTCCACGCCCGCGTCGCGCCCCACGTGGGCGCGTGGATTGAAACAGGCAACGATACGCCAGCTGGTGCGGGAACCGGTGGTCGCGCCCCACGTGGGCGCGTGGATTGAAACGGCCTGATGCCAGTCAGGCAGGATGCCCTGCACGCGTCGCGCCCCACGTGGGCGCGTGGATTGAAACATCTAAATGCCCTAACCCAAGCAGCATAATAGGGAGTCGCGCCCCACGTGGGCGCGTGGATTGAAACTCCCTCACGTACCCGCCCGAGGTGGTCCGCATGGGTCGCGCCCCACGTGGGCGCGTGGATTGAAACACCGGCGCCGGGAAGTTGCCGGCTTTGATTTCGGCGTCGCGCCCCACGTGGGCGCGTGGATTGAAACCTCCCACCGCTGCTGGTGCAGGTCCTGGCAGGCGGTCGCGCCCCACGTGGGCGCGTGGATTGAAACCGGCGCGTAGGCAGCCCACAGGTGATAGCTGCGGGTCGCGCCCCACGTGGGCGCGTGGATTGAAACAACGCCAAGGGTGTACCAGCCGAACTGATCACTGGTCGCGCCCCACGTGGGCGCGTGGATTGAAACTTGACCGAATCCGTCCAGGCTCGCGAATCGTGGAAAGTCGCGCCCCACGTGGGCGCGTGGATTGAAACGTGACGCGTGTGATCGATCTGCTGCTGGACCGCCAGGTCGCGCCCCACGTGGGCGCGTGGATTGAAACGACATGACCCTACCCGAAATCATGGCAGCCAACCGGTCGCGCCCCACGTGGGCGCGTGGATTGAAACGGGACGAGTGTTGGCAATCTGGAAATCGACGGATTGTCGCGCCCCACGTGGGCGCGTGGATTGAAACCCAGCTCGGGCTCGAAGGGCAGGCAGCCGCCGCCCTGTCGCGCCCCACGTGGGCGCGTGGATTGAAACCAGGCTGATCGTCGCGGTGCCAGTGCCGGCCGTGGGTCGCGCCCCACGTGGGCGCGTGGATTGAAACCCCTAAACTCACCCGCACTTGCCCGTCATCGTGGGGTCGCGCCCCACGTGGGCGCGTGGATTGAAACTACACGCGCGATCGTGGCGTGGCATTGTCGCCGGGTCGCGCCCCACGTGGGCGCGTGGATTGAAACATCCACCGGAGAGAGACCATGAACAAAGCCGCCGGTCGCGCCCCACGTGGGCGCGTGGATTGAAACTTGTCGAAGTCCTCGCAGGAGGATGCTAGCCAGCGGTCGCGCCCCACGTGGGCGCGTGGATTGAAACCTCCCAGCGCAGCGTGACCTCGCGCTTGCCGGCGGGTCGCGCCCCACGTGGGCGCGTGGATTGAAACACCGAGTTCGGCGTCTAGCAGGTCGGCAGTCAATGGGTGGCGAGCCAACTGGATGTACGGGAGGGATGCGCTGGCCAACTTATTTGTCCCATTGCAATACCGATCGGTGCTAGTGATGATCAGTGAGATGGATCTGGTCATCCGGTGAACTCCAGGAGTCGAGGTAGTGACGGCAGTGACGGCAGCAGGTGGCGAAATTCGCGAGGTGGAGGGGGAGCGGCAAACCACCGGGCTGCTGATCTATCGGGCGAGTCGGCTGGAGAAGCTGCTCGATCCGCTGGTGCAGTTGCTGGCGGTCACCCAGCCGGACAACGTGCTGGCGCCGCAGACCATCATCGCGGCGCATCCGGGCATGCGGCACTGGTTGAACGGGGCGCTGGCGCGCAAGTACGGCGCGGGCGGGATCGCCGCGAATCTCGACATCCTGCTGCCCAGTCCGTGGATCGATCGACTGGCGCGGCAGCAGCTGGGCCAGCGTGCGGTGTCGTTGCCGCGCTACCAGCGCCAGCACCTGCGCTGGAGCATCCATGAAGTGCTGGGTGGCGACGTGGCGGCGCTGGGCATCAGCGATGCGCGGATCACCAGCTACCTGCGCGCCGACGGCACGCATCCGTCGGGCGGCGTGGCGGATCAGGCGCGCCGTCGCTTCCAGTTGGCCGACCGGCTGGCGCGGATCTACTCGCAATACCTGGTGTATCGCCCGGACTGGTTGCGCGGCTGGGAGCGCGGCCACTTCAGCCTGGTGACCGGAAACGCCGCCGAGCCGGTGCTGGCGTCCACCGAGCAGCGCCTGCTGGCGCCGCTGTGGAAGCATCTGCATGACCGGCTGGGCGCCCATCGCGGTGACGTGGTCGGTGACCTGATCGAGCAGCTTGGTCGCGTCGAGGCCGACGGCGAGGCGCTGCACGTGTTCGGCGTCAGCCACCTGGCGCCCTCCGAGCTGGCGGTGTTGCGCGCGGTGGCGCGGCATCGGCTGGTCGCGTTGTATGTGCCCGATCCCTGCCGCGAATACTGGGGCGGGCTCGGCCGCACGCTGCCCGCGCTGCGGCTGCAGGGCGCCGAGGAACAGGCGCGGCTGGACGCGGCCGAAGGCAACGACTACTGGGCGGACCAGGCGCATCCGCTGCTGGCCAGCTGGGGGCGCATGGGCCAGCACTTCATCATGGAGCTGGCCGCGGGCGAGGGCGATGTGTTGTCCGACGTGCGCCATCGCGAGGATGAGCAGGCGCTGCACGGGATGAATCGTCTGCAGCGCGTGCAGCAGGGCATCCGCGCGCTCGATCCGTCGCTGATGAACGTGCGGCTCGACACGCCGATCGATCGCGCCGCGCGCGCCGACGCCTCGCTGCGCGTGCACAGCTGCCACACCCGCCTGCGCGAGCTGGAGGTGCTGCGTGACCAGCTGCTGGATGCGATTGCCGGTAGCGATGCCGACGGCCAGCCGATCCGTCCCGCCGACATCGTGGTGATGGCGCCGGACATCCAGGCGTACGTGCCGCTGATTCCCGCGGTGTTCGGCGTGGCCGGCCATGCCGGCGGGCTGTTGCCGTACCAGCTGGCGGACGTGGCGGTGTCGCGCAGTCATTCGCTGTTCGGCGCGTTCCGCAAACTGCTGGACCTGCCCGGCACGCGGGTCACCGCGCCCGAGGTGGTGGACCTGCTGGCGGTGCCGGAAATCTGCCGACGGCTGGGCCTGGACGCAGCCGGCGTGGACGAGCTGGCCGAATGGCTGAAGGCCAGCCGGGTGGCGTGGGCGCTCGATCCCGCGTTTCGCGCGCGCTTCGGCGTGCCGCCGATCGCCGAGCACACCTTCGGCTGGGCGATGGATCGCATGCTGGCCGGCTACCTGATGGCCGACGCTGCCGAGGCCGAGCGGCAGCCGTCGGTGCATCTGCCCGACGGCACCGAGCTGGCGCCGCTCACCGGCATCCACGGCCCGGCTGCGGGTTACCTGGGCGCGCTCGATCATCTGCTGCAGGAAGTGCAGACGCTGTGCGACCTGTCCGCCGAAACGCGCCGCGCCAGCAGTTGGGCGAGCGAACTGGAGCGCCGCTTCGAGGCGCTGTTCCGCATCGATCCGATGGATCGGGCGGCCCGCGATGCGCAGGCGATGGTGCTCGGTTTCATCCGCACCATCACCAGCGAGCCGACGGCCGCCGACGAAGACCCGCTGCTGCACTTCAGCGTGGTGCGTGACCTGCTGGTCGAGCGGCTGTCCGCCGTGCCCGAGCAGCAGCGTTTCCTGATGGGAGGCGTCACCTTCTGCGGCATGGTTCCGCAGCGCGCGATCCCGTTCAAGGTCGTCGCGGTACTCGGCCTCAACGACGGCGACTTCCCCCGTTCGGGCAGCGACGCGGGGCTGGACCTGATGGCGCGCTATCGCCGCCTGGGTGACCGCGACGTGCGCAGCGACGATCGCTACCTGTTCCTGGAAACCCTGATGTCGGCGCGCGAACGCCTGCACCTGAGCTACATCGGCGAAGGAGTGAAGGACGGCAAGCCACGCAATCCGGCGCCGCCGCTGGCCGAACTGCTGGCCGTGCTGGATGCGGCCGCGGGGCTGCGTCCCGACGACGACGAGGCCGACCGGCCGTGGCTGCTGCGGCATCCGCTGCAGCCGTTCGACAGCCGCTACTTCGACGCCGGCGATGGACGGCTGTTCTCCTACAACGCGCTGTTCGCCGGCATGCATGGCCGCGGCGACCAGGCCGATGTCGCGCCGTTCCTCGACCACGGCGGTACCGCGGGAATCGATCCCGGCGCGACGATCGCCCTGCGCGAACTGCATGCTTACTATCGCGATCCCGCCAGGCAGCTGCTGGAACACCGCATGCAGGTCAGCCTGGACGCGCTCGCCGACGATCGCCTGCCGCAGGACGAACCGATCGAGGCGAGGTTCGCCGCGCTCGACACGGTGGCCAGGAAGCTGTTCTTCAACGACGCGCTGCCAGGCTGGCCGCATGCGACGTGGCCACCGGCCACCGCGCCGGACTGGCTGCGCCTGGGTGGCGTGATGCCGCCAGGCCGGGCCGGCCAGCAGGCCTGGCAACAGGAAAGCGCCGTGGTCGGCCTGTTGCTGCAGGAAGCCGCGAAGCTGCCCGGTTTCGAACACGCGGCGCCGGCCGGTGGCAGTTGCGGCATCGATGTGTTGATCGGCGGCTACCGCGTGACCGGCCAGGTCACCCACGTCCATCGCGGCAGCATTGACGACGGCGAATGCTGGCAATTGCTGCGCGTGTTCGGCGGCAGCGGCGACCGGCTGAAGAAGGAAGCGGAGCTGGGTTTCCGCGAGCGCGTGCCGATGTTCCTCGACTGGGCGCTGCTGCGCCTGCACAGCGCCCGCGCGGGTGGAACGCTGCCCGCGCTGCGGCTGCGTCCACTGCTGGACGGCGACGAGCGCCCCTGGCAGGACGGCATCAACGACTGGGACGCACGCTTCATGGCGGCCGATGGCGCCGGGCGCGCGGCGCTGCTCGGCGAACTCGAACGGCGCCTGCAACGGTTGCTGGGCTGGTGGCTCGAGGCGCAGTCGGCGCCGCGCTGGTACTTCCCGAAATCGGCGTGGGCGGCGATCAGCGAACGCATCTATCCGAAGAAGCGCACCAGTCGTTCGGGTGACGTCGAGGCCGCCAACGAGCCGGCGCGGATCGACATCGGTTCGAGCTGGATCGCCGGTCATGGCGGCGTGGGCGAACGCGATTACGCACCCGGCTACAGCCACCTGCTGGCCGGTGAGGTGGACTTCGCCGAGGGCAGCGCGGAGATGGCCGCGCTGGCGGAATTTGCGCTGACGCTTTATCGCTGCATCAGCTTCGACGCCAGCACCGAGGTGTCGGCATGAGCACGGCGGCGGTCATCGACTGGCGCAGCCTCGACCTCGCCGAGGGCGGGCGCAGCCTGATCGAGGCCAGCGCCGGCACCGGCAAGACCTGGACCATCGCGGTGCTGTATCTGCGATTGCTGCTGGAGCGGCAGCTGTCGCCGCGGCAGATCGTGGTGACCACGTTCACCGACGCGGCCGCGCAGGAGCTGCGCGAACGCCTGCGCGGCAAGTTGCAGTGGGCAGTGCTGCGTGCCAGCGAGGACCTCGCCGAAACCGACGACGCCGGCAGCGACGGGCAATGGCTGCGCGCGCGCTGGCAGCACGATGCCGAGCTGCGCGTGCGCGATCTGCAGCGCCTGCGCCTGGCCCTGGCCGAGATGGACGTGGCGCCGGTCAGCACGCTGCACAGCCTGTGCCGGCGCATCCTGGCCGATCATCCGTTCGCCTGCGGCGTGGCCTTCGTGATGGGCGACATGGTTCCCGGCGAAGCGCTGCTCGACGAAGTGGCCGCCGACCTGTGGCGGCGCCTGCAGCAGGCCGATGGCGACGACCCGCTGGTGATGCTGGCCGCGCAGGCGGGCGACGAGCTGAGCCTGGCACGACTCACCCGGCGGCTGAAGGTCTGCCTGGCGCCCGGCGTCAGCGTGAAGATGGCATCGGCGGCCGAAGTCGACGCCGCGCTGGACCCGGCGTGGGCAGCGCGGCTGCGCGCCGTCGTCGCCGACGGCACGCATTTCCGCAAGGGCTCGCTGTTGCCGGGATACTGGAGCGAGCTGGCCGACTTCCTCGACGACCGCGCGCGCATGCCTGGCGCCAAGGCGTGCGCGGGGCTGAAGGAAGCCACCGCCCTGACCGGCGTGCTCAAGGGCAGCAAGGACAACGGCGAGCTGATCGCGCTGGCGCGGTTCGCCGAGCGCTGCGCCGAAATCATCGAAAGCCTGCGCGCCGGCTTCTGGCACGAGCTGGCCGCGCTGGCCCGCGCGGAAATGCGCTCGCGCCTCGCCGCGCGCCACCAGCTGACGTTCGACAGCCTGATCCAGTCGGTCGGCGACGCGCTGGCCGGCGAAGCGGAGCGCGCCGGCGATCGTCCGCTGGCCGATGCCCTGTTCAAGGCGTGGCCGGTGGCCCTGGTCGACGAATTCCAGGACACCGACGGCCAGCAGTACGGCATCCTCGATGCGATCTACCGCGGGCGCGACGGCGGCACCCGCGGCCGGCTGGTGATGATCGGCGATCCGAAACAGGCGATCTACCGCTTCCGTGGCGGCGACATCCACGCCTACCAGCGCGCTGCCTCGGCGGTCGACGCGACGGGCCGGCTGACGCTGGACACCAACCATCGTTCCAGCGCGGCCCTGGTCAGGGCCTTCAACCAGTTCTACGCGGTGGGCGGCACGGCGCTGGATGCCGCGGGCGAGAGTCGCATCGCCTACGAAAGGGTGAAGGGGACCGAACGGCGCGCCGGCCAGCCGTACACGATCGATGGCGAACCCTGCACCGCGCCGCTGGTGATCCACTACCGCAGCGATCCGCCGTCGTCGCAGCCGGCGCGTCGGGCCGAGGCACTCGAGGTCTGCGCGAACCAGATCGCCGCCATGCTGCAGTCGGGCGCGCATCGCATCGGCGGCGAACCGGTGCAGCCGTCGGACCTGGCCGTGCTGCTGCCCACCGGCAACGACATCATCAGCCTGCGCGATGCGCTGCGCGAACGCGGCGTGCCCTGCGTGACTTCCTCGCGCAGCAGCGTGTTCGACACCGAGGTGGCCCGCGAGCTGCAGATCGTGCTGTACGCGATCGCGCATCCCGCCGAACTGGGCGCGTTGCGGGCGGCGGTGGCCACGCGGCTGTGGGGCGCCAGCTTCAGCGAGCTGCAGCGCTGGGGCGACGACGTGGCGCAATGGCAACCGGTGGCGGACACCTTCCGCAACTGGAGCCAGCAGCGGGCCGAACGGGGCATCCTGCACGTGGTCGGCCAGCTGATCGACCGCCTGGCCGCGCGTTACCTGCAGACCATGGCCGGCGAGCGGGTGCTGACCGACCTGCGCCACCTCGGCGAGTTGCTGCAGGCGCAGAGCGAGCAGCTCACCGGCATCGAGGAATTGCTGGCGTGGCTGAAGCAGTGCCGCGAGGATGGCGCGGCCAGCGACAACGACGCCGCCGATGCGGCGCAGCTGCGCATCGAATCGGACAGCGCCCGGGTGCGCCTGATGACGCTGCACGCCAGCAAGGGCCTGGAGTTTCCCATCGTGTTCCTGCCGCTGATGTGGAATCACGGCGAACGTCCGGGTGACGGCATGTACGTGGTCAACGATCCGCGCAGCGGGCAACGCCTGGCCGAATTCTCCGCCGCGGCCAGGGCGCGCGAGGCGCAGGACCTGCAGGACGAACGTTTCCGCGTGCTGTACGTGGCGCTGACCCGCGCCATCCACGCCTGTCACCTGTTCGCCTTGCCGCCGCAGCGGCCGGCCAGCGCCAGCAGCAAGACGCCCGCCAGCGGCACGAAGCGCAGCGCGCTGGACGTGATGCTGGAACGCATCGATCCCGCGCTGGATTCGGCCGAACTGCGGGAGCAGACGCCGAATATCCGCTGGATCGACGGCTGGCATCCGCTGGTGCGACACGACTTCAGCGGCGCCGTCGCGCCCGCCATTGAGCGTCACGCGCGCCCGCTGCCGCCGCCGCGCTCCGGCCCGCTGGAGGCGAAGCACAGCTTCACCACGCTGACCCAGGGCGAGCATCGCGACGCGGTGAATCCCGGCGCCGCCGCCGGCGACGAGGATGCAGCGGGCAACGTCGAGCTGGCCGATGCCGACGCCGTGGCGGCGGTCGAGCAGCCTTCCCCGATGGCGGCGGCGGAAGCCCATCACGGCCTGCTCGCCCTGGCCGCGGTGCGCGGCACCGATTTCGGCAACGCGGTGCATGCGGTGTTCGAGCATCGCGAGGTGGGCGCGCCGATGTCGGCGCAACGCGAGCTGATCGCCCAGTGCCTGCGCGACGCCGGCGTGCGGCGCAAGGACATCGAGCAGTCCGCCCTGGTCGACCTGCTGGTCAGCCGCATCCAGGAGGCGCTGGACGCGCCGCTGGGCATCGCGGCGTATCCCGCGTTGTGCCTGGCCGATCTTGCCGCGGCCGATCTGCGCGCCGAGATGGGCTTCCACTTCGCGCTGGATCGCGTGTCGATGCCACGCCTGCGCGCCGCCTGCGCCGCCCATGGCGAAGCCGAGCTGGTGCCGGCCAGCCAGCGCGTGCTGAGCGGCCTGATGAACGGCAAGATCGACCTGATCTTCCATCACCACGGGCGTTATCACGTGCTCGACTACAAGGGCAACTACCTGGGCGACACCCTGGCCGACTACGCGGGCGAGGCCTTGCGCGCCCAGATGGACGCCAGCCACTACCGCTTCCAGGCGCTGCTCTACACCGTCGCGGTGGATCGCTATTTGCGGCAGCGGCTCGGCGCGGATTACCGCCGGGAAGAACAGCTGGGCGAATGCGTTTACCTGTTCATCCGCGCGGCGGGGCTGGCGCCCGACGCGGGCATCTGGCGGCATCGCTTTTCTTCCGAGCTGCTCGACGCGGTCGGCGAGGTGCTTGCCTCCGGCTCGGCCAGCGCGGAGGTCGCATGAACACGCCCGCACGCAGTTACCACTTCCGTCGCCTCGCCGGCGACGTCGCGCCGCCCGACGCGTGGCGCATGCTCGACGCCACGGTGGCGCGCTGGGTGCTGGCGCACGGCGGCTCGCCGTTGCTGGCGCGGATCGCCGGCTGGGCCAGTCATGCGGAAGGGCATGGCGACAGCGCGTTGCTGCTGAACGGCGAGGCGGCGGCGCGCCACGGCATGCGGGCCTGCTCGGACGAGGACATCGCCGCGTTGCGCGCCGAGCCGATGGTGGCGCTGGCCGGCGACGGCGACGCTGGCGGCACGCCCTTCGTGCTCGATCCGCCGCACTTCTACCTGCGCCGCAACTACCTGCATGAAACCGCCGTCGCCCGGCATGTGCGCCAGCGCCGCGCGTCGCCGCTGCCGGCCGGCGAGGTCGATCCGGCGGCGATCGACGCGCTGTTCCATGGCGACTCCGACGAGCGGGTGCAGCCGCAGCGCCAGGCTGTCGCCCAGGTGCCGGGCAAGCGCCTGTTCGTGCTGACCGGCGGCCCCGGCACCGGCAAGACCACCACCGTGCTGCGCATGCTGATGATGCTGATCAGGGAACGCACCGCGCGGATGCGGGCGGCGCCCACGATCCGCATCGGCGCGCCCACCGGCAAGGCCGCGCAACGCCTGTCCGAGTCCCTGCGCGACGGCGTCGCACGGATGCGAGCCCAGGCGGATGCCGCCCGCGATTTCGACTGGCAGGCGCAACTCGACGGCGCGCTGGGCGCCGAGGCCAGCACCCTGCATCGGTTGCTGGGCAGTCGTGGCCGGCATGGCGGTTTCGTCCACCACGCCGACAACCCGGTGCCCGCCGACATCGTGATCGTGGACGAGGCCTCGATGGTCGACCTGGCCATGCTGCGCAACCTGCTCGACGCGCTGCGCGAGGACGCTGCGCTGATCCTGGTCGGTGACGCCGACCAGCTCACCTCGGTCGGCACCGGCTCGGTGCTGCTCGACCTGGTCGGCGCGATGGAAGCCGAACATGCGCCGGACCTGGTGCGCCTGAGCCACAGCTTCCGCGCCGACCAGTCACTGGTGCCGATCAACGAGGCAATCCGTCGCGGCGACGCGGACGCGTTCGCTGCCGCGTGGCGCGCCGCCGGCGACAAGGCGCTCCGTCGCCCGCTGGCCGACGCGCAGGATCTGGCCCGGGCGCTGGCGCGCTGGAGCACGGCGCTGGCCGCGACGCTGCAGGAGGCGGGCGCGCTCGACGTGGTGGCAAAAGCCGACCAGCGCGGCGTGCTGGCGGCGCTGGATGCGTTGCGCCAGCGCCAGTTGCTGTGCGCATTGCGCGAGGGCGAGTTCGGCGCCGCGACGGCCAACGCGATCATCGAGCGCAGGCTGAAGAGTCGCCTGGGCGTGGCGCCGGATGACGAGTGGTATCCCGGCCGCGCGGTGATGATCACCCGCAACGACTACACCGCCGGCCTGTTCAACGGTGACGTGGGCCTGTGCCTGCGCGACGAAAACGGCAACCTGGCGATCTGGTTCGAAGTGACCGTGCAGGGCGCCGCCGCGATCGATGGCGAGACGCTGGCCACCGGTGCGGCCCATCACGCCGGTCGCCGCGCCGTCGCTTTTTCGCCGGCCGGCCTGCCCGAACATCAGGGGGCATTCGCGGTGACCATCCACAAGAGCCAGGGTTCCGAATACGACCACGTCGCCGTGCTGCTGCCGCCGGACCCGCAGCATCGCATCCTGTCGCGGCAGCTGCTGTACACCGGCATGTCGCGGGCCCGGCAGGGCGTCGAGTTGTGGGCTGCCGACGCGGCCTGCGACACCGCGCTGGCCACGCCGGTGCGTCGTGCCAGCGGACTGGCCGCGCGCATCGCCTGACGCGCGCGGCCGAGTCCGCGGTCAGAACACCCCGAGCAACCAGAGCACCAGCACGATCACGACGAGCAGGCCCAGCCCGCCCACCGGACGGTAACCCCAGGAACGGCTGTAGCCCCAGGTCGGCAGCGCGCCGATCAGCAGCAACACGAGGACGATGACAATCAGCAGTGACAGGGACATGTGATGCTCCTTGGTGTGCGCGCCCCCGATGGGGGCCGCGGCCACCGCGGTGAGGCGGTGCAGGCAGACCATCGCAGGCGCGTGGTGGATGTACCGTCAAGCGGCGCGGCCCGGGTGATCACGAGGCAGTCACGGCAGCGCTCGCGGGTGCCACGATTTCCCGGCCAGCGTCGCCAGCGCGAACGGCACGCCGCTGCCGCAACGCAGCAAGCCTGTCGCGCCTCGTCCGTAGTAGCTTGCGTGGCAACGGGGCTGCAATCATCGACCCCGGGGGGACGGACGTGGCGACAGGTGGGGCGGGCCCGGTCAGCGGGACATGTGCCTGTCATGCACGGACGACAATAATGAAACGCCGCCTTCGCTGGCGGCTCGCGCATTTCCTGGGGAAATCATGTCGAATCCGAATCCGCGTGCTGACGCCCTGGCGTCACCTCGCAACTGGTTGTCCTGGTCGATCCGCTGCCTGCTGCTGGGGCTGGCGCCCATGGCGGTGCAGGCGCAACAGGCGGGCGACGCGCCGGTGCCGGCGGACAGTGCGCCGTCGGTGGCCAACGCGATCAACCTCAACCGGGTCACCGTGACCGCGCAGAAGCGCGAGCAGCAGGTGGTCGACGTGCCGATCTCGATCTCGGCGTACTCCGACGACTTCATGCGGCGCTTCGGCATCAGCGACGTGGAGACGCTCAGCCGCTACGTGCCCGGCGTGCAGGTGCAGGTGCAGAGCCCGAACAACCCCGGCATCGCGGTGCGCGGCATCACCACCGACGATGGCGCGGCGACGGCGGCCAGCCGCGTGTCGATCTTCCAGGATGGCGTGGACATCAGCCGTTCGCGCGGCTCGATGGTGTCGCTGTTCGACATGGACCGCGTCGAGGTGCTGCGCGGGCCGCAGGGCACGCTGTTCGGCCGCGGCGCCGAGAGCGGGGCGATCTCGCTGATCCAGAACAAGGCGCAGGCCGGCAACTCGGGCGGCTTCCAGAGCGAGTTCGGCAACTTCTCCAGCCGCAAGCTCACCGGCTGGATCAACACGCCGATCTCCGACAACGTCTTCGCCCGGGTGGCGGTGCACAACGCCTACCACGACGGCTACGTCGAGAACCTCAGCGGCGGCCGGCTCAGCGGCGAGGACACCAAGGCGATCCGCGCCAGCCTGCATTTCAATGTGGGCAGCGGCAGCGGCATCGACCTGATCGCGAACTACCAGCGCGACACCCCGCCGGGCACCGACTTCCACAGTGGCATCGTGCCGAACCGCTACGGCTCGACCGACGTCTACGGCGCGGCCGATCTCGATCACGGCGACCAGCTGGGGCTGCGCCGCAAGGTCTACGGGCTCACCGCGATCGGCGACTTCGCGCTGAGCGACAGCTGGCGGCTGTCCAGCACCACCGGCCTGCGCAAGTTCAATTCGCTGGAGAAGTTCGACGCCGACGGTTCGCAGGTCAACATGCTGAACTTCGCCGAGCATTCGAAGAGCCACCAGCTGAGCCAGGAGCTGCGCCTGAACTACGACGCCGGCGGCAGCTTCACCGGCTTCTTCGGCGCCAACTATTTCTACGAGAACGGCAGCGAGGCGGTGCCGTTCAGCACCGACGAACGCAGCCTGCTGCTGCAGCTGCTGGCGCTGGCGCCGACGCTCGACGGGCTGTCCGACTCCACCCGCCAGCTGATCGCCCTGCTGGGCCCGGCGCCGCCGCTGCTCGACGCCAACTACCAGCCGAACCAGCCCTATAGCGCGATCCCGCTGCTCGGCGTGCCGCTGAACACCAACGAGCAGGAGGCGTATACCAACTACGGCCGCACGCGCTCGTACGAGGCGTTCGCCGACGGCACCTGGCGCATCAATGACCGCTTCGACATCACCGGCGGCCTGCGGGTGAGCCGCGAGGAGCAGGCCGGCGCCTACCAGGTCACCAACGCCTCGCCCGCGTCTGGCATCGGCACCACGCTGGCGCTGTTCGGCGCGGGCTTCAACGGCGTCACCGGACCGAACAACCTGTTTGTGCCGACCAACGGCCGGCTGCACAACGAACACGACAGCACCTCGGTGGTCGGCCGCCTGATCGGCAGCTTCCACATCAATGAGGACACCAACAGCTACCTCAGCGTGTCGCGCGGGCGGCGGCCCAACGTGCTGGCCTTCAACGTCAACGAGGCGGGCACCGGCTACGACAAGGTGGTGCTGCCGGCCGAGACCATCCTGAGCTACGAAGTGGGCCTGAAGGGCGAAGGCGACGGTGGCCGTTTTGCCTACGACCTTTCCGCGTTCTATTACGACTACAACAACTTCCAGAGCACCGCGTTCCAGGGCGGCCGGCTGCTGACGCTCAACGCCGGCCGCGCCAGCGTGCCGGGCTTCGAGGCCTCGTTGCAGCAGGCATTCAGCGATCGCTTCAGCGGCTTCTTCAACTACAGCTATCTGCACGCGCGTTTCGCCGACAAGGACAACCAGGGTCGCCAGCAGGGCTACGCCGGCAACCACCTGCGGCTGGCGCCGGACCACACCGTGGCGATCGGCGTGCAGTGGAACCAGCCGCTGGCGGAAGGTCGCAACCTGTACGTGCGGCCCAGCTACACGTGGCGCTCGAAGATCTATTTCGAGGACAACAACAATCCCGCCTATGTGCAGCCGGCGTATGGCCTGCTGAACCTGCGCGCGGGGGTCACCTTCGACAAGGGACGCTGGGATCTTTCGGTGTGGGGCGCCAACCTGCTCGGCAAGAAGTACCTGGTGGATGCCGGCAACGTGGGCGAGAACTTCAACCTGGCCACCTACATCCCCGGCGCGCCGCGGACCTTCGGCATCGGCATCAGCGGCAAGTTCTAGCCGATGCGCAAGCGTCGCATCGTGCTGGCGGTGGTGCTCGCGCTGGGCGCCGTCGCGGCGCTCGGGCCTCGCGCAAGGAAGCGCGAGCTGACGGTGACGCTGCCGCCAGTGCCCGATGCACCGCAGCGGCTGCAGGCCTGGGTGGACGCCCACGAGGCCGCCCAGCCGGGCATCCGCCCGGACAACCAGGCGCGCATCGTCTGGGCCGATCCGCAGCATCCGGCGCGCACCGCCTGCGCCATCGTCTACCTGCACGGCTTCGGCGCCAGCCAGGGCGAGGGCGCGCCGGTGCATCGCGAACTGGCCCGCGATTTCGGCTGCAACCTCTACCTCAGCCGGCTGCCCGGCCACGGCCTGGCCGCGGCGGACGCGATGCGCGGGCTGGATGCGCAGCAACTGGTCGACGGCGCGGCGCGGGCGCTGGCGATCGGTCACGCACTGGGTGACCGGGTCATCGTGATCGGCACCTCGATGGGCGGTGCGCTGGCGATGCAACTGGCCGCGCAACAGCCGCAGGCGGTGGACGCGCTGGTGCTGTGGTCGCCACTGGTGCGCGAACGCGACGACCGGCTGGCGCCGATGTTCTGGCCATGGGGCGGCACCTTTCTGCGTTATGCCTACAACCACGGCGACGAGGTGGTGCCGCAGACGGGTGATTCGGCGTACTGGTCGAAGGCGATCCACATGGACGGCTATCGCAGCGTGGCGGTGCTCAGCCGCAGCGTGCTCAACCCCCGCATGTTCGCGAAGATCCATGCGCCGGCGTTCGTGGGCTACTACTACCGCGACGAGAAGAACCAGGACCCCACGGTGTCGGTGCCGGCGATCCTGGGCATGTTCGACCAGCTGGGCACCGCGGCGAAGTATCGACGCAAGCAGGACTTCCCCGATGCCGACGCGCACGTGATCGCCTCGTCGGTGTATTCGAAATCGGTCGAGTCGGTGCACCGGCGCAGCCGCGACTTCCTGCACGACGTGGTCGGGCTGCCCTATGCGGGCGGCGGACACTGAGCGGAGCCACCATGCATCGCCTATGCTTCGCCATCGCCGTTTTCTGTGGAGTGTTCATGCCCGTCGTCGCCACCGCCGCCGAGAAGCCGCTGGCCGAAAAAGTGCTGGTGATCGGCCACCGCGGCGCCAGCGCCCTGCGTCCCGAACACACGCTGGCCTCGTATGAAAAGGCCATCGTCGACGGCGCCGACTACGTCGAACCGGACCTGGTGATGACGAAGGACGGCGTGATGGTGGCGCGCCACGAGAACGAGATCGGCAGCACCACCGACGTGGCCAGCCATCCGGAATTCGCCGCCCGCAAGACGCGCAAGACCATCGACGGCCCGGCGGTCGACGGCTGGTTCAGCGAGGACTTCACCCTGGCCGAGCTGAAGAGGCTGCGGGCGCGTGAGCGGCTGCCCAAGCTGCGCAGCACGCAGTATGACGGCCAGTTCCCGATCGCCACGCTGGACGAGATCATCGCGTTCGTGGCGGCCGAATCGGCAGCGCGCGGGCGCGTGATCGGAATCATCCCGGAGATCAAGCACGGCACTTACTTTCGCGGCATCGGTCTGCCGATGGAAGACAAGCTGCTGGCCACGCTGGCCGCACACGCCTATACGCGCACGGCGCCGGTGGAGATCCAGTCATTCGAGATCGGCAACCTGCAGTACCTGCACGGCAAGCTGGCCGACGGCACGCACGGCAACGTCCGGTTGCTGCAATTGCTGGGCGATGCCGACGAGCAGCCGTACGACGTGGCCGCCGCGGGCGGCAAGCTCGACTACGGGCAGATGATGACGCCGGCCGGGCTGCGCACCATCGCCACCTACGCGAACGCGATCGGCCCCAGCATCCGCGCGATCATCCCGCTGAAATTCGACCACCTGCTGGGCGAGCCCACCGCGCTGGTGCACGACGCGCACGCCGCCGGCCTCGAGGTGCATCCGTACACGTTCCGCCCCGAGAACTATTTCCTGCCGCTCGACCGGTGGCAGGGCATCGATCCGCGCAACTTCAACGAGGCCGGTTCGATCGCCGAGATCCGCACCTATCTCGCCACCGGCATCGATGCGTTCTTCACCGACGACCCGGCGATCGGGCGCAAGGCGCTGGACGGGATGGACAACAGCAAGTGAGAGGACTGAGGGGAGAGAGAACAACTCTCGCCCCTCGTTCCGGCCCGGATCTTCAGCGGGCGGCGATCTGGAACTGCTGCTTCGTCACCGGCTTGCCGTCTAGCGAGATCTCGACCTGGTACTTGCCGGCCGGCCACAGGTCGGGGTTCTGCACCTTGAACGTGGTGATCGCCGGGCCATCGGTGGCGATCGACTGGCTGATGTTGCTGACCAGCTGGCCCTGGCCTTCCAGGTAGCTCCACTTCGCGTTGAGCGTGGCGCCGCCGGTGCGGCCTTCGGTGGCGACGCTGGCGTAGATCGCCTTGTCGTTGCTGGCAAAACTGTCGCCGGGGCGGGTGACCTGGTGGTCGGCGTTCACCGCGCTGCCCAGGGTGAGCTTGGCCACGCTGAACGGCGTGGGCGGCGGCAAGGTGGAGGCGGCAACCGCGATGCTGGCGGCGGTGGCTGGCGCCAGCGCGCTGGATGCCGCCGGTGAAACGGGCGCCTGCGCCACCGGTGCCGTGGAAGCCGGCGCCGGCGTGGGGGCGGGCGCAGGGGGCTCGCTCTTGCCGCAGGCGCTCAGCAGCAGGGCGCCGGCGAAGGCGACGCTGCAAAGCGCACCGGAACGCGGGAAGGATGTCATGCAGGTTTTCATGGGAACTCCGCTGTCGATCACGTGGCGGCGACCCGTCGCGGGTGTGGCCAGCGCAGCGAGGCTAGCTCGACGGATCTGAAGCGCCGATTACCGGGAGTTGCCGCGGCCGCTGAACTTTCACGCGGCGGCCACGCCCCGCGCGGACAGCTACTGGCGCACCGTGCGCGGATTGCCCGGCGTGGCCGGCGTGCTGCTGCGGAACGGGTTGATGTCCAGCCCGCCGCGGCGGGTGTAGCGCGCGTACACGCTGAGCTGCCGGGGTGCGCAGCGCTGCGTGAGGTCGACGAAGATGCGCTCCACGCACTGCTCGTGAAACTCGTTGTGGGTGCGGAACGAGACCAGATAGCGCAGCAGGCCCGCATGGTCGATCGGCGCGCCGCGATAGGCGATCTGCACGCTGCCCCAGTCGGGCTGGCCGGTGACCGGGCAGTTCGAGCGCAACAGGTGCGAGACCAGGGTTTCGGCCACCGGCGTCGCCGTGGCGTCGGCCTGCAGGAAGTCCGCGTCCGGCGGTCCGTAGCTGTCGATGGCGATGTCCTGCTCATCGAGCAATTGGCCGTCCAGAACGCTCACCGGCAGGCTGGCGCCGCCGGCGGCATGCAGCCGCACGTTCACCACGGCTCCCGCCGCGGCGGACAGGTCGTGCAGCAAGGTGTCGGTGAGGCTGGCCGCATCGGCGATGCGTTCCTGGGCGAAGCCGTTGAGATACAGCTTGAACGACTTCGACTCGATGATGTTGGGCGAGGCCGCCGGCACGTGGAACTCGGCCAGCGCCACCTGCGGCTTGCCGCGCAGGTCGAGCCACGACAACTCGTAGGCGTTCCAGATGTCCACGCCGTGGAACGGCAGCACCTCGCCCAGGCCGATCTCGGCGCGCTTGTCGGCGCGGGGGATCGGAAACAGCAGGCCGGGATCGTAACGGTCGGCGTAGACGGTGTCCTTGCCGAGCGGGGAATGTTCGGGAGTGCTCATGCGGTGGAGTTTAACTGCTCGCGCTCTGCGTTCTGCGTTCAGGCACTTCGACGTCAAAAGCACCCCACCCCGGCCCTCCCCTGCGGAGCAGGGGAGGGAGTTCACGAGTACGCGGCAGGCTCTACACGTTGACCATGTGCATCATCGAGTCGACGTAGCGGTTGCCGGCGACGGCATCGGACGGGAAGATCGCGTCGATGGCGGCGAGTTCGGCGGCGGTGAGCCGCACGTCGAGCGCGCCCAGGTTTTCGTCCAGCCGCGAGCGCTTGCGGGTGCCGGGAATCGCCAGCACCTCGTCGCCCTGCGCCAGCACCCAGGCCAGTGCCAGCTGCGCCGGTGAGCAGCCCTTGTCCGCGGCGAGCGACTTCACCTGCTCGACCAGCTGCAGGTTGCGGGCGAAGTTGTCGCCGATGAAGCGTGGGCTGGTGCGGCGGTAATCGTCGGCGTCGAAATCGTCGGGCGAGCGGATCGCGCCAGTGAGGAAGCCGCGGCCCAGCGGCGAGTAGGCGACCAGGCTGACACCGAGCCGGCGGCAGGCGTCGAGCATGCCGTTGTCCTGCGGATCGCGCGTCCACAGCGAGAATTCGCTTTGCAGCGCCGCGATCGGATGCACCTTGCAGGCGCGTTCCAGCGTGGCGCCGGACGCTTCGCTGAGGCCGAGGTAATGCACCTTGCCGGCGGTGACCAGTTCGGCCATCGCACCCACGGTTTCCTCGATCGGTACGCTCGGGTCGACGCGGTGCTGGTAATACAGGTCGATGGTGTCGATGCCCAGGCGCTTGAGGCTGGCGTCGCAGGCGGCGTGCACGTAATCGGGTCGGCCGTTGACGCCGCGTGCCTGCGGGTTGTCCGGGTCGCGCACGATGCCGAACTTGGTGGCGATGAAGGCCTGCTCGCGGCGGCCCCTGATCGCCTTGCCGACCAGCACCTCGTTGGTGTGCGGGCCGTACATGTCGGCGGTGTCGAGCAGGTTCAGGCCGCGATCCAGCGCGTGGTGGATGGTGGCGATCGATTCGGCGTCGTCGTGGGCGCCGTAGAACGCGCTCATGCCCATGCAGCCGAGGCCGAGGGTGGAGACTTGCGGGCCGTGGCGGCCGAGCGTGCGGGTCTGCATGGTGTCGCTCCGTGGGGTGAAGGTGGATGCATGGTGCGCCCGGACGCCCATCGGATAAATGCTCAATAATGGCCATCACCATTCAATCAACGGCAACAATGGCCATGGACCGACTCGAAGCGATGCGGTTGTATACGCGGATCGTCGAACTGGGCAGTTTCACCGCCGCGGCGGACGACCTGAACCTGCCGCGCGCCACCGTCACCCATGCGATCAAGCGGCTGGAGGCCCGGCTCGGCGCGCAACTGCTGTTGCGCACCACCCGGCGCGTGCGCAGTACCCGCGATGGCGAGACCTATTACGGGCATTGCGTGCGGCTGCTGGCCGACATGGACGAGGTCGAGGCGGATTTCCGCGAGGCCCTGGTGCAGCCGAAGGGCCGCCTGCGCGTCGACCTGCCGGCGACGCTGGCGCGGCTGCTGGTGATTCCCGCGCTGCGCGATTTCTTCGCGCGCTACCCGCAGATCCAGCTCGACATCGGCACCGGCGACCGCTTCGTCGACCTGGTCCGCGAGGGCGTCGATTGCGTGCTGCGCATCGGCGAGCTGGGCGATTCGGGCATGGTGGGCCGCCGCGTGGGCGTATTGCAGCAGGTCACCGTGGCCAGCGCCGCCTACGTGCGCCGGCACGGTCAGCCCGAGTCGCTGGCCGCGCTGCACGATGGCCACCTGGCGGTGAACTGGGTGTCGCCGACCACCCATCGTGCCGAGCCACTGGAATTCATGGTGGGCCGCAAGCGGCGCGAAGTGACCTTGCCCGGTTGCGTCAGCGTCAGCGGCGTGGATGCCTACCTCGGCTGTTGCGAGGCCGGCCTGGGCATCGCGCAGATGCCGCGCTATCGCATCGGCGATGAATTGAAGAGCGGCCGCCTGCGCGAAATCCTGCCGGCACATCCGCCGCCGCCGTTGCCGATGACCATCCTGTATCCGCAGCAGCGGCAGATGCCCGCGCGCCTGCGCGTGTTCGTCGACTGGCTGGTGGAGTTGACGGCGGAGCAGCGCTGATCAGGAGCGAATCCCGGTCTGAGCCTCCCTGCCGCAGAGAAGCCAGTCATCAGGAAGCGCGGGGCGGGCCGGGACGTGGCGCGCTGGTGCCCAGCGTGTCGCTGGTCAGCGGGGCGCCGGCGGTGATCAGGGCGCCGCGCTGCTCGGCCAGCGGCAGGCGCAGCATGCAGTCCTCGAAGCGGGCCAGTTTCTGGAACGCGGGCTGGGCCTGTACCTGCGCCACCAGGGCGGCCATCAGCGGCCAGCGTTCGGCATCGATCGCGTAGCGCACGAATGAGGCGGTGCGGAAAAAGCTGGCGAGGCTGATGTCGGCGATCGACAGTGCGCCGAACACGAAGCCGTCGTCGGGCAGTTGCTGCTCCAGATAATCGAGCGCGGCGGGGATCTCCACTTCGAGCGCGTGCTGTACCACGACCTCGTTCGGGGCTTCGCCGAAGATGTGGCGCTTGATCGCCAGCTGGTGGAACAGCCGCCAGATCAGGCCGTCGGCCAGCCGCGTGTCGGCGTACTCCTCCAGCCAGCGGGCGCGGGCGCGATCGGCGATGTCGCGGGGGTAGAGCGAGGGCGTGGGGTGCTGGTCCTCCAGGTACTGGCAGATCACGCTGGAGTCGCTGAGCACCAGGTCGCCATCCACCAGTACCGGGATGCGGCGCAGCGGGCTGAGCCGGCTGAATTCGTCGTTGCCGACGAACGGTGCGATCGGATCGACTTCGTATTCCAGCCCCTTCAGTTCGAGGCAGGCCAGCACCTTGCGCACGTAAGGGGAAATGTAGTTGCCGATGATTCTGAGGCGCTGCGTCACGGGGCATCTCCTCCGGAACGGATGCCGCAGCGTGCGATGGCCGCCGCCCGCGCGTCAAGCTGGCCGGCCCGTGGCGCCGTGGTCGGTCGTCACGAAGCGACCGATATCCGTGCGGCAGCGTATTTTTGCAGCATGGGCCCACAGTCGGGACCAATGGCAGGGGTGTCATTGGTCATGCGCACGCTAGCATCAGGTGTTCGGTACATCTGGGCCAGGGTCGGCAGTCGCAGCAATCCGCTTTCGCAAGGGGAACGCAACATGAGTTTGATGATCGGCAGTTCGCGCGTGCTGGGTGCGCTGGTATTGGGGTCGTTGTCCGCCGGTGTCGCCGCGCAGGGGCGAACCCTGAGCGCGAACGACTATGCGCAGGCAGAGCGTTTCATGGGTTACAACACCGCGCCGCTGGTCGACCACGCGGTGCAGAAGGTCGACTGGCTCGACGCCGGTCATTTCTGGTACGTCGACCACGACGCCACCGGCGACCACTTCGTCCGGATGGACGTGACCAGTGGCAAGACCGCGCCGTTGTTCGACCAGGCCAAGCTGGCGGCGGCGCTGGGCAAGGTCGGCGGCAAAAGCGTCGACGCCGGCAAGCTGCCGGTGCGCAGCTACAAGCTGATGGCCGATGGCCGCATCGATGTCGGCGTGCGGGGCAAGCATTACGCGTGTGACCTCGCCGCCGTCGAGGCCAGCTGCGCCGATCTTTCGAAGCTGGTGAAGACCGGCGACGAACCGGGCGCGGTGTCGCCCGATGGCAAGAGCGAGGCGTTCATCCGCGACTGGAACCTGTGGCTGCGCGACGTCGCCAGCGGCAAGGAGACCCAGCTCACCACCGACGGCGTTGAGGACTTCGGCTACGCCACCGACAACGCCGGCTGGAAGCACACCGACAACGCGATCGTCGAGTGGTCGCCCGATTCGAAGCAGATCGCCACCTTCCAGCAGGACCAGCGCAAGACCGGCGAGATGTACCTGGTCAGCACCCGGGTCGGCCATCCGAAGCTGGAGAAGTGGAAGTACCCGCTGGTCGGCGACAAGGACGTGACGATGATCGAGCGCGTCATCATCGATGTCGCCGCGAAGAAGGTCACTCGCCTGCAGATGCCGCCGGACCAGCACCGCTCCAGCCTGTGCGACGACGTCAGCTGCGGCCCCGAAGGTGGCTGGGACGACGTGAAGTGGGCGGCCGACGGCAAGACCCTGGCCTTCGTCTCCACCTCGCGCGACCACAAGCACGAATGGTTCCGCATCGCCGACACCGCCACCGGCAAGGTGCGCACCGTGTTCGAGGAGAAGGTGCCGACGTATTACGAGAGCGGCAACGGCGCGGTGAACTGGCGCTACCTGCCCGAGACCCACGAGGCGATCTGGTTCAGCGAGCGCAACAACTGGGGCAACCTGTATCTCTACGACCTCAACACCGGCAAGCTCAAGCGCGCGATCACCAAGGGCGACGGCAACGTCACCGAGGTGCTGAAGCTCGATGCGAAGACGCGCACCGTGTGGTTCCGCGGCGTCGGCCGCACGGCGGGCGTGAATCCCTACTACCAGCAGTTCTTCAAGGTCAGCCTGGACGGCGGCAAGCCGGTGCTGCTGACGCCGGAAGCAGCCGACCACACGGTCACGCTGTCGCCGGACGGCAAGGCCTTCGTCGACGCGTACTCCACCCCCACCACGCCGCCGGTCACCGTGCTGCGCAGCGCCGACGACGGCCGCAAGCTGGCCGACGTGGCCACCGCCGACATCACCCGGCTGAAGGCCACCGGCTGGGTGCCGCCGATTCCGTTTACGGTGAAGGGCCGCGACGGCAAGACCGACCTGTACGGCATGATGTTCAAGCCGACCCACTTCGATGCCTCGAAGAAGTACCCGATCATCGACTACATCTACCCGGGTCCGCAGACCGGTTCGGTGCGCGGGCGCAGCTTCTCCTCCGCCCGCGCCGACCACCAGTCGGTGGCCGAGCTGGGCTTCATCGTGGTGGCGATCGACGGCATGGGCACGCCGTGGCGTTCCAAGGCCTTCCACGACGCCTACTTCGAGCATGTCGAGGACAACACCTTGCCCGACCAGGTGGCCGGGTTGAAGGAGCTGGGCAAGAAGTATCCGTGGATCGATCTCGACCGCGTCGGCGTGTGGGGCCACTCCGGCGGCGGCAACGCTACCGCAGGCGCGATGTTCCACTACCCGGACTTCTTCAAGGTCGGCTGGGCCGAGAGCGGCAACCACGACAACCGCAACTACGAGGACGACTGGGCCGAGAAGTGGCAGGGCCTGCTGGTCACCGACAAGGACGGCAAGACCAACTACGACGCCCAGGCCAACCAGAGTTTCGCCAAGGACCTCAAGGGCCACCTGATGCTGGTGCACGGCACGATGGACGACAACGTGCCGCCGTCGAACACCTTGCTGGTGGTCGATGCACTGATCAAGGCGAACCGCAACTTTGATTTGCTGATGATCCCCAACGCCCACCACGGTTACGGCGAAGCCACTCCGTATGCCACCCGTCGCCGCTGGGATTACTTCGTGCAGTACCTGGCCGGCAATACGCCGCCGGTGGAGTATCAGCTGAAGGCGTGGCCCTGGCGTTGAACCGTAGGTGTTAGTTGAGAAGTGGAAAGCCGGCGCGAGAGCGCCGGCTTTTTTATTCAATCTCGCGCAGTGAGACCCAAAACTGGTAGAACGCCAAGGACGGAAATAGGGGATGGAATATGCCGGTCAGGCGTTCGACGACTGCGACGGACATCGCGGTAAGAAAGTATCAGCGCTGTCCTGCCAAGACCTACACCCGGCCGGATGGTGCCGTGGTGTGCGGCCGCACCGTCATCGAACATTGCCAGATCGTGGGCGAGGTGGCGCGGGCGTTGATTGCACGCTATCCGACACGTCTTGGAGATGCCCTTTTTCCTGAAGGCAGCCCGCTGGCTGCGGCCAGTCACGATACGGGCAAGGTCAGCCCCACGTTCTTCAACAAGTTGATGAAGGCCTGTCAGTTGCCGCAGGTTCCGGGGTTCCCGCCCGAAATCGAGCGCCAGTGGGGTGGGCACGCCGGTGTCAGCCAAGTGGCGCTTGAAGCGATCGGCACGCCGCGCTGGCTGCCAGAAATAGCCGGTCAGCACCATGGATTCTCGCCGCCAGTGGCAGGGCGACGGGCCGACGCTGAACAGTTTGGCGGGAGCATCTGGCAGGCGCAGCGAGCAGGGCTTGTGGATGAGCTCAAGGCGCGCCTGGCCATGGACTGGCCGCAACCGGCCTCGGTGGCACAGGCGCGGCTGATTGCCGGTCTCACCTCGGTGGCCGACTGGGTCGGCTCGGGCAGGCATTTCGAAAACCCTGAGACGCCTTGGCAGCCAAACATTGCGCGCGCGCTCGATGAGGCCGGCCTTGTACCTCCGACGTACCGGTCGGGTTTGAGCTTTGAAGAAATCTTCGGCTTTCTCGCGAGGCCCGCGCAGCGCCAATTGATCGAGGCTGCCAAGAAACCCGGCGTCTACGTTCTGGAAGCGCCGATGGGCTTGGGCAAGACCGAAGCTGCGCTGTACGTGGCCTATCGTTTGCTGGAACAGGAGCAGGCCTGCGGCGTGTATTTCGCCTTGCCTACCCAGCTCACCTCGAACAAGATCCACGAGCGTTTCAACCAGTTTCTGGATCAGGTGCTGGATCCGAACTGTCCGCAGCGTGCGCTGCTGCTGCACGCCAACGCATGGCTGGTGGATACCGAGATGGGCGAGGAGGGGCGTCCGGGCGGGGCATGGTTCAACCATGCCAAGCGTGGCCTTCTGGCGCCTTTTGCCGTAGGCACCATCGACCAAGCCTTGATGGCGGCCATGCACGTCAAGCATGGCTTCGTGCGGGCCTTCGGGCTGGCCGGTAAGGTGGTGATCTTGGACGAGGTGCACACCTACGACGCCTACACCGGCACCTTGCTCGATGCGCTGGTCAAGCTGCTGCGCGAGCTGCATTGCACCGTCATCATCCTCAGCGCCACCCTCAACCACCAGCGGCGCAGCCAGTTGCTGGATGCTCCGCTGACGGGTGATGCCTACCCGCTCATTACGGCGCTGCCGTCGGGCCACGCCGTTCGTGAGCTTCCCGTAGCGACGCATGCAAGTGTGCAGGTAGCGATCCATCTGGAGCGTGATGAAGCACGGACAGTGCACGAAGCGCTGGAGCGTGCGTCAGCGGGTCAGCAGGTGCTCTGGGTGGAAAATTCGGTCAAGGATGCCCAGCAGCGCTATCTGGATGTCGCCTCCCGTGCCAGCGCCTTGGGCATCGAACATGGCTTGCTGCATTCGCGCTACACCATGGCCGATCGGGCACGCATCGAAGATCGGTGGGTGAACCTGTTCGGCAAACCTGGCCGCGGCCGTCGCGCTGAGCGTGGTCGCATCCTGGTTGGTACGCAGGTACTCGAGCAATCGCTGGACATCGATGCGGATTTCCTCGTCAGCCGCTTCGCCCCCACGGACATGTTGCTGCAGCGTATGGGCCGCCTCTGGCGCCATGCCGACACGCCACGCCCGACCGGCGCTCGCTGCGAGGTGTGGTTGCTTGCGCCGGAGCTCGATGCAGCCATCGAATCGCCACAGGCAGCTTTCGGCGCCAGTGCGTACGTGTATGCGCCCTATGTGCTGTGCCGCAGCCTTGCGGTTTGGCATTCGCTCATGACCGTGTGCTTGCCGCAGGACATCCGCGGATTGATCGAGGCGACTTACGCCGAGCAGAGCGAAGACGGCGCCATGGCGCGCTGGCTGCATGAACTGGATAACGGCACGCCGCGTCGAAAAGGTCGCAATGCGCTGGCACAACTGGCGCGCCTTGGTCTGGCCGTGGACGGCAAGACTCTGCCCGAAAGCAAGGCGCAGACCCGCTACAGCGAGACCGACAGCCTCGACCTGCTGCTGCTGCGCGACATGCGACAGGACACTGGGCGGCATGTCGCCAGACTGGTGCTGCTCGATGGCAGCGTGGTGGAACTACCCACCCGCAAGGCATTGCCCCATTCACAGCGCGCCGCGCTCAAGCCCATCACCGCGCAACTGATGCGCCAGATTGTGCCGGTACGCCCGGGTGAGTCGCCTGCCGCCATTGTGCGTGACACGCTGGAGAAATACGGCTTGCAGCACTGCTTCTATCTTGGCAACACCGACTGGGCCGAGGATGAAAGCCTGTTGCGGGTGGCATTGGTGGATGAAAGCGGCACGCTGCGCGGCCTGCATGGCCAGAGCGTGCATGACAAGCACACGTTGGAATACCGCGATGACCTCGGCTACCGGGTCATCCGAGCTGACAAGGAGAACCCATGGACAAGCGTTTCAACCTGATCGACGAGCCGTGGATACCGGTGGCGGACAAGGGTCGCGTCAGCCTACGGCAGATCTTCGGTGCCGACTGCCGTGCGCTGGGTGGCAATCCGGTAGAGAAAATCGCGCTGATGAAGCTGCTGCTGGCCATTGCCCAGGCCGCGGCCACGCCGGAGGACGAAACTGCGTGGCGAGAGTTGGGAGCACAGGGTCTGGCCGACAAGTGTCTTGAGTATCTCGACAAGTGGCATGACCGCTTTGATCTCTATGGGGACAAGCCATTCCTGCAGATGCCAGCCATTGCGGCCGCTGAAATCAAGAGCTACGGCACCGTTCTGCCCGACGTGGCCACGGGCAACACCACCGTCCTTACCGGCAGCCAAAGGGAGAGCGTGCTGACCAATGCCGAAAGGGCCGTGCTGGTGGTCTGCCAGATGGGCTTCGCGCTGGGTGGCAAGAAGACCGACAACAAGGTAGTGCTTACGCTTGGCTATCAAGGAAAAACCAATGACAAGGGCAAACCTTCCACCGGAAAGCCAGGTCCGGCAGTAGCGCATATGGGACTGCTGCATAGTCTGCTGCAGGGCGTGAACGTGCAACAAAGCCTCTGGTTGAACCTGCTTACTCGTGAGCAAGTGATGCAAAGTCAGCGCTTCCCCGCAGGCATCGGCGTGGCGCCGTGGCAGCAGATGCCGACGGGCGAGGATGACGCCGTGGCGCGGCACCTGAAGAACTCGCTGATCGGTCGGCTGCTGCCGCTGTGCCGGTTCTGCCTGCTCACCGAAGACGGTCTGCATTACTCCGAAGGCATCGCCCATCCGAACTACAAGGAAGGCATGTGGGATCCCACCGTGGCGGTGAACCAGTCGGGGAAAGAGAACAAGGCATTGTGGGTCAACCCGGAGAAGCGTCCGTGGCGGGAGCTGACGGCGCTGCTCGGCTTTCTGGCACAACGGCAGAACGCGGGCTTCGAGTGCCTGCAACTTGCCGCTGGAGTGGGGCGTGCCTGTGCCAGCGTCGAGTCTTTCGCGATTTGGTCTGGCGGTCTGCGCGTCAGCAGCAATGCAGGCGAGCAGTACGCATCAGGTACGGATGATTTCGTGGCGTCCGCCATCCTGGTGCACGGTGAAGCCTTGAGCCAGCTATGGTTCGACCAACTGCAAGCGGAAATGACCGAACTGGACGAACTAGCCAAAGGCCTGTACGGCCGGGTGCTTGCCTATTTCAAGGCGCAGCTGGTCGAGGGGATCGATCTGGCGGCGCAGGCCACCCACCTGTTCTGGCAACTCTGCGAGCGTGACTTCCAGCGTCTGCTCGACCATTGCGAACAAGGCGAATCGCACGGCACCGCGCGCCGCCAACTGCGTCGACGTTTCGCCGGCTACGCACAACAGGCCTATGACCGTTACTGCCCCAAAGACACCGCTCGGCAGCTTGATGCCTGGGCGCGCTGCCGCCCCAACCATGGCAAATACCTGCAACAGGAGGC
The DNA here is from genome assembly GCF_001427365.1 of Rhodanobacter sp. Root561. Lineage (NCBI taxonomy): Bacteria > Pseudomonadati > Pseudomonadota > Gammaproteobacteria > Lysobacterales > Rhodanobacteraceae > Rhodanobacter > Rhodanobacter sp. Root561. Next base: position 494,835 of record NZ_LMGH01000001.1, read on the forward strand.
GTGAGTGATGGAAATCGCGGAGAAAGACACACCGGCAAAGATCGGCAAGGAGGCGGGCTTCGTCGCCTGGCTCATCGCACGGTGTCAGGAGGACAAAGGACTGGCGGCGCGATTGCAGCGCGCCGACAACCCGGCGACCGAATACCAGTGCTGGGAAACGCTGGCGAATTGGGTTGACCTGGAAAACGAGGCGCAGCGCCTTCCTTTCGCCACCGTGGCGGCGGCCATCGCCCGTGCCAAGCCATCGGCTAACGGAAGCGTGTCGCTGGGGCGCGCCATCGCGCGCTGTTTCGATGATGGCAGCCAGAGTGACCAGGCCAAAGCGCGCCTGCGGCGGTTGTTGGCTTGCGACGAATTGCCGGAGTTGTGCCGCGTGTTGCGGCCCCTGCTGAGCTTGGCCGAAAGTCGCGTGACGCAACCCTTGGACCATGCGCGTGTGCTCAGGCAACTGGTTGATTTCGGGCGGGCCGCAGGCGGTGGCAATGCAGCCTGGCTGCAACGCATCAAGGCGCAGTGGGCGCAGGAGTTCTACGGACAGAAGATCGAGGCGGAAGCCGGGGAGGGCGCATGAGCCTGATCGCCAGCGTGCTCAACCTAGATCGTGCAGCGGTCAAGGCGCTTCGCATCACCGATCCGTATTCCCTGCACCGTGTGGTGTACAGCCTGTACCCGGATGTGCGCGATGCCGGCGCCAAGGCCGGCCACGCGCCCAGCGGCATCCTGCATGCCGACCAGGGCGGCGATTTCCATGGTCGCAACATCCTGCTGCTGGCCGACCGGCCGCCGGCGGCTCATGCCGAAGGCGGTTTCGGCGAGGTGCGCAGCAAGGTCATCCCCATCGACTTCCTTGGCCATGCCCGCTATCGCTTCAAGGTGATCGTCAATCCGACGCGGCGCGACAGTGCCAGCGGCAAGCTGGTATCCGTCAAGGGCCGAGAGGCGGTGGCCGCGTGGTTTGCTGAGCGTGGACTGGCCAGCTGGGGCTTTGCGATTTCACCGGAACACCTGCAAGTGGATCGTCTTGAGGTACTGCGCTTCAAGGACAAGGCGCAGCGCCTGGTCACGCTGGCGCAAGCCCATGTGCAGGGCCAGCTTACCGTTACTGATCATGAGCAGTTCCGTCACAGCTTTGCTTCCGGCATCGGCCGAGGCCGCAGCTTCGGCTGCGGCCTGTTGCAGGTCGTGCCGCTGATCGACAACCCCTTCGCCTGACATCCCATTCAAAAGGAATGACCCTCATGAGCAACAAGTTCACTAATACCCGGATCGAGTTCCACATTCTGCAGTCCTTCCCGGTGACCTGCCTGAACCGTGACGACGTGGGCGCGCCCAAGACCGCCGTGGTGGGCGGCGTCACCCGCGCCCGCGTCAGTTCGCAGTGCTGGAAGCGGCAGGTGCGCATGGCGCTGCCGCAATTCGGCGTGAAACTCGCCTGCCGTACCAAGCAGGCACAAACCTTGTTCAGTGCCGCCTGCAAAGCTGCCAGTGCGGGTGATGAGGCGGCTATTGCGTGCGGCCAGAAAATGGCGGACGTGCTCGCCGACGACACCCTGCTGTTCATCAGTGGCAGCGAAGCGGATGCCTTTGCGGCCTACGCCAAGGAGAAGGGTTTCGACGCCGACAAGCTGAAAGACAAGGATCTCGCCAAGGTTGCCAAGAAAGCACTGAGTTCGGCCACCGACGCGCTGGATATCGCCTTGTTCGGGCGCATGGTGGCCAAGGCGGCCGACATGAATGTCGAGGCAGCGGCATCCTTCGCTCATGCCATTTCCACCCACCGAGTCAGCAACGAAGTGGAGTTCTTTACCGCGCTGGATGATCTGGCCGGTGAGCCTGGTTCGGCACACATGGGCAGCCTGGAGTTCAACTCGGCCACTTACTACCGCTACGTCAGCCTCGACCTTGGGCAACTGGCGCAGTCATTGGGCACGGACGATGTCGGCCAGGCGGTGGAGGCATTCACCAAGGCGTTGTTCGTGGCGGTGCCGCATGCCCGACAGGCAACGCAGTCGGGAGCCAGTCCGTGGGAGTTCACACGCGTGCTTGTACGTCAAGGCCAGCGCCTGCAGGTGCCATTCGAGCAGCCGGTCAAGGCGCGCGGCGAAGGCTTCCTTGCGCCCAGCATCGAAACGCTCAAGGGCTACCTGGACAAGAAGGAAAAGCTGACCGGCAGTCTGTTCGGCAAGATGGCCAGCTATGACTGGGGCGAGCGTGATGACTACAGCATCGACGACTTGGTCACCGACCTGAAACGACATACAGCGTGAGGGTGCCCCATGAACCCCTATTTGCTTCTCTGGTTGGAGGCACCACTGCAGGCCTGGGGCCACGATTCGAAATTTGGCCGCCGCGACAGCCTGGATTTCCCTACCAAGTCTGGTGTGCTTGGCCTCATTTGCTGTGCGAGGGGCGCGGGTAGCGAAGAGCGTGATTGGTTGTCTAGTTGGGCAGTTCTGGATATGCAGGTCGAAGCTTTCGCGCCGCGCTATTCCAAGGATGCGCCGTTGCCTCGGCTTCCACTGCTGCGCGACTTCCACATGGTGGGCAGCGGGTACGACGATGCCGACCCATGGCAGAACCTGCTGATTCCCAAGACCAGCGAAGGCAAAAAACCTAACGGCGCAGGCACCAAGATGACCTACCGCTACTACCTGCAGGACATGGCCTTTGCGGTGGCCATTGAAACCCCGGTAGGTGAGGCTGAGTCCATCGCCGATGCACTCAAGGCTCCGGTCTGGGACCTGTACCTGGGGCGCAAGAACTGTGCGCCCACCGAACTGGTGTTCCAAGGCTTGCATGCCAGTTCGGATGAGGCGCTGGCCGCAGGCCGGGCACTGGCCGCTGCGAAACAGCGCGCGTTGGCGTTTACCGTAAAGCAGGGTGAGCACGAAGGCGAAGTGCTGACGCTCAACGACGTGCCGCTGCAGTTCGGGGTCGACAAGCGCTACCGCGACCGCCGTGTCACCGTGTTGCAGCCGGAGCGTGACGATGGCGGATGAAGCGCAGCGGCTGTTCGTCAAGGTCACCCGGGAGTCGCTTCCGCAGATCAAGGACAAATACCCGTTTCTTTATCTTGAGCACGGTCGGCTGGAAATCGACGACAGCAGCATCAAGTGGATCGACGCCACGAACAACGTGGTGCCGTTGCCAGTGGCCACGCTCAATGCGCTGTTGCTCGGCCCCGGCACCACGGTAACCCACGATGCCATCCGCACCGCGGCGGCAGCCAACTGCGCCATCTGCTGGGTGGGGGCGGACAGCCTGCTGTTCTATTCGGCGGGCTTCCTGCCCACGGCCGACACCCGCAACCTGAAAAGGCAGATCGAGCTTTCCGCCGATCCCAAGAAATCCATCGAGGTGGCGCATCGCATGTTTGCGCGCCGTTTCCCGGATGCGGATCTTACTGGCAAGACATTGCAAGAGCTGATGGGCATGGAGGGCAATCGCGTGCGGGCGCTCTACCAGGCCAAGGCCGAGCAGTACCAGGTGGGGTGGAAAGGACGCAGCTTCACCCCGGGCAAATTCGAGGTGAGCGACCTTACCAACCAGATCCTTACATCCACCAATGCCGCGCTCTACGGCGTCCTGTGTTCGGCCACCCACAGCCTGGGCTACTCGCCACACATTGGCTTCATCCACTCCGGCAGCCCATTGCCATTCATCTATGACATGGCCGACCTGTACAAGGCCGAGCTTTGCATCGATTTGGCGTTCCATCTGACCCGCGAGTTGGCTGGCCGCTATGACAAGCACAAGGTGGCTGCTGCCTTCCGCAAGCGCGTGATCGAGATGGATCTTTTGGCGAAGTATGGCGAAGATATCGCAGCCATGCTGGGAGCCACGCGTGCTGATCGTCGTCGCTAATGACCTGCCGCCCGCCGTGCGCGGACGCATGAAGCTGTGGTTCGTGGAGCCGCGCGCCAACGTGTTCGTCTCGGGCATCAAGGACTCGGTGGCCGATACGGTCGTCGCCTGGCTCTACAAGCATTGCCCGTCTGAATCCGGCTTGCTTCTGGTTCGCTCGATCAATCGACCGCCGGGCTTCGAAATGCGCTGCATCGGCCCGCCACGCAAGGCCATGATTGACGTTTCGGGCCTGCAGCTAATCGTCGAAACCCTGAAACCCGCGGTTTCCACAACATCTCGTGTAGACGAGCGACAGCGCTGACGATATGTTGGTGTCTTCCCCACACGCGTGGGGGTGTTTCTATCTGCGCTCACTTGTGGAGCGATCCGGTTTGGTCTTCCCCACACGCGTGGGGGTGTTTCTAGAGCGCCCGCAGGCTGCTCGGCGGCGGCACCGTCTTCCCCACACGCGTGGGGGTGTTTCCGTGTCGCCAGCCTTCAGTGGGCCCACCCGCTCGTCTTCCCCACACGCGTGGGGGTGTTTCTCCAGCGGTGCCATCTACCGCAGCCTGTACCGCGTCTTCCCCACACGCGTGGGGGTGTTTCCTTCCATCACCACCTTCGGCCTGGCCGCGATTTGTCTTCCCCACACGCGTGGGGGTGTTTCCGTCTTGCTCGACATAGCGGTCATGCTTGTCTCGTCTTCCCCACACGCGTGGGGGTGTTTCCGATTCGACGAGCCATTTCTTGCGTGATAAACGGTCTTCCCCACACGCGTGGGGGTGTTTCTGCAGATCAAGGGGCCGACCGCATCGGTTACTGGTCTTCCCCACACGCGTGGGGGTGTTTCTCTCCTTGCCGTCGATATCCACTTCAATGCAGGGTCTTCCCCACACGCGTGGGGGTGTTTCTAGACGCGTCGCCGGAGACCCGCGCGTCGCCGGGTCTTCCCCACACGCGTGGGGGTGTTTCTTCATGTATCTCGCTACGGCTCCGGTTTACGCGGTCTTCCCCACACGCGTGGGGGTGTTTCCGTGCAGTTTTGCGCTCATGCCTCCCCCGTCCGGTCTTCCCCACACGCGTGGGGGTGTTTCTGGCGTTCCGCTGGATCAGATCTTCGATCCCTAGTCTTCCCCACACGCGTGGGGGTGTTTCTGGCCGTCCTGCCCGGTTCGGCGTGAAAGGGATGTCTTCCCCACACGCGTGGGGGTGTTTCTGGGTGGCAGTGGCCTTTCGGCGTCCGGCTAGCGTCTTCCCCACACGCGTGGGGGTGTTTCCTTTGCAGAGATTCCGGAAGGCGCTTCCAGCAGGTCTTCCCCACACGCGTGGGGGTGTTTCCGACTGACGCGCCGATGCTAATAATCGACATACGTCTTCCCCACACGCGTGGGGGTGTTTCTGGCTTCGGACAGCGCTTTCCCGTCGGGGTGCGGTCTTCCCCACACGCGTGGGGGTGTTTCTTGCCAAGTGACTGCGCCATCGCTTGCGGTGCCGTCTTCCCCACACGCGTGGGGGTGTTTCCTAACGCGCGCTGGTTCCACCGCGCGCTTGAGCGTCTTCCCCACACGCGTGGGGGTGTTTCCCGGTACTGGGCGACGCGCGTCATCAAGCTCAAGTCTTCCCCACACGCGTGGGGGTGTTTCTTTTCACGGCACGCTCGCGCTCTTCGCGCTCCCGTCTTCCCCACACGCGTGGGGGTGTTTCTTGGTCCATGCCATCTCGCACTCGGAGAAGCTGGTCTTCCCCACACGCGTGGGGGTGTTTCCCACGCGGGCGCCGTGCTCGTCGGGCTCGTGCTGTCTTCCCCACACGCGTGGGGGTGTTTCTGGGCCAGGACGGTCGTGTCGCCGCCTCCTGTGGTCTTCCCCACACGCGTGGGGGTGTTTCCCTTTACGCCGTGATACGCGCACCATTCGGTGGGTCTTCCCCACACGCGTGGGGGTGTTTCCGGATTCGCGCGCATTCTGGCTAGCGCGCCTGGGTCTTCCCCACACGCGTGGGGGTGTTTCTACCTGTGCGGCGCGTACTTCGGCTGGAAGGATGTCTTCCCCACACGCGTGGGGGTGTTTCCAGGCTGACCGACGATCGCGGCCAGGAAGTGCGGTCTTCCCCACACGCGTGGGGGTGTTTCTGGCCACGTCATCACTCGTCGCTGGTCGAGCGGGTCTTCCCCACACGCGTGGGGGTGTTTCTGCGCGAAGCTGTTTTGCATGACCTGTACGCGGGTCTTCCCCACACGCGTGGGGGTGTTTCCTTCGACTCAACATGCCCAATCCCCCTCCTTAAGTCTTCCCCACACGCGTGGGGGTGTTTCTCGCCGCATGACCGTGCGTGACCTGATCACTCCGTCTTCCCCACACGCGTGGGGGTGTTTCTGCGTGGGTCTCCGGCAACGCGTGGGTCTACGGGTCTTCCCCACACGCGTGGGGGTGTTTCTGCGCGACTCGGTCGGGCGCAGCCGGCCACCTGGTCTTCCCCACACGCGTGGGGGTGTTTCCTCACCTTCGATCCACTTGTGCGCACCTGAGCCGTCTTCCCCACACGCGTGGGGGTGTTTCCGTCTGCCGGCGCTTGACCGCGTGCCGAAGCATGTCTTCCCCACACGCGTGGGGGTGTTTCCCGTTCAGTTCGCCGAGGCGGCCGTATCGTTCGGTCTTCCCCACACGCGTGGGGGTGTTTCTCTGACGATGAGCGCCGCGCGGTTTGCGCCGAGGTCTTCCCCACACGCGTGGGGGTGTTTCCACTTGACGCGCTGGCCCCGCTGTCCTTGAGCGGTCTTCCCCACACGCGTGGGGGTGTTTCCTATACGAGGCGACGCGCGGGCCAATTTGCCACGTCTTCCCCACACGCGTGGGGGTGTTTCCCGAAGCCACAGGAGCCACGCCATGACCAACCCGTCTTCCCCACACGCGTGGGGGTGTTTCCCACTCGTTGTATCCGCTCCACGCGGCGGCGATGTCTTCCCCACACGCGTGGGGGTGTTTCCAGATGGACAGCGCCTACATCGAGCCGCGCAAGGTCTTCCCCACACGCGTGGGGGTGTTTCTTAAAGAAGGTCGCCCTTTGTCATGCGGCGAGTGTCTTCCCCACACGCGTGGGGGTGTTTCTCGGTGTCGCCGTTCATTTGTTGCCTCCTTGGAGTCTTCCCCACACGCGTGGGGGTGTTTCCGTGTTCATCCGCTGCACCTGGCAGCGCCAGAGGTCTTCCCCACACGCGTGGGGGTGTTTCTGGCGCCGCGAATACCGCGAAGCGCGCAAGGTTGTCTTCCCCACACGCGTGGGGGTGTTTCTGATCGAAGCATAAGAACGCAACTCACCACGCAGTCTTCCCCACACGCGTGGGGGTGTTTCCGTGCCGGCCTGCGTCACGCTGCTGGCGGTAAGGTCTTCCCCACACGCGTGGGGGTGTTTCCGCCCGCAAGGTCGACGCCATCGACACCGACGAGTCTTCCCCACACGCGTGGGGGTGTTTCCGCACGATAGTCCGGCAGGATTGCCTTCAGCGGGTCTTCCCCACACGCGTGGGGGTGTTTCTCAACACTTAGGGTCATGGCGGCAGGCTTGAAAGTCTTCCCCACACGCGTGGGGGTGTTTCCACCTCGCCGGCGTTCCCGGTTTCAGCACACGGGTCTTCCCCACACGCGTGGGGGTGTTTCCACCGCTGTCTGTAGCCCGTGTTCGAGCATGTTGTCTTCCCCACACGCGTGGGGGTGTTTCCGACGCGAAGCAGCTGGCGCAGAACATCGCGGAGTCTTCCCCACACGCGTGGGGGTGTTTCGAGCGCATCCGCTGCGACGTGAAGCTGAATCTGGTCTTCCCCACACGCGTGGGGGTGTTTCCCAGTGCTTCTTGCCCGTGGCGATCATCTTGGGGTCTTCCCCACACGCGTGGGGGTGTTTCTGCGGCGCTCAGCTCGTTAAGCGCACGCGTCTTGTCTTCCCCACACGCGTGGGGGTGTTTCCCTGGCATCGCTGGCGGAGATGGGCGTGGACCGGTCTTCCCCACACGCGTGGGGGTGTTTCTGCATAAGCGTCGGCTTGGTTCGCGAGTACGAAGTCTTCCCCACACGCGTGGGGGTGTTTCTAGTTGGCCGTGTCGATGCGAACGCCGGAGCCGGTCTTCCCCACACGCGTGGGGGTGTTTCCGAGGCGCGCGGGCGAGCTGGCACCGGTGGCTTGTCTTCCCCACACGCGTGGGGGTGTTTCTCGCCTGCTCCTGCGCCAGGTTCAGCTGGAAGCGTCTTCCCCACACGCGTGGGGGTGTTTCTTTCCCCAGCAGCGGCGGCATCGACTTCCCGGCGTCTTCCCCACACGCGTGGGGGTGTTTCTTTTGTTGAGGCTCAAGGAGAGGCTGGGAGTGCGTCTTCCCCACACGCGTGGGGGTGTTTCCATCGGCCCGGATGGCAGCAGCGCCGACGCCAGGTCTTCCCCACACGCGTGGGGGTGTTTCCGGCGTGGCCAGGATCAAGCCCCGGACAAGCACGTCTTCCCCACACGCGTGGGGGTGTTTCCGTGATCTGCGACGGCTGGTCGGTGATCACCACGTCTTCCCCACACGCGTGGGGGTGTTTCTGGACCGTCGGCGCGCGGCCGGAGATCGCGCTGGTCTTCCCCACACGCGTGGGGGTGTTTCCCTCTACGACGTGAAGCTGGCCCGCGCCTACGCGTCTTCCCCACACGCGTGGGGGTGTTTCTGCGACCAGGCCGGTCACCGTGTCGGCCGACAGGTCTTCCCCACACGCGTGGGGGTGTTTCCAAGATCATTTGCGTCATCGATGAGGCTGGCGGGTCTTCCCCACACGCGTGGGGGTGTTTCCATGCCGCGGTCGGGATCGCCGGCGTGCAGGTTGTCTTCCCCACACGCGTGGGGGTGTTTCCACCGAGCCCGATGATGGCTGGGACTTCCGCGGGTCTTCCCTACATGCGTGGGGGTGTTTCTTCACCGGGCAGCGGGCGTTCTTCGAGCCGCCGGTCTTCCCCACACGCGTGGGGGTGTTTCCACGTCGCGCGGATACGTGACGTTGTTGAGAGAGTCTTCCCCTCACGCGTGAGGGTGTTTCTTTCTCGGGGATGTATTCCGTTCCGGTCCCTTGGTCTTCCCCACACGCGTGGAGGTGTTTCCATCACGCCCGAGCAGCGCTTCGGGCTTCACGAGTATTCCCCACACGCGTGGGTGTTTCCGCCAGGTACTCCAAGACGGCGCGACCAAGCACGTCTTTCCCACACGCGTGGGGCTGTTTCCGAGTTGATCGCCATGGTGAGCGAGGTGGTGTCGTCTTCTCCACACGTGCATGGGTGCCATCCTTCAATCGGGTTGGATTGCTCGGCGGATTACATGGTCATGCCGGCCGATCGATACCTCCTCAACTGCGCGCTCACTTTCCGGCGGCCTTCTGCGCCAGCCCCTTGGCCAGGGCTTCGTCCAGCAACTGGCTCATCGACTGATCGGCCGCCTGCTGCGCCTGCTGTTGCTGGCGGTCGATTGCCTCTTGTTGCTTCTCGAAGCCGGCCTGTTGGGCTTCGAGCGCCTGTTGCTGGGCGGCCAGGCGTGCTTCCAGTTCGGCGTGGCGTTGGTCGAGTCGCGCCTGCGCCGCGTCCATTTCGTCCTGCCGTGCATCGAGTTTGCGCTGCTGCGCCTGTGAATCCGCTCCGTTCGCAGCGACCGAGGCGATGCGCGCCGCCATCTTCGCCTGTTGCCGCGCCAGCCCGGCCTGTTCCCGTGCGAAGGCGGCATCCTGCGCAGCAAGCCCGGCCTGCCGGCCGGCGATCGCGCCCTGCTGGCCGGCGAGCTCGCCCTGTTGCCGGGCCAGCGCGGTCACCGGTGCGTAGATGCGGCTGGCACGTTCCAGCATGGCCTTGTCGTGGATCACGTAGGCCTCGCTGCCGCGACGAAACCACAGTATCGACTTGTTGGTGGCGCGGAGCTTCTTCACTGTATCGAGATCGGCGTTCGAGCCGTTGATGGTGATCATCGAGTCGCCATTGAACAGGGCGAAGCCATTGTTCGCGTGATCCGTGGTGTCGATGCTGACGTGCCGCGCGGAGAAGCCGCTGTCGCGAGGCGGTGCCGGCGGCGCGGGAGGCGGCGGTGGCGGCGGGGGTGGGCTCATCGCCGGTAGTGCCGGCGGGGCCGGTGGCGGTGGTGGCGGCGTGACGGACGGGGCGGACGAATGCATCGGCGCCATGGGGGCGAGCGGTGCCAACGGTGCCAACGGTGCCACTGCCGCCGTGCTGGTCACCGCCGCCTTGGCGTTGTCGTGCTGGTTGCTGGCGGCGGTGACGCGGTAGGGCAGCACGCCGATCAGGGCGATCGCGGCGACGAGCAGCCAGCCGCGTGTGCGGGACGTTGGCTGGTTTGCGGTTTGCTGAAGCATGGTCAGTCGCCTCTTCAGGTTGTGGAAGGTGGGGGATGCGCCGGCCAGGCCGGCATGGACGGGTTGCGCCACGCCGAGGCGCAACAGCAGGCGGCCGTAGTCCTGTGGCGTGGCCTGGTCGTGCTGCACGACCTGCGCGTCGCAGGCCGACTCGCGGTTCAGTGCGTATTCGCGCATCGCCCAGCGCACCAGCGGGTGGAAGCAGAACAGCCACTGCGCGAGCGCCGGAATCCAGCCCAGCCAGAGGTCGCCGCGGCGCAGGTGGACAAGTTCGTGGGCCAGCGCCATCGAGGACTCGTCGGCATTCAGCGCGTCGCGCGCCGGCAGCAGCACGGTGGGCTGCCACAGGCCGATGACCTGGGGCGACACGATCGCGTCCGATACGCGAAGCTGCGGGCAGCGGCGCAGGCCGAGTTGGCGGGACTTGCGCAGGCACAGCGCCTGCATCGCCCGGTCGCCGATCGCTTGCGAGTCGTGCAGAACCTGTCGCGTGGCGCGCCATTCGCGCAGGCTGCGCGAGGCCAGCCACAGCAGCGCGGCCAGCCACAGCGCGACCACGGCGGCACGCCAGGAGAGCACGGGTGTGGTGGCCACGACGGTGGGTGAGGTATGCAGCACGGTCTCATGGCCGGCCAGCACCGTGGCGTTATAGGAGACCGGATGAGCAACCTGCACCGTCGCTTCCACCGCCGGCGCCGGCAACCACGGAAGTTCCACCGGTGCATGCCACAGCAGGCCCAGCACCAGCTGGGCGCCAACCAGCCACCACAAGGTGCAGCGCATCGCCGACGACAAGCGCGGCAGCAATCGTCCAAGCAGGTAGACCAGGCCGATCAGGCCGATTGCCTGGATGGACGTCCACAGCATGCGGGTGAGCAGGGTCTCGGCCAGCGCGTTCAGTGCGTCCATCTCACGACTCCTTGCGGCGTGACTGCAGCTGGGACACCAGCGCTTCCAGCTCGGCCAGTTCGTCGTCGCTGACCTCGGCGCGCTCGGACATCCACGCCACGAACGGCGAGACCGAGCCGCTCAGGGTCTTTTCGACGAAGCTGCCCACCGCGCTGCGCATCGCCTCGCCGGCGCCGGTGACCGTGCTGTAGCGGAACATGCCGCGCAGTTGCCTGCGCTTGAGAAAGCCCTTGCCGCGCAGCCGCTCCATCATCGTCAGCACGGTGGAGCGGGCCAGCCCGCGCGGCTCGCCGAAGCTGGCGGCGACTTCGCCGACCGAGGCCGCGCCGCTTTCATCGATGTGCTGCAGCAGCGCCAGTTCCTGGTCGCCGATGGAGGGTTTGCGCATGACGGGTTCCGCTTGACTACAGTTGTAGGCAAGCTACGCCATGACTACAGACGTAGTCAAGTGCCGTTCGATCAAGGCCGGGTGATGCTCCGACTCCGCCCGCCTTTCCGTATCCCCGGTCCCCGCTCAGAACGCCATGTCGAACGCCACCTCGCCCTGTACGCCGACTTGGTAGGCCGACACCCGGCGCTCGAAGAAGTTGGCCAGTTCCTGCACGTCCTGAAGGTCCATGAAGTCGAACGGGTTCTTTGCGCCGTACTTCTTCGGCAGGTCGAGCTGGGTGAAGCGCTGGTCGGCGCAGTATTCCAGGTACTGGCGCATGTGCTGCACCGACATGCCGGCCACGCCGCCGGACAACACGTCTTCGGCGAAGCGGGTTTCGCAGGCGATGGCTTCTTCCATCATCTCCTCGACCTGGGCGCGCATGTCCGCGTCGAACAGTTCCGGCTCCTGCTCGCGCACGGTGCGCACCACCTCGAAGGCGAACGCCATGTGGCAGCTCTCGTCGCGGAACACCCAGTTGGTGCCGGCCGCCAGGCCGTGCAGCAGGCCGCGCGAGCGCAGGTAATAGACGTAGGCGAACGCAGCGTAGAAGAACAGCCCCTCGATGCAGGCGGCGAAGCAGATCAGGTTGAGCAGGAACTGGCGGCGATGCGCGCGCGTCTCCAGCTGCTGCATGCCCTGGATCGAGTCGATCCACTTGAAGCAGAACGCGCCCTTTTGCCGGATCGACGGAATCGTCTCGATCGCCGCGAACGCGGCGTTGCGCTCGGCAGGGTCAGGGATGTAGGTGTCGAGCAGGGTGAGATAGAACTGCACGTGCAGCGCTTCCTCGTACAACTGGCGCGACAGGTACATGCGCGCTTCCGGCGCGTTGATGTGCTGGTACAGGTTCAACACCAGATTGTTCGACACGATGGTGTCGCCGGTGGCGAAGAAGGCCACCAGGCGCTGGATCAGGTGGCGGTCGGCCGGCGACATCTTCGTGTCGAGGTCGCGCGTGTCCATCGAGAAGTCGACCTCCTCGACCGTCCAGGTGTTCCTGATCGCGTTGCGGTACATCTCGTAGAAGCCGGGATAGCGCATCGGGCGCAGGGTGAGTTCGAAACCGGGATCGAGGATGTGGGCGTTGCGGGTAGGGTGGGCGGACATGGATGTTTTCCTTGGATGGTTGGCAACCGATGCGGCGCGGATGCCTTTTAAGCCGTCATCCCGGCGAAAGCCGGGATCCAGCGACTTTTGCCTACGCGTTGTCACGGTGGAAACCGAAGGCGCTGGATTCCAGCTTTCGCTGGAGTGACGGGATTGAAGGGTTGCGGAGAAGATGGGAATGAGGGAGCGCCAACCGTGTGTCTACCTGCTTGCCAGCCAGCGCAACGGCACGTTGTACGCTGGCGTAACCTCCGATCTCCCGGCACGCATCTGGCAGCATCGAAACAACGTGGTCGAGGGTTTTACCAGGCAACATCACGTGCACGATCTTGTCTGGTTCGAGCTGCATGAAACGATGGAATCCGCCATCACGCGCGAGAAGGCGATCAAGGCGTGGAAGCGGGTCTGGAAGATCGAGCTCATCGAGAAATCCAATCCGTATTGGCGTGACTTATATGCGGAAATAGGCGTGTGACCCCCACGCCGTCATTCCGGCGAACGCCGGGACCCAGTGCCTCTGCGTCGCGCCGGAAGACGCTGGATTCCAGCGTTCGCAGGAATGACGGTGGGGTGCCTTACAACTTTCGCGCATAGTCGCCATGCACGAAGCGGCTGACATAGGTGGCGAGACCGCGGCCGGCACGCGCGAGTTGCTGCATGTTCGCGACGTGCTCGGGGCCGGTGGCCTTGTCGGTGTATTCGTAGGTGTCGCCATTGACGAAGCGGATGCGGATGAAACCGTCACCGCACTCGTAGGCGGCGACGCCGGAGTTGCCGTCGAGGTTCCGGTAGCGTTTCATCGCGACACCTCTCGCGTTATTGGCAGGCTTCGCAATACTCCGGGTTCTCCAGTGAACAAAACACCGCGGCGGTGGCCTGGGCCTGGTCGGGCAACGACGAGACGGTGGTCTTGGCGATCTTCGTCGCCGGTCGCGAGCGCAGGTAGTAGGTAGTCTTGATGCCGGCCTTCCACGCGTACATGTACATCGAGCTCAGCTGGCCGATGTTCGGGTTTTCCATGAACAGGTTCAGCGACTGGCTCTGGTCGATGTATGCGCCGCGCGAAGCGGCCAGTTCGATCAGCGCCTTCTGCGGCAGTTCCCATACGGTGCGGTAGATCTGGCGCAGGCGCTCGGGGAGCGCGTTGATGCCTTGCACGGAGCCTTCCGCCAGCTTGATCGCGTCGCGAACTTCGGGCGTCCATAATCCCAGCGCCTTCAGTTCGTCGGCCAGATGGCGGTTCACCTGCAGGAAATCGCCGGACAGCGTCTCGCGCTTGAACAGGTTGCTCACCTGCGGCTCGATGCATTCGTAGCAGCCGGCGATGGACGCGATCGTTGCGGTGGGCGCGATCGCGATCAGCAACGAGTTGCGCAGGCCGTGTTGCCTGATCTGTTCGCGCAGCGCATCCCAGCGCGTGTCGTCGTGTGGCGTGGCCTGCGGCCAGTGGTCGAACTGCAGCCCGCCGCTGGCCGCGCGGCTTTCGGCGAAACCGGGATGGGCGCCTTCGGCTTCGGCCAGTTCGCACGACTGCGACAGCGCGTTGAAGTAGATCTCCTCAGCGATTCGGGTGGACAGCGCCAGCGCCTCGGCCGAGTCGAACGGCAGGCGCAGCTTGAAGAACACGTCCTGCAGACCCATCACGCCGAGGCCCACCGGCCGCCACTTCATGTTCGCGGTGCGCGCGGTGGCGATCGGGTAGTAGTTGAGGTCGATCACCCGATTGAGCTGGCGCACTGCCGTGCGCACGGTCGAGGCGAGTTGTTCGAAGTCGAACGCGCCATCGCGCACGTGCCGCGCCAGGTTCACCGAGCCGAGGTTGCACACGGCCGTCTCATTGACCGAGCTGACTTCGAGAATCTCGGTGCACAGGTTGGACAGGTGGATCACGTTTTCGGGTTTGGCCGTCTGGTTGGACGTGGCATTGCAGCGATCCTTGAACGTCATCCAGCCGTTGCCGGTCTGCGCCAGCGTGCGCATCATGCGGGCGTACAGCTCGCGTGCCTTCACGGTTTTCACCGCGAGGCCGTCGGCTTCGGCCTTGCGGTACGCGGCGTCGAACGCCTCGCCCCAGCTGTCGACGAAGTGCGGCACCACTTTCGGATCGAACAGCGACCAGTCGCCGTCGCTCTCGACCCGGCGCATGAATTCGTCGGGAATCCAGTTCGCGATGTTGAGATTGTGCGCGCGGCGCGCATCGTCGCCGGTGTTGTCGCGCAGTTCGAGGAAATCCTCGATGTCGGCGTGCCATGATTCCAGATACACGCAGGCCGCGCCCTTGCGCTTGCCGCCCTGGTTCACCGCGGCGACTGATGCATCCAGCGTCTTCAGCCACGGTAGCAGGCCATTCGAGTGGCCGTTGGTGCCGCGGATCAGCGAGCCGCGCGAACGCACCCGCGAATAGGCCAGGCCAATGCCGCCGGCGAACTTGCTGAGCTTGGCCACGTCGGCGTACTTGTCGTAGATCGACTCCAGCGAATCGACCGGCGAATCGAGCAGGTAGCACGAGCTGAGCTGCTCGTGCGCGGTGCCGGCGTTGAACAGGGTGGGCGAGCTGGCGATGTATTCCAGCGAGGACAGCAGCCGGTAGAGTTCGAGCGTCTCACCGATCTCGTTGCCGCCCAGCGCACAAGCGATGCGCATGAAGAAGTGCTGCGGCGTCTCGATCACCAGGCGCTGCCGCGGGTGGCGCAGCAGGTAGCGGTCGTACACCGTGCGCAGACCGAAGTATTCGAAACGGCGGGTGGCCAGCGGGTCGATCGCGTCGTTCAACTTGCGCGCGTTGGCGGCCACGAAGTCGCGCAAACGATCGTTGAGGATGCCCAGCTCGGCACCGCGCGCGATCGACTGCGAGTAGCTCTGGATTTCCTGGCCGCTGACCTCCTTGTCGATGTAGGCGCCGAGCAGGCGCGCGGCGAGCTGGCCGTACTCGGGCTCCTCCGCGGTCAAGGCGGCTGCGGTGCGGATCGACAGCTGATCGAGTTCCTGCGTGGTGGCGCCGTCGTACAGGCCGCCGATGGTCTTCAGCGCGACCCGTAGCGGATCGACGCCGTGCAAACCTTCGGCGCTGCGCGTCACCGCGCGCACGATCTTGTTGACATCGACGGCTTCCTGGCCACCGTTGCGCTTGGTCACGTGCATGGAGGCCGCGCTGTGCGGCGGGGTCAGCGCGAACGCGGCTTCATCGGCGGACGGGCTGGGGGATTCGGCGCGCGCGACGGCGCGCTCGCGTTCGGCGGTATCGAGGGCTTGCATGGCGGTTGGCTCCGGCGAAGGACATCAAACGCCTGCTCCCGCGCGCAGGGCCTGATAGCGACGGATTCCGGAGGCGACGCGCAAGCGGACGCCATGCGGCGACCGCCTCACGACGCACTTCCCCGCGGAAGCCGTCACTACGCAACGGGACACGTTCGTCCCGCTGTGTCGGCAGGTCTTCGGACTTGCGGACGAGGATCAGAGCGATCCGCCTAGTTGCTCCCGCTTCCCAGCCGCTGAGGGCCAGTGCATGTGGGGGCGTTCGTTTCCGCTTTACCGCTGCGGGGCAGTTCCGGAGTTACACCGGATTCCCTTTTAAGCCCGACCGATGTCGCATCTGGTCGGGCACCGACGGACACAACATATCGGGTGGCCCGGACAGGGTCAACCCAACAAGTTGTGCATAAGTCGGGGCGAAAGCCGCTTGCGGCGAGCGCTGGCGCGGGCTGCCAAAAAATTACAGCGCGTCGTGATCCAGCTCGCCGGTGCGGATGCGGATCACCTGTTCCAGCGTGCTGACGAAGATCTTGCCGTCACCGATCTTGCCGGTGCGGGCGGAGTTCTGGATCGCCTCCAGCACCCGGTCCAGCTGATCATCGGCCACCGCCACTTCCAGCTTGATCTTGGGCAGGAAGTCCACCACGTATTCGGCACCGCGATAGAGCTCGGTGTGCCCCTTCTGGCGGCCGAAACCCTTCACCTCGGTCACCGTGATGCCCTGCAGACCCACCTCCGCCAACGCCTCGCGGACATCGTCCAGCTTGAACGGCTTGATGATCGCCACGACCAGCTTCATGGGTTTGGTTCCTTGCCAGGGCATCGATTGCGTCGGAGGGCCATTTTGCCTGCCTGCCGGAACATTGTCGCCTGATCGCGACGGGTGTAGGACAATCCTTACAATTATTGATGGAGCGTACCGATGGCGACGCCGATTTGCATTCACCTAATATTCAATCCGACGAGTGCGAGGCGCTATCCATGATGGATAGGCAGGATATCGACCAGATTGCCCTGCGACTTGTGTCGTTGGTACCGCCAGGGTTGGCACAGGCGCATCAGGATTTGCGAACCAACTTCCAAGATGTTCTGGCGCAGGGATTGCGCCGCCTCGACCTGGTCACCCGCGAAGAATTCGAAGTCCAGTCCCAGGTACTGGCGCGTACGCGCGCCAAGGTCGACGAATTGGAGCGACACGTGGCCCAGTTGGAGGCCGCAGTGGCTGCCCGCGCGGGTTCGTAAAACCGCCTCCCGGGAGCCGCCTCCGATCCGTCACCCTCACCCCGAGAACGATCGGAGGCGGTTATTTATTCAGCGTTGCTGATGGAGCCGTTCCATGTCCATGCCCCTCAGCGCCACGCCCTCCATGTTTCCCCTCCCGTTGCTCCATCGACCCGCGGCCGCATGAGTCTTGCCGTTACCCTCAGCCGTGCGCAGGAAGGGATCGCCGCGCCGCAAGTGATGGTCGAGGTGCATCTTTCCGGTGGTCTGCCGTGTACCAACATCGTCGGCCTGCCCGAGGCTGCGGTGCGCGAGGCCCGCGATCGCGTGCGCGTGGCGATCCAGAACACCGCGTTCGAATACCCCGGTCGCCGCGTCACCGTGAATCTGGCGCCGGCGGAACTGCCCAAGGACGGCGGCCGGTTCGACCTGCCGATCGCGCTGGGCATTCTTGCCGCCAGCGGCCAGGTGCCGCGCGAGAAACTCGACGACTGTGAATTCCTCGGCGAACTGGCTCTGAGCGGCACGCTGCGCAGCGTATCCGGCGTACTGCCGGCCCTGCTGCGCGCGCGGGCGCGCGGGCGCCGGGTGGTGGTGCCGCGGGAGAACGCCGCCGAAGCGGCGCTGGTGGCCGATGTCGACGTGCGCGTGGCCGATACGCTGGCCGAGGTCTGCGGCTGGTTGCGCGGCGCCCACGAGCTGTCGATGCCGGTCGGCATTCCCAGCAACGGCGGCGCGGAAGACGGCCCCGACCTTGCCGACGTGCGTGGACAATTGCAGGCGCGTCGCGCGCTGGAAATCACCGCCGTGGGTGGCCACCACCTGCTGCTGATCGGCCCGCCCGGCACCGGCAAGACCATGCTGGCCGAACGCCTGCCCGGCATCCTGCCGCCGCTGAGCGAGTCCGAAGCGCTGGAGACCTGCGCCGTGCTGTCGGTGGCCGGCCAGACGACCGACCTGGCGCACTGGCGACGGCGCCCGTTCCGTTCCCCCCATCACACGGCGTCCGCGGTGGCCCTGGTCGGCGGCGGTTCGTATCCGCGACCGGGCGAGGTGTCGCTGGCGCACAACGGCGTGCTGTTCCTCGACGAACTGCCGGAATTCAGCCGGCACGTGCTGGAAGTGCTGCGCGAGCCGATGGAATCTGGCCACATCATGATCTCGCGGGCGGCGCGGCAGTCGACTTTTCCGGCCCAGTTCCAGTTGGTGGCGGCGATGAATCCGTGCCCCTGCGGTTACGCCGGCGACCCCCGCTGCCAGTGCACGCCCGATCAGATCCAGCGCTATCGCGGACGCATTTCCGGCCCGTTGCTGGATCGCATCGACCTGTGCGTGGAAGTGCCGCCCGTGCCCCTGGCCGACCTGGGTGCGCCGCGCAGCGACCGCGACGAGGACTCCGCCACGGTGCGCGCGCGCGTGCTCAACGCGCGACGGCAATCGCTGATGCGGGCGGGTCGGCCCAATGCGGAAATCAGCACCCGTGAGCTGGAGCGCGATTGCGCGTTGGGCGCACCCGAGCGGCGCTGGTTCGAGGCCGCGCTGGAGCGGCTGGGCCTGTCCGCGCGCGCCTATCACCGCGTGCTGCGGGTGGCCCGCACGATCGCCGACCTGGACGGCGGCGCCGCCCTGCTCGAACGCGAGCACCTGGCCGAGGCGCTGCAGTACCGCCGCTTCTGAGCGATGGCGAAAACCTGCGTGACTGGACGTCCAGGAGCGCGCATGTTTCGATAGCGCCCGGATCTTCCCAGGGAATGCGATGACTATCGAGCTCAGCCTGATGCTCGCCGGCATGCTGGTGATCGGCTTCCTGGCGCAGTGGCTGGCATGGCGGGTGAAACTGCCGGCAATCGTGTTCCTGCTGCTGGCCGGAATCATCCTGGGGCCGGTCAGCGGCGTGCTGCAGCCGGACAAGCTGCTGGGCGAACTGCTGTTCCCGATGGTCTCGCTGTCGGTCGCGCTGATCCTGTTCGAAGGCAGCCTGACCTTGCGCTTCCACGAATTGCCGGGCATCGGCAAGGCGGTGCGCGGGCTGGTCAGTTACGGCGCGGTGGCGTCGCTGCTGCTGCTGGCGCTGGCCGCCCATCTCGTCGCCGGACTGGCCTGGCCGATCGCCCTGCTGTTCGGCGCGCTGGCCTGCGTGACCGGGCCGACGGTGATCGCGCCGATGCTGCGCACCCTGCGCCCGAATGCCCGCATCGCCAACACGCTGCGCTGGGAAGGCATCGTGATCGACCCGCTGGGCGCACTGTTCGCGGTGCTGATCTACGAGGCCATCGTGTCGCGCCAGGAAGGGCACACCATCGGCATCTTCGTTGCCACGATCGGCTGTGGCGTGGGTATCGGTGCGCTGTCGGCGTGGACGATGGCGTTCTTCCTGCGTCGCCAGATGATTCCCGAATACCTGCAGAACTACGCGGTGCTGGCCGCCGTGCTGCTGGCCTTCAGCGTCTCCAACACGCTGACCCACGAGTCGGGCCTGCTGGCGGTGACGATCATGGGCATCGCGCTGGGCAACCTGCGCGGCGTGCACATCGACGACATCCTGGATTTCAAGGAAAGCCTGACCACGGTGCTGGTGTCGCTGCTGTTCGTCCTGCTCGCCGCCCGGCTGCAATGGCCGTTGCCCGACGGCATGCTGGGCGCCGGCATCACCCTGTTCGTGATCGCGCAACTGCTGGTGCGGCCGGTGACCGTGGCGATCGCCAGCTTCGGCAGCAGCCTGAGCTGGCGCGAGCGCGCGCTGATCGGCTGGGTGGCGCCGCGCGGCATCGTGGCCGCATCGGTGTCGGCGCTGTTCGCGCTGCGCCTCGACGCCCTGGGCGTGGCCGGTGCCGAGGCGCTGGTGCCGCTGGTGTTCACCCTGATCATCGGCACCGTGATCCTGCAGAGCGCCACCGCCCGTCCGCTGGCGATCTGGCTGAAGGTCGCCGAGCCGGAGCCGCGCGGTCTGTTGATCTTCGGTTCCGACGTCGTGGCGCGCGCGATCGGCAAGGCGCTGGACGAGGCAGGCTTCCGCGTGGTGCTGGCCGACGACGACTGGGATGGCATCCGCCTCGCGCGGATGGAGGGACGCAGCACCTTCTTCGGCAACCCCGCCTCGCCGCATGCCGAGCGTCATCTGGACCTCACCGGCATCGGCCGGTTGCTGGCGGTATCGACCCATCGCGAGCGCAACTCGCTGGCCTGCGTGCACTACCGGCAGGAATTCGGGCGCGAAAGGGTCTACCGCCTGCGCAACCTCACGCCCCAGGAAAACACCGACCGCGCCGCGCTCGCCGGCAGCCTGCTGGCGCCGCCACTGTTCGACGAGACGATGACCCACGGGCGCTTCGCCGACATGCTGGAACAGGGCTGGCGGATCAAGTCGACCCGGCTCAGCGCCACCTTCGACTGGCCGCACTTCATCGAGCAATACGGCTCGAACACGGTGCTGATGTTCGGCGTCGAGGAAAAGGGCGCCCTGCGGGTGGCCTCGGCCAAGCGCGAACTGGAGCCGAAGCCCGGCTGGACCGTGATCGCGCTGGTGCCGCCGGCAGCGGCGGCGTAGGGGCGCACAGGGTGCGCCCCTACGCGTTCTTCAGGCCGCCGAAGCCTGCTTGAACTGGGCTTCTTCGGTCGAGCCTTTCAGCGCGGTGGTCGACGACTGTCCCTGCTGGATCGCCTGGGTCACGGCGTCGAAGTAGCCGGTGCCCACTTCGCGCTGGTGCTTCACCGCGGTGAAGCCGCGGTCGGCGGCGGCGAATTCCTTTTCCTGCAGTTCGACGAAGGCGCTCATCTGGCGGCGGGCGTAACCGTGCGCCAGGTCGAACATGCCGTAGTTGAGGCTGTGGAAGCCGGCCAGGGTGATGAACTGGAACTTGTAGCCCATCGCACCCAGTTCCTTCTGGAAGTTGGCGATGGTGGCGTCGTCCAGGTTCTTCTTCCAGTTGAAGCTGGGCGAGCAGTTGTAGGCCAGCATCTTGCCGGGGAACTTCGCGTGGATCGCCTCGGCGAAGCGGCGCGCGTCGTCCAGGTTCGGCTTGCTGGTCTCGCACCAGATCAGGTCGGCGTACGGCGCGTAGGCGAGGCCGCGGCTGATCGCCTGGTCCAGGCCGGGCCTGACGCGGAAGAAGCCTTCGACGGTGCGTTCGCCGGTGATGAAGGCCTTGTCGTTGTCGTCGATGTCCGAGGTGAGCAGGTCGGCGGCGTCGGCGTCGGTGCGCGCCACCAGCAGGGTCGGCACGCCGGCCACGTCGGCGGCCAGGCGCGCCGCGTTCAACTTGTCGACCGCCTCGCGGGTCGGCACCAGCACCTTGCCGCCCATGTGGCCGCACTTCTTCACGCTGGCCAGCTGGTCCTCGAAATGCACGCCGGCGGCGCCGGCCTCGATCATCGCCTTCATCAGCTCGAACGCGTTCAGCACGCCGCCGAAGCCGGCCTCGGCGTCGGCCACGATCGGCACCAGCCAGTCGCAGTCGTCCTTGCCTTCGGCATGATGCAATTGATCGGCGCGCAGCAAGGTGTTGTTGATCCGCTTCACCACCAGCGGCACCGAATTGGCCGGGTACAGCGACTGGTCGGGATACATCTCGCCGGCCACGTTGGCGTCGGCGGCGACTTGCCAGCCGCTCAGGTAAATCGCCTGCAGGCCGGCCTTGACCTGCTGCATCGCCTGATTGCCGGTGAGCGCACCCAGCGCATTGACGAAGTCTTCCTTGTGCAGCGATTTCCACAGCCGCTCGGCACCATGGCGGGCCAGCGAGTGCTCCACGTGCACGGTGCCGCGCAGGCGCACCACGTCTTCGGCGGAGTAGTTGCGCTGCACGCCGGTCCAGCGCGGGTCGTTGTTCCAGTCCAGGGTGATCTGTTCGGCGGTCGGCAGGGTCGTGGTCTTCATGGCATGGCTCCGTGGTATTGAGCCCCTCTCCCTACGGGAGAGGGGTTGGGGAGAGGGTTCGGGCGAAGCGCGGCAGCGCATTCGACCTCGTACCCTCATCCGCCCTTCGGGCACCTTCTCCCGGAGGGAGAAGGGAAAAAATCAAAGCTGGTCGTAGGCGGGCAGGGTGAGGAAGTCGCCGAGCACGTCGGCGTGGGTCATCGCCGAGAGCAGGGCAGCGGCCGCGTCGGCGCGGGCGGCGCCGGGATGCTGGCTGTCGCGCAGTCGGTGGGTGTGGCAGGCCAGTGCGTGGTCGAACAGGGCGAAGTCGATCGGTGCGTGGTCGGGGAATGCCAGGGCCTCCGCGTGCGACCCGTCGGCGTGATGCAGCCACTGCCACAACTGGGCGCGGGCAATCTCGGCGGTGGCGGCGTCTTCCATCAGGTGATGGATCGGCACGCAGCCCAGGCCATCGAGCCAGGCGGCGGTGTAGCGCAGGCACACCTCGACGTTGTTGTCGAAGCCGGCGCGGGTGATGGTGCCGTTGGGCGCGGCGAGCAGCTGTTCGCGGCTGACCTGCACGTCCTGGCGCAGCACGCCGAGCTGGTTGGCGCCGGGCATGTGCTGGTCGAAGACCTGCTGCGCCACGGCCACCAGCGCCGGGTGCGCCACCCAAGTGCCGTCGTGGCCGGCCTGCACCTCGCGCAGCTTGTCGGCGCGCACCTTGGCCAGCGCCGCCTCGTTGGCGGCTTCGTCGCCCTTGATCGGGATCTGCGCGGCCATGCCGCCCATCGCGAACGCGCCGCGACGATGGCAGGTCTGGATCAGCAGTTCGGAATACGCCTTCAGGAACGGCGCGGTCATCTGCACCTGGCTGCGCTCGGGCAGCAGGCGGTCGCGATGGCCGCGCAGGGTTTTCAGGTAGGAAAAGATGTAATCCCAGCGGCCGCAATTGAGGCCGACCGCGCGACGGCGCAGCGCATGCAGAATCTCGTGCATCTGGAACGCCGCCGGCAGCGTCTCGATCAGCACGGTGGCCTTCATCGTGCCTACCGGCAGCTGCAGTTCGTTCTCGGCGTCGGCCATCACCGCGTCCCACAGCGCGGCCTCCTCCATCGCCTCGAGTTTCGGCAGGTAGAAATACGGGCCGCGGTCACGGCTGTGCAGGGCGCGGGCGTTGTGCAGCACGAACAGGGCGAAGTCGACCAGGGCGCCGGACATCGGCTCGCCATCCACGCTGAAGAACTTGTCGTGCAGGTGCCAGCCGCGGGGGCGCACCACCAGCACGGCGGGGTTGTCGCCCACGCGGTAGTGCTTGCCCTCGGGTGAGGTGAAGTCGATCGAGCCATTCACCGCGTCGCGCAGGTTGAGCTGGCCGTCGAGCTGGTTGGCGAAGGTCGGCGCCGAGGAGTCCTCGAAGTCGGCCATGAACACCTTCGCGCCGGAATTCAGCGCGTTGATGATCATCTTGCGCTCGACCGGGCCGGTGATCTCGACGCGACGGTCACGCAGCGCCGGCGGGATCGGCGCCACGCTCCAGTCCGATTCGCGGATCGCCGCCGTGTCGGCGCGGAAGTCGGGCAGGCCGCCGGCGTCGTACGTCGCCTGGCGCTCGCGCCGCGCCTGCAGCAACTTCTGGCGGGTCGGTTCGAAGCGGCGGTGCAGCCGGGCCAGCAAGGCCAGCGCTGCCGGGGTCAGGATGCTCGCGTAACCGGCCGCGTCGGCATGAATCTCGATGGCGCCGAGTTCGAGTCTTTCCTGCGGTACTGCCATGGTGTCGCTCCGTGTCGGGAATGACTCGAAGCTAGGTACAAATCAGCTATTTGACAAAGTGAATGTTTCAATCATTACTATGAGCAAATGCAATACGTACTCCAAGATATTGAAATATGGCGATGAAAAAGCACGACGCGTCGCTGAACGGACCGAAAAAGCCGCGCCGCAGCGCAGCAAAGAAGCGCGGCGAGGTCGCGTCGACGGAGAACGGCGGGCGCTATTACTACAAAGGCAATCGGCACAAGCAGTTGCGTGCCTTTGTCAGCGTGGTGAAGCTGGGTACGCTGACCCGCGCGGCCGAGGCGCTGTACCTGTCGCAACCCACCATCAGCCTGCAATTGCAGGCGCTGGAGCGGGAACTCGGCATGAGCCTGCTGGAACGGCGCCGGCGCCGCATCAACCTCACCGACGCAGGCGAGGCGTTGTATGAACTGGCGCGGCCGTTGGTCGAAGGCTGGGACACGCTGGACCGCGACTTCCAGGCCAGGGTGAAGGGACTGCAGGCCGGCCGCCTGACCATCGCCGCCGGCACCTCGACCATCCAGTACCTGCTGCCCGACCTGGTGCGCCGCTACCGCGAGCGCTTCCCCGCGGTGCAGCTGCAGCTGGCCAACGTCACCGGCAAGGACGGCATGGCGATGCTGCGCGCGGACGAGGCCGACTTCGCCGTGGGCTCGATGCTCGACGTTCCCAACGACATCGCCTGGGCGCCGGTGCAGCACTACGACCCGATGCTGATCATGCCGCCGGGTCATCCGCTGGCGGCCAAGGAAAAGATCACCCTGGAAGACCTGTCACCTTACGGCCTGATCCTGCCGCCACAGCGGCTGTCCACCTACCGCCTGGTCGACCTGGTGTTCCAGCAGCAGCAGGTGCCATTCCACGTGGCGATCGAGGTCGGCGGCTGGGACGTGATCAAGGAGTACGTGGCGATGGGCATGGGCATCTCCATCGTCACCGGCATCTGCATCACCGCCGTCGACAGCGAACGGCTGGCGGTGCGCAACATGAAGCAGTTCTTCCCCCAGCGCAGCTACGGCGTGGTGATGCGCAAGGGCAAGTTCCTCAGCGCCGAGGCGCGGGCCTTCATCGACCTGGTGCGGCCCGGCCTGCTGACCCATCGCGAACACGACGATCCGGGCCATTCGCAGCGTTGACGCGGCGGCAGGGCGCGCCCGCATCCGGTCACACGTTGCGGTGCTTGCCCCGGAACGGCGCATAGAACGCGCGCAGGCGGGCGAGGTCCGCCTCCAGGTCGTCGCTGGTGTGGAACAGCGGGCCGACGCCGATGGTCTTGTCCGGATAGTTGAACCAGGCCGTGACGATGGGTACGCCGGCCTCGTGGGCGATGCGCCAGAAGCCGCTCTTCCAGCGCGCCACCGGCTTGCGCGTGCCTTCGGGCGCGATGCCCAGCCACAGCGATTCGTGCTGCTGCAACTGGTCGATCATCTGCTCGACCACGCCCTTGGCGGCGCCGCGGTCGATCGGCATGCCGCCCAGCTTCAGCAGCAGCTTGCCCAGCGGGCCGCGGAACAGCTCCTGCTTGCCCATGAAATGGATGTCGGCGCCGATGCCGACCTTCATCAGCAGGCCCCACACGCCATCCCACCACGACGAGTGCGGTGCGGCGATCAGCACGGCGCGGCGCACGTCGGGAAACTCGCCGACCAGGCTCCAGCCGCACAGGCGAAGTACGCCTCGACAGAGTCGGCGGCGCCAGTTGTCGGCCAGATGCGGCATGCCCGGCGGCAGTTGCCCGGGGCTGGGCAGTTGTCCCTTCATTCGAGATCCGGCTTGCGTGAACGGGACTGCTTGATCTGGCCGCGTTGCTGCTTGCCCACCAGGCGACGTTCCTTCGAGGCGCGGGTGGGGCGGGTGGCCAGGCGCTTCTTCGGCGGCACCAGCACGCCGCGGATGATCTCCACCAGGCGCTCGCGCACGTCGTCGCGATTGCGGCCCTGATCGCGGAAGCGGCGGCCCTGGATCACCAGCACGCCTTCGGCGGTCAGCCGGCGATCGCGGCGCTCCAGCAGACGCGTGCGGATATCCTCAGGCAGCGACGGCGAGCTGACCACGTCGAAGCGCAGCTCCACCGCACTCTCGGTGCGATTCACATGCTGTCCGCCGGGGCCGTCGGCGCGCAGGAAGCGCTCGACGAGCTCGGACTCGGGCAGGGTGATGATGTGGCTGACGGTCAACATGCCAGGCAGTTTACGGGCAAGCGAAAGGCGGGGCGAGAGACGGGCTTCTTCCCGTGTGGGCCGGGCGTGGCGCCGTGTGCTCCTCGACTTGGCCTCCGTGCGGCGACGCTCAGGACGGACCGAGGGGTGGCGGGAAGTCGTTCGCCGGTGCTTCGATGTCCTCGGGCCGGGGCCAGCCGAACCGGGCGAGCAGGTGCGTGTAAGCCTCATCCAGCGGAGCTTCCAGCTGCATCGGCACGCCGGTGACCGGGTGGTGGAAATCCAGCCGCCATGCGTGCAGCAGCATCCGATGACAGCCGAAATGCTGCTTGTACAGGCGGTTGTGGTCGCCGCGGCCGTGCTGGCAATCGCCGATCACCGGGTGGTGGATATGCGCCAGGTGCTTGCGGATCTGGCGGAAGCGGCCGCTTTCGGGTTCGGCGAGAACCAGCGCGTAGCGCTGCTGCGGATAGCGGCCCAGTTCGATCGGCACCTCGATGGTGGCGAGGCGCCGGTAGCGGGTGCGTGCCTCGCGGCGTGGGCCGGTTTCGCGCGAGCCGGGCAGCGGATAGTCGATCACCTCTTCGCCCGGTTCGGGCCAGCCGCGCACCACCACGAGGTACTGCTTGTGGATGCTGCGGGCCATGAACTGTTCGCCCAGCGCGGCGGCGACCTCCTTGCTGCGCGCCACCAGCAGCACGCCACTGGTGGCGCGGTCGAGCCGGTGGGCCAGGTAGACGTTGTCGCCGATCTGTTCGCGCAACAGGTCGATCAGGAATTCCTCGGCGTTGCCCACCATCTTCGAGCGATGCACGGCAAGGTTCGCGGGCTTGTTCACCGCGATCAGCGCGTCGTCCTGGTACAGGATCTCGATCATGGGTCGGTGCGCTCGCCGCGATCAGCGCGCGCGCGGCCAGCCGGTCGCGAAGGCCAGCAGGCCGGCGATGCCGGTGCCCAGCGGCGGCCAGATGCCGTAGTGCGGCGACAGCGTGCCCAGCAGGGTCGCGCCGATCAGCAGCGTGCTGCCGAGCAGGCTGCAGGCGATCAGCTTGTGCTGGCGTCGGGCGTTGTCCAGGCTCAGTTTCAGCGCCAGCGGGTCGCTCAGCATGCGCCGTTCGCCGCGACCGATCTGGCGCAGCGCGTCGCGCACCAGCTCGGGGAATTGCGGTGCCTCGTGCAGCCATTCGGGCAACCGCTTGCGCACTTCGCGCAAGGTGCGCAACGGGCTGTAGCGTTCGCGCAGGATGCGTTTCAGCACCGGGTGCGCCACCGCCCAGATGTCGATCTCCGGATCGAGCATGCGGCCTACGCCCTCGATGTTCAGCAGGGTCTTCTGCAGCAGGATCAGCTGCGGCTGCAGGGTCAGCTCGAAACGCCGCGCGGTCTGGAACAGCTTCACCACCAGCTCGGCCAGCGAGATCTGCGACAACGGGCGGGTGAAGTACGGCTCGCACACCGTGCGCACGGCGGCTTCCAGCTCGTCCAGCCGCACGTCGGCGGGCATCCAGCCCGCGTCCACGTGCAGCTTGGCGATGCGGGCGTAGTCGCGTTCGAACAGCGCGATGAAGTTCTGCGCCAGCCAATACTGGTCGGCTTCGGGCAGCGAACCCATGATGCCGAAATCCAGCGCGATGAAGCGCGGTTCGCGGGTGCGCGCCGGGTCGACCCAGATGTTGCCGGGGTGGGCGTCGGCGTGGAAGAAGTTGTCGC
This sequence comes from Rhodanobacter sp. Root561, assembly GCF_001427365.1. Lineage (NCBI taxonomy): Bacteria > Pseudomonadati > Pseudomonadota > Gammaproteobacteria > Lysobacterales > Rhodanobacteraceae > Rhodanobacter > Rhodanobacter sp. Root561. The sequence goes on from NZ_LMGH01000001.1 coordinate 522,497, forward strand.
GGAACACCTGCTCGTAGAACACCCGCACGCCCTTGACGGCAAGCGCCTTGCGGTCGAGCCCGGCGGCGTCGATCGCGGCGATGTCGTCGCTGCTGAGGCCGTGCACCCGCTCCAGGGTGAGCACGCGGGTGGCGGTCAGGTCCCAGTGCACTTCAGGCACGTAGAGGTCCACGCCGCTGGCGAAGTTGCGCCGGAGCAGGCTGGCGCTGGCGCCTTCGCGCTGCAGGTCCAGCTCGTTCTCCAGCATCTTCTCGACTTCGGCCACCACGTCCAGCGGACGGATCTTGTCGGCGTTCGGGTGCCAGCGCTGGGCCAGTTCGCCCAGCGAACGCAGCAGTTTCACGTCGCGGGCGATCTGCGCATCGATGCCCGGGCGCAGCACCTTGACCACCACCTCGCGGCCGTCGTGCAAGGTGGCGGCATGCACCTGGGCGATCGAGGCGGAGGCCAGCGGGGTCTCGTCGAAACGGGCGTATAGACGTCCAATCGGCAGCTTCAGTTCCTGCTCGACGATCGCGCGGGCTTCGCTGCCCGGGAACGGCGCGACCTGGTCCTGCAGCAGGGCCAGCTCGTCGGCGATGTCGGCCGGCACCAGGTCGCGGCGGGTCGACAACACCTGGCCGGCCTTGACGAAGATCGGCCCCAGTTCGGTCAGCGCATGACGCAGGCGCGCGCCGCGCGGCAAGCCGCGGATGTCGACGTGCGGTTTCGCCACCAGCGGCCGCAGCAGCTTCAGCGGACGGTACAGGTGCGCCGCGTCGACCAGTTCGTCGAGCCGATACGCCAGCAGCACCGAGGCGACCCGCAGCAGCCGCGGCACGACCTTCAGCGGCGTCACGCGGCGCTGCCCGACACGCGCTGCAGCAGTCGCTGCACGCGCGATTCGAGTCGTTCGCTGCGTTCGCGCAGCTCGTCCACGCCGTCGAGGAAACCCTCCACCTCGCCCGGCGCCATCGCCACGCGCGCCTCGTCGCGCAACCAGTCCGCGCCATCCTCGGTGAGGTGGCTGGCGGTTTCGCGGGCGTGGGCCAGGCCCTTGCGCACCGTCCTGGCCAGCGGCACGCCGAGCACGTCGCCGAACGTGCGCGCGAACGCCTCCTCGAAATCGGGAGCGAACTTGCTGGCCAGCTTTTCCAGCCGGCGCGCCAGCTCGGCATCGCCGGCGATCTCCACCTTGCCCGGGGCGATGCCGTCGTCGTCGCGGCGGAACATCATCGCCAGCAGGCTGCCCGGTGAGGCGGCGACCTTCAGCTGGTCATCCACCTGCGGCGGGCCCACCTTGAGGCGGGCGTCCTCGACGGTGATGGCCAGCGCGATCTCGGGGCCGCGCAGATGCAGCTGCACGCTGCGTCCATTCAGTGCGGCCAGCTTCTGCTGCGTGTCCGGATCGAGCGACAAGGTGTGGTTCAGCGCGGTTTCCAGCGCACGGCCGGCAAGCTTGCGCAGCGGTTGCGGCAACCAGGAGTTGGGAGTGGCGGCGTTCATCTGCCGATTGTAGCGGGGCGGCGCGGGCGCCGCCGGGAATGGCGAATAGGGAGTCGGACAGGCAAGGGCAAAAGCAGTGGCGCCCGCCCCCTTCAACCTCGCGGAAGAGCGCTCTTCCGATTCCCTATTCCTGGCTCCCGGCTCCAACGAAGCCGAGTTGCCGCCATGCCTCGTAGACGGCCACGGCCACCGTGTTCGACAGGTTCAGGCTGCGGCTGTCCGGATGCATCGGCAGGCGCAGGCGTTGTTCGGCGGGAATCGCCTCGAGCACGGCCGCCGGCAGTCCGGCGGTTTCGCAGCCGAACAGCAAGGCGTCGCCGTCGGCAAAACGCGCCTCCACATGGGCGACACGGCCGCGGGTGGTGAAGGCGAACACCCTGGGCGCACCGATCGCATCGAGGCAACTGGCCAGGTCGTCGTGCACCGCGAGCCTTGCGTACTCGTGGTAGTCCAGCCCGGCGCGGCGCAGGCGGGCATCGTCAAGTTCGAAGCCCAGCGGGCGGATCAGATGCAGCCCAGCGCCGGTGTTCGCGCACAGGCGAATCACGTTGCCGGTGTTCGGCGGGATCTCGGGATTGAACAGGATGACGTGGAGCATCCGCCATTATCGCCGTACGGCATCGCCCGGGATCAACCGTTGAGCGGCGACGCCGTGCCGAGCTGGGCGCACATCACGCCGTCGGGCGGCAAGGCGCAACTGCTCGGTGCCGCCAGCAGGATGGTCCGCAGGGAATGGCTGCCGGCCAGCTGTATCGAGGCCGGCGTGGTGGTCACCATCGCGCCGAAGATCAGGCCGCATACCGCCAGGCAGGCGATGAACAGTCCGCGCAACATCAGGGTTTCGAATTTCATGAGCTTGTCTCCGACGAATGGGGGAAGAGTCCCTGCACGGACATAAGAGCAATCCGCGTGCCAACGGTTGCAAACGCCCCAAGTGCTTGATTTGACGCGCTCATCACGGCGGCCCCGGGCGAACAATCCTGTCCGCGGACACCGTTGTCGACCGCCGCCGGACAGCCGGACATGCGGGCGGACGCCCCGGGCGGACCCTGCCGCAAGTCATTTGCGACACCTGTCCCGCACCGCTAGCCTGTGTCGACTTATCCGTGAAACAGGAGGTTCACCGTGACAAAGAAACCACTCGCTCTGCTGATCGCCGGCGCGCTCACCCTGGCTGGCGGCGTGCCGCTGGCATGGGCGGCTCCCGCGGCGGCCGCGACGACTGCCGCCGCCTCGCAGCAGATTCCCGAGCTGGCCTACAGCCGCTTCACCCTGCCCAACGGCCTCACCGTGGTGGTGCACGAAGACCACAAGGCGCCGGTGGTGGCGGTCAGCGTCTGGTATCACGTCGGTTCGTCGTATGAGCCGAAGGGCAAGACCGGTTTCGCGCACCTGTTCGAGCACCTGATGTTCCAGGGCTCGGAGAACCACAAGGACGAGTACTTCAAGCCGTTCGAGCTGGCCGGCTCCACCGACCAGAACGGCACCACCTGGCTCGATCGCACCAATTATTTCGAGACGGTGCCGACCAGCGCGCTGGACATGGCACTGTGGATGGAGTCCGACCGCATGGGACACCTGCTGGGCGCGATCGGCCAGCCGCAGCTGGACGAGCAGCGCGGCGTGGTGCAGAACGAGAAGCGCCAGGGCGAGAACCAGCCCTACGGCCGCGCGGGCGAACTGATCCAGGCCGAGGCGTTCCCGGCCAATCATCCCTACCACCACGACACCATCGGTTCGATGGACGACTTGAACGCCGCCTCGCTGGGTGACGTCAAGCAGTGGTTCCGCGACTACTACGGCGCGGCGAACACGGTGGTGGTGCTGTCCGGCGACATCACGCCGGCGGTGGCGAAGGAAAAGATGCAGAAGTACTTCGGCGACATCGCCGCCGGCCCGCAGGTGCCGCGTCCGCAGCCGTGGATCGCCCCCCGCGACAGCTCCACCCGGGGCACCATGACCGACAACGTGGCGCAGACCCGCATCTACCGCGAGTGGAACGTGCCCGGTCGCGGCAACAACGACGAGAACCTGCTGGAACTGGCCGCCGCCGTGCTCGGCGGCAGCAAGACCTCGCGGCTGTACCAGCGGCTGGTCTACCAGGACAAGCTGGCCGACGACGTCTCGGTGGATGTCGAGCAGCACGTGCTGGCCAGCATGTTCAACCTGCAGGTCGACGTGAAAAAGGGTGTCGACCCGGCGAAGGTCGAGGCCGCGATTGCCGACGAGTGGCAGAAATTCCTGAAAACCGGCCCCACCGCCGACGAACTGGCGCGGGTGAAGACCGAGACGCGCGCCTCCTTCGTGCGCGGCCTGGAAAAGGTCAACACGCAGGCTTCGATCCTCGCCCAGGGCCAGCTGTATCACGGCGATCCGGGGCAGTACCTGAAGGACTTCAACGCGTTCATGGCGGCGACTCCGGCCAGCGTCAAGGCGGTGGCCGACAAGTGGATCAGCAAGGGTGATTACACCCTGACCGTCGTGCCGGGCAAGGTCGACGCCACCGACATGGCCAAGATGGCCGGTCGTGCCGCGGCCACCGGCGCGCCGGCACCGGTGCTTTCGGCCAAGGGTGACTACAAGACGGTGGCCAGCGACGTCGACCGCAGCAAGGGCGTGCCCGAGGTCAGCAGCTTCCCCGACCTCAGCTTCCCGGAGCTGCAGCGGGGCAAGCTCGATAACGGCATCGAGGTGGTCCTGGCCGAACGCCATACGGTGCCGGCGGTGCAGTTGCAGCTGCTGTTCGACGCGGGCTTCGCCGCCGACCAGGGGCGCAAGCTGGGCACCTCCAGCTTCACCATGAACATGCTCGACGAAGGCACCAAGACTTTGGACTCGGTGGAGATCGCCAAGCGCAAGCAGCGCCTGGGCGCGATCATCGCCAGCGGTTGCGGGCTGGACTACTGCAATGCCTCGCTGAACGCGCTGGACGACCAGCTCAAGCCGTCGCTGGACCTGTTCGCCGACATCGTGCGCAACCCGGCCTTCCGTGACGGCGACACCAGTCGCCTGCGCGGCCAGTGGCTGGCGCGCATCGCCCAGGAAAAGAGCCAGCCCACCGGCATCGCCCTGCGCACCCTGCCGCCGCTGCTGTACGGCCAGGGCCACGCCTACGCGATCCCGTTCACCGGTTCGGGCACCGAGGCGTCGATCAAGTCGCTGACCGCGGCCGACATGCACAGCTTCATGGACGACTACATCCGCCCGGACAACGTGAAGATCCTGGTCGCCGGCGACACCACGCTGGACAAGATCATTCCGCAGTTGAACGCGGTGTTCGGCGACTGGAAAGCACCGGCCGGCAAGGTGCCGGTGAAGAACATCGGCCAGGTCACGCCGCCGTCGCAGGCGCGCGTGTTCCTGGTCGATCGTCCCGGAGCGCAGCAGACGCTGATCCTCGCCGGCAGCCTGGCGCCTTCCACCGAAGCGGCCAACAACCTGGAAATCCAGACCATGAACGGTGCCTTCGGCGGCACCTTCACCTCGCGCCTCAACATGAACCTGCGCGAGGACAAGCACTGGGCCTACGGCGCCTTCAGCTTCCTGCAGAACGCGGTGGGGCAGCGTCCGTTCATGCTGTACGCGCCGGTGCAGACCGACAAGACCGCGCCGTCGATCGCCGAAATGCTGAAGGAGGCCAACGGCGTGATCGGCGACAAGCCGCTGACCGATGCCGAGATCAGCAAGGTCAAGGTCGGCGACGTGCGCAGCATGCCGGGCGAGTACCAGACCACCTCGGCGGTGATGGGCGCGATGCAGGGCATCGCCCTGTATCACCGCCCGGATGACTACGTGCAGACCCTGAAGTCGCGCATCGAGGGGCAGACCGATGCCGCGGTGGAAGCGGCAGCGAAGCAGATCATCCATCCGGACCAGCTGACCTGGGTGATCGTCGGCGACCTGGCGAAGATCGAGTCGCCGATCCGCGCGCTCAAGCTCGGCCAGGTGCAGGTGCTCGATGCCGACGGCAAGCCGGTGGCGGCGAAGCCGGCCAAGTGAGCCCGCAGGCGGCGCCGGCATGAACCGGCGCCGCATGTCGTGCGGCCGCCGCGGGACGCGTCCGCGCCACCGCGTTACGATGGAGGCCGGATCGCAAGTTCCGGCCTCTTTCCTATTCCAAGTCACTGCTGCGGAGCCCTCCATGCGCAAGACCCTGCTGTTGCTCGTCCCCGTGTTGCTGTTGAGCGCCTGCAACTGGGGCATCACCATGGACCCGGCGGCGAAGAACGTGCGCACCGCCTGGAGCGGCGACGTCTCTGCCTGTCGCGACCTGGGCAAGGTCACCGTCTCGGTGATGGATCACGTCGGCCCGGTCGACCGCAACGACATCAAGGTGCGCGACGAACTGGAAGTGCTGGCCCGCAACGAGGCCGCCAAGATGAATGCCGACACGATCAAGCCGCTGGCCGAACCCGACGCGGGATCGCAGCCGTGGGGCGCGTATCAGTGCGGCGCGCGCGCGCCGACCGCCACCCCGGCATCAGGCCATGCCGCGCCGACCTCGGCACCCGGCAACGCGCAGACCTTCCCGATCCAGCACTGAGTCGCGGGGTCGGCGCGCGCGCGCGATGAGCGGTCGCACCGGGCGCTCACGGCTTCGCCGTTCCGGGAATCCACAGTTCGATCACGTTCGGTTCGCCGCGGATGGATAGCGGGAACGGCACGGCCTGGGGCGCGCGGGGCGAGGCGAACGGGCGGGTGGCGCCCATCCATGCGCTGATCGCCGACGCGCATTGGGTGCCGGCATCGCTGTAGAGCACGGTGGGTACATGCCACTGGAACGGCAGGGTGCGGCCGTGGCTGGCGGCGCTGGCGGTGACGTTCTCGATACCGGGCGTGGCCACGCCCAGGTCGCGCAGCTGGGGCAACAGGGTTTCGGCGGAGGCGCGCTCGGCCTCGTCGTAGATCTGCGTGTAGACCACGAAGCGGCGCGAGATGCCCTGGGTGCAGGCGCGGCGTGCAGCGTCGGCCAGGGTGGCGGCGTTCGCCCGTGACGGGTGAGTGACCGTGGCGGTGGCGGGAGTCGGGCGTGCCGCCCGGACCGGTGGCGGTGCTGCCGTTTCGGGCGGCGGCGGTGGCGGCGGCGGGGGAACCTCCCTCGCGGGTTCCGGTGCCGATGCCAGCGGGGGGCTTTCGGACGGCATGTCGACGGTGATGGATGTCGTGTCGGTGGTGGATGTCGGGGCTGCGGCGTTCGAAGACGTGTTCGCGCCCGCCACGACGGGTGCATCGGGATCGAGCGCCACCACCGGTGGCCAGTCACGGTAGCCGACCATGGCGCGTTCCCAGCGGGTCAGCGAGGGTGCGCCGCCGAGGATGGTCAGGTCGTTGTTGCAGTTGAGTGCAAGCTGGCCCGGTGGCAGCTTGGCGCATTTCGCCTGCAGCGAATCGACGAGGCCGTCCACCATCAGGCGGATCGAATCCGGGTACGGCGGCGCCCCGGCCTGGGCGCGGAACAGCTGCACCGAGGCATCCATGCCGACATCGAAGGCGGCGTCGTCGCCGATCGCCTTGCCCAGGTCGCGGGCGGCCTCGGTGACCAGTTTCTGCTGCTCGATGCCCTGTTTCAGATGGGCGTCCCACGCCTGCCAGCCGGCCAGCGCCAGGCCGGCGATCGCGCTCAGCCCGAGCGAGGCGCCGACCGTGGCGGTGACCCGCTGGCGCAGCGACATCGCGCTCTTCTGCACGTCCGGGGCGAGCGGGCCGATGCTGGCGGCGACGCCTTCCAGGGCCAGCACGGGGATCGCGTCGAGGGTGGCGCGATCGAGCGGCCGGCCCAGCAGTTCGCCCAGCTGGCAATAGCTTTCCCACTGCGCCTCGTCGAAGAACTGGTCTTCCGTGCCCTGCTGCGGGAAGCGCATGTCGCGGTTGGCGTAGCCGACGATGTCGAGCGGCGAATCCGCCGGCTGGCGCGGCTTCACCACCAGCAGGGCGCCGGTGTTGCCGCTGTGGTAGCGGATGCGCGCCAACAGCAGGCTTTGCGTGCCCGGCCCCGGCATCACGCTGTCCGGCGTGCCGAGCCGGGCCAGCAGTGCGGGCTCGACGGTGCCCGGCGCGAGGCTGGCCGGGTCGATGAATTCGATGATGGCGGCGTAGTCGATGCGCGCCTTGCGGATCAGGTTCTCGACGTCGGCGAACAGGTAGTTCGGATCGGCGCCGCAATCGGCCAGCACGATCAGCTTCAGCTCGCGCTTGAGCAGGGCATAGACGCCGGTGTTGTCGAAATGCCCGCCGTCGGACAGGTACCACACCGGACCCTGCAGGCCGGGGAAGCGCGCCAGCATTTCCTGCAGAGCCGCCCGCGACTTGCCGAGCCACGACCATGACAGCGACGGCTTGCCGAGCCGGTTGCGCCACCAGTAGCCGAGCCGCAGGCCACTGAGGAAGGTCAGCACGGCCACCCCGGGGCGGGTCATCGAACCCATGCCGGAACCGGCGGCGGCACCGGAGATGGCGATCCATTCGGCCAGCGTGGTGCCTTGCAGCGGTTCGCTGGCACCCGCGGGCAGCGCCTGTGCGGGCCGGGTTCCGGTTTCCACGCCGAACGGACCGACGGTGAGGCAGATGCCCTTGCGATCGGCGTTGAATGCCTCGGTGCGATCGTCGACGGTCTGGTTGATGCAACAGTTGATCAGGTGGATCGGGCCACCGTGCAGGTGCGGCGTGTAGTCGGGCAGGGCCACATCGTCGTGGTCGAGCAGTTCGGTCACCTTGACCACCGCCTGCGCGGTGGCGGAGTCCTTCGACAGCAGCGGCGAGATGGGGAAGCGCGTCGGGCCCGCGGCGGCCACCGGCTGGTTGCCCACCGCGATGTAGGTGCGCGCGATGCGCGAGCGATAGAACGCGTGCAGCGACGAGCGGTTGATCGCCTGCAGGTTGCGTCCGGTCAGGCCCGCGTAGGCAAGACATGGCACCACCACCGCCAGCCAGCGCAGCCAGGCCGCTGCGGCGGACGTGGTGTCCATGAAGAACAGCAGGTATTGCAGCGCGCTGAGCCAGAACAACAGCAGCAGGCCGAGCAGCAGCAGGCCACACAGGTTGGCGATCAGGGCCAATGGCAAACGCGCCAGGCTGGGCTTGTCGTTGTGCGGCTGCAGCGCCGGCAGGGCGAACCGCGCCACCGCCACCAGCAGCGCGATCAGGCCCGCGCCGTTCAGCGCCGGGCCGTGCAGGGCGCCCGATTCCAGCAGCCAGGCAAGGAACCAGCCGAGCAGGTCGGCGACGCCGAGCAGCAGGAACAGCAGCAGGCATTTCAGCAGGAAGGTGAGGCTGATCGTATAGTGCACCCGATCCTGGGCTGGATGGTTGCCGCGCAGCCGGGTCCACAGCCATGCCAGCGGGATCGCCAGCAGGATCACGCCGGCCACCTGCAGCAGGCCCGGGCCGTGGCTGCTGTCCAGCGGCTGGGCCAGCCACAGCAGATAGCCGCCGAGCGCGGCGGTGACCACGACGATGGTCAGGTCCCCCGCCAGCGAGCCGTCTTCCGGATCGCGCGCCCACCAGTAGGCGAAGGCGCAGGCCGCCGACAACCAGCCCAGCGGAACCAGGCCCAGCCACCACAGGTTCAACGTCAGCCATGGCAGGTGTTGCGCGTAGACCGGATAGCAGAGCAGGTGCGGCAACACCACCGCCGATGCCAGCAGGGCCAGCAGCACGGCGATCTCGAACTGGGTGGCCACGAAGCCGCGCAGCTGCCCGGTGGCAGCCTGCAGCAGATCGCCCGCCCCGGCGGGCGTCAGGTAGCGACCGTTGCTGCGCAACCACCACAACAGCAGCGAACGGTCGTTGGCCAAACCCTGCTCGACCTGTTGCGGCGTGGTGGCGGCATTGAACAGACGTCCAAACGCGGCGCCGATGTAGCCGCCACCGGAGACCGTCGACAGGTAGTCGAAACGGTGCAGCACGCCGTTGCGTGCCAGCGCCCGCAACAGGCCCAGGCAGAAGGTGGCGCTGCGCACGCCGCCACCGGACAGGGCCAGGCCGGCGTGTGGCGCCTGCGGCTCCACCCCGGCGCGGTCGCGCCGCGTGTCGAACAACTGCCTTTCCGTCGGAGCCGGCTCGCCAGGCGAGGGCTGTGCTTCCCTGTTCTGATTCATGGCTTGTTCTCCCCCGGGCCTCGATGCCCCTGCCACGCCGCGGGTGAGGTTATGCGCCCGCACGTCGCCCGCGGCAAGTGCCGTCGGCGGCGTGGAAGCCGCGCCGCGGTGTAGGCGCACCCGCCGCGGTTTGCGATGATGGGCGTTGTCGTCCATCGTTGTGGCCATGAACAAGCTGATCTCCGCTCCCGGCCGCATCGCGCGGCGCATCCTGCCGTTTTCCCGCAGGCGCAAGCCGGGCGCCTCGACGCAGGCGATGCCGTTCTTCGCGGTGCCCGCCAGCGCGATCGCCACCCTGCCTGATCCGTCGGCATTCCGGCAGGCCTTGCTGCGGCTCATCGGCCAGGCCACCCGGCGCATCGTGATCGTGGCCCTGTACCTGCAGGACGACGATGCCGGCCGTGAAGTGCTCGATGCGCTGTACGCGGCGAAGGCGCGCGCGCCGGGCCTGCGGATAACCGTGTTCGTGGACTGGCATCGCGCCCAGCGCGGCCTGATCGGCAAGCAGAAAAGCGCGGGCAACGCAGGCATGTACCGCGAATACGCGGCGCGGCTGGGGCCGGGCGTGGAGATCTACGGCGTGCCGGTGCAGAACCGCGAACTGTTCGGCGTGCTGCACCTGAAAGGCTTCGTGATCGACGACGCGGTGCTGTACAGCGGCGCCAGCCTCAACGACGTCTATCTTGCGCGGTATGAGCGCTACCGGCTCGACCGCTATCACCTGCTGCAGCACGTGGGCCTGGCCGACGCGATGGCCGGTTTCGTGCAGAAGTATTTCATCGGCAGCGATGCGGTGCGCCGCCTGAACGTGGCGGACGTACCCTCGACGAAGTCGCTGCAGCCGGCGATCCGCGAATTCCGCCAGGCATTGCAGCGGGCGAGCTACGACGTGCCGCAGGCCAGCCTGGCCGACGGCACGGTGGCGGTGACGCCCCTGCCGGGCTTCGGCCGCAGCGACAACACGCTGAACGAGGTGCTGCTGGAGTTGCTGCGCGGCACGCGCCAGCGGCTGATCGTGCTGACGCCGTACTTCAACCTGCCGCGCCCGGTGCGCGCGGTGCTGGGTCAGTTGCTGCGTCGTGGCTGCACGATCGACATCATGGTCGGCGACAAGACCGCCAACGATTTCTACATCCCGCCGGGCGAGCCGTTCAAGACCATCGGGCTGTTGCCCTACCTGTACGAAAACAACCTGCGCCGCTTCGCCCGCGCGCACCGCCGCCAGATCGACAGCGGCCAGCTCAACCTGCACCTGTGGCGCGACCGCGACAACAGCTATCACCTGAAGGGCCTGCTGATCGACGACGACGTGGCCGTGCTGACCGGCAACAACCTCAATCCGCGGGCGTGGTCACTGGATCTGGAAAACGCACTGGTCCTGCGCGACCCGTCACGCCTGCTGCAGGCACAACACGAAGCGGAGTGGGCGGCCTTGCGCCGCCACGCCACGCGACTGGTCGACTACCAGGCGCTGGAGAGCCCGCGGCAGTATCCGCCCGAGGTGCGCAAGCTGCTGAAGCGGCTCGACCGCAGCCAGCTCGATCACCTGCTCAACCGGCTGATGTAGCAGCGCTGCTACGAATTCGCGGCCAGCCGGCTCAGCCGCATCTCCAGCCAGTTCGACACGTTCGGCCATTCCCCGGCGAGGATGCTGAAACACACTGTGTTGCGCAGGCTGCCGTCGACGCGACGCCGGTGGGCGCGCAGGACGCCCTCGCGCTGCGCACCGAGGCGCTCGATCGCGCGCTGCGAATCCTCGTTCAGTTCGTCGGTGTGGAAGGCCACCGCCACGCAGTCCAGGGCCTCGAACGCGTGCTCCAGCAGCAGCCGCTTGCAGGCGGTGTTGAGGTGGCTCTTCTGCCAGCGCTTGGCGTACCACGTATAGCCGATGGCGAGCCGTGGCAGCGCGGCGTCGATCTCGTAGTAGCGGGTGCTGCCGACGATCTCGCCGCTGCCGGACTCGCGGATCGCGAACGGCAGCATGTGGCCCTCGGCCTGGCCCTGCAGCGCCCTGGCCACGTAGTCACCGGTCTGCCCCGGCGCCGGGACGCTGGTGACCTGCAGGTTCCACAGCTCGCCGTCGGCGGCGGCCGCTTCCAGCGCCGGCACGTGGTCCAGGCTCAGCGGTTCCAGCACGACGTATTCGTCATGCAGACGGATCGGGGCGAACGGGGTCATCGGGGATTCCAGTGGGCGGTCAGGCGTCGAGGTCGGGGATCAGCTTGCTCTCGAGCCGGGCGATGTGGTCCTTCAGCAGCAGCTTGCGTTTCTTCAGCCGGGTCAGCTGCAACTCGTCGCGGCCGATCGCCGAGGCGAGCTGGTCGATCGCGGCGTCGAGGTCGCGATGCTCCATCCGCAGCTCGGCGAGCAAGTGGACGATTTCTGCGTGATCCTGGACCTGCATGATGGTGATGAGGCTGGGCGGCGATTTCCCAAGTGTAACGCCGATTTGCCGCGCCGATTTGCCGCGCGGTTTCCCGCCTTGCCCATGGATGCGGCCCGGCGGCGGCCGGGCCGCTACAATGGCAGGCTCCCGTTGCCGATCGCCCGACATGTCAGCCCCGTTGCCCATTTTCCGTCCACCCGCCGCCGACGGCGGCAAGCTGGCCCGGCGCCTGCGCCGCCAGGTGGGCCAGGCGGTGGGCGATTTCGGCATGATCGAGGACGGCGACAAGGTGATGGTGTGCCTGTCCGGCGGCATGGGTTAGATGCAGGGTATGGACACATAGCGATTAGATGTTAGGGTGTGGACATTACTCAGATTCGGCCAAGCGATAAGTTCAGGAAGAAGGGATGGCGATCCTTGCCGTGAATTGCAGTGGCACGGCCGTAATTCAGCCCATTTCACCGTGGGAGTAACGCCGAAATGGATGGCACCAGCGTCGGTCTGCCTACCTAAAGAGGCGAGTGTTGTTCATCAACGTCAGTGCATGATGGCTGGGGCGTAATATTCATGGCCACGCTTGAGTTCATACGGTTCACTCCGCATGCCGCAGAACTTGTGGCTGACAAGGTTCAATGGGTTCCGCTTAGTAACGGAATTATCGAGCGCATGCCGCAAATATGTTGGGGGAGCGGCGAACCTTGGCGGGAAGCAAATCTATGGTTGCTGGATCGTAGTCACCGCAAAGACATAGCCACGATCCGATCAGCCGCGACATCGCTTCACGCTTACGCTAAATGGCTTGAAACAACGAAACCGCGAACTCATTGGTGGGACTTCCCGGCGAAGGAGGCGAATCGTTGCTTGGTCAGGTACCGCGGAGCGCTCATTCATGAGCGCGACGCTGGTCGATTGGCACCATCGACGGTCTCCAACAGAATGCGCGTCGTTGTTCAGTTCTATCGCTGGCTTAGCCTCGAACGGTTGCTCTCACCCTCGTGGCCTATGTGGAAGGAGCGCAGCGTCGGCATCCGTCTGATTGATCCATGGGGTTTTGAGCGCACGATCAACGTGATGAGCACGGACCTAGCGATCCCAAACAGGAAGCGCAATTCTTCGGGGCTAGAAGATAGTTTGACGCCCGTCAGTGCCGCTGAGCGTGAATCCATACTCAATCTCTCCACTGAGCATTGCTCCTTAGAGTTGTCTCTGATGCTGCAGTTGGGTTTTGGCACAGGGATGCGATTGGGTTCCATCTGCGACCTCAAGGTGCGCACCATAACTAACGCGATTCCGGAGCCATTTGGTCATGACGCGGGATTGATAGCGATTGGACCGAATGCTGCACCACCGGTGCACACCAAATTTCGGACCCATGGGCACGTCTTGGTTCCAGGCTCGTTGTTAAACGATCTCAACAAATATCGCAACTCGCCAAGACGATTAGAAAGGCAAGCTCTCGCTGCTCCGGAAAACAAGCAACTCTTGTTTCTGACACGCTTTGGCAATCCCTACCTCAAGAGGGGTTCCGATAAAAGTACGGCAGTGAATGTTGAGATGCATAAGCTTCGAGCGGTCGCCCGACTACATGGTATGAACCTCGACTACTTTCGGTTCCACCAGAGCAGAGTCACGTTCGCCTGTGATGCCGTTCGTATCGCGAACGAAGTGGAGGGGATCGACCCGGTGGAAGTGGTAGGCGACATGCTGTTCCAAAAGAATCGAGCGACCACAGAGGCCTACATCAAATATGTGAAAAAACAGCCCGTCAAAGCGGCTGTTGCGAACGAGTTCACGAAAGTATTTCTCGGAATCCTAGAACGTCGCAAAGAGAGTAAGGATGCCTGGCCTGACCATCCCTGACCTAACGTTTCCTGGCCTTAGTATCAACAAAAAAGGAGGGGAATCGCCAATCGACTTCAGAATGTTCCTCTATCGCGGTGGTGCGGCAGTTCGAAAAAACAGACTGATCAACGCGATAAAAGATGGTTCTTTGGGCCAGCCGATCATTGCACGACTGCCATTGGTAGAAAAACTTCACCAGAATCTTTTGGCACATATCGCAAAGGGTGGTAGCAAAAGAACTCTGATATCGATAATTGAAAGGCTTCGTGTCTTTTATACCTATGTTGATACCGCCAAGCTTGGAGATCCCACCAAAAACAATGTGACGCACTTTTATGTTTCATGGACAGAGTGGAACGCGAAGCGAGTGGATCGCAAAGAAATTGCGTCTGCGAGTGGCTATAGATCGGGTGTTTTCGTGGGCAACGCAATAGCCAAGGCAATTGATGTTACGCCAAACACTCTATTCCGCGCGGCGCGATTGGAAAGAAATAGTGGACGTAAGGCACCCGTTGCGTCAGCGGCTGAAAAACAGAGCTTGGAAGAGAGCTTCGTATTTGGCCGCGCCTTGCTCGACATTGCCGGAGCTTTGTCCATTGAGGCGATTCGAGGTCCAATGCCGATTTCTATTAAGTTTAGAACGGGGCAAATAATCGAGGAGTGGTGTGGTCCGCAAAAGAAGCCGCTCGAGTTATTGTCGACTTACGGAATCCGTCGTCATGCAATTACGTTTCAAAAAGCCAAGGAACAACGTGAGCGCTGGATGGCGGACAGCACGAATCGCAACCGCTCCACAGGAATCAACCTTCGAATTGAAGCGGAGTTGTTGATATTCATTTCGCAAACCGCGATGAACCTGGCTCAAACCCGGAACATAAGGGTCGGCGACTTCCGGTATGAAAGCAACAGCGAGGGGTATGGCATCAGGCGATACAAGAACCGACGTATGGGTGAAGTCGAGTTTCACATTTATCGAGAATATCGTAATTATTTTGAGCGATACCTGGACTGGCGTAAGGCCATATTCCCCGATGACCCTGATGGTTTGCTTTTCCCGTTCCTTACCCGATGGGGCACCCAAGGAGGGCGGCCTGGTGCCATGACATTTGCAGGAACTACTTCGCGACTCAAAGCCCTTGGTGTGGCACTGATCGGGCCACAGAAGCTTCGTCAGACACGGATCAATTGGATACTAAGGCACCTTAACGATCCATCGACTACGGCAGAAGTTCATGGGCACAGTGTAGAAATACTACATAGTGAATACGAACGTCCAAGCTATCAGCGGGCGCTCATTGAGGCAACATTGTTTTGGCGCGCAACTGATCCGGCCCTGACGCCGCCTGGACCTGGGGCCTGTGTTGAAAAGGATCCAGTCCCATTGCCCGATAAGCCGTCGGAAGCTCCGTCTCCCGATTGCCAAGGAGCAGGCGGGTGTCTTTTTTGTGTTCACCAACGTGATCTCGATTCATTCGATCACGTTTGGTCGCTAGCAAGTCTGCGCTATCTCAAGAGCTTGGAACTGGCCCGGAACCACATGCCAGCGCCAAAAGGAAGCAAGAAGCATCCTGCTCTCGTGGTGATCGAGCGGATCACACAAAAGCTGGATTGGTTGGCCAAGAGCAACGCTGAGCGTGAAGTATGGGTGGAGGAGGCCGGAGCACGAATGCGAGAAGAAAGCTATCACCGTAAATGGGCGGGTTGGATCTTGATGGCGGAGATGGTCGTATGAGCTCACATTTACACCGTGATCTAACTCTCAAGCTCTGCCATCCAACGATCAGTTCGGACAGCCCCCACTACCGGATTCCTATTTGGCCACCGCCAGATGACTGGCCTGTGGTCATTGATGCCGAGGGGTGCGTCGTTTGCCGAGTGAGCGATCCGAAATATGACTTCCGGCCCTACGGTAATGGCCGGCTATCGGTGACTATCAATTTTATGCGTGGTTCGATTAAAGGCGTTCCGGTGAATATCGACCCGGTCAACGCGCGGCTGTTTCGGTTGGTCATCAATTGGGCCATGTGGGGAGATCGGCGGCGACTGACGGTGATTTCGATTGTCGCCTATGCTAATCGCATCAAGTCCATTTTTGTATTGTGTGCACGCGAAAAGATTGCGGCATCGGATATCAGCCGATTTCCACGAGTCGCAGATCAGTTATCAGAGTGTGTTCCGCCATCATGTGCCAATGCGATTCTCGGAATGCTACAAGAGTTGTGGTCGGTGAGAGAGCAGTTAGGGTTTTCGCTGCTGGATGAGCAAGCAATGAATCGCTTTGAGGCAGCGCTCCCTGATCACGAAACCAAACAGACGCCATACATCCCACCTCGAATCTGGATCTATCAGATAGGCCGACTGCGTTTGTTTCTCGAAGATTTTCTGGCGCATCGAGAGCAACTTGAAGCGCTATTCCATTTCACGTCCTCGGCCTACTTGGAAAATTTCGGTACGTTGGAGGCGCTATATAGCAATAGAGGAAATGGCAGCCGTTCGCCGTTCAACAAGAACTCGGCAAGGCTTTATGCTGAATGTACCTATCACGGAACCTTTATGGACGTAGCCGCAAAATTCAAAGTGGACGGACTGTTGGATCGTTGGTATCGCGTCAGTGACTCCTCTAAGAAGGAGAAATTCGATCAGGGAGTTCGGCGGCTTACACATTATTTCGGAATGGCGATCTTTGTTGGCCATAAATACCTTCTCAATTTGTCGGGTATGCGGAGATTGGAAGGTGGTTCGTTGCGCACAGATTGTTTTCAGGTCGAGAACGACGAATTATTTGGAGAGATTTGCACGCTGTCTGGTGAGACAACTAAAACCGTACAGGACAATGATGCTAGATGGGTGACATCAAAAACTGCACAGCTTGCCGTTGAGGTCATGACCATCATTGCGCGTCTTCGCCGAGAGTGCACCAAGGCCAATCCTTTTGTGACGTTGCCAGCTGATGAGGCAGCCCAACCATATCTCGTTAGCCCGTGCAGTGAACCTTGGGGATCGGGTAACAAGAATGCACTGAGAGGTGTGGCACAAAGTCTTGCTTACTGCAAATGGCAAAAGCAATATCCAACTCTCTTTGATCAGGCGGAGCTGATGCTGACTGACGAAGATATGCGGATTGCTAGACTGATTACGCCGTCGCTGAACCCCGAGCGCTACGCTGTCGGCAAAGTGTTTCACTTTCACGAGCATCAATTGCGCCGCACGACCGCTGTCAACATGTGCGCGTCTGACTTGGTCAGTGACGCTACGTTGCAAATTCAGCTCAAGCATTGGCGTCGAGCCATGGCTTTGTACTACGGCCAAGGTTTCTCCCGGTTGCGGCTCAACAGAAAGTACACCGCGGAGCACCTTCGCACCGCGTATGAGATGTTCAGGCTACAGGTTGCTCAATTGTCGGACTCGCGATACGTGTCGCCGTTTGGCGAAGACCACAAGGCGAATATTCTCAAGCAGCTAAATCCAACAAATTGCGATCCCGTTAGCTTGAAAAATTCGGATCGCCTCACAAGGTTGGCTAAGCGCGGTGAGGTTGGCGCTAGACAGACGTTGCTCGGGCTTTGCATGAAGTCCGGTTCCTGCGAGTTCGGTGGTGTCGAGAACATCATTCATTGCAGCGGGTGTGATCGGGCACTTGGCGATCGGCAGAAGCTGCCGCAAATTAAGCAAGTGCGAAGAATGATCGAAATACAACTTATCGATTCACCGGTTGATAGTCCTGAACACGGTTCACTGCAGTTGCAGCTCAAATCAGCGGAGGCGTTCATTCATGTCTTACAGCAGCCCTGAGTCCCGCGTCGAGATCGGTGCCGAGCAGGCGTTTCGTGAAGCATTCGAGCGCCTCAAGCGCGGCAAGCCCATGCGTTTGGTTAAAGGTGCGCCTGTCAGCCAAAACAATGTGGCCAAGGAGGCTGGGCGCGATCCAAGTGCCTTGAGAAAGTCGCGTTATCCGACACTAATCGATGATATCCAGCGATGGATTGAAGACTTTGCTTTGACTGCGCCGCCGTCGCCAAGGCAGACCATACTCAGAAAGCGTCAGCGGAATGTCGAACTGAAGAAACGTAACGATGAAATGGCGGTTCAGAGAGATCTCGCCTTATCGCTGCTGGTCGAGTCAGACGCCAGGGTTCTCTACTTGACTAAGGAGCTTGAGCATTTACAAGCACTCGCCCCAACCAGCGAAGTGTCCACACTTAGGCCGAAGGGCATCGGTACAAAGTAAGCGTCCGCCCCAAACATCTTCTCCCGGCCCAGTCTGACTGCTTCGATGCGTACCAGTTTTCACGGGAGCGCCGCAATGGGCATGGTCGACGTGATGACCGAGGCCATGGCTTTGAAGGTGTATTTCCCACCGTCCGCCATGGCGAACCTGAAAGCCGCTAACAAGATCCTGCTGCATATGAGTTTCAGCAAGCCGTGAAACCACTGAACCCGCCTCCAGAGTTGAGAGACTTGGGGCGCACGCGTAAGCTCGTCATATGACCTTCTCGCTACGTCTGCTCGCTCGTTCACATCGCCTTCGTGCGATGGGCGTGCTGGCGTGGTTGATGCTGGTCATCAACTCATTGGCCGCTGCCCCGATGGGCATGACGGGAGATCCTCATTCCCATCCCATGCGCGCAACGGTCGCGGCGGCCAGTGAACATTGTCATCACCCTGCGGCCGCCACGGGATCACAACCCTGTTGCGGCGACCAGGTCGGTTGCTGCGGTGGCATGACGGCTCATGCCTGCACGTGTGCCGCGATGTGCGGCACCACGTTGCCGCCCGCTTCGGCTGTCGTCTTGGTCCCGGCCGCGATCACTGCCAGCTATGCCATGCCGCTGCCCAGCAGCGCGCCCTCGTTGATTACCGCCCCTCCATTGCGACCACCCGCGGTCTGACTCTCCCTCGTTTTCGATGAGCTTTGCTCGTGATGGCCAGTCGGCCATCGCGGCAGTCGGCTGTGATCGGTACCGCCATGCGCGGTATCGCCTGCCTTGGAGAGATCCCATGAACTTGTTTCCCCCGCCCCCGGCAGATCTGTCGCGGCGTCGTTTCGTGCAAGGCGTGGCCATCGGCGGTGCCGTAGCCGGCCTGGGCCTGCTGCGTCCTTCGAATGCCTGGGCGCTGACCAGCCCCGGCCAGCCCACCGTGCTGAGCGGCACCGATTTCGCACTCGATATTGCCGAAACACCGGTCAACTACACCGGCGCCACGCGTCTGGCGACCACCGTCAATGGCGGCATCCCGGGTCCAATTCTGCGCTGGAAGGAAGGCACTACGGTGAACCTTCGAGTGACCAACCGGTTACGCGTGCCGACCTCGATCCATTGGCACGGCATCATCCTGCCGTTCCAGGAAGATGGGGTGCCGGGTATCAGCTTCGACGGCATCGCTCCCGGCGAAACCTTTCTCTACCAGTTCAAGGTGCGCCAGAGCGGTACCTATTGGTACCACTCGCACTCGGGCTTCCAGGAACAGACGGGTTTGTATGGCCCGTTGGTGATCGAACCGGCCAGCCCGGATCGCCATCCGACCGATCGCGATTACGTGGTGATGCTCAACGACTGGACCGATGAAAATCCCGAGCGCATCTACGCCAAGCTAAAGAAGCAGAGCGACTACTACAACTTCGCCCAGCCCACGGTGCCGGATTTCTTTCGCGATGTGCGCGAGAAGGGGCTGGGCCAGGCCTTGGCCATGCGCAAGATGTGGAACGAGATGCGCATGAACCCGACCGATTTCGGCGACGTCTCCGGCTACACCTACACCTACCTGATGAACGGTGCGGCGCCGGCGGGCAACTGGACCGGCATCTTCAAACCCGGCGAGAAGATCCGGTTGCGCTTCATCAACGGATCGGCGCAGACGATCTTCGACGTGCGCATTCCGGGCCTGAAGATGACGGTGATCTCGGCCGATGGCCAGGATGTCGAGCCGGTGTCGGTCGACGAATTTCGCATCTCGGTGGCCGAAACCTACGACGTGATGGTCGAGCCGCAGGACGAGCGCGCGTACACGCTGTTCGCCCAGTCGATCGATCGCAGCGGCTACGCTCGCGGCACGCTGGCGCCGCGCGCCGGCATGGAAGCAGACGTGCCCAAGCCCGATCCCATTCAGTGGCTGGCCATGCAGGACATGATGGGTGCGATGGCGATGGGTGATGCCGGTCACGGGAACATGCAAGGCATGTCGGGCATGAGCGGCATGCAGGGCATGCAGGGCATGGCCGGCATGGATCACGGTGCGATGCCGGGCATGGCACCTGCGCCAGCGCCTGTGGTGCGCCACGCCCGCACCGAATACGGCCCCGGCGTGGACATGCATGTGGACATGCCGCGTACCAACCTCGACGACCCGGGCATCGGCCTGCGCGACAACGGTCGACGCGTGCTGACTTACGCCGACCTGCACACCATCGGCGGACCGATCGACGCGCGCGAACCCAGCCGGGAGATCGAGCTGCACTTGACCGGCAATATGGATCGCTTCATCTGGTCGTTCGATGGCGTGAAGTTTTCCGACGCCAAGCCGGTGCATTTCAACAGCGGCGAACGGCTGCGCATCGTGCTGGTCAACGACACCATGATGAACCATCCGATCCACCTGCACGGCATGTGGAGCGAGCTGGAGAATCCCGAAGGCCAGTTCCAGGTACGCAAGCACACCATCAACGTGCAGCCGGCGCAGCGCATCACCTATGCGGTGTCGGCCGACAACCCCGGTCGGTGGGCCTACCACTGCCACCTGCTGTATCACATGGAAGCGGGCATGTTCCGCGAAGTGGTGGTGTCATGAAAATGAATCGCCGCAGCACCTCAGTCGTCCCGCTGCGTTCCGCGTTGCTGGCCGCAATATTGCTGGCGTTGCCACCGGTGGTCACGGCGCAGAGTGCACCCGCGTCCAGCAGCACATCGTCGATGGACATGAGCTCCATGCCAGGCATGGATCACGGCAGCATGTCCGGTATGGCCATGCCGGCTGCTGCGAGCAGCACGGCGAAGCCGGCAACGAAACCGCCTGCCAAGAAAGCCAGGAAGAAACCCGTCGCAGCCCCGCCGACGCCGGCTTCCCACAACATGGATGGCATGAAGGGCATGGATCACAGCAGCATGCCTGGCATGGATCACCGCGCGATGTCGGACATGCCCACGCCCGCCAAACCTGCCGCATCGGCAGCACCCGCCGGCGACATGTCGGGGATGGATCACTCGTCGATGCCCGGCATGAGCCCGGAAGCGATGCAGGGGATGGACCACAGCGGCATGGCCGGTATGGATCACGGCGCGATGCCGAAGAAGGATCAAGGCGACATGACCGGCATGGGTGCGATGCCGGGCATGACGATGGGCCCGATGCAGGGCGGGAGTCCGCCAGCGAATGCGCGCAGCTCCGACTACTCCGACGGCGTCGGCTACGGCTCCATGAAAGGCATGGACATGGCCGACAACGCACCGCTGGGCAGGCTGTTGATCGACCAGTTGGAAGCCTTCCACGGCCGCGATGCCAACGGCCAGAGTTGGGAAGCCGAAGGCTGGTACGGCAACGACGAGAACAAGCTGTGGGTACGCACTGAAGGCGAGCGCAGCCGCGGCAAGCTGGAAGACGGCGACCTCGAAGCGTTTTGGAACCACAACATCGCCACGTTCTGGAGCACTCAGCTCGGCGGTCGCCAGGACGTGGGCGAAGGCCCCAAGCGCACGTGGGCGGCCTTTGGCGTGCAGGGCCTGGCACCGTACTGGTTCGAGGTGGAAGCGACGGGTTACGTCGGGGCTTCCGGTCGTACAGCCGCGCGTCTGCGCGCCGAATACGAAATGCTCTTCACCCAGCGCCTGATCCTGCAGCCGGAAGCGGAGATCAACCTGTACGGCAAGAACGATCCGCAACGCCGGATCGGTAGCGGCGTGTCCGACATTCAGTTCGGCTTGCGTCTGCGCTACGAGATCCGTCGTCAGTTCGCGCCGTACATCGGCGTGAACTGGGTGCGTCGCATCGGCACCACCGCCGACTACGCGCGGCAGGATCATCAACCCGTTCTCGACCGGCAGATCGTGGCCGGCGTTCGCATCTGGTTTTAAGGGGAAACATCATGAAACAGCACATCAAGCATCACAGCATCACCGTCGCCGTTGTTCTTGGCGTCCTTGCCATCGGTGCAGGCGTGTTCGTGTACTCCGGCCTCTACAACATCGGGGCCGACGATCACCACACCAAGCCGGTCTTCGCGGTCATGCAGACCCTGCGCGAGCGCTCCATTCATGTCCGCTCGGAAGACCTCACGGTTCCGGATCTCAACGATCCCCAGCTGATCCTGAAAGGGGCCGGCCAGTACGCGGCTATGTGTACCCAGTGCCACCTCAAGCCGGGCATGAAGGACTCGGAGCTTCGCCCCGGACTGTACCCGCAGCCACCGAATCTGTCACAGACGCGGGTCGATCCGAAGGACGCGTTCTGGATCATCAAGCACGGCATCAAGATGAGCGCGATGCCGGCATGGGGTGGCAGTCACGACGATCCCACCATCTGGAGCATGGTCGCGTTCCTGCAGAAGCTGCCGGCCATGACGCCGGAGCAATACAAGGACATGGTGGCGAAGGCGCCGCCGGATGAAGACATGGACATGGGCGACGAAGGCGGCCATAGCCACGGTGGGGCTGCTGACGAGGACGCTCACGGTGCTGCCGACATGAAAGACATGGTCATGTCCGGCGAGGCCGGTCACAGCCATGGCGCCGCTCCAGAGGATAGCCATGATCATGCGTCGACCACCGCGCCTGCAGCCGAAACCCCGCTGTCGCTGGATGGAATGAAGCCAAAGGCGGCACCAGAGGCCGAAGCTGTGGCACAGGCGTTCCACACGGCCTTGCAGCATGGCGATCGAACGGCGGTGCTT
Source organism: Rhodanobacter sp. Root561 (assembly GCF_001427365.1). Classification (NCBI taxonomy): domain Bacteria; kingdom Pseudomonadati; phylum Pseudomonadota; class Gammaproteobacteria; order Lysobacterales; family Rhodanobacteraceae; genus Rhodanobacter; species Rhodanobacter sp. Root561. The sequence goes on from NZ_LMGH01000001.1 coordinate 545,187, forward strand.
GCCCTGCTGGCACCTGATGTCACCATCAGCGAAGGCGGGCATACCCAGACGCGTGACGACTACGCGAACGGCCATCTCGGCGAGGACATCGCGTTCCTGAAGAGCGCGAGGATCACACCCGTCTCGCTCGGTTCGATGCCGATGGGCGACACCGCGATGGTCGGCAGCGAGAGCGACATCCAAGCCATGGTCAAGGGCAAGCCGACCATGTTGCGCAGCCGCGAACTGCTCAATCTCAAGAAGGACGGCAAAGACTGGAAGATCGTCTCGATCCAGTGGCAATCCGCACCGGTATCGGGAGAATGACCGTGAAGCGAATGAGCATCTCAGCCATGAATGCAAGAAACGTTTTGTTCGCAGCCATCTCCGTTGTTTCCTTCAGCGCGCTTGGTGCCTGCACCTACCCCGTCGATGCGCAGTCCAGCCAGCCATCCTCCGCGACAATCCATGCCGCAACAGCAAGCTCACCGGCCGCATCGCTTCCAGTCATGCTGGTGCACAAAAGCGCTACGTGTGGATGTTGCGGCGCGTGGGTCGACCATATGCGTGCCGCGGGCTTCAACGTCGACGTGCGCGATGTCGACGACCTCGATTCGGTGAAGAGTCAGGTCGGCATTCCGTTCGGCAAAGGGTCATGCCATACCGCCGAAGTGGGCGGCTATTTTGTCGAAGGCCATGTGCCGGCGCCGGACATCAAGCGGCTCCTGGCTGAAAAGCCCGATGCCAAGGGCCTCGTCGTGCCGGGCATGCCGGCCGGTTCGCCGGGCATGGAGATGCCCGATGGCCGCGTCCAGCCTTACGTGGTTGAGCTGGTCGGCCGCGACGGCACGACGTCCGACTTCGCCCGCCACGGACACTGACACGTCGATCAACGTCAAGCCATTGCCATCGTCATGGGAGGATGCATGAACACCCATCATCACCACACGGGCGCCGACAACCACGGACGTCACACCCAACCCGGCGCAGTGACAACCGCGATCGATCCGGTTTGTGGCATGCAGGTCGATCCACACCAGACCGCCCATCACGCCGAACATGATGGAGTAACGCATCATTTTTGTTCGGCGCGCTGCCTGGAAAGTTTCACGAGGGATCCGGCCAAATATCTGACCCGGCGACCCGATGGTGCCCCCGTGCAGGCACCGACGGGAACGATGTATGTCTGTCCGATGCATCCGCAAGTGCGCCAGGACGGTCCCGGCATCTGCCCGATCTGCGGCATGGCACTGGAGCCGGAAATGCCAGGACTGAACGATGAGGACCATCCCGAACTGCGTGATTTCAGCCACCGCTTCTGGTGGACCTTGCCGGCAACGCTGGTGGTGCTCGTACTGGCGATGTTCGGCCACCACTTCCCCCGATTGCCGGTGGACGCCCGGACCTGGATCGAGCTGGTACTGACCACGCCGGTGGTGTTGTGGGCAGGCTGGCCCTTCTTCGTTCGATGCGTGCAGTCGGTCCGCAACCTCAGTCCCAACATGTGGACCCTGATCGGCATCGGCGTCGGCGCGGCGTTCGGCTACAGCATCGTCGCCACCCTTGTACCGGACCTGTTCCCGGAGTCATTCCACGAACACGGCCGCGTGGGCGTCTACTTCGAAGCCGCCGCGGTGATCGTCTCGCTGACCTTGCTCGGCCAGCTACTCGAACTGCGTGCCCGCTCGAAGACCTCGACTGCCCTGAAAGCCCTGCTAGGGCTGGCCCCCAAGACCGCACGCCGCCTGCGCGACGATGGCGGCGAGGAGGATGTCGAACTCAGCCGCGTTCACGTCGGTGATCGCCTGCGCGTACGCCCCGGCGAAAAGGTGCCGGTGGACGGCGAAGTCATCGAGGGACACTCCCATGTCGACGAGTCGATGCTGACCGGGGAGCCCGTCCCGGTCGAAAAGGCCATCGGCTCCAGCGTGATCGGCGCGACCCTCAACGGCACCGGCAGCCTGGTGATCCGGGCGGAGAAAGTCGGCTCGGCGACCGTGCTGTCGCAGATCGTGCAACTGGTCGCACAGGCGCAACGCTCGCGCGCACCGATGCAGCGCATGGCCGACAAGGTAGCTTTCTGGTTCGTGCTCGCGGTCCTCGCGATCGCCGTCGCGACCTTCTTCGTGTGGGGACTGTTCGGCCCGGACCCGTCGTGGACGTTCGCAGTGCTCAACGCGATCTCGGTCTTGATCATTGCCTGCCCTTGCGCGCTGGGATTGGCCACGCCGATGTCGATCATGGTGGCGACCGGCCGCGCCGCCGGGGAAGGCGTGTTGTTCCGTGATGCCGAGGCGATCGAGAACCTGCGCAAGATTGACACCCTGATCGTGGACAAGACGGGAACCTTGACCGAGGGACGTCCGGCGTTCCACACCGCGCTCGCGGCCGAAGGGTTCACCGAGCAGGAGGTGCTGCGCCTGGCGGCCAGCCTCGATCAGGGCAGCGAGCACCCACTGGCCGACGCGATCGTCGCGGAAGCCCGCCATCGTAACCTGACGCTAGAAACGCCGGAGAGCTTCGAGTCGTCCACCGGCATCGGGGTACGCGGCAAAGTGGGAGGCGCCATCCTGGCGATCGGCAATACCGCGCTGATGCACGAGGTCGGGGTCGATGCCTCCGTTCTTTCCATCCCGTCCGAAGAGCTGCGCCGGGCCGGTGCCAGCGTGATGTATCTGGCGGTCGATGGCGTCCTGGCCGGCCTGCTCGCGGTGGCCGATCCGATCAAGGCCACCACCGAAGATGCCATCGTGGCACTGCACGATGCGGGCCTGAACATCGTGATGGCCACCGGTGACGGCGTCACCACCGCCCATGCGGTCGCGCGTACCCTGGGCATCGACGAAGTACATGGCGAGGTCCGCCCGAAGGACAAAATCGAACTTGTACAACAGCTGCAAGCCGAGGGACACCGGGTCGCGATGGCTGGCGACGGGATCAACGACGCACCCGCGCTTGCCGGCGCCGATGTCGGCATCGCCATGGGCACCGGCACCGACGTGGCAATGTCGAGCGCGCAGGTGACGCTGGTGAAGGGCGACTTGCGCGGCATCGTGCGGGCACGGTCGATTTCCAACGACACCGTCGCCAACATGAAGCAGAACCTGGGCTTTGCGTTCCTCTACAACGCGCTAGGTGTACCGATTGCGGCCGGCGTGCTGTACCCCGTGACGGGCCTGTTGCTCAGCCCGATGATCGCCGCTTTGGCGATGAGCCTGAGCTCCGTGTCGGTGGTTGCCAACGCATTGCGACTGGGCCGAAAACGGCATGGCTGAGATGACCAACGCCGGCGAATGAAGCGAAGCGAATCCAGCGCGATGCCTTCGCCGGCACGCGGGAGTACGCCACCATGTGTTTCCTTCCTCACGCCCAGCACACCTTGGTATCGGGCTTGGCGACCACCCCGTTCTCCAGGAGGGCCGGGGTTGGCCGGCAAGAACAGCGAAGGAGACCGGGCCGACAATCTGTAGTTGATTCAGGTCAATGAAATTCTTGGTATTTTGGAGATATAGTGTTGCCTATGGCCCGTCCTTTCCGCATGCATCGCGCCACACGTCGCCGCCTTATCTGGCTGGTGACGCTGCTGCTGCTTTGGCAGCAGACGGCACTGGCTGCCTACGTTTGTCCGACGGTCCCCGAAGCGACACCGGCGGCTGCGCTGATGACTTCGATGTCGGGCATGGACGGCGGCTGTGCGCAGAATCAGGATGCCCCCGCCAGCCCGCTGTGCCAAAAGCATTGCACGCCCGATCACGCGACGCAGGTTGAAGCGCATACGACGGCGGTGCCATTAAGCGTGTTGCCGGCAATGCCATCGATGCTGATGGCGCCCGCCGTCGTTGCGCTGCCATCGAATCGCGCGCTCCAACGGGCCGGGCATCTGCGCGCGCCGCCACCTCCGCCCATGTTGTTGTTCTGCTCACTCCTGATCTGATCTGACACGTTGCGGCATTGACGTATGTGGCGTCGCGCCTGCATGGCGCGACGCAGATCGCAGACCAGCGGAGTATTCACCCATGTTGTCCCATCACTTTGCCCGGCGCCTGATGGTGCCGGGTCTGGCCGCGCTCCTGTGGGGAGCCTTGGCCACGGCGGCCGGTGCCATCGAGCCACCGCTGACGCTTGAGGCGGCCGTTCGGCAAGGCCTGGCGCGGGCGCCGCAACTTGAAGCGCGTACCGCCGATACGGCGGCAGCCCGCGAGGAAGGTGCGCGCGCCGGACAGTTGCCGGATCCCACCCTGACGCTCGGACTTTCCAATTTCCCCGTCACCAGCCCAGGGGCTTTCAGCCTGCGCTCGGACAGTATGACCATGCGCACCGTCGGCGTGATGCAGACGATTCCATCGCGAGCGGCGCGCGACGCCGAGCGCGGTTTGGCCGCTGCGCAGATTGACGCAGCCGAAGCCGATTACGTCGGCGCCGCGCAAACGGTGCGCGAACGCATTGCCGATGCGTGGATCGAGGTATGGGCCACACAACAGAAACGTGCGCTGCTGGGCGAGTTGCGCGGCGAAAGCGCATTAGCCGTGCTGATTGCGCAGGCGCGGCTGCGCGGTGGCGACGGCAGCGCCACCGACGCGCTGGCGGCGCGCACGGATGCGGCCACACTGGACAACCGACTGGAGGCCGTTGACGCCGATCTCGCCGCAGCACATACGGGGTTGCAGCGTTGGCTTGGTGAGGACGCGGCCACCGTGGCCGACACGCCTGATTTCCAGGTGCTGCCGGTAGCGCCTGCTCGACTTGAGCAAGCCATTGATCAGCAGGCACCCATGCAGGCGTGGCAAGCACGCGAACAGGTAGCTGAGGCCGCACTCGCCCAGGCACGGGCTGCCAAACACCCGGATTGGAACGTGTCGGTGGATTATGGCCGGCGCGCGCCGTATCTCTCGGACATGGTGACCTTGCAGGTGGGTGTGAGCCTGCCGCTGTTCACCCGCAACCGGCAGGATCGGGGAATCAGCGCCAAGCAGGCGCAATGGGATGCAGTGCAGGCCGATCACGAAGATGCGCGTCGCGCCCAGCGCGAAGCGGTGGCGCGTGCGGTGGTGAATTGGCAGGGTTGGGGACGACAAGTCCAGCGCTATCAGGACACGTTGCTGCCACTCGCACGGGATCGTGCACGCACGGCGCTGGCCAGCTACCGCGGTGGTGGTGCGCTGCAGCCATGGCTCGATGCTCGTCGCGATGAAATCGAACAGCGGCTGGCCTACGCCGAGGCACTGGCGACCCATGCGCGCCTGTGGGCCGCGCTGGCCTATCTGCTACCCAATTCGGAGACGACGCCATGAAGCGCGCACACTTGAAACCTGCCCTGATGATTTTCGCCGGCGTCTTGCTCGCGGCGGTACTGCTGGTGGTTGGCTATCTCGGCGGTCGCCGGCATGCACCGTCGGCATCGGCGTCGACTGGCAACGCGGCATCAGCAACGGATGCCGGTGAGCGAAAAGTCCTGTACTGGTACGACACGATGGTGCCGCAGCAGCATTTCGACAAGCCGGGCCTGTCGCCGATGGGCATGCAGATGGTGCCCAAGTATGCCGATGATGGTGGACCCAAGGATGTCATCCAAATCGATCCCACCACCGTGCAAAACCTCGGCGTGCGCACGGCACTAGTCGAGCGGCGGGTGCTGGCTTCGGCCATCAGGGTGCCCGGTACGATTACCTGGGACTTGCGCCAGGCCAGCACGATCAGCGCGCGGGTTGATGCGGTAATCAGCAAGCTTGATGTGCGCGCGCCGTATACCGTGGTCGCTGCCGGCGCACCGCTGGCGCAGTTGCTGGCGCCGCAATGGAACAGTGCGTTGGCGGAATATCGCGCGCTGGAGCAGGCGCGGTCCGCCGACGCGCGCGAGCTGCGCTCCGCAGCGCGGCAACGGCTGCAGGTGTTGGGGCTGACAGCGGCGGATATTCAGTCGTCGCGTCATGGCGCGGATGCGGCGATCACACTGCACGCCCCGCAAGCGGGCGTCGTCACGACACTGGACGTGCGTGAAGGCCAGCGCGTCACCGCCGGTCAGACCTTGATGACAGTGAATGGCCTGTCCACCGTGTGGACCGAGGCGGCACTGCCGCAGGCAGCGGCGGGCACGGTGCGCAACGGCACGCCGGTGGTGGTCACGGTCGATGCCCTGCCGGGTCGGTCGTTCCCCGGCACCGTGGAAACCTTGCTGCCGGAGGTGGATGCGGTGACGCGCACCCAGCGCGCCCGCATCGTGCTCGACAATCCCGACGGTGCCTTGAGTCCAGGCATGTTCGCCACCGTGCGGCTCAGCCCCGCGCAGGGTGAAGCGGTGCCCGTGGTGCCGGACGACGCGCTGATCGCCACCGGCAGCCAGACGCGGGTAATCATCGCCGAGGGAGATGGCCACTTCCGTGCTGTATCGGTGCGCATCGGGCGTGCAGCCGGCGGCTATACGGAAATTCTCGACGGCCTCACGGGCGGTGAAAAGGTCGTGGTCTCCGGCCAGTTCCTGATCGACTCGGAGGCGAGCCTGTCCGGTGCGCTGGAGCGCCTGAATGACAGCTCCACCAAACCGGTGCCGGCCACGAGTACCCCCATGCCGGGCATGCCGATGGGAGACAGACCATGATCGCCGCCCTGATTCGCGCGGCGATCGCCCATCGCGTGTTCGTGCTGCTGGCTGCACTGGCCTTGGCCCTGATCGGCATGTTCTCGGTGACGCGCACGCCGGTCGACGCGCTGCCCGATCTGTCCGACACCCAGGTAATCATCCGCACCAGCTACCCGGGCCAATCGCCGCAGGTGGTCGAGGATCAGGTCACCTATCCGCTGGCCACCACGATGCTCTCGGTGCCCGGCGCGACCACGGTGCGCGCCTTTTCGTTCTTCGGCGACTCCTACGTCGATGTGCTGTTCGACGACAGCACCGACCTGTACTGGGCACGCTCGCGGGTGCTGGAGTATCTGAGCCAGGCGCGCGATCGCCTGCCGGCCGGCGTCACGCCCTCTCTCGGCCCTGATGCCACGGGACTCGGCTGGATCTACGAGTACGCGCTGATCGATCCCACCGGCAAACACGATCTCGGCCAGCTGCGCGCGCTGCAGGACTGGTTCCTGCGCTATCAGCTCAAGACCGTGCCGAACGTCGCCGAGGTCGCCACCTTGGGCGGTATGGAGCGGGCGTGGCAGATCGTGCCCGATCCGCAGGCGCTGGCGGCGCGCGGCATCACCGTGGCGCAACTGGTCGATGCGGTGCGCGCCGCCAATGGTGCTAACGGTGGCTCGGTGATCGAACAGGGTGAAGCGGAGCTGATGGTACGCAGCGAAGGCTACCTGAAGAGCCGCGCGGACTTCGAAAACGTGCCGATCACCGTCAACGCCAGTGGTGTGCCGGTGCTGCTGCGCGATGTGGCGACGGTGCGGCGGGGCCCGACGTTTCGCCGTGGCATTGCCGAGCTGGACGGGCAAGGTGAAGTGGTCGGCGGCATTATCGTGATGCGCACGGGCAAGAACGCGAAGGCCACCATTGCCGCCGTGAAAGCACGGCTAGCGGAACTGCAGCGCAGCCTGCCGGCCGGCGTCGAGATCGTGCCTACCTACGACCGCTCGCAGCTGATCGACGCCGCGGTGGAGAACCTGTGGAGCAAGTTGTTCGAAGAATTCCTGGTGGTGACGCTGGTCTGCGTGTTGTTTCTGGGGCACCTGCGCTCGGCGCTGGTGGCCGTGATCACGCTGCCGCTGGGCGTGTTGGTCGCCTTCATTGCACTGCATCTGCAAGGCGTCACGGCGAACCTGATGTCGCTCAGCGGTATCGCCATTGCGATCGGCGCGATGGTGGATGCGGCGATCGTGATGATCGAGAACGCGCACAAACATCTGGAACATTGGCGTGACGCGAACGACGGACGTGAACCGCAAGGTGCGCAGCGGTGGTCGCTGATTGCCGAGGCCGCCGCCGAGGTGGGGCCCGCGTTGTTCGTCAGCCTGTTGATCATCGCGCTGTCGTTCGTGCCGGTCTTCGCGCTGCAGGGGCAAGAAGGCAAGCTGTTCAAGCCGCTGGCCTTCACCAAGACCTACGCGATGGCGGCAGCGGCTGGGCTGGCGGTGACGCTGGTGCCGGTGCTGATGGGTTATTTGATCCGCGGGCGCATCCGTGCCGAGCGCGACAATCCGCTCAACCGGGGTTTGATCCATGGCTATCGGCCTCTCCTCGAAGCCGTGCTGCGCTATCCGAAAGCAACCCTGGTGCTGGCCGGTGTGCTGCTGCTCACCGCGGTCATTCCGATGACCAAGCTCGGCAGCGAGTTCATGCCCGCGATGGACGAAGGCACATTGCTGTACATGCCCACTGCACTGCCGGGGCTGTCCGCCGGCAAGGCCTCGCAGTTGCTGCAGTTGACCGATCGCATGATCAAGACCGTGCCCGAGGTTGATCATGTGTTTGGCAAGGCCGGGCGCGCCGAAACGGCCACCGATCCGGCGCCGCTGGAAATGTTCGAGACCGCGATCACCTTCAAGCCGAAGGACCAGTGGCGGCCCGGCATGACGATGGACAAGATCAAGGCGGAACTGGACAAGGCGGTGCACGTGCCGGGGCTGACCAACCTGTTCGTGCCGCCGATCCGCAACCGCATCGACATGCTCTCCACCGGCATCAAGAGCCCGATCGGCATCAAGGTGCTGGGTACCGACCTGGCCACGCTGCAGACCGTAGCCGACCGGATCGAGACGGTGGCGAAGACCGTGCCCGGCGTCAGCTCGGCGATCGCCGAGCGCCCGGCCAGCGGTCGCTACGTCGACGTGCACATCCGCCGTGATGCCGCCGCGCGCTACGGGCTGTCCCAACAGCAGCTGCAGCAGTTGATCGCGACGGTAGTTGGCGGTGATCCGGTCGGCCAGACGATCGAGGGACGCGAGCGCTATCCGATCGTGGTGCGTTACCCGCGTGCCGAGCGCGACTCGGTCGGGGCGTTGCGACAGCTGCCGATCGTCGCTGCCGATGGCGCCCAGCTCACTCTGAGTCAGGTGGCGGACATCGCCGTGGTGGCGGGGCCGTCGATGCTGAAAAGCGAGGGTGGCCAGTTGGCGACCTATGTCTACGTCGACACAGCCAGCAGCAATCTCGGCGGCGTGGTTGCGGATCTGCAACGCGCAGTGGCCCAGCAAGTCACCTTGCCGCCGGGCACGACCTTGGCTTGGTCCGGTCAGTTCGAGTACCTGGCCAGTGCCATGGAAAGACTCAAGCTGGTGGTGCCGATTGCGCTGGTGATCATTTTTCTGTTGATCTATGCCGTTTTCCGCCGGGTGAGCGAAGCCGCGCTGATCATGGCCAGCGTGCCGCTGGCGCTGGTGGGCGGCCTGTGGTTGATCTGGTTGCTCGGTCACGCGGTGTCGGTGGCCACGATCATCGGCTTCATTGCGCTGGCCGGCGTCGCTGCCGAGTTTGGCGTGGTGATGCTGTTGTATCTGCACCATGCCTGGGAGCACCAGCTTGCGCTCGATCCCCACGCCGGCCCGGAAGCGCTGGACGCAGCGATCCGCGAAGGTGCCGTGCAGCGCGTGCGCCCGAAGGCGATGACCGTCGCGGTCATTCTCGCCGGTCTGTTTCCGATCCTGCTCGGCCACGGTGCCGGTTCGGAAGTGATGCAGCGCATCGCCGCACCGATGATCGGCGGCATGGTCACCGCGCCCTTGCTGTCCATGCTCGTCATACCCGCGGCGTACCGCCTGCTGGTTCGCCACCGGCTGCGTAAAACCGGCAAGACAAACACCACACTTCACCCCAACCCGCAAGGAAACTGACCCATGAGGAGCCATGCATCACCCTCGCGATCGCCGTGACGTTGCCTGATTAGCGACAAGGCTCAGCCAATACCTCACCGTTCGCCCTGAGCGTAGGCCCGCAGGGCCGCACGCGGGGAGCAGCCATGGATGGCTGTAGCTTTGAGGAGCGAGGAAGTCGAAGGGTGATCGCCTATGGGCGCTTCGACTCCGCTTGCTGTCGCAAGCTACGCTCAGCGCGAACGGGTTTCCAAGCTGAGCTTCGTCGCTAAACCAATCTGAGAGTTCCCCCGGCTCTGCCGGGGAGGCAGTAGAAGTTTGACGTTTGCAGGAGTCCATCGGGGAAACTGCCCTCGTGAGCCGCCAANCTAAACCAATCTGAGAGTTCCCCCGGCTCTGCCGGGGAGGCAGTAGAAGTTTGACGTTTGCAGGAGTCCATCGGGGAAACTGCCCTCGTGAGCCGCCAAGCACACGAGAGGAGAATCCGCCGATGGACGAGTACAAGAGCTTAAATCACACGCAATGGGAGTGCCTCTACCACGTGGTTTTCATACCGAAGTGTCGTCGCCGCACGTTATATGTGGAGCTTCGGAGGCACCTGGGAGAGGTTTTCCGCCGGTTGGCGGAACAGAAGGAGAGCCAGGTTGAGGAAGGCCATTTGATGATCGACCACGTGCATATGATGCTGCGCATTCCACCGAAGTATGCGGTGTCGCAGGTGGTGGGGTTCATCAAGGGAAAGAGCGCTATTCACTTGGCGCGGGTGTATGCAGAGCGCAAGCGCAGCTTCGTGGGGCAGCACTTTTGGGCGCGGGGATACTTCGTTTCGACAGTGGGTCGAGACGAACAAGTGATTCGAGCGTACATCCGCAATCAGGAGAAGGAGGACCAGCGATTGGACCAGCTTCAGCTACTGCGATAGTTCGCGGCCACCACAGGGTGGCCCAACCCAAGGGGCCGCGTTAGCGACCCCGCCAGCCGCTTCGAGCGGCTCACAAACTAAAGCCCCCGGCTTTGCCGGGGGATACTTACNCCACAGGGTGGCCCAACCCAAGGGGCCGCGTTAGCGACCCCGCCAGCCGCTTCGAGCGGCTCACAAACTAAAGCCCCCGGCTTTGCCGGGGGATACTTACTCAAGTGACGTTGGGCGCAGCCGGGTGTCGGGCAGCCATCGGCAGATGGATCCAGACCTGCCGGGCATGGTCGGGATGCGGGCCACCAAGGCATGCTCCGCGACGATCATGGCGGAGCGGCCTGAGCGTGGCTGCAAAACTCAGCCGATGCGCGTCGCCGGCTTCCTATCGGCCGCATCCTGCCTGCCGCCATTTCAGCAGGCATGCAACGAGGCGATGAGCGGGCAGGACACGCTGCGCTGACGCGCACCGCATTGTTCGACGAGCGCAGCGAGGGCCGTCTCCATGCGTGTGAGGTCGGCCAGTCGGCTGCGTACATCGGCCAGCCGCAACGCGGCGAGATCGGCCGCTTCCGTGCAATGGGTGCCATCCTCCAGCCGCAGCAGCTGCGCGACCTCATCGAGGCTGAACCCCAACCGCTGCGCGGATTTCACGAACTTCACCCGTGCAACCTCCGCGTTTCCGTAGCGACGAATGCCGCCCGGCGGACGGGCGGGCTCCGCCAACAGGCGCTTGCGCTGGTAGAAGCGGATCGTTTCGACATTGACCCCGGCTGCCTTGGCGAAGGCGCCGATGGAAAACGTATCCTGCGTGGAGGACATGGGCTTGACTCCGTACTTGACTACGGGAATACCTTAGATCACCGGCATTCCACGCGAAAGGAGAACCTCCATGCCCCTGCTCACCCGGCTGGCCGACAAGGCCGGACTGATCGGCAGTGTCGTCTCGGCAGCGGCCTGCGTGAATTGCTTTCCCGCCCTGGCCAGCCTCGGTGCGGCGATCGGGCTGGGCGTACTGAGCCCGTACGAAGGCCTGTTCATCCGCATCCTGCTGCCGGCGTTTGCGGGCATCGCGCTGCTCGCCAATGCGCTGGGCTGGCTCAGTCACCGGCGGTGGCCGCGGGCCGCGCTCGGTATGCTCGGCCCGCTGCTGGTGCTGCTGGCGGTATTCGTGATGCGGGCCAGTGGCCATCGCACCGGATGGCTGCTCTATCCGGGCCTGCTGCTGATGGTGGCGGTGTCCATCCGCGATCTGCTGGCGCCAGCACCGAGCGCATCCTGTCGCACGGCCAGCGACACGGTGGATGCCCGCTGAACCGACGCGATTGACAAGGGCATGGCGAAGACCATGCCTACACTTCACTCCATTTCTCCGGCGAAACACGTGACGACCGAACTCATCCTGCTCAGCACGCTGACCTGTCCGCATTGCGGCCACCAGGCCACCGAAACCATGCCGACCGACGCTTGCCAGTTCTTCTACGACTGCCCCGGCTGCGACAAATTGTTGCAGCCAAAACCCGGTGACTGTTGCGTGTTCTGCTCGTACGGCAGCGTGCCGTGTCCACCGATCCAGCAGCAGAAGTCGTGCTGTGGGTAGAAGTCACCGACTCCCCTATCAGACTGTTCGGGGTTTGCTCCGCGATTTAGTGGTGGCCGCAGACGGTTTGCACGACGTCTTGTCGACCTCACAGCTACCGTCGGACTGACTACAGCAATGGTCGGTGAGATAGCCAATCAAATCGTTCATGGCCTCGATCACCGGGGCGTAGTAGACGAAGCGGCCACTTTGCTGACTGGTAACGAGACCGGCGTGCGACAGTTCCTTCAGATGAAACGAGAGCGTGGCATTGGCCAACCCCAATTTTTCGGCGATCACGCTGGCGGCCAGACCGTCCGGTGCATGCTCGATCAGCAGCCGATAGACCGCCAACCGCGACTCTTGAGCGAGCGCCGAAAGGATCGTGAGGGCTTGTTTGGTCTGCATGATGCGGGGTGCCGTCTCAGAACGGTGTGCGGTGGTCTTCGTCGGCAGTGTAGTGCCAGTGCTCAACACCGGGTCAACCTGCCGTGTCGCTAGAAGGCACTTTGCCGATGGCATCGAGCCGGCTCGATAGCGCGAGCCGGTCCAGAGCGGCGACGTTCAAGTTGAGCAGCAAGCTGATCCGTTGCTGCAGAAGATTCCTTGCCAGCACGAAGGCCTTGTAAACGGTGGCCTCTTCGCCTTGTGCCTTGGCCGGATCGGGGATGCTCCAGTGTGCGGTGATCGGGGCACCGGGCCACGCGGGGCAAACCTCGCCAGCCACCTGGTCGCACACGGTGATCACGAAATCCATCACCGGGGCATCCGGTGTCGTGAATTCCGCCCAACTCTTGCTGCGCAACCCGTCGATGGGAAGATCGACGGCCTTGAGCACTTGCAGCGTCTGGGGGTAAATGAAGCCTTTGGGCCGACTTCCGGCGCTGTAACCATGAAAGCGGTCACGGCCAAAGTGATGAACGACCGCTTCGGCCAAGATGCTGCGCGCCGAGTTGCCGGTGCATACGAACAACACGTTGTAATGACCTTGCATGACGAGGCTCCGTTCAAGTCTGTGACGATTCGTACCAGCGCTTGCTGCCGTTGACGATCCGAACCACCGACAACATCACCGGGACTTCGATCAACACGCCGACCACAGTGGCCAGCGCGGCGCCGGAATGCACCCCGAACAGACCCACGGCCGTGGCGACAGCCAACTCGAAAAAGTTGCTCGCACCGATCAGCGCCGAGGGACCGGCGACGCAATGGGGCACGCCGAACCGGCGGTTGAGCACGTAGGCCAGGCCGGAGTTGAAATACACCTGGATCAGGATCGGCACGGCCAGCATCGCGATCACCGCCGGCTGGGCCAGGATCTGCTGACCTTGGAAACCGAACAGCAACACAAGGGTGGCCAACAGTGCGAACAAAGAGGCCGGTCCTAGCCGATGAAGCAACTTCTGCAGTTGCACCTCGCCGCCTCGCGAGAGCACCCAGCGGCGCAGCACCACGCTGATGGCCACGGGGACCACGATGTAGAGCAGCACCGACAGCAGCAGCGTGTTCCACGGCACCGTGATCGAGGAGATGCCCAGCAGCAGCGCGACGATGGGCGCGAACGCGACCACCATGATCGTGTCGTTCAGGGCGACCTGGCTCAGCGTAAACGTCGGTTCGCCGTGACACAGGTTGCTCCACACGAACACCATCGCCGTACACGGTGCCGCGGCCAGCAGGATCAGGCCCGCAATGTAGGAGTCGAGCTGCTCGGCGGGAAGGTAGCCGGCAAAGACATGGCGGATGAAGATCCATCCCAGCAGTGCCATCGAGAACGGCTTCACGGCCCAATTGATGAAGAGCGTGACGCCAATGCCTTTCCATTGCCGACGCACACCACCGAGCGCGCTGAAATCAATCTTCAGCAGCATCGGGATGATCATCAGCCAGATAAGGATCGCCACCGGCAAGTTGACCTGGGCAACCTGCATACCACCCAAGGTTTCAAAGCTGCCCGGCAGCCAGTGACCCAAGACCGTGCCCGCCACGATGCACAGCAAGACCCAGACCGTGAGGTAGCGCTCGAAGAAGCCGATGCGGGTGCTACTGAGCATATCCGCATCGACGGTGACCACTTCCGCAGACAACTGGCTCATGCGTGTTCCTCTTCAGCGTCGGTGATAGTGCCGATGTGATCCAGCGCTTGCTTCAACGCGTCTCGGCTCATTGTTTCCACCGGCAGCTTCAGCAACGCGGAGATCCGATAAAGCACGAGCGTATGGGCACGCCGGAAGGCCTCGGTCGCGGCGCCAGCACCTTGGGCAGTCGCTGGATCGGGCTGACCCCAATGGGTCTTCACGAAGTCGCCGAACAGCACCGGACACGTCTCATTCGCGGCGTTGTCGCAGACGGTGATCACGATATCCAGCGGCGGCGCACCTTCCCCCGTAAAGCGGTCCCACGACTTGCTGCTGAGACCGTCGGTGGGAATGCCGAGGGCTTTGAGTTCTTCGATCGCGTAGGGATTGACGCGACCGGTCGGCTGGCTGCCGGCGCTGAAAGCCTCGAAACGGCCTTTGCCCAGATGGTTGAGGGTCGCTTCGGAGAGAATGCTGCGGGCGGAATTGCCCGTGCAGATGAATAAAACGCGACACGGATGCATGACGGTCTCGGATTGGATTCTATATTTCCATAATGATAGAATCATGCAATCAAAGCAATAGGAACCGTACCCATGACGATGCAGGATCTGCCCCACATTGCTGCCGATGTGCTGGAAACGCCGAGCTTGGCCAAACTGGCGTTGCCGGTGGACTCCAGCCATCCGCCGCGCATCCTGATCCTGTATGGCTCGCTGCGACCCCAGTCGTTCAGCCGCAAGCTGGCGTTGGAGGCCGAGCGCATCCTGCGGCAGTTCGGCGCCGAGACGCGGGTGTTCGATCCCCACGAACTGCCCATCCTGGACAGCGTGCCGGCCAGCCATCCCAAGGTGCAGGAACTGCGCGCGCTGTCCCTGTGGTCCGAAGGTCAGGTCTGGGTCAGTCCCGAGCGGCATGGTGCGGTAACCGGCGTGTTCAAGAATCAGATCGACTGGTTGCCGCTGGAAGAAGGCAGCGTGCGTCCGACGCAGGGACGTACCCTGGCGGTGATGCAGGTCAGTGGCGGATCGCAGTCGTTCAACGTGGTGAATGCGCTGCGCGTGCTGGGCCGCTGGATGCGCATGGTGACCATCCCGAACCAGTCGTCGGTGGCCAAAGCCTGGCAGGAGTTCGACGACACTGGGCGGATGAAGCCTTCCCCCTTCTACGATCGCGTCGTGGACGTGATGGAGGAACTGTTCAAGTTCACCCTGATGGTGCGCGATCGCAGCGACTACCTGGTCGACCGCTACAGCGAGCGCAAGGGTGCGGCTGAGGCACACGCTTTGTTGGTAGCCGCCGGCGTGACTGAAGAAGCTGCGGCCACCCCGGTGGTAGCGGAATCGGCCAAGACTAGTTGCTGTGCCAGTGGAGCCTGCTGACCATGAGTACGACGACACCCATGACCGCGACGATCTATCACAACCCGGATTGCGGTACCTCGCGCAACACGCTGGCTCTGATCCGCCATGCCGGCATCGAGCCTACCGTGATCGAGTATCTCAAGACGCCGCCGAGCCGCGAGCAATTGATCAAGCTCATCGATGAAGCCATGCTCAAACCGCGCGAGGCGCTGCGTGAAAAGGGAACGCCCTTCGCCGAGCTGGGGCTGGCCGAGGCCGGCATCACCGATGACGTCATCCTCGATGCCATGTTGAAGCATCCGATCCTGATCAACCGTCCTTTTGTGGTGACCACACTGGGTATACGGCTGTGTCGACCCTCGGAAGTCGTACTCGACATCCTGCCGCCGGTAACACAATCGTTCGTTAAGGAAGACGGTGAGGTAGTAATTGATACCCATGGCCAGCGGACCTGATCAAAAAGCGATCGAATGAAATTGTCTAACAGCGCGGCTGTCGTATAGCATCAAGGGATGTATCGGTCTGCGCCATCACTGCTGACTCGCCTGCGCCGCCACCGCGGATTGTGGGTGTTGGCCGTGGCCGTGTTGCTGATCAAACTGGTCAGCGGATCGATCTGCGTGGCCGATGGACCGGGAGCGCGATTCGCGTCGGCGACCGCTGCTGCCCCGACCACCCTGTTGGCGGACACCGCCGTCAGTTCGGTATCGGCTGACGATGCGAACTCCTGTCTTCTGGGTGAAGGGCGCAGTTGCCACTGTGCCTGTGCCCATTCGGTGACGTTCCCCGTCAGCGCATCGCTTCCCATCGCCATGATGGAAGCACGCTTCGCACCGCTCACCCTCCATTCGGGATTCACGCCGGCCACGACCGGCTCGCTGCTGCGCCCTCCGATCGCCTGAAACCGCTCCGTTACGCGACGCCACCGCCGGTGCAGTTCGTCGCTTCGTGACCGTTTTCAGGAGATCGCTTCATGTCTGTTTTTCGTTCGGTGCCCATCGGCGCCGTGTGTCTGTTGTACGCGGCGATGCTCAGTGCCGCGCCCGTATCCCCTTTCTCCCCACCGGTAGCTCCCCTGCCAACATCGTTGTCGACGTCGCCCTTGCAGGATGCAGTGCGCCGTATCTGGCAAGCCAGTCCCGAGGTGCAGGCCGCGCGCGCGGATCTGGATGCTGCCCAGGCCCGTGCGCGTGCCGCTGCGCAGCCGCTGTACAACCCCTCGCTGTCGCTTGATGCGGAGAATGCCGACGCCAATCGGCGCACGGCCGGCATCAGCCTGCCGCTGGATCTGTCCGGCAAACGCCGCGCTCGCGCCAGCCAGGGCGAGGCCGACCTGCTGGCGGCCGAAGCTGGCTACAACCTGCTGCGTCGCGATGTGGCCACCCGCTGGCTGAAAGCCTGGTCGACGGCCGCACTCGCAGCCCGACAGAGCGAACTGGGGCAACGCCGCCTGGCGCTGATGAAGCGCTTCGATGACTTGGCCGCACAGCGGTTGAAGGTGGGCGACATCAGCAGTCCGGAACGCGACTTGGCCGGCTTGGCGCTCGGTGAGGCGCAGGTGCAACAAGCCACACTCGCGGGCAATGAAGCGGCAGCTCGTGCGGCGTTGCTGGCCATCAGTGGCGATCAACTGACCGCGTTGCCACCGTTGCCCAACGGTATGTCACCGGCGGCGGGCAGTGTTACGCCGTTGCCCGTCGATGAACTGCCCGAACTGCGCCAGGCCCGCGCCCAGCAAGCGAGTGCCGAGGCCGGGGTGCAAGTCGCCCGCCGGGCACGTATCCCCGATCCCACGCTGAGCTTGACCGGCGGACAGGTACGCAGCGGGCCGCGCACCGATCAGGTGATCGGTCTGAGCGTGTCCATTCCGTTGCCGGTGCTCAACACCGGACGTGCCGAAGTGGATGCCGCCCGTGCGGAAGCCGATGCAGCGGCGGCCGGTGTGCGCTCACGCCAGTTTGTGCTGCGCGCCGGACTGCAGGAAGCGCAAGCCCGTTACGCCGCCTTGCGCAGTGCGACCGAAGCCTTTCGCAGCGGCCGGGCCGCTGCATTCGAGGATCGCACCGCGTTGCTGGAGAAGCTCTGGCGTGCCGGCGAAATCAGCACGTCCGATTACCTCGTGCAGCTCAAACAGAGCCTGGACACCGCGCTGTCCGGCCAGGAACTGGAAAGCCAAACCTGGCAGACCTGGTTCGACTACCTCACCGCTGCGGGCCGTCTGACCGACTGGCTCGATGGCCGCACTCAGGACGGTCCTACTCAGGACGGCCTTAATCAGGATATCCCCCGATGAATCTCTCTCTTTTGAAACGCAGCCTGCTGGGCATGGCGCTGCTGGCCGCGTTGGCCGGCCCTGTCATGGCGCAGGAACCCGCACCCGCCAATCCGCTCGCGCTGGATGCCAAGGCGATCAAGGACGCCGGCATCGTGCTCGACAAGGCCGCCACGCGCGCCCTGACCGATGAACTGAAAGCCCCCGGCGAAGTGAAAGCCGATGCGTATTCCACC
Organism: Rhodanobacter sp. Root561; assembly: GCF_001427365.1. Taxonomy (NCBI): domain Bacteria; kingdom Pseudomonadati; phylum Pseudomonadota; class Gammaproteobacteria; order Lysobacterales; family Rhodanobacteraceae; genus Rhodanobacter; species Rhodanobacter sp. Root561. The sequence continues at coordinate 563,355 of NZ_LMGH01000001.1, forward strand.
GTGCTGGTGTCGCCGCGCGTCGAATCGCAGGTGCTGGCCCGCAAGGCCAAGCTCGGCGACGTGGTGAAAACCGGTGCGCCGTTGGTGGTGCTCTCCAGCGTGCAGGTCGCCGAGACGCAAGGCGCGTTGATCGTGGCCGAACAGGACTGGCAACGGATCGCGTCGCTGGGACCGCAGGCGGTGTCGGCACGACGCTACAACGAAGCGAAGGTGCAGCGCGATCAGGCGCGTGCCAAGCTGCGTGCCTACGGGCTATCCGACGGCCAGATCCGCGGCATGCTGCGCGCGGGTTCCGCCAAGGCGGATGGCAGCTATGCATTGCTGGCGCCGACCGCCGGGCGCATCGCCAGTGACGAGTTCCTCATCGGCGAACGCGTCGAGCCCGGCCGTACCCTGTTTACCTTGGTCAACGACGACGCGGTCTGGGTCGAGGCGCAACTCGCGCCGGGCGATGCGGCCCGCGCGCAACCCGGCATGGACGCGCGCGTGCTGGCGCACGACCAGACGCTGACGGGGAAGGTCATCCTGAGTTCGTCGCAGACGAACGAACGCACCCGCACCGTGCCGGTGCGCATCGAAGTTGCCAACCCGAACAACCTCCTGCGCCCGGGCGAATTGGTCGAAACGCGCATCGCGGTCGGTGAGGCGGTGCCGAAGCTGGCGGTACCGGCCGAAGCGATCGTGTTGCTGCAAAACCAGCCGACCGTGTTCCTGGCCAAAGGCAACGGCACGTTCGAGCCGGCGCCGGTGATGGTCGGCGACACCCGTGATGGCTGGACGATGGTCACCCAGGGCCTCAAGGCCGGCGACACCTACGTGCGCAAGGGCGCCTTCGCCTTGAAGGCCCGTTTGCTGCGCTCGCAGTTGGGAGAAGAATGATGCTGGAACGTCTGGTTGAATTCTCCCTGCGCTACAAGGTGCTGGTGCTGATCGTTTTCGTGGTGATCGGCTTCCTTGGTTTTCAGGCGGTGCGTCAGCTGCCCATCGATGCCTTCCCGGACGTCACACCGGTGCAGGTCAATGTGTACACCGAAGCCTCGGGACTTGCGGCAGAGGACGTGGAACAACTGCTGACCACGCCGGTGGAGTCGGCACTGGCCGGCTTGCCCAAGGTCGAGCAGATCCGTTCGGTGAGCCTGTTCGGCTTGTCCTATGTGTCGGTGTATTTCGACGACAGCATGGACATCTACTTCGCCCGTCAGCTGGTCAACGAGCGGCTGCAGCAGGTGGGCGATCGCCTGCCGGCGGGTTATGGCAAGCCGGAGATGGGGCCGAACACCTCCGGCTTGGGTCAGGTGTTCTGGTACACCGTCGAACGCGCCGACGACAAGCTCAAAGGTGCCACGGCCGGCACGGCACCGAACGATATGGACTTGCGCACGCTGCAGGACTGGACCATCCGGTTGATCCTGCGCACCGCGCCCGGCGTCGACGACGTCAGTTCGTGGGGCGGGCAGGAAAAGCAGTTCCAGGTGCGCATCGATCCGATGAAACTGATCGCGCACAAACTCGGCTTCAAGCAGGTGATCGAGGCGTTGCAGGCGAACAACGCCCAGGTCGGCGGCAACTTCGTCGACGTGGGACGCGAGCAGTATCTGGTACGCGGACTGGGCTTGATCCAGAACGCGAAGGATCTGGGCAACATCGTCCTCAAGACCGAAGACGGCACGCCGATCTACGTGCGGGACGTGGCCACCATTACCGAGGCTGGGGCACCGCGCACCGGGGCGGTGACGCGAGATGGCAAGGAAGTCGTGCTGGGCATGGCGCTGGCGCGTATCGGTGAAAACGCCAAGAGCGTGGTCGATGCGGTGAAAGCCAAGCTCGACACGGTGAAGCAGGCGCTGCCGCCCGGCGTCGTGGTCAAGCCAGTGTACGAACGCACCGAGTTGGTCAATGCGGCCGTGGAAACCGCCGTGCGTGCCTTGATCGAAGGTTCGATCCTGGTCGCGATCATCCTGTTCCTGTTCCTGGGCGAGTTCCGCAGCGCCATCGTGGTGGTGGTGGCGCTCCCGCTGGCCATGCTGATCGCCTTCATCTGCATGAATCAGGTCGGCCTCTCGGCCAACCTGATGTCGCTGGCGGGCCTGGCGATCGGCATCGGCATGATGGTGGACGGCGCGGTGGTGATGGTGGAGAACGCCTACCGCATCATGGCCGAGCGCAAGGCGCATGGGCTCCCGGTGGATCGCACCGCCGCGGTGCTGGCGGCTGCCCGCGAGGTGGCCAATCCGATGGCGTTTGCGATCCTGATCATCATCGTGGTGTTCCTGCCGCTGTTCAGTTTGCAAGGACTGGAAGGCAAGATGTTCAAGCCGATGGCGTTCAACATCAGCTTCGCGATGGCGGGATCGCTGATTCTCGCCTTGACGTTGATCCCGGTACTCGCCGCGCTGGTGCTGAAACCGAAGGAAGAGAAGGACACCTGGTTGGTGGCGTTCCTGAAACGCCATTACGCCACGGTGCTCGCCTGGGCGTTGGCACGTCGCAAACTGGTGTTGGGCATCGCCGCCGGTGCCTTGCTCGGCAGCCTCGCGCTGTTCCCGTTCCTCGGCAAGGAGTTCATGCCCAACCTGAAGGAAGGCGCCATCATGTGGCGGATCACCTCGATCCCGTCGGCATCGCTCGACGAGTCGATCGCCATCTCCAAACAGGTGTCGACGCTGATCAAACAGAAGTTTCCGGAAGTGGAAACCACGCTGGCAATGATCGGTCGCGCCGAGAAAGGCGAGACAGCCGACGTGAATTACATGGAGGTGTACACCCCGCTGAAGCCTAAGGATCAATGGCGCAAGGGCGAGACGCTGGAGAGCATCGAGGAGGCCATGCAGAAAGAACTGTCGGCGGCCTTGCCCACCGCGGTGGTGAGTTACACCCAGCCGATCCAGATGCGTATCGAGGAACTGATCTCCGGTGTGCGCGCCACGTTGGCGCTGAAGATCTACGGCGATGATCTGGGCGAGCTGGATCGCCTGAGCGGCCGCATCAAAAACGCGCTGGCCGGGGTGCCCGGCGTGGCCGATCTCGCGCTGGAGGCAAACATCGGCAAGCCACAGATCCGCATCAAGGTGGATCGCGATGCACTGGCCCGCTATGGCTTGAACGCCGACGACGTGTTGACCGTGGTGAAGAACGGCATCGGTGGCGAACCGGTGACGACCCTGCTCGATGGCGTGAAACGCTTCGACATCGCGGTGCGGCTGGACGATGCGGACAAGGCGTCCTTGCCGGCGATCCAGCGCATCCCGATCCGCACGGCCAGTGGCGCGCTGGTGCAGTTGTCGCAAGTGGCCGAGGTCAGTGATGCGGAAGGCTATTCGTTCATCCGTCGGGAACAGCTGCAGCGTTATGCGGTGATCCAAATGGACGTGCGTGGTCGCGACATCGACGGCTTCGTCAAGGAGGCCAATGCCGCCATCGCGCAGCAGGTGAAGCTGCCGACCGGCTACTACAGCGAATGGGGCGGCGCATTCGAGAACCAGCAGCGGGCGTTGAAGCGGTTGTCGCTGATCGTGCCGGCGACGATTTTCTTCATCTTCGTCTTGCTCTACACCGCGTTCAACTCGGTAAAGCACGCCACGCTGATCCTGGCCAACGTGCCGTTCGCCACTATTGGCGGCATCGTCGGGCTGGCGATTACCGGGCAGTACCTGTCGGTGCCCTCGGCGATCGGCTTCATCGCGGTGTTCGGCGTGGCGATGTTGAACGGCATCGTGTTGGTGAGTTTCTTGAACGAGCAACGTGAGAAAGGCTTGCCCGTGCGCGAGGCGGTGATCCGCGGCACCGCGCTACGCATGCGCCCGGTGATGATGACCGCCAGCGTGGCGATCCTGGGCCTGGTGCCGATGCTGTTGTCCAGCGGCGTCGGTGCCGAAACCCAGCGTCCGCTCGCCACCGTGGTGGTGGGCGGGCTGATCACCTCGACGTTGCTGACGCTGGTGCTGCTGCCGGTGCTCTACGACTGGATCGAAGAACGCGCCGCCCGGCGCCTCGCCAAGGAGAACACCCCATGAAAGAAGTAAAGGCATTCATCCATCGCGGCCGCGTGGTCGACGTCATCCATGCCCTGGAGGACGGTGGGTTCCGCTATCTCTCGGTGAGCGACGTCAAAGGGTTGTTGACCGCGCTCAGTGCCCAGGAACAGATCTATTCGATGGAACTGGGCGAACGGGTGACCAAGCAGATCAAGCTCGAAGTGTTTTGCGAGGACGACCAAGCCGAACGGGCCGTGCAGCTGATCCGTTTGCACGGACGCACCGGCCAGAGTGTTGCGGGCTGGGTCTACCAGAGCACGGTGGATCGGGCGTGGCCGATCGACGGGCGTGTGGATAACGACTAATCGGGGCAGCGGGAGTACTCACGTCGCTGCATCGGTGTCATTTCATAACACGGCGGCGGCCGCGTAGAGTGGTCGCCGCCATGAGGGATTCCAATACCTGAAGCATGCATCCAATCCATCGGGTTACCGGCTCATGTCTGATACGTGTTGTGCCACCACCATCGATATTGCCGCGTTGCAGGCGCGGCAGCGTCGGGTGTTGATGATCGTTCTGGCGATCAACCTCGCTACTTTCACGATGATGCTGGCCGCGGCGATCTACAGCGGTTCGTCGTCGCTGCTGTCCGGCGGGTTGGACAATCTTGGGGATGCGCTCACCTACCTCTTGAGCCTTGCGGTTGTTGGTGCCAGTGACCGCGCGAAGGCCCGGGTGGCGCTGTTCAAGGGCGCACTGATTCTTGGTGCGGCGCTTGCAGTCGCCATCCAGATTGGCTGGCGTCTCCTGCATCCTGGCGTGCCGATCTTCGAGGCGATCGGTATCGCCGCCTTGCTGAACCTGGTCGCCAATGCCGCATGCCTGCGCCTGCTGCTGCCTTACCGCAAAGGCGACGTCAACATGGCCTCGGCCTGGGAATGCTCGCGCAATGACGTGTTCGAAGGTGTCGCCGTGCTGGCAGCGGCCGCCGGCGTCGGCTTCTTCGGCGCCGGCTGGCCCGATCTGCTGGTTGCGTCGGCGTTGTTGTTGATGTTTCTGCGCTCGGCATGGCGGGTGTTCCGCATGGCGTGGCGAAGCTACGTGAGTGGAGACAACTGATGAATGCCGGGCACGATCATGTGGGTACGGAGATCAGGCACGAGACGCCGCTGTGGTGGGCACTCGGCCTGACCAGTATGTTTCTTGTCGCCGAGATCATCGGCGGTCTGCTTACCAACAGCTTGGCCTTGTTGTCGGACGCGGCACACATGGCGACCGATGTGATCGCGCTGACGATCTCGCTGACCGCCGTGCGCCTGGCACGACGTCCCCCCGATGCGAAACGCACCTATGGTTACGCGCGCATGGAAGCCATCGGCGCACTCGTCAATGGTGGCTTGCTGTTCCTCGTCGCCGGCTACATCTTGTGGGAGGCGGTGCGGCGTTTCAGCGAACCGCCGTCGGTGGCCTCCACCGGCATGCTGGTGATCGCGGTGCTCGGGCTGGTGATCAACCTCATCTCGATGCGATTGCTCAAGGCCGGCAGCGGTGAAAACCTCAACGTGAAAGGCGCCTATCTGGAAGTTTGGGCCGACATGATCGGTTCGGTCGGCGTAATCATCGGCGCGTTGATCATCAAGTTCACCGGCTTTTACATTGCCGATCCAATCATCGCCGTGTTGATTGGTCTGTGGGTGCTGCCGCGGACATGGACATTGCTGCGAGAGGCCGGGAATGTCCTGATGGAGGGGACGCCTCGTGGCGTCGATACTGAACGGGTCCGCGCCGAAATGCTGGCCACTCCGGGCGTGGCTGCGCTGCACGATGTGCACGTATGGGCGCTCAGCAGCACGCGTTCGGCGATGGCGGCGCATGTGATCATGGATGGCGACGCATCAGACGCAGAAGCGCTGCGGCTCCGGCTGGCGCAGATGCTGGAGGCGCGCTTTGACATCCATCACGTGACGCTGCAGGTCGAAACAACGTCGTGCGGGCTGGGGTGCGAGGAGCCGCAAAAGGTTTGACCTCACACAGTCGCTTTGCCAAACCGCGAGCCCGGTGCCGCTTCCACGCGATGACTCCCCGTCGGCGTGGCGTGGCTGCGACGGGAACCGTCGTCCTGTCTCAAGCCTGCGCACGTCATTGTGCGTGCGATGCCGATGAACCTGGGCGATCGCGTGCGCCGCTGGCGACGCTGGCCACGGTGGAAGGCCGACAGTATGCGCGGCTACGTGGTCACCGCCGTTGGACGGCGTGGGGCTGGCTCGCAACCCCAGCCCAGCCACTCAGCATGGCCAGCCCACCTATCGCGAGGGCTCCCAGCATATCGCCGGGATAATGCACGCCCAGGTAGATGCGTGCCCATGCCATGAGCAGACCAAGCAGTGCGATCCCGATGCCCCAAACTCGGCTGCGTTGATTCAGCAACAGTATGCCGGCGACGACCCACTGCACGGTCAGGTGGTCGCTGGGAAAGCTGCCGGTCGCCGCATGGGAGACCCATGCTTGGCCGACACCGGCCACGAAGGGGCGCGCTCGATCCCAGACAGCGCCGATGACCAGATTCAGGAGTAGTGCCACGGCAGCGACACCCACCGCTTTCAGGGCGATCGAGCGCATCGACCACCGAGGAAACATCAGCATCGTCCCAAGGAGAGCAGCGGTCAGGATCAACGGCCCATCGGCCAGACCGCGCGCCAGATGCAGCATCGCGGGCGACGGCGGTGTAGACGGATGGATGGCGTGGAACAGTCGAAGGTCAACGGCATACACCACCGGGCCAAGCCCCAATGCCGGAGCGGTCATGGTTTGACGATCGATTCGCTGGCGGCAACCCGCGCTTCCTTCGCTTCGCGCAGAATGCCCAGCGCCTCCTTCAGTACATAGCAGGCGATGGCCGTACCGATCACCAGATCAGGCACCGCGCTGTGCCATAGAAGCACCAGCACACCGGAGACGATGACCGCCAAGTTCGCGAGGACATCGACCCGGGTAAATAGCCAAGTCGCTCGCAAATGCACCTCACCATGACGAAAGCGTTCCAGCAAGCGCAGCACCGTGGTGTTGACGACGAGAGCCACCAAGGCGATGCCCGTCATCCATAAGCCCTCGGGGTGGCTTCCCATCACAAGGCGCCACACGACACCGAGCAAGACGCCTAGCCCCAGCACCAAAAGCAGTGTTCCGCTCAGTTGTGCCGCCGAGGCCTTGAAGCTCGCGCTGCGCGCCCACGCCAGCAGGGCGATGCCGTAGGCACTCGCATCGGCCAGCATATCCAGCGAGTCGGCGATCAATCCCATCGACTGGGCGATCAGCCCCGCGACGATGCCGACCACGAACATCGTGGCATTGAGCCCCAAGGCGACGCGCAGAATTCGGCGTTCCGCTTCATTGGTCGCTTGCACGTGGCAGCCGCAGTCGCTCATGTCTTGTCGCCTTCAGTCTGCATCGGGGAGCACTTCCCGAGTCGTTGGAGGTGACGGGAGTCGTTGACGGCCACGACGGATATTGAACACGAATCCGACAGCCAGCAGCACCAAAATCGCCAACTGGGCCAACAAGGATTGCCAGGTCGGATAGATGCCCAGCAATTCGATATGCGGCACTGGCGCCACGCTCACCGCGACCCAGCCGGCCTCCTGCAGGGCGGCGATACCTTTGCCAGTCAGCACGATGGCGAGCACGGCGATCAGCGCCGAACTGGCGGAGAAGAATGTGCCGATCGGCAGCCGCCGGCTGGTGCGCAGCAGCACCCAGGCGATTAGCCCCAGCACCGCGGCACCGGCGGCGATGCCGCTGAGCAGCCACACTTCCTGGCCGTCGTTCCACAACGCAGCGTAGAACAGGATGCTCTCGAACACCTCGCGGTACACCGAGATGAAGGCCAGTCCGAACAGGAACCACGCCGAACGTCGGTTGAGCGCGGCCGCCATCTTTTCCTTTAGATACGCCTGCCAGCGACCACCGATGCTCTTCTGGTGCATCCACAGACCGACCCCGAGCAACACGAACGCCGCAAACAGCGACGACAGTCCCTCGGTCAATTCACGACCGGCACCGCTGATGGAGATCGCATAGCTGGCGATCGCCCAGGTGATGCCACCGGCCACGAGCGCAAGGATCCAGCCCGCATGCACGTAGCGCAGCGCTTCGGGTCGCGCGGCCTTGCGTAGAAAAGCGAGCAGTGCGACCACGACCAGCAGGGCTTCCAGACCCTCGCGAACCAGGATGGTGAAGGCACCCAAGAAGATGGCGGCCGCATCGCTCGCCGCATCGGCGGTGACTTCCTGTGCGCGTACCAACAGACCATCAATGGCATCGGCCTGTTTCACCACCGACTCCACGGGAGTGTTACCCGACAATGCGCTGCGATAGGCACCCATCGACGTTTCGAGCTGGGCGCGCAGCGCGCTGTCACGTGCATTGAGTTGCGGTTCGACCGGTTCCACGCCATCGAGGTAGGCGGATAGCGCCAGCTGGGTGGCTTGCGTCTTCGCACCAGCACGGTAAGCCGTCAGGCTCGCCGCCAGTCGCGCCCGTGCCAGGGGGATGCCGGCCAAGGCCTGCTGCTGGATGACGTCAGGGTGAGCTCGCAAGTAACCCACGATCGTCCGAGCACGCTCTGCACCAAGAGTAGGTGTCAGCTGCGCAACACGCGCACGCGACAGCTCCTTCAGATCCGCGATCTGCGCTCGCGCGGCAGTGTCGTGTTGCCAGGTATCGGCACCGGCGACCGCTTCCTTGGCGTAAGCCAGCGAACCCACGTAGTACGCCAGCGCCCAGCGGTCATCGGAAGAGAGTTGCTGCGCGTAGCTCGCCATCGGCGTGCCTGCCACGCCCTGGCTGATCACCTCATACAACGACAGCGCGCTGCGTTGATCGGCCCGCGTCTGATCGGTGAAGTTCACCGGTCGGGGCGATAGCAGCAGGCCAGCGGGCCCGTCACCGTGTCCGGTGGCGCCATGACAAGCGGCGCACTGGTTTTGATAGAGCGTTGCCCCGCGCGCCAGATCGGGAGCGTGCTCCGGTGCGGTCGGCACCGGGTACGCCTGTAGTAGTGCATCGGCCAGCGCATGCGCCTGCATTGCCACTTGACCGGGTGTCGCCTTGGCATCGACCGAGGACACCAACGTATCGGCCTGCTTCAATAGTGCAGGTGTGGTAGCGGTCGGTTTCAACGCGCCAATGCGTGATCGGACCGTCGCCGCGAATTCCCGCATCTCGGCGTATTCTGAGGCGCTGATCACAGCACCATTCTTCACCGCACCCGCGTAATCGGTTGCCAGGTAGTCGAGCATCTGCCAGGTCTGCGGAACCGAGGTCATCGCATCCTGAGCCATGACCGGAAAGGCCGTCATGCCGAACAGCAGAAGCATCACCATGGAAAGGTCGCGTAAAATGTCGCGAATACGATTCGTTATCATTAGCGAATGATACTCGCCCTTAACCAATTCGCCAGCGCCTCACCTCAGCCCAGGCGTCCGCCAGTTCAGCAGCAGGAGCCCTGCTGCTGAAGCGTCCGCCCCCTTTTGTGGTCACGTCACATGGCACGCGGCTGTGCTGTCCTTTCGAAGCCATGCTCGACATCCTGCCACCGATCGCGAAACCCTTCACAAAATGAAGGTGACGAGAACGTCGGCAGCCGGGATTAGCTGTAGATGCCGCGCTAACCACGGGCCGCCGTGTGCCTCAATTCGGTGTCCGGCGGGTCAACTTGCTACCTCTCTTCCCCAGTAAAGAGCGGCGCTGAACATACTCGCGAAAAGCGGCGATCGGGTCCGCACCGAGCGCATCACAGATCTCAATGAACTCGACAACGTCAATCCGGCGTTCACCGCGCTCGATCTTCGATATAAATGTTTGCGTGTTGCCAAGGCTTTCGGCCAACGCAAGCTGGGTGACGCCTGCTCGTTCCCTCAGATCACGGAGCAGCGTTAGTAACGTCTGGTAGTTGGGATGGTGTGTCGAGCGGGCCATAAACTTGCCGGTAGTCGGCTAGGCACGCTAGAGTCCGATTTGGGATAGTCCAAAATCGGCTTTTAGAGGTATCTACTCGTGTTTGTAGCCGCCGCGATGCCGGAACATCTGGGCCTTGAACTGCCCCCGTTCGGGGTGGAAGATCTCGGCGTGTTCGGCGGCATGGCGTTCCTGGCAGTGATCCAGGCCGGTGCCGATGCGGGTTTCCGGCATGTGCGCGCCCGGCCTGGCTTCGGGACGCGCCTAGCGCCGCACCGTGCACTGCGACATCTGATTCTATCGACACTGCTGGAAGCCGGTGTACTTGCACCGATCGCTTCGCGCCGCCGGCTTGACGATGCGGTGAGCGAAGCTCCATGGAGTGAAGGTGCCAGCCTCGAAGACTCCGACTGGCTTATCGTTTGGAATGAGGCGACTCAGGGCAGTCTGCCGCACCAGCTCCGTGACAGCATGAATACCTTCGAGTCGACGGCTCGTTCACGGGAAGTCATCTTGCAGACGTGGCAATTGCTCGCCATTGGTGAATGCTTGGCATTCGGTGAATACGCACTGGCCGCGCATAATCTCAACCCGGCACTGGCGCGACCGGCTGCAGCAGCTCTTCCAGCGATCCTGGCACAACAATCGATCGGCCAGGGTTGCGCATTGATGTGGTCGGCGGCCAAGCACTTGGCATCCTGGTTTATGCGAAACGGTGCGGGTTCTGCCGGCACGGCAGAACGCGAGCTCGTCAATTCCATCTGCTTGAATGCAGATCGTGCGAACTTCGGCGGACGACCGGTCAAGCAATTCAGTCGCCACTCTTCGGTGCCCATGAGCACTTTTGCCAGCACCTTTATCTGGACCAGCCGACTCGGTGAAGACTACTGGGATATCCCAGTGTCCGAGGCCGCATTGGATCGGGCCCGGCCTATCGGGTCAGGGAGTGCTACCCATGAGTAAGCCGTCAGTTCATAACCAAGTTGCGAGTTCACGGCATGCATGGGTCGCACCACAAGCAAACGAAAATTGACAATGACCATGCCCGACGAACGCACGCTAAGCCTCCTTCAAACCGGATGCTTTCTCAAAGAGTTACGCGCGGACGAATCCTTGCCTGAGCGTGTCCGTCATGAGGCCGATCGTTTGCTTCGTCACTATCCGACAGTCAGTGAATTCCGGCTGCTTGCCAAGATAGAGGCATCCTTCATGGGGTCAGAACTGTTGACCCCAGACTTCAGTACATCCTGGCTCCAGAGTTATCGCTTCGGCCCACACAACGGATGAGCCGTGTCGCAGCGAGCAGCAAGTTCAGGACAGCACTTTAAGAATGTAACCAGGGATTCAACGGATCGGTATGCACTTGCGAGACGCTTTTGTTGTCTCGCGCTCCCCCGACCATTTTGAGGACAGACAGAGTGGCTTCAACTGAACATCTGGAAAGGTTACTAAAGCGCGCCGTATTGGAGCCCGGCACCCGGCCCCGATTCCTGAAAAAACTCTTGGCAAGCCATGTGTTCGTTTTCATTCATCATCCCGAAGGTGAGGCGCAAACGGTGTGGAACAGTCAGATCGTTGCCTGGGTTCGCCATGACGGTGCACATGTCTATGCGCTTTTTACCTCTGAGGAAGCGCTGGCCAAAGCGCCCCTACCTGGGAAGGCAGCCTTCAGCATCCATGTCCAGAGTCTCTTTGAAGCGAATCCAAACGTCCACTGTATTGTCAACCCAGGGTCGACGTATGAGATGCAGATTTCAGCTGACGAGTTGGCACACGCCCTGGCAAGCGTTGCGCAGGCCGGAGGCGCAACAACTTTGATGCTTGGCGCACGCGAGAACGCTGCCATTGCAAACAGCCATCCTTTGTTGGCCAGCAAGCTGATGACCTTCTTAGCCGGAATTAGCCAAGTTGAGCAGGCCTACTTCCTGGAGGCCGAACTTAGCCAGCTCCCGAGCCGGCCACTGCAAATTGCCATCTTGGTAAGTGAAAGTGTCCAAATCGCTGAGGCGATTTCAAAGGTGGTCGACGGGACGTATGGAAAAGAGCAGCCAGCGAAAGTCCGCATTTTTCTCCAGAATTCGCCTGAATATCTCTCTGTCAGGGCTGCAGGCATAGCGCCTTTCTATGATCGCGATTGGGGTGCGCGACTGCTGGCGCTCAAGCCAGATGCGCTTTCATAGTGAACAGACAAACCCATTCACGTCCCTGATTACGCCTTGCAAGCAGGCGCGCTCTTTCGTCCGCCGTTGATCTGCATTCGGCAAATTTGTCGATGGCAAGGTCTGTTCGGTGCGACACGACGGATTCATTCATGGATCGCCGCGTGGCTCCGTCCGGCACCATGTTCAGCTACAACGGCAAGAGATGTAACTCACCTCGGCTGAGGCGCGCTGTCGCTTAGCGTTGAGTTTGTTGCTTGACGGTGGTTCATCCCTTTCGGGAACATAGCGACCATCCCTCGTGTGCCCTACCATCTCGTCTTGACTATGGACGAAGTGCTCCTTCATTGCTGCCAAAAAATTACAAATCTATGGACACTCGCTTAAATGCTCACAAGCGTTGTAGGCGTGGGGTTGTACGGCATGTCCATAGACCGTCATCTAACCGGTGCGGCGGCAAGGATTCGTACACCTTGCTGGACCTGCTGCTGCAGCTGCAGGCGAAGGCGCCGGTACGCTTCGAGCTGATCGCGGTGAACCTGGACCAGAAGCAGCCGGACTACCCGGAACATGTATTGCCGGACTACCTGACGGCCCGCGGCGTGCCGTTCCACATCATCGAGCAGGACACCTACAGCACGGTGGCCCGGGTGATTCCCGCGGGCAAGACCATGTGCAGCCTGTGCTCGCGGTTGCGCCGCGGCGCGCTGTACACCTGGGCGGCGGCCAACGGCATCACCAAGATCGCGCTCGGCCACCATCGCGACGACATCCTCGCCACGTTCTTCCTCAACATGTTCTACCAGGCGCAGCTGAAGGCGATGCCGCCGAAGCTGCGCTCGGACGACGGCCGCCACGTGGTGATCCGGCCGCTGGCCTATTGCCGCGAGGACGACATCGCCGAGTACGCGGCGCAGCAGCGGTTCCCGATCATCCCGTGCAACCTGTGCGGCTCGCAGGACAACCTGCAGCGCCAGGCGGTGGGCCGCATGCTGGCCGAGTGGGAACGGCAGCAGCCCGGGCGCAGCGAGAACATCTTCCGCGCGCTGACCCATGTGTCACCCTCGCAACTGGCCGACCGCCAGCTGTTCGACTTCAACTTCGGCGCGACGCCCGCCTCCTTCGCCTGGCCGGTCGACGGCGCGGACGAGACCGCCACCACGCAGGCCTGAACCCTCCCCGTCACCTCACTTCGAGTAACCGCCGTGTCCTACTTTGCTTCCGTTGAAATGGCCCCGGGCGATCCGATCCTGGGTCTCACCGAGACCTACCTCGCCGATCCGCGACCGGGCAAGATCAATCTAGGCGTGGGCATCTATGTCGACGAACAGGGCCGCATTCCGCTGTTGCCGAGCGTGCACGAGGTGGAGAACGCGCTGGCCGCCGCGGCCAAGCCGCGCGGCTACCTGCCGATCGATGGCCTGGCGGCGTACAACCGGCTGACCCAGCAACTGGTGTTCGGCGAAGCATCGCCGCTGCTCGCCGCCGGACGCGTGGCCACCGCGCAGACCATCGGCGGCAGCGCCGCGCTGCGCGTGGCGGCGGACCTGCTGAAGCAAGTCGGCGGCGCCGGTGCGAAGGTCGCGATCAGCAACCCGAGCTGGGGCAACCACCACGTGGTGTTCCGCACGGCGGGCTTCGAATTGCTGGAATACCGCTACTACGATCCGACCACGCATGGCCTTGACTTCGCCGGCATGCTGGAAGACCTGGGCCGGATGGAGCCCGGCACCGTGGTGCTGCTGCATGCCTGCTGCCACAACCCGACCGGCGTGGATCTGGACGCGGCGCAATGGACGCAGCTGATCGAGCTGCTGAAGGAGCGCAAGCTGCTGCCGTTCGTCGACATGGCCTATCAGGGTTTCGACCGGGGCACCGAACAGGACGCCACCGCGGTGCGCCTGCTGGGGGAGTCGGGCATCGATGCCTTCGTGGTCGCCAATTCGTACTCGAAGTCGTTCTCGCTGTACGGCGAGCGGGTCGGCGCCTTGTCGATGGTCGGCGTCGATCGCGACGAGGCCGCGCGGCTGCAGTCGAAGATCAAGCAGGTCATCCGCACGATCTACTCCAGCCCGTCGACGCACGGCGCCGCGCTGGTCGCCGGCGTGCTGGGCAGCAGCGAATTGCGCGCGCGCTGGGAGCAGGAACTGGGCGGCATGCGCGGGCGCATCCATGCGATGCGCGCGGGCTTCGTCGAGAAACTGGCCGCACTGGGCGCACCGGACTTCGGCTTCATCAACCAGCAGGCCGGCATGTTCTCCTACTCCGGCCTGAGCAAGGTGCAGGTGCACCGGTTGCGCGACGAGTTCGCGATCTACGCGCTGGACAGCGGCCGCATCTGCGTGGCGGCGCTGAACCAGGCCAACCTCGACACCGTGGCTGCGGCCGTTGCGACCGTCACACGCTGACCTTTTCCGTGTTGTCGACCAGGCCAAGCAGGCGCGCACGCTCCACCGCGTGCCAGCGGGTGCCGGCTGACAGCTTGAGGAACAGGTTCTTGAGGTGCCACTTCACGGTCTCGCTGCTGATGTCCAGGTTGCGGGCGATCAGCTTGTTCGACAGGCCCTGCTGCAGCAGGTGGAGCACTTCGGACTCCTTGGCGGTCAGCAGGTCGGGTTCGCATCCCGGTTCGGTGGCGGATAGCGGCGGCGCTGCCGCTTCGTTCTCGGTCGCGGGCTGGCGCACGGTACGCCCGTCGGCGGTGGCGTCATGCCACGCCATGCCCATCTGCACGGCGAGCGGGTGGGTATCGGCCAGCAGCCTCGCATGGCCACCCAGGCTGGCCAGCGCCAGCGCCTCGGACAACCAGGCCCGGGCCGTGGCCGGATCGCGCTGCCGCAGCGCGACGGCGCGCAGGACCTTGATCGTCCAGCCGTCCCGCTCCCGCTGCAGTTGGCGGGCCAGCAGGTCAGCCGCGACGAGGTGCTGTTCCATCGCCTCCATATCGTCACCGGCCAGCGCGGCGTAGGCCCTGGCGATCAGGCCGGACAGCCGGTACTGCGGCAGGAATGGCTGCAGCTCCTCGCTCTGGAACACCGCTTCGAAACGCTCCAGTGCCTGCAGCAGTCCGCCCACCGTTTCCAGGCGCTGGTCCAGCGCATGGATCCGGATCCGCTCCACCAGTCCCTGCAGTTGCAGGCGCGGGAGTCTGCGGTGCTTCGCCAGTGCGTCGAAGTTGTCGAGCGTGTTCAACGCGCGCCGCTCGTCACCCTGACCGAGGGCGATCCGGGTCAGCGTGTGATAGGCGATGGCGAGCGTATCCGGGAAGCTCGCCTCGATGACGTCGATGCGGTTGGCCAGCAAGGCCTGGGCGGCCGACAGCTCGTTGCGCTCCAGCAATGCGGCGGCGAGCACGGCGGCATACATGCAGGCGACCATGCTGCGCCGGCCGTCTTCCTTTTCCGCCCTTGCCAGCGCCGGGCGCAACAGGGCCTCGGCCCGGTTGGCATGGCCGTCCCGGAGATGGCCGAGGCCGGCCATCAGTCTCGCCAGGGCCTCGGCCAGTCGCAGCGAGCCGGAATTGCCGTGCGTTGCCACCTGCGCGGCCAGCCGCTGAACCTCGCTGCTCGAACCTGCATGGAGCTCCAGCAGCGCGCGGGCGTTCAGGGGAGCGACGGCGCAAACCGGGTCCTCCGTCGGCGATGAAGCCGACGGCCAGCGCGTCAGGATGTCGGACAGGCGTCCAATCTCGTCGGCATAGGCGGCCGCGCCGCCGGCGACGCGCAGTGCCAGCTTGAGCATTTCCGTCGAAACGGCGGGATCGGCAGCCACCTCGAGGCTGGTGCGCAACGCCTGCGCGTTGTCGTCGCCCAGTGCCAGCACCCACGCGGCGACCAGCCTCAGCAAGGTGCTACCCGCGATGAAATCAGGCGGGATACGGTCCAGCCATTCACGGGCCTCGTTCAATTTGCCCTGGGTGCCCAGCAGCCAGAGCGAGCGTGCGGCGTAGTCGTGCGCGGCGGCCTCGTCGCCTGCCGCCAGCGCGTGGCGGGCCGCTTCGTGAAAGCGCTCGCGACCGGCCAGCCAGCGGGATGCACGCAGGTGCAGTTCGGTCTGCTCGGCGCGCGGCAGCTGTTCGAAGCGGCCGAGCAGGAAGTCCCGGCCGAGCGGATGCAGGCGCACCCAGTCGCTGGTTTCTCCCACCATCATGATCGGTGATTCGAGCAGGAGTTGCTCCAGACGAGCCGGCGCGTCGACGCAGCCCGTCACCGCTTCGCACAATTCCGCGTTCAGGTGTTCGAGGATCGCCGTGCGCACCAGAAAGCTCCGTTGCGGCATCGACATGCGGGAAAACATCGATTCGATGAAGTAGTCCTGCAACCCCTCCCGGCGTGCCGAAATCGTGGCGATGGACCTGGCCGGGTCGTCTTCCTGTTCCACCTTGGCGATCGCCAGTTGCAGCCCCACCGGCCAGCCTTCGGTGAGGTCGTGCAATTGGGCGCGCTGGTCGAGATCCAGCCGTGCGCCCAGTCGTCGTTCGATGATCTCGATGGACTCCTCCAGACGCAGGCGCAGGTCTTCCGCCACCAGCACCGCGAGGTTGCCCTTGGCGACCAGCTCGGTGGTGTGCAGCGGCAAGCGCACCCGCGATCCGATCACCACATGCAGGTTGGCCGGTGCATTCAGCAGCAGGTAGCGGAGCGAGCGGTGCAGCGTGGTCTTCGGCAGCCTTTCCGCGTCATCGATGATCAGGACGGTTTCCCGCTCGAGCAGGGCGACCTCCGCCAGCAGGACGGTCAGCGCGTCGATTTCCTGCCCGGCCCTGCTGGCATGCTCGGCGGCGATCAGGTCGAACGCCTTGCGTCCGCTGACCAGGTACAGCGCCTGCAGCAGGCCCGTGGCGAAACGTACCGGCTGATCCTGGTTGTCGGCGCCCAGCCAGGCCACCAGGGCGTTCCGTTCCAGCCAGCGCCGACGCCACTGCAACAACAGGGTGGTCTTGCCAAAGCCTGCCGGCGCGGCCACGGCGATGGCCGTCCGTTCATGGATCTTGTCCCAGATCTGCATCAGCCGGCCACGGTCCAGGGTGGTACGCGGAAGTCGCGGCGGGGTGATCTTCAGGCGAAATTCGGGCGCGGGCATCGGCAGAGAATACTCGTTGGCCGGCCCTGCCGGCACGACGCCCGGCGGCATCCGTGGCGTTCATGCAGCCCCCTCCGGATGGCGTCGTGGAGAGGGATGGGGGGGAGAGCCCCCCCTTTTTCGGGGGGTGGGAGAGACGACCCGTATGTCGTTCTACTTGGCCTCTGCCAGACGCTGCGTTCCGGACCTGCATTCCGGCGCCAGCCAGGCCCGCATGACTCGGGGGAGTCCCATCTTGATCTTGAACTACAAAACCTTGCCGCTGGCCGTGCTGCTGGCCTTCGGCGCGAATCAGGCTTGCGCCGTCGAGACGAATCCTGCCGCCGTCAGCCGCGCCCTTGAATTGATCCGCAGCCACGGCGCCACCACCCGCGCCGCGGCCGGTGACCATTACGTCAGCCGTGGCGTGATCACCGACGCGAACGGGACGGAACACGTAAGGCTGGACCGAACCTACAAGGGCCTGCCGGTGATCGGTGGCGACCTGGTCGTGCATTCGCGCAATGGCAGCTACCAGTCCGCCTCGCTGACCCAGGGCGCCGCGCTGAACCTGTCGGTCCAGCCGGTGATCGGCGCGGACGAGGCCGCGGTCATCGCCGGTACGGAATTCGGCCCCGCCTTCGCCGGGATGCCGGAACGCACCCTGTCGGTTTACGCGCGCGGTCACGGTGCCGCCCGGCTGGTCTGGCGCATCCGCATGCACAACGCGCAGGCCGACACGACCTATATCGTCGACGCCCGCAGCGGCGCCATCGTCGAGCACTGGAGCAACCTGGAGACGGCGGCCGTCACCGGCCAGGCGAAGACCCTGTATTCGGGCACGGTCCCGCTGGTCACCAACTCGGTCATCGGCGGTTACGAGCTGCGCGACCCGACCCGCGGCAGGATGCGCACCATCGACGGCTCCAACAGCCGCACCTCGGGCCAGATCTACAAGGACGGCGACAACGTCTGGGGCAACTCCACCACCCTGGACCTGGCCACCGCCGCCGTCGACGCCGAATACGGCGCTTCGATGACCTGGGATTTCTACAAGACGGCCTTCGGGCGCAACGGCATCGGCGACGACGGCAAGGGCGCCTACAACCGGGTGCACTACGGCACCAAATACAACAATGCATTCTGGTCGGACGCCTGCTTCTGCATGACCTACGGCGACGGCGACGGCGTCAACGTCGGTCCCCTGGTAGCGCTCGACATCACCGGCCACGAGATGAGCCACGGCGTCACGGCGCGCACCGCGGGCCTGATCTACTCGGGGGAATCCGGCGGGCTGAACGAGGCCAACTCGGACATCCTCGGCACGATGGTGGAGTTCTACGCCAACAACAGTCACGACACGCCCGACTACATGATCGGCGAGTCGATCGTCCCGGCCAACGTGCCCGGCAGCCCAAGCCAGCACGCGCTTCGCTACATGTGGAAGCCCAGCCTGGATGGCCGTTCACCCGACTTCTACGTGAGCAATATCGGCAGCCTGGACGTGCACTACTCGTCGGGCGTGGCCAATCACTTCTACTACCTGCTGGCCGAAGGCACCACGCCGAAGACCTTCAGTGGCGTGGTCCACAACTCGCCGACCTTCAACGGCGCAAGCCTGCCCGGCATCGGACGGGCCAAGGCACAGAAAATCTGGTATCGCGCGCTGACGGTGTACTTCACCTCCAGCACCGACTACGCCGCTGCCCGCGTCGCCACCATCCAGGCGGCGAAGGACCTGTACGGAACCACGTCGGCCGAAGCGAATGCGGTTGCCGCCACGTGGACCGCGGTCCACGTGCTTTAGGCCGGGCCAACTGCGGCGCGATCGCCACCAGGCCAACCATCACCGCCCGCGCGGGACCAGCCAGGTCCCGCGCCGGTTCGATAGCCGATTGTCGGGGACACCATGAACCATTCCACGCAGCGCGGCGCATCGCGCAGAACGCGCGTACTTGCCAGCCACCCTGTTGCCCCCATCAGTCGCGCGATTCGCGCGGCCCTGGCCGTATCGGCCACCATGCTGACCCTGTTTGCGCCCACCGCCAGCTGGGCTGCCGATACCGGCACCTGCAGCTACGACGCCGTCAGCAACACGTATGCCTGCAACGGCGATTTCAGCCAGCCGATTCCCGATGCCGGTTTCATCCCGCCGGTCGACCTGACGGTCGTGCTGGGTGACCAGCTGCCGAGCAGCGTGCATCCGGACGCCGGCTACATCGGCATCGACGCGGCGTGGGCCGGTGACATTTCCATCATGGTCAATGCCGGCAGCGGCATCCAGACCGGGGGCGCCGACGGCATTCATGCCTACGGTTCCGATGCCACGACCCGGGTGTCCAACTACGGCAGCATCGGCACGGCGGTCACCGCCGATGATGCCGAAGCGATGGACATCGGCGGCGTTCACGACGTCACCGTCGTCAACGGCGGCAGCGTGCTCGCGAGTGACGCCGACGGCGGTCATGACGTCATCGGCGCCAGCGTGTTCTCCGACTATGGCAGCGTCCAGTTCGACAATCTTGCCGGGGCCGTGATCGGCGCCAGTGCCTACGACGGCAGTGCTACCGCAATCGCGGCAACCAGCCTTGGCTATTACGGCCAGCTCGCCATCAGCAACGAAGGCGTGATCAACGCCGACTCGACCCACGGCGATGCCAGCGGCATCGTCGCGTCGGCGGTCAGCTATGGCTACGCAAACGTCCAGAACAGCGGCAGCGTCCAGGTCAGCGGCTACGCCAGCGCCATCGGCATCGACGCTTTCGGCGACTACAGCAGCACGCTCGACAACAGCGGTGACGTCGATGCCGATGCCGACGCGGCGACGGGCGATGCGGTCGCCTACGGTGCAAGCAACCGCTCGAATCATTTGTCCTACCTCTACAACGACGCGCCGGGCACGATCGCTGCCACCGCCCACGCCGCTTATGGCGTGGCGGTAGCGGTCGGCGCCTATGTCGTGGGCGGCGATGTCAGCACGCTGCACAATGACGGCAGCATCACCGCCAGCGCGAAGAGCGATGTTGGCTCCGCGCAGGCGTATGGCGCCGTGGTCGAAGGCTACAGCGGTGTCGGCCTGCTGATCAGTGGCGGTGACGTCGACGCCAGCGCCGTGGCGGGCATCGGCGGCTACGCGCAGGCCACCGGCGACCTGGTGGTCGCTGCGGTGGCGAGCATCTTCAACGATGGCAACGCCAGCGCCACGGCCACCGCCGGCGCCGCCGGCGTCGCGAAGGCCACCGGCCTGCACGCCGAGGGCACCAACACGGCGATCAACAGCTATGGCGACGTGAGCGCCACGGCCAAGGCGGTAGGTGGCGCAGCCAGCGCCACCGGTACGTATGCCTACGGCCACTCGGGCTCGGCGTCCTTCTACAACACCGGGGACCTCTCGGCCCAGGCGTCCGCCTATGCCGGCGTGGCCGATGCCACCGGGGTCAACTCGATCGGCATCTACAACGCCTACGCCACCAACCTGGGGACGATTTCCGCCACGGCGTCCGGCGCCCAGGCGACCGCCGCCGGCGTGGTCAACCAGTCGTATTTCGAGGCGGCCACCACCAACGCCGGCCAGATCATCGTGACGGCGTCCGGCACCGTGGCGCCTTACGGTCAATATGAAGCGGTGGCGGTGGGCGTCTACACGTTTGCAACGATTTACGACGCGATCGTCGACAACAGCGGTTCGGTTTCCGTCACCAGCTCCGCGCTGGCCGACATCGACGACACCGGCGGCTTCCTGGTGGCCAAGGCGATTGGCGTGCGCGCGGTGAATCCCGCCGGCTACGGCGAAGCGCTGGTGACCAACACGGGCGACGTCGGCGCCTCGGCCGTCACCGGCCAGGGCTATGCGTCGGCGTGGGGCGCCATCGCCCAGTCCGGTTCCTACGGCTACGGCCAGGCACAGATCGACAACGACGGTTCGATCGCGAGCAGCGCCCAGTCGGGCGCAGGCAACTCGGTGACCATCGGTGCGTACGCGCACAGCGGAAGCACGGCGATGATCGTCAATCACGGCGACATCAGCGCCACGTCGCAGGCGGGGCGCGGCGTTCCCTACGTGTCGCTTGCCACCGCGTATGCCACCGGCGCCCAGGTGTACGGATTCGCCTATGGCGGCGGTGAAGCCGGCATCAGCAATGACGGCAGCATCGAAGCCGACGCGTCCCTCGTTGGCGGCATCGTCGCCGCGACCGCGCTGAAGACTTTCGGATCGACTTCCACGGTCGACAATGCCGCGGGCGCCACCATCGCCGCCACGGCCGAGGCCACCCTGTTCGGCGGCGTCGGCGCGGTGGCGGTCGAAGCCGGCGGACTCTACGGTGTCGCCGTGGCCAACGACGGCAACATCAGCGCATACGCCCGCGCACACGCCTATACCGACGGCGTGCATGGCTACTACGGCGCCAGCCGCGCCTTGGCCGTCGACGCCATCGCCAACTACCGGGGCAACGTGTCCGTGGTGAACCACGGCGACATCGCGGCCCACGCGGTGGCCGAAAACGGCATCACCTTCTTCAATGCCGGCGCGGGCGCGACCGGCGTGAGCACGTATGCCAAGTACGCCGCCACGGTCGAGAACGCCGGCGACATTTCCGCCGTGGCCGAAAGCGAGCTGGGCATCGTCGGCGCCTACGGCGTGATGGGGCGCGGCAAGTACTACACCCATGTCGCCAACGATGCGGGAGCCAGCATCGTGGCCTCCGCCAGCACCGCCAGCCTGGCCAGCGACCAGTACGGTGGGCGCGCGGTTGCCTTCGGCACCCATGTCTTCGGCACCGATCACGGCGTCACCTACAACGCCGGCAGCATCGTCTCGCACGCGGTCGTCACCGCCGACGGCGGCGCGAACGAAGGTCGCAGCCTGGCCAGTGCCTGGGGCAGCGCCGTCGGTGCCTATTCCTCGATCCAGACCGGCGAGGTGGTCAACGTCGGCGACATCGAAGCGGCTGCCGCCGCCGACTTCGGCTACGCAAACTCGTTCGGAACCTATGTGCTGTCGCACTACGATTCGGGCACGTCCAATGCCGGAAGCATCCAGTCGACCGCCAGGTCCGACCACGGCCACGCTTTCGCGGTCGGCAGCTACGCGTTTGCGCTGCACCAGCAGTACCACGTGGACTGCGACGAGAACGGCTATTGCGACTATTCCAACCCCACGTTCACCCCCGACGCCGGCACGGCTTCGCTCGACAACAGCGGCGGGATCATGGCGGTGGCCACCGCGCACGGTGGCAGCGGACAGAGCTACGGGGCCTCGGTGCTCGGTGCCTTCGTTTCGGGCATCACCAACAGCGGGCACATCGGCGCCAGCGCCGACGCCGATGACGCACGCGCCGTCGGTGGCTTGACCAACAGCGTCTACGGCTACTCGACGGTGCAGAACAGCGGCAGCTTCGAGGCGATCGCATCCGGCGGGACGGCCAGTGCCAGCGGCGTGTTCGCCGCCGGTGCCTACGGCAACGCCGACAACGGCCAGTTCGCCGCGACGATCGAAAACCAGGGCAGCATCCTGGCCAAGGCGACGGGCACGATCATGGCCACCGCCATCGGCATCGAATCGGTCGGCTGGAAGGATGCGGGCATCCGCATCGACAACGGCGGAACGATCGGCGCAGCCGCCTACGGTGCGGATGCCACCGCCACCGCGGTGTCGATGGATGCCCGCGGCGCCAACGTGCTGACCAATACCGGCAGCATCGCTGCCTACGGTGACGGCAAGCGGATCGCAGTCTCCTCCGGCATCGGTGCGACGGCCACGATCGCCAACCAGGGCTCGATGGTCGGCGCGGTCGTCACCGGCGACCTCGATGACCGCTTCGACAACGCGGCCGGCGCCAGCTGGCAGGCCATCGGCAGCTCCGATTTCGGGGCGGGCGACGACCACGTGGTGAATCGCGGCACGTTGTTCATGGCCGACTCCTCGATCAGCCTCGGCGGATACGTCAACGGCAACACGTTCGACAACTTCGGCACGATCAGCGTGTCCGGCGCCACCAACCTGATCGACATGGACAACCCGTTTCCGGTGTCCAACAACGGCGTGATCAGCTTCGTGGATGGCGCGCCGGACGACGTGCTGACCGTGGCAGGCGATTTCGCCGGCCAGGGCTCGCTCGATGTCGACGTCAGCGGGCTGCACCAGACCGGCGACCGCCTGTACGTCGATGGCAACGTGATCGATTCGACCCGCCAGGTCATCAACGTGAACCTGATCGACATGCCGACCACGCCCACGGTCGACATTCCGCTGGTCACCGCGAGCGGCACCCTGGGCGGAAGCTTCACGCTGGGCCAGACGCAATCGCAGGCCCGGGGTTTTGTTGCGCTGGATTTCGGCCTGAAGACGGCCGGTGGCACGACATCGCTGGTGATGGACGTCACCGGCCTCAACGCTGCCGGTTCACTGGCGTCCGCCCTGACGCCGGGTGCGCAGAGCCTGGTCAATGCGGAAGTGGGCACCTGGCGTCAACGCATGGGCGTGGTGCCGGAGCAGGGCAAGCGCGGGCTGGCGCCGTGGGTGCGCACGTTCTCCGACAGCGGCGACATCCGCCCGGGAAGCCGCAGCAATTTCGGCGCCAGTGGCAGCGCCGCGTTCCACCAGACCAATCGGGGCCTGGAGTTCGGGCTCGATACGCGCCTGTCCGACCATCTGTCGGCAGGCGTGCTGATCGGCAAGTCCGATGGCAGCCAGCGCATGGCCGAGGGCGGCGGCTCCGATCGCCTGGATGGCAGGACGTTCGGCTTGTACGGCACGTGGATGGCGGACAACAGTTTCTACTTCGACGTTTCGCAGCGCTGGACCGGCATCAAGGCGCACCTGCGCTCGGGGATGGTCGCCACCACCACGGATGCCGACGCGGCGGTCTTCAACGTCGAGGCCGGCGTCACCGCGTGGACCCTGGCCGGTGTCCATGTCATGCCCCAACTGCAGTACACCCGCACCCGCATCGACGGCATCTCGTCGCTGGACCTGCAGCAGTCGGATTTCGTCGATCACGGTGGCGTGTCGTCGCGGGGCCGCGCCGGCCTGGCTTTCGACAAGACCATCCAGGGCACGCGCTTCAGCTGGACCCCTTATGGCTCGGTCAATGCCGTGCGCGAATTCAGGGGCAGCCACAGCTACGCGATCAACGGCGGCCTGCTGGGTTCCACCAGCACCCGGGGCACCAGCGCGATGGTCGAGCTGGGTCTGGGTGCGCGTCGGGGCGGCCTGTCGCTCACCGGTGGCGTGAACTGGACCGATGGCGGCGCGCTGCAGAACGTTCTGGGTGGCCAGTTGGCCGTGCGTTACAGCTGGTAAGGCCGGACACCTCCGGCTGCGCAGTTTTTTTGGTCCGCCCCGACAGCCGGGGCGGACGTGAGGAGTAGCAATCGTGGTCAAGAAAGCCATCCCGGGGCAGGGCAGCCCGGAATCCATCGACGAGAACGACAACGGAGCGGTGCTGCAGACAGTGGATGCCGGGCCCGTGGCCGCCGCCGTGCCGACGCCACCGCCGCCAGCGGGCAAGCCGGCGCTCGACCTGATTAATCTGAAAGTGGAGAAGAGCTGTTCGCGCGGCCTCGCCAGCTGGCTCGCCGGCAACAAGCTTTCGCTGGCGATATCGTCCTACCAGAGCGGGCGCCTGTATCTGGTCGGCAGCGATCCCAAGGGACGCGTGTCGTTTTTCGAGCGCATCTTCGAGCGGGCGATGGGCATCGTCGGCAACGCCCAGCGGCTCTACCTCGGCGGCCTCTATCAGCTGTGGCGCTTCGAGAACGTGTTGCGCCCGGGCGAGTCGATCCACCAGCAGTTCGACAAGTGCTACGTGCCGCGCAACGCACAGACCATCGGCGATCTGGACATCCACGAGCTGGGCATCCGCAGGAACGGCAAGGTGGTGTTCGTCAACACGCGCTATTCGTGCCTGGCGGAACTCAGCCAGACCCACAGCTTCAAGGCGATCTGGAAGCCGGATTTCGTCAGCAAGCTGGCGCCGGAGGATCGCTGCCACCTCAACGGCCTGGCCATGGTCGATGGCGAGCCGCGGTACGTGACGGCGGTATGCCGCAGCGACAGTGTCGACGGCTGGCGCGACCGGCGCCATGACGGCGGCGTGGTGATCGACATCACCACCAACGAGATCGTCTGCGAAGGCCTGTCGATGCCGCACTCGCCGCGCTGGGCCAATGGCAAGTTGTGGTTGCTCAACGCCGGCACCGGCCACATCGGCTGGGTCGATTTCGCGGAACGGAAATTCGTGCCACTGGCCTTCGTGCCCGGTTTTGCGCGGGGCCTGTCGATCATCGGCAACGTCGCCGCCATCGGGCTTTCCAAGCCGCGCAACCAGCGCTTCGAAGGGTTGCAGCTCGACGAGGAACTGCGCCAGCGCGACGCCGATCCCTGGTGCGGCGTGCAGATCGTCTCGCTGGGCAACGGCGACGTGCTGAACTGGATCCGCTTCGAGGGCGACATCAGCGAGATCTTCGACATCTGCTTCCTGCCCAAGGTGCGCAATGCGATGGTGGTCGGCCTGCGCACGGCGGAGATCCGCGAGCTGATCACCTTCGAGTCCGAGCTCGAAGGCGCGGAGGCCGCTCCATGAGCCTGGGCAAGCTTCCCGGTACGGTGGCGACCGCCCTGGTGCTGTGCGCAGCCAGTGCGGCCACGTCCGCCGCGTCCACCGCCGCGGCAGGCGACGCCACCACCGTCCCGCTGGCGCCGCCAGCGACGACGGCGGCGTCGATCTTCCACGCGGTGGACGCCAACAAGGACGGCGCATTGTCGCCGCAGGAGTTCGCGGCGGGATACGCCGCCGTGCAGCGGCTGATGACCCTCGAAATCCGCTTGCGCGAACAGTTCGGGCGGGTCGATGCCGATCATGGTGGCTCCATCGACGCCAGCGAATACGCCAGGCTGATGCTGGTCAGGCGCGCGGGTGCAGCCGCTCCGCCGCTGGCCACGTTCGACGCCGACGGCAACGGATCGCTGAACTTCGCCGAGTACGTGGCCGCGATCCGCCGGCTGGCCGCGCTGCGGCCGGCGCCGGCGGCGAAGTAGGGACTGGCCATGTCGCACCCATCCGCGGACGGCCACCCGAATACCGATCCCTCCTTCGAGATCGTTCCGGTCTGGCGGAATGTCTCGCCCGAACTGATCGCCGAGCTGTCCGGCCTGTGGGCGCAGACCGGCGCGATTGCCGATCCGGCCAGTGCGGCCACGCGCGGGCAGCAGGCGGTATGCATCGGCCGCGACGCGAACGGCGCGATTTGCGCCGTGGGCACCGCCGTCATCCGGACCCTGCCACGGCTGCGCCAGCCGATGTACTTCTATCGCCAGTTCTTCGCGCCGGGGTTTCGCGGCCAGCGGCAGACCGTGCCGTTCTTCAGGCGTGCCTGCGACATCCTGCAGGCCCATGAGGGGCAGCTCGCCATTCCCGAGGCCCTCGGCGTGCTGGTGGAGCTGGAGAGTGCCCTGCTCGCGGCGCGTTACGTCCACGCCTGCGACCCGCATTCCGGCACCACCTTCATCGGCTACTCGCCACGGGGACTGCAGTTGCGGGTCTCCTACTTCGACGACGCCCGCCTGCTCGCGCCCGCGATGCCGGGCCGCCGCCGCGAAGGCGGCCGTTCGTCGCGCGAGTGACCGGCTCCGGCCGGTCGGCACCCTCGCTGCTATAGTTCGGGGTCAGCATGGCGGCCGCGAGGCGTCGGCATCCTTCGCGCGGACTTCCGCATCTCATCGGAGGGTCTGCGCCGGACGCGACCTGCTCCGGCTGCGTGCCCTTCAACTACCGAGTTTTCATGCATGGCCACAGGCAGCAACGTCTTCTTCCGCAATCTCACCCTGTTCCGTTTTTCCCCCGCCGTTGCCACTGATCTCGACCGCCTCGACGAGGCGCTGGCCGAGCATCGCCTGCGCCCGTGCGGGCCGCTGGAAATGTTCACCAAGGGTTTCGTGCCGCCGGTCGGGCGCGGCGAGGGCGAGCCGCTCACGCATTCGGTGAAGAAATGCACCCTGCTCACCGTGGGCGGCGAGGACAAGCTGCTGCCGGCCGCGGTGATCAACGACGAGCTGCATCGCAAGGTGCAGAAGATCGCCGAGGAAGAGGGTCGCAAGGTCGGCGGCCGCGAGCGCAAGCGGATCAAGGAAGACCTGCTCAACGAACTGCTGCCGCGCGCCTTCGTGCGGCAGTCGCGGATGTCGGCCTATGTCGACAAGAAGAACGGCTGGCTGGTGCTGGACACCTCCAGCCGCAAGTCGGCCGAGAACGCGCTGAGCCAGGTACGCGAGGCGCTGGGCAGCTTCCCCGCGGTGCCGCTGGCGCCGGAGGAAGGCCCGCGGGTGCTGATGACCGACTGGCTGGCCACCGGCAACCTGCCGGCCGGGCTGGCGCTGGGCGACGAGTGCGAGCTGCGCGACCCGGCCACCGCCACCGGCGCGATCGCCCGCTGCCGCCGTCAGGATCTGGACGCCGAAGAGGTCAAGGAGCACCTGCGCAACGGCAAGCAGGTGTTCATGCTCGGTCTCACCTTCGATGAGCGGATCAGCTTCGTGCTGGGCGAGGACCTGATCATCCGCAAGCTGAAGTTCCTCGACGTGGTGATGGACGAGATGGGCGACAGCCAGCAGGACGCCCAGGCCGAACTGGACGCCAGTTTCGCCCTGCTGACACTGGAACTGGAGCGCCTGCTGGGCAAGCTGGAAGAGTGGTTCGGCCTGCCGCGCCCGGCCGATAGCTGAACGAAATATCCATACCCGTTTCACCCGCGCCCGCGCCATACTGGCAACCCCGTCGCTTTCCGGCGACGGGGTTCCCCGTTCGATCTACATGAGCCCAGGCAAGAGCAGGCAGGATCATGGCGCAGCATCTGGAAGGCGACTGGCTGGAACTGGCCACGGTGGGCGGCAGCCTGATCCGGGTGCTGAAGTCCGCCCATCCGCGTGCGCGCCGCCTGCGACTGACCATCACGCCGCAGGGCGCGCGGGTGACCTATCCGGTCGGCACCCATCCGGCCCAGGTCAACGCCTTCCTGCGCAACCATGCCGAGTGGCTGGAGCAGAAGCTCGATGAGCTGAACCTGATCGTCGAGCCGCTCCCGCCGCTGCGGGTGGGCTATCCCTGCAACTTCCCGCTGCGCGGCGAGACGGCGGCGCTGGACTGGGCGGAAGGTCCGTATCCGCGGATCGAGGCGCATGGCGACGGGCTTACCCTGGTGATTCCGCGCCCGCACACCCGCGCGCTGCCGATCGCCCGCGGCCTGTTGGCCTCGCACCTGGAATCGCTGATCCGCCGCGATGTCTCGCGCTGGCTGGCCGCGTACGTGCCGCTGCTGGGGCTGGCGCCCACGTCACTGCGCATCCGTCCGATGAAAAGCCTGTGGGGCAGCCTGGATACGCGCGACCGCATCAACCTCGACCTGGCGCTGGCGCTGGCGCCACCGGCGGCGCTGCGCTACGTGCTGGTGCACGAGCTGTGTCACCTGAAGGTGCGCAACCACTCGCCGCGGTTCTGGGCCCAGGTGGAAAACCTGTTGCCCGGCTGGCGCGAGCAGCGTGACTGGCTGCGCCAGCACGGCGCGATCCTCAAGGCCGAACTCGACCGCCTGGTCGACGACGTGGCCGACTGAGCCGGCTTTCGGCGCGGGCCGCCTTGCGGGCTGCAGCGGATACCTTGATCATCCCGGCCCGCCGACAACGCGGCAACCGACACTTCGTGGAGCAGACCATGCCATTCCCGACCCAGAGCGTGCTCAATGCGTTGTGGATTCTCTTCGTGGCGTACTGGATCTGGAGCGCACGCAAGGTCAAGGACACCCGACGCACGGAGCCGGCCGGGTCACGCTTCCTCAAATACTGGCTGCCGCTGCTGCTGGCGGCGCTGCTGCTGGAGCCGGGCCGCCTGTACGAAGGCAGCGTGCTGGCGGCGCGCTTCGTGCCCGCGGCCGGCTGGGTCGTGGCGCTGGGTACGCTGATGACGGCGGCGGGGCTGCTGTTTGCCTGCTGGGCGCGCCACGTGCTGGGCAACAACTGGAGCGCCGTGGTGCAGGTCAAGCAGGACCACGAGCTGATCGAAAGCGGCCCTTACGGGCTGGCGCGCCATCCGATCTACACCGGCCTGCTGCTGGCCTTCCTGGGCACGGCAGTGGCGCTGGGCGAATGGCGCGGCCTGCTCGCGTTCGCCATCGTGGCGGTGTCGTTCTGGTACAAGCTGCGCCTGGAGGAGCGCTGGATGCGCGAGCAGTTCGGCGCGGCCTACACCGACTACATGCGACGGGTGAAGGCGCTGATCCCCGGCGTTTTCTGAAGGCCGACGTTCCGGAGCGCTCGATCCCCCTCGCCACGGCGTGCTCCGGGCAAGCGGAAAAACCAACGGGGAAGCTCCCGCGCGTTCAGCCCTTCCTGGGCTGGCGCACGTACTTGGTGCCCAGCAGCACGTCCCACAGCGACGAGGTCACCCCGAAATTGGTGTCGGGGTGGTAGTGGTGCACGTGGTGTGCCCCGGCCCAGCGGCGCAGCAGCGGCTGCTTGAAGCGCACGTGGTGGATGATGAAATGGCTGAGGCCGTACAGGATGTAGCCGAAGGTGATCGAACTGGCCAGCAGCAGGGCGAAGCCGGTCGGCATGACCGCCACGAACACGCCGGCGAGGAGCAGCAACACCACCGGCGGCAGGAAGAACGGCAGCGAGTCGTAGCCCAGCGGCCGGGCATGGTGCAGGTCGTGGCCCTGGGTGAACAGCGGGATGCGCGTGTGGAACAGCCAGCGATGGAAGAGGTATTCGATGAAGCTGAAGGCGAACAGGCCCAGCCCCAGCGCCAGCAGCGCGGTGACCGCGCCGCCGTCGTGTTGCTGCCAGCCGAGTACCAGCAGCAGCAGGCACAACGCGCTGTCGATCGCCACCTCGGCCCAGTAGTTGGTCCGGGTCGAGGACATTCGCACGATGGCATCCACGCCGGTGCGCCAGAGGCTTTGGTTCATCGGTCGTTGCATTGTTCCCTTGCCACGCATGGATACGCCGGAATGCGGCGCGATAACGGCATTCTCCCATGTTGTCACGCGCAATTCACGACAACCAGGCCGCATTAACGGTGTCTATTCAGTATTCCCGGGCCGCCGACACCCGCCGTCCGGTCAGTGCGACAGGGCGAAGCCGGTGAGGATCTGCGCGGTCTGCTCGGGCTTTTCCAGCATCGGCATGTGGTTGCACCCGTTGATGGTGCTGCTGCTGATCGCGCTGGAGGCACTCAGGCCGTTGCGCAGGCTGTCCAGCGCGGAGATGTCGACGATGCGGTCGTCGTGGCACCACAAGCCCAGCACCGGCATGCCCAGCTGGCCCAGCCGGTTCTGCACGGAAAGATATTCCGACGGATCGCGCAGCGTATTGAAGTTGCGTTCGATGAACGCCCGGTTGCGCTGGTTGCGCTTGACCATGACGTCGACGAAGCGCCCCGGCAGGTCGAGCGGCTGCTCGAACGCCACAGAGGTGGCACGCTCGAAACCGGCGCGATCGTCGTAGACGAACGGGTTCCTGCCGGCCAGTGCCTCGCGGTCGAACGCATTCTGCTTGCCCTTCAGCCCGAACGCGTCGACCAGCGCCAGGCTGGCCACGTGTTCTGGATGTTCGCTGGCGTATACCGCGGCGATCGCGCCGCCCATCGAGTGGCCGACCAGCACGAAACGCTGCAGGCCCAGCGTGCCGACGAAACGGTCCAGCCGCGCCGCCTGCGCCTCGACGGTGTAGCTGGCGGCGCTGTCGCGCGAGGAATCGCCCCAGCCGGGCAGGTCGGGGATGATCAGGTGGAAGTGCGGCGTGAGCTCCTTCGCCATCTTCAGCCACACGCTGCGATCCGCGGCAAAACCGTGCAGCAGCACGATGGTGGGACCCTCGCCGCCTTCGTCGTAGACCCAGCGCGTATCGCCCGCCTGCACCGAATGCGTCTCCAGGTGTGCCGCCATCGCCTCGCGCTTGATGTTCGCCTGCAGCAGCCATTGCGGCGCGAACAGGTAGCTGCCGCCCAGCACGATCACCAGCAACGCGACCAGCCACGCCAGGAATTTCAGCCGGCGCAGCAGCATGCGTTTCCAGAGCGGGGTGGCGGTGTTTGTCGATGGCTGCATGGGGGTCGTGTCGGTCGTGGCGGGAATGACTCCCTCCCCTGCTCCGCAGGGGAGGGTTGGGGTGGGGTCAGCCTGGCTGCTTCGCCTTCTTCGCCTTGGCGATGATGTTCTCCACCACCTGCTGGGTCAGCGGGTGGTAGCCGTCCTTCGCCTTCGCGTAGACCTGCTCGGCATAGGCCAGCCCTTCGGGCGTTTTCACGAAGGCCCGGTACAGCGGCGTGGTGAGGTACATGCGGCCGATCCGGGTCATGTGTTCGGCGGCGGCGTTCCACACGGCCCTGTCGCCGGCGGCGATCGCGTGGCTGTACCAGCGCATGCCGATTTCCGCGTTCGGCGTGCCGGTGAGATGCCAGGCGGCGTCCAGTTCCTGCATCTTCGCCAGCGGCGGCGCGTCGGGCAGGCGGTCGAGGAAGTACATCCACTCCTGCGTGTTCCAGCCCTTCGCATCGAGCGAGCCGGCGGCCAGCGAGCCGGCGAGGAAGTCGCTGCGCTCCTTGTCGATCGCGTTGAAGCGCGGGGACTCGGGCAGCGGCGCATCCTTCGGGATGCCTTCGCCGTAGACCCAGGCCTTCACCTCGTCCCAGCTCATCTTGCCGGGATACTTCTCGATCAGGTTCGGCTTCATGTAGTCGAGCATCTGCTCGGTGGTGATGCTGTGCCAGGCGAAGTGGGCGAAATAGCCCTTGAGGTAGTTGTCGAAGTTCTCGCGACCGAAGCGCTGCTCCAGCGTGCGCAGGAACCACGAGCCTTTGTCGTAGGCCACGTCGGACAGCGAATCGTCGGCGCCCACGCCGCGCGGATCGGGCGCCAGCTTCTGCGAGTTGGCGGGCATCTCGCCGATGCCCTTCTGCAGCGCGCGCGCCGACAGCAGCGCCTCCTCGTCGGCCAGCGGCTTGCCGTACACCGCCTCGGTGATGCGGCCCTGCACGTAGGTGGTGAAACCCTCGTTGAGCCAGATGTCGCGCCACGCGGCGGACGTCACCAGGTTGCCCGACCACGAGTGCGCCAGCTCGTGCGAGACCAGCGAGACCAGGCTCTTGTCGCCGACCAGCACGGTCGGCGTGGCGAACGTCATGTTGGGGTTTTCCATGCCGCCGTACGGGAACGACGGCGGCAGCACCAGGATGTCGTAGCGGCCCCAGGCATACGGGCCGTACAGCTGTTCGGTGGTGGCGATCAGCTTCTCGGTGTCCTCGAATTCATGCGCGGCCTTGTCGAGCACCGACGGTTCGGCATAGACGGCCGAACGCGGTCCGGTTTCCTTCACCGCGATGTCGCCGGCGCCGATCGCCAGCAGGTAGGACGGGATCGGATGCGGCTGGTCGAACTTGAAGTCGCCGTCCAGCGGATGCTTCGCGTCGTTGATCGCGCTCATCACCACGCGCACGTCCTTCGGCGCCTTCACGCGGGCGTCGTAGGTGAAGCGGATCGCCGGCGAATCCTGCAGCGGCACCCACGAACGGGCGTGGATCGACTCGGACTGCGAGAACATGAAGGGCAGCTTCTTGTCCGCCGTCTGCGCCGGGGTCAGCCACTGCAGGCCGGTGGCGGTCGGCGCGGTGGTGTAGACGATGCGCACCTGCGCCGGATGCTTCGGCGCGGTGATCGTCAGCTTGCTGCCGAGCTGCTTGTCGCGCGGGGCCAGTGCGTACTTCAGCGGCGTGGCCTTGCCGTCCTTGCCCAGCGCCTCGATGCTGGCGATCTTCAGATCGCGCGTGTCCAGCACCAGCGACTGCGCCTCGGGATTCTTCCAGTCAAGCTTCAGCGT
This sequence comes from Rhodanobacter sp. Root561, assembly GCF_001427365.1. NCBI lineage: Bacteria > Pseudomonadati > Pseudomonadota > Gammaproteobacteria > Lysobacterales > Rhodanobacteraceae > Rhodanobacter > Rhodanobacter sp. Root561. The sequence goes on from NZ_LMGH01000001.1 coordinate 596,372, forward strand.
GGCCTGGCCGTCGAGCTGCTTGTGCGGAAAGTCGATCGTGAGGTCCAGATCCAGATGGGTCACCCGCACCTGGTCGGGCTGGGCGTAGGAATTCGGATCGTTGGCGTAAGCGGCCAGCGGCAGGATCAATGCGCCGAAGGCGAAGGCGGGAAGAAGTCGCATGGAGAAACTCTCGGGCCGGAAAACCCGAGTATGCCATTGCCGCGGTAGCGGCTGCCCGTGACGAAAGCCGTGGCTCAGGGCAACATGACGTGCCAAAGCGGCCGTTGGTCTGCGGAAAGCTATGTTCGCAAAAGCGATAATACCCATTTATGAGATGGCGGTTTCAATATCCACGTGCAACACCCCCACCATGGCCGAGCCCATGATCCGGTGGGGAATAGGTCTGTCAACGGCTGCGCAAGCGCTGTCGCGCCGTTGACAGAGCCATTCTCCACCCACTTTGGTCACTATGCCAAGATGGGGGCGATCTATCGGGGTGTTGCACGTGGAGTTTGAACTGGCCGATCTATTTTGGAGAGTTGTTTGCGGAAAAACTTGCGGCCTGCAGGTCGTGGTTATCAAGCTTTGCTTCAAGTTCAGATAGCTTCTCTTCTACAAGGCACACAACTTCCTTGGATGACTCGAAGTGTTTGTCTATACCAAATAGATTAAATACTTCGAGATCATCGGTCACAAATGGATAAGACCCGATCATTGCACGTGTCAACAAGTCTAAGCACATACCTACAGTTCTAATCCCAGAATACTTGGCGTCCCAAGTCCTAATGCCGAACTTAATTCGATCCTCTTTCGAGATCTCCCAATATCTGTCCCTGCAAGAGTTTGCGCAATCAAGCAAGTCCCGAAATCGCATGGCATAGATACTGTCACCTGCAGCATTTCGCATTTCCGCTATGGACGTAAGTTGGATATTGGTCAAGTTCGCAGCCTCTTGCGCACCGCTCTGAAAACCAACCTCAGAAAGCAAAATACCTCTATCAGCGCCCAAATCTGTAACAATTTGACGCAATGCGAGGACATGCAATTTGGTTATGCGCGTTTGCCACCTCTTGCATTCAACTATCCATGTGATGTCAAACCCAACGTGATGAGATTGCACTAAGACATCCACATCATGAGACGTCCTTGTACCAACGACGGTGGCGTTCGTAGTCGCAGTGAGCCCCAGCGAGCGAAAATAGCCAGCGGCATCCTCCTGGTACTTCTCCCAAGCTTTCATCGGTCGTTCCTCAGCACTGACTTTGGTCTGCGTTCAAGTATGATCCCCATGGCCAGGGAAATGCCTGACCATCTAGGTGTACGCTTGCTCTGGTAGATGACATGTGCGCCTTATCGCGAGGCCGTGCCTTCAGCGCCAGTTTTCACCTGCGGGTTTTGATGGGTTCGGAGCAACGCCCAAGAGTCCCACAACAGCCCCCTAACAGCGGTTCTTACATACTTCAGTATCAACGTGCAGCTATCGTTTGCGACCCAGCACCTTAGAGCAATCTGCGAAAGCAAAAGTGTCTCGTCCCGGCACCTGGATGCTGACGCTTCAAGGAATCTAAGGGCTCGACTCGCGGACCTTAGGGCAGCTGAAAGTGTCACCGAGCTATGTTCTGGAAATCCAAGAGAGATGCCGAAGGTGCCGAGCACATGGATGGTCGATATTTCAGCTTCGCAAGTCTTGGCATTTGAACCGGGACAACTGGACGTACCGAAGCTGAAGTCAGGTTTGGTTGACTGGTCGAAAGTGACACGCGTCAAAGTCATCCACATTGGAGCGCTCACCAATGTTTGAACAGAGCTTTTCTCCGCGCTGGATATCTCCTCCGGGCGAAACTGTCGCTGATCTCATGGTAGGCCTTGGCCTCACCACCGAAGATCTTGCCGCCCACATTGGTGGAACGAGCAAGCAGGCTCAAAATTTGCTCCGTGGAGATCACCCTATCAACAAATCAATTGCTGAAGGCCTCGCTTCAGCAGTCGGGTCCACCGCAAGCTTCTGGTTGCGCAGAGAGAAGGAATATAGAGAAGAGCTGTCCAGGATTCTTGAAAACGCGGATCAATGGCTTAGCGAACTTCCCATCAAGGACATGGTTAAGTTTGGCTGGCTACCTTCGGTCGAGTCGAAGTTAGACCGCGTCACAGCCTGCCTGGATTTTTTCGACATTCCGGACCCCACAGCATGGCATGGTCGGTACGATGGACTGCTGGAAAATATTGCGTACAAGACATCGCAGTCTTTTGATTCGACGCCCTCTGCCGTGGCCGCATGGATTCGCCAAGCTGAATTAGAGGCCGAAGAAATTGACTGCGCGCCATGGAACAAGATGGAGTTTTCGGAGAACCTGACTGAAATCAGAAAGCTAACCCGCAAAAAGAACCCCGATCAATTCCTCGTGGAATTGCAGGCAATCTGTGCAAGATCGGGTGTCGCAGTGGTGGTGGTTAGAGCCCCGGCCGGATGCAGGGCAAGTGGAGCCACCAAATTCATACGAGACGACAAAGCCCTGATTCTATTGAGCGCCCGCTACCTTTCTGAAGACCACTTTTGGTTTGCCTTCTTTCATGAAGCAGCGCACGTCCTGTTACATGGAAACAGAGCTTTTTTCCTTGAGGGCACCGGAGAGCTTTCCTCAAAGTACGAAGATGAGGCGAATCTGTACGCTGAAAAACTCTTGGTCCCTAAGCAGTTCCAGCAGAGACTAGGTCAATTAAGCGCGAGAAAACTTGAGATCATCAAGTTTGCGCGCGAAATAGGCATCTCAGCGGGGCTGGTTGTTGGGCAACTTCAGCATAAGGGCATCATCGGCCATCACCAGATGAATTCACTGAAGAGAAAATTCCGCTGGGCGGACTGAAGCAACGCGTCATCCTCGGTACGGAACAAAATTGTTGGGGTTTTTCTGCCAGTTGCAGATCGCGTCCTCGATGACACCCATATCCAGGTCCAACGCATCTCCAAGTTCCAACAACATCGTATCTAGCTGCGATTTGGAGATCTTGCCTTTTTTCGAACCAGTGAAGAGCAGCTTTGAACCTGTAAGTGGCCCAGTGGCTCCGCTCAAGTGGACCGAATCGGGCTTAAGGTCAGCGAGGCCAAGTTTCCCAATCATTCCCAAATAGTCGAACCTAGCTGTACGTCCGAAGCCGTCAACCACATCCATAGATTTAAAAAGCTTGGCGAAGGCTACGCGGGCATCACCTTTAGCATTCGCAATGGCGTCGTTAAAGAGGGCCTGATGGCCACCGTTTTCAAGAATCCATGCGACGTAGGTCTCAACTGTCACGCCTGTACAGTGAAGTTTTCGCCCCGAAAGAGAGATGTACTTGCGATGATTTCCGACGTAGCGTTTGATGTCCTTTTGGTGGCCTTCAAGCCAGAGGCTAAACGCGTGGGGGTCCACACTTACTCGCTCGAAGGTCCAGTTCGGACCTCCTAGAGCCCCGTAGACTTGCGCTGTCGTTGACCACTTTTGCTTGCCATGCTTACCAAACTGTGTGCCAAGAAAAACCAACCAACATGCTTCTTCAAAATTGCCTGCATTCTTGGCTACCACTGCTGCTCTGAACGGGTCAAAAAGGTCGCTGCTTGGATCAGCCCTTTCCGGCGCCAAAGCGCGTTGCTGAATGACGTCGGTGAAACCTACACGCCTGATACTCTCAACAATCTGTTGAGCAAACGCGTCACGAGCAATGTCTTCGGCCAAGCCGACGAGTTCATGGTTTGTAGCTGAAAAAACTCGAAGCTGATCATCCAACTCAGTTAAGAGAGAAAGGTCTTTCTGTCTCATACGTAGCCCGTGGAACATGCTTTCCTATCCATTTTGCGATCTCCGACTTAACGTCCTTGGTGACACCGAAGCTACTTTGGATGTTGTGGTTAAAGCCAAGAACAAGAACTTCGCGTCCCAAACTGACATGCCCCATACGGTGTACTTTGCCTCGGTATCCAATCCCAGGAACATCTGGAGTCGACCTTCTGGGAAGAGCCCAAGTTGGCATGACCTGATGGTTCAAAGAAACTCCAGCGGCACGCTCAAACCCTGCAACCACGGATGCTCCATTCAATATGAGGACCTTGATGGACGAATCTCTCACAAGGTGCCCTAGCGTATCGCCAGCATATGAAAGCAGCGCCAATCGTTGCGAGTTGGTCAACGTCATCCATTTCTCGGCTGTAGCAAATGGAATGAGGTCTAGATGGCATGCAAGGTCGTTTTGTCTCTCGTAATAAGAACACTTCGTTCCTACAATGATCTCATCAAGCCTTTTGAACCAACCATCATAGGGGTTGGCTTTGAAGTAAGTTCGACAGGATTCGGCCATAAGCTCAAGGTGCCTGTCTTTGGCCTTGGCCCAAGAAGACAAGCTCAACGATTTCAACGTATGAAATCGCCTGTTGGCGCCATCAAGTTCGTCACCACGAGCATCAACAAATTCTCGATTGCTTGGGTTCAACCCAAGCGTCGCGATCTTCGCCTGACCTAAGTCACCGAAGGATGGGATGGGGGAGCTCCATGGGATGACCCCTGCCGAGTGTAAAGCTTCGTCGCCTAGGAGCTTGACGAGCTCAAGAATATTTGCTTCTAACAACATTTTTGCATCCGAATTTTATTCGCTTGTGTTGAACATCGGAACCTGGATCGGCTTTTGATCCTCTGCCTTCTGTTCTAGTTTTCTGCGACGTTGATCAATGTAGGCGTCGTAGACCTTGCTGCTCATCTTCTTTTTCAGTGCGGTGATCGACCTTGTACTTTTTTCTTTCTTCGATATCGCAAAGATTTGAAGAAGCCTCAAGAGATCTTTCCAATACAGCTCAACATCCAAATTGTCGATTTCGAGAGGCGAGCCTGCACGCAAAGTTTTTTCCCAACGCACCATCTGCTTTATACGAGCCCAAGGGTCTCCCGGCGGCATGGGCGGCATCTCCTCCGTCTCTTGCCAGTCTTCTTTGAGATACTGCTTCGCACTCGCCAGATGCTTGTCGTATAGATGAAGACTTCCTACCATGTGCTTGTAGGATCCCAATTCGATGGCAAGACTTCTTGCCATCAATTCTTGGATCATTGTGAAGGCGAAGACATCGTGCGGAAGACCCATGAAAGCATCGTTGGACCGCATGTAGACATACATGTGCAATTGCTTCTTTCTAATTAAAAATTGCAAGGTGCATGTACACGGCACCTGTTCATGAGCAAGATCGCGAGCTTCAACAATTTGAACTACGGCTCTTCTCGACCAAGGTTTGCGACGAAGCAAATCGAGTACGTTCTCAATTTGACTTCGACCCTCTTTCGGGAAGAGCCTTGGCCCGTAGGCGCCATAGACCGTCCTCTTGTCAGTTGATTCCTCCTTGTACTTTGGTACGTAGTAAGCGATCTGCTTCAACGACTCGCTACCTGCCAGGTACCAAAGTAGCTCTCCAAGAGGACTGAAGATCAGGCCTCGTTTTTCCGTTCGGCTGAGCCTAGCCCTTGGGCGCGTTATCTGAAAAAGTACGCCGGTAATTTCACTGGATTCACCCCGACTAGCCTTGATACTCGTGGCCTCATCAGTGGTCAATTTCTTCAGTACGCGCCGAAGTACGTCGTCGAGGGTTTTTGCTTTGAAATACATCAAAGCACCTCACCGACAAAAAACTGAAAACTACGGGTATCCGCAGAGTGATCAGAACGGACCGTCGGCTTCATCACGATAGCCAGCCATCGTCCGGTGAACATCGCAAAGAGAGGTCGAGCGCCTACCCGCCAGAAATTTTCAGACGTTACGAGCATCCCGTCTCGACTCCCCCAGTCTAAAGATGACGTTCGACCTTAAGCGTAGCTCAGTTGGCAAATATCTTCAGCTGGAAACCTAAACAGACCGCCGTCTTCCATCCGGCTCCCTAGCCTTCTTGAAGGAAAAAAGGGGACGTTGCCAATTAAGTTCCCTGATGAAAGCGTCGCCCATGGAGTGGATACGCTGATGGTGGTGGCATCGGCCATCGTGCGATATCCCATTTCCTGCGCCGCCTGCGGCCGCATCAACCCCACAACGGCGGCTTCGCCACCATCAGCCAGAACGTGACGATCACGGCGAGGAACGCAGGCCAGCCCAGCGCGAACCAGGTGCGCATGCAGCGATGGTAGGCCGGCGGCAGGGCGGTGCCGTCGCGCAGCGCGGCGGCGGCGAGGTTGCGCGCTCGCCATTGCAGCCAGACCACCGGCAGCCAGCAGGCGCCGGCCAGCAGGTACAGCGCGATGGCGGCCTGCAGCCATGGTGTGTGCAGGTCGAAACCCATCAGGCGCATCAGCAGGTAGCCGGACAGCGGCTGCACGATCACCGCCGGGGTGGTGAACAGGAAGTCCGCGCGTACGGTCAGCCGCGTGGCCACCGCGATGGCGGGGAGCTGGCCGCTGCGGTGGGTGAACCACATGAAGAAGGCGGTGCCCAGTCCGGTGCCGAACAGCAGGGTGGAGGAGAGGATGTGCACGGTTTTCAGCAGCACGTAGGCATTCATCGGCGTTGTTCCGTCGCCAGCAACAGCGCCAGTGCCGCGATCAGCGGCAGGTTCTTCAGCAGGCCGCCGAACGGGTCCAGCCAGTGGACGGGCCAGGCGATGCCGATGCCGAAGGTGTAGCCGAGCAGCATCGCCAGCATCAGGCCCAGCACCAGATGTGGCCGCCAGCGCAGCAGGCACAGCGTGCCCAGCAGCAGGTCGGCGCTGGCGGTGGTGCGCGCCAGCGCGAGCAGGCTGCCGGCGGCGAGTGAACTGCCGGGCGCGGCGGCCACCACGTCGGTTGCCGGGGTCAGCCAGCCGACCGCGCCCGAACCGATCCACAGCAAAGCCATCGAAACGCGCAGCAGGGGCAGGCAGAAATGCAGCCGCGCATGCCAGCGGTCCTGCACGTGGCTGGGCGCTTCGGCCAGCGCGCGTTGCAGCGTTCGCGGCTGCAGGCCGAGGCGTTCGCGCAGCTGGACGACGGCATTGGCAGCGCCCACGTTGCCGCGTTCCAGCATGCGCCCGATGGTGTTGCCGAGTGGGCCGTTGCCGAGGTGTTCGCCCAGCGCGCAGGCCAGTCGCATCAGCGGCATCGGCATGGCGAGCGCGTACGCGCGCCCGAAGCCGAGCCAGCGTCGCCAGGCCAGCAGGTAGTCGCGCAGGGTCAGCACCTCGGGGCCGACCAGTTCGAGCACTTCGCAGGCTACCTGCGGCCGGGCCAGCGCCGCGACGACGGCCAGGCCGACGTCTTCGGCGGCGATCGGCTGCAGCGGCTGCGCGCCGCGGCCGGGCAGGGGCAGCAGGCCGGGCAGCCCGGCCTGCGCACGCAGCAGCGAACTGCCGCCGTACGAGCCATGTGCGCTGTAGACCAGCGACGGGCGCAGCACCAGCCAGTCCAGTTCCAGCGCGGCCAGCGCCGCATCGGCACGATGCTTGGAGGCGATGAACTCGCCGTCGGCGGGATCGCCCAGTGCGGAGACCTGGATCACCCGCCGCACGCCGGCCTGCACGCAGGCGCGGAACAGGGCCAGCGGCGCCTGCTCGTGCACCGCCGCGTAGCTGTCCGCGCCGCGCTCGCGCAGGATGCCTGCGCAGTTGACCACCGCCTCGATGCCGGCGAGGCGGGGCAGCCAGTCCTCGCTGCGCAGGTCGTGGCCCATGTCGCAGGCGATCGCGTCGAGTCCGGGGAAGCGCGTGTCGACACGCGCGCCACGCACGGCGCAGACGACGTCATGGCCGGCCGCGACCAGCGCCGCCACGATGTGCGCGCCGATGAAGCCGTAGGCGCCGGTGACCAGCACGCGCATGGACACTCCCTGGTTTGCCTTGCGGGGAACGATGACGGTGCGCTTCAGGCGTAGCGGTCGGCCAGCCGATCCGTCGCCTGCACCAGCTGGTCGACGATCGCCGGGTCGGCGGCGCTGTGGCCGGCCAGCACCACGTGCAGGTCCGCCTCGGGCCAGGCCTGGCTGAGGTCGTATGCGCTCGTCATCGGGCAGATGATGTCGTAGCGGCCGTGCACGATGGTGGCGGGGATGTGCCGGACGCGCGCGATGTCGCGCAGCAGCTGGTTCGGTTCGAGGAAGATGCGGTGGCGGAAGTAGTGCGCTTCCATGATCGCCAGGCTGACCGCCTTGTGCGGGTCCTCGAAGTCGCCGCCGCCGTGGGGATCGTGCAGCAAGGTGGTGCTGCCGCCTTCCCATGCGCTCCACGCCTGCGCTGCGGCAAGCCGGGTCGCCTCGTCATTGCTGGTGAGCCGGCGCCAGTAGGCTTCCAGCATCGAGTCGCGCTCGGCTTCGGGAATGAAGGCGAGGAAGCGCGCCCAGCGCTCGGGGAAGATCTGCGAAGCGCCGCCATCGACTTCGTTGAACCAGCGCAGTTCCGGTTCGCGGCCGAGGAAGATCCCGCGCAGCACCAGGCCGAGCACGCGCTCGGGATGCGTCTGCGCATAGGCCAGCGCCAGCGTGGAGCCCCACGAGCCGCCGAACACCACCCAGCGCTCGATACCGAGCTGTTCGCGGATCGTCTCGATGTCGGCGACCAGGTGCCAGGTGGTGTTGTCGGTGAGTTCGGCGAACGGCGTGGATTGCCCGGCGCCGCGCTGGTCGAACAGCACGATGCGGTAGCGCGCCGGATCGAAGAAGCGACGGTGATAGGCGGACAGGCCGGCACCGGGACCGCCGTGCAGGAACACCACCGGCAAGCCGTCAGGGTTGCCGCATTCCTCGACGTGCAGGGTGTGGATCGCGTCGACGGCGAGGCGATGGGTCTGGTAGGGCTCGATGGCGGGGTAGAAGTCGCGCATGGGGATCTTGGCGTGTCGCTGGAAAGGTGCAGCTTACGGGGAAATCGGCTTCGATGAAGTTCGACGCGGCGTGGACCCCACCCCTGCCCTCCCCTGCGGAGCAGGGGAGGGTATCCCGGTGACGATGGAGTTTCGGGGGGCTCGCTTTGCTCCTCTCCCTGCCTGCAGGGGGAGGCTGGCGACCGAAGGGAGTCCTTCAGGTGAGGGGGTGCTTTGGGGCTCAACTGAACTGCAGCGCCGCGGTGAGGTCGCCGGGTGGCGGGCCGCCGGCGGCGATCATCGAGGCGTCGCGCAGTTTCAGGCCGGGCAGTTGCTTGAGGCCGAAGCGGCGGGTGAGGAAGCGCAGGATCGAGCCGGTGTCGTAGAGGGTGTGGTCGACGAAACCCTTCTTCGCGTGGGGCGACACGATGATCGCGGGGATGCGCGAACCCGGTCCCCAGCGATCGCCCTTCGGCGGCGCCACGTGATCCCACCAGCCGCCGTTCTCGTCCACGGTGACCACCACCAGCATGTTTGGCCACAGCGGACTTTTCTGCAGCGCCGCTACCACCTGCGCCAGGTGTTCGTCGCCGGCATCCACGCTGGAATAGCCCGCGTGCATGTTGAGGTCGCCCTGGGGTTTGTAGAACGACACCGGCGGCAGCGTGCCGGCTTCGATCGCGGCGATGAAGTGGTTGCTGTCGGCGCGGTTGCCCACGCCGGCGTCGCGCAGGTGCTGCGCGCGTGCCGGCGTGCCCGGCGCGAAGCTGCGGAAGTAGTTGAGCGGCTGGTGGTGGATCTGGAAGTTCGGTATTTCCGGGAACGCCTTGTGGTCGCCGTCGCCATGGCCGTCCAGCGCCAGCTGCCAGCCGCCGGCGTACCAGGCCCAGTCGACGCCCGCGTCGGACAGCGCATCGCCGATGCTGGCGTGCACCTGCGGCGGCAAGGTGTTGTGGTTGTCCGGATCGGCGAAGCGCGGGTCGCGCTTGTCGTGGCTGAAGGCGGGCGCGTAGGCCGGCCCCATCGTGTTGACCGCCCAGAAGTCCGGCGTCAGTGCATCGCGCGAGGCGAACTCCGGCCGACCCTGCATCGCACTGGCGGGGGAATCCTCGGCCATCACGCGCTGGAGGCCGGTCGGGTCGTCGCCTTCGACGGTGGCGATCTGGATCTTCGCCGGGTGCCGGTCGGCGTGCGGAAAATACGGCGGCTGCGCGGCGGCCAGGTATTGATGGTTGAGGAAGGAACCGCCGAACGCGCCCATGAAGAAGTTGTCGCACAGGGTGAATTGTTCGGCGAGCTTCCACAGCCGCAGGTTGGCCGCGCCGTCGCCGTAGTGGCCCATCGTCATCGCGCCGGTGTTGCCCCAGGCCACGAAGCCGTCGTTCCTGCCGCCGTTGATCTGCAGCTGGTTCTCGTAGAAGCGGTGCACCAAGTCGCGGGTGATCACGCCGTGCGGCAGTGCGTCGCCCTCGGGCGTGCGCAGGACGAACGGGCGGTTGGGCAGGCCGCGGATCGCGTCTTCCCCGATCTGGTAATGGCGGCCGTCGACGGTCTGCGCGTGTGGCGCCAGGCCACCCCATACCGGCGGCAATTCGTCGAGCAATCGACCATCGCGATCGCGCTGGCGGTAGGCGGGCGAATCGAGCGCCTGCAGCGGTTGCGCCAGCCCGGGGAAGTTCGCGAACAGGTTGTTGAAGCTGCGGTTCTCGGCGTACAGCACCACCACGTGATGGATGTGCTGGCGCAGCTGCGCATCGAGTGCCGCGTCGCCTGCGCCCGGCGCCGTGGCTGCGCGGTGCTCGCCGAACGGCTGGCAGCCGCTCACGCCGAGCGCGGCACCGGCCATCGCGAGGCCGCCGAGCAGGCGGCGGCGTTGCGGATCGGCGGGCGCGTCGGTGGTGGTCGAAGGAGGCGGGGTGGTGGGCTTGTCGGTCATGGGATGGGTCGCAGGGGAGAGGGTCAGTCGCGTGACGCGGCGAGTGCGGCGTTCCACATCGCGCGGGTCAGCGGGCGGTGTTCGTGCGGCGTCTGCAGCACGATCAGGGTGGTGGTGCTGTTGCTGGCGCCGGTCTTGAGCAGGCGGTCGAGCACCGATTCCAGGTGGCCGATCGACATCGCCACCACGTGCAGCAGGGCGGAATCCTCGCCGGCCAGGCGGCGACACTCAAGCACCTCGGGGATGTCCTCCACCAGTGCGCCGATGCGCGCGCAGGTGACGCCGTCGCAACGCAACCGGATCATCGCGCTGATGCCGTAGCCCAGCCGCCTGGGGTTCACCGTGGCGCGGTAGCCGCTGATCACGCCGGCCTCCTCCAGCCGCTTCACCCGCTCGGCGACCGCCGGTGCGGACAGTCGCACCTTGCGGCCCAGCTCGGCGTAACCCAGGCGCGCATCCTGCTGCAGCGCTTCGAGCAGCTGCCAGTCCTTCGCGTCCAGTTCGAGCTTTGATTCCATGACTTTCGATTCCAAGGCAGGATCAGGTATCGATGAATTCGATCGCTGGCAAAACGGCGTGAAACGCTTCGGTGCATTATTCCTCGGCGCGACCGGCAAGACTAGGATGCGCACTTCCCCGTTTCAGGAATGCGTCCCCATGGGTACCGTTGAACGTCTCGATGGCCGCGCGCTGCTGGCCATCGCGATCGCCCTGCTCACCTGGTCGTCGGCGTATGCCGCGATCGCCTATGCGTTGCCCTCGTTCACGCCGGGCGAGGTGGCCTTTGCGCGGCTGCTGACCGGCTCGCTGTGTTTCGCCGTCCTGCTGTGGGTGAAGCGGGTGCCCCTGCCGGCGCCGCGTGACTGGCCGCAACTGGCGTTGCTCGGCGTGCTCGGCCTCACCGTCTATCACCTGTGCCTGAACTATGCCGAGACGCGGATTGCCAGCGGCACCGCCTCGATCCTGATCTCGCTGGTGCCGGCGGCCACCGCGGCGGTGTCGGCGTTCTGGATCGGCGAGCGGCTGACCCTGCGCACCTGGATCGGCCTGGCGCTGGCCCTGCTCGGCACGGTGCTGGTGGTGCTGGCCAGTGGGCAGCGGGTGGAGGTGGACCCGCATGCGTTGCTGGTGCTGGTGTGCGTCGCCGTCTCGGCGATCTTCTTCGTGGGCCAGAAGGCACTGTTCGCCCGCAGCAGCATGGTCGGCGTCACCGCGTTCGCGATGTTCGCCGGCACGCTCGGCGCGCTGCCGTTCGGCTGGCATCTGCCGCAGGCGCTGGTGGCCGCGTCGTGGTCGCACATCGGCGCGCTGCTGTGGCTGGGCATCGCACCCACCTTCATCGGCTACCTGGCCTGGAACATGGCGGTGAACCGCGCCTCGGCATCGCAGGTCAGCAGCTTCATCTACCTGTCGCCGCCGATCGCGCTGCTGATCGGCTGGCTGTGGCTGCACGAAGTGCCGAACGCGCTGATCCTGGTGGGCGGCGCGGTCACCATCGGCGGCGTGGTGCTGGCCAACGCGCGGCGGCGGCCCGTGCGGGTCGCGTCGCCGATCGAAACCTGCGAACAGAACTGATTGACCCGGGAGGACTGGCCACATGTACCAGCTGCACATCGCCAACAAGAACTATTCGTCGTGGTCGTTGCGGCCGTGGCTGCTGCTCAGCGAGCTGGGCATTCCGTTCGAAGAACATCTGGTGACGTTTGCCCAGGGCAACGGCGCCAGCTGGCAGGCGTTCCGCGCGTTCTCGCCCAGCGGCAAGGTGCCGTGCCTGCACGACGGTGAGCGCGTGGTGTGGGATTCGCTGGCGATCGCCGAATACCTGGCCGAGCGGCATATGGACGTCTGGCCGTCCGATCCGGACGCGCGTGCCTGGGCGCGTTGCGCCGCCGCGGAAATGCACGCGGGCTTCGCCGCCCTGCGCAACCGGTGCGGCATGAACTGCGGCCTGCGCATCCGCCTGCCCGACGAGCTGCCGGCGGCGCTGCAGGGCGACATCGCACGCATCGATGAATTGTGGAGCGAAGGGCTGGCCCGGTTCGGCGGACCGTTCCTGGCCGGCGCGAAGTTCGGCGCCGTCGATGCGTTCTTCGCGCCGGTGGCTTTCCGCATCCAGAGCTACGGCCTGCAGCTGGGCGCGCCAGCCTCGGAGTATGCGCAACGGCTGCTGGCGCTGCCCGGCATGCGCCGCTGGTATGACGCCGCGCTGCAGGAGAGCTGGCGCGACGAGGAGCACGAGCGCGAGGCACGGCAGTCGGGCACGGTCTGGCAGGACCTGCGCGCGTCGGCCAGCTGAGGCGCGCCGCGCTCAGTTCAACCGCGTCACGCGAACGACGGTGGGATCGTCGGCATGCTCCAGCAGCAGGCACTTCACCCGCTCCTGCCACGCCTGGCCAAAGGCCGCGCGCTGTTCCGGCGTGGCCTGCGGATCGAGCGCTGCCCCCAGCAGCGGACGCAGGCTGGCCGGCGCGGGAACGTCGCCGAGATCCAGCGCCACCGACACGCTTTTCCCGTTGTCGCGTCGATGCACCCGCAGGCCTGCACCTGCGTCAGGCGTGGAGAAGTGCAACAGCGAATGCCGGGCGAAGCGGCCGGCAATGCCGTGGAAGCCGTTGGCCGCGGCGGCACCGGTGACCAGGGTGAACACCTGGCCGATCACGCCGTTGACGCCCTCGTCTTCCGCGCCGCTCATTTCCACGCTGACTCCGCCGCGTTCGGCGGGGCCATCGGGATAAAGCGCGCGCAGCGCGGCACGCGCCATCAGCCAGGCGCCGGCCACGGTGGGACAGGAGTGGCCGGCCAGCCGCACGGCGTCGATGTAGCGGTAGTCGATCAGGCCGTCGTCGGCGGCGCCAAGCAGGTCCGCCAGCGGATCGCGCAAGGTGATCGCCGGCGCCTCGTCGAAGAAGGGCGGGTAGCGCATCACTCCACCGGCAGGCCGGTGATGCCGAAGTCGATCACCACGGCGTCCGCATCGCGCTGGCGGTAGGTCACGCTGAGGTTGTCGCCGAGGCGTTCGCGCAACTGGGCGATCAGCGGAATCGGATCGTGGTCGTTGACGAAGCGCATCGTCTCGCCCGAACGCAGCGCGCCGATCGCGCCGAAGATCGCCGAATGGCGGAAGCGGCGGGCCACCCCGCGGGCATCGAAAAGATGGGTGTTCGGTTCTGCAGCGAGATCAATGGACATCTTGGTTGGGCTCACGGGGAAGAGGAGCCCAACATACGCCGCAAGCCGCGGCGGGCCACTGATCTGGATCAGCGCGCGTCTAGAATTTGTACGCGCGGTGGATCGCCACGATGCCGTTGGTGAGGTTGCGCACCTCGACGCGGCCGAAGCCGGCGCGTTCCATCATGCCCTTCAGCGTTGCCTGGTCGGGATGCTTGCGGATCGACTCGGCCAGGTACTGGTAGCTGTCGGCGTCGCCGGCGAACAGCTGGCCGAGCTTCGGCAGGATCCTGAACGAGTGGAAGTCGTAGAGCTTGCCGAACAGCTCGCTCTGGACCTTCGAAAATTCCAGCACCAGGGCGCGGCCGCCGGGTTTCAGCACACGGCAGATGTCGGCCAGCGCCTTGTCCTTGTCGGTGACGTTGCGCAGGCCGAAGGCCATGGTCACCGCATCGAAGCTGTTGTCGGGGAACGGCAGCGCCTCGGCGTTGAGCTGGGCCCAGCGCAGGCCTGAAACCAGCCCGCGGTCGGTCATGCGGTCGCGGCCGACGCCGAGCATGGCCGCGTTGATGTCGCCCACCACGATGTCGCCCTGGTCGCCCACGACCGGCTTGAGCAGCGCGGCGATGTCGCCGGTGCCGCCGGCCAGATCGAGCACCCGGTCGCCCCGGCGCACGCCGCTGGTGGCCACGAAGTGGCGTTTCCACAGCCGGTGCGTGCCGAACGACATCAGGTCGTTCATCAGGTCGTAGCTGCGCGCGACCGAGGTGAACACCTGGCCGACCAGCTTCTGCTTGTCGCCCACGGGCACGTCGCGGAAGCCGAAGTGGGTGGTCGATTCGGGCGTGGTCTTGGGCTGTTCGTTCATGGCCGGCAATGCTACAGGAACGCCGTCGTCAGGCGTCGGGAGTGGGGCCGCGACGATCGTCGCCGCTGCGTCGTTCGTGTTCGTGCTGCTCGGTGTCGACGTGGCGCTGGTGCAGGTCGGCGGCGGAGGCGTCGTCGGGCAGCGCCATGGGCGGCGCGGGCACGGCATCGGCCGGTTCTTCGGTGGCCGTTTCCCGCTCGCCGCCGGGGGTGATCTTCAGGATCGAATGGCGCACTTCGCGCGACAGGATCACCCGCGCATCGCGCACCATGCCTTCCAGCGCGGCGTCGTAATCGAGCTTGCCGTCGGCATCGGTCCACACGATGCGCCGCTCGCGCAGCTTCTGGATGAAGCCGCGGAACAGCGCCTTGTCGAAGAACTCCGGCGCGCTCAGTTCGTTGAGCAGGGACAGCCGCTGCGCGGTCAGCGTGCAGGCGCTTTCCAGTTCGCCGCCACTCATCGTGTGCGGACCGTTCTTGGCCAGTGCGGCGATGGTGATGTAGTAGCGCTCGAACGCCTGGATCAGGCTGCGGGCGATCACCTTGAGCTGGAACGCGCCGTCGTCCTGACCGGGACTGCGTTCGAGGCTGCGGCCGTCGTTGGTGGACTCGAGCAGGCCGCGGCGCACGAAGAAGTCGATGGTCGCTTCCAGCTGCGCCACGAAGCCGTCCGCGTCCCACGGGAGGAACAGCTCGCCCTGGATGAACGGGTAGATGATCTGGCCCAGCCGCAGCACCGAGGCGCGCGACATGCGGCGGTTGTTGAGGAAGCAGCAGGCCACCCACGCCGCGGTGGCGTTGAGATGCAGCACGTTGTTGCGGAAGTAGCTGAGCAGCACCGCCTGTTCGGCGCTCACCGTCAGCACGTCGCCCAGCGGATGCTGCACGCGCTGGATCCAGCCCATCTGTTCGCCGTAGGCGATGATCGCGGCCGGATTCATCGGCGTCAGCGTGACCCGGTCCGAGTACGGCAGCTCTTCCAGCATCGCCTTGCCCAGTTCCAGCTGGGTCAGCAGGTCGGCCTCGGCCATCGCGTGCTTGGGCGTGGCCAGCAGGGCCAGCGCCAGCAGGTTGATCGGGTTGACGTCGGCGGCGCGGTTGATGTTGATCTGGATCTGTTCGGCCAGCCGGTCGGTGACGCTGTTCAGCCATTCGGGCTTGACGTCGGGATCGGCGCCGGCGGCGCGCCAGTCGCTGCTGGCGGCGTCGAGCAACGGGGTCAGTTCGATCGGCTCGCCGAAGTTCAGCGCCACGTGGCCATAGCGCTGGCGCAGCACCTTGAGGCCGCGCAGCAGGCCGATCAGCGACTCCTTCTCCTTCGCCTGGCCGCTCAGTTCGCCGGCGTAGGATTTGCCTTCCATCAACTTTTCATAGCCGATGTAGACCGGCTGGAACAGCACCGGCCGGCGTGGCGCGCGCAGGAACGCGCGCACCGTCATCACCAGCATGCCGGCGCGTGGCGCCAGCAGGCGGCCGGTGCGCGAGCGACCGCCCTCGATGAAGTATTCCATCGGCACGCCGCGATCGATCAGCTGCGCCACGTACTCGTTGAACACCACCGAATACAGCGCGTTGCCCTTGAAGCTGCGGCGCAGGAAGAAGGCGCCGCCGCGACGCAGGATCGGCCCGATCACCGGCAGGTTGAGGTTCACGCCGGCGGCGATGTGCGGCACCACCACGCCGGACACGTGCAGCTGGTAGCTCATCAGCAGGTAGTCGGCGTGGCTGCGGTGGCAAGGCACGTAGATCACTTCGTGGCCGGGCGCGGCGGCGCGAGCCTTGTCGAAGTGGTGCATCGCGATGCCGTCGTACAGCTTGTTCCAGAAGTTGCTGAGCAGGAACGAGGCCGAACGCACCACCGGATGCGAATAGTCGGCGGCGATTTCCAGCAGCAGCTTGTGCGCCTTGCGCCAGGCCTTGGCGTGGCTGATCTTTTCCTTGGCGGCGGCGGCGACGATCGCCGCGCGCACCGGTTCGGCGTTCAGCACCGCGTCGACCACGGTGCGCTTGTGCGACAGGTCGGGACCGATCACCGCCGCACGGATGCGATGGAAATGGGTGCGCAGCACCCGGGCGACCTTGCGCGCGAAACGCTCCGGCGCGATCGTGCCGGACTCGTCCAGCATCTGCCGCAGCGACACCGGCGCGGAGAAGTGCACCACGGTGTCGCGCCCGTTCAGCAGCAGCGCAAGCAGGCGTCTGAAGCGGCCCACCATCACCCAGTTTTCCGAGAACAGCACGCGGAACCAGCCGCTGTCGCGGCTGGGCGCGCGGCCGACGTAGATCGACACCGGCACGATTTGCACGTCGAGCTCGGGCCGGCCTTCCAGCGAATGCACCAGCTGGCGCAGCGGCTCGCTGGCGGCGCGCTTGCGGTTGCGTCCGAAGAGCCAGCCGTCGCGGCGGGTCAGCGCGAACACCGAGCGGCGCCGGCGGGTGCCGGACAGCGCTTGCATCGGGCTGGGCAGGCCGGCCTCGCGGCAGGCGCGCTGCAGGATCAGTGCGTCGGAAAAGCCGTCACGCTCGATCACGTAGCAGACCGGCACGCCGGCCTGCAGCAGGGTCGCCGGTTCGGCCGGATCGCGGCGGATGCGCACCCAGGGCTGCAGCAGCTGGCCGGCGAGGTTGAACCACCAGGGAGCGGGTTGGCGGGCAGGAGCGTCCGCGGTCGTGATCATGGGCATCCGCCTATTCTAACGGTTGGGCGGATCAGTCTTTCGTTACGGGGCTGGCCGCGGCGGCGACCGTGCCGGCCAGGGCCGCCTGCTGCTGCAGCCGGGCGTGCGAGCGGCGGGCATTCTCGAGCAGTTCCTCGTTGTACCAGCGACCGTTTTCCTCGACCATTTTCGCTTCGGCGGACAGTGGCTTGCCGAGCAGGGTGTAGTCGAGCTTCACCACGGCGTGGCCGTTGCTGTTCGTCACCGGGGTGAAGCGGACCGAGTCCAGCGTCTGATCGATCGACAGGCCGTAGATCGCCAGCAGCTGCTTGGCGCCCGCGTAGCCGGTCGCGTACCTGGTCATGGTGGCGTCGAAATCCAGGCCGCGCAGCTGGTCGGCATCCTTGATGTCCAGCTTGCGCGCGGTGGCCACGGCCACGCCGATCGCCTGCTTCGCATGGGCCGCGTCGAACCACGGGGCCTGCTGCGCCCACGGCAGCAAGGTGTCCAGCACGCTGCCGAGCTGGGCTTTCTGCGTCTCGCCCAGGCTCGGGCTCCGCGCGATGGAGCGCTTCAGGAGCGCCTCGCCCACGCTGATCAGCACCGGCAGCTGGTCCTGATATTGCTGTTGCATCTGCGTAAGTTTCGGCTGCAGCTCCGCATACAGCGTGTTCTCCGCGTCCGGGGCCGTCAGCTTGCGCAGGGTTTCGCTGAAGCGGGCGCGCTGCGCGGCGCTGTCCGGCTGGGCGTGGCGCTGTTGCAGGGTCCAGTCCGCGCGCATGTTGGCGTAGTCGGCCGGCGGCAGCAGGTGCTTCCACAGCCTGTTGATGTCACCGCTGCGGAGCAGGTCCACCGACGACTGCAGCGCCGCTTCCGGCGTGCTGCCGCCGGCCTGTTCCGGCTCGTCCTTGCCGTGGCAGCTGGCCAGCAGCAGGGTGGCGACGAGGGGCAGCAGGGCGTGACGCAGGACGGGCAGGCGCATCGAATCGGTTCTCGCGTGGGGAGCGGGCGCGGATGCGCCGCCTGGCGGGGTAGGCGCGCAGGGTAAGGGCCGTGACGAGGTCGAGACAAGCGCGGCTGCAGGTTTTTGCGAAGCCGCCAAAAGAAAACCCCGCGGGCGCTGGCCTCGCGGGGAAATCCGGCAGAGCCGGAAGGGAAATGGCCTTGCCTGCAAAGCACTTCGGTCAGCAGGTGTTGGCAGCGAGATATTAACGATTCGTCAAAGCTGAGGCAACACTTTTCTTTTGTGTTGTAACTTAATGATTTAAAAATGAAATTCAGTGCGTGCGCAAGGCCTCGATCTTCTTCTGGCGACGCTGTTCGGGCGAAGCGGACCAGTCGTTGTCGAACAGCGCCGGTTCCCACGAGCCGTAGGTGGGGTTGGGCAGCACGAACCAGCGCGTGCCGATCCACGGCAGGTAGTCGGCCACCGCCTTGCGCCGGCCGTCGAGCGTGTTCAGCGGCACGTCGACGAAGTCGCCGATCTGGTCGCCGAACTGCATCAGCACGCGATAGTGCCGGGCCACCAGCTGGCGGCGGCAACCCTTCTCCGAGCCGGCCTGTTCGCAGCCCTCGACCACGGTGCCCAGGCCCAGGAACGATTCCGGACCGGCGACCGGCAGGCCGGCCTTGCGCAGGTTGGCCAGGGTGACCTGGTCCAGATCCTTCGCGCGGTTGGAGATGTAGATCACCGCGATCCCGTGCTTCGCCGCAAACTGGGTGAACTCGACGGCGCCGGGCAGGGCGCGGGCAATGGCCTCGCGGCACCAGGCGGCCCATTCGGCCTCGTTGTATTCGCGGTTGCCCTGGATCATGCGGGCGGCGGACGGCGAGTTGTCCAGCACGGTTTCGTCGATGTCCAGGATCACGGCGGGCTTGAGGCCCTTCAGCGGCGTGGTGCGATCGTTGCGGCCCAGCGCATCCCAGTGGCGGTCACGCAGCGCGGCCAGCAGGCGCGACTGTGCGTCGCGGTAAGTCTGCAGGTAGATCAGGTCATGTTCGATCGCGTGCTGGCTCCACGCCACCGCATTGAGGTTGTCGTTGGCGGCGACCGTAGCCGTGGCGACAGGCACCGGCGCAGCAGGCGGCGTGACGGCCGCGTGCTGCGTGGGCGTGGCGGCGCAACCGGCCAGCAGGGCGAACGCGAGCAGGGTCGAGGGAAGACGCAGTGACATCGGGAATCCTTGGCAAGACGGACTGGAGCTGGTGCGGTAGGACAGCATGAACGGAGTCTACGACAGTCGCATGGCGGGGCTGGCCGCGGCGGCGGCCTGCTGACAGACTGGCGTCCCCGCCGCCACGACTTCACCCCGCATGGATTCTTCCCTGCCCGCCTCGCGCGCGCCTTCGCCGGCCATCCGTTACGCGAGCTACCTGCTGACCGCGGCGGCCCTGCTGCTGGTCATCGAAATCCACTTGCTGCCGGCACTGCTGGCCGGCCTGCTGGTGTTCGAACTGGTCCAGGCGATGGTGCCGCTGCTGGGCCGGCGCATTTCCGGCGATCGCGCCCGCGTGGTGGTGGTGGCGGTGCTGGGCGCCGTGGTGGTGGGCCTGCTGATCCTGCTGATCCTGGGTGCGATCAGCCTGTTCCACAACGAGATCGGCAACCCGCAGCTGTTGTGGCAGCAGCAGCTGATGCCGCTGGTGGAAAAGGCCCGCGCGCAGCTGCCGCCGCTGCTGGTGAACAACCTGCCCGACAGCGTGGACGACCTGCGCGTGGGCGCGATCGAACTGGCGCGCAAGCATGCGGCGACCCTGCAACTGGCCGGCAAGGGCGCGGTGCGGGTGTTCGTGCACATCATCATCGGCCTGGTGCTGGGCGCGATCGTGGCGCTCAGCCGCACCCGTCCCGCGCACCAGATGGGGCCGTTGTCAGCCGCGCTGAGCCAGCGTTGCCAGCGCCTGGCCGAGGCCTTCCACAACATCGTGTTCGCCCAGATCAAGATCTCGCTGATCAACACCGTGTTCACCGCGATCTTCCTGCTCGGCGTGCTGCCGTTGATGGGCATCCACGTGCCGCTGGCCAAGACCCTGGTGGTGGTGACCTTCGTGGTCGGCCTGCTGCCGGTGCTGGGCAACCTGATCTCCAACACCGCGATCGCGGTGGCGGGACTGTCCGTGTCGCTGGGTGTGGGCATCGCCGCGCTGGTGTTCCTGATCCTGATCCACAAGCTGGAATACTTCCTCAACGCGCGCATCGTGGGCACGCAGATCCGCGCCCGCGCCTGGGAGCTGCTGGTGGCCATGCTGCTGATGGAAGCCGCGTTCGGCCTGCCCGGGGTGATCGCCGCGCCGATCTACTACGCCTACCTGAAGAGCGAGCTGGAAGCGGAGAACCTGCTGTAACCGCGAGCGGGTGAATCCCGGGTCCCGACTCACCCGCCGGCCAGCATCGCCTTGATCCGCGCCATGTGCGATTCGGCGGTTTCGCGGGTCACTTCCTTGTCCGCTTCGGGGTCCTTGCCCTGCCAGTGCAGGTCCTCCTGCGGCAGCTCGTGCAGGAAGCGGCTGGGCTGGTTGCGGTGGACCTCGCCGTAGCGTTTGGTCTGCGCGCACCACGACAGCGTCAGCAGCTCCTTGGCACGGGTGATGCCCACGTACATCAGCCGGCGTTCTTCCTCGACGCGGCCTTCGTCGATCGCGCCTTCGTGCGGCAGGGTGCCGTCCTCGCAGCCGACGATGAAGACGAAGCGGAACTCCAGGCCTTTGGCCGCGTGCATCGTCATCATGCGCACCGCGTTGTCCGGCTCGTCGCGATCGGCGTGGCTGAGCAGGGCCAGTTGCGAGGCGAGGTCGCCCGCCGTGTTGCCACCTTTCTGCATCGCGCGGAACCAGCCGGCCAGTTCCTGCAGGTTGCCCAGCTTGCGATCGCGCGCGCTGGCGTCGGGCGTGCTGGCGATGATCTGCGCGGCGTAGCCGGTGCGTTTCAGGATCAGCTCGACCAGGTCGGCGGCATTCTCGTGCAGCGAGGCGCTGCGCAGTTCGTCCAGCAGATTCGCGAACGAGGCCAGCGCCGCGGCCGGGCGCGGGGTGAGCTGGCGCAGCACGCCGTCGCTGCGGGTGGCGTCGAGCAAGGACGAGTGGCGCGACTGCGCAAGCTGGCCCAGCTTCTCCAGCGTGGTCGCGCCGATCTCGCGTTTGGGCACGTTCACCACGCGCAGGAAGGCGGCGTCGTCGCTGGGATTGGTCAGCAGGCGCAGGTAGCACAGGATGTCCTTCACCTCGGCGCGGTCGAGGAAACTCAGCGCGCCGGTGAGGTGGTAGGGAATCCGCGCCAGGCGCAGTGCCTTTTCCAGCGGCCGCGCCTGGAAGTTGCCCCGGTACAGGATCGCCATGTCGTCCCAGCGCGCCTTGTGTTTCTCGGCCAGGGTGGTGGCGATCGCGGCCACGCGCTCGGCCTCGTGTTCGGCTTCCTTGCATTCCAGCACGCGAATCGGCGCGCCTTCGGGGTGCTCGCTCCACAGCTTCTTTTCGTGCAGGTGCGGGTTGTTGGCGATCAGCTTGTTGGCCGTGCGCAGGATGCGCTTGCCGCAGCGGTAGTTCTGCTCCAGCTTGATCACGCGCAGGTTGGGCCAGTCGCGGCCGAGCTGGTCGATGTTCTCCGGGTTGGCGCCGCGCCAGGCGTAGATCGACTGGTCGTCGTCGCCCACGCAGGTGATGCCGCCGCGCTCGCCGGTCAGCGCCTTCAGCAGGCGGTACTGTGCGTCATTGGTGTCCTGGTATTCGTCCACCAGCAGGTAGCGGAAACGTTCGCGCCACGCCTCGCGGCATTCGGCGTCGGACTCCAGGATGCGCAGCGGCAGCCGGATCAGGTCGTCGAAATCCACGGCGTTGAACGCGCTCAGGCGCTGCTGGTACAGGTCGTAGATGGTGGCGGCCTCGATCTCGCGCGGGCTGCGCGCGGCGGCCAGCGCCTCCTCCGGCGACAGGCCGCCATTCTTGGCGCGGCTGAGCAGGTTGCGGATGCCGAACAGCACGTCGTTCTTCACGCCCTTGGGCGCCAGCTCCTTGACGATGCCGCCGCTGTCGTCCGCGTCCAGCACCGAAAAGCCGCGGCGCAGGCCGGCGCGCGCGTGCTCGATCTGCAGGAACTTCAGGCCCAGCGCGTGGAAGGTGCTCACGGTGAGCGCGGCGGCGTCCTCGCTGCTGACCAGCTTCGCCACGCGCTCGCGCATCTCCTTCGCGGCCTTGTTGGTGAAGGTGATGGCGGCGATCTTGTGCGCACTGAGCTTGCGGCG
The DNA here is from genome assembly GCF_001427365.1 of Rhodanobacter sp. Root561. NCBI lineage: Bacteria > Pseudomonadati > Pseudomonadota > Gammaproteobacteria > Lysobacterales > Rhodanobacteraceae > Rhodanobacter > Rhodanobacter sp. Root561. Next base: position 618,990 of record NZ_LMGH01000001.1, read on the forward strand.
CTGGATCAGGTACGCGATCTTCTGGGTGATCACGCTGGTCTTGCCGGAACCGGCGCCGGCCAGCACGAGCAGCGGCCCCTCGCAGTGTTCGACGGCGGCCTGTTGTTGGGGGTTGAGCATGGATCGGAACAGTGCGTGATGCGGAGGCCGATGTTAGCAGAGCCTCGCTGGCGCGCCGCCGCGCATCGGCCATAATCCGCCCACGACAGTCGCTGGGGAGAGGCATGGCGGAGCAGCAGGCAGAACAGCAGGCAGAGCAGCAGGCAGAGCAGCAGGTGGAACAGTGCGACGTGGTGGTGATCGGTGGCGGCCCGGGCGGCAGCACCGCGGCGACGCTGCTGGCGCGCAAGGGCTACAAGGTGATCGCGCTGGAGAAGGCGCATCACCCGCGTTTCCATATCGGCGAGTCGCTGCTGCCGATGAACCTGCCGGTGTTCGAGCGCCTCGGCGTGCTGGACAAGGTGCGCGCGATGGGCGTGTTCAAGCCCGGCGCCGATTTCGAGGCGGACAACGAACGCGGCTACAACACCTACGCGTTCGCCCGCGCGATCGGGCAGAGCCCGCCACATGCGTACCAGGTGTGGCGGCAGGATTTCGACAAGATGCTCTACGACCACGCCCGCGAATCCGGCGCCGATGCGCGCGAGGGCCACGAGGTGGTGCAGGTCGAGCAGCGCGGCGCCCGCGAGAGCTGGCTGGACGTGAAGACCGACCAGGGCGGCAGCTACGCGATCCAGGCCCGCTACGTGGTCGACGCCAGCGGCCGCGATGCCTTGCTGTCTTCGAAGAAGAAGCTGCGCCGCAAGAACGACCAGCACCAGAGCGCGGCGATCTTCGGCCACTTCCGCGGCGCCGAAACGCGCGCCGGCGAAGACGCGGGCAACATCAGCATCTACAGCTTCGGCTACGGCTGGATGTGGATGATCCCGCTGCCCGATGGCGTGATGAGCGCGGGCGCGGTGTGCCGGCCTGAGTATCTGAAGCAGCGCAAGGGCCGCAGCGTCGACTTCCTGCTCGATACCTTGAAGCTCAGCCCGGCGCTGTGGGCGCGCCTGCAGCATGCCGAGCTGGTCGACAACGAGGTGCGCGTCACCGGCAACTACTCCTACGACTCCACCTGCATGGGCGGGCCGGGCTGGATCCTGGTCGGCGACGCGTTCGCCTTCCTCGACCCGGTGTTTTCCTCCGGCGTGTACCTGGCGATGAGCGGCGCCGAGCAGGCGGCGGAGGTGGTTGACCAGGCGTTGCGCGAGCCGTCGCGCGAGCTGTCGCTGCTGCGCAAGCTGGAAAAGCGCCAGCGCGCCGGCATGGCCCGCTTCTCGTTCTTCATCTATCGCTTCAACGGCCCGGTGATGCAGCAGATGTTCCGCCAGCCCCGCAACACCTGGCAGCTGGAGCAGGGCGTGATCTCGATGCTGGCCGGCGACCTGTTCGACACGCCGAAGGTGCTGTGGCGCCTGCAGCTGTTCAAGCTGGTCTACGCGATCTGCGGCCTGCGCGACTGGCGCCGCTGGCGTGACGAGCACAGGTATCGGCTGGCGCAGGCGCGCTTGCGGTTCACCGGCGGCAATACGCCTTTGGACCGGGATTAGGAACGGGGAACGGTCGGGCGGCGGCTCTGGCAGTCCGGTGTCTGTGAGAAACTGGGCGGCGTGGTCTGGCCTCGGCGCTGCTCCTGCCGTTCCCTGTTCCCCGTTCCCATTCTCCAATCCCGGCACCCATGGCCAAGCTCTATTTCTATTACTCGGCGATGAACGCCGGCAAGACCACCACGCTGCTGCAGAGCGCATACAACTATCACGAGCGCGGCATGCGCACGCTGATCCTCACGCCGGCGCTGGACAACCGTTTCGGCGAGGGCGTGGTGGCTTCGCGGATCGGCCTGAAGGCGAATGCGCGCCGTTTCAGCAATGACGAGGACCTGTTTGCGCTGGTCGAGCAGGATATCGCGGCGCGCGGTGCGCTGAACTGCGTGTTCGTCGACGAGGCGCAGTTCCTCAGCAAGGCGCAGGTGTGGCAGATCAGCGACGTGGTCGACCGGCTGAACATCCCGGTGCTGGCCTACGGCCTGCGCACCGACTTTCGCGGCGAGCTGTTCGAGGGCAGCCGCCACCTGCTGGCCTGGGCCGACAACCTGGAAGAGATCAAGACGATCTGCCACACCGGCCGCAAGGCGACCATGGTGGTGCGCGTGGATGAGCACGGCCGTGCCGTCACCGACGGCCCGCAGGTTGAGATCGGCGGCAACGACCGCTATGTCTCGGTGAGCCGCGCCGAGTTCAAGAAGATCAGCGCGGGCGACGGCCGCATCGAGTTGCAGCAGACCGTGCTGCCGCTGGGCGAGCGCGAATGAAACGGACCATCAAGGAATCTGCATGAGCGAAGTCACCCCCGCCGTCAGCTGGCCGCGGCCGTACTGGCAGCCTGGCGAAGAAGAGGCCGTGCTGCAGTTCTATGTGTTCGGCAAGTTCGAGCCCGAGTTGCTGATCCCGTCGCCCCGCTATGGCAGCCCGGGCCTGCCCGCCGGTGTAGAGATCCAGCGTTTCCAGAACGCGGTGCTGCGGCAGTGGGAAGGCTATCCGCTGAATGGCGCCTTGGGCCAGCTGATCAGGGAAGACACGCCGGCGGCGTACGAGAACGCGCGCATCGCGCCCGAGGTGCTGGTGGTGCGTGGCGTGCTCAAGGACGCGGACTCCCTGGACTACCTGCGCGACACGCTGGGCGTGCTGGCCGGCATGCTCGACGTGGGCGGCACGGCGATCCTCGATCCGCAGATCCTCACCCTGTTCGACGCCGACCACTGGCGCCGCCACTACCTGGTGAAGGACGGCGCGCCGCCGCGCAACCACGTGCTGATCCTGCGCAGCGGCGGGAAAGCGGCCGATCGGTCGTGGATACACACCCGCGGCATGCGCAAGTTCGGCCGTCCGGACCTCAGCCTGCACAACGTGCCCGAGGGCGACATCGATCGCGCCGGCGTGCTGTGCGAACGACTGGTGGAACTGTTGTCGCTGGGCGCGAACTTCGCCGCCGGCCAGGAACTGGAGGTCGACGGCCTGGCCGAAGGCCTGGTCGCGCAACCCGGCGGCAGCCTCGACGATCCGGATTTCAACAACACCCACATCGCGTTCCACTGGCCGCAGTAAGCGCCGCCACGGCAGCAACGACAAAGGGCGACACCGAAGTGTCGCCCTTCTTGCGTCAGTAGGACGGCTTAGCCCTTGACGATGAAACGCTGGCTGTCGTCCATGAAGGCCTTCTCGCCGAAGCCGCCTTCGTGCGAACCGAACGGCATCTGCGCGCGCAGTTTCCAGGTCGCCGGCACATTCCATTCCTGGCGGGTCGCCTCGTCCGCCACCGGGTTGTAGTGCTGCAGGCTGGCGCCCACGCCGGCCTCGGTCAGCGCCAGCCACACGGCGAACTGGGCCATGCCGCCGGCCTGTTCGGACCACACCGGGAAGTTGTCCGCGTACAGGGCGAACTGCTCCTGCAGACCCTTCACCACCGACTGGTCCTCATAGAACAGCACCGTGCCGACGCCGGCGGCGAAGCTGTCGAGCTTGGCGGCGGTGGGGGCGAAGGCGTCGGCCGGCACGATCCTGCTCAGCTCGGCCTTGGTCAGCGCCCAGAACTTCTCGCTCTGCTCGCCGAACAGGATCACGGCGCGCGAACTCTGCGAATTGAACGACGACGGCGTATGCCGGATGGCTTCCTTGATGCGCTGGGTCAGCGCGTCCTTGTCCAGCGACACGTTCTTGCCCAGCGCGTACTGGGTGCGGCGCTGCTTGAGCGATTCGATCAGGGTGCTGTTCATGGGGATTCCTCGGGCAATGGGGTCAATGCATGGGAATCGCGGATTGGAGAAGGCTTGTTACGGAAACAGTGCCGGATGGCCGTGTTGTCCTTTGTGACTAGGGAAAAGTTCCGCCTCGTCGCCTTCATCGCTGTATTTCGCGATCCATGGCGAACATGTTAGGCCCGGAAATCGGCCTGGCTAGCCGGCGGCTCGTGGTTAGTCTGTTTCTAGAACGAAACAATGAGCGGGCAGGTACCGGCCTGCTTCAGCGCTGGCAGTGCGGACACCAGAACGTCGAGCGCTGGCCCAGGGTGACTTGGCGGATCGGCGTGTTGCACACCCGGCAGGGTTCGCCGGCGCGGCCATAGACCATCAGCTCGCGGAAGAAATAGCCGGGTGCGCCGTCGGGGCTGATGAAGTCGCGCAAGGTGGTGCCACCGCGCTCGATGGCCCAGGCCAGCAGGCGCTTCACCTCGGCTGCCAGTCGTGCGTAGCGTGCCCGTGAGACCTTGCCCGCGGCGAGCCGAGGATCGATGCCGGCGTAGAACAGCGCCTCGCTGGCGTAGATGTTGCCCACGCCCACCACGACGGCGTTGTCCATCAGGAACAGTTTCACCGCCGCCGTGCGTCCGCGCGACAGGTGCCACATCAGGTCGCCGTCGAAGGCGTCGGTCAGCGGTTCCGGCCCCAGCTTCGCCAGCAGTTCGTGGGTCTCGCCGGGCGCCTGCCACAGCAGGCAGCCGAAGCGGCGCGGGTCGGTGAAGCGCAGGATGCGCGGCGCCTGCGCCGTCATGCGTTCCAGCGCGATGTCCACGTGATCGTGCTTGCCGATGGGCGCGTCCGGTGGCAGCACGCGCAGCACGCCGGTCATGCCCAGGTGCAGCAGCGCGCTGCCGGCTTCGGTGTGCAGCAGCAGGTATTTCGCCCGGCGTTCCACCGCGTCGATGCGCTGGCCGGGCAGCACGGAGCTGATCTCCGGCGGAATCGGCCAGCGCAGGTCGGGGCGACGCAGGGTCACCCCGGTCACGCGCCGGCCGATCAGGTACGGTGCGATGCCGCGACGGGTGGTTTCGACTTCGGGCAGTTCGGGCACGTTCGATCCGGTCGCTCAGAGTTTGTGAAGAAAACCACTTCCTGTGGTTTTTCTCTATTGCACGTCCGGTACGCGCCCGGACGTGCTCACACGAATCAGTCATTTACATGACTGATTCGCGCCCGGCCATCCGTGGCCGGCCTGAGAGGTTGAAGCTCACAACCTCTCAGTGCAGCTCGGTCACGGCGATGGCCGGCGATCGCGGCATGTAGCGCGACGACACCAGCGCCACGCGATCGCCCACCCGCACGTAATGCTGCGGCCCGGTGACCGAGCTTTCACCGAACTCGAGCTTTTCGCCATCCAGCACCAGCACCGCACGCGGCGGCTGCAGGCCGATCTTCGCCGGATCGAAATCGCTGGCCGGGCGCCAGCTCAGCACATGGGCGGCGGCGATGCCGGCGAGATCGTCGAGGCGGTCGTCGTTGGCGACGCGGCCGGGCGTGCCGTCGGTGCGCCACCAGTGGCCGTCGTCGTGCTTGCGGTAATCCAGCGGGGTGGCGCCCCGCAGGGTGAGGCTGATCTGCGTGATGGTCGCCGGGTCCAGCGTGGTCAGCGGGCCGGTTTCCCGGCTGGCATCACGCTGCAGTTGCCAACCGGCCACGCCGAGCAGGACCAGCACGCCCAACACCAGGAACAACTTGCCACGCTGCGCGCGCTTCATCGCTCAGCGCCGCCGCCGACGCCACACGATGGCGCCGCCGATCAGCAGCAACAGCAGCGGCAGCGCGATCAGGAAGCCGAAGCTCAGCGTGTTGAGTTCGCCCTGCGAGATCTGCAGCAACCGGTCCGGCGCGCCCCGCGGGGGCAGGTTGACCAGCTTGTCGTCGCCGAGCAGCCAGTCGAACACGCGTTCGCCCAGCGCGCGATTGCCGCCATTGCCCAGGTAGGTGTTGGACAGGAAATCGCCGTCGCCGATCACCACCGCGCGCTGCTCGCTCTTGTCCGGGCTGGGCGACAGCCGGCTCAGGGCGAAGCCGAAATCCAGCGGACCTTTCAGCTCGCCCACGTCGGCATCGAAACGGATGTCGGACGACTTCGCGTTGTCGATCGGCTGGAACTCGGTCCAGCTTTGCGCGCTGGAACGCAGGAACGGCGCGAACGCCCAGCCGCTCTGGTCGAGCTGCGCCAGCGCGGAGGTCTGCGGAAACAGCGTGGTCAGGCTGAAGCCGCGGGTGATCGCCTGCGCCGGGTAGTCGCCCAGGGTGATCAGGCGCGGGTCGTGCAAGCCCAGCGCGGCGCCCGAACCGTCGACCAGCACGCCGGGCAGCACGCGCACGCCCAGCGCAGCGGCCAGCGGCCTGAGGCCGAGATCGTCGTTGGCCGGTTCGGCCAGCCACAGCAGGTTGCCGCCGTTGGCCACGTAGTTGACCAGCGCCTGCACCGCCGCCGGCGGCAGCGCCACTTCCGGACTGGCCAGCACCACCAGGTCGGTGTGCTCGGGCACGGCGCCGACCTGGCTGAAGTTCAGCGGCACCGCGCGCATGCCGCGGCTTTCCAGCTGGGTGATGAAGGTGCCCAGGTCGCCATTGCCCTGGCCGTCGGCACGCCGCTCGCCGTCGCCGGTGACGAAGGCCACGATGCGGTCGCGGCCGCGCAGCAACCGTTCCAGCGCATTGGTGAGGCTGCGCTCGGACAACTCGTCCAGGCGTTGCTCGCGATCCTGGTAGTGCAGGATCAGCGCGCCGTCGACCGTGATGCCCAGCTCGCGCATCTTCGCCGGGTCCAGTTGCGGGTCGACGAAGCGCAGCGTGAGGTCGGGCTTCACCGCCTGGTAGCGCTGCAGGAAGCCGGCCACGGTCTGGCGCAGGTCGCCCTGCGGCCGCGCGTAGCTGACGATTTCCACCGGGCCCTGCAGCTGCGCCAGCACGGCGCGACTTTCCGCCGACAGGCTGGTGCGGCCGTTGGCGGTCCAGTCGGACTGCTTCGCGTAACGGGCCGAGAGATAGCCCAGCGCGGCGAAGGCCAGCACCAGCAGCGCGGCAAACAGCCAGCCGTCCAGACGTCTGAACAGGTTTCGCATCAGCCACGCTCCCGGTCGGCGGCGAGCCGGCGCGTCGCCAGCGCCAGCGACAGCGCGGCCAGCAACACGAACCACGCGACGTCGGCGCTGGACACCAGTCCGCGCAGCAGCGGCTGCAGGTGCGAGCTCATCGCCAGCCAGTTGATCGCGCCGCCGTTGATGCCGGCCAGTTGCGCGCCCAGGTTCACGCTCCACAGCGCCAGCGCGATGACCAGGGCGGCAGCCGCCGCAATCGCCGGATGCGAGGCGAAGCTGGAGCAGGCCACCGAGATCGCCGCCAGCGTGGCCAGCATCAGGGCGAGGCCCAGGCTGGCGGCGGCCAGCTTGCCCCAGTCGAAGTGGGTGGCGTGCACCAGCACCAGCGGCATCGCCAGGGTCAGTGCCAGCCACAACAGCAGCCAGCCGAGCAGGGCCAGGTACTTGCCCAGCACGATGCGCGAAGCGGGCACGCCCGCGGCGAACATCAGCGGCAAGGTGCCGTTGCGACGCTCGCCGGCGATCACCGACATGCCCAGCAGCGGCACCACCAGGAAGGCCAGCTGGGCGAGCTGGCCCAGCAGCGGCACGCCGACCAGGTCGACGAAGCCGGGGCCGTCAGGCTGGGCGGCGCGCTGGATCTGGCCGGCCAGGAAGATGCCCAGCAGCAGGGTGAAGTTCCAGGCCAGCCAGGCCAGCGTCAACGCCGCCAGCACCCAGGCCAGCGGGCGCACCAGCAACCGGCGCCATTCCAGTCGTGCCACCGCAAGCAGGGTCATGCAGCCTGCGCCTTGTCGCTGCCGTTCATCGCAATCCCGAAGAAGGTCTGTTCCAGTGCCGCGTGGTCGTCGGCCAGCACGGCGCCGTCATGGCGCAGCGTGCCCTCGTGCAGGATCGCCACGCGATCGCACACCGCGGTCACCTCGGCCAGCAGGTGGGTGGACAGGATCACCGCGGTGCCGGCGGCGGCCTGCTCGCGGATCAGCGCGCGCAAGGCGGCGACCTGCACCGGATCGAGCGCGTTGGCCGGTTCGTCCAGCACCAGCAGGGCCGGGCGATGCAGCAGCGCGCAGGCCAGCCCCAGCCGCTGGCGCTGGCCTTGCGACAGCACGCCGGCCAGGCGCCGGGCCAGTGGCTGCAGTTCCAGTCGCTCGATGATTGCGTTGCGGGCCGCGCGCAGGTCGCTGCCGTTCATGCCGCGCAAGCGTCCGTGCGCGTCCAGGTGCTCTTCCACCGTGAGCTCGGCCCACACCGGCGCGCGCTCGGGCAGCCAGCCGATCTGGTGGCGGGCGAGTTCCGGATATTCGAGGAAATCCTCGCCGTTCAGCTGGATGCCGCCGCTGTCCGGACGCAGCGCGCCGGCGATCATCGACAAGGTGGTCGACTTGCCGGCGCCGTTGACGCCCAGCAGGCCCATCACCTCGCCGCTTCTCAGCGCCAGGCTGAGCTCGCGCACGGCCTGGCGGCCGGCGCGTCGGCGGCTGAGGCGATCCAGTTGCAGCACGGTCTTGGGTGAGGCCGGAACGATGGTGGTCATTGCCTGATTGTCATGGCGCCCCCATCCTGAAACAACAGGCGCGTGAATAACGCCGCCTTAGCTTCCACGGCTTGACCAACTGCTATCATTCGTGGTTCGCAACATGCTGGTGGGTACGGAAGCCCCTGATTTACACTGACTTGTCCCTCATCCGGTGCCTTCCATGCTCGACGCGGTAATCAATTTCCTCAACGATGGTCTGACCGGCGCAAGCTGGGGCCAGATCGCCGTGTACATGCTGGTGATGACCCAGCTCACCATCTTCACGGTGACCCTGTACCTGCATCGCAGCCAGACCCATCGCGGCGTGGATTTCCACCCGGCGCTGGCGCACTTCTTCCGTTTCTGGGGCTGGCTCACCACCGGCATGGTCACCCGCGAGTGGGTGGCGGTGCATCGCAAGCACCACGCCAAGGTCGAGACCGCGGACGATCCGCACAGCCCGATGATCTACGGCATCAAGAAGGTGTTCTGGGATGGCGTGTCGCTGTACCGCGACGCCTGCGAGAACAAGCAGGACATGGAGCAGTACGGCCGCGGCACCCCCGACGACTGGGTCGAGAAGCACGTCTACGGCGCGCATCCGTATTGGGGCCCGACCCTGATGCTGTTCATCAGCGTGGCGCTGTTCGGCGTGATCGGTGCGGCGCTGTGGGCGCTGCAGATGGTGTGGATTCCGTTCTGGGCCGCCGGTTTCGTCAACGGCATCGGCCACTGGGCCGGCTATCGCAACTTCGAAAGTGCGGACACCGCGCGCAACCTGATCCCGTGGGCGTTCTGGATCGGCGGCGAAGAGCTGCACAACAACCATCACGCGTTCCCCAGCTCGGCCAAGTTCGCCCTGCGCAAGTGGGAATTCGACATCGGCTGGGCGGCGATCTGCGGCCTGCGTGCGGTGGGCCTGGCCAAGGTGCTGCGCGTGGCGCCCACCCTCGACATCCGCCCGAACGTGCGCCTGCCCGATGCCGAAACGCTGAAGGCCGTGCTGACCCATCGCTTCCAGGCGATGACCGACTACTACCGCGGCGTGATCCTGCCGACCATCGCCGAAGAAGCGCAGCATGCCGGCGAAAGCCTGAAGTCCACCCCGCGTCGCCTGCGTCGCGCGCTGGCCGACGGTGGCCGCTGGCTGGACAGCGAAGGCCGCGACCGCATGCAGGCGGTGCTGGCCAGGCGTCCGACGCTGGCCACCGTGGTCGAGTTCCGCAGCCGCCTGGTGGCGCTGATGGAGCAGCGCGGTGCCGAGCAGGCGCTGAAGGGCCTGCAGCAGTGGATTCACGAAGCCGAGGAAAGCGGCATCCGGGCACTGCAGGAATTCGCCCAGCGGCTGAAGGGCTACGGCGTGGCCACGGCCTGATCGGAAGCCAGCATGTTTCAGCAGAACCCGCCGTCCGGCGGGTTTTGTTTTTCGGGGATCGGCACGAGGGAAGCGGATGGCCTTGCGCGTAGTGTTGATCGGCGCCACCGGCGTGTTCGGTTCGCGCATCGCCAGCCAGCTGGCGGGCGATCCGCGCTTTCAGCTGGTCGTCGCCGGCCGACGGGCGCAGAGCCTGGCGGCGCTGCGTGATGCACTGGGCGATGCCTCGGTGCAGGTGGCTGCGCTCGACGTGGCCGCGCCGGGTCTGGCCGATGCGCTGGCCGCGTTGCGGCCGCAACTGGTGATCCACGCGGCCGGTCCGTTCCAGCAACAGGACTATCGGGTGGCCGAGGCCTGCTTGGCCTGCGCCAGCGACTACATCGACCTTGCCGACGGACGCGACTTCGTCGGCGGCATGAGCCGTCTGGACGACCGTGCACGGGAAGCCGGCCGCCTGCTGGTCAGCGGTGCCTCCACGGTGCCGGCGCTGAGCAGCGCGGTGGTGGATGGCCTGCTGCCGCGCTTCGCCACGCTGGACGTGATCGAGCACGCGATCAGCCCCGGCAACCGCACGCCCCGTGGCGACGCCACGGTGGCGGCGATCCTGGGTTATTGCGGCCGCCCGGTGGAACTGTGGCGCGACGGTCGCTGGCAGCGGGGCCACGGCTGGATGCTGACGCGGCGCCCGCGGTTTTCGTTCGGCCCGCGCTGGGTCGGCTTGTGCGATGTGCCGGATCTGGCCCTGTTCCCGTTGCGCTATCCCGGCGTGCGCACGGTGATCTTCCGGGCGGGGCTGGAGCTGAAGCTTCTGCACTTCGGCACGCTGGCCGCGGCGTGGCTGGTGCGGCTGGGACTGCTGCGCGACCTGGCCCGCCACGCCACGCGCCTGCGCCGGATCAGCGAGTGGTTCCTCGGTGCGGGCAGCGACGTCGGCGGCATGCTGGTGGAACTGGGCGGGCGCGACACGCAAAGGCGGGCGCTGAAGTTGCGCTGGTCGTTGCGCGCGGCTGCTGGCGATGGCCCGCAGATTCCCGCCACACCCGCGGTGGTGCTGGCGCGCAAGCTGGCCGACGGCAGCCTGTCGGCGCGCGGAGCGATGCCGTGCATGGGCCTGTTCACGCTCGACGAGGCGCTTGAAGCACTCGATGGCTTCGCGATCGAAACGCAGCTGGCAACGCTTACGGGCTGAAACGCGCGCGTTGCTCCGGCGTGGGCACGAAGCAGCTGCGGCTCTGTCCGAAGATCCGGTAGCGGTGGCGGGCCACGAAGCGGTAGGCCGGGTCGCCGAGCCAGCGCGGCACCCGATGCAGCGCATGGCCCAGCCAGCGCCAGCGACGCTGGCCCAGGCTGCGCAGGATCTGCACGATCGCCCGGGTGTCGGTGTAGCCGCGATGGTCTTCGACCAGCAGGAACGACAGCGGCGAGTCCGGGTCCAGCCCGTGCACCAGCAGCAGGGCGCGGCCGTGCTCCGACTGCATCGCGGCGAAGTGATAGCGCGATGCGCGATCGTGCTTCAGCAGGAAGCGCACCCAGCGACTGCACAGCAGGCAGACGCCGTCGAACACGATCACCGGCGCGGCGGTTTCAGCCTTCATCCGGAGCCGCCCCGGCTTGCGAAGGTTCCAGCCAGCCGTGATAGGCGACCAGCTGGCCCAGCCAAGGCAGCCGCGCGTCGACGCTGAACTGGTAGCGACCGTCACGGATGCCGCTGCGCGAAAGCACCTGGCCGCGCAGCGCCCGCGGGCAGGGCAGGCCGAGGAAGTGCACGCTGCGCAGCTGCCAGTCGATCGCGTCGCCGTCCTGGCGCAGGGCGAAACCCAGCCGGGCCGGCCCCAGCGTTTCGAACAGCAGGGGCGAGCCGTTGCACCGGCCCAGCGTGGAGCGCATCTGCCGAGTGGCGAAACGGCGCGTCCAGATTTCGCGGTCGTCGCGGCGTTCGATGGTCAGTGCCAGTGCCTGTGCCGGGCCTGGCGACGGCAAGCCCAACAGCCGGCGCAACCAGCGTGCGGGCAGGCGGCGGTCGCCGGTGATGTCGGCCAGGCCGCTGGCCTGCAACCGTGGCGACGAGCCGTGCATGGCCTGCACCGCCGCTGGCAACTGTCGCCAGCTCTCGTCGCCGAGCAGCTCGGGAAACAATGCGATCAATGGGGCGGGACTCATCCGGTGATGATGCGTGGCAGTCGCCGGCCCGGCAAGCAGGCAAAAGAAAACCCGCCACGGGGGCGGGTTCTCTTCGGGGCGGCGATCAATTACTTGATCTTGCCTTCCTTGTACATCACGTGCTTGCGAACCACCGGATCGTACTTCTTGAACTCGAACTTTTCCGGGGTGTTCTTCTTGTTCTTCTGCGTGGTGTAGAAGTGACCGGTGCCGGCCGTGGAGATCATGCGGATCTTGTCTTGGGTCTTGTTAGCCATGGTTTGATCCTCAGACCTTTTCGCCGCGGGCGCGCATGTCGGCAATCACGGCCTCGATGCCATTCTTGTCGATGGTGCGCAGGGCGTTGTTGGAAACGCGCAGCTTGATCCAGCGGTTCTCGCTGGCCACCCAGAAACGACGCTCATGCAGGTTGGGCAACCAGCGGCGACGGGTACGGTTGTTGGCGTGCGAGACGTTGTTGCCGCTCATCACACCCTTACCGGTGACTTGACATACACGGGCCATGACGACCTCCGTAAATTTTTTTGACACCCGTTGGCCAGGGTGTGATCGGCCCAGCGGCGCCATGCGCCACGCGATGCTGGAGGTCTTGCGTCGCGTGAGCGTGAGGTCCGTACCGCGTGGCGGACCGCCCGGAAGCACCGGGTCGACAGAGGCGAGCCGCGTATTCTCGCAGAAAAACAGCGCCCTGCGCAATCTTTGCCGCGTTTGGCGGTTCCCGTCGGCGTGCGCGCGGCGGGGATGTATGGAACAATCGTCCTCTTTTATTCAAACGACCCGACTCGAGGAACGCCCGATGGCACAAGAGATCACCAACGACCAGGCCAACGGCCAGTCCAGTCAGCCGCAGCTGGTGATGCAGAAGATCTACGTGAAGGACGTGTCCTTCGAGGCGCCGAACGCGCCGCAGATCTTCCAGGAGATCGACGAGAAGGACCAGCCGCAGGTGCAGCTGAACCTGGGCCAGAAGGCCACCGATCTGGGCAACAACATGTACGAAGTGGTGCTCAGCCTGACCCTGACCTGCACCATCGGCCAGCGCACCGCGTATCTGGCGGAAGTGGAGCAGGCCGGCGTGTTCGGCATCGCCGGCTTCAGCGAGGCCGACCAGGCCGGCATCATCGGCAGCTACTGCCCGAACCTGCTGTTCCCGTACGCCCGCCAGGTGATTTCGTCGCTGGTGCTGGAAGGCGGTTTCCCGCCGTTCCTGCTGCAGCCGATCAACTTCGATGCGCTGTTCGCCGAACAGCAGCGCCGCGCGATGGGCGGCGACGAAGCCCCGGCCACGCTGAACAGCTGAGTCCGGCCCATGCCTGACCACCCGAAGCTGACCGTTCTCGGCGCCGGCTCCTGGGGCACTGCGCTGGCGGCCCTGATCGCACGCAACGGCGTGCCGACCACCTTGTGGGGGCGCGACGCCGGGGCGCTGGCGGCGATGACGGCCGCTCGCGTCAACCAGCGCTACCTGCCGGACATCGAGCTGCCTGAGCAGCTGGGCTACGAAAGCGACCTGGCCCGCGCGGTGCGCGGCGCCGGCATCGTGCTGATCGTGGTGCCCAGCCATGCCTTCGCCAGCATGCTGGACGAACTGGCACCGCTGCTCGATGCGGATACCGCGATCGCCTGGGCCACCAAGGGCTTCGAGCCGGGCACCGGCCGCTTCCTGCACGAACTGGTGGCCGAGAAGCTGCCCGGTCGCGCGGCCGCTGTGGTCACCGGGCCCTCGTTTGCGAAAGAAGTGGCGTCCGGCCTGCCCAGCGCCGTTACCGTGCACTCGGACGATGCGGCGTTCGCGCAGCAACTGGCGACCCTGCTGCACGCGCCCAACCTGCGCGCGTATTCCGGCGGCGACGTGCTGGGCGCCGAGCTTGGCGGCGCGATGAAGAACGTGCTGGCGGTGGCCACCGGCATCGCCGACGGCATGGACCTGGGCCTCAACGCCCGCGCCGGCCTGATCACCCGCGGCATGAACGAGATGCTGCGGCTGGGCGTGGCGCTGGGCGCGCGGCCGGAAACCCTGATCGGGCTTTCCGGCCTGGGCGACCTGGTGCTGACCTGCACCGGCGACCTGTCGCGCAACCGCCGGCTGGGCTTGGCGCTGGGCCAGGGCATCGCGATCGACGAAGCGGTGCGCCGGATCGGCCAGGTGGTGGAGAGCATCCTCACCGCCGACGAGGTGGCGCGACTGGCCGACAAGCACGCCCTGGACCTGCCGATCAGTGCCGGCGTGCGCGCCGTGCTGCATGGCGAGGTCACTCCGGTGGAAGGGCTCAAGGCGCTGATGGCGCGCGAGCAGAAGCCGGAATATCCGCACGGGCTGTTCGGCAACGCCTGATTCCCCCCGCGCACCGGTCCGCATTGGCCGGGGATGCGATCGCAACGGTCGCATCCTGCCCGCGCGCTGCTAAGCTCAATGTTTTGGTCATCGCCACGGACCGCATGCGCATGCAGCAACCGGACGAGAAACAGCACGCCGCCAGCGCAGCACCCGGCGACGACGAAGCCCTGCCGCAGGCATGGCGACGGCTGCTGGCTGCGCCCCGGCCGACCGCGACGGACGAGCAGGGCGTGCTTGGTTTCTTCCTGGAAGTGATGCCCGAAGAAAACGCCGCCTTCGTGCGCCTGGACGTGGCACCGGTGCTGCTCGGCGTGGCCGAGCACGGCCGCTACGCGCGGCCGGTGCCGCTGGACAGTCGGCACCTGGCGCAGTCACCGCTGCAGCCCCACGAGCAGCGCCTGGCCGCGACCATGCTCGGCCTGCCGCAGAGCGTGCGCAAGGGACGCAGCTATGCGCGCATGGGCGGCCACGTCGGCGACACCCTGCTGGCCGAGATCCTCGACACCGCGCCCTGCTTCCTTGGCGGGCTGGCCGGCCTGCGCCTGTCGCGCGGCAAGTCGCACCAGCTCAACTGGCACTGGAAGATGGAGCCGGACGGCAGCCAGCGCCTGTTGCCGGTGCTGCCGCACAGCCAGCGCCTGCTGCGCATCGACTGCCTGTGGTATCTCGATGTGGAGCGCGCCACCGTGGGGCGCTTCGATGCCGCCGGCGAGGAAACCCACTGGCTCGACCTGCCGCCACTGAAGCATGAGCATGGCCGGCGCCTGCGCAACCGCCTGAGCGGCAGCCGGCTGGCCACGCGGGTGCCGCTGCCCCAGGTGTTCGGCGAGGTGCGCCGCTCAGAGCTCGCGCCCAAGCCCATCCTGATCCTGCACGCGCTGACCCGGCATGCGCGGCTGGCCGCCGGCACGCCGCCGCTCGGCTACGCCCGGCTGGCCTTCGACTACGCCGGCGAACGCCTGCCTGGTCGCGGCGGCGAACCGCTGGTGCGCCGGGTGCGCAACGGGCAACTGGTGGAGATCAACCGTCGTCGCGCCGAAGAACTGACCGCGATGGAACAACTCGAACGCGCCGGCCTCACCCCCGGCGTGGATACCGAAGGCCTGCCCTGGGACGTGGCCGAGACCTTGCCCGACGACGCCTGGCTGTTCCCCGGCACCGGTTACGCCGGCGCGCTGGAGGTCAACACGCCCGCCCGCTGGCTGGCGCTGCGGCCCAAGCTGGAGACCGAGAATTTCCAGGTCGAGTACGCGCCCAGTTTTCCGTTCGAGGTGCTGGAAGGCCCGGTGCACTGGTATGGCCACGCGGTGGAAGATGCCGACGACCATGCCTTCGACCTGGAAATCGGCATCGAGCTGGATGGCCAGCGGCACAACCTGCTGCCCGCCGTGGCGCAGGCGCTGGCCGAGCATCAGCTGAACCTGAGCCCGGCGCCGAACGAACCGGAAGACGCGGTGTGGTACGCGCCGGTCGATGCGCGCCGACGCGTGCCCGTGCGCCTGAAGGAGTTGCGCGGCCTGCTGGCGCCGCTGGCCGAATACCTGGAGAAGCCGCGCAAGAAGCTCCACCTGCCGCGGGTGCAGGCCGGCCGGCTCGAAGAGCTGGCCGCGGCGATGCCCGGCGGCAGCCAGCTGGAAGCGGCCGAGCCGTTGCTCGGCTTCGCCGCGCGCCTGCGCGATGCCGCCGAGCGCGCCAGCGACGCGGTGCCCGAAGGCCTCACTGTCGAGATGCGGCCGTACCAGCGCGAAGGCTTGCGCTGGCTGAATGCGCTGGCCGAGGCCGGCGTCGGCGGCGTGCTGGCCGACGACATGGGTCTGGGCAAGACGCTGCAGCTGATTACCCATCTGCTGTCGCTGAAACAGGGCGGTGCGCTGAGCCAGCCCGCGCTGATCGTGGTGCCGACCAGCCTGATCCCGAACTGGCAGTCGGAAATCGCCCGCTTCGCGCCGATGCTGCAGGTGCTGACCCTGCACGGCCCGCAGCGCGCCGAGGAGTTCGACCAGCTGGGCGCGCAGGACATCGTGCTGACCAGCTATGCACTGTTGCCGCGCGACGTGGTGGCGCTGCGCCAGCAACCGTTCGCGCTGATCGTGCTGGACGAAGCGCAGCAGGTGAAGAACCCGCGCACCCAGGCGCGCCGCGCCTTGCTCAGCCTGCGCACGCCGCGTTATGTCTGCCTCACTGGCACGCCGCTGGAAAACCATCTGGGCGAGCTGTGGTCGCAGGTCGACCTGGCGGTGCCCGGCCTGCTTGGCGACGAGAGTGCGTTCCGGCGTTTCTACCGCGTGCCGATCGAGAAGCAGCACGACGAGGAATGCCAGCAGCGGCTGAACCTGCGCATCTCGCCATTCATCCTGCGCCGGACCAAGTCGCAGGTGGCCAAGGAGCTGCCGCCGAAAACCGAGATTACCCGCCGCGTGGTGCTGGAAGGCCGCCAGCGCGAACTGTACGAAGGCCTGCGCCTGTCGCTGGCCGAGGAACTGCGCGAGGTGATCGCCGAGCGCGGCATTTCGCATTCGGGCATCGTGGTGCTGGACGCCCTGCTGAAGCTGCGCCAGGTCTGTTGCGATCCGCGCCTGGTGAAGCTGGAAGCGGCGCGCGGCGTGCATGAATCGGCCAAGTTCGAACTGCTGATGGACATGCTGCCGGCCCTGCTCGACGAAGGCCGCAAGGTGCTGCTGTTCTCGCAGTTCACCGGCATGCTGAAGCTGATCGCCGCCGAGCTCGATCGCCGGCGCATCCGCTACGTCACCCTCACCGGCGACACCCGCGATCGCGCCGAGCCCGTGCAGCGTTTCCAGAACGGCGACGTGCCCCTGTTCCTGCTGTCGCTGAAGGCCGGCGGCGTGGGCCTGAACCTCACCGCCGCCGACACCGTGATCCACTACGACCCGTGGTGGAACCCCGCCGCCGAAGCGCAGGCGTCCGATCGCGCCCACCGCATCGGCCAGGACAAGCCGGTGTTCGTGTTCCGCCTGATCACCTCGGGCACGGTGGAGGAGCGCATCGAGGAACTGAAGGAACGCAAGGCCGAACTGGCCGCTGCCGTGCTGGAAGGCGGCGGCAGCCGGCAGAAGCTCAGCTTCGACGAGGGCGACCTGGATGCGCTGCTGGCGCCGGGTGGTTGAAGGGTCCGGTCAGGACGACTGCGGCGGCAGTCGCGTGCGCAGCAGGGCGTCCACCGACTGCTGCCATTCCGGTGAGCCGGGTTGCGACTGGGGCGCTTCCTCACCCAGCTTGCGCTGCACCGCCTGGTTCCATTCGGCCGAACCCTGGTCCGGGCCGTGGCCGTCGTCGCTGATATGCAGGGATTGATCGACCCAGGCATACCACTGGGCTGAACCGAGTGCGGCATTGGCCTTCGCTCCCTGGGCGGTAGCGGCTTCCGGCGGCGCCGGCGCCGGCGAGCAGGCGGCGAGCAGCAGGGCGAGCGGCAGACTGGCGAGAAGTCGACGCATGGGCGGCTCCCTTGGCGATGAGTGCAGGATGCAGCGGAGCCTACTGCGTCGCCCGTGGCCGGTGATTAATTTTTCATGAGATGGCGCGTGGCGATTCAGCTGCTGCGCGTGCGCTCAGAACTTGGGAAGAAAACCACTTCCCGTGGTTTTCTTCCATCGCGAGTCCGGTACACGCCCGGACTCGCTCACGCGGATCAGTCACTGGCGTGACCGATCCGCGTCCGGCCATCCCTGGCCGGACTTCGAGGTTGAAAAAATCACAACCTCTCAGTCGCGCGCCGCCACTTCGTCCACATGGCGCAGCAGGTCGGCCGGATCGTCATACACGCGGAACGCGCCCGACTGCTGCAGCTCGGCCATGCCGTAGCCGCCGCTGAGCACGCCCACGCCCAGCGCCCGGGCACGCTGGGCGGCCAGCATGTCCCACACGCTGTCGCCGATCACCAGCGACTGCCGGATGTCCACGCCGAGGCGTTCGGCGGCGGCGATGAACAGGTCCGGGTCGGGTTTGGCATGACGCACCTGGTCGCGCGTCACCACCGGCACCTTCGCCGGATCGACGCCCAGCGCCTGCAGGTTGGGCGCAGCGGTTTCCATCCGCCCGCTGGTGGCGATCGCCCACGGGATGTCCTGCGCGGTGAGGTAGTCCAGCAGTTCGCGCGCGCCGGGCAGCGGTCGCACGGCACCTTGCGCATGCTGTCGGTTGAACGCCTCGGCATGCCAGCGGCGCAGGCGTTCGAGGCGGTCCTCGGTGATTTCCAGCCCGGTCTCGCGCAGCAGCATGTGGGAGAACAGTCCGCCACTCATGCCGATCTTGCGATGGATGCGCCACACCGACAGCTCCACGCCTTCGCGATCCAGCGATTCCTTCCACGCCAGCACGTGCTGGTACACGCTGTCGATCAGGGTGCCGTCGAGGTCGAACAGGAAGGCGGTGTCTCGGCGGGGCATGGGGGACTCCGTGCTGGATCGGTAGGTGATTTCAGGGCCGCTGCAACAGCGACCGCCCCGACTCCAGCACCGCCAGCGCCGCCGCGCCAAGCAGGCCCGGCTCCGGATTCATGATCGCCTGGGTCGGCACTTTCTCCATGATGTCGCGGAAGCGGCCCTTGGCTTCGAAGCGCTCGCGGAAGCGGCCGCGTTCCAGCCACGGCAGCAGGATCGGGATCAGCCCGCCGGTGAGATAGACGCCGTCCCACGCGCCCAGCGTCAGCACCAGGTCGCCGGCGACGCTGCCGAAGATGCCGGCGAAGGTTTCCACCGTGCGCGTGCATAGCGGGCAGCTGCCGTCCTTCGCGCGGGCGGTGATGTCTTCCGGTTTCAGGTCGGCGGGTGTCGCGCCGACCATGTGGCAGATCGCGTCGTAGAGGTTGACCAGGCCCTGGCCGCAGATCAGTCGCTCGTTGGAGACGCGGCCGTACTTGTGGTTGAGGTAGTCGAGGATCGCGATGTCTTCCGGCGTGTGCGCGGCGAAGCCGGCGTGGCCGCCTTCGGTCTGCAGCACGCTGCAGTGGCCGGCGCGCACCAGCAGGCCGCCCACGCCCAGGCCGGTGCCCGGCCCGACGATGGCGAAGGTCTGCTCGGCCTCGGCGCCGATCACCGGTCGCGGCAGCGTGCCCACGTCGACCAGGTCGTCGCCGTGCAGCAGGGTCACCGCCATGCTCTGCGCGGCGAAGTCGTTGACCAGATGCACGTACTCCAGGTCCAGCGCGCTGGCGGTCTGCTGCGCCGAGATCGCCCACGGATTGTTGGTGACCTTGACCGTCTCGCCGTCCACGATGCGCCCGGCTGCAGCCACGATCGCGCGGCGCACTTCCAGGCCGGTGTCGGCGAGGTACTGCTTCGCGGTGGAAACCAGCGAGTCGTGCTCGGCCACGCGGTAGCGCCGGATGCTGTCGGTGATCAGCGGCTTGTCGCGCGAGGGGTCGGCCACGCCGAAACGGACATTGGTGCCACCGAGATCGACCAGCAGGGTGGGGGCGCTGCGAGACTGGCTCATGGAGCTTCCTGACGACGTGAAGCGACAAGCCTGCCGGCCCGCTGGCGGTTAGTCCAGTGTTTTGCTCACCGTACGGCGCAGAATGGCCGGGCCGGCACATTCGGTGGAGGCTCGCTACAACGGCGTAAAATGGGCGGATGCCCCGCCACGAGACCACGCCATGAGCTTCCCCGCCATCCGCATGCGCCGCATGCGCCGCGACGCCTTTTCCCGCGCCCTGATGCGCGAGCACACCTTGCTGGTCAGCGACCTGATCATGGTGGCCTTCGTGATCGAAGGTGAAGGCCAGCGCGAAGCGGTGCCGTCGATGCCCGGCGTCGACCGCCTCTCCATCGACGAGTTGCTGAAGCTGGGTGGCGAATGCGTGCGCCTGGGCATCCCCGCGCTGGCGCTGTTCCCGTCGCCCGGGGCCGACGTGAAATCACTCGACGCCAGCGAAGCGTGGAACCCCGACAACCTGATGCATCGCGCCACCCGCGCGCTGAAGGCGAAGTATCCCGAGCTGGGCCTGATCGGCGACGTTGCGCTCGACCCGTACACCACCCACGGCCAGGACGGCCTGATCGACGACACCGGCTACGTGATGAACGAGCCCACCGTCGAAGCGCTGATCAAGATGTCGCTGGCCCAGGCCGAGGCCGGCATGGATTTCGTGGCGCCTTCGGACATGATGGACGGCCGTATCGGTTCCATCCGCGAAGCGCTGGAAGATGCCGGCCACATCCACACCCGCATCCTCGCCTACTCGGCGAAATACGCCTCCGCCTTCTACGGCCCGTTCCGCGACGCAGTCGGTTCGTCGGCCAACCTCGGCAAGGGCAACAAGCACACCTACCAGATGGACGTCGGCAACAGCAACGAAGCGCTGCACGAAATCGAGCTGGACATCGCCGAAGGCGCCGACGCGGTGATGGTGAAGC
This sequence comes from Rhodanobacter sp. Root561, assembly GCF_001427365.1. Lineage (NCBI taxonomy): Bacteria > Pseudomonadati > Pseudomonadota > Gammaproteobacteria > Lysobacterales > Rhodanobacteraceae > Rhodanobacter > Rhodanobacter sp. Root561. The sequence continues at coordinate 639,647 of NZ_LMGH01000001.1, forward strand.
CGGGCATGCCTTATCTGGACGTACTGCGCCGGGTGAAGGACACGTTCGGCGTGCCGACCTTCGTCTATCAGGTCAGCGGCGAGTACGCGATGCTGAAGGCGGCCTCGCAGAATGGATGGCTGGACGAGAAGGCGGTGGTGCTGGAATCGCTGACGGCATTCAAGCGCGCGGGAGCGGATGCGATTCTGACCTACTACGCGGTGGATGCGGCGCGGTGGTTGCGCGGGGAATGACCCGCTCTGCCCGATGCACAAAGGCATGTCCGAAGTTGACGGTCGACAGGTGCTGCCATGGGTAATCAGGGCAAGAAACGGGTCGTCCCAGTGATCGTCTTGCTGTGCGCCATGTTGTGTCTGTGCGTGGGTTTTTGGGTTCGGGATCGCTTGGTGGTGAAGGCGCAGGGGGCGGTGGTTGCGCACGCGCTGACGGCATCTACTCCGGTCGGTGTCGATGCTGCCCGGAGTTACCCTGCCGAGACCGTTGGCGTGGACGATGCTGGTACCCATGTTCACCGCTTCCTCCAGAAAGCCGACTACACGTACGCCGCGTTCGACGGCGAATTGCTTGGTGCTGATCGCGGCGAGTGGGGTGGGGAGCTGGTGTTTCGTGATGCAAGCGGGACGGTGCAAACGTTACTCAGGCAGAACGTGCGGGGCATCGTGGGCATGCCGTTCGGCGTCGTTGTATTCACCGGGTTGTCCCATATGGGGCATAGTGCCGGCGCCATCTTTCGCGTGGAGCAGCGCAACGATGGTGCCGTAGTCGCGACGCCACTGCATGCTCTTCGCGGTGCTCCGGGTGATGTGCGGTGGACAACGCGCGGTGATCTGGTGTTTACGGTCGATTATGTGTCTCGTGGCAGGCTTTTCGGAGGGATGCATACGCAATGTTTCCTGCTGAAGAGATCAGGTGACCTGCGAAGGCAGCCTTGCCTAGCCATCGCAGGTGGATAGCGAAAGAGCAGGAATGCCAGCAGGAGCTTTCGTCCTTCTGCGGAGAGCGAGCTACTTTTCTTTGTGTAGCAAGAGGATCTCTGTTCCGGCGAAGACTAACTAACCTGCCGGCTGTCATTCCGGCGAAGGCCGGAAGAGCTTTAAAACAGCGAAGCTGGTCATCGCACTTGCTGTTGTCGCGCAAGAGCAAAAGCTTTCGTCTGCCTACGGCAGCCGAGTTACTTTCTCTTTGCATGGCCAAAGAGAAAGATAACCAAAGAGAAAGGCCACCCCGCTTGGCGCTTGTTGGGCATCCTGCCCAACAAGTCCGTGAGTCGGGGCCGGGCTTTTCGAACGGGCCTCCTGCCCGTGCGAAAAGGAGTCGACGTCCTGTCGACTCCCGCTGCGCGGCCTGTCGTCCCCGACTCACCGCCGCACAAGGGACCCCGGGTAGAGCAGCGGGCCATCGTGGCCCGCACTCGGTGGTGAAGCAGAAAGGCAAAAGCCAGAGCTGGAGCAAAAAGCCAGAGCACAAGGCTCCGGGTCGCCGCGCTTTGTTCTTGATCCGGCTTTTCTGAAAAGTGCGGGCCAGGATGGCCCGCTGCTCTACCCGGGGCCCCTCTGCAGCGGCGGGCGGGTGGAGGATCAGCCCGCAGGGTGACCGGCATGGATGCCGGTCAGTTTGGCGTCAGGGCAGGATGCCCTGTCGGCAAACCCCGTAACCCGCGCGCGAACCTCGCAGGCAGGATGCCTGCGAGGCGCGGAAGCGGGGTGTCGTTTTCTCTTGGGTACTTCTCTTTTGGACAAGCAAAAGAGAAGTACCTCGCCCTCCGAAGGAGGACGAAAGCTCTGCTTTTGAACGACGATCAGTTGCGGCGAAAGCCCCAATCGCGCCCGCGCGATACCATTACCCCTCTGACAGCAAAACCGAGTCCGCCAGCCATGACGCCAACCCGCCTGGAAATCACCCGCCCCGACGACTGGCACCTCCACCTCCGCGACGGCGAAGCGCTGGCCTCGGTGATCGGCCACACCGCCGAACGTTTCGCTCGCGCCATCGTGATGCCCAACCTCAAGCCACCGGTGACCACGGTGGCGCAGGCCGATGACTACCGCCGCCGCATCCTGGCCAGTCTGTCGAAAGGCTCGAGTTTCCAGCCGCTGATGACGCTGTACCTCACCGAGAACACCCCGGTCGAGGAGATCGCGCGGGCCAGGGCCAGCGACAGCGTGTTTGCGGTGAAGTATTACCCGGCTGGCGCCACCACCAATTCCGATTCCGGTGTGCGCGAGTTGTCGCGGGTCCACCACGTGATCGAGGCGATGCAGGAACACGACCTGCCGCTGCTGCTGCATGGTGAGGTCACCGATCCGGATATCGACATCTTCGATCGCGAGCGGGTGTTCATCGAGCGTCACCTGTTGCCGCTGCGCGAGCGCTTCCCCGCGCTGCGCGTGGTGCTGGAACACATCACCACCCGCGATGCGGCCGAGTTCGTCAGCAACGCGCCGAGCAACGTGGCGGCCACGATCACCGCGCATCACCTGTTGCTCAATCGCAATGCGTTGTTCGAAGGCGGCATCCGCCCACACAATTACTGTGCGCCGATCCTCAAGCGCGAGACGCATCGCGCGGCCCTGCTGCAGGCGGCCACCAGCGGCGATCCGCACTTTTTCCTCGGCACGGACAGCGCGCCGCATCCGCGCGAGGCGAAGGAAACGGGTTGCGGCTGCGCCGGCTTGTACACGGCGCATGCGGCGCTGGAGCTGTACGCCGAGGCGTTCGAGCAGGCGGGCCGGCTGGAGCAGTTGGAGGCGTTCGCCAGTTTCCACGGCCCGGATTTCTATCGCCTGCCGCGCAATGCGGATCGGGTCGTGCTCGAACGCACGCCATGGACCGTGCCAAACGAATACCCGCTGGCCGGTTCCACCTGCAAACCGATGCGGGCAGGCGAATCAGTGGCCTGGTCGGTTGTGACGAGCCGTTCGGTCTGATCCGATCGACGACGCTCCGGAAGCCGATCTTCCTGATGCCTACCCGGAACACCGGCGCGTGATAGTGCCCACGTGGCGTCGTTTGGCGTGATGAATTACCTATGTAATACTTCGGTCTGGCGCCCCAGTTTGGAGATTGGGAAATGCATGTGGCGGTCGAGCGAGTTTTGTTCTGGGCGACTTCCTGCGGACTCGCGATTGCCATGGGTGCCGCTTGTGCTGGCGGCGTGGGTAAACCTTCTTCCGCCACGCTGTGGGATGAGTTGAAGCGCTTCGCTGGCAACAAGGTGGACATGCTCGATGCCTATGAGCAATTGCATTCACGGCGCTGGGAAGGTAGTGCGTCGAACACCTATCAATTGCTCTCGATGAGCGATGCCATGCTTGGTCGATACGATCAGGCCCAGCAAGAGATGTACAGCGCCTTTCGCAATACTGCGTCGCCGTTGCCGCCATGTCCGAACGATCTTGGTAGCGGCAGTTTCGACCAATGGCTGATGACGCACGCCGGCAAGTTCGATCTGGTCATGATCAACGAAGCGCACAACCAGCCGATGAGCCGCGCGCTGATCTATCAGATGTTGCCGATCATGCGCCGACTGGGGTTCTCGATCCTTGCTCTGGAAGCCTTGCCGGATGAGGCAACAACAGCCTGGATCAATCAGCATGGCTACGTGCCGGACGAGGCACACTATGGGTTCTATCTGCGTGAACCGATAGAAGGCGAGGTCGTGCGGCGGGCGAAACGACTGGGGTTCACCCTCGCCAGTTACGATATTTTTTCAAAGGATCGGGAGCTGGACGAGGCAAGAAATCTTGCGCGAATCCTGAAAGAGCATCCCGGGCAGAAGGTCTTTGTTGTCGCCGGCTACGATCACGTAAGACGCATGGACGGTCGCATGGCCGAACTGCTGCCCAAGCTGTATGGCAAGCCGTTTCTCAGCATCGATCAACTGGGCAAGGGCAATGATGTGATGCGCAGCGCATGTGCGCAGGACAGTGCGCTCGGTGCCAACGAAGGCGGCGCCACACTGGCGTCGATGCGCTGGAAGCTGGATGGGCGCGGGACAGACGTTACCGTGTTTCGTACCGGAAGCTATTCGCTCGATCGTGCTGCAGCCAAGGGCAGCGACTGGCTGTCGCTCGGTGGTGATCGTTGGCGCCGGCGTTTCAGCACGGGCGAAGGATGTGGCAAGTCCAGAGTGTGTCTGGTTGAAGCGCGCGGCGCCGGCCAGCCTGCCGATGCCGTTCCGGTCGACCGGTATCTCGCATTGGAGGGCGAGCATTTTGCGGATCTCTATCTACACAGTGGCAACTATGTGATGACTTATCGAAGTGCGAGCGGTGCGGTAATGCGCACTACTTCCATCGCAGTGCACGAGAGCTCGCAACCCCATTGATAATCCACCGTGCAAGGTTGAGAGCATCTGCTGGAGTATCCACGCTTCAGTAGGCGAACTCGCGGAACACCGGGTCGACGCTGCCGTTCCACGCGCCGTGGAACAGTTCCAGCTTGCGTTCGGCCGGGGTCTGGTTGGCCTGCACGATTTCGATCAGCGGTTCGAGGAAGATGCTTTCGTCGGCACCGTTCTTGTTCAAGCGGGCGCGGCGCTTGAGTCCGTGGGCGGCGATCTTCAGCGCTTCCTCGGCCAGGTCGCGCACCGTGCCGCCGCGGAATGGCAGCTTCAGCGCGTGCTTCGGCACGCCGTCGCGCAGGGCGTGGCGCTCTGCCGGGGAAAAGTCCCTGACCAGGTCCCAGGCGGCGTCCAGCGCTTCCTGGTCGTACAGCAGGCCGACCCAAAACGCGGGCAAGGCGCACAGGCGATTCCACGGACCGCCGTCGGCGCCGCGCATTTCCAGGTACTGCTTCAGGCGCACTTCCGGGAAGGCCGTGGTGAGGTGGTCGGCGAAGTCCTTCATGGTGGCGTGCGTGCCGGGCAGGGCGGCCAGTTCGCCGGTCATGAACTTCTTGAAATCCTGGCCGGCGAGGTCGAGGTACTGGCCGTTCTGCAGGCTGAAGTACATCGGCACGTCGAGGATGTAGTCGACGTAGCGTTCGTAACCGAAACCATCGGCGAAGACGAAATCGAGCATGCCGGTTCGATCCTTGTCGGTATCGGTCCAGATGTGCGAGCGATACGACAGATAGCCGTTTGGACGTCCTTCGGTGAACGGCGAGTCGGCGAACAGCGCGGTGGCGATCGGCTGCAGCGCGAGGCTGGTGCGGAATTTCTTGATCATGTCCGCTTCGGACGAGAAGTCCAGGTTCACCTGCACCGTGCAGGTGCGCGTCATCATGTCCAGGCCCAGCGAGCCGACCTTGGGCATGTATTCGCGCATGATCTTGTAACGGCCCTTGGGCATCCACGGCATCTCGTCGCGGCGCCACTTCGGCTGGAAGCCCATGCCGAGGAAGCCGAGGCCTAGTTCGTCGGCGACCGAGCGCACGTCCTTCAGATGCGAGTTCACCTCGCAACAGGTCTGGTGGATCGTCTCCAGCATCGCGCCGGAGAGTTCCAGCTGACCGGCCGGCTCCAGCGTGATCGAGGCGCCGTTGCGCGACAACGCGACCGGGTTCTCGCCCTCGCGCGCCACGTCCCAGCCGTAACGGGTGGCCAGCGTCTCCAGCAGGACCTTGATGCCGCGATCGCCCTCGAAGGTGGGCGGGCGCAGGTCGGCGGTGCGGAAGCCGAATTTCTCGTGCTCGGTGCCGATGCGCCAGGCTTCGCGCGGCTTCTCGCCCGCCGCAAGGTAATCCGCAAGCTGCTGGCGACCCGCGATCGGGATGCTCTTCACGGCACTGGGTATGGACACGGGCAAGGCCTCGCTGGGGGAGCCGACACTATGGGGGCGACGCATGTCGACGAAAAGGGGTCTCGTGGCATACGGGCCGGACAGCGCATTGGAACATCACGCGGGCGGGTACGCCCTGCGCTGGATCAGCTGCCGCTGGCGCGGCCTCGTCAATGGGCGGAGTCGGGGAACCAGGCGCGAAGTCGCCGTTTCAGCGCCAGCGCCGGGGCTTCCACCGCATGCCACGAGCACCATGCCATCATCAGGGTGACGACGGCGGCCATGGCTGCCGTGGCCGGGTATGAAGGCGTCGCCGGCCACAGGTGCACGCTGAGTTGCTGCACGAAGTAGGCGTACAGATAGGCGCCGTAGGACAGGTCGCCGAACCGGGCCGCCGAACGCAGTCCCGGCGTGCTTTGCTGTCCGAACCACAGGGTGAACGGCACCAGCACCGCCCATTGCGCCAGTCGTGCGTGCTGCAGCAGGGCAGCGGCCAGCAGGCAGGTTGCCAGGGCGGCCGCCACGGCCAGGCGCCGCCGGCTGATCTCGACGGCGTACTGGCGCGCGCAGACGCCGCCCAGGAAGAACGCCGTGTAGAAGTAGCAGAGGTTGTCGAAGCTGTTCTCACGGGCGTGCCCGGGCAGCGTCTTGGCGTACATCACCGCGACCACGAGCAGCGCGAGCAGGCTGAAGATTCGGCGGCGCAGGCCGATGGCGCCGAGCACGGCGACATAGGCATAGCATTTCGCCTCCAGGGGTATCGTCCACCAGCTGCCATTGACCGCCGACAGGATCGCGTTGGCCGGCGCCGTGGCGAATACCCCCGGCAGCGTGTAGTAGGCGCGCAACTGGGCGTTGAAGGTGATGAAGCGGCGGGTCTCGCGACCGAAATAGTCGTGCAGCGGCAAGGTGGTGAGCGCGGCTGCGGCGACCACGATGACTAGCGTGGCGACGATCAGCGCAGGCCAGATGCGCAGGAACCGGCGCATGGCGAAACGCATGATGTGCGGGTCGTGGTACCAGCTCTCGGTGACCAGGTAGCCGCTCATGGTGAAGAACATCGCGACCGCGATCGAGCCGAGCGTCATGCCCTCGGCCAGCGTGGCCTCATGCAGGCCAAGCAGCACGAACTGGTGCGAGGCCAGCACCATCAGCGAGGCGACCAGCCGCAGCCCGTCGAAATTGTTGGCATGTTCGCCGGAGGGCGAAAAACGAGGAAGGTTGATCACGAAGATCCTTTTCGCCGCCATGCCGATGACTCCGCGCATCGCCCGAAGCCATCGCCACGAACAAACAGGGCCGGCATGGCCGGCCCTGTTCTTCAGCGCTTCATGGAATTGAAGAACTCGTCGTTGGACTTGGTGTTCTTCATCTTGTCGAGCATGAATTCCATCGCGCTCAACTCGTCCATCGGGTGCAGCAGTTTGCGCAGGATCCAGATCTTGGCCAGCATGTCCGGCTCGATCAACAGGTCCTCGCGGCGGGTGCCGGAGCGGTTGATGTCGATCGCCGGGTAGACGCGCTTCTCGGAGATGCGGCGGGACAGGTGCACTTCCATGTTGCCAGTGCCCTTGAACTCCTCGTAAATCACCTCGTCCATCTTGCTGCCGGTTTCGGTCAGCGCGGTGGCGATGATGGTCAGGCTGCCGCCTTCCTCGACGTTGCGGGCGGCGCCGAAGAAGCGCTTCGGGCGCTGCAGCGCGTTCGCGTCCACGCCGCCGGTGAGCACCTTGCCGGAGCTGGGGATCACGGTGTTGTAGGCACGCGCCAAGCGGGTGATCGAGTCGAGCAGGATGATCACGTCCTTCTTGTGCTCGACCAGGCGCTTGGCCCGCTCGATCACCATTTCGGCGACCTGCACGTGGCGCACGGCCGGCTCGTCGAAGGTGGAGCTGATGACCTCGGCGCGCACGGTGCGGGCGATCTCGGTGACTTCCTCCGGACGCTCGTCGATCAGCAGCATGATCAGGTGCGATTCGGGATGGTTGTACTGGATCGCCTGGGCGATGTTCTGCAGCATCATCGTCTTGCCGGATTTCGGCTGGGAGACGATCAGGCCGCGCTGGCCCTTGCCGATCGGTGCGATCAAGTCGAGGATGCGGCCGGTGATGTCCTCGCTCGATCCGTTGCCGCGCTCCAGCTTGAACGCCTTGCGCGGGAACAGCGGGGTGAGGTTCTCGAACAGCATCTTGTTCTTCGACGCCTCCGGCGGATCGCCGTTGATGTCGTCGACGCGCAGCATGGCGAAGTAGCGTTCGCCTTCCTTCGGGTGGCGCACGCGCCCGGTGATGTAGTCGCCGGTGCGCAGGTTGAAGCGGCGGATCTGGCTGGGCGACACGTAGATGTCGTCGGGGCCGGCCAGGTACGACTCGTCGGCCGAGCGCAGGAAGCCGAAGCCGTCCTGCAGGATTTCCAGCACGCCTTCGGCCCAGATGCCGCCGCCGGAGCGGGCGTGCGCCTTGAGCACGTTGAAGATCACGTCCTGCTTGCGGGCGCGGGCGACGCCTTCGTGCACGCCCAGCGACTCGGCGAACTCCAGCAGCTGCGGCGCGCGCATGCGCTTGAGTTCGGTGAGGTTGATCAGGCGGCTGTCGCTGCCCGGATCGGCGTTGTCGTCATCCACCGGCAGGCCGTTCGGGTTCGGGCGCGGATGGTTCTGCGGGCGGCCCTGTTGCTGGTTGCTGCGCTCGCCGCGGTCACCGCGTTCGTTGCGCCGGCGGCGGCCACGACCTTCGCGGGCGCCATTGTTCTGGCCACCATTCGGATTCGGGTTGGCGCCGGGCGCCGGCGCCGGGTTCGGTCCGCCCTGGTTCGCGGCCTGGTTCGGGTTCGACGATGGCGCATTCTGCTGGCCGTTCTGCTGGCCGGCGTTGTCGCGCGGTTCCTGCGCTGCGCGCGGCGCGGCAGGCTCGGTCGTGGTCATCGGCAGGCTCGCCTGGGCAGGTGCTGGTGCTGGTGCGGGTGCGGGAACAGGCGCCGGAGCAGGCGCTGGCGCTGGCGCTGCGGCCTTTTCGCCGCCGGCAGCCTTCTCGGCGTTCGCCGCGGCAATCGCCGCTGCGCTGCGTCGGGGCGCGCGGGCGCGCGGCTCGGGCTTGCCCTCGACCACGGGCCTGGGGTCGACACTTTTGGCGTCGTTCGGAATTTTGTTATCGGTATCGGACACGGGCAATCCTCGCGGGGCGCCGTTGAATTACAGGAGGGAGGGTGTGCGTCGCGCGGAGGGCGCAAGGGGACAGGACTGTCCCGACGGACGCGAGGAATCTAGCACCCGTCGTGGTTCGGCGTAAAGCCTCGCGAGCCTGCCGGGCTGTGCCGGGCAGGCTGCGGATGACGGATTTGCAACGGGTGGATCAGATGGCCTTGTCGATCATCTGGGTCAGCTGACCCTTGCTGACGGCGCCGATCTGGGTCGCCTCGACCTTGCCGTTCTTGAACACCATCAGGGTCGGGATGCCGCGTACGCCGTAGGTGCGCGGGGTCTGCTGGTTCTGGTCGATGTTGACCTTGACGATGCGCAGCTTGCCTTCGTACTGGCTGGCCAGCTCGTCCAGCATCGGCGCGATGGCCTTGCACGGGCCGCACCATTCCGCCCAGAAATCCAGCAGCACGGGGGTTTCGGACTTGAGCACCTGCTCTTCGAAGGCGTCGTCGTTCACATGGGTAATCAGGTCGCTCACCGGGGATCTCCGTGGCAGGGGGCCAGAACTGGCAGGCCGAAAACAATGGGGTGGTCGGGGCGGAAAAACAAGGAGTGACGACGGGCGGGGCCGTCATCGGCTACACTCAGGCGCCCACGAAGCGCGGGTTGAGCCGGAAACAGGTCTTGCCGGGGCGGCAGATCTTCATTCCAGCGCAACTCCGGGCACGATTCAAGGGTGGCCTTCCAGGCCGCCTGTCAGACCGCCGGCAAAGATGGCGTCGCAGGGATCTGGATGGCAGAGGTCCAGCGAGCAAGGCAATGCAGATTTGGCCAGGTTTTCCGATCGTTCGAGGCGAACAGCCGCAGCTGTTCAACGAAAGAGAGAGGGAAAGTTGACCAAATCTGCGTAGCCGCAGCCGCTGGCACTCTGCCCAGCAGACTCCTCCGCGTCGCCAGCTTGTTGACCCTGACGATTGAACGCTTCGCTGCGCATCGCGCACCCCGTCCTGCACCGTTTCGCGCCGAGGTTCGGCCGCCGAAACGGGTGCAGCGCATCACGCCGCCGTCAGGCCAAGGTCCCGAATTCCCCATATGTCCCAAACCGTACTCACCGAAACCTTCTTCACCAACTTCGATCTTCATCCGCTGCTGCAGCAGGGTCTGGACGACAGCGGCTTCACCCGCTGCACGCCGATCCAGGAAATGACCCTGCCGCTGGCGCTGGCCGGTCGCGACGTTGCCGGCCAGGCGCAGACCGGCACCGGCAAGACCTGCGCCTTCCTGGTCGCACTGATGAACCGCCTGCTGACCACGCCCGCCGTGGCCGACCGCAAGGACAGCGACCCGCGTGCGCTGATCATCGCGCCCACCCGCGAACTGGCGATCCAGATCGACAAGGATGCGCGCAACATCGGCCAGCACACCGGCCTGAAGACCGCACTGATCTACGGCGGCGTCGACTACGACAAGCAGCGCCAGCAGCTGAAGGACGGTTGCGACATCATCATCGCCACCCCGGGCCGGATGCTCGACTACCACAAGCAGGGCGTGTTCAACCTCAACAGCGTCGAGGTGATGGTGATCGACGAGGCGGACCGCATGTTCGACCTCGGCTTCATCAAGGACGTGCGCTTCATCTTCCGCAAGCTGCCGCCGCGCGAGCAGCGCCAGGTGCTGCTGTTCTCCGCCACCTTGAGCCATCGCGTGCTGGAGCTGGCCTACGAGCACATGCACGAGGCCGAGAAGCTGGTGGTGGAAAGCGACAACGTCACCGCCGACAAGGTGCGCCAGGTCGTCTACTTCCCGGCCAAGGAAGAAAAGATGCCGCTGCTGCTGAACCTGATCGACAGGCACCAACCCGCCCGCAGCATCATCTTCGTCAATACCAAGGCGGCCGCCGAACGGATCACCGAGCGGGTGAAGCGCCACGGCTGCCGCGTCGGCGCGATCTCCGGCGACGTGCCGCAGCTGAAGCGGCAGAAGCTGCTGCAGCGTTTCCAGGAAGGCCAGCTGGACATCCTGGTCGCCACCGACGTGGCCGCCCGCGGCCTGCACATCCCGGCGGTCAGCCACGTGTTCAACTACGACCTGCCGCACGACGCCGAGGATTACGTGCACCGCATCGGCCGCACCGCCCGGCTCGGTGCCGAGGGCGATGCGATCAGCTTCGCCTGCGACCTGTACGCGATGTCGCTGCCGGATATCGAGACGTATATCGGGCAGAGCATCCCCGTCGCTTCGATGGACCCCGACCTGCTGGTGATGCCGAAGCCGCGCGCGGTCGATGCCGAGTTTGCCGCGAATGCCGCTGCCGACAGCGCCGAGTTCGGCGACGTGGTGCCGCCGCGTCCGGGCGAGAAGCCGCGTCGCGGCAGTGATTCCAGCCGTGGCGGCGAGCGTGGCCGCGGTCCCCGCAGCGGCGGCGCGTCGCGGCCGCCGCGCGAGCGCAAGCCCGCCACCGAGACGGCCGTCGCCAGCGAACAGCCGGTGGCCGTGGCCGTGCACAAGACCGAGGCGGTCGCCGGTGCCGACGGCAGCGTCACCGCCGAAGGCACGCGCAAGCCGCGCCGTCGGCGTGGCGGCCGCAATCGTCGCCGTGAAGGTGCGCCGGCCGACGGCGTGGCCACGAACGGCCAGACCGGCGCCGTCGCCGAGGGCAATCGCGCCCCGCGTGGCGAGCGTCGCCCGCCGCGCGAGCGCAACGTCACCCAGCCCACCGAGAGTCCCGCGCACAGCCGGCCCTCGCGCCAGGTGGCGGTGACCTCGGGCAAGGCCGTCGAGCAGGCCCATCCGCAGAAGCCGGGCCTGTTCCGCCGCCTGACGAAATTGTTCACCGGCCGCTGAAGCCCGACCGCGGCGGGCCAACGGCCCGCTCCCGATCCGCCGCGTCTGAATCAACCGCGGCGGATCGGCGTGGCAAGACGTCATCTTGGTGCCGGCATCCCTTATCCTTGCGGTTGATACGAAGCAACGCAGGCTCGGGGACGCTCGGTGATCCAATTCGACCAGGTCAGCAAACGCTACGAGGGCGGCCACGAGGCGCTCTCGCAGTTGTCGTTCGAGGTGCCCACGGGCGAGATGGCCTTCGTTACCGGACATTCCGGTGCCGGCAAGAGCACCTTGCTGAAACTGCTGGGGCTGATCGAACGGCCATCGCACGGCACGATCAGCGTGGACGGCAAGAGCCTGGCGAAGATCCGCCACAGCGGCATACCGAAGTGGCGCCGGCACCTGGGCATGGTGTTCCAGGATCATCGCCTGCTGCTCGATCGCAGCGTGTTCGCCAACGTCGAGCTGCCGCTGGTGATCGGCGGCATCGCCCGGCCCGAGCGTGCGCGACGGGTGCGCGCGGCGCTGGAGAAGGTCGGCCTGCTCGCCTACGAACGGCAGCTGCCGGCCACGCTGTCCACCGGCGAACAGCAGCGCGTCGGCATTGCCCGCGCCATCGTGGCGCGACCCAGCCTGCTGATCGCCGACGAACCCACCGGCAACCTCGATCCGCAACTGGCGGTGGAAATCATGGGCCTGTTCGACGAATTCCAGCAGGTCGGCACCACCGTGCTGATCGCCAGCCACGACCTGCCGCTGATCAAGCGCATGAAGAAGCGGGTGATCGTGCTGGACCATGGCCGGCTGGTCGCGGACCTGGCGGCGCAGGAGGTGTTGTGAGCGAGTCTTCCGAATCCGTGCGGGTGGCGGCGGATGCGCCGCAGCGCAACGGCCACAGCCGCGGCAGCCGTTTCGGCAGCTGGCAGGAACACCATCGCTGGAGTGCCGGCTCCAGCCTGCGCCGGCTGGCATCGCGTCCGCTCGGCAGCCTGCTGACGATCGCCGTGATGGGGCTGGCGCTGGCCTTGCCGCTGGCGTTCTACCTGCTGCTTGGCAACGTGCAGCAGCTCGGCCAGGCGCTGGGCCAGAGCCAGTCGATCAGCGTGTTCCTGCAGCCGGGGCAGGGCGCCTCGCAGGCGCAGCTGCTGGCGAAACAGATCGGCGAGCGGCCCGAGCTGGCCGCGGTCAGCGTGAAGACGCCGCAGCAGGGCATGGACGAACTGGCGAAGATGCAGGGTTTCTCCGGCGCGCTGCAGACGCTGGACGACAACCCGCTGCCCTACGTGCTGCAACTGCAGCCGCGCGACGGCACCACGGCGCAGGCGCTGGAACAACTGGTGGTCGATGTGCGCGGCATGCGCGGCGTCGAACTGGTGCAGGACAGCGGAACCTGGCGCCAGCGCCTGGACGCGCTGCTCGGCGTGGGCAATCGCGTGGTGCTGGTGCTGGCCTCCCTGCTGGCCCTGGCCGCCCTGCTGGTGGTGGGCAACACGGTGCGGGTGGACATCGCCAGTCGCAGCGAGGAGATCGGCGTGCTGCTGCTGGTCGGCGCCAGCGGTGCCTTCATCCGGCGGCCGTATCTGTATGCGGGAATCTGGTACGGCCTGTTCAGCGGCGTGCTGGCCGCCTGCGTGGCGGTGCTGATCGAATGGACGCTGGCCGCGCCGGTGGCCCAATTGAGCCACGCTTATGACGGCAAGCTGCAGGTCGGCGGCCTGCCGGCGTGGTTGCTGCTGGCGGTGCCGCTGGTTGCCGCGGCGCTGGGCTGGCTCGGCGCGCGCCTGGTCAGTGCCTGGCAATTGCGCAAGGCGGGCTAGGAGCGGTGACGTGAATCGCAGCGCCGGGGGCGGCATTCGGTGCACTATGCGCTTTCGGGCTTGTGCAGGGGATGCGCTTGCAGGTTCTCTGGCCGGGGATGGCCATGGGTCAAGTGGATGAGCCAAGCAATGAGTACGAAGATCAGCAGCCGTCTGCTCACCGACGCACCGCGGGTGCTGGTGGTCGACGGTTCGCGCGTGGTGCGGCAGTTGATCACCCGGGTGCTGCAGGCCGAGCTGCCCGGGGTTGAGGTGGTCGGTTGCGGCAGCGGCGCCGAGGCACAGCAGGTGCTGGGCGAGGGCGTGTTCGATTTCATCACCATCGCGCTGCGGCTGCCCGACATGGACGGACTGGAACTGGCGCGTTTCGTGCGCGAGTCGGCGCCGCAGACCTATGTGCCGATCGTGGTGGTTTCCGGTGACGTCGAGGGACGCCTGCACAGCCGCTCGCTGGGCGAGCACGTCACCGACTATTTCGACAAGTCGCTGGGCTTCCAGGCGCTGGCGGAATTCATCCGCGGCTACGTGAGCCCGGACGCCAGCGCCGAGGGCGTGGTGCTGTACGTCGAGGACAGCCGCGTGGTGGCACTGGCCACCCGTCGCATGCTGGAGAAGGTCGGTCTTACCGTGCGTCACGTGGTCAGCGTGGAAGATGCGCTGGCACTGATGGAAACCTCGCGCGCGCAGGGCGAGGTGGGCGCCGACGTGGTGCTCACCGACGTCAGCCTGAAGGGCGAACTGACCGGTGGCGACCTGCTCGAACACATCCGCAACGAGTTCGGCTACGGCAAGGGCCGGCTGCCGGTGCTGGTGATGACCGGCGACGAGAACCCGGCCAACCAAGCCGCGCTGATCAAGTCCGGCGCCAACGACCTGGTCGAGAAACCGGTCGAGGAAAAATTGCTGATCACCAAGGTGCTGTTCCAGTTGCGCGTGGCCAGGCACCTGCGCGAGCACACGGCCGAGGCATGAGCGAGGCGGCGAAGGTCCGGCTGGAACCCTCATGGCTGGCGCGCATCGGCGACTACCTGCAGCGTCCGGACATGCAGGCGCTGGCGGCCTTCCTGCGCGACGAGATTCATCACCGCAAGCGCATCTATCCGCCCGGGCCGGAGATGTTTTCCGCGTTCGCGCATACGCCGTTCGAGGCGGTGCGGGTGGTGATCCTGGGCCAGGACCCGTACCACGGCCCCGGCCAGGCGCACGGCCTGTGTTTCTCGGTGCGCCCCGGCGTGCGGGTGCCGCCGTCGCTGGACAATATCTTCAAGGAAATCCAGCGTGACCTCGGCATCGCGCGCCCCGATCATGGCTGCCTGACGCCCTGGGCCGACCGCGGCGTGCTGCTGCTCAACAGCGTGCTGACGGTGGAAGAGGGCCGCGCCGGCGCGCACCAGGGCAAAGGCTGGGAAGGTTTCACCGACGCGGCGATCGATGCGCTCAACCGCGAGCGCGAAGGGATCGTGTTCCTGCTGTGGGGCAGCTACGCGCAGCGCAAGGGCCAGCTGATCGACTCGACTCGCCACTGCGTGCTGAAGTCGGTGCACCCCTCGCCGCTGTCAGCCCATCGGGGCTTCCTCGGTTGCGGCCACTTCTCCGCGGCCAACCGCTATCTGGAAAGCCGCGGTCAGTCGCCGATCGACTGGTCGCTGCCGCCGCGGGCTTCGCTTCCCGTCGCTTGAGATGAAGACGGCCAGTGCTGGCGACCCACCAGCACGGCTCGCACATGGGCTTTCGCGCGACCAACGGCATCGGCCAGCGGATGGCCGCGGGCCACGCCCGCCGCGATGCCCGCCGAGAGCATGCAGCCGGTGCCGTGCAGACGGCGGGTGTCTATCCACGGCGCGGCGAAGCGCTGCGTGCCTTCGGCGGTGATCAGCAGGTCGACCGCTTCCGCCAGCGCGGCATGGCCGCCTTTCATCAGCACCGATCGCGATCCGAGCGTGAGCAGGGCGCGGCCTTGTGCCTCCATGTCCGGCTCGCCTTGAGCACACGTCGTGCCGAGCAATGCGGCCGCTTCGGCCAGGTTCGGCGCAAGGCAATCGGCCAGCGGCAGCAGGCGCGAGCGCAGCAGGTGCAGCGCGCCCTCGTCCAGCAGTCGGGTGCCCGAGCTGGCGATGAGCACCGGGTCGATGACCACGAAGGGCGGGCGGCGGCGCTCCAGCTGTCCGGCCACGGCCGCGACGATATCGGCGTCGGCCAGCATGCCCAGCTTCACGGCGCGGATGTCGATCTCGTCGAACACGGCGTCCAGTTGCGCGTGCACCATCGCGGCGGACATCGTCTGTACGGCGCGGATGCCCCTGGTGTTCTGCGCGGTGACCGCAGTCACGGCGGTAGCACCGTCGACGCCGAAGGCGGCGAAGGTCTTCAGATCGGCCTGGATGCCGGCGCCGCCGCAGGAGTCGGAGCCCGCGATGGAGAGCACGCCGGCTGCCGGCGTCACGTCTCTGCGCGTCACGATGGCAGGCCGGCGAGCGCCACCAGCGCCAGCTGACGGTAGTCACGGGATTGCAGCTGTCGGGCGGCGCGCCATGCGCGCAAACCGCTCTGGCAGCACAGCACGACACGGCAATCGGTGGGCGGGTGTTCGGCGACGAACGCGGCGATGCGTTCGGGGGTGCAGCGCAAGGCGTTTGCCAGCGGGGAGGTCGGCGCTTCGTCAAGACTGCGCAGATCGATCACGACGTCGCGGGGCGTGACCTCGTCGACGTCGATGAAGCGCAGCACCTCGCCTTCGGGTTCGCCGGCACGGTGGAAATCGAAGCCGCCGAACGCCAGCCGGCCGGCGTCGAAACTCGTCAGTCGGCCCAGCGGCGAGGGCTCGATGCGCAGCAGCCACTGCAGCACGAACTGCGCCTGCAGGCTGCCGAGCAGGCCGACCACGCTGCCCAGCACGCCGGCGCTGCTGCAACTGGCGGCGCGTGCGGGCATCTCGGGAAACACCGCGCGGTAGCTGGGTGCGCCGGCGCAGAAGCCGCCGACGTAGCCGGCCAGACCGACCGCCGACGCGCTGATCAGGGGCGTGTGTTGCTGCAGGCAGGCGTCGCTCAGGACGTAGGTGGCGGCGAGACTGTCCGCGGCATCGACGACGATGTCGGCGGCGGCGACCAGCGCCGTCGCGTTGCCCGGCGTCAGCCGCTGCGCCAGCGCTTCCACCGCGATGTCCGGGTTCAGGCGCAGCAGCGCAGCGCGCGCCGCTTCCACCTTGCGTGCGCCGATGTCGGCCATCGTGTAGAGCGGTTGCCGGTGCAGGTTGCTCTCTTCGACGCGGTCGGGGTCAACGACGATCAGCCGGCCGATGCCGGCGGCGGCCAGGTAGTGCAACACGGGACAGCCGAGGCCGCCGGCGCCGACCACCAGCACGCGGGCCGCGGCGAGTCTGGCCTGGCCGGTCGGGCGGACTTCGGGCAGGACGATCTGGCGCGCGTAGCGATCGGTCATGCACGCGCGCCGGTGAGGGCAACCCATTCCGCGACGCGGATGGCCGGCTCGGGATGCCGGGTCACGTCGCTGACCACGGCGACGCTGTCCGCGCCGGCGTCGAAACAGCCGGCGGCGCGCTCCAGCGTGATGCCGCCGATCGCCACCAGCGGCCGCCTGCCGACCCGCCGTTTCCACTCACCGATGCGCGGCAAACCCTGCGGCGCCCACGGCATCGCCTTGAGCGTGGTGGGATAGATCGGACCCAGCGCAATGTAGTCGGGGTCACGGGTCAGCGCGTGATCGAGTTCCGCGTGGTCGTGCGTGCTGATGCCGAGCCTCACGCCACGCGCGCGGATCGCCCGCAGGTCCGCCGCGAGCAGATCCTGCTGTCCCAGGTGGATGAAGTCGGCGCCTTCGTCCAGTGCGATCTGCCAGTGATCGTTGACCACCAGTTGCACCTGCCGCGCGCGGCAGGCCGCCAGCGCCGCGCGCACTTCATGACGAACCTGCGCCGGCGGACGTTCCTTGATGCGCAACTGCAGCAGCCGGACGCCGAGGGGGGCGAGTCGGCCGACCCAGTCGGCGCTGTCCACGATCGGGTAGAACCCGGGGAACGCGTTCATGCCAGCCACGCCGTGCCCGCCACCGGCGTCGAGGGCACGGCGAGATCGCGCGGCTCCATCGGTTGCGCCTCGAAGCCGGCGCGGCCCGCCTCGATCGCGCGTGCGAACGCCCCGGCCATCGCCACCGGATCGCCGGCCATGGCCACCGCGGTGTTCAACAGCACGCCGTCGATGCCCAGCTCCATCGCCTGCACCGCGTGCGACGGGCGGCCGATGCCGGCGTCCACGATCAACGGCACGTCGGGGAAGTGCGCGCGCAGCGCACGCAGGCCGAACACATTGTTGAGCCCGCGGCCGCTGCCGATCGGCGCGCCCCACGGCATCAGCACGCGGCAGCCGGCCTGCAGCAGGCGATCGGCCACCACCAGGTCCTCGGTGGTATACGGAAACACCTCGAAGCCGTCGGCGGCCAGTTCGGCCGCGGCCTCGACCAGGCCGAACACGTCGGGCTGCAGCGTGTCGGCATCGCCGATCACCTCCAGCTTGATCCAGGCGGTGTGGAAGATCTCGCGCGCCATCCTGGCGGTGGTCACCGCTTCCTTCGCCGAGTGGCAGCCGGCGGTGTTCGGCAGCACGCGCACGCCGAGGTCGCGGATCAGCGACCAGAAGCCCTGGCCGCTGCGCTGCGTGCCGGCTTCGCGCCGCAGCGACACGGTGACCACCTCGGTACCCGAGGCGCGCACCGCTTCGGCGAGGATCGCCGGCGAGGGGTAACGCGCGCTGCCCAGCCACAGGCGCGAGCCCAGTTCGATGCCGTAGAGATTCATGGCTCAGCCGCCCTGCATCGGTGCGAGGATTTCCAGCGCGTCGCCCTCGGCCAGCGCGGTCGTGTCGCGCTGACTGGCCGCCACGAAGCGGCCGTTCACGGCCGTGGCAACAATGGCCTGGTGGTAATCGAGTTCGTCCAGCGCCTGCGTCAGGGTGGCGGCGCGCACAGCGTTGGCGACGCCGTTCACGGTGATATGCATGGATCGGTTTCCGGGAGGGTGGGGAGGATCATCTGCGTGGCCTGCCGGGCGAGCGCCGGCGCCAGCAGGAAGCCGTGGCGGTAAAGCCCGTTGAGGTACACGGTGCGGCCGCGCCTGAACACGCGCGGCAGGTTGTCGGCGAAGGCCGGGCGCACGCCCACGCCCAGTTCCAGGATCTCGGCCTCGCCGAACGCCGGGTGCAGTGCGTACGCGGCGTTGAGCAGGTCCATCGCCGAACGCACGGTGACCGAGCCGCGGCTGCTGCTTTCCAGCAGCGTGCCGCCGAGCATGAAGACGCCATCGCCGCGCGGCACCACGTACAACCCAAAGCGCGGATGCAGCAGGCGCACCGGGCGCGAGAGCCGGAGGTCGGGCGAGCGCACGACGATCATTTCGCCGCGTACGCCGCGCAGGCCTTCCAGTGTGTCGCGCGCGGCGAGGCCGCGGCAGTCGACTATCTGGTCCGCATCGAAGCGCTCGGCATCGGCGTCGACGCCATGGCGGATCGTCACGCCCATCGCCGCCAGTTGCGCGGCCAACGCGGGCAGCGCGCGGCGCGGATCGAGGTGGGCTTCGTCGGGGAAGAACAGGCCCTGGCGGAAACGGCCGGCCAGATCGGGTTCCAGCGCGCCGATGCGCTCGGCGTCGATCGGCTCGAAGCGCTCGGTGCGCCGGCCGAACAAGGCCAGCTCGCCGGCGTCGCGGCTGGCCGCGACCACCAGCGTGCCGTGCTGCACGGTACTGGCGAAATGGCGCTGCCACCACGCGATGGCGGGCGCGCCCAGCACCGCCACCTGTGGCTCGGCGGTGGCCCGCTCGCACCACGGCGCCAGCATGCCGCCGGCGACCCACGCGCAGGCCTGCGCGTGGTCTGGCGCGCGCTCGATGATCTCCACCCGGGCGCCACGCTCGGCCAGCTCCATCGCCGTGACCAAGCCGGCGACGCCCGCGCCGAGGATGCCGATGCGCATGGCGGCTACTCCGCGGTCGGCACGTAGAGCGTGGCGCCGCGTTCGATGAACTCGCGCGACTTGCCGGCCAGGCCGGCTTGCAGCGCGGCCTCCTCCATCTCGCGCACCTCGCGGCGCAGGTCCTGGGTGATCTGCATCGAGCAGAACTTCGGCCCGCACATCGAGCAGAAATGCGCGACCTTGTGCGCCTCCTTCGGCAGCGTGGCGTCGTGGTAGGCGCGTGCCGTGTCGGGGTCGAGCGACAGATGGAACTGATCCTCCCAGCGGAATTCGAAACGCGCGCGCGACAGCGCGTCGTCGCGGCGCTGTGCGGCCGGATGGCCCTTGGCGAGGTCGGCGGCGTGCGCGGCGATCTTGTAGGTGATCACGCCGGTCTTGACGTCGTCGCGATTCGGCAGGCCGAGGTGTTCCTTCGGCGTGACGTAGCAGAGCATCGCGGTGCCGAACCAGCCGATCATCGCCGCGCCGATGCCCGAGGTGATGTGGTCGTAACCCGGCGCGATGTCGGTGGTCAGCGGGCCGAGCGTGTAGAACGGCGCCTCGGCGCAGTGCTGCAGCTGCTTGTCCATGTTGAGCTTGATCTTGTGCATCGGCACGTGGCCGGGCCCTTCGATCATCACCTGGCAGCCGTGTTCCCACGCGATCTGCGTCAGCTCGCCCAGGGTTTCCAGCTCGGCGAACTGGGCCGCGTCGTTGGCGTCGGCGATCGAGCCGGGGCGCAGGCCGTCGCCCAGCGAGAAGGCGACGTCGTAGCGGCGCATGATCTGGCAGATCTCGGCGAAGTGTTCGTACAGGAAACTCTCGCGGTGATGGCTCAGGCACCAGCGCGCCATGATCGAGCCGCCGCGCGAGACGATGCCGGTGACCCGCTGCGCGGTCAGCGGCACGTGCTGCAGGCGCACGCCGGCATGGATGGTGAAGTAGTCCACGCCCTGCTCGGCCTGCTCGATCAGGGTGTCGCGGAACACTTCCCAGTTTAGCCGGGCCGGATCGCCGCCGACTTTCTCCAGCGCCTGGTAGATCGGCACGGTGCCGATCGGCACCGGCGAGTTGCGGATGATCCACGAGCGGATGTTGTGGATGTGGCGGCCGGTGGAGAGGTCCATGATGGTGTCCGCGCCCCAGCGGATCGCCCACACCAGTTTCTCGACCTCCTCGGCGACGCCGGAGGACACCGCGGAGTTGCCGATGTTCGCGTTGACCTTCACCAGGAAGTTGCGCCCGATCACCATCGGCTCCAGCTCGCCATGGTTGATGTTGGCGGGGAGGATGGCGCGGCCCAGGGCGATTTCGCTGCGCACGAACTCGGGCGTGACGAAGGCGGGCAGGGCCGCGCCGAACGCCTCGCCATCGGCCAGCCGGGCGACGTCGTCCTCGTGCATCCGGGTGCGCGCAAGGTTCTCGCGCTGGGCCGCGTAGACCATTTCCTCAGTGATGATGCCGGCGCGGGCGAACTCCAGCTGGGTCACCGGCTGGCCCGGTCCGCCCATGCGCAAGGTGCGTTGCGCGGGACACGGCGCCACCAGCCGTTCCGCGCCGACCCCGCCGTTGTCTTCCGGGCGGGCGGCGCGACCTTCGATGGTCCGAAAGCCGCGCGCCCCGATCCACGCGTCGCGCAGTGGCGGCAGGCCGGCGGCGAGATCGATCCGCGCGTCGTCGTCGGTGTACGGCCCGGACGGATCGTAGACCTGCAGCGTCGGCGTCAGCGGGTCCTTCAGCGTGATCTCGCGCATCGGCACGCGCAGCGACGGATGCCCGGGCGGCGTCACGTAGACCTTGCGCGAGCCGCGGATTGGCCCGGTGGTGACGGTCGAGGGTGTGGCAGCGGCGGGATGATTCATGGATCTCCTCCTTGGATGGAGATCCGGGGCGTGACGCTGCAACGGTGCACGGGCGCGCCGACAGGGGCCGCCCATGGTGATTCCCGTTCCTACGCCGGCATGACCCGGATCAGGTTCAAGGGTCAGCTCGCGCTATCTCAGCCCCTTGCGGGGCACCCCTCGGAATGCGCCGGAGGATGGCGGCGGGGTCGAAGGCTGTCAAGCGGATGGCACGACCTCTGGCACTCGCGGCGGCGGGCGAACCGCGTTCTGATGCGAACGCGGGAAGTGCATCGGGCCGATCGTGACGCGTCGTGAACGTAACCCCGGCCAAGCTGGGGGCGAAGGGAAGAAGAGGCTGGACAGGGTTGGTAAATATCTGTACCATTCGGTTCATTAAAAGCCCGGAACCAAACGCCGGACTTAGCACTCCAACCACCCGAGTGCTAAACTTTGATGTCATTGAAGGAGGTTCCATCCATGTCTCAAGCCTTGGTGACCGCCAACTTCCCGCTGCCGAGTGTCGTCGGCAGCCTGGATGCGTATATCTCTGCGGTCCATCGGATTCCCGTGCTGAGCTCGGAAGAAGAGCAGGCGCTGTCGCGCGACTACCTCGAAGAGGCCAACCTGGGCGCCGCGAAGAAGCTGGTGATGTCGCACCTGCGTTTCGTGGTCCACGTGGCACGTGGCTACAGTGGCTACGGCCTGCAGCTGGCCGACCTGATCCAGGAAGGCAACATCGGCCTGATGAAGGCGGTCAAGCGTTTCGACCCCGACCAGGGCGTGCGCCTGGTCAGCTTCGCGGTGCACTGGATTCGTGCCGAGATGCACGAGTTCATCCTGAAGAACTGGCGCATCGTGAAGGTCGCCACCACCAAGGCGCAGCGCAAGCTGTTCTTCAACCTGCGCAAGAGCAAGAAGCGTCTGGGCTGGATGAACGCGGCGGAAGTCAGCACGGTGGCGAAGGATCTGGGCGTGCCCGAGGCCACGGTGCGCGAGATGGAGTCGCGCCTGTCCGGCCGCGACATCGGTTTCGAGGCTCCGGCCGACGCCGATGACGACGCCAAGCCGGCGCCGGCGGCGTTCCTGATCGACGACGGCGCCGACCCGTACGAGAACGTGGCCGACGAAGACTACGCCGACAACCAGATGCAGACGCTGACCGATGCGCTGAGCCATCTGGACAAGCGTTCGCGCGACATCATCCAGCGCCGCTGGCTGGACGACGACAACAAGGCCACGCTGCAGGATCTGGCCGACGAGTACGGCGTTTCCGCCGAGCGCATCCGCCAGGTCGAGGCGAACGCGATGAAGAAGATGCGCGGGCTGTTCGCCACCGCATGATCCGATTCCCGTAGCGACGTCCGCGCAGGGATGGGTGGACAGCAAGACGGCCCCGTGAGGGGCCGTTTTCGTATGCGTGATCGCGATTGCGGACGGTGTGCCTAGCGCCGTACCGCCGCGGGCTGGCGCAGTGCCATGCCCTTCAGCACGTTCAGTGCCTGCGACAGGGCGTAGTCGCTGGTGGCCAGTTTCGCATCGGCGGCACTGCCGTCGTTGTTGATGTCGGTGCCGGTCGCCGCGTTCTCGTTGGCCAGATGGTTGGGCAGGTCGGCTTCCGAACTGATCAGCACCGGGCCGCTGTCGGCCTTGTTCACGGTGAGGTCGGCCAGCGCGATGTCGGGCTTGATCCCTTCGGCCTGGATCGAGGTGCCGTTCGGCGTGTAGTAGCGCGCGGTGGTGATCTTCACGGCGTGGTCGGCGTCCAGCGGCAGCACGGTCTGCACCACGCCCTTGCCGAACGTGCGCTGGCCCATGATCAGGGCGCGATGGTTGTCCTTCAGCGCGCCGGAGACGATTTCGGCGGCCGATGCGGTGCCGTTGTTGGTCAGCACGATCAGTGGGGCGCCATCGAGCTGGTCGCCGGGGTGCGCCTTGAAGCTCATGTTGGCGTCCTGCAGGCGGCCGCGGGTGGTGACGATGACGCCGGCGTCGAGGAAGTCGTCGCTGACGCCGACCGCGGCAGTGAGCAGGCCACCCGGGTTGTTGCGCAGGTCGAGCACCGCGCCCCTGGGCGCGCCGTTCTTCCTGATCAGTTCGGCCAGCTTGTGCTCGAGATCGCTGGCGGTGTCTTCCTGGAACTGGCTGATCCGCACATAGGCGTAGCCGGGTTCCAGTTCGCGCACCTTGATGCTGCTCACCGAGATGTTCTCGCGCACCAGCTGCAGGTCGACCAGCTTGTCGCTGTTCGGATGCACGACAGTCAGCTCGATCTTGCTGCCCGGCTTGCCGCGCAGCTGGCGGAACATGCCATCCACGTTCTGCGCATCGATCAGCGTGCCGTTGATCTTGACGATGTTGTCGCCGGGCTTGATCCCCGCGCGCGCGGCCGGCGTGTCGTCGATCGGCGAGACGATGCGCAGGCCGCCGTCGACCTGCAGCACCTCGATGCCCAGGCCGCTGTATTCGCCGGTGGTGTCCTCGTTGAGCTGGGTCAGGCCGTCCTTGTCCAGGTATTCGCTGTGCGGATCGAGCCCGGCCAGCATGCCGGTGATCGCGGCCTTCATCAGGGTTTTGTCGTCGACCTTCTCCACGTACGCCTGGCGCACCACCTCATAGACGCGACTGAAGTTGCGGATGTCATCGAGGTCCACCGCGCTCGGCGCACTGGTGGCCGTGCTGCTGGTGGCGGGCAGGTCGACCGGAGCGGCGACGCTGGCGCTGCCGGCGGGCGTGTCCTGGGCGTGGCTGGCCGGCAGCGCCAACGCAAGCGGAGTGGCCAGCAGCAGGGCGAGCGGGATACGGGAGGTTGGACGCATGAAGGGTGACTCCGCACAACGGACAGGCAACGCGCTCGCACGCGGTGAAAAGGGGCGCAACCACTGGGACAACCAAACCCCGGCGGAATTCAGCGCAGGCGCGCCTAGCCTGCGTCGGGGTCGCGCCGGCGTCAACGGCGCTGGCTCAGCCAGCTGCGCGGGTCGACCGGCTTGCCGTTCTTGCGCAACTCGAAATACACGCCGGTGTTGATGCCGGTGGGCGGGCTGGCGGTGCCGATCACCTGGCCGGCCTCGACCTGGTCGCCGACGTCGCGCAGCAGGCTTTCGTTGTTGCCGTACATGCTCATCCAGCCATTGCCGTGGTTGACGATCAGCAACATGCCGTAGCCGCGCAGGAAGCCCGCGTAGATCACCTTGCCGCGCGCCACCGCATGGATGTCGCTGCCGCCGCCGGCCTTGATCAGCACGCCATTGCCGTAGCTGTTGACCACCCCGCTGGCCGGCCACGGCAGGTTGCCGCGGATGTTGGCAGCGGCGCCACCCACCTCGATCGGCGGTGGCGGCTTGCGCCCGGGGTGCTTGCGCACCGCTTCCGCGCGTTCGGCGGCGGCGCGCCGGGCGGCCTCGTCGATCGCCTTCTGCAACTTGTCGAGCAGGTTGTTCAGCGATTGCGCGTTCTGCTTCAGGGCGGTCAGCTTCTGCGCCTGGTCCTTGTACTGGGCGTCGGCGGCGGCGGCCAGCTTCTGCTGGGCGGCGCGCTGCTGGCCGAGCTCGGCGGCCTGCTGTTCGCGCTTCGCCTTGACCGCCTGCAACGCCTGCTGCTCGGTGGTGATCGAGCTTTCCAGCTGTTGCAGGGTGGCCAGGTCGCCCATCAGCTTCTGCACCCGCTGCACGCGGTCCTGCTGGAAATACTTCGAGTACACCAGCGCCCGCGCGATGCGCGCCACGTCCTCGTCGCCCAGCAGCAGGCGCAGGTCCGAACCGTGGCCCAGCGCATAGGTGGCGCGCAGCAGGTCGGCGATCGCGGCCCGCTGGCTGTGCAGGTTCTGGTTCAGCACGCCGCGTTGCTGCTGCAGCTGTTCGAGCTGGGCCTGCTTGGCGGACAGTTCGGCGTCCGTCTGGCGCACCATCCGCGCCGCCTTGGCCAGCGCATTGGCCTGCCTGGCCAGTTCCGCATTGACGCTGTCACGGCGGGCGGCGGTGTCGGCCTGCTGCTGCGCCAGCGCCTTCATCTTCTGCTGCAGCTCGGCCAGCTTCTTCTTCGCTGCGGCCTGTTCGGTGCTGCTGCCCTGGGTCGGGTGGGCCATCGCCGCGGAGTGGAACACACCCCAGGCCAGCAGGGCGGCAAGCAGGCGGGGGGCGAATGAACGGGCGACGCGAGGGCGTATGGGCATGGCCCGATTATCGCCGAGCTGGCGGCCCGTGGGCGAACCGGCGACGAGTCGCTGGAGATCGCCGCCCCGCATGGCGTAAATTCCGATGATGTGCCTGATCGCTTTCGCCTGGAAAAGCCACCCGCGCTGGCGCCTGCTGCTGGCCGGCAACCGCGACGAATTCCATGCGCGCCCGAGCCTCGCGCTGGCGCGCTGGGACGACCTGCCGATCATCGGTGGCCGCGACCGCGAGGCCGGCGGCACCTGGTTGGGGGTGAACGAAGACGGGCGCTGTGGCGTGGTGACCAATGTCCGTGATCCGGCGGACCCGCAGCGGGGTGCTTCGCGGGGCCTGCTGATCACCGACTACCTTGCCGACAAGGTCGATGCGCCACGCCACGCGCAGCATCTGCTGACTGCCGGCGCGCAGTACCGGCCGTTCAACCTGCTGACGTTCGACCCGCATGCCGCGTTCTACCTGGGCAATCGTCCCGAGCCACGCATGCAGCCGGTGACGCCGGGCGTGCACGGCCTGTCCAACGCCGACTTCAACACGCCGTGGCCGAAGACACGCGCACTGATGCGGCGAGTGCAGGCGTGGATCGACAACGGCGACGAAGCGGATTTCGGTGACCTGTTCGAGGCGCTGGCCGACGAGCGGCAGGCACCGGACGAGCAATTGCCGGATACCGGGGTGGGGCTGGAACGCGAACGCTGGCTGTCGTCGGCCTTCATCCGCGGCGAACACTACGGCACCCGCGCCAGCACGCTGGTGGCGATCGGTCATGACGGGAAGGGCGTGATCGTCGAGCGGCGGTTCGGCCCGCTGGGAAGCTTCGAGGGCGAGACGACGCTGCACTTCGCCAGCCCGTCGCCGGGCTGAACCCAGGCCAGAAGCCCCGCGCCTACGTGCGCCATCGGCATCCTCGACTGCCGGCATGGCCGCGGGCCGGCTAGCCTGCCTGCAACGTCCACGGAGCGGAGCAAAGCATGCGTGCAGGGAAGCTGTTGATGATCGCGTTGCTGGTGCTGGCTGCAAGCGCGGCGCAGGCCACTGACTGCCCCGGCTGGTCGCCGACGCAGGCACGCGAGGAGATGCGTGCGCTGCACGATCGCCTGGATGGCTGGAATCATGCCTATCGGGTCAGCGGCCAGTCGCCGGTCGATGACGCCGTCTACGACCAGTCGCAGCAGCGGCTGGCGCAGTGGACGCGCTGCTTTCCTTCGCAGGCGCCAAAGGCGCTGGCGCAGCTTGCCGACGCCGGCGGCGCGGCGCGCTCGCCGGTGGCGCAGACCGGCCTGGCCAAGTTGCCCGACGCGGCGGCCCTGGCGAGGTGGATGCAGCAGCGCGGCGGGCACGACCTGTGGGTGCAGCCGAAGGCCGACGGCGTGGCGGTGACCCTGCTTTACATGGACGGCCATCTGCGCCAGGCGACCAGCCGCGGCGATGGCCTGCACGGCTCGGACTGGCTGGAAAAGGCGCAGCGCATCGCGGCGATCCCGAAGACGCTGCCGCATGCACCGAAACGCGTGGTGTTGCAGGGTGAGCTGTACTGGCGCCTTCCCGGTCACGTGCAGGCCGGGGACGGCGGGGCGAATGCGCGCTCGGCGGTCGCCGGCGCGCTGGCGCGCGACACGCTGGATGCCGACACCGCCGCACGGATCGGCCTGTTCGTGTGGGACTGGCCCAGCGGTCCGGCCGACATGCCGGCGCGACTGGCCGGGCTGCAGGCGATGGGGCTGGCCGACAGCGTGGCCTATACGCATGCCGTCACCTCACTGGACGAGGTGCAGCGCTGGCGCGAACAGTGGTATCGCCACGCGATGCCGTTCGCCGCCGACGGCACGGTGGTGCGCCAGGGCCATCGCCCGCCGGCCTCGAGCTGGCAGCCCTTGCCGCCGACGTGGGCGGTGGCCTGGAAATACCCGGCGGCGTCGGCGCTGGCCTTGGTGCGCGCGGTGGACTTCACGGTAGGCCGCAGCGGTCGCATCACCCCGGTGCTCGAACTCGAGCCGGTGCAACTGGACGATCATCGGGTACAGCGGGTCAGCGTGGGCTCGCTCAAGCGCTGGCAGGAACTCGACATCCGTCCCGGTGACCAGGTCGAGGTGGTGCTGGCCGGCCTGACCATTCCGCGCCTGCAGTCGGTGGTCTGGCGCGCGCGCCAGCGCGTGCCGGTGACGCCGCCCGATCCGACCCGGCATGGTCCGCTCAGTTGCTGGCAGGCCGGTCCGGGTTGCCAACAGCAGTTCCGTGCGCGGCTGGTCTGGCTGGGCGGTCGCCAGGGCCTGCAGCTGGACGGTGTGGGCGAGGACACCTGGCAGGCACTGATCGACGCCGGCCTGATCCACGACTTGCTGGACTGGATGCGGCTCACCCCCGCGCAGCTGGCGACCGTGCCAGGGATCGGCGCCGACCGCGCGGCGGGGCTGGCCCAAGCCTTTGCCGCCGCCCGCGATCGTCCGTTCCCGCACTGGCTGCGTGCGCTTGGCCTGCCCGCGGGCATCGCCAGCGGCCTGTCCGACTGGCAGGCGATGAGCGCACGCGCGGCCGGTGACTGGCAGGCACTGGACGGCATCGGTGCCGGACGGGCGAACCAGCTGGTGGCGTTCTTCGATTGCGCGGACGTGCGGGCGCAGGCCGCCCGGCTGCACGCGGCGGGCGTGCAGGGTTTCTGAGCGTCAGTTCTTCAGTTCGCCGTCGAGGTAGTACCAGTGGCCGTCCATGCGCACGAAGCGGCTCGTCTCGTGCTGGCGTTGCGCGCGACCGCCGCCCAGGCGGTAGCGGGCCACGAACTCGACCACGGCATGTTCGTCATCGATCTGCCGGGCCTGCCGCACTTCCAGCCCCAGCCAGCTGGGCGGCGGTTGCTGCGCCGCCAGTCGCAGCGTGTCCGGCCGGGTGTCGGGATGCCAGCTGGCCAGCAAGTAGTCCTCGCGCTTGAGCACGTAGGCGCTGTAGCGCGAGCGCATCAACTGCTCGGCGCTGGTGGCGGCGCCGCCGTCATGCAGCGATCCGCAACAGGCGGCGTAGCCGGCCGGGTTGCCGCAGGGACATGGGGTCAACGTATCGATGGACTTCATGCCGCCTTTGTACCCGGTTCGGCGGATTCGTGCAGGCGGGCCTCAGCGCCTGTGAAGAAAACCACTTCCTGTGTTTTCTTCTATCGCGAGTCCGGCGCATGTCCGGACTCGCTCACATGAAACAGTCACTTGCGTGACTGCTTCATGCCCGGCCCTCGTGGCCGGACTGAGAGGTTGAAAAACTCACAACCTCTCAGCCGCGGCGATGCCACACCCGACAGCGGTTGTTCGCCGGCATCGCGATGTCGGCAACCAGCTGCAGGCCGGCCTGGTTCGCCAATGCATCGACCGCTTCCGCATCGCGGATCGCCATGTGTTCGCCGCGTTCCTTCAGCCAGACGTCGAACGCGGCATTGCTCTGGCTGCTGTAGCGGCCGTCGTGGTTGAACGGGCCGTAGATGACCACGACGGCATCGCTGGCGAGGATCGTGGGCAGTCGCGCAAACAGCTGCTGCACTTCGTCCCAGTGCATGATGTGCAAGGTGTTGGCGCTGAACATCGCGTCGAACGGTCCGGCCGGCCAGTCACCGCCGACGTCGAATTCCAGCGGTGCCGGCGTGTTCGGCAGTCGTGCATCGTCCAGCCAGGCGCGGATGCCGGGCAGGTTTTCGCGGCGGTCGGAGCTTTGCCAGGTCAGCTGCGGCAACGCCGCGGCAAAGTGCACGGCGTGCTCACCGGTGCCGCTGCCGATCTCCAGCACGTGGCGACGATCGGCGAACTGCTCGCGCAGCACCTCGAGGATCGGTTCGCGATTGCGCTGGCAGGCAGGCGAACGGGGTTTTTCCACGCCGCGATCGATTCAGGCCGGATGGCCGCGCAGCACCCGCGCCGGCAGCATCAGCAGCGCGTGGAGGAAGGCGAACACCGCACCGACGGTGATGCCGACCAGGCGGAACGGCAGAAGAATCAGCCACACGATCGGATAGAGCACCAGCGCGAGCAACGCCAGCGGCCAGCAGAACACCAGCAGCAACAGCCAGAGCAGGAAACCAGCCATCGGTCGTTCCTCGCGGTTGGGGATGTCGGAGATTCTAGCGCAGCCAAAACGGCGGCCACAGGTGACTCTCGGCACCCCGCCGTCAGCCGGCCACGGCCTCGACCCGGACGACCAGCGCCACGGTGGCGTCATGCAGGGTGATCTCGACCGCGCCAGCCGCATCGGGGCGCCAGGCGTCGCCGGCCTGCAGGCGCCCGTCCGCGGTATCGATCGCGCCGCGGGCACAGAACACCAGGGCGGTGCCGGCGGCCATCGTGCGCGTGCCGGCTTCCGTCCATGCCTGCACCTCGCCACGCACTCGTGCGCGACGCAGCATCAGGTTGAAGTCGCGGGTAGGTCCGCTGGCCAAGGCCACGGTGACCTTCGCTTCGCCGGGAAAGGCGAACGGGACGAACGGCGTGGTCAGCGCATGGATGCGGCCATCGTCCAGCGTCATCGTGAAGCCGGCGCCGTCGAGCAGGGCGATCTGCCGGTCGATGCCCGGGAAAAGCGAGAACGGCGCCGCGCTGTCGACCTCGGCGATGCTGACCCGCCAGTCGAAATCGTCGCCGTGGGCCAGCGCCGGATGGACGGCTATTTCGCGGGTGCGGCCCAGGCCGTTCTTCCACGGCTGCGACGGGCAATCGGCGAGGCGGATGATCATGCGGTTCTCTCGATGACGCGCTCGAACGGCGGCAGCGCGCGCAGCATGCCGGCGCCGTAGCGCTTGGTGACCACGCGGCGGTCCAGCAGCACGATGCGGCCGTGGTCGGTCTCGTTGCGGATCAGGCGGCCGCAGTATTGCGTGAGCAGCCGCGTGGCTTCGGGGATGCTGACCTCGATGAACGGGTTGCGTCCGCGCGATTCCAGCCACTCGGCGTAGGTGGCGCCGACCGGATCGGTGGGCACCGCGAACGGCAGCTGGGTGATCACCACCGTCTCGCAGAACTTGCCCGGAAGATCGAGGCCCTCGCCGAACGAGGCCAGCCCGAACAGCGTGCTGCCCTTGCCCGCCTCGATGTCGGCGCAGTGCTCGGCGACCAACTGCGACTTGCCCAGCGAGCCTTGCGCACGCACCTTGCGCACCTGGGCGATCGGCAGTTTCTGCAGCACGCGGTCGAGCTTCTGGCGCGAGGTGAACAGCACCAGGTTGCCGGCATCCCAGTCGAGGTTGTCGGCCAGCCACTCGCTGATCTCTTCGGCATGCGCCTCGCGTGCGTCGGGCAGGGTGCGCATCGCCGGGACTTCCAGCCGGGCCTGTGTGGCAAGGTCGAACGGCGAGGGCAGGCTCAGCGTCACCGCGTCATTGGGCAGGCCGACGGCGTCGGCGAAGCCGCGGAAGTTGCCGCCCGCGCTCAACGTGGCCGAGGTCATCACCACGCCGCTGGCGTTGTCCCACAGCACGTTGCGCAGCAGGCCCGCGGCGGACACCGCCGAGGCGTGGCAGACCAGCTGCTGGTCCGCGCCAAGCGTGACCCAGCGCGCCATGGGCGGGGTGTTGTCGGAGTCCTCACTGGACCATGCACGCCAGCACGCGGCCTGCTTGCCGATGCGCTCCAGCGCCAGGCCCAGCTCGCGCGACAAGGCTTCCTGGGTCGGCCCGCCATCGGTCATCTCGACCACGGCGCGACGCACCGCAGCCAGCCAGCGCTGCACCTCGCCGGTGAGCAGGTCGAGCACGCGGGCGTGTTCCACCCACGGCTCGGGCAACTGCCCCAGCGAGCCCCGGTACATCGGTTCGTTCTCGGCCGGATCGGGCAGCCAGGCCAGGCGGATTTCCTTCTCCAGTTCCTCCAGCGTGTTGCTGAGTTCCTGCAGTTTCTCGTCGCCCTGGTCGAGGCCGAGCTTGCCCAGGCGTTCCTTGTCGGTCAGCGAATAGGCCGCGTGCACCTGCCGGCCGAGCCGGCTCAGCTGGCGCACGGTGGCGGTCATGTAGACCTCGGCGGCGCCGCGGTCGATCGCCTTGCCCGGCACGTGGTGGCCTTCGTCGAAGATGTACAGCGTTTCGTCCGGCCGTGGCAGGATCACGCCGCCCCAGCCCTGCACGCCCTCGGCGCCGCCTTCGCCCGGCATGGTCAGGTCGGCCAGCACCAGGTCCTGGTTGGCCACGATGATCTCGGCGTCGTCGACCGCGCGGCGCGCGGCGAAGAACGGGCAGTTCATGAACTGCCCGCACTTGCGTCCGGTGCAGCCGCCGGCGCTGGTGGTGATCATCGGCCGCAGCAGGTCGCTGACCGGTTCGGGCGCGCTGTCCATGTCGCCGTTCCACTCGTTGTGGTCGAACGCCACGCGCAGCTTCGCCAGCGACTGCTTGTCGCGCGCCTGTGGCGGTTTCGCCCACAGCATCAGGTCCGATTCGAAGCCGGCCAGGCCCATCTGCGCGTCGTGGATGCTGTTGGCGGCCATCAGCAGGTTGCGCGGGCACAGGTAGCGACCACGGCCCTTGGCCAGCGCCACCTTGGCCTCGATGCCGTTGAGCTGCAGGTACAACGGGATATCCCGTTGCACCAGCTGTTCCTGCAGCGCCACCGTGGCGGTGGCGATCAGCAGCTTCTTCTTCTGCGCGCGCGCCACCTCGACGCCGGCGATCAGGTAGGCCATCGACTTGCCGGTGCCGGTGGGCGCCTCGATCACCGCCACGCCGCCGGTCTGGCCGAAGGCCTTGGCCACTTCGGCGATCATCTTTCCCTGCGAGGCGCGCGCCCGGAAACCGGGCAGGCCGTCCTTCAGGCGCGCGTAGGCGGCGCGGATGGCGTCTTTGGTGGTGTCGGCAAGCATGGACGAATCGGCAACCTGTGGCGCGGTCGCGGCTGGGCGTCGGCAGGATCGACGGCCGGCGCGGATGACCGGTACAAAGGCACAGTCTATCGGTATTGCGTGTTCCGCCCCATGCAGGCAGGCTCGGTCCTGTCTGGCAAGGTCTTGCCGCGTCGGTGCGAAGCGGTATCCTGACCAACCGGCGTTGGCAGGCCCGGGACTGGGGGAGTCTTCAACGATGAAGCAGGCGGGCGCGGTCGGCTCGGCATCGTACGAGGGAGCGCAGCAGCTGAGCTGGCTGGCTCGGCTGATCATCGCGCATACCCCGGAGGAAGTGGCCACCGGCGTGGCCGGCCTGGTCAGGGCGCATCTGGATTGCCTGGCGGCCGAAGTCCTGTGGGGCAGCGGTGCCCTGGAGTACGTGCAGCAGCACAGCCCGGGGCTGGTGGCGGAAGCCGACGCGCCCTGGCTCGATGCCGCGCGCGCCAGCTCGCAGCCGCTGTGGCATGCCGACGGTCGCCGCGCCGCCGTGCGGCTGTGCGAGCAGCCCGAACCCGTGCTGCTGGTGCTGCGCACGGCGCACCCGGCGTCCGGCCTGTTCGAGGCGTTGCAGGAGCCGCTGACGCTCGCCGGGCAACTGCTGCAGCGGGCGCTGGAATGGGTGGAACTGCGCGATTCGCACGAACAGCTGGAGCGCTCGGAGAACCTGCAGCGCGCGCTGTTCGCGATCTCCGACCTGGCCGGCTCCGAACGCGACATGCCGGACATGCTGCGTGGCATCCATGCCATCGTCAGCACGCTGATGTACGCGGAAAACATGTTCATCGTGACGCGCAACGCGGGCGAAAACACGGTGCGCTTCCTCTACTACGTCGATGTCGTGGACCCCGCCATTCCCGGCGACGGCCAGGACATGCCGATGAGTGCGATCGAGCACACGCTGACCTGGTACGTGATGCGCGACGGCAATGCGCGGATGGGCAACGCCGAGGAACTGCGCAACCAGGCGCCGGGCCCGGTGGCCGTGATCGGACCGGACAGCCACGACTGGCTCGGCGTGCCGATGCTGCGCGACGGTCATGTCGGCGGCGCGCTGGTGGTGCAGAGCTACCAGCAAAACATCGGCTTCAGCGAGGAAGATCTCGCCCTGCTGCAGTTCGTCGGCAGCCACATCCTGACCGCGCTGGAGCGCAAGCAGGGCAAGGACGAACTCGAACGCCAGGTGCAGCAACGCACCGTGCAACTGGCCGAGGCCAATCGCGGCCTGCAGATGGAAGTGATCGAACGGCAGCGCGCCGAGCATCTGCAGGCCGCGCTGTTCCGGATCGCCGAGATGGCCACCGCCGACATCGATCAGGACGCCTTCTACCGACGCGTGCACGGCGTGGTGGGCGAGCTGCTGAACGCGGAGAACTTCTTCATCGCGCTGCTTTCCGACGATCGCCAGAAGCTGACCTTTCCCTACTCGGTGGACGCCGTGCTGGCGCCGCCGGCCGAGCGCCCGCTGGGCCGCGGCCTCAGCGAGTACGTGCTGCGCCAGGGCACCGAGTTTCGGCTGGACAATGCGCAGATCGAGGAGCTTGAACGACAGGGCGAGATCGCGCCCGGCCGCATGGGCTCGCCGGCGATGTGCTGGCTGGGCGTGCCGCTGGTCGTCGGTGACGAGGTGATCGGCCTGGTCACCGTGCAGAGCTACCGGCCCGACGTGGTGTACGGGGCGGCCGACCA
Source organism: Rhodanobacter sp. Root561 (assembly GCF_001427365.1). Taxonomy (NCBI): domain Bacteria; kingdom Pseudomonadati; phylum Pseudomonadota; class Gammaproteobacteria; order Lysobacterales; family Rhodanobacteraceae; genus Rhodanobacter; species Rhodanobacter sp. Root561. The sequence continues at coordinate 673,655 of NZ_LMGH01000001.1, forward strand.
GGAACTGCTGAGTTTTGCCGCATCGCAGATCGCCAACAGCCTGAGCCGGCGGCGCTCGGCCGAGACGTTGCGGCGCGCCTACGGCGAACTGGAGCAGCGGGTGGAGGAACGCACGCTGGCGCTGCGCAAGGAAATCATCGAGCGCGAGCGCATGCAGGACCAGCTGCGCCACCAGGTCATGCACGATTCGCTGACCGGCCTGCCCAATCGCAGCTACCTGCGCGACCGCATCGATCGCGTGCTCGCCACGATGCGGCACAACCCGGACCAGCGCTGTGCGCTGCTGTACCTGGACGTCGACCGCTTCAAGATCATCAACGACAGCCTCGGCCACCTTGCCGGCGACGAAGTGCTGAAGGAAGTGGCGAACCGCCTCGCCGCCTGCGTGCGCCATCCCGACCTGGTGGCGCGGCTGGCCGGTGACGAATTCGCGATCCTTCTGGAACAGGAGGAGCTGCCGCCGGCGGCCACCACGGTGGCGCAGCGCGTGCTGGATGCGCTGGGCCCGCCGATGCTGGTGGCCGGCAAGGAGCTGCAGGTGACCGCCAGCGTCGGGATCGCGATGGGCGACGACCACTACGCCACCGCCGACGAGATGCTGCGTGATGCGGACATCGCGCTGTATCGCGCCAAGGAACTTGGCCGCAAGCGCTTCGCGATGTTCGACGAGACCCTGGCCAAGAACGTGGTCGACGTGCTGGCGATGGAAGGCGAGTTGCGCCAGGCGCTGCAGCACGACCAGTTCGAGCCGTACTTCCAGCCGATCTGCGCGCTGGACGGCAGTGACCGCGTGCTCGGCTACGAGGCGCTGATCCGCTGGAACCATCCCCGGCGCGGCGTGCTGGTTCCCGGCGACTTCCTGAAGATCGCCGAGGACAGCGGCCTGGTCGAGGCGATCGACTGGCGCATGTTCGAACTGAGCTGCCGGGAACTGCTGCGCCATGGCGACGGCGAGGCGTTCATGACCATCAACGTCTCGGCCCTGCACCTGCGCCACGCCGATTTCGATCGCCGCCTGGTGCAGCTGCTGGAAACCACCGGGCTGCCGCCGTCGCGGCTGGTGGTGGAAGTCACCGAGGGCGCCCTGCTGGACAATCCCGAACACGTGCGGGCCACGCTGGACCGCCTGCGGCTGATCGGCGTCGGCGCCGCGCTGGACGATTTCGGCACCGGCTATTCGTCGCTGAGCTACCTGCATTCGCTGCCGCTGCGCATCCTGAAGATCGACCGCGCCTTCGTGCACGAGCTGGACAAGGGCGCGAACACCTCGGGCACCACGGTGGTCGCCGCGATCCTGGCGCTGGCGCGGGCGCTGAACATCCAGGTGATCGCCGAGGGCATCGAGACGCCGATCCAGCGCGGCGCGCTGATCGCGATGGGTTGCGAGATGGGCCAGGGCTACCTGCTCGGCCGCCCCGCGCCGATCGCCCGGCCATCGGCGGCCGTCGGTGGCGCGGCCTGAGTCCGCGGCCTACTCGCCCGCAGCAATCTGCCGCAAGGCCTGCTCGAACGCCTCCGGCGGCTGGCCACCGGAAATCAGGTGCTGGCCGTTGACGATGGTGGCCGGCACCGAATGGATGCCGCGCGAGGTGAAGAACCGTTCCTGCTCGCGGACGTCGTCGGCGTACTCGTCGCCGGCCAGGATCTGCCGTGCGCGCTCACCGTCCAGTCCCGCCTCGATGGCTAGGCGCTGCAAGGTGTCGTGCGCGCTGACGTCCTCGCCATCGGTGAAGTACGCGCGCAGCAGGATCTGCTTCAGCGCCAGCTGTCGACCTTCCAGCCCGGCCCAGTGCAGCAGCCGGTGCGCATCGAAGGTGTTGTAGACGCGGCTGCGCCGATCCATGTTGAAGGTGAAGCCCAGCGCCGCGCCACGCTCGCGGATCGCCGCGCGGTTGGCGTCGATCTGCTCGGCACTGCTGCCGTACTTGCGCACCAGGTGCTCGGTGGAATCCTCGCCTGCGGCCGCCATCTGCGGATTCAGCTCGAACGGCTGGAAGTGGATCTCGGCGCTGATCTCGCCGTCGAGCCTGGCCAGCGCCTGCTGCAGCGAAGCCAGTCCCACCGCGCACCAGGGGCAGGAAACGTCGGAGACGAAGTCGATGCGGAGGGTGGCGGGGGTGGTCATGGCAGGCCTTCGAACAGGGATCGGACCCTTCAGAATTGGGGCGCTGCGCAGCTGTTCAATGGTGACGAGGGTCGGTGTTCACCGGGTCATGTCCAAGGCCACCGCCTCGGCAATCCTGATCCCGTCCACCGCGGCGGAGAGGATGCCGCCGGCGTAACCGGCGCCTTCGCCGGCGGGATACAGGCCGCGGGTGTTGAGGCTTTGCAGGCTGTCGTCGCGCTTGATGCGCACGGGCGAGGAGGTGCGCGTCTCCACGCCGGTGAGGATCGCGTCGGGCATCGCGTAGCCGCGGACCTGCCGTTCGAATGCGGGCAGCGCTTCGCGGATCGCGGCGAGGGCGTAGTCGGGCAGGGCGCTGTCCAGGCTGCCAAGCATCACGCCGGGCTTGTACGACGGCTGCACCTCGCCGAACTCGCGCGAGGCGCGGCCGGCAAGGAAATCGCCGACCAGCTGCGCCGGCGCGCTGTAATTTTCGCCACCCAGCGCATAGGCGTGGCTTTCCAGCGCACGCTGCAGCGCGATGCCGGCCAGCGGGCCGCCGGCAGGATCGAACGCGGCAAAGTCCGACGGCTCGATGCCGACCACCACCGCCGCGTTCGCGTTGCGCTCGTTGCGCGAATACTGGCTCATGCCGTTGGTGACCACGCGGCCCGGTTCGCTGGTGGCCGCCACCACGGTGCCGCCGGGGCACATGCAGAAGCTGTACACCGAGCGTCCGTTGCCCGCGTGGCTGCCCTTGCAGTGATGCACCAGCTTGTAGTCGGCCGCGCCAAGAATGGGATGGCCGGCCTGCGGGCCGAAGCGGGCGCGATCGATCACCGATTGCGGATGTTCGATGCGGAAGCCGATCGAGAACGGCTTCGCCTCGAGATAGACGTCGCGGGCGTGCAGCATCTCGAAGGTGTCGCGTGCGCTGTGGCCCAGCGCCAGCACCACGTGGTCGGAGCGGATCTGCTCGCCGCTGGCCAGGGTGACGCCGCGCACGCGGCGTTCGCCGTCCGCGTCGGCGTCGATCAGCAGGTCGTCCACGCGCTGGCTGAAGCGGATCTCGCCGCCCAGCGACTCGATCGTCTCGCGCATGTTCTCCACCATCGACACCAGCCGGAAGGTGCCGATGTGCGGCTTGCTGACGTAGAGGATTTCCTCCGGCGCGCCGGCCTTGACGAACTCGGTCAGCACCTTGCGGCCATGGTGCTGCGGATCGCGGATCTGGCTGTACAGCTTGCCGTCGGAAAACGTGCCGGCGCCGCCCTCGCCGAACTGCACGTTGGACTCCGGATGCAGCTCGCGCTTGCGCCACAGGTCCCAGGTGTCCCTGGTGCGCTCGCGCACGGCCTTGCCCCGGTCGAGGATGATCGGGCGAAAGCCCATCTGGGCCAGGACCAGTCCCACGAACAGCCCGCAGGGGCCGAAACCGATCACCAGGGGACGATGGGGCAGTTGCGCGGGCGCCTTCGCCACGAAGTGGTAGTCGGTGTCCGGCGTCGGTTGCACGTGCGGATCGTCGGCGTAGCGCTGCAGCAGCTCGGCTTCGCGGGGCGTGTCGATATCCACCGCATAGATCAGCGCGATCGCGCCGCGCTTGCGCGCGTCATGGCCGCGCCGCGCCACGGCGTAGCTGCGGATGTCGGCCGCCGCGAGGTGCAGGCGCTTGCGGATCGCCGCCGCCAGTTCGGCCTCGTCGTGATCGAGGGGCAGCTTGAGGTCGCTCAGTCGCAGCATGGTCCAGCATTCCGTGAAGGCATCAGTTGCATGCGACGATTTTCGCAGATATCGCGCCGCCGCGAAGATCGCGGCGGCGCGCGGCGATCAGGCCTGGCCGATGAAGTCGGTCTTGCCGATGTCGGTGCCGGCCTCGCGCAGGATGTTGTACGCGGTGGTGCAGTGGAAGAACAGGTTGGGGATGGTGAAGCCGAACAGGTAAGCCTGGCCCGCGAAGGTCATCTCGCCGGTGCGCATCTTCATCACGACGGTGCGGTTTTCGCTGCCGTCGATTTGTTCCGGCGTGAAGCTCTTGATGTATTCGATCGCGCGTTCGATGCGGCCGTACGCCTGTTCCAGCGTGGTCTCGCTGTCCTCGAACGATTGGGGTTCGACGCCGGCCAGACGGGCGGCGCCACGGGCGGCCATGTCGCAGGCGATCTGGATCTGCTTGATCAGCGGCAGCATGTCGGGGATCAGTCGCGTCTGCAGCAGCACCTCGTCGCTGACGTTCTTCGATTTCGCGTGTTCGGCACCTTTCTTCAGCACATGCGTGAGGTTGGTCAGCGCGCGGGTGAAAACGGGGACGGAGGCTTGGTACATGGACAGCGTCATGGGTGACTCTCCTGCGGTTCGTGAAGTGATTCGGGCAAGGGGTTGATGGCCAGCGCGGGCAGATCGCCGGTGAGCACGACGGGCGCGGCCTCGTCGGGTTGCGGTGCGACGACGGCGGGCAGATTTCGGGTGACCCGCGCCGCGACCACCAGGCCGACCAGCATCAGCACGGCCGAGAGCACGAACGCGGCGCCTGGCAGATGGACGGGCGAACCCGGCGCGATCGACAGCGCGAAAATCTGTGCAAACAGATACGGCCCGAAGATGCCGGCGAAACTGCCCAGGCTGCCGATCGCGCCTTGCAGCCGGCCCTGCTCGGACGGATCGACCTGCTGCGTCATGATCGACTGGATCGGCGGCATCGCCAGCCCCCATAGCGCCAGCAGCGGTATGCCGAACAGGAACGCCCAGCCCACGTTGGCCACGCCCATCACCAGGAACGCACCGACGCCGAACAGCATGCCGGCCAGCAGCACGCGGCGCTCGCCGAAGCGCGGCGCCAGCTTGCCGGTGAGCACCGCCTGCACGAAACCGTCGCAGCCGCCGACCAGCATCAGCACGTAGCCGACCGCCTGCGGGCCCCAGTGGTAGCGGTAATCCGCGTACAGCACGAACACCGTCTGCAGCACGTAATGAGCGAGATAGACCATGAACAGCACCACTGCCAGGCCGAGTACCTGCGGCTGGCGGCGCAGCAGTTTCAGCGAGCCGAACGGATGCGCGCTGTGCAATTCGAGTCGGGCCGTGCGGCGTTCCTTCGGCAGTGATTCGGGCAGGACGAAACAGCCATACAGGAAGTTGCACAGCGCCAGTCCCGCGGCCACCCAGAACGGCAGGCGCAGCGCGATGCTGCCCAGGAAACCGCCCAGGCCCGGGCCGATGATGAAGCCCAGGCCGAATGCGCTGCCGAGGATGCCGAACGCGACCGCGCGCTTTTCCTTCGGCACGATGTCGGCGATGTAGGCATTGGCCGTGCTGAAGCTGGCTGCGGTCATGCCCAGCAGGATGCGCGCCGCGAACAGCATCCACAGCGTGGGCGCCAGCGCCAGCACCACGAAGTCCACGGCCAGGCCGAGGTTGGAGATCAGGATCACCGGCCGCCGGCCGTAGCGATCGGACAGCGCGCCCTGCACCGGCGAGAACACGAACTGCACGATCGCGAACACCGTGCTGAAGATGCCCACCCACCACGCCGCCTTCGCGATGCCGCCGCCGGCCAGCTGCTCGATCAGGTGAGGCAGTACCGGGATGATGATGCCGAACGCCAGCATGTCCAGCAGCACGGTGACGTAGATGAAGGCCAGCGCGGCGCGATGGCGCGGAGCGACAGGCATCGGCGACTGGTTCATGGGCGTGGCGAGGCGGAGGGACTGCGACGATAGCCGAAGCGGGGGCGCCGCGGCATGTGCATCCGGTCAGGTATCGCCGCGGCATCGGCGCGATACCATGGAGCATTCTCCTGCCAGGACTGCCCTCATGGTTCGACGTCTGCTTCCCGTCTGTCTGCTGCTGGCGCTCGCCGGCTGCTCTTCCCACCAGGACGCGCCGGCGCAGGCGCCGGTGTCGAAGGAGGAGCTGGCCCCCGCGCCCGCCGCCACGGCGTCGGATGCCGTCGAGTCCGCCGCGGCCGTGCGCAAGCACCTGGCCGACTACGCCACGGTCAAGCTCACTGCCGACCTGTCGAAGTTCGATGCCCAACAGCAGCAGATGATCGCCTTGCTGGTCGAGGCCGCGGACAGCATGAACGCGCTGTACTGGAAACAGGGCTGGGGCGACAAGGACGCGCTGCTGGCGAAGATCAGCGACCCGTCGGTGCGCGAGTTCGCCGAGATCAACTACGGCCCGTGGGACCGGCTGGACAACGACAAGCCCTTCGTCGACGGCATCGGCCCGCGTCCGGCCGGCGCGCAGTTCTACCCGGCCGACATGACGAAGGAGCAGTTCGAGCAGTCGCCGCTGAAGGACAAGACCGGGCTGTACACCTTGCTGCGCCGCGACGACAAGGGCCAGCTGATCAGCGTGCCCTACCACGAGGCGTACAAGGCCGAACTGGAAAAGACCGCCGGCCTGCTGCGCGAAGCCGCGAAACTGGCGAAGGATGCGGGCTTCCGCAAGTACCTCACGATGCGCGCCGCCGCGCTGCTCAGCGATGACTACCAGGCCAGCGACTTCGCCTGGATGGACATGAAGAGCAACCCGGTCGACATCGTGATCGGTCCGATCGAAACCTACGAGGACCAGCTGTTCGGCTACAAGGCCAGCTACGAATCCTACGTGCTGATCAAGGACCAGGCGTGGAGCGCGAAACTCGCGCGCTTCGCCAAATACCTGCCCGAACTGCAGCGCGGCCTGCCGGTGGCCGACAAGTACAAGGCGGAGAAACCCGGCTCCGACGCCGACCTCAACGCCTACTTCGCGATCTACTACGGCGGCGACGCCAACGTCGGCGCCAAGACCATCGCGATCAACCTGCCCAACGATGAGCAGGTGCAGCTGAAGAAGGGCACGCGCCGCCTGCAGCTGGAAAACGTGATGCAGGCGAAGTTCGACAAGATCATGCTGCCGATCGGCAAGGAACTGATCGCCGACGACCAGCAGAAGAACCTCACCTTCGATGCGTTCTTCCAGAACACCATGTTCCACGAAGTGGCGCACGGTCTCGGCATCAAGGAAACACTTGACGGCAAAGGCACTGTACGCAAGGCGCTGAAGGACCAGGCCTCCAGCTTCGAGGAAGGCAAGGCCGACATCCTCGGCCTGTACATGGTCAGCAAGCTGGCCGACAAGGGCGAGCTGGACAAGTCGAAGCTGATGGACAACTACGTCACCTTCCTCGCCGGCATCCTGCGCTCGGTGCGCTTCGGCGCCAGCGACGCGCACGCCAAGGCGAACATGGTGCGCTTCAACTTCTTCAAGCAGCAGGGCGCCTTCACCCGCGATGAGACCACCGGTCGCTACCGCGTCGACTTCGACAAGATGACCGCGGCGATGAACGCGCTGTCGGCGAAGCTGCTGACCATCCAGGGCGACGGCGATTACGAAGCCGCGAAACAGCTCACCGAGCAGATGGGCAACGTCGACGCCGGGCTCGCCGGCGACCTGAAGCGACTCGACCAGGCGCACATCCCGGTCGACATCCGCTTCGAGCAGGGCTTGGACGTGCTGGGCCTCAAGCAGCCCTGATGCATGAGGACGCAGGCGGGCAGTGCCCGCCCTACGCGGCGGCGATCCAGTCGGCGACGGCCTGCGGGTGTTCCAGGTGCAGGTGATGGCCACCGTCCATGTGCGTCACGGTGATGTTCGCCACGCAGGCGGCGCGCGCCTGCATCATCGCGTCGGGCAGGTACGAGGTGTCCGGCTGCGCCAGCAGCAGGGCGGTGGGTGCGGTGATGCCGCGCAGCAGGGCATGCACCTGCGATTCGGCCAGTCGGCTGGCGCTCGATCGGGTCAACCGTGGATCGCTGCGCCAACGCCAGCCGCCGCCGGTTTCGAGCAGCCCACGTTCGACGATGGGACGGGCCAGTTCGGTGGCCAGGCCGCTGACCATGTTGCGTGCGTCGACTGCCTGTTCGATGCTGTGGAACACCCGCAGGGGCTTGTCGCTGCGCGGCGCCAGTGCATCGCGAAAGCGCTGCAGGGTGTGCGAGCCATCGTCGCCGAGCGGGCCCAATCCTTCGATCAGCAACAGCCGCTCGATCCGCTGCGGCCGCGCGCTGGCCACCAGCGCGGCGACGCCGGCGCCCAGCGAATGCCCGAGCAGGGTGTAGCGCGCAAGCTGCAGCGCATCCGCGGCGGCCAGCACGTCGCGCACGTAGTCGAGGAAGTGGTAATGGCTGCCGGCGGGCAGGTGATCGGAGTGGCCGTGGCCGGGCAGCTCCAGCGCGATCACATGATGATGTTCCGCCAGCAGGGGCGCCAGCCGCGCAAAGCTGCCGGCGTTGTCGAGCCAGCCGTGCAGGGCCAGCAGGGGCGGCAGCGCGGCGTCGCCCCAGCGCTGCGCGCGCAGCGAGCACGGCGGCAGGTCGATCGTGACGAACTCACTCATGGCCGGCGCGGACGGCCGCTGCCCGCTGCCCCGCCTGGATGCGCTTTTGCCGGTGCGCGGCGGCATCGTAGTCGGCGGCGAACTCGGGCCAGCCCTGGGTGTGCCGCAGCACCAGCGCGGCGAGGCTGTCGACCTGGTCCGGACTGTCGTTGAGCGCGGGGATGTAGCGCAGCGCTTCGCCGCCAGCGCCGATGAAGAAGTCGCGGTTCTGCATGGCGATCTCTTCCAGCGTCTCCAGGCAATCCACCGCGAAACCCGGACAGGCCACGTCGAGCTTGCGCACGCCCTCGGCGGCGAGCCGGCGCACGGTGGCGTCGGTGTACGGATGCAGCCAGCGTTCGCGACCGACCCGCGACTGGAAGCTCACCACCAGCTGTTGCTGGTCCAGTTGCAAGCGCTCGCGCAACAGCCGCGCGGTGGCGTGGCACTGGCAGAAATACGGGTCGCCTTCGTGCAGGTAGCGCTCGGGAATGCCGTGGAACGACAGCAGCAGCTTGTCGCCGCGGCCGTTCGCGGCCCACCAGCGTTCGATGCTCCGCGCCAGCGCCTCGATGTGCGCCGGATCGTCGTGGTAGTCGTTGACGATGCGCAGTTCCGGCGGCCAGCGCAGCTGCTTGATGGTGTCGGCGACCGCGTCGAGCACCGAGCCGGTGGAGGTGCCCGAATACTGCGGGTACAGCGGCAGCACCAGCAGCCGGCGCACGCCTTCGCGCTGCAGCTGTTCGATCGCCTGGCGCACCGAAGGCTCGCCATAGCGCATCGCCAGCGCCACCTTCACCGGCGCCTGTGGCCGTTGCCGGGCGATTTCCGTTTGCAGCGCCGTGGCCAGCGCCTCGCTGCCGAAACGCAGCGGCGAGCCGCGGGTGTCCCAGATTCTGGCGTAGGCATGCGCCGAACGTTTGGGCCGCAGGCGCAGGATCACCCCGTGCAGGATCAGCCACCACAGCCAGCGCGGATACTCGATCACCCGCGGATCGGCGAGGAACTCCGCCAGGTAGGGGCGCACTGCGCGGGCCGTCGGCGCGGTCGGCGTGCCCAGGTTGACCAGCAGGACGCCAGCCTGAACGGGCTGAACATCCGGGTCATGGGAATAGCCGGCAAGGCCGGTATAGTTGTTGCGAAATGGCATGGTGGTGATCGTGACGACGTCGATCAGTGAGTCTGCCACAAGCCCGCTACCCCCACTTGGCGTCGGGGCCGGGTTCGACACGTATCCCCCGATTCCAGCCGAAACCGACCCCGAACCGAAGCGGAGCTGCCCATGTTGAACAAATCAATGCGACGACTGCTGCTGATCGGCATGGCCCTGTTGCTGCCGGCGATGGCCGCGCACGCCGAGGATCCGCCGCTGGTGCGCGCCAGCAACGCCGTGCGCGTGATGAACGACATCATGCAGGCGCCGGACAAGGCGATTCCGCAGGACCTGTTGCGCAATGCGCGGGCCATCGCGGTGATCCCGGACATGATCAAGGCCGGTTTCATCTTCGGCGGTCGCCGTGGCGAAGGGCTGATCTCGGTGAAGAGCCCGGACGGCACCTGGTCCAATCCCAGCTTCATCACCATGACCGGCGGCAGCGTGGGCTTCCAGGCCGGCGTGTCCTCCACCGACGTGATCCTGGTGTTCCGCACCCAGCGCGGCGTGGATTCGATCGTCAACGGCAAGTTCACCCTCGGCGCGGATGCGTCGGCCGCGGCCGGCCCGGTGGGTCGCACCGCCAGCGCCTCCACCGATGCCCAGCTGAAGGCCGAGATCTATTCGTACTCGCGCAGCCGGGGCCTGTTCGCCGGTGTCGCACTCGACGGTTCGGCGCTGCGCATCGACTATGATGCGAATGCTGCCGTGTATGGCGCCGGCGTGACCCCGCGGCGCATCTTCGAGGGCGGCGTCAGCAACGTGCCCACGCCCGTGGTGGACTTCCGCGACCGCCTCGAAGAGTACACTTCGCGCTGATGCGGAATGCCGGCCCGTGCGGGCTGGCGTTTCCGGTTCGATCCGTTTTCGAGGTAATACATGAGCATCTGGCACCTGATCATCCTGCTGGTCGTGGTCGTAGTGATCTTTGGCACCGGCAAGCTGCGCAACATCGGCTCCGATCTCGGTGGTGCCATGCGCGACTTCAAGAAGGGCCTGAACGGCGACGAGGAAGAAGCCAAGCGCAAGGAAGAGGCCGAGCGCCTGCGCGCCGATCCGCCCGCGTCGTCCGCTGGCCAGACCACGCAGAGTCAGCGCGACTCCAGCGATCCGAAGTAAGCCGGCGGGTTGCGGCGATGATCGAGATCAGCTTCGGCAAGCTGGTGCTGCTGGCGCTCATCGCGCTGATCGTGCTCGGCCCGGAAAAGCTGCCGGGCGCGGCGCGCACCGCCGGTGCGCTGCTGCGCCGCATGCGCAGTGGCTGGGACAACGTGCGCGCCGAAGTGGAGCGCGAATTGCAGATTGAGGAAATCAGGCGCACCGCGCGCGAGGCGGCCGCGCGGGCCGAAGCCGCGCAGGCGGAGCTGGATGCGGCCGTGCAGAAGGTCCGCGACGTGGGCAACGAGATTCCGCCGCCTGCCGCGACGGCGGTCGAGGCGGGCGAGGAACCCCCGATCATGCTGCCGCTGGTGGAGGCGCCGTCAGCGCCTGCCGCCGCCGATGATGCCGGATCCGACGACCGTACCGGCGACCTGTTCGCCCCGGTGAAGTCTCACGCGGAGCCGCCGCATGGCCACGCCTGAGCCCGACATCGACCTGCAGCAAGGCCTGTTCTCGCACCTGCTGGAGCTGCGCACGCGCCTGCTCAAGGCCTGCGCCACGGTGCTGCTGGTGCTGCTGGCGCTGGTGCCGTTCGCCAACCGCCTGTACACCGAACTGGCCGCGCCGCTGGTGGCGCGCCTGCCGCAGGGCGCGCACCTGATCGCCACCGAGGTGGCCAGCCCGTTCGTGACGCCGCTGAAGCTGGCGTTCTACGCGTCGCTGTTCATCAGCATGCCGATGATCCTGTACCAGCTGTGGGCCTTCGTCAGCCCCGGGCTGTACAAGCACGAGAAACGCCTGGCCCGCCCGCTGCTGGCCGCGGCGCTGGTGCTGTTCTACGTCGGCTGCGCGTTCGCCTATTTCCTGGTGCTGCCGGCGGCGTTCCGCTTCCTCACCGCGGTGACTCCGCAGGGCGTGGAGATGATGACCGACATCACCCACTACCTCGACTTCGTGATGCTGATGTTCTTCGCCTTCGGACTGTGCTTCGAAGTGCCGGTGGCCGTGGTGGTGCTGGCCGCGGTGGGCATCGTGGACGTGGACAAGCTGCGCAGCGGTCGTCGCTACGCGATCGTGGGCGCGTTCGCGATCGCCGCCTTCATCACCCCGCCGGACATCACCTCGATGATCATGCTGGCGGTGCCGATGTGCCTGCTCTACGAGCTGGGTGTGCTGGCGGTGCGCTGGCTGGTCAAGCCGGTGAAGCCGACTCCGGCCGGCAGCTGATCGCGCGCCAACGACGTCAGTACAAATCGATCGGATCGACATCCAGCGACCAGCGCAGCTTGCGCGCCAGCGGAAGTTTGGCCAGCGCCAGCTGCCACGAGCGCAGCATGCCGTGCAGGCTGCGCCGGCTGGCGGCTTCCAGCAGTAGTTGGGCGCGATGACGGCCGGCGCGCAGCGGCATCGGCGCGGGCATCGGGCCGGCGATCTGCAGCGAGTCGTCCTGCGGCAAGGCCGCACGTGCGGCGGCGAGGAAGCCGTCCACGTCCTCGCGCCGCACCGACTCGGCACGCAGCAGCACCTGGTGGCTGTATGGCGGCAACTGGATCAGCCGGCGTTCGGCCAGCAGCTCGCGCGCCGCCGCCGCATAGCCTTGCGCCAGCAGGCTGCGCAGCAGCGGGTGTGCCGGCTGGTGGGTCTGCAACACCACGCGGCCGGGCTTGCTGGCGCGGCCGGCGCGGCCGGCTACCTGCACCACCAACTGGGCCAGCCGTTCGCCCGCGCGGAAGTCGATGCTGTGCAGGCCTTCGTCGACACCGACGATGGCGACCAGGGTGAGGTTGGGCAGGTCGTGGCCCTTGGCCAGCATCTGGGTGCCGACCAGGATCGCCGGCTGGTCGTCGGCCAGCGTTTCCAGCAATTGCTCGAAGGCGTCCCGGCGCCGGGTGGTCTCGCGATCGACGCGCAGCACCGGCACCTGCGGAAACAGCGTGACCAGCGCCTCCTCCAGCCGCTCGGTGCCCTGGCCCTGCGGCTTGAGATCGCCGGCGCCGCAGGTGGGACAGGCGGCGGGCAGGCGCTGGCGATAATCGCAGTGGTGGCAGATCAACTGGCGCCGACCCGCGTGCAGGGTCAGCGGCCGCTCGCAGCGGGGACAGTCGGCGTGCCAGCCGCAGGCGTGGCACAACAACACCGGCGCGTAGCCGCGGCGGTTGCGGAACACCAGCGCCTGTTCGCCGCGCGCCACCGTGTCCGCCACCGCGGCCAGCAGGGCGGGCGACATGCCGTGCTCCAGCCGCTGCGCCCGCATGTCGATGATCTGCACCTGGGGCGGCCGTATCGCGCCGGGGCGTGCACGCAGGTGCAGGGTGCGATAGCGACCGGCCTCGGCGTTGGCCAGCGATTCCAGCGACGGCGTGCCCGAGCCCAGCAGCACCGGCACGCCCAGCGCCCGGGCGCGCACCACGGCCAGGTCGCGGGCGTGGTAGCGGAAGCCGTCCTGCTGCTTGTAGGAGCCGTCGTGTTCCTCGTCGACGATGATCAGCCCGGCCTGCGGCAGCGGGGTGAAGATCGCCGAGCGGGTGCCCAGGATCACCCGCGCCGTGCCGGCGCGTGCACGCAGCCAGGCGCGGGCGCGATCGCCCTCGGACAGGTTCGAATGCAGCACCTCGATCAGCACGCCGAGCCGCTGGCGCAGGCGCCGCACGGTCTGCGGCGCCAGGCCGATTTCCGGCACCAGCAGCAGGGCCTGCTTGCCCTGTGCCAGCACCTGTTCGATCAGCGCCAGGTAGACCTCGGTCTTGCCGCTGCCGGTGACGCCGTCGAGCAGGAAGGGCTGGAAGCTGCCGAGGCTGGCGCCCACCGTGGCCACCGCCTGCTGCTGCTCCTCGTTGAGTTGCGGTGCCGGCGATGCTGGCGGACGGTGATCTGCTGGCGGCCGTTCGCTGCGTTCGAGCAGGCCGGCCGCGGCCAGCCGCCGGGCCGCTTCGCGCCAGCCGGGCAGGCGTTCGGTCAGTTCCTGCGCGCTCAACGCTCCCGTGGCGAGCAGGGCCAGCAAGGCCTTGCTGCCGCCGCGCCGGTTGCCGGTATCGTGCGCGCTGCGCCCGCTTGCGGTGGTCGACCAGTACTCGTCGCCGATCGGCGGCAACGGCTTCGCTTCGCGCAAAGCCAGCGGCAAGGCGTTCGCGTATGCCTCGCCCGGCGCGCCGAGCCAGTAGTCGGCGGCCCAGGCCAGGGTCTGCATCAGTTCGGCGTCGAGCAGGGGCTCGTCGTCCAGCAGACGGGTCACCTGCTTCAGCCGGCCGCCCTCGACCGCGGCGGCGGCCTCGATCGCCACCACGACGCCGACGCGCTTGCCGCGGCCGAACGGCACCAGCACCCGACTGCCCACGCCAGCCTCTCCCGCGACCGGTGGCAGGTAATCGAACAGGGTAGGCAGGGGCACCGGCAGGGCGATGCGCAGGACGGCGGGCATGGGCAACCTCATGGGCGGGTCAGTGTAACCGCCGGCTCCGTCCGGCTCGCCGCGCCGTGTGCGGCCGCTCGCCCGGAGTTGCGTGAACTTGCTCCCCGTCTATCGAGGAGTCGGGGGTAAGTGGCTATCCCGGGGAAGGTTTTACGCTTATCCACAGCGACTGTGGATAAGTCTGTGGATGCAACGGGGAGGGCAGGCCGCAAAGGGCGTGGTGGCGCCCTTCATGACGGCTTGACGACGTTTTGGTCACGTAGAAAAATTGTTTTCAATCAAACACATGCAAAATGCGTTCGGGCATGGTTCACACAATTGACAAACCCGCGAGCAGTGCCTTGACAGTCAGTTGACGCTGTGCAAAACCGCTGGCGGAGCCACCGAAAAACGGCTCTAGTGAGCCATGCCCAGCAGCGCGGCGATCGTCAGCGCGAAGATCAGCAACCAGAAGTAGAACCAGCCGATGAACCAGAATTTCAGCACGGTCATCGGCCAGCCCTGGTGGTAGATCCGTTTCTGCATGATCAGCAGACAGGTCGGGATCCACAGGATCAGCAGGGTCTGCACCCAGCCCAGCACCTCGCCGGTCCAGGCCGCATGTGGATGCAGCCAGCTCGACAGCATGCCGACGAGGGTGATCAGCAGCAGGCTCATGAACATGAAGGCGTGGCTGTGCAGGGCCACGATCAGGTGTTCCATGTACAGCCGTCGGCGGAATATGTAGAACAGCTTGAGCAGGCCGGCGAACACCGGGATCAGCACGAACATGGTCATCGGCAACGCGCCGAAGACGCCATTGATCATGCGTTGCTTGGCTTCGGCGCGGGTGGCGGGATCACCGTCCTTGTAGGCCCGTACGTTGTCGCGGAAGCGCTGGCCCAGCGTGGTCAGGCGGGCGTTGACCACGTCCGGCAGCCAGCTGACGTGGATCGGTTCGGAGGCTTCCCTGGCCCTGCCGGAGCGGACTTTCGCCGGCTTGGCGCTGTCGGCGCTCCGTGCCGGTGCCGGCTCCGGCGATGCGGCGACGGAGCTGGCCGGCATCGGCGCGGCGCCCAGCGCAATCAGGCGTCGGTTGGCCTTCTGGCGAAGTTCATGGTCGGCGGCCTGGATGCGTTCCAGTGCCTTGGGCGGCAGCACGCCGGTTTCCCGCGCGCTCTGCAGGCCGTCAAGTTCCTCCTTCAGTGCCTTGCGCACGTCAGCCGGAGTGGCGGCGCCTTCGATCTCCGAACTGTCCACCTTCACCAGCGGCAGTCCGGTTGCGGGGAGCTTGTCGGCAAACTGGTCGATCGCCAGGTGAAACACGAAGAACGACAACAGGCACAGCACGAACATCAGCCGGAACGGCGCGATGTAGCGCACCCGCCGGCCGCCGAAATATTCCAGCGTGAGGAAACCGGGCTTCAGCAGCAGTGGCGGCAGCGTATGCACGATGCGACCGTCGATGTGCAGCACCGTCTCCACGGTCTCCTCGAACATGTGGTGCATCGGCTTGAGCACGCTGTGGATCGACTGCCCGCACTCGTGGCAGAACTCGCCCTGCATCGGGGCGCCGCAGTTGGCGCAATGCAGTCCTTCGTAGCTGGTGAGCTGCTTCATGGCAGTCCGTAGTTCGTCGCAGCGGGGAATAGTCGCACAGGTTGCCCGGGCGGCGGCCGTGACGAATGGCTCAGGTAGAATGGCCGGCTCTGGAGTCTGCTGTGTCGATGAAACCCTTCCGTCCCGAACGTGCCCGTCTGCAGCACGAGGTGCGCGCCACGGTGCGTCTTGCGCTGCCGTTGATCGCTGCCCAGCTGGCGGCGATCGGCAGCAACGTGATCGACACGGTGCTGGCCGGCCACGTCAATGAACACGTGCTGGGCGCGGTGGCGGTGGGCGCGAACATCTGGTCGCTGGCGATCGTCAGCGGCATCGGCATGATGATGGCGGTGCCGCCGTCGGTCGCCCAGCTCGATGGCGCCGGGCGCCGGCCGGAGGTGGGCGCGGTGTTCCACCAGGCGCTGTGGATGGCGCTGGGCATGGGCGTGCTGCTGTGGTTCGCGGTGCGCCACGCGGAGCCGCTGATCGATTTCATCGGGGTGACGCCGAGCCTGCGCCACGACGTGCAGCGTTTCCTGCTGGCGATCAGCTGGGGCGCGCCGGCGCTGACCTGTTACTTCGCGCTGCGCGGCCTGTCCGAAGGACTGTCGCTGACCCGGCCGTCGATGTATTTCAGCCTCGGCGGGCTGGTCCTGCTGATCCCGCTGGGCTACGTGCTGATGTTCGGCAAGCTGGGCATCCCGCCGCAGGGCGCGCACGGCTGCGGCGTGGCCACCGCGATCGTGCTGTGGCTGGAGATGCTGGCGTTCGGCATCTATGTGGTCTTCCGCCGCAACTACCGCGGGCTGGGACTGTTCGAGCGTTTCGAATGGCCGGACCTGCGCCGGATCGGCCAACTGCTGCACATCGGCCTGCCGATGACGGTGACCCTGCTGGCCGAGGCCGGGCTGTTCGTGGCCACCGCGCTGATCATCGCCACGCTGGGCGAGTCGGTGATCGCCAGCCATCAGATCGCGATCAACATCGCCTCGTTCTTCTTCATGATCCCGCTGGGGCTGGCGATGGCGATCACCGTGCGGGTGGGCAACGCGGTGGGGCGCGGCGACGAGCAGGGCGTGCGTTACGCGGGTTTCTGCGGGATCGGCCTGACCCTGGTGACCCAGCTGGTTTCGGCCGGTTTCATGCTGGGCCTGCCCCATTTCATCGCCACGCTGTACACGCGCGATCCGAAGGTGATCATGCTGGCCGCGCAACTGATCATGCTGGCCGGCGTGTTCCAGTTTTCCGACGGCATCCAGGTGGCCGCCAATGGCGCGCTGCGCGGCCTCAAGGACACCCGCGTGCCGATGGCGATCACCCTGTTCGCGTACTGGGTGGTCGGCATGCCGGTGGGCTGGTGGCTGGCGTTCCACCACGGCATGGGCGCGCGGGGCATGTGGATCGGCCTGATCGCCGGCTTGTCGGTGGCCGCGGTGATGCTGTTCACCCGCTTCTGGCGCAGCGCCTGGAAACAGCGCTGGCGCCGCCACCTGTCGATCACGGCAGCGGCCTGACCCTCGACCCGCTACGCTGGCCCATCAAACACGGACTACCCATCGCATGACCTCACCGCCACCGCTCCGCCGCAACGGCTTCTGGGCCTTTCTCTGCGCCGTGGGGCGTTTCATCAACGGCTGTCGGCTGATCATCATCAACGTGGTGTTCTTCGGCCTGCTGTTCGTCCTGCTGCTGGTGCTCGGCGCCGACGTGGATCGCACGGTGCAGTCCGACAGCGTGCTGGTGATCAAGCCGCGGGGGCAACTGGTCGAGCAGTCCAGCATCGATCCGCTGCAGCGCGCACTGGACGGCCTGTCCGGCGAAGAGCCCCGGCAGGTGCAACTGCGCGACCTGACCGGCGCGATCGATGCCGCGGCGAAGGATCCGCGGATCAGCCGCATCCTGCTGCTGCCCGACGAATTGCAGGGCGGCGGCTTTGCCGCGTTGCGCGAAGTCGGCGCGGCGCTGGACCGGTTCCGGGCGGCGGGCAAGCCGGTGATCGCCTGGGGCGTGAACCTGGACCAGGGCCAGTATTACCTGGCGGCCCACGCCGACCGGCTGCTGGTCGATCCGCAGGGCGGCGTGATGCTCACCGGCCTGGCCAATTACCGGCTGTTCTACAAGGACCTGCTGGACAAGCTCGGCGTGGACGTCCACCTGTTCCGGGTCGGCGAGTTCAAGAGCGCGGCCGAGCCGTACATCCTCGACCACGCCTCGACCGAGGCGAAGCAGGCCGACAGCTACTGGATGGGTGGCCTGTGGACGGGCTACCTGGCCGAGGTGGCGCAACTGCGCAAGCTGGACCCCGCCACGTTGCGCGACGACGTCGACAACCTGCCCGAGCATATCGCCAGCACCCAGGGCAACCTCGCCGAGCTGGCGCTGAACCAGCACCTGGTCGATGGGCTGGCCACGCGGGCCGACCTGATCGCGATGATGCGCAAGGAAGGCGTGCCGGCCGACCGCAAGGGCCACAACTTCCGCCAGATCGCGCTGGACCGCTATGCCTCCGCGGTGTCGAGCGATGGCGATCTGCCCGCCGCGGGCGTGGCGATCGTGGTGGCCGAGGGCGAGATTGCCGGCGGCAAGCGCGGTCCCGGTTCGATCGGTGGCGAATCGACGGCGGCGCTGATCCGCAGCGCCCGCGAGGATCGCAAGACCAGGGCGCTGGTGCTGCGGGTCAATTCGCCCGGCGGCGAGGTGTATGCCGCCGAGCAGATCCGCCGCGAGGTCGAGCTGACCCGCACGGCCGGCATTCCCGTGGTGGTCTCGATGGGTGACGTGGCGGCCAGCGGCGGCTACTGGATCTCGATGAATGCGAACCGCATCTTCGCCGAGCCCAACACGATCACCGGATCGATCGGCATCTTCGGCCTGTATTACACGGTGCCCGGCACGCTGGCCAGGCTCGGCGTGCAGAGCGACGGCGTCAGCACCGGGCCGATGGCCGGCGCGTTCGACATCACCCGCCCGCTCGATCCGAAGGTCGGCACGGTGATCCAGGCGATCATCGACAAGGGCTATCGCGATTTCGTGGGCAGCGTGGCCAAGGCCCGGGGCAAGAGCTACCAGGCGATCGACGCCATCGCGCAGGGACGGGTGTGGACCGGCGAGCAGGCGCTGCAGCGTGGCCTGGTCGACCAGCTCGGCGGGCTGGACGCGGCGGTGGCCGAGGCGGGTCGTCTGGCCCGGCTGGGCAAGGGCTATCCGGTGCGCTACGTGGAACCGCCGCAAGGCGGCTTCGAGCGCTTCCTGATGGGCCTCAGCCAGAGCGCCAGCGTGCATGTGCTGCAATCGTTCGGCGTGCGCCTGCCGGACTGGGTCGCCCAGCTGCCGGCGAAAGCCCCCGAACTGCAGTTGCTGCGCAATGCGAAGGCGGGCACGCCGAACATCTACGCTGACTGCCTGTGCCGTCCGCGTTGAGCTGAGGCCGCCAGCGGCTACTGCTCCGCGGCCTCGATCTGCTTGTCCTGCTCGGCGGATTTTTTCTCCAGCGCCTTGCTCACGTCCTTCGCGCGCTGCTCGTCGGCGCGCATCGCGTCGAACGGCGTGCTCACCGCGGCCGGTTTCGCCTGCGGTTCGGGCGGCTTGCGCGAGCATGCGCCCAGCGCGGCAAGGCAGAGCAGGAGCGGCAGCAGCTTCATGGCGATGTCCGTGCGTGATGGATGCGGCGAGTGTCCCGCCAGTGGCGGGCGCCAGGCAAGGAACGCGTTGGCAGCCTGCGTATGAGGCTTTAAGCTGACCGGATGAACAGCCGCCTCGATGCCTGGCAACTGCAAGGCCACAACGCCCTGATCACCGGCGCCAGCAAGGGCATCGGCCACGCCACGGCGCGCGAGCTGGCCGGGCTGGGCGCCAACCTGCTGCTGGTGGCGCGCGATGCGGACCACCTGGAGCAGGTCAGGGTCGAGCTGGCCGACGATTTCCCCGCCAGCGAGGTGATGGCGTTCGCGGCCGACGTCAGCGAAGCGGAGGACCGGCTGGCCGTGTTCGACTGGATCGCCGACCTGGGCACGCCGCTGTCGCTGCTGGTCAACAACGCCGGCGGCAACCAGCCCGGCGCCACGCTCGACTATCGCGTGGACGACTGGCGCCGGATCTTCGAGCAGAACCTTTTCAGCGCGTTCGAGATGTGCCGGCTGGCGCATCCGCAGCTGGTGCAGCACGCGCATGCGGCGATCGTCAACGTGGGCTCGGTATCCGGGATGACCCACGTGCGCACCGGTTCGCCCTACGGGATGAGCAAGGCCGCACTGCACCAGCTCACCCGCAACCTGGCCGCCGAATGGGCGGTGGACGGCATCCGGGTCAACGCCGTGGCGCCGTGGTACATCCGCACCCAGCGCTCCGAACCGGCGCTGGCCGATGCCGACTACCTCGACGAGGTGCTCGATCGCACGCCGCTGGACCGGATCGGCGAACCGGAGGAAGTCGCCGCGGCGATCGCCTTCCTGTGCCTGCCCGCAGCCAGCTACATCACCGGCCAGGTGCTGGCGGTGGATGGCGGCTTCCTGAACTACGGCTTCTGAGCCTTGCGCGCGCCGGCGCGCCGCGGCGTCAGAACTCGGCCACGTGATCCTCGGCGGCAAAGCCGATGGTGACCGCGCCTTCGCCGACGTTGACCATGCCGGTGATGCTCATCGGCGCTTCCATCAGCTCGACGCCGCATTCCTCGCAGGCCTGGCGCAGCTCGAGATAGCCGGGCAGGTGCTCCAGCACGGCAAGGTCGCCGCCGTAGCTGGCGCACACCATGGGCACGATCAGGCCGGCGCGGACCCGTTTGGTCACGTAGCCGAACAGCGCCTCGGCGCCCTGCTCGAAGCCGCGCACCTTGCCGACCGGGCCGGTTTCGCCCTGGAAACAGCGCAGGATCGGCTTGATGTCGAGTGCCGAGCCCAGCATGGCGCTGACCAGGCCCACGCTGCGGTCGTTCTTCTTCTTGGCGCGGGCGCGCAGGTAGTAAAGGTCACGCGGCAGCATGTAGCCATAGGTGTGATTGGCGACATGGGTGAGTCGCTCGCGGATCGCGGCGGGCGGTTCGTCGGCGGCGATCAGGCGGGTCGCCTCGTAGATCGCCGGCGCGGCGCCGGCGAAGATGTTGCGGGTGTCGACCACGCGCATCATGAACGGGCCGGGGACGCCGGCCTGGTCGCGCACCTGGCGATAGTTCTTGAGGATGCCGAAGCTGGCCTTGTTGACGTGCTCGTTGATCGGGCTGCGGGTGGCGGTGATGGTCAGGCAGAACACGCAGTCCTGTTCCAGCACCAGTTTTTCCAGGAACAGCTTCTGGACCTCTTCCACCGGGCACGGTTCGGTCTCGGCCGAATGGCTGCGGTTGCCCAGCCGGCGGTTGATGAAGCGCTGGATCTCCTCCGGCCGGCGATCATCCATGAAGACTTCGCGGTCGATCCGGACCGTGATCGGCATCACCGCGATGTCGTGCTTCTGAAGGAACTCCTGCGAAAGATCGCAGGCCGCATCGATTGCCAGACCCATCCGCATCAGGTAGTCCCCCGCAACATTGATGGCAGGCAAAACATAACATGAGGGCCGTGATTGTGGCGTCTGTCGCGACTTTGAACGAACGCCGCGATGATCCGGCTGGTCGGGGGGCGACGGCCCCCCTAAAATGAAACCACTGAACTGGCATCTCGCCGGCGTGGCGTCGCCGGTAACGTGATTCGGGCAATACCCAGATGAAAAGCAAACAGGAAATCGTCTCCAACTGGCTGCCGCGCTATACCGGCACCGCGCTGGAGCAATTCGGCGAACACATCCTGCTGACCAATTTCGGCAATTACGTGGAGCTGTTCGCCCAGTGGCATGGCGTGGAGGTGCAGGGCCGCGACCGGCCGATGCCGAACGCCACCGCCGACGGCATCACCCTGATCAACTTCGGCATGGGCAGCCCCAACGCGGCCACCGTGATGGACCTGCTCGGTGCGATCGAACCGCAGGCCGCGCTGTTCCTGGGCAAGTGCGGCGGGGTCAAGAAGAAGAACCAGCTGGGCGACCTGGTGTTGCCGATTGCGGCGATCCGTGGCGAAGGCACCAGCAACGACTACCTGCCGCCGGAGGTGCCGGCGTTGCCGGCGTTCCAGTTGCAGCGTGCCGTGTCCACCATGATCCGCGACCTTGGCCATGACTACTGGACCGGCACGGTCTATACCACCAACCGGCGCGTGTGGGAACACGACGACACGTTCAAGGATTACCTGCGGCGCACCCGCTGCATGGCGGTGGACATGGAGACGGCGACGATCTTCGCCGCCGGCTTCGCCAACCGGATTCCGTGCGGCGCGCTGCTGCTGGTATCGGATCAGCCGATGGTGCCCGAGGGCGTCAAGACCGAGGCCAGCGATCGCAACATCACCGCGAAGTATGTCGAGGCCCACATCAAGATCGGCATCGAGGCGCTCAAGCTGGTGCGTCGCAACGGTCGCAGCGTGAAGCACCTGCGCTTCGAGGAAGAGATCGAGTCGGAATGAGCCTGTAATGAAGAGCCCCGCCATGGCGGGGCTCTTCATGTCGCGAGTCGACCGGGTCGAATGCCCGGTCAGGCTTCCGGCGCGCCCGGGAATTTCAGGCTGAGGCCTTCGCCCTGCACGGTGGACACCCAATCGATCACGATGCCCCGGGCACGCTGTGCGCTGGCCGGATCAAAATGCACTTCCAGGCCGTTGGCCACCGCCACGATGTCGTGCTCGCTGGCCGGCGCCAGCTGGAAACCGGCGCTGTGGTCGGGGCCGATCTCCAGGTGCAGCGCCACGCCCTGGGCGTTCGCGGTGCCCTGGCGGATCGCCTCGGCGGCGGCGTCGGTGATGGTGATTTCCGGCGGCGTGCGGTCCGGCGCGGACACGCCGAACAGCTGGTGCAGTTCGCCGCTGCCGTACATCTGGCGAATGATGTCGGCGCCGCCGACCAGCTCGCCTTCCACGTACAGCTGCGGAATCGTCGGCCAGTCGCCAAAGGCCTTGATGCCTTCGCGGATCTCCGGGTCGTCCAGCACGTTGACCGTGTGATATTCCGGCAACAGCTCGTTGAGCGTATTGGTGGCGGCAGCAGAGAAGCCGCACATCGGCTGGCGGCGGTTGCCCTTCATGAACAGCACCACGCGGTGCTCCCTGAGCAGGGTTTCGATGCGTTCGCGGGTGCCGGGATCGAGCGACATGGCGTGATTTCCTGAAGATCGGGGGAGACCGTCCATGATACCGCGCCTGCGGGGCCGGCTGACTTGACCCGGATCAGCTTGAAAAATGACTCACGGTCATTTATAAATGACCGATGGTCAACAACGCTCCCGCCAAGATCGGTCCGGGTCGTCGCGCCGTCAGCGCCGACCTGAAGGATCGCCGCCGCAGCGAAATCCTTGCCGCCGCGCTGCGGCTGCTGTCGGAGCGGCCGTATGCGGCGATCACGATGAGCGACGTAGCGGCGGCGGCCGGCGTGGCCAAGGGCACCAGCTACTTGTACTTCCCCACCCGGGAGGCGCTGTTCCTGCAACTGCTGGCCGAGCATTACCTCGGCTGGTTCGATGCCTTCGATGCGCAGTTGCAGGCGTCCGCCGCCAGCGACCTCGACGGCTGGATCGACGGGCTGCTGCAGGATTTCGCCCGGCGTCCGCTGCTGTTGCAGCTGATGGGCGTGCTGCATGCCGTCCTGGAACACAACGTGCCGGTGGCCGAGGTGCTGGCGTTCAAGCGGCAACTGGCGCAGCGGGTGACCGCCAGCGGTGCCGCGCTGGAGCAGGTGCTGCAGCTGTCGCCCGGTGCGGGCAGCCGCCTGCTGCTGTGGCTGCAGGCGATCGTCCCCGGCCTGGCGCAGATGGCGGCGCCGCCGGCGCCGTTGCGGGCCGCGCTGCTGGCTGCGCCGGATCTGTCCGGCTTCGTGATCGACTTTTCCGCCGAACTGCGGCGACTTCTGCTGGCCCTGATTGCCGGCTTGCGTACCTGCCCGGAGACCTTGCATGACCCCCGAACCTGATCACCGCACCGCCCTGGTGACCGGCGCCTCCAGCGGGCTGGGCGTGGCCTTTGCCCGCGAGCTGGCGCGGCGTGGCTGGAACCTCGTGCTGGTGGCGCGCAGCGAGGCGCCGATGCAGCAACTGGCCGATGAATTGCGCGCCGACGGTGCGATGGTGCAGGTGCATCCGCTTGACCTTGCCGACGCGGCCGCGTGCGAAGCGCTGGTGGCGAACCTGGCCAGCGCCGGCGTGCAGATCGATGCGCTGGTCAACAACGCCGGCTTCGGCGTGTTCGGCGATTTTGCCGACACCGACTGGGCGCGCCTGGAAAACATGCTGATGGTGGACGTGATGGCGCTCACCCATCTGACCCGCCTGTTCCTGCCGGGCATGCGCCAGCGCGGCTACGGCCGCGTGCTGCAGGTGGCTTCGACCGGCGCGTTCCAGCCTACGCCGGGCTACGCCGCCTACGCGGCGGCGAAGAGCTACGTGCTGGCGTTTTCCCATGCGCTGGACGAGGAGCTGCGGGACAGCGGCGTGCATTGCACCGTGGTTTCCCCCGGGGTCACGGCTACCCGTTTCCTCGAAGTGTCCGGCCAGCGCGCCACCTGGTACCAGCGGCTGACCCGGATGGAGGCGCCGGCGGTGGCCAGGCGCGGCATCGACGCCATGCTGGCCGGGCGCGCCGGGGTGATCACGGGCTGGGTCAATGCCTTGATGGCCCACTCGATCCGGCTGACGCCGCGCGTGCTGTCGGCGCGGGTCGCGGGCAGGCTGATGCGCAACTGAGCCGGTGCGGCGGTGATCAGCCCTGCGTGCGCAAGGCGTCCGCCGCCACCGGGGCGATCGCGGCCAGCCAGCGCCGGTACTGGTCGGCGGCAGGATGCAGTCCGTCTGCGGCGACCAGCTGTGGATGCGCCCGCGAGATGCCGGTGATGTCGACGAAACCGGCGCCCGCGCGTGCACTCTCGTGGCGGGCGATCGCGTTGTAGACGTCCAGTTCCGCCGCGATCACCGAGCGGTCGCGGCCCTGTTCGCCGGCGAAGCGGGTGACGCCCCAGTCGGGAATCGACACCACCACCACGCGGGCGGCGCGGCCACCCGCCAGTGCCGTGGCGCGGGCCAGCAGCGCGGCGAACTGCGTGCGGTATTCGTCGGCCGGCCGGCCGCGATACTGGTTGTTCACGCCGATCTGCAGGCTGA
Source organism: Rhodanobacter sp. Root561 (assembly GCF_001427365.1). NCBI lineage: Bacteria > Pseudomonadati > Pseudomonadota > Gammaproteobacteria > Lysobacterales > Rhodanobacteraceae > Rhodanobacter > Rhodanobacter sp. Root561. The sequence continues at coordinate 698,524 of NZ_LMGH01000001.1, forward strand.
CCAGCGCGTAGGGCGGGTGCAGCGCGGCCTGGTCCATGCCCTGCGCCAGCTCGTCGGTGGTCCAGCCGGTGACCGCGATGATCTGCGGCTCGTCGATCGGCAAGCCATCCGCCCGCAACTGCCGCACCAGCAGGGCCGGCCAGCGTTCGTCGGCCGCCACGGCCTCGCCGATCGTGTACGAATCGCCGAGCGCGAGATAACCCGTCGGCACGGCGTTCAGGCCACCGCGGCGGCGGGCGACTGCTCGCGCGCCATCCCCGCCAGCACCCGTTCGATGCGCACGAACACTTCATGCAGCTGCGCCGGCGGCGGCAGCAGGGTCAGCCGGAAGTGGCGGCTGCGCGGCACGTTGAAGCTGCTGCCGGGCACCACCAACACCGACTCCTCTTCCAGCAGGCGCAGCGCGAACGCCTCGTCGTCGAAGCCGGGAATGCGGTCGGCGCGCACCTGGGGGAACGCGTAGAGCGCGCCATCGGGTGCGACCAGTTCCAGGTATTCGCTGGCGGCCACGCCGTCGAGCACGGCCCGCCGCGCCTCATGCAGGCGGCCGCCCGGCGCGGTCAGCGTGCCGATCGTGGGCGCGTCCTGCAGGGCGGGCAGCACCGCCCACTGCGCGGTGACGTTGGCGCACAGGCGCAACGCGGCCAGCAGCTGCAGTGCGTCGCGATAGGCGGCGCTGTGGGTCGGGTCGCCGGAAAGACTCATCCAGCCGACCCGGTAGCCGCAGGCACGATGGACCTTCGACAGGCCGCCGAAGCTGAGGCAGGGCAGCTCGCCGGCCACTTCGGCCAGCGGCTGGAACCGGGCGCCGTCGTAGAGGATCTCGTCGTAGATCTCGTCGGCCAGCAGCAGCAGCCGATGGCGCGCCGCGATCGTCACCAGCCGCTCCAGCATCGCGCGCGGGTAGGTGACGCCGGTGGGATTGTTCGGGTTGATCAGCACCAGGGCGCGGGTGCGCGGGCCGATCAGCGCCTCGATCTCGTCCGGATCGGGCAGGTGGCCGTTGCGCGCCAGGCAGCGGTAATAGCGTGGCTGGCCACCGTTGAGGATGGTGGCGGCGCTCCACAGCGGATAGTCCGGGCTGGGCAGCAGCACTTCGTCGCCGTCCTGCAGCAGCGCGCGCAGGGACAGGTCGATCAGCTCGCTGACGCCGTTGCCAATGAAGATGCGCTCGGCGTCCACGCCGCGGGCGCCGCGGGCGCGCTGCTGCGCGGCAATCGCCTCGCGGGCCAGCTCCAGTCCCTGCTCGTGGCCGTAGGCCTCGCTGTCGTGCAGGTGGCTGGCGATCGCCTCGCGCAGGTGCGCCGGCGCCTCGAAACCGTAGCGTCCGGGGTTGCCGATGTTGAGCTTGATGATGTCCCGCCCGGCCGCTTCCAGCTCGCGTGCGCGCCGGGTCAGCGCCCCGCGGATTTCATAGCGCACGTCCGCCAGGTGCGCACTGGGTGTGATCGAGACCAACGCCGGTATCCTTGTCGCAGGTTGATGACGGGCGGCGGTCGTGCCGCCGGCAGCCCGATGCTAGCAGCGTGATGCAGTGCAGCGCGAGGGCTGCACGGCCGTTTTGCGGTTCATCGTCGGGCAATCTTCGGGCAGGGCATAATCACCGAACCGTGCCGACTGATCTCCCCCATGAGTGATCCCGAAACGATCGAACGCCTGCGCAGCATCGGCTGGCGTGGTGACCGGCTGCCCGACGGCGGCCTGCGGCTGGCGCGGGTGGTTGCCCAGCACCGGGCCGGCTACGAATTGCACGACGGCCAGACGCTGTTCGGCGCGCAGCCGGACGGGCGCTACCTCAAGCGCGGCATCGATGCGGGCGAGCGGCCGGTGGTCGGCGATTTCGTCGAAGTGAGCGACGGCAAGCCGCCGCACATCATCAACGTGCTGCCGCGGCGCACGGTGCTGTCACGCGCCGCCGCGGGCGAGCGCTACGAGCGCCAGCTGATCGCCACCAATATCGACTACGTGCTGGTGCTGACCGGCCTGGACGGCGATTTCAATCCGGCGCGGATCGAGCGCTACCTGTCGCTGACCGAGGACTCCGGCGCGCAGCCGGTGGTCCTGCTCAGCAAGCTGGACACCCGCGACGACGCGGACGCGCAGATCGCGGCCTTGCGCGCACGGCTGCCCGCCGATGTGCCGATCCATCCCTTGAACGGCAAGGACCCGGCCAGCGTGGCCTTGCTGGCCCGCTATCTCGGGCCGGGCGACAGCGCGGTGCTGGTCGGTTCGTCCGGCGCCGGCAAGTCGACCCTGACCAACACCTTGCTCGGCACCGCCACGATGGCCACCGCCGAGGTGCGCAGCCACGACAGCCGCGGCCGCCACACCACCACCCATCGCGCCCTGCTGCAGCTGCCCAGCGGCGGCTGCATGATCGACACGCCGGGCATGCGCGAACTGAAGCTCACCGGCGAGGAAAACCTCGACCTGTTCGCCGACATCGAGGCGCTGGCCGAAGCTTGCCGGTTCGCCGACTGCGGCCACGGCAGCGAGCCGGGCTGCGCGGTGCAGGTGGCGCTGGACAATGGCGAACTGGCGCCCGGCCGCTGGCGCAACTACCTCAAGCTGCACGACGAGCGCGAGGAGCAGGCGGCCACGCTGGAAGCACGTCTGCGCAAGCAGCGCGGCGGACGTCCGATCGAACGGCCGCACGGCCATCGCGGGCAGCGCGAGCGCGACTGAACCCTGGCGGCTCCCACGCTGGCGGGCGAAGCGTCTAGTATCGCGGCAACGCCATGGGTGCGCCGGCACGCAATGACCCGGCTGCAGAAGTTGCTGCCTGCCACCCACCGCTGCGCGCCCGGATGGTGCGCCGATGTCGCCACCTGCGCTGGACTGCCACCATGAACGCCCCGGACCATCACGTCGCGCCCGAGCTGCAGCGTTATGCCGCCCTCGACCAGCGCCTGCTGGCGGCCGTGCGCGGCATCCACATCCTGCCCACGGTGGCGTGGCCGGCGTCGCTGGAAAACCGCATGATCGACGCCTACAGCCGGGGCCGGTTCAGCCTGCCGGAAGTGACGTACGCGCGGCCGGAACTGAGTGCCGTGCGGGCCGAGCTGGCGGCGATCGAGGCCGCCGCCGGCGGCAGCGATCCGCTCGACATCGATCCGCTGGGCGACTACCTGCGGCGCACCGCCGAGTCCTGGCGCATCGCCGCCGAAATGCTGGAGTCGGTCGGCAGCGCGGGCGTCACCGCGCCGTCGATCGCCCTGTATGGACGTCCGGACGACATGATCCCCGGCAGCCAGCGCAGCAACCTGGACGCCGCCCATTACTTCGTCGCCCTGTCCGACGAGCTGGGCGCGGACCTGCTCGCCGACGACAGCATCGTGAACATGCCGGCCGACGCGCTGCGCGCCGACCTGTCCGCCACCCTCGACGACTTCTTCGGCGCCGGCACGATCAGCGTGGAAGTGGACCCCGAACTGACCGCCAAGGCCGCTGCCGGCGCCACCCGCATCCGCCTGCGCGGTGGCGACTGCTTCAGCGATTACGATCGCCACCAGTTGCTGGCGCACGAGGCCTTCGTGCATTCGCTGACCGCCCTGAACGGCCGCCGGCAGCCGTTGCTGGCGTCGCTGGCGCGCACCTCGCCGCGGGTCACTGCCACCCAGGAAGGCCTGGCGGTGTTCGCCGAGCTGATGTCCGGTGCCATCGACATCACCCGGCTCAAGCGCATCAGCCTGCGCATCCTGGCCATCGACATGGCGTTGAACGGCGCGGATTTCGTCGAGGTGTACAAGTATTTCAGCCTGTGCGGGCAGAGCACGGCGGACAGCTTCCACTCGGCCCAGCGGGTGTTCCGCGGCGTGCCGCCGGGCGGCGGTGCGGTGTTCGCCAAGGACAACGTCTACCTGTCCGGGCTGCTCACCGTGCACACCTTTTTCCGCTGGGCGCTGCGGCAGCGGCGGATGGATCTGCTGCGCCACCTGTTCGCCGGCAAGCTGACCCTGCACGACGTGATCGCGCTGCAGCCGCATTTCGAATCCGGCGCGATCCTGCCGCCGCGCTGGCTGCCGCCGTGGATGCAGCACGTGCATGGACTGGCCGGCAAGCTGGCCTTCTCGGTCTTCATCAACGGCATCCAGTTGAGCCAGGTGCAGGGCGAGGACTGGCTGGCCGGCGTCTGAATCCGCGCCGTGGTCGAAACCGGGGCAGGCCGCGCCGGTGTTAACATCACGGCACGTCGACTGCACTGCCGGCCGACGCTCCTTCAAGGACAACAACGCATCCCATGAGCCTCCCCGAAGAACTGCGCCTCGCCGCGCTCGAATATCACCGCCTGCCCCGGCCGGGCAAGATCAAGGTCACCCCGACCACCTCGCTGCTGACCCAACGCGACCTGTCGCTGGCGTATTCGCCCGGTGTGGCCGCGGCCTGCGACGCGATCGTCGAGGACCCGACCACCGCCGCCGAATACACCGCGCGCTCGAACCTGGTGGCGGTGATCAGCAACGGCACCGCGGTGCTCGGCCTGGGCAACATCGGCCCGCTGGCCAGCAAGCCGGTGATGGAAGGCAAGGGCGTGCTGTTCCAGAAGTTCGCCGGCATCGACGTGTTCGACATCGAGATCGACGAGAACGACCCGGACAAGCTGGTCGACATCATCGCCAGCCTGGAGCCGACCTTCGGCGGCATCAACCTGGAAGACATCAAGGCGCCGGAGTGCTTCATCGTCGAGCGCAAGCTGCGCGAGCGGATGAAGATCCCGGTGTTCCACGACGACCAGCACGGCACCTCGATCATCGTCGGCGCGGCGCTGATCAATGCGCTGGTGGTGGTCGGCAAGAAGATCGAGGACATCCGCGTGGCCACCACCGGCGCCGGCGCGGCGGGCATCTCCTGCCTGGACATGCTGGTGGCGCTGGGCGTGAAGCCGCAGAACATCCTGGCGTTCGATCGCGACGGCGTGATCCACACCGGGCGCACCAACCTCGACCCCGACAAGCAGCGCTACGCGCGTGACACGAAAGCACGCACGCTGGCCGAGATCGTCGATGGCGCGGACGTGTTCCTGGGCCTGTCCGCCGGCGGCATCCTGAAGCCGGAGATGGTCGCCACGATGGCCGAGCGGCCGATCATCTTCGCACTGGCCAACCCGAACCCGGAGATCACCCCGGAGGACGCCAAGGCGGTGCGCCCGGACTGCATCATGGCCACTGGCCGGTCGGATTATCCGAACCAGGTCAACAACGCGCTGTGCTTCCCCTACCTGTTCCGCGGCGCGCTGGACGTGGGCGCCACGGTGATCAACGAGCCGATGAAGATCGCCTGCGTCAAGGCGATCGCGGCGCTGGCGCGGCGCGAGTCGTCCGACGTCAGTGCGCGCGCCTACGGCGGCAAGCCGCCCAGCTTCGGCCCGAACTACCTGATCCCGCAGCCGTTCGACCCGCGCCTGCTGCTGCAGCTGCCGCCCGCGGTGGCGCAGGCGGCGATGGATTCGGGCGTGGCCACGCGGCCGATGGCCGATTTCGCCGAATACACCGATCGCCTCACCAGCTTCGTGTTCCGCACCGGCCTGCTGATGAAGCCGGTGTTCGAGCGGGCCAAGTCCGCGCCCGCGCGGCTGGTCTACGCCGAGGGCGAGGAAGAGACCGTGCTGCGCGCGGTGCAGGTGGTGGTCGACGAAGGCCTGGGCAAGCCGATCCTGATCGGTCGCCCCGAAGTGATCGACAAGCGCATCAAGCGCGCCGGCCTGCGCATCAAGCCCGGCGTCGACATCGAGATCTGCAACATCAACTCTGACCCGCGCTTCGACGACTACTGGCAGCACTACCACCGGCTGATGGAGCGCCGCGGGGTCACGCCGTCGATGGCCAAGGCGGTGATCCGCTCGCGGCCCACCGCGATCGCGGCGCTGATGGTCGAGCGCGGCGAGGCGGACGCGATGATCTGCGGCCTGGTCGGCCAGTATCAGAGCAAGCTGCGCTACATCCGCGACATCATCGGCCTGGACGAGGGCGTGGTGGAACCGTCGGCGATGGCCGCGGTGTCCACCGACAAGGGCACCTTCTTCTACCTCGACACCCACGTGCAGGACGATCCCTGCCCCGAGCAGATCGCCGAGGCAACGCTGCAGGCATCGATCCGGCTGAAGCTGTTCGGCATCCAGCCGAAGATCGCGCTGCTCTCCGGCGGCAACTTCGGCAGCCGCGACACCTGCGGTTCGAAGAAGATGCGCAAGGCGCTGGAGCTGATCCGCGCCCGCGCGCCGCGGCTGGAAGTGGAAGGCGAGATGCAGGCCGACGTGGCGCTGGTGCCGGCGTTGCGCGAAAAGCTGTTCCCGCATTCGCGGCTGGAAGGCAAGGCAAACGTGTTCGTGTTCCCTAACCTGGACGCGGCCAACATCGCCTACAACATGACCCGCATGCTGTCGGACGGCGTGGTGATCGGCCCGATCCTGATGGGCGTGGCCAAGCCGGCGCACATCCTGATGCCGCAGTCGACCGTGCGTCGCGTGGTCAACATGAGCGCGGTGGCGTGCGTCGAGGCGCAGATCCGCGCGGCAAATCGTTCGCAGGGCTGAAGTTTTGCGACGCCTGCCATGCGCCGGCGCATGGCAGGCGGATTGGCTAGCCTCAGGCCCAGCGGCTAGACTTGGACGTTGATTCCCGCCGCACTCCCCGGCGGCGGGCATTCCCCCTCAAGCATGAGCGCTGCAACGGCGCTGCGGAGAATCTTCATGGATCAGCTCGACGATATCCTCAACCAGGACATCGACCCCACCGAAACCCGCGAGTGGATCGATTCGCTCGACGCGGTGATCCATCACGACGGTACCGAGCGCGCGCACTTCCTGCTGGAGAAGATGGTCGACACCACCCGCCGTTCGGGTGGCCATCTGCCGTTCAATCCCACCACCGAATACGTCAACACGATCCCGCCCAGCCAGGAGGCGAAGAGCCCCGGCGACGCCGCGATGGAATGGCGCATCCGCTCGCTGATCCGCTGGAACGCGATGGCGATGGTGGTGCGCGCGAACCGGAAGCCCGGCGAGCTGGGCGGCCACATCGCCAGCTTCGCCTCCAGCGCTACGCTGTATGACGTGGGCTTCAACCATTTCTGGCGCGCGCCCAGCGCCGATCATCCGGGCGATCTGGTACTCCACCAGGGCCATTCCAGTCCAGGCGTCTACGCGCGTTCGTTCCTCGAAGGCCGCCTGGCCGAGGACCAGCTCGACCTGTTCCGCATGGAAGTGGTCGGCAAGGGCCGCGCGCTGTCGTCGTACCCGCATCCGTGGCTGATGCCGGATTACTGGCAGGTGCCGACGGTGTCGATGGGCCTGGGCCCGATCCAGGCGATCTACCAGGCGCAGTTCTTCAAGTACCTGGAGAACCGCGGCCTGGTGCCGAAGAGCGACCGCAAGATCTGGTGCTTCCTGGGCGACGGCGAGTGCGACGAGCCGGAGTCGCTCGGCGCGATCTCGCTGGCCGGGCGCGAAGGCCTGGACAACCTGATCTTCGTGATCAACTGCAACCTGCAGCGCCTGGACGGCCCGGTGCGCGGCAACGGCAAGATCATCCAGGAACTGGAAGGCGTGTTCCGCGGCGGTGGCTGGAACGCGATCAAGCTGGCCTGGGGCAGCTACTGGGACCCGCTCCTGGCGCGCGACGACAAGGGCGTGCTGCGCAAGCTGATGATGGAAACCGTCGACGGCGAGTACCAGGCCTGCAAGGCGTTCGGCGGCGCGTACACGCGCGAGCATTTCTTCGGCAAGTATCCGGAGACGCGCGAGATGGTCGCCAACCTCAGCGACGACGACATCTGGCGGCTGAACCGCGGCGGCCATGATCCGCACAAGGTCTATGCGGCCTACCACGCGGCGTCGAACACCAAGGGCATGCCGACGGTGATCCTGGCCAAGACGGTCAAGGGCTACGGCATGGGCCTGGGTTCGGGTGAGTCGCAGAACCCCACCCACCAGCAGAAGAAGCTGGACGACGAATCGGTGCGCCACTTCCGCGACCGTTTCCAGATCCCGATCGCCGACGACAAGCTGCACGACGAAGTGCCGTACTACCACCCGGGCATGGATTCGCCGGAAGTGCAGTACATGCTGGAGCGCCGCCGGGCGCTGGGCGGCTTCCTGCCGCAGCGCCGGCGCAAGGCCGAGGCCAAGCTGAAGGCGCCGGAGCTGGCCGCGTTCGAGCAGATCACCAAGGGCACCGGCGAGCGTGAAATCTCCACCACGATGGCGCTGGTGCGCGGCATCAACCTGTTGCTGCGCGACAAGCAGCTGGGCGAGCGGATCGTGCCGATCGTCGCCGACGAGGCGCGCACCTTCGGCATGGAAGGCATGTTCCGCCAGATCGGCATCTACGCGCCGTTCGGCCAGAAGTACAAGCCGCAGGACTCCGACCAGCTCCTGTATTACCGCGAAGACCAGAAGGGTCAGGTGCTGCAGCAGGGCATCAGCGAGGCCGGCGGCATGGCCTCGTGGATGGCGGCGGCGACCAGCTACTCGGTCAGCAACCAGGCGATGCTGCCGTTCTTCATCTACTACTCGATGTTCGGCTTCCAGCGCATCGGCGACCTGTGCTGGGCCGCCGGCGACATGCGCGCGCGCGGCTTCCTGGTCGGCGGCACCGCCGGCCGCACCACGCTGAACGGCGAAGGCCTGCAACACGAGGACGGCCATTCGCACCTGCTGGCCGGCGCGATCCCGAACGTGAAGGCGTATGACCCCACGTTCTCCTACGAGGTCGCGGTGATCCTGCAGGACGGCGTGCGCAGCATGCTGCAGGAGCAGGAAGACCACTACTACTACATCACCGTGATGAACGAGAACTACAGCCATCCGGACCTGCCCAAGGGCAGCGAGGAAGGCATCATCAAGGGCATGTACCTGTTCCAGGATGGCGGCAAGCCGAAGAAGGGCGAGCCGCGCGTGCAGCTGCTGGGCTCGGGCACGATCCTGCGCGAGGTGATCGCGGCGGCCGAGCTGCTGGAGAAGGATTTCGGCGTGAAGTCCGACATCTGGTCCTGCCCCAGCTTCGTCGAATTGCGTCGTGACGGCTTCGACGCCGAGCGCTGGAATCGCCTGCATCCGGAAGCGGAGCAGCGCGTGCCGTACGTCACCAGCCTGCTCGACGGGCGTTCCGGCCCGGCGATCGCCGCCACCGACTACGTGCGCGAGTTCGCCGACCAGATCCGCGCCTTCATGCCCGACGGCATGCGCTACACCGTGCTCGGCACCGACGGTTATGGCCGCTCGGACACCCGCGCGCACCTGCGTGACTTCTTCGAGGTCGACCGTTACTGGATCGCCCACGCGGCGCTGGCCGCGCTGGCGAAGGACGGCAAGGTCAACGCCAAGGACGTCAGCCGGGCGATCAAGGAATACAAGCTCGACCCGGAGCGGCCCAATCCGCTGGGTCAGTAAGCACCGCGCTCACGAAAGCCCCGCTTCGGCGGGGTTTTTTTCGCCCGAACGGTTTTCTTCACCTGCGCTGCACCCGGCGCGACACTCGGCCGCTATATCCTGCATGGCATGGGGAAGCCGGTGATGGGCGGCGACGATGTCGGCGATACCGCGGCGATACCGGGTATGGTCCGACAGTCACTCGACACATGAGGGGTGAGCCATGCAAACCATACGTCCGTACGTTTACCTGCTTGGCGGCGCCGTTGCACTGGTGCTGGCCGGTTGCCGCAAGGAGGCTGTCCAGCCAACGCCGCTGCCGGCACCGGAGCCGCAGGCCGCCATGCCTGCGCAGCAGAATCTGTCGGCCGACGCGCTGTTCGCGTTCGGCAAGGCGTCGCTGCGGTCCGCCGACAATGCCGAGCTCGACGCACTGGCCGACAAGATGAAGGCGGCATCGCAGATCGACTCGGTGCAGGTGCTGGGCTACACCGACCGGATCGGCAGCGAGCAGGCCAACCAGAAACTTTCCGAGCAACGCGCCGAGACGGTGAGTGACTATCTGGTGGCGCATGGCGTGCCGGCCGGGGCGATCCGGGCCGAAGGCCGGGGCGAGGCTGACCCGCTGGTGGCCTGCCCGGATCAGAAGGGTCAGAAGCTGATCGCCTGCCTGGCGCCGAACCGCCGCGTCGTGATCAATACCATCGTAAGTGATGCGGGCGCCGCCATGCCGGTGGTCATCCCGCCGGGCAGTCACGGCGTGACCCAAACGGTGTGGATCGGTCCGCACACGGTGCCCTGCGACGGCGACAGTGCCGGCTACTGCTATCGCGTGCGCGAAAGCGAGAACGGGCCGTGGAAACTGTGGCACGGTCGCATCCAGGGCTTCGACTACGTCGAGGGCAACGACTATGAGCTGGTGGTCAAGGCGTACCGCTCGGATGTGAAACTGGAGAACGAGTCCAGGGACTCGGCCTCCCGCTACGTGTTCTCCAACGACAACGGCCCGTTCGTGGTCTGGGTGCTCGACCATGTGGTGAGCGAGCAGCCGCACGCCGGTCGCTGAGTCGTCGTATTGCAGTGCACAGCCTGGCGATCCCACGGAGCTGTTTCGCCAGTGCAAACGGAAAGGGCCGGACGAGTGATCGTCCGGCCCTTCTGCCTGATGCGTGATGTCTACTCGTCGTCGTCGCGGAACGCGCGGCGCAGCAGCAGAAACGCGCCGATGGTGCCGGCGACGATCGCCACGGTGGCCGCCGGGTGGCGATTCACCTTGCGGCGCAGGCGGCGATACTGGTAGTTCGCCTCATCGGCGAAATCCTCGGCGGCGCGGCTCAGCTGGCGGCGGTAATCGCCACGCTTGTCGAAACGTTCGCGGATCGTGCGGCGGCCCCGTTCCAGCAGGTTCTGCGCACCATTGCTGGCGTCATCGGCGTAGTGGCGGGCCCGCTCGCCGGCACGCTCGGCGGTGTCCTGGAGCTGGCGTCCGATATCGTGTTTACGCATGGTCGTCTCCTCGGCGTCTGAGCTCTCAGGCTGGCAGCGCCACCGTGAGCGAGGCGTAAACAGGGCCGCGCAACCCGCGGCCAGCATTCAGCCAAGCCGGTACTCGCCACCTTTTTCCAGCGCGCGCGCGTAGGCCGGGCGAGCGTGGATGCGCTGCAGGAAGGCGGCCAGATTCGGGTGGCTTGCGTCGAGTCCGCCACGGGCAGCGAAGGCTTCCAGCGGAAAGCTCAGCTGGATGTCCGCCGCGCCGAAGGCGTCATCGACGAACCACGTCCTGCCGGCCAGTTCATTTTCCAGATAGTCCAGATGCAGGCGCAGCTGCGGATCGACGAACGTGCGCATCACCTTGCGCGCGATGCTCCGGGCGACGGGCTTGACGAAGAACGGCGCCGGCGCGGCCTCCACTTTCCGGAACACCAGCTTCAGCAGCAACGGCGGCATCGCCGAGCCTTCGGCGTAGTGCAGCCAGTAATTGCAGCGCAGCCGCGCCGGCGTGCCGTGGGCGGGAATCAGCACGCCGGCGCCGTAGCGGTCGGCCAGGTACTCGATGATCGCGCCGGACTCGGCCAGGGTCAGTTCGCCATCGGTGATTACCGGCGATTTGCCCAGCGGATGCACGGCGCGCAGTTCGGGCGGCGCCAGCATGGTCTTCGGGTCGCGCTGGTAGCGCCTGATCTCGTAGGGCAGGCCCAGTTCTTCCAGCAGCCACAGGATGCGCTGCGAGCGCGAATTGTTGAGGTGGTGGACGGTGATCATGACCGGCTCCGCAGTATGAGGTGACACGACGACATGCATGGCCGCGGAACGGCATACGCAGATCGGCGCTCAGTAGATCTCGCCCACGCAGCAACGCAGGCTGCCGCCGGCCTTCTCGATCTCGTCCAGTTCCACCGCGCCGACGGCGAAGCCATAGTCGGCCAGCGTCGCCACCTGCGCGTCGGTCAGGGACGCCGAGGCGCAGGCGCTCATCCACACCCGTTCGTCGGACAGGGTGATCGCATTGCCGGCGAAGGCCTGCTTCTGTGCCGGACTGATCCAGATCGCACGACTGCCGTAAGCGCCGGCGATCGCCTGCGCAGCGGCGGGATCGCGGAAACCGTCGGCGGCGATGATCGCGGCTCGGCTGGCCAGCAGGGTCAGCACCACGTTGGTGTGATATTCGCCTTCGGCCAGTTCGAAGCAGAACATCAGGCGCAGCTTGAACGCCTTCAGCATCGCCTGTGCGCCTGCCATGTCGCAGCGCTCGCTGAGGCCGCAGTAACCGACGCCGCGGGCGCGGTCGATGATCAGCGAGCCGGTCAGCTCGGCGACCAGGCCGTCGCAACCGGACAGGTCGATTTCGTCATAGCCCAGCACGTCGCCGAAGAACGCGCGGATGTCGGCGCGTTCGGCCTCGCGTTGGCGCACCGGGTGGCGCATGCGACCGATCACCAGCCGCCCCGGCGCGGTGCCGAACACGTTGTTGGGAAACACCGCATCGGGCGTGGCGGGATCGCCGGGGAAGGTGATCACCGGCACGTCCGCACGCAGGGCCTGCGCCAGCGCGCCGTGCTGGGCCAGCGCCTTGAGCGGATCGACCGCCAGGCTCATGTCCATGTAGCGGTTGTCGCGCGCCGATTCCGCCGCCAGCGCGAACTCGGCCGGCGCCACCAGATAGGCGGCGCGTGCCGTCGCGGCGGCGCCAGGCAGCGGCGCCAGCGCGGCAAACGCCTCGAGGAATTCGGTGGGCGAGGTGGTGATCACGGTGCGGTTCCAGACGCGAAGAGACGTCAGAGAATATCCGCTGCCGGTTCTTCCCGCGCGGCGGCTTCCACGTGCAGCTGCTGGCGCCGGCGCAGGCTCGGGAACATGCCCATCCACAGGACGACCACCACCAGCGTGCCGACGCCGCCGAGCACGGTGGCGTTCACCGCGCCCAGCCATGCCGCCAGCATGCCGGACTCGAACTCGCCGAGCTGGTTCGAGGTGTTGATGAAGATCGCGTTCACCGCGCTGACCCGGCCGCGCATGTCGTCCGGTGTATCCAGCTGCACCAGGGCGCCGCGGATCACCATGCTGACCATGTCGAACGCCCCCAGCGCGAACAGCGCCAGCAGCGACAGCCACAGCGCGGTCGATACGGCGAACACCAGGGTCGCCACGCCGAAGCCGGCCACCGAGGCGAACATGATCATGCCGACCCGCCGCTGCATGTCATGCCGCGCCAGCCACACCGACATCAGCAGCGCCCCCACCGCTGGGGCCGCCCGCAACAGACCCAGGCCCCAGGAGCCGGTGTGCAGGATGTCCCTGGCGAAGATCGGCAGCAGGGCGGTGGCGCCGCCGAGCAGCACGGCGAACAGGTCCAGCGAGATCACGCCCAGCACGTCGGGGCGGCGACGGATGAAATGCACACCGGCAAACAGGGTCTTCAGCGTGGCCGGTTCGCGTTTCGGCGGCGCCTGTTCATAGCGCAATCGCGCCATCAGTACGATCGACACCAGGTACAGCACCGCGCAGGTCGTGTACACCACGCCGGGCCCGGCCACGTACAGGAAGCCGCCGACTGCCGGGCCCATGATCATCGCCGCCTGGCCGGCCGAACCGTTCACTGCCATCGCGCGGGGCAGCACCGTGGCCGGCACCAGCGCCGGCAGCATCGATTGCAGTGCGGGAAATTCGAAAGCCTTGGCGATGCCGATCACGAACACCAGCAGCAGGATGCCCGCCTCGTGGATGCCGTGTGCCAGGCTCATGCCGGCCAGCGCGGCAATGGCGATCCACTCCACCACCTGGCCGAGCAGCACGATGCGGCGCCGCTCGAACTGGTCGGCGACATGGCCGGCCGGCAAGGCCAGCAACACCGATGGCACGAACTGCACCAGGCCGATCAGGCCGAGGTCGAAGGCGCGGCCGGTGATCGCGTAGATCTGCCAGCCTACCGCCACCGACAGCATCTGGAAGCCGAAGCCCGAGGCGATCCGGGCGAACCAGAACGCGACGAAGGCGGGATGTCGAAGCAGCGAATCCGTGGCCGTGGAACGAGGCGGAAGCATGGGGTGTCCTTGCGGGGGCGCCATTATCCCGCGGGCGTGCCCGGCCGAAAGCGTTGGCGGTTCAGCTGGCAGACGGCTGATTTGACGCGGCCTTGCCATATTCCCGCCTAGCGTCCTGTCCAAATACCGAGCCGAAGGACACTCCCATGGGCCGCCAGGCAAAACATGTCTACACCGACCATGCCAGCATCCACCAGCTGGAATCGCTGGTGGATGAGTTGCCCGCGAACGGCCACGTGGTGCTGCTGCTGAAGGACGGCAGCAGCTGCGACGGCGTCGTCAGCACGCGGCCGAACGTGCAGGTGTTCCGTGATGCCGAGGAGCGCGAAGGCATCAATGCCACCGTGCAGCTCGAACGGCCGGACGTGCCGGAGTGGACGCGTCGGATCTGGCTCGACCAGATCGTGCGGGTCGAGCACCTCGACTCGATCATGGCCAGCGAGAACTGAAGCTCAGGCAAGGTCGTCGGCCACGCTGGCCGGGACGGCCCGCGGTGATGCCGCGCGCGCCGGCGCATCCAGGCCGAACAGGGGCCGCAGCCAGCGGCTCCGGCGGATCACGAACTCGTGCAGCAGCGCGCAACCGCCCACCGTGGCCAGCACGATCAGGGTGGGTTCGATCACCGGTCCCAGCCCCAGCGGCATCAGCTGCCAAGCGAACAGCAACAGCAGGCTCTGGTGCAGCACGTACCACGGATACACCGCCTCGCGCGCATACGGCAGCCAGCGGAACGGGCGGTTGAGATATGCGTGACCCCAGCCCAGCACCGCCACGATCGCGCTCCACAGGTACAGGTAATGCAGCGCCCGCACCGCCAGCACCAGGGGCAGGGCGGCATCGTCCGGCAGGGTCTCGATGCCCAGCAGGTAGAACGCGAAGCAGCCCAGCGCCAGCGGCAGCGAGGCCCGGCGCAGCCGCGCCAGCTCGGCCCAGATGCCGGTATCGGTGCCCAGCAGGTAGCCGTACAGGAACACCGTGGCGTAGATCGCATGGGCGTACCAGTCGCCCCACAGCGCGCCGGTCACCGGGTAGCGGTTGGCCAGCAGGCAACCCCACAACAGTAGGGGCAGGGCAGGCAACAGCAGCAAGCGCACACCGCGCAACTTCAGGCAGGCGTTGCGCAGGCGCTGGCCCGGGCGCGATTCCAGCAACGGCAGCAGGGCCAGCAGCAGCATCGTGTACACCCACAGGTAGGGCAGGTACCACAGGTGGTTCCAGGTGAAGCCGTACTGCCAGCCGGTGAACGCGCCCGCGGGCCAAGGGCCGCCGCTCCAGTAGCGCAGCAGGAAGTGGCCGAAGCCGGGCTCGACCAGATGGTTCGACAGTCCCTGCACATACGGCTGGATCGGCACCACCACCAGCACGCCGAAGACCAGTGGCAGCAACAGGCGCAGGCTGCGCTTGCCGGCCAGCCGGCCGATGCTGCCGCGCCGGCGCATGAAGTTCACCGCCAGCCCGGAGACCAGGAACAGCAGCTCCATCCGCCAGCGGTTGAGGAACAGCATCGGGTACTGCAGCCATTCGGCGGTATGGCTGCTCTTGAGGTGGAAGTCCCAGCCGTCCCCGGCCACGTACAACATCGCGGCGTGGTACAGGATCAGCAGGCCGAAGGCGAGGACGCGCAGTGCATCGATATCGTGGCGGCGGTTCATGGCGGCATTCCCGTGTGAAAGTGGCCTCAGCCTGTCCCGCCGCGCGCCGCCTGTCCCGCCCGAAGTGACCGCCTGACGGGCCTTGGGGACGAATGGCGGCCGGCAGGGACGAGTAGTGGGGACGAGTTGGGTAAACTCCGGTCGATGGGCACGACTTCCGGCTTCGACATCTACCAGCGCTGGCGGCGACCGTTCGAGGTCGGGGTCTGGCTGGTGTTCTTCGCCATCAACGGCGTCTTCAACAGCATCAACTCGGGCATCGACCACGCCGGCGCGGCGGCGTGGGAACCCTGGCTGTGGGAGTGGAGCAGCGTGCTGGTGCTGCTGGCGCTGTTGCCGGGGGTGATCGCGCTGGAGCGGCGCTGGCCGATCCGCTTCGACACCTGGCGCCGCAACCTGCCGTTGCATCTGCTGTTCAGCGTGCCGTTCAGCCTGATCCACGTGGGCGGGATGCACGTGTTGCGGAAGCTGGGCTACGCCCTCGCCGGTGCCCATTACGACGCGTTCGGCGCCTCATGGTGGATGAATGCCGGCTACGAATACCTCAAGGACGTGCGCACCTATTTCGTGATCGTCGGCACGCTGGTGCTGTACCGGCTGTGGCTGCTGCGCCAGCAGGGCGAAGCGCGACTGCTGGCCGCGCCGGATGAAGGCGCGCCGGTGGAGCCGGTCGAGCGCCCCGAACGTTTCCTGGTGCGCAAGCTGGGCAAGGAATTCCTGCTCAACGCCAGCGAGATCGAATGGCTGCAGGCTTCGGGCAACTACGTGAACCTGCACGTACGCGGTCGCGACTACCCGCTGCGGGCCACCATGGCGGGGATCGAGGAGCGGCTGGATCCGGCCCGCTTCGTGCGGGTGCATCGCGGCTACTTCGTCAACCTCGACTATCTTGTCGAGATCGAGCCGCTGGAAACCGGCGACGCACGCCTGCAGATGCGCGACGGCACGAAAATTTCCTGCAGCCGGCGTTACCGCGCCGCACTGCGCGAACGTTTCGGGCAGCCCGATTGACCCCCGGACTGCGTGGGCCGGTTGCGCGGCAACGGCGGATCGTTACAAGCTAGCCGTCTGTTCCCGCCAGGTATGCCGCTGATGAATGTCGCCTTCCCCTGTCGCGCCGTGATGGCGTGCGGTTTCGCCGTGCTGCTGGCCGCCTGTTCGCAGGGCGGGGCTCCGGCGCCGGACGCCGCACAGCAGCAGGCGCAAGCCGCGAATGCGGACGCCGTGCGCAACCTCGACGCGTATCGTCAGCTGCTGCGCATCCACAACGACGAGATGGCGGTGACGATGGGCAAGGAGATCGTCAGGCGCTTCCCGGACAGCGACGCCGCGAAGGAAGTGCAGCGGACCCTGCCGGCGATCGAGAAGCGCTACACCGAAGCCAGCGAAAAGAGCCGGCTCGAACGCCTGTGGCTGTACCAGGTGGCGCCGATGGCCGGTGGCACGCAATCCACCGCGACCATCGAAAACAGCCAGCCCGCCAGCGGTGACCGCGTGCGACTGGTGCTGCGCCGGCACACCAGCTGGGGCCAGAGCGTGTTCCTGTATGGCAGCAAGCCCGGTTTCGTCTGCCGCGGCAACTGCAGCATCGCCACCCACGTCGACGGACGCACGGTGTCGGTAAAGGCATTTGCGCCGTCCACCGGCGAGCCGGCGCTGATGATCCGCGACGACAAGGCGTTCATCGCCATGCTCGGCAAGGCGAAGAAGATCAGCATGGACGTCACCCTGGTCGATGGCGAGAAGAAGCAGACCCTGGTCTATGAAGTGGCCGGCTTCGATCCGGCAAAGTGGACCGCGCTGGGCAAGAGCAAGCCCGCCGGGAAATAGCCGGCGGTGTCATCCGCGACACCGCTGCTGCGTTCCTGGCAGTAGGCATTCCCCACATGAGGATGGCGTCATGGACAAGTCATGGCTGATCCCCGCCGGCGCGCTGGCGCTGGCCGCGTTGACTGCTGGATGCTCCAGCGTGCCGTACGCGCAGCGCGTGCAGCAGCGGCAGGCGGCGTACGCTGCGGCGGCCGGCGCGCCGGTGCGCAGCTTCAGCTACTTCAGCCTGTACTCGTGGGAGCCGCTGAGCGACACCGAGCTGGCGGTGTATACCCGGCCGAACCAGGCGTACCTGCTCGACCTCGGTGGCTGCCAGGACCTGATGTTTGCGAACGCGATCGGACTCACCTCGAACATCAACCAGGTGACGGTGGGCTTCGACAAGGTGCTCACCGGCCGCCACAACTTTCCCTGCACCATCACCGGCATCCGTCCGGTCGACGTGAAGAGCCTGAAGATCGCCCAGGAAAAGCAGCGCAGGATCGAGGCGGCCACGCGCAGCGCCGCGTCGCCAGCAGCGAAAAATTAGCGAGGTTGCCGGAGACCTGCCGTCAGCGCACCACGGTGACCGGCACGTGGGCGCGTGCCAGCACGTTGCCGGAGACCGAGCCCAGCAGCCATCGCGCCAGTGCGCCGCGTTCGGTGTGTCCGATCACGATGTGATCGATGCCGTGCTGTTCGACCTGGCTGAGCAGCACGTCGCCCGGGCTGCCATAGACCAGCTCCACGTCGACCATGTCGCTTGCATCGGGAACCACGGCGGCCAGTTCCTGCAGCAGCTCCTGCGCCCGTCGGGTGCCGGAGTCGGCCATCATCAGCGCCGACACGTCGGTGCCGCCTTCGGTCACCTGCAGCACCGACACCACGCGAACCCGGCCACCGGAGCAGCGCGCCAGATCGATCGCGAACTGGAACGCGCGTTGTGACACTTCCGAACCGTCGTAACCCACCAGCGAGTGCTTGACCATCATTTCCCTTCGCGACTGCGCGGCCATCAGGCCGTTGCCTTCGAGTCTAGGAGCGTGTGGAGTGGAAACCAAGCGACGCATGCCGCCGCTTGTGCCTGGCCGTCTACGCACGCCGCCGAAAGCTGAACGGCCGGTCATTCGTCTGCACGTCTCTGTCACGCCGCCCTGCACAGGATTCGTTCCACCCGCATCCACGACGGCCGTGCTGTCCAGGTTGGCCGCGGGAAGCGCATCAACCGTTGTTCCGCACACTCGAAGGAGAGACATCATGATCAAGCGTACTTTTGGAATGGCTGCCCTGGTAATGGCCTGCGCGGGTGCGATGACCGTGCTGCCGACGAGCTCCGCGCAGGCTGCCGAGGCGAGTGTGAAGTGCGATCTGGTCTACAACCTGTCGGGCTGGTCGCTGATCTACAAGCACGCCGAAGGCACCGGCATGGTCACCTGCAGCAACGGCCAGAGCGCCAAGGTCAAAATCGCCGTAGTCGGCGGCGGCCTGACCGCCGGCAAGTACCACATCGACAACGGCAAGGGCGAGATCACCAAGGTGCACGGCATCGCCGATGTCTTCGGCGACTATGCACAGGCCGGCGCCGAAGCGGGCGTGGTCAAGAGCTCGACGGCGCAGGTGCTGACCAAGGGCACCACGTCGCTGGCCCTGGCCGGCACCGGCGAGGGCGTGAACCTGGGCATTTCGGTGGGCAAGTTCACCATCAGCCAGCTCTGATCAGGGCAGCTCTGATCACGGCCACGGCCTGATCCGGAAGGGCGCCATGGGCGCCCTTCCTTTTTCCGTGCGCGTAAACTGCAGCGATTGCGCACACCCGATCGGAGGCCCTGTCATGCGTCGTCTTGCTGCCCTGTTTGCGTTGACCCTGATGCTCGCCATGAGCGGAGCGGCTTTCGCCGCCACGCCCCAGGTGGGCGAGGCTGCACCGGCGTTCCGTTTGCAGGATCAGAACGGCCACTGGCTCGCGCCGGATGATTTTCGCGGTGGCTGGCTGGTCATGTACTTCTACCCGAAGGACTTCACCCCCGGCTGCACCACCGAGGTCTGCATGTTCCGCGACGACATCGCCAAGCTGCGCCAGGCCGGCGCCAAGGTCGTCGGCGTGAGCCTGGACGATGTGAAATCGCATGCGGCCTTCGCCGAGAAGTACCACGTGCCCTTCCCGCTGCTGGCCGACGAGGATCGCCAGGTCGCCACGCGTTACGGCGTGCTCACCTCGCGCATGGGTCTGCACTATGCGAAGCGGACCACCTTCCTGATCGATCCGCAGGGGCGCATCGCCAGGGTCTATGTCGATGTCGATCCGGAGAAGAACTCGGCCCAGGTGCTGGCCGACCTGGCCAGCCTGAAGGCGACGCGCTGATGGCGCTGGCACCGAACCCCGCCAGCGCGGCGAACCGGCGTTTCGCGCCCTGGGCGATCGGCCCCTGGGTCCTGCTGTTGCTGGCCGCGATCGGCTTCGTGCAATACCTGCGGCATGCCGAGTACCTCTATCTCGGCGTGGCCGTCGCGGTCATCGTGGTCTGCGCCGGCTGCATCCTGCGCCAGGCCTGGTCGCGGTCGGCGATGCAGGTGCTGGCGCTGCTGCTGGCGACGTGGTCGCTGGTGACCGCGGTGCTGATGCTGCAGCAATCAGGCGACTTCGAGATCGCCCGCCAGCACGCCCGGGCGCAACCGCAGCTCGGCGAGATGGCGCTGTGGATGATCGCGCGGGCGCAACGCACCTGGCAGGTCGGCATCGCGCTGAAGCTGGCGGCCATTCCCGCGCTGCTGTGGCTGGCCTGGCAACTGGGGCGGCCAGCCGTGCGCGCGCAATTCCGCTCGCGTCGGCCCTGACGGTCGGTGATACTGCAGCCGGGCACTTGCGCGGATTCGCTTCGGGGGAAGGGATGAAAAACTGGCTGGCGGGATGGTGCTGTCTGTTGCTCGCGGGCGCCGCCCTGGCTACCGGCCCTGCCGGCGTGCGCAAGCGGGTCCAGGCGAGCATGCTGCTCACCGGGACGATCGTGGTGGCGCCTGACGGCAGCGTGCGCAGCTATGCCATCGATCATGTCGAAAAGGTGGTCCCGGCGGCGATGACGCTGATCAACCGCGATGTTCCTTCGTGGAGGTTTCAGCCGGTGCTGCACGATGGCAAACCGGCGGAAGTAAAAGCGTGGATGAGCCTGCGCGTCGTTGCACACCCGATTGGTGACGAGAAATTCGCGCTCGACATCAACGGCAGTTACTTCGTCGTGGACGCCCCGGGCGAGCAGTTCAGCTCCGGTGAAAACGAGCCGCCACGCTACCCGGAGGCGGCGGTCCGCACCCGGATGCCCGGGACGGTCTACCTGGTATTGCGCGTGGACCAGCAGGGCCGGGTCGAGGATGCCGCGGTCGAGCAGGTCAATCTGGGGGCACTGGCCAGTGATCGGGTGCTGACAAAGCGGCGCGGGGAGTTCGCCAGGTCGGCGCTCGTCGCGGCGCGCAAATGGACGTTCCATGTTCCCGCCGCCGGCAACGACCGCGGTGATGTCGAGTGGCTTGTGCGGGTGCCGGTGGTCTATCGCCTGCTGGAGGTCGGCGAACCCGAAGTGGACCAGTACGGCAAATGGCAGATGTATGTGCCTGGTCCGAAGGAAGCGGTGCCGTGGCTCGACGACCAGGGCCTGCTTTCCGACAGTGCGGACGCGCTTCCGGGCGACGGTGTCTATCACCTCGATCCGGGCGGTCTGCACCGCATTGCACCGCCAAGCGGCGCCTGACTCCGTCGGGCAGATTTCCGACGAATCGGGCAGGTCAGTTGCCTGGCACGGTTTGCGGCACCGGTATTCCAAGGGCTCACAGGGGAACACGGATGAAGCGATTTCTGATCGGGCTGTCCTGCGCTTTGCTGTCGGTCGCCGCGCTGGCTACCGGCCCGACCGCGCTGCGCAAGCGGATGCAGGCCAGCATGCTGCTCACCGGGACGATCGTGGTGGCGCCGGATGGCAGCGTCCGCAGCCATATCATCGATCAGGTGGAGAAAGTGCCGCCGGATGTCATCAGCCTGGTCGAGGGAAACGTGCGGCAGTGGAAGTTCGAACCCGTTCTGGTGAACGGCGCGCCGGTGGCGGCCGAGGCGAAGATGAGTTTTCGCGTCGTTGCCAGGCCGGTGGGTGACGACAAATTCTCCATCGGCATCAATGGCGCCCAGTTTGGCCAGGGCAATCCGGGTGAGTCGATCAGCTTCAGGAACAGGGTCAATCCGATCTATCCGACTGTGGCGGCCCAGGCTCGCGTGTCAGGAACGGTCTATCTGCTCCTGCGCGTAGGGCGGCAGGGGCAAGTTCTGGACGTCGTTGCCGAGCAGGTCAACATGGGCGTGCTGGACAGCGAGTTTCAGCTGCAAAGATGGCGACCAGTCCTTGCGAAGGCCGCCACCAGCGCCGCCAAACGATGGACCTTCAACCTGCCGACATCCGGGGCGGCGGTCGATGACGATGAATGGTTTGCCAGGGTGCCGGTCAACTTCGGCAGCGGCCCACCCACCGCCGATGACTATGGCAAATGGGAGACCTACATACCGGGGCCGCGGCAACCGATCTCCTGGTTTGACAAGGAGCAGCGGATCTCGTCCAGCGCGGATGCCGCCCCGGATGGCGCCATCACCCAGGCCGATCGGGGGCTGCATCTGCTGACTCCGCTGGACGGCGCCTGAGGGTAGTGAGGGATGAGTGAAGCGAGCCGTGAGCGTCACGCTTCACTTCCGGACGCCATGTTCAGCGAGGGTTGCTGCGCGGGCAGCTATCGCTTGACGCACTGTTCTCCGGAAATCCGCCGATGCCTACGCGCACGCTTCGCATGTTTGCCGTTTTTTTGTTCCTGTCGGGAGCGTGTTCGCTGCACGCGCAGGACCTGGCGGCGACCTGCCATGCCAGCAGCAGTTACGACGTCACCCTGAAGCCGGACAGCCTGTTGTTCGACCGGCCCGCGCCGGCGCCGTTCCATGTCGAGTTGCAGCAGGGCGCCCTGCGCACCGATGGCGTCAGCGTGAGCTTGAATGCGGAGAACCAGGACCGGCTGACCCTGTTCGAGCGCGAGCTGCGCGAGCTGGCGCCGCGGGTGCGCACGGTGGCCCGCAACGGCGTGGACATCGCGGCGCAGGCCCTGCGCAGCGAAGCCGACGGCATGGGTCTGGGCGCCGATACCCGGGCCGAGTTCCAGCGTCGGCTGGACGCCCATGCGGCGGAGCTGAAACGGCGCATCTCGATCAGCCAGAGCACGCGCGACTGGCAAGGCGATGCCGCCAACCAGGCGATGAACCAGATCGCCGGCGACCTGCTGCCGCTGCTGGCGGCCGACCTGGGTCAGCAGGCGATCAACGCGGCGCTGTCCGGCGACCTGCAAGCCGCCGCCACGCTGCGCGATCGCGCGGCCGACCTGGCTACCGACCTGCAGCCGCGATTGCAGGCGCGGTTGCAGGTATTGCGTCCGCAGGTCGAGGCGCTGTGTCCGGCGATCCGCCGGCTTGCCTCGCTGCAGCAGGGCGTGCGCGGCAGCAATGGCCAGCCGCTGAACCTGCTGCAGGTCGGGCCATGACACCCCCGCACCGGGCGCGTGTTTGCATGGCCTGCGTGCAGGCGGGCATAGTCGGAAGCTCCGCCACTGCCTGATGGATGAATCATGCCGGCCAGCGCCAGCGATGTCCTCGAATTCTGGTTCGCCGAAGCGCACGCCGTGCACTGGTTTGCCGCCAGCGCCGCCTTCGACGGGCAGATCCGCGAGCAATTCGGCGGCGCCGTGCAGGATGCCGCGAACGGACGGCTGGACGGCTGGGCGGCCACGCCGTCCGGCTGGCTCGCGCTGCTGATCCTGCTCGACCAGTTTCCCCGCAACCTGTATCGCCATGACCCGCGCGCCTGGGCGACCGATCCGGCGGCGCAGCGCGTCGCGTTGTCGGGACTGTCCCGAGGTGATGACCGCCAACTTCCCGCCATCCGGCGCGTGTTCGCCTACCTGCCGCTGGAACACGCGGAAGATCCCGCATTGCAGCGGCGTTCGGTCGAATTGTTCGAGGCGCTGAGGGCCGATGCACCGCCCGGCGAGGTCTCCCGCTTCGATGATTTTCTGGACTATGCTCGACGCCATCGCGACGTGATCGAGCGCTTCGGCCGCTTTCCCCATCGCAACGCCGTGCTTGGCCGAGCCGATACACCGGAGGAAGCGATCTACCTGGCGCAGCCCGGCGCCGGATTCTGAAACCCGGGTTCCTCATGGAGGCATGACCATGCGCACACTCATCCTTTCCCTGCTGCTCGCGTTCAGCGTGGCTGCGCAAGCCGGACAAACCCTGCGCATCGGCCAGCGCGTATTGACGGTCGGTGACACCACTACCCGCGCGATAACCCTGCTCGGCACGCCCGGCTACAAGGAGCCGGTGGAGAACAAGTTCGGCGCCCGCGTGGGCGAGCGCTGGCAATACGCCCGCGACGATGGCCATGTGGTCGTGCTGACCATCGTCGACGGCAAGGTCGGCGATATCGACGATCGCCGCGAATAGGTACCCGGAAATCCATTCAACCGACCAGGGAGCAGGTCATGCGTATTCGTCTAGTCATTGCGTTGTTCGCCTTCAGTGCCGCGGTGCAGGCATCCAGCACCTTGCGCGTCGGCAACCAGGTGCTGGTTGCCGGCGACAGCCGCGAGCGGGTGGTGGATTTGCTGGGCAAGCCCAGTTCGAAGTCGCATGCGCACAAGTCGCGCAGTCACGGCAGTCGTCGCGGCGGCGTGCGAGTGGTGGACCGCAACGAAGGTGGCGAGCAATGGCGCTACCGGCGCGACGGGCATGCCACCGTGGTGACCCTTGTTGACGGCAAGGTCACCGACATTCAGGACGACCGGCTCTGACATCGTCGGGCACGGCGTTCGGGAAATATCGACCATCACTTCGCCGCGTGCGTGTCACGCAGTTTTTTCGGCGGTTTGCTAGGCTGGCGAGGTTTCCCGCCTGAGCCGAAGCGATGCACGATTTCCTCGACAACCTGCTGGGCCAGGCGTTGTCCGCCAGCGTGATCCATGCCGGACTGAACCTGCTGTTCGCCTTGCTGATCCTGCTGGTCGGCACCTGGGTGGCGGCGCGCATGGCCAACTTCAGCCGCCGCGCGCTGCAGCGGGCGAATGTGGACGACACGCTCAGCGGCTTCCTGCGCAACGTGATCTACGGCGTGCTGGTGGCGATGCTGATCGTGATGGCGCTGACCCGCGCCGGCGTGCCGTCGGCCCCGCTGGTCGCGGCGCTGGGCGCGGGCGGACTGGCGATCGGGCTGGCCTTGCAGGGTTCGCTGAGCAACCTCGCCTGGGGCGTCTTGCTGGTGATCTTCCGGCCGTTCCGGGTCGGCGATTTCGTCACTGCCGGCGGGCTGGACGGCACGGTGCAGAGCATCAACCTGATGCACACCCTGCTGCTGTTGCCGGACGGGCGCGAGGCGGTGGTGCCGAACGGCAAGGTCGGCGGCGATGCCATCGTCAACCATAACCGGCGCGGCACGCGGCGGTTCGAGTTGAAGCTGGGCATTGGCTACAAGGACGACATCGGCGTGGCGATGGCCGAGATCCGCCGCCTGTTCGCAGCCGACGCGCGCATCCTCAAGGACCCCGCGCCCGGCGTGTGGACGGTCGGCCTGGGCGAGAACGTGGTCGACCTGGTGATCCGCGCCTGGACCAGCTCGGCCGACTCGTGGGACGTGCAGACCGACCTGCTGCGCGCGATCCGCGAGCATTTCGAGGCGGCCGGCATCAGCCTTCCCGCACCGCGCCGCGAACTGGTCATCACCCACGGTGACGTATCGGATGCGGCGCCGCGCCAGCCATGACGCGGCCGGGCCGATGCGTGGCGCGGGCGGCTATTCCAGCGTGATGCCCCGCCGGTTGTCGGTGGACACCTTGTCGATCAGTTCGTTGTAGGGATCGACGCCGGCCAGCGCGGGCTTGCCGTCGACCACCACGGTGATCGTGCTGTCGCCGTCCTTCAGCAGGCGCTTCTCCAGGTACAGCGGCTTGCCGTCCCGGCCGCCGCCGGGCGAGGCCGCGAATACGCCGATCTCGATCGGGATGTCCGGCTTCGCCGCGGTTTCCTTGCCGCTGCCGTCCAGGTAGACCTTGCCGGCGTGCAGCTTCAGGGTCACTTCGTATTTCCCGTCCGGCAGCTTCTTCGCACGGGCATCGGTGAGCCGGTTGTCGAACAGGGTGATCTTCCAGAAGAAGTCGTCCAGCAGCGATTTCCACTGCGGCCCGGCGGTCTTGTCCAGCGCGTCCATGAACTCCTGCGAGGTGGTGTAGGGCGGCTGCTGGAAGCCCTTGTCGAGCAGGAACTGCTTCAGCATGCCGTTGAGCTTCGCTTCGCCCAGGTAGTCCTGCAGCGCGTAGAAGATCAGCGAGCCCTTGCGGTAGTGGATGTACGGCTGGTTCTCCACCTTCGCCAGCGGTTCTTCGGCCAGCTTCTCGGTGGCGCGGCCGACCAGGTAGGCATCCAGTTCGTACTTCAGGAACTTGTGCATCTGGTCGGCGCCGTACTTGTGCTTCATCACCATCAGCGACGAGTACTGCGCCAGCGACTCGCTGAGCATGGTCGAGCCCTGCATGTTCGCGCCGATCACCCGGTGCGCCCACCACTGGTGGGCCACTTCGTGGGCAGTGACGTCGTAGACGTAGTCGATCTTCGACTTGTCGCGCAGGTCGGCGATGAAGCCGATCGATTCGGAGAACGGGATGGTGTTGGCGAACGACTGGGCGAACGCGGCGTAGCCGGGGAACTCCAGGATGCGCAGCTGCTTGAACTGGTACGGCGTGTAGTTGGCGTCGTAGTAGTCCAGCGAGTCCTTCGCGCTCTCGATCATCCGGTCCACGTTCCAGGCGTGCGCCGGGTTGTAGTAGACCGAGATGTCCACGCCCTTCCACTGTACGTGTTTCACCGAGTAGCGCGCCGACAGGTAGGCGAAGAAGTTCAGCATCGGCCGCTGCATGGTGTAGTGGAAGTAGTGCCGGCCGTTGGCCGTCCATTCCTTCTGCAGCGTGCCCGGCGCCAGCGCGATCTGGTCGGCGGCGGTGGAGACGGTGGTGTCGAAGTCGATCCAGTCCGCGTCGTTGTTGATGTAGTTGTTGGCGCGGGCCTTCTCGTCACCCAGCTTCGGCATCCGCGGCACCTCGGCGGACAGGCCGTACTTGCGTCGGTCGTTGCGATCGGAGAGCTGGTACTGGGTCTGGTAGCCGAACTGCGGCAGCATGCCGCTGTTGAAGAAGCTGCCGTTGTGCACCAGGAAGGTGGCGCCGGTGTCGTTGGTGAAGCCCTTCGGCGCGTATGCCAGGCTGAAGTCGAAATCCATCGACGCGCCCGGCGCCAGCGGCGTCTTCAGCCGGTACACGGTGAAGCCCAGGTCCTTGTCCTCGCTGACCGTGTCGTGCGGGGCGAACTGCAGCGACTTCACGGTGAACTCGTCGGTGAAGTTCACGTACAGCTCGCTGATCGGCGCGGTGGATTTGTTGACCAGGGTGTAGTGGGCGCGGATGTCCAGCCTGCGCTGGTAGGGATGGATGTCCACCTCGGCCTTCACCGCGGTGATGCGGGGCTGCGGAGCGTCCTTGTACTTCGCGTACTTCTTCTCGTAGTCCGCGCGCTGCACCGTCTTAGCGGTGCTGTTGCGGTAGGTGTTGAGCACGTTGGTGTTGTAGTAGATCCACGCGCCACTGCCGATGAAGCCGAGCGACGCGACGACCAGCACGAGCAGCGCCGGGGCGTGCAGTCGTGCCCGTGCCTCGCGCAGGCGGTCGCGCCACGCGTCGTCGGTGCCACGCGCCCAGAACAGCGCGGCCACTACCAGCATGACTACCGCCAGGCAGGCCCAGTAGCCGTCGAACCACAGCGCGCCGGTGAGGAAGTGGCCGAAGCCGTTCATGTCCGAATACGGCACGGTGGGACCGCTGCCGTAGTTGTATAGGTTGTGGTCCCAGTGCAGCAGGCCGAAGCCGATCGAGCTGGCCGCCACCCACAGGATGGTCAGCAGGTAGCCTAGGAACTTGTTGTTGGACATCACCTGCAGGAACAGCGCCAGCACCGCGATCAGCACGAACGGGATCGCGTTCAGCGCCAGCATGCCCAGGTACAGGCCCGGCTCCAGGTGCGTGTAGCCATGCGCCAGCTGCCAACCGATACCCACCACGGCGCCGATCAGCAGCATCAACAGGATGATGGTCAGCAGCGCGCCGAACTTCGCCAGCAGCGGTACCCAGTCCGGCACCGGGAAGGCGTCGGTGACTTCGGCGGAGTGCTGGCTGCGCTCGCGCCAGACCAGCTCACCGGCATAGAAGATCACGATGATGATCAGGGGCAGGCTGAAGCTGCCGTTGATCGCGGTGAGCACCTGATGCGTCACCGGCCACACCGGCGTGCCGTAGATCAGCCCCGACGAAACCAGCGACACCAGCATCAGCACCAGCGACAGCGCCAGCAGCACCAGCAGGGCCACGCCGCGCACCACGCCAAGCGTGTCGAACAGGAACTGGGCGCGCAGCTGCTGCAGGTGGATACGCCAGCCGTGGCCAATGCTCACCCGGGGCAGGGTCAGCGCGGCGCCGCTGGCTGGCGGGCGCAGCATCGGCGGTTCGGCGCGCTTCTTGCGGCGCGGCAGCTGCAGGCCCTCGCGGTTCGGGCGGAACAGCCAGTAGGCCGCCACGAACAGCACGGCCGCCACGCCGATCCACAGCAGACGGTTGAACAGCAGCACCCCGTCCAGCGGGGGCAGCAGGTGGTTGCTCTGCTCCGATGACCAGTAGCGGGTGACGATGCCCAGCGTGCGGCCGCCGAACGGGTCCAGCATCGCGGCGATGGTGTGGCTGTCGATGTCCCGGCTGAGGTAGCCGGTGACGCCCGACAGCACGAAATACGCGATCACCCCGATATACGTGGCCAGCAGCGAACGGGTGGTGGTCGCCAGCAGGAACAGCAGGGCGGCGATGAACAGCATGTTCGGGATCACCATCACGCCCAGCGACCAGGCGTAGCCGTACCAGCTGGCCGGGCCCAGACGCGCCGCGTCGATCCACGGCATCGCTGCGCCCAGTGCCAGCCCCAGCGCGCACACCAGCATGATCGCCAGCGCCGCCAGGTAGCCCGCGGCGAAGCGGCCGCCCAGGTAGGCGCCGCGGCTCATCGGCGTGCTGAAGATCAGTTCCGAGGTGCGATGGTCGAAGTCACGCAGGGCCGCACCGGCCACGAAGATGGTGACCAGCAAAATGCTGAACAGGGTGAGCG
Source organism: Rhodanobacter sp. Root561 (assembly GCF_001427365.1). NCBI lineage: Bacteria > Pseudomonadati > Pseudomonadota > Gammaproteobacteria > Lysobacterales > Rhodanobacteraceae > Rhodanobacter > Rhodanobacter sp. Root561. Next base: position 727,159 of record NZ_LMGH01000001.1, read on the forward strand.
CGCCCAGCAGGCGCACGATCACCAGCGGCGCGTTGCGCAGCACATTGCCGCTGGCACCGCCGATGATCACCATGTCGGTGCTGGCAAAAGCGAACGCCAGCGCGCCGAACGCGGCGGCGACGATCCAGAACAGCGGCGCCTTCAACTGCTGGCGCAACTCGAAGCGGAGTATCTCGAAGAACATGGGTGATCCTGGCTGCTGCAGGAGCGCCGTGTGCGCGATGTCTTCCATCGGAAGAACGGACATCGCGCGCGGGTGCGCCCCTGCGGATTCGAGGCGCCTTCAGGCGGCCTTGGCGGTGGCCTGCGCCCGCAGGCGGCCGAAGTAGACGTCCTCCAGGTCCGGTGCGACCGCCTCGAAGCCTTCCTCCGGCTTCGCGTCGGCCAGCACGTGCAGCAGGGTGCGGCCGCCGGCGAGGCGGGTGGACAGGATGTTCATGCGGGCGCGATAGCCGTCCAGTTCGGCCTTGTCGATGCTGCGCCGCCAGACCCGGCCATCCAGCGAGCGGATCGCCTCGCCCGGTTCGCCGGTCAGCAGCACCTGGCCCTGGCCGATGATCGCCATGCGCGAGCACAGGTCGGTGACGTCCTCCACGATGTGGGTGGACAGGATCACCACCATCCGCTCGCCCAGTTCGGCCAGCAGGTTGAGGAAGCGGTTGCGCTCCTCCGGGTCCAGTCCGGCGGTGGGTTCGTCGACGATGATCAGGCGCGGCTCGCCGATCAGCGCCTGGGCGATGCCGAAGCGCTGGCGCATGCCGCCGGAGTAGGTGCCCAGCTTGCGCTTGCGCACGTCCCACAAGTTGACCTGGCGCAGCAGCGCCTCGACCAGCTCGCGCCGCTCGCCCTTCACGGTGACGCCCTTGAGCACGGCGAAGTGGTCCAGCATCGCCTCGGCCGAGACCTTGGGATACACGCCGAACTCCTGCGGCAGATAGCCCAGCAGGCGCCGCGTGGCCTGCTTGTCGGCCAGCAGGTCCATCTCGTCCAGCCTGATCGTGCCCTCGTCCGGGTCCTGCAGCGTGGCGATCGTGCGCATCAGCGACGACTTGCCGGCGCCATTGGGGCCAAGCAGGCCGAACATGCCGCCGGGAATGTCGAGCGACACCCCGCGCAGCGCCCGGACGCCGTTGGCATAGGTCTTGGACAGGTCACGTATCGTCAGCATGGGTTCCTTCCGGTGCCGCGTTGTGCGGCGTGGACATGGGCTCAGGTTAGGCTACGCAACCGCACGGCGCGTCCGCTCAAGGTCATGGATACGCGGGCGCATGGTGGGGTGCGAAGGCCCGAAGTTACACGATTCGGCATACGCAAGGCATGACCCTTCGCTATGATTGACGTCTTGTATGCAGCCGCCATCCCCGAGCGGCGCGCCATCGCCAGCAGGAGTCAACATGGCCGACCTCAAAGAAGCCCGCGTTCCCGACATCGGCCATGCCGACGTCCCCGTCATCGAAGTGCTGGTGAAGGTCGGCGACCGGGTCGAGAAGGAACAAAGCCTGATCACGCTGGAGTCGGACAAGGCCACGATGGAAGTTCCCTCGCCGTTTGCCGGCGTGGTGAAGGAGATGGAGCTCAAGGTGGGCGACGAGGTTTCCGAGGGCGCGGTGATTGCCTTGATTGAAGCCGACGGCGCAGCCGTCTCGCCGTCCCCCTCTCCCGTATCGGGAGACGACCGCAAGGATGCGGGAGGTAGAGCAATGCAGGGAGCGATTGCCGAGGGCAGGGGTGAGGGAGCCCAGGCCCCTTCAAATTCCCCAGCGCCCGCTCCGGCTCCCGCCCCCGCTCAGCCGACCCCCGCGCCAGTGGCCGGCCAGGGCGTGCAGCCGGGCATCGCGCCCGAGGGCGACGTGGCGCCGCAGGTGCGCCCGCCGGTCGATGCGCGCGTGGTGATGCCTGGCGATGCGCCGTATGCCAGCCCGGCGATCCGTGCGTTCGCCCGCGAGCTGGGCGTGGACATCCAGCAGGTCAAGGGCAGCGGCCGTGGCGGGCGCATCCAGCGCGACGACGTCAGCGCCTACGTCAAGCACGCGCTGGCCTCCGGCGCCCGTCCGTCGACGGGCGCCTCGGCTTCGGTCGGCGGCCTCAGCCTGCTGCCGTGGCCCAAGGTCGACTTCGCCAAGTTCGGCGAGATCGAGGAGAAGCCGCTCACCCGCATCCAGAAGATCTCCGGCGCGAACCTGGCGCGCAACTGGGCGATGATCCCGCACGTCACCCAGCACGAGGACGCCGACATCACCGAGATGGAGGCGTTCCGCAAGCAGCTCGGCGCCGAGAACAAGGATCTCAAGGTCAGCCCGCTGGTGTTCCAGATCAAGGCCGTGGTGGCCGCGCTGAAGGCGTTCCCGCAGTTCAACGCCTCGCTCGACGAGTCGGGCGAGAAGCTGATCCTCAAGAAGTATTTCCACATCGGCATCGCGGTGGACACGCCTGACGGCCTGGTGGTGCCGGTGATCCGCGACTGCGACAAAAAGGGCCTGCTCGACCTGGCCCGCGAACTGGGCGAGATCTCGAAGAAGGCGCGCGACAAGAAGCTTGGCCCGGCCGAGATGTCCGGCGGCTGCTTCTCGATCAGCTCGCTCGGCGGCATCGGCGGCACCTATTTCACGCCGATCGTCAACGCGCCGGAGGTGGCCATCCTGGGCGTCTCCAAGTCGGCGGTGAAGCCGGTGTGGAACGGCAAGGAATTCGCGCCGCGCACGATGCTGCCGCTGTCGCTCTCGTACGACCACCGGGTGATCGACGGCGCGCTCGCCGCGCGTTTCGCATCGTTCCTGGCCAACCAGCTCGGCGACATCCGCCGGCTGCTGCTCTGACCGGAGGCGATGACCATGGCGAACACGATCGAGATCAAGGTTCCCGACATCGGCGGCCACGACAACGTGCCGGTGATCGAGGTGCTGGTGAAGGCCGGCGACACGGTGGCGAAGGAACAGAGCCTGATCACGCTGGAGTCGGACAAGGCGACCATGGAGATTCCCTCCAGCGCCGCCGGCGTGATCAAGGAAGTGAAGTTGAAGGTGGGGGATGAGGTTTCCGAAGGGGCGGTGATTGCCGTATTGGAAACCGACGGCGCAGCCGTCTCGCCGTCCCCCTCTCCCGCTCCGGGAGAGGGCAGGGGTGAGGGTACGGGATCGCCGGGCAGCTCCAACGAAGAAGCGACCAGGAGCAGCCAGCCCCCCGCAAGCCCCGTCCCCTCACCTCAATCCTCTCCCCGGGGGGGAGAGGAGGCGAAGGTGCCGCAAGCGGCAGCTTTATCTGGAAAGAAGCCGGACATCGAATGCAAGCTGGTCGTGCTCGGCTCCGGTCCCGGCGGCTACTCGGCCGCGTTCCGCGCTGCCGACCTCGGCGTCGACACCGTGCTGGTCGAACGCTACGACAGCCTGGGCGGCGTCTGCCTCAACGTGGGCTGCATCCCCTCCAAGGCATTGCTGCATGCCGCGGCGGTGATCGATGAAGCCGCGGCGATGGCCGCGCACGGCGTCAGCTTCGGTGCGCCGAAGATCGACCTCGACAAGCTGCGCAGCTTCAAGACCAAGGTGGTCGGCCAGCTCACCGGCGGCCTCGCCGGCATGGCCAAGGCGCGCAAGGTGCGCACCGTGGTGGGCACCGGCATGTTTGTCTCGCCGAACGAAATGGAAGTCCAGACGGCCGAAGGCACGAAGCTGATCCGCTTCGAGAACGCGATCATCGCCGCCGGTTCGCAGTCGGTGAAGCTGCCGGCGTTCCCGTGGGACGACGAGCGCGTGGTGGACTCCACCGGTGCGCTGGAACTGAAGGACGTGCCGAAGAACCTGCTGGTCGTCGGCGGCGGCATCATCGGGCTGGAGATGGCCACCGTGTATTCGGCGCTGGGCAGCGCGGTAACCGTGGTCGAGTTCATGGACCAGCTGATCCCCGGCGCCGACGCCGACCTGATCAAGCCGCTGGCCAAGCGCCTGGGCGGCAAGCTCAAGGGCGTGCACCTGAAGACCAAGGTGGTCAGCGCCAAGGCCACCAAGAAGGGCATCGAGGTCGGCTACGAAGGCGACAGCATTCCCGAGACCACGCTGTTCGACCGCGTGCTGGTCGCGGTGGGCCGCTCGCCGAACGGCGGCAAGATCGGCGCGGACAAGGCCGGCGTGGCGGTGACCGAACGCGGCTTCATCAACGTCGACACGCAGATGCGCACCAACGTGCCGCACATCTACGCCATCGGCGACCTGGTCGGCCAGCCGATGCTGGCGCACAAGGCCACCCACGAAGCGCACGTCGCAGCGCAAGTGGTAGCGGGTCAGAAAAGTCATTTCGACGCGCGGGTGATCCCGTCGGTCGCCTATACCGATCCGGAAATTGCCTGGGTCGGCGTGACCGAGCGCGAGGCGAAGGAGAAGGGACTGAAGGTCGGCGTGGGCAAGTTCCCGTGGGCGGCCTCGGGCCGCGCCATCGGCATCGACCGCACCGAGGGTTTCACCAAGCTGATCTTCGACGAGGAAACCCATCGCATCGTCGGCGCCGGCATCGTCGGCGTACACGCGGGCGACCTGATTTCCGAATTGGCGCTGGCGATCGAGATGGGCAGTGAAGCGGCCGACATCGCCCTCACCATCCACCCGCATCCGACCCTGGGTGAATCGGTGGGCATGGCCGCGGAAGTCTACGAAGGCACCATCACCGACCTGTACCTGCCGAAGAAGAAATGAGGTTGCTCATGTCAAGGATGACGCTGTCTTGCCTTATGGTTGCGGCCTTGCTGTTGCCCGCCACTGGGCGTGCCGATGATGATGCAGACCTGTTGAAGGCTTGTCCGGGCCTGGCTGGCTGGGCGGCCATGCATCCGCACGTCGACGAAGCGAATGCGCGGGAGGATGCCGGTCGTCGCGTCACCGATCCGGCACTGCGTCGGGAGCTGGCAGCGCGGGGCGAGGCCGACCAGCGTGCGCGTGATACGGCGCTGGCGGCCGGCATGCGTGACCCGGTGGCGAACAAGGCGATGCTTGTGGTGGATGCGGACAACCTCGCATGGTTGAAAGCTGTCGTGGCAAGACAAGGTTTTCCGACACCGGAGGCCGTGGGTGCGCAAGGTGTCGCCAACGCCTGGTTGCTGGTGCAGCATGCCGACCGCGATCCGGCCTTCCAGGCGGCGGTGCTGAAAACGCTGGAGTCGCGCCTGGCGGGAAGCGGTGTGCGCAAGGCCGACGTGGCCATGCTCACGGACCGCGTATTGCTTGCGCAGGGAAAGCTCCAGCGTTACGGCTCGCAGTTCAAGCCGTCGCAGGACGGCAGTCCGGTATCCGAGCCCACCGAGGACATGGCGCATGTCGATCAACGCCGCGCCAGCATGGACCTGATGCCACTGGCCGACTATCGATGCATGCTGCACTTCTCCTACGCACCCGCGCAGGCGACGGACGCTCGTGCGCAGCAGGCGCGGGATGTCGGCACGGATCGGCAGCGCTGATTGGCACGGGGCGCGGTGGAAATAGATGCAGAAGAGCCCGGGCATGCCCGGGCTCTTTATCTTTTACGACCGCGGATCGCTTAATTGGCCGACGGCTGCGGATGCTCCGTCCGGAACTGCTTCCACTGGGCGCGGCGGGCCTGTGCCTGGGCCTTGAACGTGGCTGCCTGCGCCTGTTGCGCCGGGGTCAGCACCGCGTAGATCTGCGCCCGCAGGTTGGCCATCTGCTGCACCCGCTGCTGGGTGGCTTGGCCTTCGGCCTGGGCCAGCCGGGAAGCGGCGGCCTGGTAGCCGACCTGGTTCGGCGTCATCGATTCGAAGGCGCTGCGCTGTTGCCGCAGGGCGTCGCGCGAGGACTTGTTCTGCTCGCGGCTGCTGCGGATGATCTGCTTGACGCTGGCCTTCTGCGCGTCGCTGAGATTCAGCTTGCCCAGCATCATCATCTGGCCGTGGCCGCGATGATGGTGGCGCCCATGGCCGAAGTCGCCATGTCCTGCGCCGCCAGCGGGCGCGGCCAGTGCGACGGAGCTGCCGATGGCCAGTGCCGAGGCCAGGGCCAGGCCGAGGAGGGTGTTCTTGCGCATGACGTGTACCTCTGTGGTGGGGAGTTTGTACGCCATCATTTGACGACACCGCTGCGTATATGTTCTTTGCGGACAGGTAAAGATCGGTAAAGAACGTGGTGTCCGGCCCGGGCCACCGTATTGAATGAGCCATGCAGACTCCGAACCCCTCCCGCATCCTGATTGTCGACGACGACCGCGCGCTGTGCCGGCTGCTGGCCGAATACCTGCAGCGCGAGGGCTTCGTGGTGGACGTCGCGCACGACGGCGACGCCGCGCTGGCCCGCCTGCGCAATACCGCCGAGCGGCCCGACCTGTTGATCCTCGACGTGATGATGCCCGGCCGCGACGGCCTGGAAACCCTGCGCGAGCTGCGCATGCAGCACCGCCTGCCGGTGATCATGCTGTCCGCGCGGGGAGAGCCGGTGGACCGGGTGATCGGGCTGGAGCTGGGCGCCGACGATTACCTGGCCAAGCCCTGCCTGCCGCGCGAGCTGCTGGCGCGCGTGCGCGCGCAACTGCGCCGCAACGCGCCGCCGGTGTCCGGCACGGTGCAGGTCGGCAACCTGCAGCTGTTTCCGGGCGAGCGCCGGGCCCAGGTCGGCGAGCAGGACCTGGTGCTTACCGGCGCCGAATTCCTGTTGCTGCTGGGGCTGGCGCAGCGCGCCGGCGAACTGGTCGACAAGGCCAGCCTGACCCGCCAGGCGCTGGGCCGCGAGATCGAGCGCTTCGACCGCAGCATCGATGTCCACGTCAGCCGCCTGCGGCACAAACTGGCCGATGCATCGACGGATGCGCCGCGGATCGATTCGGTGCGCGGCTCCGGCTACGTGCTGGTGGCGGCCGCGCCATGAAGCCGCTGCGCACCTCGCTGTACTGGCGATTGCTGGTCTGGTTCTGCGTGGCCAACCTGCTGGTACTGGCGCTGGGCGGCCTGTTCGCCCGCCGCTTCATCGAGTTCACCACCAGCATCGAAATCAACTGGGCGGCGCTCGCGCAGGACGCCGACCAGGCTTACGAAAGCGGTGGTCGCGATGCACTCGCTGCGTGGGTGGCGCAGCAGCGTCAGCAGGGCGTGGAGGCCACCCTGTTCGAGCACGGCGAAATGCTCTACCCGATCCGCCTGGGCGCATCGGTGCGTTCACAGCTGCCCGCGTTATTGTCGTCCGATCGCAGCGTGGTGATGCAGCCGCGGCCTAGTTTCTACGTCGCCGTCCAGCAGGTCGTCGGCGACGACGGCCACGCCCGCCAGCTGCTGGCGATGAGCCGCTCGCACGTGCGCCTGCGGCCGCAGACCCGCGAGAAGATCTATCTGGCCATGCAGCTGGCGCTGTCGCTGCTGTTCATCGGCCTGGTCGGCTGGTGGGTGGCGCGCAGCGTGGCGCGTCCGGTCGAGGCCTTGCGCCGGGCGACCCGACGCATGGCCGAAGGCGAACTGTCGGCGCGGGTCGGCCGCCAGGGTGGGCTGGCACACGACGAACTGGCCCAGTTGGCCGGCGACTTCGACGTGATGGCCGGACGGATCGAGGCGCTGGTCGCGCAAGACCGCGGCGTGCTGCAGGATCTGTCGCACGAACTGCGCTCGCCGCTGGCGCGATTGCAGCTGATCCTCGACCTGGCCCGCCGCGGCGGCGACAGCGAGGAGGGCGCCGCCTACTTCGCCCAGGCCGAACAGGAGATCGCCCGGCTCGACCGGATGCTGGGCGAGATGCTGGCGTTGTCGCGGATGGAAGGCGGCCTGCCCGGCATGGAACGCGAGCCGCTGGAGCTCGCCGAGGTGGTGCATGAGGGCGTGGAGCAGTCGCGCCTGGAAGCGGATGCGCAGCAGGTCGAACTGCAGCTGTCCCACGTCGACTCCGCGCAAGTTTCCGGCAACGCCATGCTGCTGGAGCGGGCGCTGGCCAACCTGCTCGCCAACGCGATCAAGTTCAGCCCGGCAGGTGGCCGGGTCGAGGTGACCCTGCGTGTTGACTCGTCGTTTGCCGAGATCAGCGTGCGCGATCACGGGCCGGGTGTGCCGGCGGACGAACTGGCGCTGCTGTTTCGGCCGTTCTTCCGTGGCAGCAATGCGGCGCGGGCGGAGGGGCATGGCCTTGGATTGGCCATCGTGCAGCGGGTGGTGCAGGTGCATGGGGGCACGATCGAGGTGGGCAACGCCGAGGGTGGTGGGTTGGAGGTGAGGTTGCGGTTGCCGCTTGCGTGATGGGGTTTGTCTTGGTCGGCTGAAAGGCATCGGCATCCATGCCGATGCCCGCTACGCGGCCTGTCGCCCCCGCCCCGCCGTTGCAGAGGGGCCCCGGGTAGAGCAGCGTGCCATCGTGGCCCGCACTTGGTACGCAACCGCTGCGCGGTTGCGAAAGCCGAAGGGCGAAAACCGAAGCGAAGAGCGAAGAGAAGAGCGAAGAGAAGAGCGAAGAGAAGAGCGAAGAGAAGAGCGAAGAGAAGAGCGAAGAGAAGAGCGAAGAGCCGAGGCAAAAGGCCCACTGTCGGTGGGAATAGCGACGGACGTGAGCGTGCAACAGCACAAGTCGATCGTCCGATGCTTGCAGCGCAGCTCCCGGCCTTTCTCCCTCCCCTGCTTGCAGGGGAGGGCTGGGGTGGGGTTCGCTCCTGATCTTTCTCTTTGACTCCTCGCCCCTTGCCGACGCTTCATATGCAAGGTCACCCCCGGCCGTCTGAGCCGCTCAAGTCACCCTGCAAGCCCCTGTCAAACCGAACGAATGCTCGCTTGACGGGGTCACTCCGAAAGCTGAACATCGAATGCATATGCCCGATATGGGGTCTGCCAAGCGTTACACCGCGGATACACATGATCGACTCCTCTCACAATTACATCGAATGGATCAGGGTTGGCATCAGCGCATTGACCTTCGTATCCATCATTATCGCGCTCCTTGCGTATATGGCTAACCGAAAAAAAATCGACGAGGACAGAGAGCGTGAACGTGATAAGGAGTATGCGTCCCAGTTCCAGAAATCATTGGAGTGGTCGTATAACGCACTAACCGACAGCGGCCAGCACATTCCGCCTGCGGCCGACCGTCTAAATTGGCTGACTGCGGCAAGGCATATCCTTCGCGCCAAAAAAATCCAAGCTCAGATTGCGTATCCAACCTACAGAACGATATCGGACGAAATAGAGGAGCACTGGCGCCATAAGTTCTATTTGGCGCTATCTGACGGTTCACTCAGAGATTGGCACTATTTTATCAACAGAGACAATCCGGCTTGGCCAGAGAACATTGAAATATCATCAGCTCTTGTTGTCGTTGACTTTTCAAACTGGAAAGATGGAACGCCTGACCCAACAGATGCGGTAGATCGCGAGCACTTGATAGCCCATGGAGCCGGTATTAAGGGCGGCAACATTGGCCGTGGACTCAGAAACTATATCCAGTATCTCGATAGTCTGCGGGCATCTAGAGATGCAGGTTCCTAGGTCGCGGCCTATCAATTCGTTCGAGGCGAACGGCTAGCCGCCGCTCAATTCCAGCGTTAGATATCATTCGGATTTGTGGTACGTAAGGAGCGAGCTCGTGGCGACTGTTGAGAACTTGGCCGACGTGGAAGACAACTCTGATGGGTGGAAGACCTACTACATCAGAATCGTCGTTCTAGGGCGAGTCTTCTACAAGATTGGAAGATGTAAAGGTTCTATAAAGAACCGATTCCACCAAGAACCCAGAGACACGTTGATACAGATCATCCGGATCTGGCCGCACAAGAGCGAAGCCCTTTCTTGTAAGCATGAGGCGAAGTTGGAGAAGGATGGCAACGGCCTCAGGCCCTACATCGGCAGATGTGGCCCGCTCGTCCACGGTGGCAATACCGAGGTTTATCCCTACGATCTCATGGGTGGTGAATCACCGCCTATAAACTACATCGCCATAATGTACTCCAAGAGATATGGCGGATTACACACAAGAGCTCTGGCCGATTCCGAGTGTATTGACTGCTATCGGTATTTAGAAGGAGAAGTTAGATATATGGACTACGCGTTCGGGCCAAAGGACGTGGGGGAAGGAAGCTATCTACAGGTCCCGCTCGTCAGTAACGAAAAAATCGTCACGGTCGCAACAGAAGAGCAGCTTGAGCAGTACGCATCTTCGTCTGGGCGATCAAAAGAGAGACGGTGGGCAGAGGACGCTCTTGATCGATACATCATCGTCTCCAGTTGGTCTGACTACCACGACTTCTCGCTCAAGGGGCCGGAAAGTAAAGTTCCTCGGTACGCAGAGTGGGTGTGAGATCCAATTGATAGTTTCCAGGTTTTAGTGGATACCCTGAACCTCCTTTTCAGGAGTCCACGACATGTTAAAAAAAAGAGCCAGGCCCACCAATCACCTGTCGCCATACCGATCAAACGCACGCCTCGGGTCAGAGCGTACTTATCTGAACCGCTCGTTTCGGCCGGAAGGAATCATTCAAGAATGCGCCCATCCCGAGGGTTCGATTCTGCAAACGTCAACGCGAATCGACTCAATGCAGTTGCAGGCTCAGCATCTTTCCGGCGAGCCACAGCGCGGCCAGGGAGAAGCCGATGAACAGTGCCAGCTTGCCGTAGCCGGACAGTTTCAGTTGCCTCACCAGTTCCTCTGTCGGCTGGGACGAGAGAATGAACGGCCGGTGGCCGGGCGGGCACGAGATGATTCCGGTTTCCGGGGTGACCGTCGGCTGGACGGCGTTCGCCGCTGCCTGGATCTGTGCCGCGTCGCGCGCACGGTTCCACTCGTTCATGTCGATGACGCCGTCGCCGTTCGCATCGAACCGTGTCAGCAGTGACGCCTGGTTGTTCTTCCATTCGGCGAGGATCGCCGCGGTGTCGACTTCCACGGCCGAAGGCAGGCTTTGTGCCGAACGGTTGGTGTGCAGGCCGGCGACGTAAAGCGGTTCACCTTCGGTCATGCGCGTTTCGGTGTGGCGGTACTGGCCGCCAGGCATGTCCATCTCGGGTGGACAGTCGATCCGGTAATCCGTGCCTTGCCAGCGATCGCGCTTGACGGCGTGCACTTTTGCGCCGGCCGGGTCGATCATCATCTGGCCGGTACCGTCGTCGAGCAACAAGGGCGTGCGGCTGGTTCTTCTCGCGATGACGACCCACTGCCAGTTGTCGCGCTTCTCGACGGTATGACACCACCAGGTGCACGAACGCCCGGTCATGGGGGCGATCAGCGGATGGCCCGGCACCGCCATTTGCCGACCGGCAAGCGCGACATAGCCCTGGGCGACGGAGCGACATCGTGATATCGCGAGGCCTTCGATCAGTCGACGTGCCGACAGCGAGCGGTACCAGCCGATGAAGCCGTAGCCAGCGGGGGCGACGAATACGGCAAGGCCAGTGAGGAGCAGCGGAATTTTCGTCACCATCGACGGAAGGTCTCTTGTCTGCGCATCGAAGAAGCAACCGGGTCGGGTCGATGCAAGCCGGTCAGCCGAGCAGCACTCGCAGCTCGGGCATCGTGCGTTTGGCTTCGCGGAAATGCAGCAGTTTTCCCGGTTTGAACTTGAACAGGGACGCGATGAAGCGATCCGGGAATTGATCGATGCGCACGTTGAGGCTGTTGACGCAGTCGTTGTAGAACTCGCGGCGGTCGGCGATGGCGTCTTCGAGCCGGCTGATGCGCGCCTGGAGATTCCGGAACGTCCGGTTGGCTTTCAGGTCGGGGTACTTCTCGGCCACCGCGAAGAGGTCACCCAGACCGTTGCGCAGCTGCTGCTCGGCGGGCCCGAGCTCATCGATGCTGGCGTGTTCGCGTGCATCGGAGACGGCGGCGCGCGCCTGCGTCACCTTCAGCAGGGTCTGTTGTTCGTAGAGCATGTACTGCTTGCACGTTTCCACCAGGTTCGGCAGCTCGTCATGCCGCTGCATCAGCAGCACGTCGATGTTCGCCCAGGCCTTGGCGACATTGTTCTTGAGCTGCACCAGGTTGTTGTAGATCACGACCACGTAGACCGCGACCACGATGAAAGCCAGCAGAAACAGGTGTCCCTTGATGCTCATCGGATATCCGTGAATTTTCCCCGCGACGATCATACCCGACGCGAAAAGCCCGGCCGGACTCGCCGGAAGGGCACCAGGCTGATGTGTGCAACACCGGCATGCCCAGGGAATTGAAGCATTCACGCGTAGCTTGCGCGATGTACTGCGTGCTGGGGCCAGGCTCTCTCTTGCTCTGAAATCGACATGAGGTCGCCAGCGACTATGCTTATCCATCCCCAAGCAGCGAGGTTCCCATGTCGATCAAGGTCTGTGTCGCCGGTGCCACCGGTTGGGCGGGTTCGGAATTGTCGCGTGGCATTGCCGCGACGGATGACCTCGACATGGTTGCCGCGGTGGCACGGCGACATGCCGGTGAAACGCTCGGCGCGGTGCTTGGCGAGGCAGGCCTGCAGGCACCGATCTTCGCCAGCGTGGACGCGGCGCTGGCGCAGCCGTGCGACGTGTTCGTCGAGTACACGCGGCCGTCCAGCGCGAAGGCGAACATTCTCGCGGCGCTGGAGCATGGCGCGCACGTGGTGGTCGGCACCTCGGGGCTGACGGACGAGGACTATGCGCAGATCGATGCGCTGGCACGGCAGCGGCAGCGTGGCGTATTGGCCTGCGGCAATTTCGCCTTGACCGCGGTGCTGCTGATCAAGTTTGCCGAGATGGCGGCGAAGCTGATCCCGCAGTGGGAGCTGATCGACTACGCCAGCGCGACCAAGCCCGACGCGCCCAGCGGCACGGTGCGCGAGCTGGCCGGGCGGCTGGGCAAGGTGCGCCAGCCGCTGCTGGCGGTGCCGCTGGAGCAGACCGCGGGTGTTCGCGAGACGCGTGGCGGCACGCTGGCGGGCAGCCAGGTGCATGCGGTGCGGCTGCCGGGCTTCGTGCTGGGGGCGGAGGCGATCTTCGGCATGCCGGACCAGACCTTGACGATCCGCCACAACGCGGGAAGCAGCGCGAAGCCGTATGTCGATGGCGCGCTATTGGCGATACGCAAGGTGTCCGGCCTGGTCGGCCTGCATCGCGGGCTGGATGCAGTGATCGAGTGGTGAGGCGGGTGCGGACTGGCGCCGCACCCGAAGCGGGAGTGCGCTCCTGCGCTCAGTGGCTGCGCTGCTGCCAGAAGCCCAGCAGCCACGAGCCGCCGATGCAGCCGGCCAGGGCCAGCAGCCAGCGGGTGGCCGGCGGCTTCGGCAGCAGCTCGGCGAAGGAGGGCAGCCACGCCTGGCCGTAGATCGCGACCACCGCGACCGCGGCGATGACCAGGGTGGAGGCCAGTACCAGCACCAGCCTGAATTCGAACGAGCTTCCCGCCGGGCTGGCTGACGACGGCGCGGCCACCGACGCTGCGGCGCCGACCCGCCTGGCCAGCTGCCGGGCGAAGTCCGCCGGCAGCGATTCGGCCGGCGGCTGGCGCAGGCTGCGCGCGATCAGCCGGTAGCGCCGGCTGCGTGCATCGTCGCCGGCGGGATCGAGCTGCAGCCGTTCGCGCCGCATGGCGCTTTCCTGCGCCTGCCATTCGCGCTCGAGCGCAGCATCGTCGAACGTGGGGATGTGGTCTTCGTCGTGGGGAATCATGCGGCAACTCCTGTCCGTGTTTCGAGCGCGTCGCGCAGGCGCAGGCGCGAGCGGAACAGATGGCTCTTGATCGTGCCCGCGGCCATGCCGGTGATGCGGGCGATCTCGGGTATGGACGTCTCTTCGAGGTAATACAGGGTCAGCAAGGTGCGTTGCAAGGGCGGCAGCGCCTCGATCGCCTCATGCAGGTGGCGGGCGGTTTCCTCGTCGGCGCAGGCGGCCTCCAGGTCGAAACCGTCGCCGATGCTGTCCACCAGCGACTCGCCGTCGTCACCGCCCGGCTCGACCAGGGCGATGCGCTTGTGCTGCAGGTGGCGCAGCGCGATGGTGAAGGCGATGCGACCGATCCACGATTTCAGCGCGCTCTCGTGGCGGTATTGATGCAGGCACTGGTGCACGCGCAGGAAGGTGTCCTGGCACAGCTCGCGGGTGTCCTCTGGATGCCGCACCATGCGCTGGATGATGTGCCAGCACAGTCCCTGGTACTCGCGCACGAGGCGTTCGAACGCGCCCGGCCGGTTGGCCAGCACGGCGTCGACCAGGGCCCGATCGGCTTGGCGGATGTCATCCATGGAGTCATGGATACGCGCATCGCCGGATCGGTTGCAAGCGGGCGGCTGCAACCGATCCGGCGCGGCCCGTATCTGTGGGTTCAACGGGCCCATCTTCGTGGCCTTTGCCCAGGGAGTTTTCCATGAATTTCGAGATCCTGATTCCGATCGTGCTGTTCATCTGCATCGCCTACACCATCAAGGTCGTGGTCGATGCCCGGGCCCGCGGCCGCATGATCGGCGCCGGCGGTTCGGAGGAGCTGGTCAAGTCGATCCTGCTCGACGAGGAACAGCGCCGCCGCCATTCGTCGCTGCGCTGGGGCATCGTGCTGATTTTCGTCGGGCTCGCCTTCGGCCTGATCCAGTGGTTCGGCTGGCAGGAAGTCACCCCCGGCATGGTCGCCGTGCTCGCTGGCGCCACCGGCCTGGGCAACCTGGTTTCCTTCGCGGTCTCGCGCAAGCTCGCCTGAAGCTGGTTCAATGGCGGGCATGCGCCGCCCCGTCGGCATGCCCGCAGTGAGTCGGCAACGTGAACGAGCAACTGTTGTTCAACCTGGTCGACCTGGCCGGCACGTTCGCCTTCGCGATCAGCGGCGCCACCGCCGCGCGGCGCTGCAACCTCGATCTGTTCGGTATCCTGGCGATCGCCTACATCACCGCCTGCGGCGGCGGCATCGCCCGCGACCTGTGCATCGGCGCGGTGCCGCCGGCGGGCCTGTCGGACTGGCGCTACCTGCTGACCGCGGTGATCGCCGCCCTGCTCACCATCGTGGCGTATCCGTGGGTGGAGCGACTGACCTATCCGGTGCGGCTGTTCGATGCGATGGGGCTGGGCCTGTTCGCGGTGTACGGCGCGCACAAGGCGCTGCTGTTCGGCCACAACGCCGAGGTGGCGATCCTGCTTGGCATGATCACCGCCGTGGGCGGCGGCATGGCGCGCGACGTGCTGCTGGCGCGGGTCTCGATCGTGCTGCAGCAGGAGATCTACGCGCTGGCCGCGCTGGCCGGCGCCGCGCTGGCGGTGCTCGGCGAATATCTGCACTGGCCCGCAGTATGGGCCACCTGGCTGCCGATCCTGTTCTGCTTCGGCCTGCGCTTTGCATCACTGCACTGGCACTGGAACCTGCCGCGCTTCGGGCGCCCGCGGGACGAGTGAGCGCGGCGCGGGCCGCCTGTCGTCGGCGACCCGCTCAGCCGATGTCTGCACGTTACTGCTCGACCAGTTCGACGCGCCGGTTGCGTGCCTTGCCGTCGTCGTCGCGATTGCTGGCCACCGGCGCGTAGGAGGCCAGCCCCTTCGCCGCCAACCGGCCCGGCGCGATGCCGTAATCCGCGATGAGCGCCTTGGTCACCGCCTCGGCGCGCTGTTGCGACAGGGCGAGGTTGTGCGCCAGTGCGCCGCTGTTGTCGGTGTGGCCGACGATGCAGACCTTCAGCGACGGCTGCGTCTTCAGCAGCTTCGCCATCTCCGCCAGCGTGCCGCCGGATGACTTGTCCAGCACCGCGCTGTCGCTGGCGAAGTGGATGCCGTACAGCGCGATGTGTCCGCTTTGCGCCAGGCCCTGGCTCATCGCCTTCGCGTCGACCGTCACCTGGCCGGTGGCCATGGCTTTGGCCTCGACGATCTGCAGCAGGACGCCCACGGGTTGCTGCTCGTTCTGGCTGACCAGCAGCGAAAGATCGACGTTGCCGCCGGCTCGCTGCAGTCGGGCGGTCAGCGATTGCACGTTGCCGTCGGCGGATTCCAGGGTGGAGACCATCAGGTTGCGGTCGCCGTGCATCTGGTCGAGCAGGGGCTCGATCAGCGCGCTGCCGAAATCGAAACCGCCGCAGCCCTCGTCACCACTGCAATGAAAGCGCAACTGGAAACCGGCGGCCTTCAGCGCCTGGGCGAAATTGCGGTAGACCTCCAGCGCACTCTTGCCGGCCGGCACCGCATAGGCGATGCGGGTGAGCTTGCCTTCCGCCTTTTCGCTGCGGGCGAAGCGGCTCGGCTGGTCGGTGTCGTAGCGGCCCAGTGGCAGGGTCGCGCTGCCGTAATCCTTCTGCGCGTAGCCCACGATGAACGAGTCGGCGAAGCGCGACACCACCGGATGGTCGTGGCTGCCGGACACGTCGTGGTCTGGCAGCTCGGTGGCAACGGCCGATGCCGCGGACAGGGCGAGCACGAGGGCGAGCGAACGAGACAGGAGTTTGCGCATGTATCGATGGTCTCCAGCGACATCCGAAGAGCGCGCACCATAGCAAATCATGCGCAAGCGCCATCGCGATCGTGCGTCGCATCGTCTTGCCCATTCAGCTCCACTGTTTGAAACGGCGTGGATTTTCGGCGTTTCTGTGATACGTCTCACAAAAGTGGCCATGCAAACCGGAGCCTTCACAAACTTGCAGCACGCCTTCGGTAAGTTCCTTCGACAGGAGTGACCGCTTGCGAAAGCATTGACGTTGTCGCTTCTGAACGATGCGTGGTCGAAACGACTGACCAGGGGGCGCATCACCTTCCATCGAAGTCTGTCTGGGCCGGCCGTGTCGGCGGTCCCACCATCACTAGAGAAAGGGGTAGCCCATGAAAGCTCGTTTCATTCGCAACACAGGGATCCGTGTCCGCCAGCGTGGCCAGGGCATGACCGAGTACATCATCATCACCGCCCTCATCGCGATCGCCGCCATTGCGGCCGTGACGTATTTCGGCGGCACTGCGCGCGCCCAGATCGGCGGCATGGCCAAGGAGCTCTCCGGCCAGAGCGCAACGCAGGACATCAACCGGGCGAAGAACCAGGGCAACAAGGCCCATTCCGAGGGCACCAAGGACAAGACCCTCAACAGCTACAACAACGCCACCGCCAAGTAAGCACCGCCAAGAACTGACGAACCGGATGCGGCCTTGCCGCGTTCGCGGGGGCGTCCGTGCGCGCCGGCAGCGATGCCGGCCTGCACGGGTGTCCGGTTCCCGACATGGGGGTGTGCAATGGCCTGGTCGAGCGACGATGGAACAAGTGGCGACGGCGCCAAGCGGCGGCCGTCGCGTGCCGGTGCGCGTGACCGCCAGCGTGGCCAGGCGCTGGTGCTGGCGGTCGTGGCGCTGCTGGTGCTGTGCATCGGCGTGATCGTGGTGTTCAACACCGGGCAGGCGGTGTCGAAGAAGGTGGAGCTGGTCAACGCCGCCGATGCCGCGGCCTACAGCGCCGCCGTGCAGCAGGCGCGCGCGTACAACCTGATCGCCTACATGAACCGTGCCGAGGTCGCCAACGAGGTGGCCGTGGCGCAGATGACCAGCTGGTATTCGTGGACGAATTTCACCCTGCGCGGCACCGACAATTTCAAGGATGCGGTGCAGGCGATCGCGATCATCTTCGACGTCAGCATCGTCGGCGCCGAGGTGGGCGCGGCGCTGCAGGAAGTGGTCACCGCGCTGAATGAAGTGAAGACGGTGGTGAAGACCATCCGCGACGGCATGCAGGTGGCGTTCTCGGCGGGCGTGACCGCCATCGCGGCGATCAACAAGGCGTACTCCGTCGCCTCGCGCGGCATCGCCACGGTGGAATCGCAGGAGGCGCTGAAGCTGGTGCCCGAGGTGGTCAAACGCAATACCGACGGCAAGGCGAAGATCGGCGCCCGTGGCTATGCGCTGCTGGAACAGGGCGCGCTCGACGCGCGCTCCTACGTCACCCACTACACGATCCCCACCTCCGGCCGGCGCGATGCCGGGGCCGACCGCTTCGCCAACGTGGTGATGGAGGCGCGCGACGGTTTCTCGCGCGAGCGCAAGGGCGGCATCGGGCCGATCCACAAGCGTGGCGGCACCGACCTGATCGGCTACACCCAGTGGGTGGGCGTGGACACGCTCAACGTCAAGGTCGGCTGGCTGGGCGTGAACGAGCCGCTGGCCTGGGGTGGCGGCGCGGCGGTGAACAGCATGTCGCGCTCGTTCCGCTCGGTGGCCAGCCCGGGCTTCAACAACGGCCGCGGCTGGGATTCGCCGTACGAGATCGATCGCGGCCACTACAAGCGCTACGCCGAGGGCATCGACAACGGCAAGGCGGGCAAGAAGGTGCTTTCCTCGCCGGCCATCGGCGGCAGCAGCAAGGCCTGGCTCAGGAACTACACGCCCGCCAGCAGCCCCGGCCTGCAGCCTTACGACGACATCGCCGACAACAAGGCCACCGTGCCCTACGACAACGATCGCAGCGCGAAGCAGAACGGCGTGGAGGCGATGGACGTGGGTCCGGTGTTCACCGTGCTGGTCGAGCAGCCGATGAAGACGGTGCGCACCAGCGACAACGTGCCGGGCATCGGCGGGCCGCCGGATTTCGAGGCGCCCGACCAGACCGTCGCCAACGACATGACCGCCCTGTCCTCGGCCCAGGTGTACTTCAGCCGTCCGCGCGGGTTCGGCCTGTTCGACAACGTGATCAGTCCGTCGAGCCGCGAGATGGGCAGCCTGTTCAGTCCCTACTGGCAGGCGCGGCTGATCGACACGCCATGCAACACCCGTCAGGAGGTCGCCATCGCCTATGGCGCCGTGGCTCCGTGCGTGCCGGGCAAATCCTGATGGCCAGCGGCACACCTTCCCCCCTCACACCCAGTGGAAACAGCAAACCATGATCGAAGCAAGAACAACACGGAGCGGCATCGCGCAGGGATCGTGCAGCAGCAACACCCCGGGTCACCGACGCCCTCTGCGGCAACTGTCGGTGGCGTTGTGCACCGTCCTGCTGGCGACCGTGCCGCTGGTCGGCTGCTCGGCCGGCGACGGTGGCGACAGTGGCGGTGATGCGCAGGACGGCGCGGTCAACCTGGCGCAGAAGACGCCGCCGATCCACCTCAACCAGACCAGCGTGCTGCTGCACGATGGCGTGCCCGCGGCGGAACACACCTATCGCGAGGCGCTCGCCCGCTGCAGCGCCGGGGCGGTGCCGGTGAAGCCGCTGGCCGACGACGTGGTGGCCAAGCTGGGCCACACCTATCTGGAAACCTGGTACGACGGCGAGCGGATGGCGGTCAAGGCGGATCGCTGGGACTTCAGGAGCGCCGGGGCGTCTGCCGCGGGCTGCGTGTTCGAACCGGTGCACGACGCGCGGCTGACCATCGTCGAGCCAGGCTCGACCACGGTCGCGGACCTGGTCAAGGGCACCGCCACCCGCGAGCATTCGGACGGCGTGGTGCGCGAAGCCGTTGCCGGTGACGACGAGGACGGCGCGGCACAGGATGACGTGGCGCAGGACGACGCGAAGCTGCGGGCCCAGGTCATGGGCGAGCTGCAGAAGCAGGGCCAAGGCGACTTGGTCGGCCAGTCCGGCGGCGAAGCGAAGGTGGCCGGCCAGCCGTGCGTGCGCCTGAGCAGCTCCCAGGGTGAAACCTGCGTGTGGAGTGGCGGCAGGAAGTGGGGCTTCGTCACCGATACCGCGGCCGACGCCGACCGCATGGACGCCCCGGTCGACAACATCACCTTGTCGAACAAGCCGGCCGACGGCAATGGCTACCAGCTGACCACCGACAGCATGAGCGTCGGCACGCCGATCGACGACAAGGTGTTCGTGCTGCCCGGCAAGCTTGCCGTGACCCAGGCCCGCTAGCGCCAAGCCATGGAGACGACGATGCGCCTTGTTCGAACGCAGCCATTGCGCACGGCCACGATGTCGTCGTCGATCGGCGGCCGGCACCAGCGCGGGCAGAGCCTGGTGGAGATGGCGGTGGCCTGCATCGTGCTGGTGCCGCTGGCGGCGGGCGTGATGCTGCTGGGCCAGTACATCCACATCAAGCAGCAGACCCAGGCCGCCGCCCGCCAGGCGGCCTGGGCCGCCACCGTCGATCCGGCCCTGGCCGATGCCGGCCTGCCGCGCAAGGCCACCGTGCAGACCGCACTGCGCGCGCGCCAGTTCGCCGATGCCAAGGCGCCGATCAAGTCCTCCGCGCGCACGCCGGCGGCGTTCGGCGATCCCATGTTGACCAGCTTCGCCAACCAGGCGCTGCTGAAGACTTCCGACGTGTCGTTGAGCGTCTACCAGCAGGAAACCGCGCCGAGCTTCCTCGATGGCGCACTGGGCACCGTGGCCAAGGCGACCAGGACGCTGGGCAACCTGCCGCCCAACCCGAAGGGTTTCGTCACCGCCGAAGTGCATGCGCGACCGCAGAAGCTGAAGGGCGCCGACGGCCGGGCGCTGGCCTTCCTCGATCCGCTCGATACCGCGCAGCTGGATTTTTCGGCGCGGACCGTGCTGCTGGCCGACACCTGGGCGGCCACCGGCGGCGGCGAACGCAGGAATGGCGAAGCCGCGTCGGGTGCCATGTACAACCGCACGGTGCGCGAGGTGATCCGGCCGCTGGTGCCGACCAGTGCGCTGGGCGACAAGGTCGATGACGTGCTCAGCGACGTGATCAACGTGCTGGGCAAGATCCCCATCGTCAACGACCTGTTCACCCCCGGCTTCGACAAGTTCCAGCTGGGCCGGATGGCGCCCGACGCCGTGCCCGCCGACAAGCTGACGAGGTACCGCGATGTGCACTAGGCGCGGCCTGCTGCTGGCCGTCGCCCTGTTGCCGGGCGCCGCCGCCGCGGCGTGGCCGCAGCCCGACCTGCCGGCCGGCACGGATGCGGCCGACGTTTCCCGGCACATCGTCTTCAACGGGCTGGACATGCATGCCCGGGTGTTCACCTCGTCGCAGAGCCAGGCCGAGGTGGTGGCCTTCTATCGCAAGCTGTGGAACGGCCGGGTGGTGGTGAACCCGATGGGCGCGGCGCAGGTGGTCGGCCACATGGAGGGCGACTACTACGTCACCGTGCAGGTCAGCGCATCGGGCAGCGGCAGCAAGGGCAACATTGGCATCGTCGACGTGGCCACCGCGCCGAAACACTTCGAGCGCGGCAAGGGCCTGCCGCGGCCGATGGGCTCGACCGTGTTCAACGACATCGCCTATCCGGACGACCCCACGCCCGCCCGCACCGTGGCGATGCGCAACCGCCTTTCGCCGCGGCAGAACGAGGCGTTCTTCCGCGAACGACTGGGTGCCGATGGCTGGAAACCGGTCGACGCCAACCGCTGCGCCGACGACGGCTGCGTCCTGCGCTACGAGCGCGGCGACAGCAAGATGACCCTGGTGATGAGCCCGCTCGACGGCCAGTCGCAAGTGACGATCAACCTGGTGAATCCGTGAACGGGAGGACGGCGGACATGTTCATTCGAAGGAACGCGCGCCACCCCGCCATGCCGTTGCGGCGTGGTCGCCAGCGCGGCAGTGCGCTGATCGAATACACCGTGGTGGTGCTGTTGCTGGTGACGGTGCTGCTGGCCAATCCCAACGTCATCCGCCAGCTCGCCGACGCGCTGCGCGATGCCTACACCAGCTTTGTCTACGCACTCTCCATCTCCTGGATATGAATCGAATGGAACGACGCATGCCGGCGGTCAACCGCAACTTCCTCTACCTGGGCGGCGCCATCCTGCTCGGCATCGTGGCCAGCCTGATGGCGGTGCACTACATCAACAAGCAGGTCGCCGCGCGCACGCAGACCAGACCCACCGAGACGCGCCAGGTGGTGGTGCCGGTGCATGACCTGGAGAAGGGCGCCAGCATCAGCCAGGACGACATCGCCGTGCGCGAGGTGCCGGCCGAGTTCGTGCCCGCCGATGCACTGACGCCCGACAACTACGAGGACTACCTGGGCCAGGTGCTGCGGGTGCCGCTGGCGCAGGGCGCACCGATCGGCGGCAGCGCGGTGGACCGGGTCACCGACCATTTCTCCAACGTGATCGAGCCGGGCAAGGTGGCGTATTCGATCCAGGTGGACGAGTCCAACTCGGTCTCCGGGCTGATCGTGCCGGGCGACCATCTCGACATCCTGCTGCTGCTCGACGGCGAGAACAGCGAGCAGATCCGTCCGCTGCTCGGCGACGTGCCGGTGCTGGCCACCGGCAAGCGCGCGAAGGGCCTGCGCAGCAGCAATCCTGACGGCGACGACGACACCTACTCGAACATCACGCTCGGGCTTGCGCCGAACGACGCGCAGCGCCTGGGCATGGCGATGAAGGTCGGCGAGTTGCGCGTGATGCTGCGCCCGGCCGGCAACCAGCAGCCGTTCGACCTGAAGACGCTGAGCAAGGCGGAGCTGCTGCGGCTGGGCCGGCCGGTGCATGGCAACGGCATTCAATTCATCATCGGCGGGAACAGTTGAACATGGAAGCAGGCAAACATTCCGGCCGGGCGACGGCGACCTTTCTGGCATGGCTGGCGCTGTGCGCCGCGGCGCTCGCGCTGCCGTTGCGCGAGGCGCGCGCGACCTCCCCGGTGATCGGCGATTCGCTCAGCATGTATGCGGGCCAGGCGCTGGTGCAGAGCGCGCCCGGCCCGCTCAAGCGGGTCGCGGTGGGCGACGGCAAGCTGCTGCAGGTCAAGGCGATCGGCAGCCGCGAGCTGGTGCTGATCGCGAACCAGCCCGGCGACACCTCGGTGCAGTTGTGGATGGCCGACGGCAGCCAGCGCAGCGTCAGCGTGCACGTGGTGGTGGGCAACAGCGCCGAAGCGGCCGGGATGGTCGAGCGCCTGCTGGGCGAGGACAGCGCGATCTCGGTCGCCACCGTGGGCGGCAACGTGGTGCTGACCGGCAGCGACCTGTCGCAGGCGGACATGGCGCACATCGCGGCGATCAGGAAGATCTACCCGCAGGTGCTCGACTTCACCAGCGCCAACGCGGTGGAGATGAAGCCCACCGTGATGATGCGCGTGCGCATCATGGAGTTCGACAAGAAGGCGATCAACCAGCTCGGCATCAAGTGGGACAGCATGATCGCCGGCCCCGGCGGCGGCCTGGTGCACGACTGGGTCACCAATCCTTACTACCGGATGACCCCGCAGGGCTTCGCCGGCATCGGCGCCGACGGCGGCCCGGCCAACCTGCCGCTGCGGGTGCCCGGCACGCCGTCGTACTTCGGCATCGCCACCTCGATCGCCTCGCAGATCAACCTGATGATGCAGGACGGCAACGCGTGGGAACTCGCCGCGCCGCAGCTGTCCGCCCGCAGCGGCGGCGTTGCCGATTTCCTGGTCGGCGGCGAGGTGCCGATCCCGATCAGCCAGGGCCTGGGCGAAACCACGGTCGAATACAAGCAGTACGGCATCAAGCTGCACATCGCGCCGGTGGTCAACAGCAAGGGCGACATCTCCACCGACATCGAGACCGAGATCAGCAAGATCGATCCCAGCGTCAACGTGCAGGGCTATCCCGGCTTCATCACCCGCCGTGCCAGCGCGCAGCTCAACGTGCACGAGGGCGACACCATCGTGATCTCGGGCCTGGTCGACGCCAGCGCCTCGAAGACCTTCGACAAGGTCCCCGGACTGGGCGACATCCCGGTGCTGGGCGCGCTGTTCCGCTCGCGCGACTTCCAGCGCAATCGCACCGACCTGGTGATCTTCGTGACGCCGATCGTGATCACCCCCGACTCGCCGGAGAACCGCGAACTGATCGAGAAGAGCGACCGCCTGCGCGACGACTTCCGCAAGGTCGCCGGCAAGGACATCGTGGATTGAAGGTGAAGCCATGTTCGAAGTGCTGATCGAAACCGCCAACCGCGACCCGCGCCAGGTGCGCTGCCTGCACAACGCCTGCGGCATCGGCCGCGGCGAGGACAACCTGGTGATCCTGCAGGGCTGGAACATCGGCCGCGAGCACGCCATGCTGAGCGTGCGCAAGGGCGGCGTCTTCATCGAGGTGCTCGGTGGCCGCGCCCCGGTGGTGATCAACGGGGCCAGGGTGCAGGGCGAGCACGGCCCGCTGCGCCGCGAGGACATCGTCATCATCGGTTCGTACCGGCTGCGCGTGCTGGTCGACCAGGACGAGGCCGCGCCGGTGAGGGTGCCGCAGCGTGCCGCCAACGCGCCGGTCCATCTCGACCCGGTGGCCTCGCCGCCGGCCGTCGAGCCGCCGGCCGCACCGGTGACCGGCCTTCCCGCGACGCTGCAGCCATCGGCCGACATGCTGGCCTGGCGCACCCGCGTGCACCAGTCGCTGGTGCGGCAGATGGACCTGCGCCGGGTCGACGTGCGCGGCATGACGGACGACGACCTGCGCCAGAAGACCTCGTCGCTGATCGAGGAAATCATCGAGCGCGAGTTTGCCGACGAACTGCCGCGCACGATCAACCGCCGCCGGCTCGCCAAGCAGGTGCTGGACGAGGCGATCGGACTGGGGCCGCTGGAGGACCTGCTGGCGGACGAGACGGTCACCGAGGTGATGGTCAACTGCTCGGACGACATCTACATCGAACGTGCGGGCCGGATCGAGAAGTCCGAGGTGATCTTCACCAGCGACAAGGCGGTGCTGGCGGCGATCGAGCGCATCGTGGCACCGCTGGGCCGGCGCATCGACGAGAGCTCGCCGATGGTCGATGCGCGCCTGGCCGACGGCTCGCGCGTCAACGCGGTGATCCCGCCGGTGGCGCTGCGCGGGCCCAGCCTGAGCATCCGCAAGTTCAGCAAGCGAAAGCTCAGCGGCGACGACCTGCTGCAATACGGCTCGGTCAACCGGCAGATGCTGGAGTTCATGCAGGTGGCGGTGCGCGAGCGCAGGAACATCGTGGTGACCGGCGGCACCGGTTCGGGCAAGACCACGCTGCTGAACATTCTTTCCAACTTCATCCCCGACCACGAGCGCATCGTCACCATTGAGGACGCGGCCGAGCTGCGGCTGAGCCAGCCCAACCTGGTGGCGATGGAGGCGCGTCCGGCCAACCTCGAGGGCAAGGGGCTGATCACCATCCGCGACCTGGTACGCAACTCGCTGCGCATGCGCCCGGACCGCATCGTGGTGGGCGAGTGCCGCGGCGGCGAGGCGCTGGACATGCTGCAGGCGATGAACACCGGCCACGAGGGTTCGCTGACCACCGCGCACGCCAACTCGCCCCGCGATGCGCTGTCGCGC
Organism: Rhodanobacter sp. Root561; assembly: GCF_001427365.1. Classification (NCBI taxonomy): domain Bacteria; kingdom Pseudomonadati; phylum Pseudomonadota; class Gammaproteobacteria; order Lysobacterales; family Rhodanobacteraceae; genus Rhodanobacter; species Rhodanobacter sp. Root561. The sequence continues at coordinate 752,192 of NZ_LMGH01000001.1, forward strand.
CTGGAGGTGATGGTGATGATGTCAGGCATGGACCTGCCGATGACCGTGGTGCGCGAGCAGATCGCCTCGGCGATCGACCTGATCATCCACCAGCGCCGCTTCCCCTGCGGCTCGCGCAAGATCACCCACATCTCGGAGATCACCGGCATCGAGAGCGGCACCATCCAGGCGCAGGACCTGTTCACCTTCCGCGCCCGCGACCAGGGCGGCCCCGGCGGCAAGGTCCGCGGCGAATACGCGGCCACCGGCGCGGTGCCGGAGTTCTACGAGGAGCTGGCCGATCGCGGGGTGCCGGTCGACCTGTCGATCTTCAAGATCAACGAGGACGATCGCGCATGAGCCTGCTTCCCGTCGCGATCGTGGTGTTTCTCGCCGTCGCCGCGATCGGCTACCTGGCGGCGCGCAGTTCGACGGTGTTCTGGGGGCGCTACCAGGAAGCGTTCACCGAGCAGGCCCGCTTCAATCTCGCCGACATGTTCATGTTCATGGACGAGCGGAACCTGTTCCGCCTCAACGCCGTGGCGATGGTGCTGGTGCCCTTGCTGGTGTGGTTCCTCAGTGGCAACCCGCTGCTGGCCATCGTGACCCTGGTGCTGATCCTGGTGCTGCCGAAGAAGATCTACCGGTGGCTGCGCCAGCGACGCATCAACCAGATCCAGCAACAGCTGCCGGACGGGCTGATGATGGTGGCCGGCAGCATGCGCGCGGGGCTGGGTTTCACCCCGGCGCTGGAAAGCCTGGCGCGCGACGTCGAGCCGCCGCTGGCGCAGGAGTTCGCGCTGCTGCTGCGCGAGCAGCGCATGGGCGTGAAGCTGGAAGAGGCGCTGGAACATTTCAACGACCGCGTGCCGATCCAGGACGTCACCCTGTTCGTCTCCGCCGTGGGCATTTCCCGCGAGGTGGGCGGCAACCTGGCCGAGAGCATGGCCTCGCTGGCCGACACCTTGCGGCGCCGGCTGATCATGGAAGGCAAGGTGAATTCGCTGACCGCCCAGGGCCGCCTGCAAGGCATCGTGATGGCGATGATGCCGGTCGGCCTGATCGGCTTCCTCAGCTTCGCCTACCCCGACACGATGCACGAGATGTATCACTCCTACGTGGGCTGGGCGGTGATCGCGGTGGCCGCGGTGATGGAGTACCTGGGCTATCGCATGTGCCGCAAGATCACGAGCATCGACATATGAGCCCAGTCGTCATCCTGCTTGCGGTGGCCATCGGCGGTGGCGTCGGCTTCGCCTTCTGGGGCATCTACGGGCTGCTGCGCGAAGTGCCCGTGGCCGACCGCAACTTCCAGGACCCGCTGCCGTTCGGACTGCGCCTGATCTGGCCGCTGGTCAACGCCGCCACCCACGTGCTGGCGCCGAAGCTGGGCGCGGACAAGCTGGAACAGGCGCACCGGCAACTGCAGACCGCGGGCCAGGATTTCGTGTTGAGCCCGGAACAGCTGTACGGATTGCGCGTGGTGGGTGCCGGCCTCGTGGCGGCGTTCTTCTGGCTGCTGCTGGGCATGCTCGACCGGCACGGCTACCTGCTCTACGGCACGGCGATGCTGTTCGGCGCCGCCGCCGGCTGGTTCTACCCCAGCCTGTGGCTGGGCGAACGGCGCAGCAAGCGCCGCCGCCTGGTGATCAAGGACCTGCCGGTGTACCTGGACTTCATCACCATGGCGGTGGAGGCGGGGCTGAACATCACCGGCGGCATCGAGCAGGCCACCCAGAAGGGCCCGGCCGGTCCGCTGCGGCAGGAGTTCACCCGCCTGCTGCGCGACATCCGTTCCGGTCTGCCCCGCGCCGAGGCGCTGAAGCGGATGTCCGAACGGATGGAGATGTCGCAGATCTCCAGTTTCACCGGCACCCTGATCCAGGCCGACCGGGTCGGCGCCAGCCTGGGCGCCACGTTGCGGGCGCAGGCCGGGCAGCGCCGCGAGGAGCGTTTCCTGCGCGCCGAGAAACTCGCGCTGGAGGCGCCGGTGAAGATGATGCTGCCGCTGGTGCTGTTCTTCTTCCCGCTGATCTTCCTGGTGCTGGGCTACTTCATCTACCTGCGCATGCGCCAGGAGGGCATCTTTTGAAATCGGGCGTGATTCTTCGCGATGGCCAGCCGATCGTGCCGCAGGCGTGGCGCGCCGATCGTCCATGGAGTCGCCTGCGCGGCCTGCTGGGGCGACCGCCACTGCACGGCGGCGCGGCGCAGGCGCTGTGGCTCACGCCTTGCGGCGGCGTGCACACGTTCGGCATGGGCTATCCGCTGGACATCGTTTTCCTGGACCGGGACGGGCGCGTGCTGGAGTGTTGCGAAAGCCTGCCGCCGTGGCGCACCTGCCTGCGCTCCGACGCCTGGCAGACGGTGGAGCTGGCGCCGGGCGGCATCGCCGCGCTTTCGCCTGCACGCGGCGAGGAGTGGACATGGCGGGCGCACTGAAAATCCGCATCGCATGCGTGGTCATGCTGCTGGCGCTGGCTGGCTGCGCCGCGTCGCCCACGCAACGCCTGGTGAAGACCGTCGCCCAGCAGCAGCGGGCCGAACAGGCGTACCGCGGCGGCCATCCCGAACAGGCGCTGGCCGACTACCAGGCGCTGGTGCAGCAGCTGCCGCAGAACGCGGACTTCTGGTTCCGCCTCGGCAACGTCTACGTGCGGTTGCAGCGTCCCGACGACGCGGTCGACGCCTACCAGCACGTGCTGCGCATCGAGCCCGGCCACGCCAAGGCGTGGCACAACCTGGGCATCGTGCGGCTGCGCCAGGCCGAGGCCGCGTTTGCGCAGGGTGCGCAGCATGCGGCCGGCATCGACGCCGGCCTGCAGCGGGACAGCGCGGCGATGGCGCATGGCATTGCCGCGCTCGGTGGCGCCGCGCCGGACGCGCCGGCGTCCTCCACCTCGGCGCCCCCGCCACCTGCTGCCGGACGGCGGCCATGAACCTGGGTGGGCGGCAACGCGGCCAGGCCGTGGTCGAGACCTGCGTGGTGATCCTGGTGTTCGGCGTGTTCCTGCTGGGCATCCTGCAGGCGATCCTGTTCTACCGGGTCAAGACCACGGTCGACTACGCCGCGCTGGAAGCCGCCCGCAACGGCGCCACCCACAACGCGAAGATGAGCGCGATGCGGGTCGGCCTGGCGCGCGGCCTGATGCCGCTGTACGCGCACAAGGTCGGCAACGGCGAGGCGACCAGGGCCTATGCCGAGGCCTTCGTGGCGGCCAGCAACCCGCTGGTCAGCGAGATCAGGGTGATCAGCCCGACCAAGGCCGCCTTCGCCGACTGGAAGGAGCGGCAGTTCGACGGCGTCGAGGCGATTCCCAACGACAGCCTGGCGTTCCGTCCCTCGTCCGCTGGCGGCCGCAGCGGGCTCACCGTGCAGGACGCGAACGTGTTGAAGATCCGCGTGGTGTACGGCTACAAGATGATCGTGCCGGTGATCGACAAGCTGGTGATCGCGATCTTCCGCGAGTCGTTCTACAAGGGCCTGAGCGCCCGGGAAATCGCCATGCTGGAAAGCGGTCGCCTGCCGATCGTGAGCCAGGCGATGGTGCGCATGCAGACGCCGATCCGCGACGCGGGCGTGCTGCCGTGAAGCGATGCCTGATCGTCATGGCGTGGGCCGTGCTCACGCTGCCGGCGTCCGCCCTGCCCGCGGCCGAGCTGCCCGACGTGAAGATCGACGCGGTGCTGCAAGGCAGCGGCATCCGCACACTGGCCGGGCACGATGGGGTCGCCGCCGAAACGATCTGGATCAAGGGCGACAAGACGCGGGTGGACTTCGACGCGGGCGCAGGGCGTCGCGGCCGCATCCTGCGTGGTGGCGATCATGCGTGGCTGCTGATGTCCACGTCGCGGCGGGCCTTGCCGGCCGACCACGTGCGGATCGGCGCGATCACCCGGCTCGACGTGGCCAGGCCGTGCTGGGATCTCGGTTTTGCCTGCGCGCCGGTGGAAAGTCGCCGCATCGCCGGTCGCCCGGCGCACGGCTGGCGCTACCGCCACGCCGGCCATGCCGGCCCCGGCGGCAGCGACAGCGGCGTGTTCTGGATCGATGCCGAATACGGCCTGCTGCTGGCCTTCGAGGCGAAGGACAGCGCCGGTCACACCCGCCGCATGGAAGCCACCGCGGTCGGCTTCGCGAAGATTCCCGACGACACCTTCGCCTTGCCCGAAAGCCTGCGCATGGACGTAAAGAAGGCCGATTCGCGGGCGGACCGCCTGCGTCGTTACGCGCAGTGAGCGGTCAGGCAAACAGGTCGGACTGGGCCTGGTAGCTGTCGCGGTCGACGAAGCCGGACAGGCCCACGCCGACCAGCCGGTAGCGGCTGTCGGCCGGGCGTTCGACCCGCTCGCGCAGGGCGCAGGCGATGTCGCCCAGTTCATCGGCGGACAGCGGTCGGGTGGATGGCGTGAGGCTGCGGGTCAGGGTGCGGAAGTCGGAGGTCTTCAGTTTCAGCACCACGGTGCGCGCCACCCGCTCGCGTTCGCGCTGGTAGCCGGCCCAGGCCTTGGCGGCGAGCTGGCGGATGTGCGGTTCGAGATCGTCCAGGGTGAGGTCGTGCTCGAAGGTGTCTTCGGCGGAGATCTGCAAGGTGGGACGATCCGGCTGCACCGGGTGCTCGTCGATGCCCAGCGACAACTCGTGCAGGCGCCGGCCCCAGCGACCGAAACGCTGTTCCAGCTCGGCCAGCGCCAGCGTGCGCAGGTCGGCCACGGTGACGATCTGCAGCGCCGCCAGCTTCGCCTCCATCACCTTGCCCACGCCGGGCAGGCGTCCCACTTTCAGCGGGGCGAGGAAGGCCTCGACCTGGTGCGGACGCACCACGAACAGGCCATCGGGCTTGCGGAAGTCCGAGGCGATCTTGGCCAGGAACTTGTTGGGCGCCACGCCGGCCGAGGCGGTCAGTTGCGTCTCCTCGCGGATCGCCGCCCGGATCGCCTCCGCCGTGGCGGTGGCCGAGGGCAAGCCGGTTTTCGTTGCGGTGACGTCGAGATAGGCCTCGTCCAGCGACAGCGGTTCGATCAGGTCGGTGTGCCGCGCGAAGATCTCGCGGATCTGCCGCGACACCGCCTTGTAGCGCACGAAGTCCGGCGGCACGAAGACCAGTTGCGGACACAGTCGTTCGGCGCTGACCGCCGGCATCGCCGAGCGCACGCCGAACACCCGTGCCTCGTAGCTGGCCGCGCAGACCACCGAGCGGGCGCCACGCCAGGCCACCGCCACCGGCTTGCCGCGCAGCGAGGGATCGTCGCGCTGCTCCACCGACGCGTAGAACGCGTCCATGTCGACGTGCAGGATCTTGCGTGGCGAAGACATCGGGGGTTGCGGGCGTCACGGCATGCGGGGTGGAGCCATTGTACGCAGCGCCGTCGTTTCAGTGCCGCTGCGCAGCCGCCGGCGGCAGGTTCAGGCGTTGCGCCAGGTGCTGCGCCAGCCGTTCGGCCGCGTGTGCCTGCCCGGCCAGGAACAGGAACGGCTCGATCAGTTCCAGCTCCATGAACAGGAACCGTCCGGCGCTGACTACCCCGTCGACGCGGGCGTAGGCCAGCTCGCCGTGGTTCCGCGTGTCGACGGCGGCCAGCGCCGCGGCGGCCGCGGCAAGGGTGGCCACGTCGGGCCGGACCGCCTCGACGCTGCCGCCGTATTCGCTCTGCACCCGATAGTCGCCGGCGGCCGGACGCTTGATCACCGCGTGGCTGAACTCGCCGCCGAAATACAGCAGCGACCACTCGCCCGCGCTGACGATCTCCGGCACGAACGGCTGCACCAGGAAGTCGATGCCGCAGGGCAGCCGCGCCACCTCGTCGGCGAACGCCGCATCGCCGACCCGGCCGCGCAGCGTATGCCAGGCGCCGCCGCTGATGCTCGGCTTGATCACCACCTGTTGCCCCGGCATCGATGCCAGCACCTGCGGAAGTTCGCCGGCAGCAGCGAGCCGGGTCGGGATGGTCGCCACGGCGTGCGCCGCCAGTTCGAGCAGGTAGCGCTTGTCGCTGTTCCAGCGCAGCACGCGACTGTCGTTGAAGGTGGCGACGCCGAGCCGGTCGAGCCGGTCCAGCCAGGCGATGAAGTCGGCGTGGTGCTTGTAGTAATCCCATATGGTGCGGATCAGCACCGCGTCGAACGACGCCCAGTCGACCGCCGGATCGTTCCACACGCAGGACACCGGCGTGATGCCGCGTTGTTCCAGCCGGCGCGCGAGCCCGGCGTCATCGGGCTGGATCGAGGGAAGCTCGGCCGAGGTGGCAAACGCGAGTCGAGTGGCGGTGACGGACAAGATGGGACCTCGTGGGGGAGTGCAGGACGGTTCTTCGTGGCCATCGGGTGGGCGCGCCGACGAGTCTCCACGCGCCGGGGCGGCTTTCAGTGCTCATGTTCCCATCTCACCTCGATGGCGTCGCCATCCATCGCGCCCGTACAGTAAGCGCCCAGTCGTACCCAGCCCGAGCGGATGCGCTTGAGGGAGTTGTCGTAGACCGCCACGTGGTAGACCACCTGGGATCTGGACGTGGTGAAGAACATGCCCAGGGGCATCAACAGGCGGCGCTTCGCGTGCAGGATCCGGTAGCTGTTTGCGTCGGCCCAGGACTGCAGCAGGGCGCGCGCCTTGAGGTAGCGGCGGTAGCCGTAGTAGCTGGCCAGGACAAGCGCGACCAGGCAGAGCGGCAGCAGGCCAAGGTTGTTCATCGTTTGCGGTCTTCCGGAAGGCAGGCGATGGATGGAACCCGCTCGCGTGTGCGTGAACCGTAGCAGACAGCCGATGGGACTGGCTGAAACGGCCCGGACAATGGCAAGGTAGGCAGATGCTGACCGAACCCGCCAATGCCTATGCCCGTCGCCTGAACACCTGGGACGCCGCGATGATCGTCATCGGCGGCGTGATCGGGGCAGGCATCTTCCTCACCCCGGCCACCGTGGCACGCAGCACTTCCTCCGGGGCGGAGGTGCTGGTGTTGTGGGTGATCGGCGGCCTGCTGACGCTGGCCGGCGTGCTGTGCTACGCCGAGCTGGGCGCGCGGCGCCCGCAGGCGGGAGGCATCTATGTCTACCTGCGCGAGGCGTTCGGCCTGCTGCCCGGTTTCCTGTTCGGCTGGACCATGGCGCTGATCAACTACCCCGGCAGCGTGGCCGCGGTGGCGACCATGTTTGCCGACTACCTGTGCACGGCGCTGGGCCTGCCCTCGCAGGTCTACGTGAAGCCGGTGGCGGTGGGCGCGATCGTGTTCATCGTCGGCATCAACCTGTTCGGCATCCGTGCCGGCGCGTGGATGCAGAACATCTTCACCGTGCTGAAGCTGGTCGCCGTCACGCTGCTGGTGGTCGCCGGCCTGGTGCTGGCGCATGGCCAGTCGGGGCCGGTGCTGGCGACGGACACGCTCCATCCGGTGTCGTCCTGGGCGTTTGCCGGCGCGCTGCTGCCGGTGCTGTTCACCTATGGCGGCTTCCACTATCTCAATGATCTCGCCGGTGAGGTGCGCAATCCGCAGCGCACCCTGCCGCGGGCACTGGGCATGGGCATGGTCGGCGTGGTGGTCTGCTACGTGCTGGTCAATTACGCCTACCTGGCCGGACTGGGCCATGCCGGGCTTGCCGCCAGCACGGCGCCGGCGGCCGACCTGATGCGCGGCCTGTTCGGCGACGCTGGCGCCACCGTGATCGCCGTGGGCATCGCCTGTTCCACCTTCGGCTATTGCAGCATCGCGATCGCCGGTGGTGCGCGGGTGCTGCAGACGATGGGCGCCGACGGCGTGTTCTTCCGTGCTGCCGGACGCGTCGATGCGCGCACCCGCGCGCCGCAGATCGCGCTGGCCCTGCTGGGTGGCTGGGCGGCCGTGCTCACCTATTCGGGCAGCTTCAACCAGTTGCTCAACTACACCACGGTGGGCGAGTGGCTTGGCCACGTGTTCGGCATCGGCACCCTGTTCTGGTATCGCAAGCACTTCATCGACCAGCCGGCGCCGTATCGGGTGCCGTTCTATCCGCTGCTGCCGCTGATCTTCGTGATCACCGTATTCGGCGTGATCGTGGCCAGCGCGATCCATGCCCCGGGCGACGCCGGCATGAGCCTGCTGATCATCGCGCTGGGCGTGCCGGTGTATTACGGCTGGCAGCACTGGGTCCGCCGGCATCCCGTCGGGTAGCACGGGCACGCGTGATGAGATGGCGCGGCTGGCTCGGCTTGTGCTGCCTTTGCGGCCTGCAGCCCTGCCACGCCGCTGCACCGGAGCTGCCCGATCTGGCCCGTGCCGGTGCGCGGGTCAGTCTCGACCAGGTGCGCCGTGTCGGCGCGGTGGAACACGCGGCTGACGGCGTGGCGCAGCAGCGCTACGCGTTCCAGCCGGCGGCGCATCCGTCGATCGTGATGACCCCGGCGGGCGATGCGTGGGATTGGTCGGGCGAGGGCGAGCTGCATGTGCGGGTGCAGAACGCGATGCCGTGGGCGGTGACGCTGGACATCGAGATCGATGGCGCCGGGTCGCAGCGTCTGCAGGCGCGCGTGGGCGTGCCGGCCGGGCCGGCGCAGACGCTGGTGGTTCCGCTGCGCGCCACCTCGCCACGCGAACAGGGCATGCAGGTGGGACCGCCGATGCCGTTCGGGCTGCGCGGCCGGTCGATCCTGCTGGCGACCACCGTGCAAGGCACGCTGGATCGACACCACGTGCGCGCGATTCGCCTGGGCATCCCGGGGCCGCAAGCGGTGCAGACCCTGCTGTTCGGCAAGCTGTCGACCACGGCGGGCGAGGCCATGCTGCACGAGGCCTACGCCGGTATCGTCGATCGCTACGGACAATCCACGCGCGGCCGCTGGCCGGAGAAGATCGATTCCGATGCCGCGCTGCGCGCGGCGGTCATGGCCGCTCCGGAGGCCGCGAAGCCCGCCGGCGTCGACGCTCATGGCGGACGTCTGGACGGCCAAAAGCTGCGCAAGACCGGCTGGTTCCACGCGCAAAGGCAGGCGGGTCGCTGGCAACTGGTGACGCCCGAAGGCCACCCGTTCTTTTCGCTGGGCGTCAATGCGGTCAGCGTCGGAGACCAGCGCACTCGTGTCGAGGGGCGCGAGTTCATGTTCACCGGGCTGCCGCCGGACCGTGGCGCATGGGCCGCGTTTCATGGGCGTGGCGACAACCGGCGTCCGGGGCAGGCTGCCAGCAGCGGCATCGGCCATGACCACGGACGCTGGTTCGACTTCCACGCGGCCAACCTGTATCGCATCGATGGTGCGGGCTGGTTGTCCGCATGGCGCACGCGCACGCTGGATCGGTTGCAGGCATGGGGCTTCAATACCATCGGCAACTGGAGCGATCCGGCGTTGGGCCAGGCCCACCGGCTGCCGTATACGCGCTCGATCAACATCGCCGGCGACTACGCGAATGTTTCCAGTGGCTACGATTACTGGGGCCGCATGCCCGACCCGTTCGATCCCCGCTTCGTCGCCGCCACCGAGGTGGCGGTGGCGAAGGCCAGCGCCGACGTGTGCGACGATCCCTGGCTGCTCGGCTACTTCGCCGACAACGAGCTGGCCTGGGCCGGCATCGGACCGCAAGGTCGCTGGGGACTGGCGCTGGGCACCCTGGCGGGCGAGGCGGCAAGCCCGGCCAAGCAGGGCTTCATCGCGATGCTGCGCAAGCAGTACGCGACGCCGCAGGCGCTGGCCGCCGCGTGGGGCATTCCACTGGACTCGTGGAAAGCGCTGGACGCCACCGGCTACGTCGCGCCCGTGCCGAGCGAGGCGCATCCGGCGATTGCCCGCGACTACAGCGCGTGGTTGAGTCATTACGCCGACGCCTACTTTCGCATCGTGGCCGCCACGATCCGCCGCCACGATCCGCACCATCTGTTCCTCGGCGGCCGGTTCGCGGTGTACACGCCCGAAGTCGTCGCGGCCTGCGCGCAGTATTGCGACGTGGTCAGCTTCAACGCCTACGCCGACCTGCCGCAACACCACATCGACATGGCCCGGATGCAGGCGCTGGACAAGCCGGTGCTGATCAGCGAATTCCACTTCGGCTCGAACGATCGTGGCCCGTTTGGCGCAGGCGTGGTGCCGGTAGGGAACGAGGCGCAGCGCGGCGAAGCCTATGCGAAGTACCTCGCGGCCGCCGCGGCGAATCCGCAGGTCGTCGGCGTGCACTGGTTCGAATACACCGACCAGCCGGTGACCGGCCGCCTGCTCGATGGCGAGAACAGCCACATCGGGCTGGTGGGCATCACCGACATTCCGTTTGGCGGCTTTGTGCGGGCCGTGCGCCAGGCCAATGAACAGGCGCAGCCATCAGGCGGGCGTTGACGATGGACGAAAAAAAACCCGCAGAGGGGGATCTGCGGGTTTTCGGGGGGTTCCGTCTTGATCGCGTGGAGGAGGAGGGGAGCCTCGCCACGCAGCGGGAAGGATGTCTCACGACATGGGGCTTAATGTACTACACGGTTTGTTAATGCCGCGTAACTGAGCTGCCGCAACGGCTCGCATGCCATTTTGCCGAACGGGCGATGCATCGCCAGACTATATTTTCACCACAAAAGGTGAAAACATGGCGGCCATGAGCCTGCACCTGACCAGCCGCCAGTCCAACATCCTCGAATTCATCCGCGCCCGCGTGGCACGGGATGGCCAGGCACCCACGCTGGAGGAGATCGGCCAGGCGATGGGCCTGCCCCACGTCAGCGCGGTGCTCAAGCACGTGCGTTCGCTGGAGGCCAAGGGGCGGCTGGCGATCGAGCCCAACCGTTCGCGCGGCATTCGCCTGGTGGAGGCGCCCGATGCGCTGGATGCGGACACCCTGGAGTTGCCGCTGGTCGGCCGCATCGCCGCCGGCGAGCCATTGTTCTCCGAGTCGCGGATCGAGCGCAGCCTGCGCGTGTCGCGCTGGCTGTTCCGGCTTACGCCGGATTACCTGGTGCGGGTGGTCGGCGACTCGATGCGCGACGAGGGCATCCTCGACGGAGACCTGGTCGGCGTACACGCCACGCCGGTGGCGCGGCACGGCCAGGTGGTGGCGGCGCGCGTCGGCGGCGACCGCTTCACGATCAAGCGGCTGTACTGGCAGGGCGAGGTGATCCGGCTGCTGCCGAACAGTCCCGGTTACCAGCCGATCGATCCCGACCCCAGCGAGGACTTCGCCATCGAAGGCCTGTTCGCCGGCCTGCTGAGGGGCGGCTGATGGCGGCCGTGATGCCCTTGTCGAACCTGCTCGATGCGCGCCGGGTCTGGCGCGGCCGGGCCGAACCGCCGCCCGCCGGTGAGCAGCCCACCGGCTGGGCCGCGCTGGATGCGGTGCTGCCCAGCGGCGGCTGGCCGGCGGCGGCGCTGTCGGAAATCCTGCTGCCGCTGGATGGCGTGGGCGAACTGCAACTGGTGCTGCCCACGCTGGCGCGCCTCAGCCAGGGCGCGCGGCCGGTGGTGATGGTGGCGCCGCCGTATCTGCCCTGCGTGGCCGGTTGGCGCCAGCACGGCGTGGACATGCGCCGGATCGAGATCGTCAGCGCGGCCGAGGCCGACGTGTTGTGGGCGACGGAGCAATGCCTGCGCTCGGGCAGTTGCGCCGCGGTGCTGGCGTGGCCGCGGCAGGCCGACGATCGCGCGTTGCGCCGTCTGCAGGTGGCCGCCGACGGCGGCCGCGCGCTGGCCTTCGCGTTCCGCGACCGGCGGCATCTTTCCAATGCCTCGCCGGCGGCGTTGCGGCTGGAGCTGGAGGCGCGGCCGCAGGTGCGGGTATGGGTGCGCAAATGCCGTGGCGGCGCGGTGCCCGCCCAGCCGGTGGCGCTGCCGCGCGCCCTGCATTGATGGCGGGCGCGCATGTTGTGGGCCTGCATAGCGTTGCCGCAGCTGGCACTGGACGGTGTCCTCCGTCGTCGTGCGGACGCGGGCCCGCTCGTGTTGGTGGCCGGCGCCGGACATGCGCGCAGCATCGTGGCGGCGAACGCGGCCGCGCGCGAGGCCGGCCTGCGCGTGGGCCAGCGACTGAGCGCGGCGCAGGCGCTGCTGGCGCAATTCGAGGCCTTGCCGTACCAGCCTGAGCGGGTCGATCAGTGGCATCGGTTCCTGGCCGCGGTGGCCTATCGCTACAGCGCCGAGGTGAGCCTGCTGCCGCAGGCGATCGTGCTGGAGGTCAGCCGCAGCCTGAACCTGTTCGGTTCGTGGCCGCGGCTGGAAAGCCTGCTGCGCGCCGATCTCGATGCGCTGGGTTTCCGCCACCGGATCAGTGCCGCGCCCACGCCGCATGCGGCGCATGTGCTGGCCGGCGTCGCCGACGGCCAGGCGGTGCTCACCGACGAGCAACTGCGCCACGCGCTGCAACGCATCCCGCTGTCGCAGAGTCGCCTGCCCGCGGCGGCGGCCGAGGCCTTGCCGGGCATGGGCATCCGCAGCCTGGGCCAGTTGCTGGCGCTGCCGCGCGACGGCCTGCGCCGGCGCTTCGGCGCGGAGTTGCTGCTTGCGCTGGATCGCCTGACTGGCGCGGTCCCGGCCGGCCTGGAAGCGTATCGGCCACCCGACCGCTTCGACCTGCGCATCGAGCTGACGCACGAAGTCGAGGTCATCGGTGCGCTGGTCTTTCCATTGCGCCGCATGACGGCCGACCTGTCCGCCTATCTGGCCGGTCGCGACGGCGGCGTGCAGCGTTTCACGCTGCAGCTGGAACATCGCGAGGGACACACCGAGGTGAAGGTGGGCCTGCTCGCCCCCGAGCGCGAGGCCGGCATGCTGTTCGAGCTGGCGCGCGCGCGGCTGGAGCAGGTGCAACTGCCGCAGCCGGTCATCGCCATGCGCTTGGTCGCGCGCGACCTGCCCGCGTTCGTGCCGGCCGGCCGCGACCTGTTCGACGAGCGTCCCGCCAATGCGTTGCCGATCGAACAGTTGCGCGAACGCCTGCGCGCGCGGCTGGGTGATTGCGCCGTGCATCAGTTGGGCAGCACCACCGATCCGCGGCCCGAGCTGGCGCAGAAGGTGACGACTCACGACGACGGCTGGCGGGAACCCTCGCCACGACCGACCTGGCTGTTCGAGCGGCCGATTCCCCTGCGCGGTCCCACGCCGCACATCCTGGCCGGCCCCGAGCGGCTGGAAACCGGCTGGTGGGATGGCGGCGAGGTGTGCCGCGACTACTACGTGGTGGAGACCGTGCAAGGCCAGCGCGGCTGGGCCTTCTGCGCGCCGGGCGAGCGCGATGGCTGGATGCTGCACGGCTGGTTCGCGTGAACGCGTATGCCGAGCTGCATTGCCTGTCGAACTTCTCGTTCGGCCGCGGCGCGTCCAGTGCGCGCGAACTGTTCGAACGCGCGAAGGCTTGCGGCTACGAGGCGCTGGCGATCACCGACGAGTGTTCGCTGGCCGGCATCGTGCGCGCGCTGGAGGCCTCGCGCGCCACCGGCATGAAACTGATCACGGGCGCCGAATTCCAGCTCGACGACGGCCCCAAACTGGTGCTGCTGTGCGAGACGAAAGCCGGCTACACCGCGCTGTGCAAACTGATCACCCGCGGTCGCCGCGCCTCGGCCAAAGGCACGTACCGGTTGCATCGCGCCGATCTCGCCGATGGCGTGCCGGGCACGTTGGCCTTGTGGCTGCCCGGGCGCGAGCCCGATCCCGCGCATGGCCGCTGGCTGCGCGACACTTTCGCCGAGCGGGCGTGGCTGGCGGTGGAACTGCATCACGGGCCGGACGACGCGCAACGCCTGCACGACCTGCAGCAACTCGGACACGGCCTCGGCCTGCCGCTGGTCGCCGCCGGCGACGTGCACATGCACGTGCGGCGCCGGCTTGCGCTGCAGAACACGCTGACCGCGATCCGTCATCGCGTGCCGCTGGCGGAAGCCGGCGCGCTGATCTTCCGCAACGGCGAACGCCACCTGCGCCGACGCGAGGCGCTGGCTGCGATCTACCCTGCCGCACTGATGCACGAAAGCACCGCCATCGCCGCGCGCTGCATGTTCCGCCTCGACGAACTGACATACCGCTATCCCGCCGAGCTGGTGCCCGAAGGCCACAGCGCGACCAGCTGGCTGCGGCACCTCACTGAAGAAGGCATGCGCTGGCGCTGGCCGAGCGGCGTGCCGGAGAAAGTCCGCGCGCAGATCGAGCACGAACTTGGACTGATCGAGGAGCTGCGGTACGAGTCCTATTTCCTCACCGTGCAGGACATCGTGCGTTTTGCCCGCGACAAGGGGATTCTCTGCCAGGGCCGCGGCTCGGCGGCGAACTCCGCCGTGTGTTTTGCGCTCGGCGTCACCGAGGTCGACCCGGCGCGGATGAACCTGCTGGTGGAACGCTTCATCAGCAAGGAGCGCAACGAGCCGCCCGACATCGACGTGGATTTCGAGCACGAGCGGCGCGAGGAAGTGATCCAGTACATCTACGCCAAGTACGGCCGCGAGCGGGCCGCGCTGGCGGCCACGGTGATCTGCTATCGCGGCAGGAGCGCGGTGCGCGACGTGGCCAAGGCGCTGGGCCTGCCGCCGGACCAGGTGGATCAGCTGAGCGGCATCTTCGGCTGGCGTGGTGAGCAATCGCTGGACGAGCGCCTGCGCGAACACGGTTTCGATCCGCAGGGCGCGGTGCTGCGCCGGGTGCTGAAACTCACCGCCGAGCTGCGCGACATGCCGCGGCACCTGTCGCAGCACGTGGGCGGCTTCGTGATCAGCGACGCACCGCTGGCCGAGCTGGTGCCGGTGGAAAACGCGGCGATGGCCGATCGCACCATCATCCAGTGGGACAAGGACGACCTGGACACGATGCGCCTGCTCAAGGTCGATTGCCTGGCGCTGGGCATGCTCAGCTGCGTGCGCCGTTGCCTGGATCTGCTGCGCGCCCATCGCGGCCAGGATTACAGCCTGGCGACGTTGCCGGCCGAAGACCCGCGAACGTACGAGATGATCCAGCGCGCCGACACCGTCGGCGTGTTCCAGATCGAAAGCCGCGCGCAGATGGCGATGCTGCCGCGGCATCGCCCGGAAAATTTCTACGACCTGGTGATCCAGGTGGCGATCGTGCGGCCCGGTCCGATCCAGGGCGACATGGTGCATCCGTACCTGCGTCGCCGCCGCGGCGAGGAGCCGGTGGACTATCCGTCGGAGGATCTGAAGGCGGTGTTCGAACGCACCCTGGGCGTGCCGCTGTTCCAGGAACAGGTGATGAAGCTGGCGATCGTGGCGGCCGGCTACACGGCCGGCGAAGCCGACCAGCTGCGCCGCGCGATGGCGGCGTGGAAACGCCATGGCGGCATGGAACATCATCGCGAGCGGATCATCCGCGGCATGCTCGAACGCGGTTACACCGCCGAGTTCGCGGCGCGGTTGTTCGAGCAGATCAAGGGCTTCGGCAGCTACGGTTTTCCCGAAAGCCACGCGGCCAGTTTCGCCGGCATCGTCTACGCCAGCTGCTGGCTGAAATGCCACGAGCCGGCCGCGTTTGCCTGCGCCCTGCTCAACGCGCAGCCGATGGGTTTCTACGGGCCCAGCCAGATCGTGCAGGACGCGCAGCGCCACGGCATCGCGGTGCGCCCGGTCGACGTGCGCCACAGCGACTGGGACTGCACGCTGGAGGACGACGGGCGCGATCAGCCGGCGCTGCGGCTCGGGCTGCGGCAAGTGCGCGGTTTTCGCGAAGACGTGGCCGGGCGGATTTCGGCAGCGCGCGCCGCGCGTGCCTTCATCGACGTGACGGATCTGTGCGCCCGCACCGGCATCGACCGGCGCCAGCAGGAGTTGCTGGCCGAGGCGGGCGCCTTGCGCGGCCTGGCCGGCCATCGCCATCGGGCGAAGTGGGCGGTGGCCGGCGTCGAGCCACAACTGCCGTTGTTCGGCCATGGCAGTCCGTCGGAAGTGGCCGTCGTGTTGCCGGTGCCCTCGACCGCGGAAAACCTGCAGTCCGATTACGCGCGCACCGGCCTCAGCCTCGGCCCGCATCCGCTGCAACTGATCCGTTCGCGCCTGCGCGCGGCGCGTTTCGCCGATTCGCGCAGCCTGCGCGGCCAACGGCACCAGAGCCTGGTGCGTGCCGCCGGCCTGGTCACCCAGCGCCAGCGGCCGCAGACCGCCAGCGGAGTCACCTTCA
The DNA here is from genome assembly GCF_001427365.1 of Rhodanobacter sp. Root561. Classification (NCBI taxonomy): domain Bacteria; kingdom Pseudomonadati; phylum Pseudomonadota; class Gammaproteobacteria; order Lysobacterales; family Rhodanobacteraceae; genus Rhodanobacter; species Rhodanobacter sp. Root561. The sequence goes on from NZ_LMGH01000001.1 coordinate 768,220, forward strand.
TCACCATCGAAGACGAACACGGCGCCATCAACGTGGTGGTCTGGAGCCAGGTGGCCGAGCGGCAGCGCCGCGCCTACCTGGAAGCGCGCCTGCTCGGCGTGGAGGGGCAGTGGGAATGCGTCGACGGCGTGGCCCACCTGATCGCCCGGCGGCTCACCGACATGAGCACGTGGCTGGGCGGGCTGGACAGTCGCTCGCGCGATTTCCATTGAATGTCCGCGCGCGTAACCCGTGCGCTGCCGGGCGCCGTGGAATCGGGTAGGCTGGCGTCACCGTCGTGACCGGCATGGGGATGCCGTCACGCGGTTCTCTTTCCAATCCGGGGGATTTATGGGTACTTCTTCGTTGGCTGCATTGGCCGGCATGGGCCTGTTCGCCATGCTGGTGATGATCGTGGTGGGCATCCTGGTGGCGGCACTGGTGCTGAGCGTCGCCTTCCGGCTGGTGGTCGGCGTCATGCCGTCCTACCTGCGTGCGCTGGGCGCGGTGGTGCTGAGCTGGATCGCCGGCGCCGTGGCGATGGTGATCATCGGCATGGTCAGCTCCGGTGGCGGCGGCGGGCTGCTGTCGCTGATCGTGCAATTCCTGGTTGGCGCCTTCGTGGTGAACTATCTGCTGCTGTCGCAGAACGGCAGCCAGATCGGCTTCGGCAAGGCCTGCCTGGTGCAGGTGATCTACCTGGTGATCTTCCTGGTGCTGGCGATGATCTTCGCGGCCTTGATGGCGGTGTTCTTCGGCAGCATGCTGGCGCACGGATGATGCATCGAAGGGGCGGGACACCCGCCCCTTCGCCGTGTTTCAGGCCAGGCTGGTGGCCACGCCGAAGCTGATCGCCATGATCGCGGCCACCGCCATGCAGGCGCTGCCCGGGCGGATGCGGCGGGCGTCGATGCGCGGCACCAGCCGCCACAGCAGGACGGTGCCGATCAGCATGTCCAGCACCAGCATCCAGCGCAGCAGGCCGGAACTCAGCAGCGCGCCGTAGGGCGGGTGCAGGTGGCCTTCATAAGCGGCCACGCCGACGACCAGCAGCAGGCCGGTCATCGTCCACAGCAGGCAGGCCAGGTAGATGCGGTTGAACACCACCGCGCAGCGTTCGGTCCAGCGCATCACCGACCAGCCGATCAGGGCGAACACCAGCGCAGCCATGCTGCTGTAGAGCACCCACCACAGCAGGGTGCTGATCACCGTAAGAAGCGTCATGTGATCTGCTTGAACCCCAGTTTGCGAAACAGCTTGGCCATCAGCCAGGCCGGGCCGACCAGCAGATAGGACAGATCGGTGAGGAAGCTGGGCTTGCGGCCTTCATATTTGTGCCCGATGAACTGGCCGATCCAGGCCACCACGAACACGCCGATCGCGAGGTAGCACAGCTGCGCGGTGCCGAGCCGGTAGTGCAGGAAATTGGTGAACAGGCCGAACAGGGCGAACACGACCAGCAGGCCGAGCGCCAGCCGGTGCGAGCGTCGCCAGTACCAGTAGAACGCCAGCACCATCACCAGCACCGCCCACGAGCCGGGACGCAATTGGCTGATCGGCACCGGGATCGCCCACAGCAGCGCGATCACCGACCACAGGATCGGCGGCACGCAGAACCAGTGGAACACCTGGTTGGTCGGGTTCTGGTGGTCGCTGCTGTAGCTGTCGAGCCAGTCCTGCATGGTGCGCATGGCGTTCCCCCGTTGAACGTTTCAGTCGAGCCGGATGCCTGCCAGTCGCTGCAGGGCCTCGGCATATTTGGCGGCGGTGCGGGCGATCACGTCGTCCGGAATCACCGGGCCGGGCGCGGTCTTGTTCCAGTCCTGCGTCTCCAGCCAGTCGCGCACGAACTGCTTGTCGTAGCTGGGCGGACTGATGCCCACGCGGTATTCGTCGGCGGGCCAGAAGCGCGAGGAATCCGGCGTCAGCATTTCGTCCATCACGTACAGCTTGCCGCTGGCATCGGTGCCGAACTCGAACTTGGTGTCGGCGATGATGATGCCACGTTCGGCCGCATAGGCGGCTGCCCAGCGATAGATCGCCAGGGTGGCGTCGCGCACCTGGCCGGCCAGTTCGCTGCCGACCGCATCGATCACCGCGCCGAAGCTGACGTTCTCGTCGTGGTCGCCCACCGCAGCCTTGGTCGACGGCGTGAAGATCGGTTCGGGCAGTTGCTGCGCCTGCTGCAGGCCGGCGGGCAGGGCGATGCCGCACAGCGCGCCGGTGGCCCGGTAATCCTTCCAGCCGGAACCGATCAGGTAGCCACGGGCGATGCATTCCACCGGCACCGGCTTCAGCCGTCGCGTCACCACCGCGCGCTTTTCGTACAGCGCGAGATCGGTGCCCGGCGGCAGCACGTCGGCCAGCGGCACGTCGAGCAGGTGGTTCGGCACCAGGTGGGCGGTCTTGCCGAACCAGAAATTGGACATCTGGGTGAGCATTTCGCCCTTGCCCGGGATCGGGTTGGGCAGCACCACGTCGAATGCCGACAGGCGATCGGTGGCCACCATCAGCAGGCGGTCGTCGTCCAGCGCATAGACATCCCGCACCTTGCCGCGGTGGATCAGTTCGAGTCCGGGAAGGTTCGATTGCGGCAGGATGGTGGGCACGGCAGCGGGTTCCACATGGCGGGGAAGCGCCCATTCTAGCCGTTGCGGCACCGTCGCCGGTAACGCGCTGTGGGGTTTCGGGGGCACTGCTAGAATTGGCGTCCTTTGGCCCCATGTGTTGCCGATGCGCATTCCATTGATCGCGGTGCTGGTCCTGCTCGCCGCCCCCACGCTCCATGCCGGCACGCCGGCAGCCCCGGCCCGGCTCGGCCTGTGTGCCGCCTGCCACGGTGCCGACGGCCACGCCAGCATGCCCGGCGTGCCGAACCTGGCCGGGCAGCGGCTGGACTATCTGCGCGACGCGCTGAAGCAGTACCGCGACGGCCGCCGCAGCATCCCGGTGATGCGCGCCGCGATCGGCCCGGTCAGCGACGCCGAGCTCGACGCGCTGGCGCGCTGGTACAGCGCGCAACTTCCCCAACCGCAAGCCCAACCGCAAGGGCAGCCATGAGCTTCACCTATACCCTGTGGTTCGCGTTCTTCGGACTGATCATCGGCCACCTGCCCGGTGCGGTCACCGGCGCGGTGCTCGGTTTCATCTTCGACAACATGCGCTACAGCCAGCGCAAGAACGCCACGCCGGAAGCCGGCGGTTTCGTGGGCCCGCTGTTCACCCTGCTGGGCGCGGTGGCGAAGTCCGACGGCCGCGTGTCGGAGCAGGAGATCGCGATCGCCGAACGGCTGATGACGCGGATGAACCTGGATGCCGAGCTGCGCAAGCAGGCGGTGGTCAGTTTCAACGTGGGCAAGCAGCCGGAGTTCGACGTCACCCGCACCATCGCCGAGCTGCGCAACTGGGTCGGCCTGCGTCGCGACCATGCCTTCCCCGTGCTCGACGTGGTGATCGAGACGGTGCTGGCCGAAGGCAATCCGCCGCCGGAGAAGATGTCGATCCTGCGCCAGCTTGCCTTCGCCCTGCGCATCAGCGACATGGAGCTGATGGCGCTGATGGCGATGAAGGGCTACGCGTGGAACGCCGGCCCCGGCGGCCCGCGCGGCGGCAACCAGCACTACGGCAGCGGCGGTGGCTACGTGCCGCCACAGCGCACCCCGCAGGGGCCGGACCCGTACGCGGTGCTGGGCATCGACCGCAACGCCGACGAACGCGCGATCAAGCGCGCCTACCGCAAGCTGATCTCCGAACACCACCCCGACCGCCTCGGCGACCTGCCCGAAGACATGCGCAAGCGCGCCGAATCGCGCGCCAGCGAGATCAATGCGGCGTACGACCGGATCAAAGAGCAGCGCGGGTTCAAGTGATCAGAGCCGGGAATGGGGAATGGTAGAAGCGGCCATGCGGTGGCATTTGTCGCACGAGGCTTCATAATCTTCCCGATTCCCGATTCCCGATTCCCGATTCCCGATTCCCGGCTTATGAGCAAGCAATCCCCCATCATCGCCCCCTCCATCCTCGCCGCCGATTTCGCGCGGCTCGGCGAGGACACCGCCGCAGCGCTGGCCGCCGGTGCCGACTGGGTGCACTTCGACGTGATGGACAACCATTACGTGCCGAATCTCACGATCGGCCCGATGGTGCTGCAGTCGCTGCGCAAGTTCGGCATCACCGCGCCGATCGACGTGCATCTGATGGTCAAGCCGGTGGACCGCATCGTGCCGGATTTCGCCAAGGCCGGCGCCAGCCTGATCAGCTTCCATCCGGAGGCCAGCGAACACATCGACCGCACGCTCGGCCTGATCAGGGAATCCGGCTGCCAGGCCGGCCTGGTGTTCAATCCGGCCACGCCGCTGGATCATCTCGACTACGTGATGGACAAGCTCGACATGATCCTGATCATGTCGGTGAACCCGGGGTTCGGCGGCCAGAAATTCATCCCGGGCACGCTGGACAAGCTGCGCCAGGTGCGCGAGCGGATCGAGGCCAGCGGCCGCGACATCCGGCTCGAAGTGGATGGCGGTGTCACCGCGCAGAACATCGGTGCGATCGCCGCCGCCGGCGCCGACACTTTCGTGGCCGGCTCAGCGATCTTCCACGCCGCGGACTATCGCGCCGAGATCGAGGCGATGCACCGGGCGATTGCCGGATCGCGCGCATAAAAATCCCGACGCAGTGAACGGCTGCGCCGGGATAAACGTCGTCGGAGACGTGAGAGGAAACACCATGATTGGTGTGCCGGCACGGCCACTATGGGGAGGGACTCACGCCGTGCCGGCACGTTCCACGGCAAGGAACCGCACCAATCACAGGTTCTGACCGGGCTGTTCGTTTTTGGTTCCCGCGATGCGGGGCGAAATCGCCACGCCGTCGTTCAGTTTCAGCCGGCGCGCCTGCACCACATAGCGCAGCGGGCCGCCCGGAACCACCGCGTCGAACGGATAGCAGGTGACCAGCCACAGCCCGTCCATGCCGTCGCGGGCGGGGCTGTCGCGGGCCGGGATGCGCGCGTGTCGGCTGTCGAGCACGCGGCTGCCCGTCACCACGTAGTCGCTGCTGCCGCGCGGGCCGTCCAGGGCCAGCCGATCGCCCGGGCGCAGCGCCGGCAGGAAGCGGAACTGGGTGTCGCGATGTGCGCTGATCACGCCGAGCCCGGCGGCGCCCGGGCGCACGCCGCCCGAACTCCAGCCCGGTCCGAACGCCAGCGCCTGGCCGCTGTCGCCATCCAGCACGATCAGGTCCTGCCGCAGGCGCGGCACGCGCAGCCGCGCCAGCGGGGCGATGTCGGCCCATGGCCACGGCCGCTGCGCCAGCCGTCCGTGATCGGAGCGTGCCCACGCCCGCTCCAGCAGCACCTGCGCCAGCGCGGCCTTGGCGTGAATCCAGACGCCGTCCAGGCCCAGCCCCGCGGCCAGCATCAGCGCGCCGAACATCAGCCAGCGCCATGCCCGCTGCCGGATCATCGGCATGCCCGTTGCCGCCACCACGCCAGCGCCGCCAGCAGCAACGCCAGCAGGGCCAGCCAGAGTTCCAGCTCGGCCGCCGTGGCGGTTTGCGCGAAGTGGGTGCCGGCGGGCATCACATTGGGAATCTGCTGGTGCTTCAGTGCGGCGTTGGCGCTGCGCGCCGGGGTCTGGTCCACCGCCACCAGGCTGGTATAGGCGCTGACCAGATGGGCGTCCAGCGCGGTGCGGGTGATCGACTCGACCAAGTCCGGGGCATCGCCGCCGCGGGCCAGCTGGTCGGACAGATCGGCGATGCGCGACTGCGCCCACAGCCGATCCAGTCCCGCGGCCGGGCTGGCCGCGGACAGATCCGCGGGAGCCGCCCACGCCCGCTCGGCCAGCTGGCCGTGCACCTGCACGCGGGCCACCGGGGCGGCGAGTTTCGCGGTGACCAGCAGCGGCTCGCCCAGGTACAGGTCGGGCAGCTGCCGCGGATAGACGTCGCTGCCGGCCGGCCAGTCCACCTTGAGGTCGCGCAGGGCAGGGTGATCCAGCCGGGCCAGCAGGCTGACCATCGCCTTGCCCACGTTGCCGGTGTCGGTGACCAGGGTTTCGCTGCCGCGGCCGTGACGCGCGGCGGCCTGCAGGAAGCCCGCGTTCGGCGCATTGCCGATGCCGATCGGGAACAGTCGCGAATCACCCAACTGCTCGTCGATCAACTGCATCAGGCCGTTCGGATCGTCGACCGCCCCGTCGGTGGCGAACAGTACCTGGCGCACGTAGCCGGGCGGTGCGTGGCCGGCCAGCGCGAAGCGCAGCGCCGGCGCCATCTCGGTGCCGCCGTCGGCCTGCAACTGGTCGACCCAGGCGCGGGCCTTCTGCAGGGCCTCGGGCGTGGCGGCCACCGCCTCGCTGGACCACGGGTTCAATGTCGAATTGAATTCAGCCACGTTGAAGCGATCGCCCGGCTGCAACTGGCTCAGCGCCAGGTCCAGCGCCGCGCGCGCCTGGCGGATCGATTCGCCGCCCATCGAACCGGAGGTGTCGATGATCAGGATCAGCTCGCGCGGCAGGCGCTGCGCCTGTTGCTGCGGCGGCATCAGCATCAGCATCGCGTAATGGGCGCCATCGATGTCCTGGCGGAAGCTGGCCACGTTGGGCTGGGTCTGTGGTTGCGGCTGCCAGCTCAGCATGAAGTCGCGATCCGGCAGCACGCTGGCGTCGCGCAAGCGGATGTCCCAGCGCTGGTCGTGCCGCGTGCTGATGATCGCGTGACTGGAGCTGTCCACGCTGGCCAGTGGCACGCCGGCATCCAGCTGCACCGCGATGTGCGTGCGCAGCGGCGCCTGCGCGTTGTCGTCGGCAAACACCTGCGGCGTGTCGATGCCGGCGTCGCCGGGCCGGGCGCCGTCGCGCATGTGGTAGCGCGGGGTGAAGGTCAGCGGAAAGCGCAGCGAGAACCTGCCCGCGCTGTAGTCGACGCGCTGCCAGTAGCGCAGCACGATCGTCACCGTCTCGCCCGGCGCCACGTTGGTCACCGCGGTGCGGAACAGGTTGCCCTCGTCGGCCTCGACCAGGGCCGCGCGCTTGCCGCTGTTGCGGGCCTGTTCGAACACCTTCTTCGCCGCTTCCTTGCGCTGGATGTCGGCCACGACGCGGCGTTCGCCGATCTCCAGCGACATCGAATACACCGCCGCGCCGTCGGGCAGCGGCAGCAGGTACTGCGCCTCCAGCCAGTCCTTGCCGCTGTTGCGGAACTGCTGGCGCAGCTGGACTTCGGCAACCAGCCCGCTGACCTTGTACTCGACATCGGTGTCGAGACTGGCAAGCGCCTGCAACTGGCCGCTGGCATCGTGCCAGCGCAGCTCGCCGCTGCCCGGTTCGGTGGCGTGCGCGGCGAGGCCGAACGAGGGGCCGGCGAACAGCAGGCCGGCGAACAGCAGCAGGTGAAAGAAGAGTCTGGATGATGCGCGCATGGCCGTCCCTTGGTCGTTGGCTGGGGTTGTAGGCAGGTGCTACGGCTGCATTGCCGCATCCGGCGCGGCGCGGGCCGCGTCGGGAATGCGGCGGCTTGCGGCGCAATCGGGGCAGAACGATGGCAGGCGCCGAGTACAAAAAAATCCCCTCGCGAGGAGGGGACAAGGAACCACCATGGAGGACGGAACAGGGGAGGTCGGAACTAAAGCGGTTGCCAGTCCGCGTCGGGCTCGTCCTGGCCAACGCCCGCTGCGCTTCCCTGCGCAGCGAACGTGCCAGTGCCTTCCACGGCGGGCGGAAGCAGGCGGAACAGGGGGAATCGGTGGAGGGTCATGACAGTCTCCGAATCAGGGGTGGAGCATCAGATGCCGAGCAGCAAGCCCAGCAGCAGGGCGCCCAGCGCCAGGGTGATGCGCAGCGGTTCGAAGCCGTGCAGCTCGGCATTCGCGTCGCGCGGGTCGGTATCGAGTTTCATGAGCTTTCTCGTCGGGGGGACGACTCCATCAAAACGCCGGTGGCGGCGCGTGCGGCGGCGGCGAGCGGCCGGTTTGCCGTTCGCTTGTGGCAAAACGCGGGCATTCCTCGCCGATGGCTTGCGTCCGGGTGCTTCGCATAGCACGCTGCGCCCACCATTCGAAGGGAACGCATCATGGGCCGCAGCATTGCCATCGTCGAAGACGAACCGTTGATCCGCGCCAATTACGTCGAGGCGCTGAACCGCTTCGGTTACGACGCGCGCGGCTACGGCTCGCGCCAGGAAGCGTCCAGCGCATTCGCGATGAAGCTGCCCGAGCTGGTGATCATCGACATCGGCCTGGGCGACGAGCCGGAAGGCGGCTTCGACCTGTGCCGCGAGCTGCGCGCGAAATCCTCGACGCTGCCGCTGATCTTCCTCACCGCGCGCGATTCGGATTTCGACGTGATCTCCGGCCTGCGCCTGGGCGCCGACGACTACCTCAGCAAGGACACCAGCCTGCATCAGCTGGCCGCGCGCATCGCCGCGCTGTTCCGCCGCATCGAATCGCTGAAGGCGCCGGCTTCCAGCGAGACGGTGATCGAGCACGGCCCCCTGAAACTGGAATCCGAACGCATGCGGATCACCTGGAACGACGAGGAGATACCGCTCACCGTCACCGAGTTCTGGATGGTGCACACGCTGATCCGCTTCCCCGGCCACGTGAAGAACCGCGACCAGCTGATGCGCGAGGCGGAACTCGTCGTGGACGACGCCACCATCACCTCGCACATCAAGCGCATCCGCAAGAAGTTCATCGCGGTGGCCCCGGAGTTCGACGCGATCGAGACCGTGCACGGCGTGGGCTACCGGTGGAAGCCATGACGCGTGGCGCATGGCTGGTCGTGGCGTTGTGCGGATGGGCCATGCTGGCGCAAGCCGCCACGCCGATGGATGACGTGCTGGCTCGCGGCGCCCGCGACGGCAACGCTCCCGCATGGGCGATCAGCGTGGCTACGCCGGCCGGCTGGACGCGCGACTGCTGCACCTACGCCCGCGCCATCGGCGTCAATGCGGTGCTGTACCAGGGCGAATGGAGCGGCAAGCCGCAGCGGGTGATGGTGCTCAACGTGTGGCCGCGCGAGCTGGGCACGCTGGCCGATGAAGTGCAGGCCGATCGCAAGCGCTACCTGCAGCACGACCCGGCCGGCAGGACCTCCACCTTCGTCGTGCGCCATCCGGCGATGCCATGCGAGGCTTCGGTGTACGAAGGCAGCGACCACGTCGACGACGTGCTGGTGTTCTGCGACCCCGGCGCCGCCAGCGGCGTGCGGCTGAGCTGGTCGATGGCCTTCGACGATGCCGATCCCGCGCGCCAGGCGCTGCTCGATGACTTCATGCGCGTGGTGGTGGCCAGCCGCTGGATGAAGGACACCGCAGCGCCGGCCACGCATGCACCCTGATCTTCTTCATCCTGATCGACCGCTCCGATGAGCCTGCGCCGCAAACTGCTGCTGGTCGCGCTGTGCACGCTGGCCCTGCCGATCGCGGGCTGGCTGTACGTGCGACAGATGGAAACGCTGCTGCGCGAGGGCCAGGCGCAGGCCCTGCTGGCTTCGGCCAATGCAGTGGCGCGCAGCCTGGTGGTGACCGGGGCGCTGCCGCCGGTGAGCGCCAGCAACTGGTACGTGGAATCGAGCGCGCAACCGATCACCGTCGACGGCTACGGCGACGACTGGGCGCCGCTGACGCCGTGGAGCCAGTCGCTGGGGTCGCACGGCAAGCTGCTGCTGGCGGGCGACGAGGACTGGCTGTACCTGTATGCCGACGTGCGCGACACCCGTCGCACGCGCGCCGATGCCGATGATGCGAACGCGCTGTCGGCCGACCACCTGATCCTGGCGCTGGGCAATGCGAACGGCCAGCGCCGCTACCTGGTGGCCAGCGCGGCGCCCGGTGCGCTGGCGGCGCGTCCGCTTGATCCGCCGGTCGACGGCATGCCCGAAATGATCCCCGCGCAATGGCAGGAGGATGGCAGCGGCTACCGCGTCGAACTGCGGTTGCCACGCAGCCTCGCCTTGCGCCGCCTCGGCGTCGGCATCTACGACGCGACGGCCGGCGGCGACCGCATGGCAGCCGACACGCGCCCGCTGCTCGACTACTCGGACAAGTTGTCCGGCGAACTGGCCCAACTGGTGCCCGACCAGGTGCAGGCGCGCGTGCTGGCGCCGCAGGGCTGGCTGCTGGGGCGCAGCGGAAGGTTGAACAGCTTGCCGGGCAGCGATGGCCAGCCGGGCTGGTTCGCCGCGCTGGTCTATCGCTCGCTGCTGGCCAATCGGCTGGAGGATGCCAACCTGTGGGCGCAGGACGTGCCGCGACTGGACAGCGGCGAAGTGCGCCGCGCCGCGGGCGGACAGCCCACTACCGTGTGGCGCAGCGGCGAGGAGCGCGGCAGCGTGGTGCTGGCCGCCGCGGTACCGATCGAGCGGGCCGGCAAGGTCGATGGCGTGCTGCTGCTGGAACAGCCCAGCCGCACCGTGCCGCTGCTGGCCAACCGCGCCCTGCTCGGGCTGCTGCTGACCAGCTTCGGCGTACTGCTGGTGGCCGGCGGCATCCTGCTGTGGTTCGCCACGCGGCTGAGCCTGCGGCTGGGCCGGCTGCGCAACGCGGCCGAGCGCGCCCAGTTCAACGACGGACGTCTGGACGGCCTTTTCGATAGTGGCAAGTTCCCGATGACCGACGCGCCGGACGAGATCGGCGACCTGGCCCGCAGCTTCGAGCGGCTGTTCGAGGTGGTCGGCAGTTATACCGACTACCTGCGCACGCTGGCTTCGAAACTCTCGCACGAACTGAACACGCCGCTGGCCATCGTGAAGTCCTCGCTGGACAACCTCGAACACGCCCTGCAGGCGCAGGACCGCCTGCCCGCCGACGCGCAGCCCTACCTGGCGCGCGCCCGCGACGGCGTGGCGCGGCTGGGCGCGCTGGTGCGCGCGATGAGCGAGTCGAGCCGGATGGAGCGTTCGATCACCGCGGCGGAGCCGGAGGATGTCGACCTGCGCGAGGTGGTGCGCGGTTGCGCCGAGGCCTACCGGCCGCTGATCGGAACGCGCCGCCTGGCCTGCGAACTGCCGGCCGGCGCGATCAACCTGCACTGCGCGCCCGAGCTGATCGCCCAGGCGCTGGACAAGCTGCTCGACAACGCGCTGTCGTTCACTCCGCCCGACGGCTGGTTGCGCCTGAGCTTGGCGGCCACGCCCGACGGCGCCGAGATCGAGCTGGCCAACCAGGGCCCGCCGCTGCCGGCCGCGATGCAGGGCCGGTTGTTCGACTCGCTGGTCAGCCTGCGCGACAAGGCCACCCCCGGCGACGCGCCGCACCTGGGCCTGGGTCTGTACGTGGTGCGCCTGGTGGCCGAACGCCACGGCGGGGTGGCCAGCGCACGCAACCTCGACGACGGCAGCGGCGTGGCGTTCTCGCTGCGCCTGCACGGAATGCCGCGGCCGCGGTTGTGAACCGCGCCGTTCGTTCACGCTGTCGCCGGCTCTGCCCTACAATCGGCGATCCTGCCAGCCACGGATTGAGCACGTGATCTCCCCAGACAAAATCAGCCGGGACGAATTCGACGCGCTGGTTGCCCAAGGCCACACGCGCATACCGCTGGTGCGCGAGGTGTTTTCCGACCTCGACACGCCGCTGTCGGTGTACCTGAAACTGGCCGATGGCCCGTACACCTTTTTGTTCGAATCGGTTGAGGGCGGCGCCACCTGGGGACGCTATTCGATCATCGGCCTGCCGGCGAAGCGGGTGTATCGCCTGCGCGGCCACGAGCTGGAGGTCGAGGATTCGGGCGAGGTCACCGAACGTCGCCACCTCGATGATCCGCTGGGCGAGATCGAGAAGCTACGCGCACAGTACGACGTGCCGCGGCTGCCGCAGCTGCCCGCGTTCTCGGGTGGCCTGGTCGGCTACTTCGGCTTCGAGACGATCGGCTACATCGAGCCACGGCTCGCCCAGTGGGATCGCGCCGACGAGCTGGGCACGCCCGACGTGCTGCTGATGCTGGCCGAGGAAGTGGCGGTATTCGACAACCTCAAGGGCCGGTTGTACCTGATCGTGCACGCCGATCCGTCGCAGCCGCAGGCGTACGCCGAGGCGCAGCGCCGGCTCGATGCGCTGGTCTACCGGCTGCGCCAGGGCGGCGCGTCGTATCCGCAGCTGACCCAGTCGGTCGCGCTGGACGAGGGCGATTTCAAATCCTCCTTCACGAAGGAGGAGTTCGAGGCGATGGTCGAGAAGGCCAAGGAATACATCCGCGCCGGCGACATCTTTCAGGTGGTGCCGTCGCAGCGGCTCAGCGTGGGTTTCAACGCGCGGCCGGTCGACGTGTACCGCGCGTTGCGCGCGCTGAACCCGTCGCCGTACATGTACTTCGTCGACCTGGGCGATACCCAGATCGTGGGTTCCTCGCCGGAAATCCTCGCCCGGCTGAAGGACGGCAAGGTGGTGGTGCGCCCGCTGGCCGGCACGCGCAAGCGCGGCGCCACCGAAGAGGAGGACCAGGCGCTGGAAGCCGAGCTGCTGGCCGATCCCAAGGAACGCGCCGAGCACGTGATGCTGATCGACCTGGGCCGCAACGACATCGGCCGGATCAGCGAGAACGGCACGGTCGAAGTCAGCGAATCGTTCGTGATCGAGCGCTACTCGCACGTGATGCACATCGTCTCGCAGGTGCAGGGCACGGCCAGGCCGAACCTCGGCTACATGGACGTGCTGAAAGCCACGTTCCCGGCCGGCACGCTGAGCGGCGCGCCGAAAATCCGCGCGCTGGAGATCATCCAGGAACTGGAACCGTACAAGCGCAACATCTATGCCGGCGCAATCGGCTGGATCGGCTGGTGGGGCGACGCCGACACCGCCATCGCGATCCGCACCGCGGTGATCCAGAACGGCCGGCTGCACGTGCAGGCGGGCGCCGGCATCGTCTACGACTCCGACCCCGCGGCGGAATGGGAAGAGACGATGAACAAGGGCCGCGCGCTGTTCCGCGCGGTGGCGCAGGCGGCGAAAGGGTTGTAAACGGACGTCCATATCAGGGGGAGGGGACAATGAAACGGTTGATGATCTCGCTGTTGCTGCTGCTGAGTCCGTGCGTGGCGCTGGCGCAGGCCAATGCGTTGCCGGCGGCGCCCCACCTGCTGGTGATGGGACATGCGCAGGGCCGCTATGTGCCGGACCGGTTTACCGTGAAGATCGATATCAGCGTCGTTGACAAGTCGCCGGCGGCAGCTCGCGCCAAGGTGGAGAACTATGCGAAGCAGGTGTTCTCCGCGCTGGACGAGTACCATGCAATGCCCGCACGCACCCAGGCCAGCACGCTCGCAGTCGGGGCCAAAAGCGAGTACCGGGACGATCGCCAGGTCTTCGTCGGTACGGAGGCCAACCGTGATGTCGAGGCCACCTTCGACAGTTCCGACAAACTGAAGGGGTTCCTCGACGCGATCGAGGCCAACGCCGAGTTGCAGATCCGCCGCGTCGATGTCTCGCGCAGCGACGAGGCCCAGCTCAAGTCCGGTTTGCGCAAACTGGCCATCCAGGATTCCCGGCAGTCTGCCCGGCAGATCGCCGCGTCATACGACTTGAAGATCAAGGGCGTCTACAGCGTTTCCGAAGTGGCACCCAACAGATCCTACGGAATAGGTTCGGGCTTCGCCGAAGGCGCTCCGCCCGCGCCGCCACCGCCGCCGCCACCCGATACGGCGCTTCGAATCGGAACGATCGAGCTTAGCCAGGATATCTATGCTGTTTACCTGACCGCGCCGTGACAAAGGCCTGGGGCGAAGCTCCGTTCACGGGCTAGCGCCAGAACCTCGATGCCCACAGCGCGACCGCGACCAGGGCCAGCACGAGTGCACAGGTTCTTTCCCGGCCGGTCTTCGCCAGCGTCATGATGGCGACCTGGCTGGCCACGATGACGCCCAGCAGGAGCAGCATGAACAGCGCGCCGTTGTCGGAGCCGGCATCGGGCGGCGCGCTGATCGAGGGGTCCACCTGTTGCATCCAGTCGTAGCGACGGACCGGTAGCGTCAGCAGCACCAGCGCTCCCCATGCGAACACCAGCCACGCGACGAGTCTGACCAGACGATGTGCCGTGCCCGCTGATTTCATTCCGGGAGTATGCCGCGGCGCTGGTTCGACTGCAGAGCACTGGCGGGTCCGTGCCGTGGCTTGTTGCGGCACGGGCTGCGGATTCAGCTGCCGCCAGACGGCTGGCCGACGCAATTTCTTGCAGGCTTTCGCCACGACTTGGTACGTTATATCGTTGCGGCCCGATCTTTCCGTGCAGACGCCTCCGCATGAACAAACCGTGGTTCGAGCGCTTGCCGGTGCCGTCGAAGTGACGGCTGCGATGCTCGGGCGGGTGCGTTCCCCGGGGCGGCTGCTTGTCGCGGCCGTCGCCGCGCTGGCGATCGGCGGTTGCGCGGTGGGGCCGGATTTTCATCGGCCGTCCGCGCCGGAGATGGCCAGCGTGGCTGCGGGTCCGATGCCCGCCAGCACGGCCAGCGCGAATGTGGCCGGCGGCCGGGCGCAACATTTCGTCGCCGGTGCGGACATTCCCGCGCAGTGGTGGACGCTGTTCCATTCCACCGCATTGAACGCGCTGGTCGAACAGGCGCTGGCGCACAACGCCGACCTCAAGGCGGCGCAGGCCGCGCTGGATGTGGCGCGCGAAACCACCCTGGCCGGACGCGGCGCCCGCTATCCCAGCGTCACCGCCGGCATGTCGGCCAGCCGCGAACAGGACCCGCCCGGCGCGCTGGCGCCGGTGCCCAGCAACAACGCGTTTCTGTACAACCTGTTCACCCCGCAGGTCAGCGTGTCGTATGTGCCGGACGTGTTCGGGCTCAACCGGCGCACGCAGGAGTCGCTGCAGGCGCAGCAGCAGGCGGTGCGTTTCCAGATGCTGGCCACGCGCATCACGCTGAGCACCAACGTGGTGGCTGCGGCCGTGCAGCAGGCGTCGTTGCGGGCGCAGGTCGCGGCGACGCGCGAGCTGGTCGGGATCAACGCCCACATGGTGCAGATCCTGCAGTACCAGCGGGACAAGGGTTATGCCGGCGGGCTCGAGCTGGCCGCGCAGCAAGCGCAGCTGGCGCAGGTCAAGGCGAGCCTGCCACCGCTGCTGACCCAGCTGGAGCAGCAGAACCACCTGCTGGCGGTGCTGGCCGGGCAGTTGCCGGAGCAGGCGTCGTCGCCGTCGTTCGATCTCGCCGCCCTGCAGTTGCCGCAGGCGTTGCCGCTGAGCCTGCCTTCGACGCTGGTGGCGCAACGTCCCGACGTGCGCCAGGCCGAAGCGAACATGCATGCGGCCAGCGCCCAGATCGGCGTGGCCATCGCCAACCGGCTGCCGAACATTTCGCTGAGCGCGAACGCGGGCAGCACAGCACTGGCGATCAACCAGCTGTTCAAGTCCGGCACCGGCTTCTGGAGCGTGGGCGCGGACCTGGCCGCGCCGATCTTCCAGGGTGGCAGCCTGCTGCATCAGGAACGGGCAGCGAAGGCTGCCTATGCGCAGGCCGCCGAGGAGTATCGGGGCACGGTACTGACCGCGTTCCAGAACGTGGCCGACGTGCTGTCAGCGTTGCAGCACGACGCCGAGGGCCTGCAAGCCGCGGCCGGCGCGGAGCAGGCCGCGAAGCTCACCCTAGACCTGTCGCGGCGCCAGTACCAGGCCGGCTACGCCGGCTATCTGTCGCTGCTTTCCGCGGAGCAGGGCTACCAGCAGGCGCGCATCGCGCTGGTGCAGGCACAGGCCAGTCGTTACGCCGACACCGCCGCGCTGTTCCAGGCGCTGGGTGGCGGCTGGTGGCATGCGGACGACGCTTCTTCGGATCAGCCAAGGCACAACCCGGGACATCGATGAAAAGCAGATCCTCTTCGTTGGCGCATCGCACGCCGCCCGTTCGCCTGGCCCGCCTGCTTGCGCTGGGCATGCTCATCGGCGTGGCAGGTTGTTCCTCGAAATCCGCCGCACCGCAGGCTGCGGCGGCCGACACGCCGAAGAACGTGACGATGACCGCGGCACAGCGCCAGCACATCCGTCTGCTCACGCTGGCGCCGGCGAGTTTCCATCGCACGGTCGACACCACCGGCGTGGTGGATTTCGACAACGACCAGGCCACCAGCGTGCTGGCGCCATTCTCCGGCCCGGTGGCGCGGCTGCTGGTCGCGCCGGGCGACAAGGTGCGCCAGGGCCAGCCGCTGGCGCTGGTGGATTCGCCGGACTTTTCCGCGGCGATCGGCAGCTATCGCAAGGCGCTGATCACGGCGCGGAACGCGCGGCGGCTGGCCGACGCCGACAAGGACCTGTTGCAACATGAAGGCGTGTCGCGGCGCGAAGCCGAGCAGGCGCAGATCGATGCGGCCAGCGCCGAGGCCGATCGCGATGCGGCGCTGCAGGCGCTGGTGGCGCTCGATGTCGATGCCGCCACGATCAAGGCGATCCAGGCCGGTCGCACGGTGACGCGGGTGCAGGGCGTCATCCGCGCGCCGATCGCCGGCACCGTGGTGGAGAAGCTGATCACTCCCGGGCAGCTGCTGCAGGCCGGCAGCACGCCGTGCTTCACCGTGGCCGACCTGTCGAAAGTGTGGGTGATGGCGCAACTGTCGGCGGCGGAACTGGCCGGGATCGGGGTCGGCGATCCCGCGCAGGTGGATGCCGGCACGCCGGGCGAGGAGTGGCCCGGCACGGTGGACAACATCGCCGCGGTGGTGAATCCCGATACCCGGGCGATCGCCGCGCGCATCGTGGTGCGCAATCCCGACCACGTGTTGCGCAAGCAGATGTACGTGCGCGTGCGCATCCAGTCGCGCCAGACCGGCGAAGGCCTGCGGGTTCCCGCCTCGGCGTTGCTGCGCGACGACGAGAACCTGCCGTTCGTCTACCTGCTGCAGCACGATGGCAGCTTCGCGCGCCGCCATGTCACCACGGGGACGCGCAGCGGCGACGGCTATCTGATCAGCGAGGGCCTGCGGGCCGGCGACCGCATCGTGGTCGACGGCGGCATCTTCGTGCAGTTCATGCAAAACCAATGAGCGAGCACCTGCCGCCCATGCCGCCGCGTGCGGCGTCGCTGATGAACCGGCTCGTCGGCGCCTCGCTGGCGCAGCGTTTCCTGGTGGCGCTGCTGGTGCTGGTGCTGGTCGGTGCGGGCGTGCATGCGCTGCACCGGCTGCCGGTGGATGCGTATCCCGACCTGTCGCCGCCCAGCGTGGAGATCGTCACCCAGTGGCCGGGCCACACCGCCGAGGAAGTGGAACGGCTGATCACGGTGCCGGCCGAGCAGGGCATGACCGGCATTCCGAGAACCGACAACGTCCGCTCGATTTCGCTGTACGGCCTGTCGGTGGTCACGCTCACCTTCGACAACGGCACCGACAATTATTTCGCGCGCCAGCAGGTGTTCAACCGGCTCGGCGATCTCGATCTGCCCGACGGGGTGAAGCCGTCGGTGTCGCCGCTGTCGTCGCCGTCGGGGCTGATCTACCGCTACGTGCTGCAAAGCTCCGACCGCTCGCCGATGGAGCTGAAGACCTTCGAGGACTGGGTGGTCGAGCCGCAGTACCGCGCCGTGGCCGGCGTGGCCGACGACTCCGGTTTCGGCGGAGGCAGCATGCAGTACCAGGTGCTGCTGGACCCGGCGAAGATCGCCGGCGTCGGGCTCACCGCGCAGCAGGTGCAGGCCGCGCTGGCCGCCAACAACGGCAACGCCGGCGGCGGCTTCTACGCGCAGGGCGGCCAGTTCTACTACGTGCGTGGCGTGGGCCGGTTGCAGACGCTGGAGGACATCGGCAACGTGGTGCTGGCCGTGCACGACGGTACTCCGGTGTTGGTGAAGGACGTCGGCCGCGTGGTGATCGGCGTCGCGCCGCGGCTGGGCCAGTTCGGCTTCGAGCAGCAGAACGACGCGGTCGAAGGCGTGATCTCGCTGCGCACCGGCGAGAAGACCCAGGACGTGCTGAAGCGGGTCGAGGCGAAGACGAAGGAACTCAACGAACAGATCCTGCCGAAGGACATCAGGGTCCATCCGTTCTACGACCGCAGCGATCTCGTCGCGGTGACCACCCAGGTAGTCAGGGACAACCTGCTGCGCGGCATGCTGCTGGTCGTGGTGGTGCTGATCTTCTTCCTGTACGACGTGCGCGCCGGGTTGATCGTGGCGGTGACCATCCCGCTGTCGCTGCTGGTCGCCTTCATCGGGCTGGACCTGCAGGGCGCCTCGGCCAACCTGCTGTCGATCGGCGCGATCGACTTCGGCATCCTGGTCGACGCGGCGGTGGTGATGGTGGAGAACATCCATCGCCAGCTCGCCGATCGCGAGGGCACGAAGTTCAACCTGATCGAGGTGATCCGCGACGCGGCGGCCGAAGTCGATCGCCCGCTGTTCTACGCGGTGGCGGTGATCGTGGTCAGCTTCCTGCCGATCTACGTGCTGTCCGGCCCGTCCGGCACGTTGTTCAAGCCGATGGCCGACACCATGGTGTTCGCGCTGGTCGGTTCGCTGGTGGTCACCCTGACCTTGTTGCCGGTGCTGTGCTCCTGGCTGATGCGCAAGGGCGTGCGCGAGCGGCGCAACCGCGCGTTCGAGGCGATCAGGTCGGTCTACATCCGGGGACTGGACTTCTGCCTGGCCCGGGTGTGGCTCACCACGATCGCTTCGGCCCTGCTGCTGGGGCTGTCGCTGCTGCTGATCCCGCGCATCGGCGCGGAGTTCATGCCGCACCTGGACGAGGGTGCGCTGTGGGTGCGCGCGACCATGCCGTACACCATCTCGTTCGACGAGTCGGCGAAGATTACCCCGCAGATCCGCGACATCCTGCGTTCGTTCCCCCAGGTCACCACGGTGGCCTCGGAGCTGGGCCGGCCCGACGACGGCACCGACTCCACCGGTTTCTTCAACGTCGAGTTCTACGTCGGGCTGAAACCGTATTCGCAGTGGACCGGAAAATACCGCAACAAGGCCGAGCTGACCGCGGCGATCAACCAGAAACTGCAGAGCTTCCCCGGCATCACCTTCAACTACACCCAGCCGGCCGAGGATGCGGTGGACGAGGCCGAGACCGGCCTGAAGAGCGCGCTGGCGGTGAAGGTGTTCGGCCCCGACCTGAACACGCTGCAGGCGAAGGGCAAGGCGATCAAGCGCGTGCTGGAACAGGTGCGTGGCATCCGTGACGTGACCCTGGTGCAGGAGCTCGGCCAGCCCAGCCTCAGCATCCGCATCAAGCGCGCGGCGATCGCCCGTTACGGCCTCAACGTGGACGACATCAACGGCCTGATCCAGACCGCCATCGGCGGCGACGTGGCGACCGAGGTGATCCAGGGCGAGAAGCAGTTCGACCTGGTGGTGCGGCTGGACCAGCAGTATCGCGACAACGCCGAGGCGATCGGCAACATCCTGGTGGCCACGCCCGGCGGCCAGCAGCTGCCGCTGAAGGAATTCGCCGATATCGCGGTGACCAACGGCGCCTCCTTCATCTACCGGCAGGACAACTCGCGTTACATCGGGGTGCAGTTCTCGGTGGAAGGCCGCGACCTGGCCGGCGCGGTGGAGGACGCGATCGCCCAGGTCAAGGCGAAAGTGAAACTGCAGCAGGGCTACCGGCTGGACTGGGGCGGCGAGTACAAGGAATACACCGCCTCGCGCGCACAACTGAACCTGATCGTGCCGCTCACCGTGGGGCTGATCTTCCTGCTGCTGTTCACCCTGTACAGCAACTTCAAGTTTCCGTTCATCACCGTGCTAGGCGTGGTGCTGTCCGCGCCGGCCGGCGGCATCATCGCGCTGTGGCTGACCGGCACGCCGTTCTCGGTGTCATCCGGCATCGGCTTCCTCGCGCTGTTCGGTGTCTCGGTGCAGACCGCTGTGGTGTACATCTCCTACGTCAACCAGCTGCGCCGCAACGGTGTCGAGGTGGCCGAGGCGATCCGCGAAGGCGCGATCCTGCGCCTGCGCCCGATCATGATGACGGCGCTGGTGGCGGCGCTGGGCCTGTTGCCGGCAGCGCTGGCCACCGGCGTGGGCACCGACACGCAGCGGCCGTTCGCCCTGGTCATCGTCAGCGGCCTGTTCACCCGCCTGCTGATCAGCGTGTTCCTGATGCCGGCGCTGTACTCGCTGGTGGCGCGGCCGGGCGACCGGCTGGAAGTGTGAGGCCACTTCCGGCAGGCTCGGGCTTTCCCCGGGACTCGCGCGTCGCTGCCCGTGCGGCAGGCGCGCGACAGATGACCATGACTCGATCGCTGCTGCGTGCCACCCCGGTTGCCGTGTTCTTGCTGCTGGCCTGCAGCGCCGCCATCGCGCGCGAACCGGTTGCCGGTGGCTGGCGTGATACGCGGCAGGGGCGGATGCAGGCGCAGCGAATGCTGCAAACCCTCAATGCCGACCTGCTCGGCCATGACAGCGCCACGCTGACGCTCGAACGCTGGTGCGCCGCGCATCGGATGGCGTCGCCGGCGCGCGTGGTGGCGCATCGGGTGCGCGGCGTGGACAAGCCGCTGCCGCCCGAGCTGCGCGCGCAACTGATGGCGGGAGCCGACCAGCGGGTGAAATACCGGCGGGTGCAACTGGCCTGCGGCGACCATGTGCTGTCGGAGGCGGACAACTGGTATCTGCCCGATCGCCTCACCGCGGCGATGAATCACCAGCTCGACACCAGCGACGTGCCATTCGGCAAGGTGGTGCGGCCGCTGCATTTCCGGCGGAAAACACTGAGCGCACGGGTGCTGTGGTCGGTGTCCGCGGCAGCCGGCACGCAGGCGATTCCCCACGCGATCCTGCAGCATCGCGCGCTGTTGTATGACGCAGGCAACCGGCCGTTCAGCGCCCTGATCGAGACCTATACCGACCAGGTGCTGGCGTTTCCGCCGCGGGCTGCCACGCCGGAGGTGACGCCGCGCTTCGAGGGCGCGGCGTCCGATCTCCAGCGGATCGCCGAGCCGTCCACGGAAACGTTCAGTCGGTAAGCGGTGTGCCGCGTTCGACGATCTGCGCCAGGTTGTAGAGGATGCGCAGATCCTGGGCGTCCAGCGCGTCGCCGCCGATGCCGCGGTAGTGGTTGTGGAACGCGCGCACCGCCGCGGCGCGATCCTCCAGCGGGTAGCCGACCAGGCCCAGTGCCATCCACGGATCGAAGCCCGCGGGCGGATCGATCAGTTCGCCCTGCGGCCACAAGCCGAAGCCGGCGGCAGCCAGTTGCGACCAGGGGAACAGCGGGCCGGGATCGTCCTTGCGCGTGGGCGCGAAATCCTGATGGCCGATGATCTGCGTGCGCGGAATGTGCAGGCGCGTGGTGAGGTCGGTGAGCAGGCGCAACAGGCTGTCGATCTGCGCCTGGGCGAACGGCGAATGGCCGTCGTTGTCCAGCTCGATGCCGATCGAGGCGGAGTTGATGTCGGTGATCGTGCCCCAGTGGCCGCCGCCGCCGTGCCAGGCGCGCAACTGGTCGGACACCAGCTGGTAGATGTGGCCGTCGCTGCCCACCAGGTAGTGCGAGCTCACCGGGCCGCCGCTGTTCTTCGTGCGCAGCGTGTCCAGGCTTTCCTGCGCCGAGTGCTGATTGGTGAAGTGCACCACGATCAGCACCGGCCGGCGGATGTCGTGGTTGGGCGAGGGTACCCAGGTCGCCAGCGGGTTGCGCGGCGGCGCGTGGGCGCAGGCGGCGAGCAGGGCGACCAGCGCCAGGACGGCGACGCTGCGCGACAAACGGATCGGACGGGACATCACGGTTCCTGCAGGTAAGGCTGCGCGATCGCCAGCGCGGTGCGGTACGGCTCCGGCTCGTTGCGGTTGCTGAGCAGGATCACGGTAAGGTGCTGCTTCGGCCAGCGCACGATCACGTTGCGGAAGCCGATGCTCTCGCCGGAGTGCCACAGCGTGTCGCCGGTGATGCGCCAGCCGTAGCCGTAGCTGGCCTCGTACGGCTCGCCGGTGACCTTCACGTGCGGGCTGAAGGCGAGCTGGCGCGAGGCGTCGCTGAGCAGGCGGTTGTCGTACAGCGCGGCGTCCCACTTCGCCATGTCCTCGACCGAGGAATAGATGCCGCCGTCGCCGCGGGTGGCGCTGGTGACGCTCTGGTCGGTGCGCGTCCACTGGCCGTGCTCTTCGCTGTAGCCGTAGGCGCGGTTTTCCACTTCGGGGCCGCCGCGCATGTACATCAGGGTGTGGTCCATGTGCAGCGGCTGGAAGATGTGCTGCCGGAGATACAGCGGCAGGCTGATGCCGGAGGCACGCTCCACCACCAGGCCCAGCAGCACATAGCCCGAGTTGCTGTAGCGGTAGGTCGTGCCCGGCGCGAAGTAGGTTTTCGGCGTGGCCGACAGCATCCGCAGCACGTCGTTGTCGCTGACCTGGTCGGTGGTGCCGGGCGGGATCAGGTCCTCGTAGTCGACCAGGCCGCCGGTGTGCGTGAGCAACTGGCGCAGGGTGACGGCGGAGTCCGTCTCCGGCAGCGTGGGCAGCCAGTGGCGCACCGGGTCGTCGAGGTGGAGCCGGCCGCTTTCGGCCAGCAGCAGGATCGCCGCCGCGGTGAACTGCTTGCTCACCGAGGCGAGTCGATAATTGGTGTCCGGCGTGGTCTCGTCGTCGTCCTCGAGATTGGCCAGGCCGTAGCTGCGGCTGACGATGGGCTTGCCGTCCTTGAGCACCAGCAGCGAGGCGCCGGGCACGTCGCCGGCATAGCGCGCCATCAGCGCATCGGTGGGATCGACCGGCTTGGTCGCGGAGGCACAGCCGCCGAGCAGGACGGCAACGGCGAGGCTGGCAAGTGGTTTGTACATGGCATGTCGCCTTTGCGCTGCGGGTTTCGGGTCATTGCACCGGCACGTCGTAGAGCGTGTGCGGCGTCGGCTCCGGGTCGAGGGTGTAATGCCACCACTCCATCGGATAGTTGCGGAAGCCCTCGCGCTCCATCGCGTCGCGCAGCAGCAGGCGGTTCGCGTGTTGCTGCGGCATGACGTCGGGCGTGTCGGTGTGCGCGCGCACGTCGAAGAAATCGAAATCCGTGCCCATGTCCAGCGGCTCGCAGCGGCTGCCGTCGGCGGCGCACCGTTGCATGGTCAGGTCGATGGTGGCGCCGCGGCTGTGGCCCGAGCTTTCCGCGATGTAGCCGTGCAGGAGTTCGGACTTGTCCAGGCGCGGGTAGTGCTGCGGCTTGGTGCGCTGGTCGGAAAGATCGTGGGCCCAACGCACGAAATGCGCCACCGCGCGGGCGGGGCGGTAGCAGTCCCAGATCTTCAGGCGCTGGTGGCGCGTGCGCAGGTCACGCTCGACCCGCGCCAGCGCCTCGGCGACCGGACGCAGCAGCAGGCAGGCCGGTGCGCGATAGCCGTCCGCCGGCGTGCCCATGAAATTGTCGCTGCCGGCGTACTTGATGTCCTCGGCCATGTCGGGCACCAGCGTGCGGATGTCGACCAAGTTCGCTTCGGCGGCGGTTTTCGCGGGTGACAGGGCGGGTTTGTCCTGGGCGTGGAGGCTGCCGATGCAGAGGCAGAGCATCAAGGCCAAGACAACCTTCCTTCCCCCGCTTGCGGGGGAAGGTGCCCGGAGGGCGGATGGGGGCACACGCCGACCCAAAGCCCCCCATCCGCTTTGCGTGCCGCTCCTGCGGCACGCCCTTCGGGCCGGCTTCGCCGTCCGCTTCGGCATCCTGCCTTCGCAGTTGGCACCTTCCCCCGCCAGCGGGGGCAGGGGTTTTGCGAGGGGCGGGTTCTTCATGGGCAGTCTCCCGTGCGCTGGAAGTCGAGGTCTTCGTAGTCGGAGCTGAAGTCGCCCTGCGGATCGAGCTTGGCCATGCGCAAGCTGACCGGCGTGCCTGCGGAAGCGGCATGGAAATCGAGCCATGCATCGAGTTCGCCGCCATCCCAGTGCACCAGGTAACGCTCGCCCAGGCGCATCACGGTGCCGGTCAGCGAAGGCGATTTGGCGGCGGCGAAGCGGACCTTGCCGTCGCGCGGGCACAGCGAGACGTCGCCGAACCACGGGTCGCGATAGGCGCCGGCCCACGAGGCGAGTTCGGCCGTGGTGGCCGGGCGTTGTGCCGAGGTGTCCGGCGCCGTGGCGTCGGCGGGGCGTTGCGCGGCCCGCCGCTCCAGCGCGTCGGCGTACCAGTTCACGTCCCGCGGTTCGGCGGGCGCGGTGAAGTGCTTGGTCAGCATTTCGCCGAGCACGGTGCGTGCATCGTCCGCCTCGCCGTTGATCATGAACACGAAACCGCTGTTGCGATCCGGCAGCAGGGCCAGCATCGAGTACATGCCGTTCAGGGTGCCGGTGTGCCAGACCAGCCACTGGCCGTCCACGTCGGTCATGCGCCAGCCGTAGCCGTAGGCCATCACGTGCGAGTTGTCCCAGGCGCGGCGTTGCGCGGAGACCGGGATCAGCATGTGCGGCGCCTGCAGCACCTCACGTTGCACCGGCGACAGCCACTGCAACTGTGCGTGGGTCGGCACCAGCCAGTTGCGCGCCCAGCTCAGCATGTCGGTGAGGTCGCAGCGGATGCCACCGGCCGGCGCGGAGGTGATCGCCGGGATCGCGGCGGCTTCCGGGATCGGCACGTTGCGATCGCCGTCGCGGCGATGCGGCGTGGCCACGTCGCCCACCGCGTCGCGGTTCCACGCGCCGACCTGGCAACGGTCCAGGTGCAGCGGCGCGAACACTTCGCGATGCATCAGCGTTTCGTACGACTCGCCGCCCGCGGCGGCGGCCACTTCGCCGGCCACCACGTAGAGCAGGTTGTCGTACTGGTATTGCGAACGAAAGCTGTAGCCGGGCTTGATGAAGGCCAGGCCGTGGATGATGTCGGCGCGGGTGAACGCGTTCGGCTCCGGCCACAGCATCAGGTCGCCGCCGCCCTCGGGCAGGCCGCTGGAGTGGGTGAGCAGGTCGGCCACGCGCATGTTCGCGGTGACCCACGGATCGTGCATGCGGAATTCCGGCAGGTATTTCGTCACCGGATCGTCCCAGCGAAGCTTGCCCTGGTCGACCAGGCGGCCGAGCAGGGCGGTGGTCATCGCCTTGCTGTTGGAGGCGATCTTGAACAGCGTTTGAGGGGTGATCTTCTGGCCGGAGCCGGCGACGGTTTCGCCGGCAGTGCGGGTGTAGACGACCTTGCCGTTCTCGATCACGCCCACGGCGATGCCGGGCAGGTGGTAGCGGGCGATGGTGGCGTCGACGATCCTGTCGTAGGCGGGGTTGGCGGTTTGGGCGATGGCGCTGGAACTGGCGAGCAGGAGCGTAAGCACAAGAGCACCCCACCCCAGCCCTCCCCTGCTGCGCAGGGGAGGGAGCAGGTGCTCTTGGCTCCTCCCCCTGCTTGCAGGGGGAAGGTTGGCGACCGAAGGGAGTCCTTCAGGTGAGGGGGTTGCTCCGGCGTGCGGAAGAGCACCCCACCCCAGCCCTCCCCTGCTGCGCAGGGGAGGGAGCAGAGCTTGATCAGTGCTGTGCATGGCGCTCGACCTCGCCCCACACGCGCAACAGGTTGCCGCCCCACAGCTTGGCGATGTCCGCGTCGCTGAAGCCGGCCTTGCGCAGCGCGGCGGTGACGTTGCGGGTTTCGCTGGCGTCTTTCCAACCGGTGATGCCGCCACCGCCGTCGAAGTCGGAGGAAATGCCGACGTGGTCGATGCCGGCTACCTTCACCATGTGGCGGATCTGCTTCACGTAATCGTCCAGCGTGGCCAGCGGGTATTTCTTCTGGATCTCGGCCATGCCCGCTTCCATCTCGGGGCGGTAGTCGTCGCTGTCGCTGTCGTATGCCTTTTCGCCGGCCTGCTTGGCAATGGCGTCCTGCAGTTTCTTTTCCGCGGCCTCGCGGCCCGGATCCTTCTTGAGGAATTCCTTGTAGGCCACGGCGTCGATCACGCCGCCTTTGGCGGCGATCGCCCGCAGCAGGTCGTCGGGCAGGTTGCGCGGATGGTCGAGCACGGCGCGGGCGCCGGAGTGGGTGGCGATGATCGGCGTGGCGGAGGCCTTCAGCGCGTCGCGCACGCAGTTGTCCGAGGCGTGCGAGATGTCGACCATCATGCCGAGCTGGTTGGCGCGCTTCACCACGGCGCGGCCGAAGTCGCTCATGCCATGGTCACCGGCGCTGTTCATCGCCGGCTCGCCGTGTTCGGTGTCGGGCAGCGAGCTGGAGCACAGGTCGTTGTTGCCGACGTGGACCAGGCCGACCGAGCGCGCGCCACGATCGAAGGCGGCGTCGAGGCGGCGGATGTCGTGGCCGAGCGAGTAGGCGTTCTCGATCTCGATGGTGGCCGAGAGCAGGCCGGCCTTGCGATTGGCCATCAGCTGTTCGGGCGTGGTGGCCAGGCGAATGCGGTCGGGATACATCATCAGCATGCGGCCGATGCCGTCGTACTTCTGGCTGGCTTGCTGCACCGCCTTGGCGTAGCCCGCGGCGTCGAGCTGGTGTTGCGGCACCCAGATCACGAAGAACGCCGCGTTGAGGCCGCCGCGTTCCATCTTGCCCAGGTCGACCAGCAGGCGGGTGTCCTTGCCCACATCGAAACGCGGCTCGCCCATGTAGTTGAACGGAATGTCGACGTGGCTGTCGATGGTGACCGGCGGGTCCTGCGCCGGCTGCGCCGATACGGCGGTGCTGGTGGCCAGTGCGGCGAGCAGGGCAAGGCGGAGGATGGTGTTCATGCTGTCTCCCATTGGCGGGCCGGCTGCTCGCCGGCAATCATTTCCTCGAAGTGCTGGCGGCGCCGCACGATGGCGTAGCGGCCGTTCTGCAGCATCACCTCGGCGGCCAGCGGTCGCGAGTTGTAGGTGGATGCCATCGATGCACCGTACGCGCCGGTGGCCCTGATCAGCAACAGGTCGCCTGCTTCGCAGCGGGGCAACTCGCGGCCGCGGGCGAAGGTGTCGCCGGTTTCGCAGACCGGGCCGACGATGTCATAGGTGGTGACGGGACGGCCCTCGTCGATGACCGGGACGATGTCGTGCCAGGCGTCGTACAGGCTGGGGCGCTGCAGGTCGTTCATCGCCGCGTCCAGCACCAGGAACTGGCGCTGCTCGCCCGGCTTGACCCGGATCACCCGGGTCAGCAGCACGCCGGCTTCGGCCACCAGGTAGCGGCCGGGCTCCAGCAGCAGGCGACCGTGGTAGCCGGCCAGCGCGGCGCGGATCACGGCCACGTAGTCGGCGGCGGCCACCGGCTGATCCACGCCGGCGCGGTAGCACACGCCGAGTCCGCCACCGACGTCGATGCTGCGGATCGGGTGGCCGGCCTGTTCGAGCTCGCGCCAGAACGCGGCGACGCGCCGCAGCGCGAGCCGGAACGGTTCGACGCTGAGGATCTGCGAGCCGATGTGCACGTGCAGGCCATCGAGTTGCACGTGGCTCAGCGACTTGCGCTCGGCGAACCAGCGGCGCGCCTCGTCGATGCTGACGCCGAACTTGTTCTCCGACTTGCCGGTGGAAATCTTCGCGTGGGTCTGTGCATCCACGTCGGGGTTGATGCGCACGGCGGCGCGCGCCACCACGTCCTGGGCCCGGGCCACGCGTTGCAGGGTGAGCAGTTCGTCGTGCGATTCCACGTTGAAGCGCTGGATGCCGACGTTCAGCGCGCCGGCGATCTCGTCGGCGTTCTTGCCGACGCCGGAGAACACGATGCGTTCGGCGGGAATGCCCGCATGCAGCGCGCGGCGCAGTTCACCCACCGAGACGATGTCGGCGCCCACGCCGGCATTCGCCATCAGTTGCAGGATGGCCAGGTTCGAATTGGCCTTCACCGCGTAGCAGATCAGTGCGTCCAGCCCGTGCAGGGCGGCGTGCAGTTCATCGATGCGCTGGCGGATCGCGCTGGCCGAGTAGGCGTGCAGCGGCGTGCCCATGCGTTCAGCCAGCCGTGGCAGGTCGACGCCATCGAACAGGCGGGACTCGTCGGCGGTTTCGGAGATCGGCGCGGGCGATGCGGGACGGCTGGTTTGCGGAAGCATGGCAGGTACGCCGTCTTTCGGAAAAGGAGGGTTTCAAAAAAGTGCGGCCCGCCAGCTGGCGGGCCGCGATCGGGGAGGTCGATCAGAAGTTGACGGACATGGTCAGCTGGGTGAACCGCGGCGACTGGAAGCCCAGCGGCTGGCGGAAGGTGCTGCTGGTCTCATTGGAGATGTCGGTCTGCAGGTCCTGGTCCACCGACGTGGTGCGCTTCTGGTTGAGCAGGTTGTAGACGGCCAGCTTCACCCGGAATTCGCCGCCATCGAACGGCTTCACGTAGGTGATGCCGGCGTTGAGGTTGTAGGTCCACGGCAGGCGACCGTACTTGCCGCGCGGCGAGCGTTCGTAGACGCGATCCTCGGACGTCGGCGAGTCGCAGTTGTCCACGCAGATGAAGTAGCTGTGGTAGTT
This sequence comes from Rhodanobacter sp. Root561, assembly GCF_001427365.1. Taxonomy (NCBI): domain Bacteria; kingdom Pseudomonadati; phylum Pseudomonadota; class Gammaproteobacteria; order Lysobacterales; family Rhodanobacteraceae; genus Rhodanobacter; species Rhodanobacter sp. Root561. The sequence continues at coordinate 796,482 of NZ_LMGH01000001.1, forward strand.
GGTGCCGTCGTACGGGTTGCCCACACCGAAGCCGGTGATCGGTCCGCCGGAGGCCACGTTGAGGTCGGCGCCGAGCTGCCAGTGCGGGGTCAGCGCGTAGGTGCCGCGCAGCTTGAACTGGTGACGGCGGTCGTTCGGCAGGTAGCCATCGCCGCCCAGGTTGACCCACGGATCATCGAAGTTCTCGGTGCGGCCGGTGTCGTCGAAGTTGGTGTCGGAGTTGACCGGACCCTCCGCGTTGCCGCGGTTCCACGACATCGTGTACGAGGCGTTCATCGACCACTTCTCGTCCCACGCGCGATCCAGCTGCAGTTCGACGGCGGCGTAGGTGCGCTTGGGCTTCACCCAGCCGCGCTGGCCCAGGTAGTTGCCGTCGGCGTCGTACATCGCCCAGCCTTCCTTCGAGGTGTCGACGGTGAGGTAGCCATCGGCGTCGCCGTCGCAGTTGGTGTCGCCCCAGACGGTGACCTTCTGGCCGGGGTTGGCCATCACCCAGCCGATGTAGCCATCCTCGCCGCACTGGGCGGTGGCGCTGATCTCCATGTCGTCGATCGCGTTGTGCAGGCGACGGTAGGTGCCCTTGACGCCCCACGACCACTGCGAGCTGATCAGCTGCTGGAAGCCGAGGATCGCCTCGTCCTGGTAGACCGGGTCCATGTCATGGTCGACTTCCGCGCGCAGATCGCCGACGGTGCCGTCACCCTGCGAATCGTCGACCGCACCGATCTGCGGGCCGAGTTTGGGCACGGCGTATTCCACGCCGTTGAGCGTCTGGATGTCCCAGCCGTCGAACGCGTAATAGGTACGCTCGTCGAGCAGGCCGCCGGCCTGCTTGATGTTGATCACGTTGGCCACCGGCAGGTAGTAGCGGCCGAGGTTGCCGAACAGCTTGGCGCTGCCGTCGCCCTTCATGTCCCAGGAGAAGCCCAGTCGCGGGGCGATCTGCCGATCCATCTTGATGTAGCTGCGGCCCGCCGCATCCTCGTTGTCGAAGCTGTCGTTGCGCACGCCGAGGTTGAGCACCAGGTTGGGGCTGACCTGCCAGTTGTCCTCGATGTAGTAGGCGGCATTCTTGGTGGTGAACGTGCCGGAGATCTCGTAGCGGCGGGCGCGGATGTAGGAGTCGTAGCCGGCCGGCATCACGCCGCCGTTGGGAATGGTCGAGCCGGCGCTGGCCGCATAGAGGTTGTAGTAGTACGCGCCCGGCCCGGCGTAGTAGCGGCTGTAGTCGGAGGTGTCGTTCTCGTGGTCGTAGCCGAAGCGCAGCAGGTGGTCGCCCAGCGTCCATTCGAAGTCGGCGCGCGCCTGCTTGCGGACGTCGTTGCGATCGTAGACGGTGGAATTGCTGGTGCAACCCAGCGCGACACCCGGGTCGTGGAGCTGCAGGAAGGCGTTGTTGCCCGACACGTAGTTGCAGCCGATGTCCAGCTGCGAGCGGGTGAACGCTTCGCGCTCGTTGCGGCCGTACATCAGCTTCATCGACAGGTCGTTGGTGAGGTAGCTGGTCCAGGTCAGCGCCCAGTCCTTGCCGCCGGTATCGCTGAAGACCTTGTTGGTGAGCGGGCCGACGGTGTTGCTGTCGTAGTCGTAGCTGTAGACGTCGCCGGTGTTCTTGTTCTTGTCGGAGAAGGCCATCAGTTGCAGCACGTTGCTGTCGGTGATGTTCCAGTCGATCGTGGTGCCCCAGAAGCCGGTGTTGGCGCTGTTCGAGGTGAGCGTGTTGCCCGCATCGTTGGTGTTGCGCGGGCTGCTGCCGCGGGCTTCGTACATCGCGAAGATGAACAGCTTGTCCTTGATGATCGGGCCGGACGCCCAGACGTTCGTCTTCACCAGCGAGCCCTGGTCGCGGCTGGCGGTGATGTAGCGATGGCCGTCGGCGTCGTACTGGTCGTCGGCCCGCGAATGCCAGTTGCCCGGCTCCAGGGTGACCTCCATGCCGCCTTTCAATTCATTGGTGCCCGAGCGCGCCACGGCGTTGACCACGCCGCCGGTGGTGCGGCCGAACTCCACCGAATAGCCGCCGGTCTTGACCTGGAACTGGTCGTAGAAGGCGAACGGGGCTTCGGAGAAGCCGTTGCGGTTGTAGAAGTCGGTGACGTTGAGGCCGTTGACGTAGAACGCGTTCTCGGCGATCGACGAACCGCCGAAGGAAATGCCACCGAAGCCCGCGTTGCCCTTGACCACGCCCGGCGCCAACAGGGCCACCGAGGTGACGTTCTGGTCGACCGGCAGGCGCACCAGTTCGGCGCGCGAGACATTGGTGGCCGACTCGGTCGAGGTCACGTCGATCACCGGCAGGCCGTTGCCGGTGACCTGGATCGCCGAAAGTTCGGTGGCATTGGGCGAGGCGCCCAGGTCCAGCGTGGTGGCGTTGCCGAGGCTGACGGTGACGGTACGCGGCTGGCCGAGCGGCTGGCCGTTCACGCTGGCGCTGACGGTGTAGTCACCGACGGGAAGGAACGGGAAGCGGTAGTTGCCGCGCTGGTCGGCGGTGATCGTGCGGGTCAGCCCGGTGGCCGGATTCACCGCGGTGATCACCGCGCCGGCCTGGGCATGGCCCACCACCGAACCGTCATTGTTGCCGGCGAAGGCCGCCGGCGCGGCCAGTGACCCCAGGCCAAGGCCCAGCGCCATGCAAAGTACGGTTCTGCGCAAGCTGCGACTGTTGCTCATTTCCCCATCTCCCCATCGACGCCGTCGATGCCATGTTTATTGAAGGCTTTCTGTTATTTGCCGCTGCGTCCCTGCGCCGCTGGCAGCAGCTGCCAGTCGAAGTCGTAATCCAGCTGATCGAAATAGATGTTGCCGCCGCGCCATTCCGCCTCGCCGCGCTGCGAGTCCACGTTGTCCGAACGGAACTGCTGCTTGGCCGGCTGGAACGGACGGTCGTAGTCGCTGTTGAAGGCGATGCGGTATTCGTCGAGCCCGCCGAGGTAGAACCATTCCAGCGCCGGGTCGTCCGCAGGCGACGGATGCAGGCGGCCGGTGGTGACGTCCATCGGCACCCAGCCGTAGGGCGCGAGGTAGGCGAAGCCCCAGTCGTGGATGTTGCTGTAGCCGCTGCCGTCGTTGGAGAACACCATGCCCGACTGCCAGCGCGTGGGTATGCCGTTGAGTCGCAACAGGGTCATCAGCAGCAGGGTCTGCTGGCCGCAGTCGGCATGGCCGGCGTGCAGCGCGTAATCACTGATGTTGGAAATCGTCGAGTATTCGCGGGCGCCGGCCCAGGGAATCCGGTCGACCGCCGCGAACAGTTTCTGCGCGATGCGGTACGGGTTCTTCTCGTCGCCGACCACCTTGCGCGAGAACGCGCGCATCGCGTCGGTGAACACGATGTGCGGCGAGCGCTCGGCCACGAACGGCGCCAGCTCGGGGGTGATCGTGGCGGGCACCACGCGGGCCGGATCGATCGCGTGGTACTGCGCGTACTGGGTCAGTTCCCAGGTCACCGAGAACACGGTCTTCTGCCCGGCCACCGCCGGCTTCTCCAGATACGCGGTGCGCTGCGGCGCGGACTCGGGCGCGATGCGGTGCTGCGCCGGCACGCTGGCCACGTAGCGGATGTCTTCCTGCTGGCCGGGTATCGCCTGCGGATACGGAATCCACGCGCGCACGGTTTCGCCGGCGGGGACGGCGTCGGCGGCGACGGTCAGCGTCTGCGTCATGCGCAAGCGGCGCGGCAGCACGCTGCTGCGATGTTCGGCCAGCGCCGCCTTGTAGATTGCGCGCTGGTGATCGTTCAGCGCTTCCATCGGACCGTCGCTGATCGGCGTCTGCACCGCGCGCCGCGCCACCGCCTCGGCGTTGAGCCGGAACAGGTTGCCCGGCGAACGCTTGAAATAAAGTGTCTTGCCGTCGATCAGCTGATGCTCGAACAGGCCGGCTGCGTTCCACTTCGCGAACTCGGCCTCGGTGAGGTCGGGGATCTGCTTGCGCACACGCGCCTCGACATCGTCCGCGCTCAGGGTGAAGTCGAGCAGGATGCGGCGCATGCGCTCGCGCTGGAAGGCCAGTTCGTGCTGCGTGTCGGCCGGCACGCCGGGCTGTGCCAGCGCGGCGGTGATCGCCGCTTCGGCGGCCTGGAAATGGCCGGCATCGATCTGGGCGATGATGGGGGCGGTGGTTCCGTTGCTGGCATCCACGCCGGCGAAGGCGACGGAGCTGCCAAGCAGCAGGGCGAACAGGCACGCCATCGGGCGCAGCCCGCGTGTGGGCTGACGTGTTACCGGTGCGACAGGTAGCAACGTATCCATCGACAAACGTCCCCGTGATTGAACCCCTGAAACGGTTGTGTAACACGCTTGCAAATGCTGGTCAATAATTTATGCTTCGATTGAACTCAACAAGAATCAGCTATTCCTTGCTGGCCGCAAACCGTCAGCCTGTGGATGCCCGCAAACGATCCACGAGGGGGTGCATGTGATCCATACGGTCTGGCCTTATCTGGCGCTGATGTTGCTGGTCGCGGGATTGTTTCCGGCGATCGAGCGCCGCTTCGGCTGGAAGATCTTTTCGGTGCTGCCGCCGATCGTGCTGACCTACCTGCTGGTCACCGCGCTGGCGGTGTCGGGGCTGTGGCAGGTCAATGCCGAGATCAAGGCGGCGCAGTCGATGCTGGTGTCGCACATGGTGCCGGCCCTGCTGTTCCTGCTGATGATCAACTGCGACCTGCGCGCGATCTGGCGACTGGGGCCGCGCGTGCTGGGCGTGTTCGCCTGCACCTCGGTCAGCCTGTTCGTGGCCTTCATCGCCAGCTTCCTGATCTATCGCCACTGGCTGCCGGGCAACCAGTGGCAGCCACTGGCCGCGCTGTCCGGCAGCTGGGTCGGCGGCACCGCCAACATGATCGCGGTGAAGCAGGCGATCGCCATGCCCGACGACCTGCTGGCGATGTCGCTGCTGACCGATGCGCTGTGCTACTCGATGTGGGTGGTGGTGCTGTTCTCGGTGGCGCGGCTGGCGCCGGCGTTCAACCGCTGGACCCGGGCCAAGTCCAGCGGCGACATCCCGCTGGCCGAGCCGAAGACCAGCGCGCCGACCACCTACGACAGCGTGCTGCTGTGGCTGGGCATGGCGCTGGCAGTGGCGGCGCTGTCGGGCTGGCTGGCCGGCTGGCTGCCGGTGTCGGGCATGGTCAGCGCCACCACCTGGACCATCCTGCTGGCCACCGGCTGCGGGCTGGTGGTGGCGCATACGCCGCTGGCGCGGTTTCCCGGTGCCGGCACGATTTCCAGCGCGATGCTGATCAGCGTGGTGGCGGTGCTGGCCTCGCAGAGCAATTTCCACGGGATCGCCGCGGCACCGCTGTACCTGCTGTGCGGAGCCACCGTCATCGCGATCCACGCGGTGCTGCTGGTCGGCTTTGCCAAGCTGTTCCGCTTCGATCTGTACCTGTGCGGCATCTCCTCGCTGGCGCATATTGGCGGCGTGGCCGCCACGCCGATCCTGGCGGCCAGCTACTCGGCCGCGCTGGTACCGGTGGGTATTCTGCTGGCCTTGCTCGGTTACATCCTGGGCACGGGCTTCGGCCTGCTGGTGGCGACGATCATGTCGGCACTGGCGCTACCGTGATGCGTATTCGATACAGGACCGGAACGATGCGATTTTCCCTGATTGCCGCCAGCGTGCTTGCCTTCGCCTTCGCCGGCGCACCGCTGCAGGCGCGCGAGGCGAATGATGCGCTGACGATACCGCCGTCGGGCGTGCTGGGCGTGGGCGAGGCGCAGCTGACCCCGCAGTTCTGGATCGGCCTGCAGGCGCAGCCCGACCGGGTGATCATGGATCGCGCCACGATCGAGGCGGAGAACGCGAAGCTGCTGCAGCTCGATCCGTCGATGCACGACCTGCGCAAGCTGCCGGCCACGCTTTCGCGCGAGCAGGTCAGTGGCTGGATCACGCATGTTTCGGAGCGCCCCACGCGCCAGCGCTACGACGTCGAGGGCAAGCCGGTGCCGTCGGCGACGTTCGATGCGCTGGTGGCGGATCTCGCCCTGGACAAGATCCCGGCCAGCCAGCCCACGCGTTACGGACTGATCGTGCAGCGCGCCGCGTTCCGGGCGTTTCCCACCGACCTGCGCGTGTTCAGCTCGAACGATGACACCGACATCGACCGCTTCCAGGAAACCGCCGAGTTCCCCGGCGTACCGGTGGTGATCGCCCATGCCAGTGCCGACGGCCGCTGGCTGTTCGTGCTGAGTCCGCGCTATGCCGCGTGGACGAAGGCGGAGAACGTGGCCGAGGGCAGCGCGGCGCAGGTCTTCGGTTACGTCGACAAGTCGCCGTACCGGGTGATCACCGGAGCCAGCGAGCGCACGGTGTTCACCCGCGAACGTCCCGAACTGTCGCAACTGCAACTGGACATGAGCACGCGCGTGCCGCTGGCCAGCGGCCTGGCGCCGGACCAGCCGGTCAACGGGCAGACGGCGTACGCGGCGTACACGCTGGAACTGCCGTGGCGCGATGCCGCCGGCAAGCTGCAGTTCTCGCCCGCGCTGCTGCAGAAGAACACCGACACGGCCGGCGACTACCTGCCGCTGACCCCGGCCAACATCCTCCACCAGGCCTTCAAGTTCCTCGGCGAGCGCTATGGCTGGGGGCATGCCTACGACGGCCGCGACTGCAGCGGTTTTGTTTCCGACGTGTATCGCAGCATGGGCGTGCAGATGCCGCGCGATACCAGCAAGCAGTCGATCAGCCCGGCGCTGGAGCATCGGCTGTTCACCGACAAGGACAGCCGCGAGGCGCGCCTCAAGGCCGCGCATGAACTGCAGGTGGGCGACCTGGTCTACATCCCCGGCCACGTGATGATGGTGATCGGCCAGTACAAGGGCCAGCCCTGGGTGATCCACGACGTGGGCGGCATGAGCTATCGCAAGGCCGATGGCAGCAAGGCCCGCGTCAAGCTCAACGCGGTATCGGTGACGCCGTTGCTGCCGATGCTCTACAACGACAAGCAGACCTTTGTCGACCGCATGACCAGCATCGTGCGCATCCGTCATTGAGCCCGCCTGCAACAAAAACAAGGACACGGATTCCATGAAGGTTTGCCCATGAAAATCACCGACATCCAGTTCGGCATGCTGCGGGTGCCGCTGAAGACCCCGTTCAAGACGGCCCTGCGTACCGTCTCCACGGTGGAAGACATCGTGGTGATGGTGCACACCGACAGCGGCGAGATCGGCTATGGCGAAGCGCCGGCCACCGCGGTGATCACCGGTGACACCCACGGCTCGATCATCGACGCGATCCGGCACTACATTTCGCCGCGGCTGATCGGCCAGGACATCGCCAACCTCAACCACATCACCCAGCTGATCCAGTCGTCGATGGAGAAGAACACCAGCGCCAAGGCGGCGGTGGAGATCGCGGTGTACGACCTGTGGGGCCAGCTCTACAACGCGCCGCTGTACAAGCTGCTCGGCGGCGGCGATCCGGTGATCACCACCGACATCACCATCAGCGTCGATTACATCGACAAGATGGTGGCCGACTCGATCTCGGCGGTGGAGCGCGGCTTCGAGTCGCTGAAGATCAAGGTCGGCAAGGACATCGGCGTCGACATCGAGCGGGTCAAGGCGATCTACGCCGCGGTCGAGGGCCGTGCGCTGCTGCGGCTGGACGCGAACCAGGGCTGGACCGCCAAGCAGGCGGTGTACGCCTTGCAGACGCTGGAAGATGCCGGCATCAAGCTGGAGCTGATCGAGCAGCCGGTCAAGGCGCGCGACCTGGCCGGCATGCGCTACGTCACCGAACGGGTGCACACGCCGGTGATGGCCGACGAGAGCGTGTTCGGCCCGATGGAGGTGATCGAGCTGATCCGCCTGCGCGCGGCCGACATCATCAACATCAAGCTGATGAAGACCGGCGGCATCTCCAACGCGATCCGCATCGCCGACATCGCCGGCATGCACGGCATCGAATGCATGATCGGCTGCATGCTGGAGACCAGCATCAGCGTGGCGGCTGCCGTGCACGTGGCGGTGGCCAAGGCCGACGTGATCACCAAGATCGACCTCGACGGACCTTCGCTGGGCCAGTTCAACCCGGTGGACGGTGGGGTAATCTTCAACGAATCGGAGATCTCGGTGACGGACGCACCCGGCCTGGGCATCCGCGAGATACGGGGCCTGGAGAGGATCGAAGACTGATGTCGCCGCTGGTCAAAATCCGTTCGGAACGCGACCAGATGTCGGCAGTGGAGCGGCGCATCGCCGACTTCGTGCTGGAGAACGCGCAGCTGCTGCGCGACTACTCCTCGCAGCAACTGGCCAATGCGCTGGGCATCAGCCAGTCCAGCGTGGTCAAGTTCACCCAGAAGCTGGGCTTCAAGGGTTATCCGGATCTCAAGTATTCGGTGGGCGAGGCGATCGCCCGCGCCGACAACGGCGACGCGCCGGAGCTGGCGGCCGCCAGCGACGGCGATGCCGGCGGCTCGACCCTGTGGCGGCGCAAGTCCGAGGCCGAGGAGGCGACCCGGCTGATCAACCCGCCGGAAACGCTGCAGGCGGTGGCCGAGGCGATCGCCCAGGCTGGCCGCAGCGGCAAGGTGTTCATCATCGGCCTGGGCGAGGACGACATCTACGCGCGCAACTTCGCGCTGCGGCTGTCGCTGCTGGGCATCCTCACCGTGCACAACTTCGACACCGCGCGGATGACCGCCAACATCTCCGTCGCCGGCGCCGGCGACGTGCTGCTGGTGTTCTCCGAGCACGGCAACCATCCGGCGCTGGGCAAGATCGCCCGCTACTTCCGCGAGCGTCGCGGCCAGGTGATCACGGTGACCCGGCACACCGCCAACCCGCTGCGCACGCTGGCCGACCTCGCCCTGGTGGTGTCCGCCCACGACGAGCTGCCGTACATCCAGCCATTGCTGTACCAGTCGGCGCTGCAGCACCTGCTGGACGGCCTGTTCGTGCAGCTGTGCGAAGGCGGTGACGACCGCCACGCCCAGCTGCTGGCCAACCTCGATCGCATCCAGCTGATGCTGGAGCCTTGAGGGCGGGGATTTTTTGGGCCAGGGATTCGGGATTTGCAAAAGGCGGCGCCCGCGCGGCCTCCCACAACATGTTGCGTGACGATGATCTGCCGAGTGGAAAGCCGATGACTGTGAACCGCCGAACCCTTGCCCTGTTGACGTTCGCCGTCACGCTCGCCGGCACCGCGCATGCCGGCACGGCGAAGACGCCGTGGCATGACGCGCGCCAGATGATCGTGGTGACCACGGCCGGCTGGAACGTGGACCACGGCACGCTGCGCACGTTCGCGCGGGCAGGCGATGGCTGGCGCGAGGTGCGCGCCGCGGTGCCGGTGACCATCGGCAAGAACGGTGCTGGCTGGGGCCTCGGACTGAACGCGCCGCAGGCCGACGCCGGCGGGCCGGTCAAGCGCGAGGGCGACAACCGCAGCCCGGCCGGGGTGTTCCGCATCGGCGACAGCTTCGGTTATGCCGCCAGCGTCGACACCGCGATGCCGTACCTGGCGCTCAACGCCACCGAATACTGCGTCGACGTCAGCGGCGCGAAGCATTACAACCGCATCGTCGACGCCAGCGTGGTCGGCGCCGCGGCGGTGAAGGGTTCCACCGAGCCGATGCGGCGCGACCTGCACGCGCACGGCGACCAGCGCTACCGCATGGGCTTCGTGATCGAGCAGAACCCCGCGAACGTTCCGCAGGCCGGCAGCTGCATCTTCGCCCACCTGTGGAAGTCGCCCAGCGACGCCACCGCCGGCTGCACCGCGATGACGCCCGCGGTGATGCAGTCGCTGCTGGGGTGGCTGAAGCCGGAAGATCATCCGGTGTTCGTGCTGCTGCCGCAGGGCGAGTACGAGCGGCTGCGCACGGCGTGGCAGTTGCCGGCCATCGCCGCCACGGATGCCGCCCGATGAGTGCGACGTCCCGTGTGCTGACCGGACTGGCCGCGGGCGCGGTGATCGGCCTGCTGCTGGCCGGCTGGAACGAAACCGCGGCGTTGCAGGTGGCCAACGTGGTGCAGCCGATCGGCAAGCTGTGGCTGAACGCGCTGCAGATGACCGTGGTGCCGCTGGTGCTGGCGCTGGTGGTGGTGGGCGTCAACACCGCCAGCGACGCGGCGGCATCCGGGCGCATCGCGCGGCGGGCGATCGTGACCTTCCTGCTGATCCTGACCGGCGGCGCGCTGTTCGCGGCGCTGGCCGCGCCGCTGGTGTTCTCGCTGTTTCCGCACAATCCCGCCCTGGTCGTGGCGCTCGATCACGCCAGCGTGCCGGCCGCCGCGCAGGCGGCGCCGAACTGGATCGATACGCTGGTGGCGATCGTGCCCAGCAACGCGATCATGGCCGCGGCGCAGAGCGCGATGCTGCCGCTGGTGGTGTTCGCGCTGTTCCTGGGTTTCGCACTGACCCGCATCGAGCCGGCACGTCGCGCGATGCTGGTGGAATTCTTCCAGGCGATCGCCGACGCGATGATCGTGATCGTGCGCTGGGTGCTGTGGGTGGCGCCGCTGGGCGTGTTCGCGCTGATCCTTTCCGTATGCGCCCGCTCCGGGCTGGGCATGCTCAGCGCGCTGGGTGTCTACGTGCTGGTGGAATGCCTGCTGTACCTGTCGGTTACCGTGATGATGCTGCCGGTGGCGCTGTTCTTCGGCGGCGAACGGCTGCGCCGCTTCGTGCCCGCGCTGGTGCCGGCGCAGGTGGTGGCGATCAGCACGCAGTCGTCGCTGGCCTCGTTGCCGGCGATGCTGGAAAGCGCCGACCGCCGGCTTGGTTACCCGAAGCAGGTGGCCGCGCTGGTGCTGCCGATGGCGGTGAGCCTGTTCCGCCTGACCAGCCCGGTGCAGTACGTCACCTCGGCGGTGTTCATCGCCTGGGCCTACGGCGTCGACCTGTCCACCGCGCAGCTGCTGGCCGGTGCGCTGCTGGCGGTGGTGATCAGCCTGGGCTCGGTGGGTTTGCCGGGGCAGGTCACCTTCGTCGCCACCAACCTGCCGGTGGCGCAGGCGATGGGCCTGCCGCTCAGTCCGCTCGGCCTGATGCTGGCGGTCGACACGATTCCCGACGCGCTGGCCACCCTGGGCAACGTCACCGGCGACCTTGCCGCCACCAGCGTGGTCAATCGTCAATCACGGCAAGTCGGGAATAGCGAAGCAGAGCCCTAGAACCCCGCTTTCCCCGTTCCCCATTCCCCCATCTTCAACCCCGAGCTCGAAATGGATCTGATCGAAACCGACGTGATCGTGATCGGTGCCGGCATGGCCGGCGCCTCGGTCGCCTACTTCCTTGCGCCGCATGCGCGCGTGCTGGTGCTGGAGCGCGAGTCCTACGCCGGCATGCATTCGACCGGCCGCTCGGCGGCGCTGTTCAGCGAAACCTACGGTTCGGCCCAGGTGCGTGCACTGACCCGCGCCACCCGGCCGTTCCTGGCCTCGCCGCCGGCCGGTTTCGCCGCCGAGCCCATCCTCGGTCCGCGCGGCGCCACCCTGGTCGGTAACGCGGCGCAGGTGGATGACGTGAGCGCGTTGTACGAGGCGATCCGGCCGTTCACGCGCGACATCGAGCTGCATGACGCAGCGCAGTTGCAGGCCGCCGTGCCGGTGCTGCGGCCGGAGTTTGCGCAAATCGGCCTGCATGAGCCGGGTGCGGCCGACATCGATGTCAACGAATTGCATCAGGGCTTCCTGCGCGGGCTGCGTGCGCGCGGTGGCCAGTTGCGGGTGGACGTGGCGATCCGGGCGATCGAGCGCGATACCGGCGGCTGGCGCGTGGAGGATGGCGAACACGCGTACCGCGCGCCGTTGCTGATCAACGCGGCCGGCGCCTGGGTCGACCAGGTGGCCAGGCTCGCCGGCGTGGCGCCGCTGGGCATCGTGCCGAAGCGGCGCTCCGCCTTCGTGTTCGATCCGCCCGAGGCGCTGGCCACAGCGCGCTGGCCCTTCATCAACGACTTCAGCGAAACCTTCTATTTCAAGCCCGACGCCGGCCTGTTGCTGGGCTCGTGCGCGAACGCCGATCCGGTCGAGCCGCACGACGTGCAGCCGGAGGAATACGACATCGCGCTGGGCATCCACAACATCGAGCAGGCGACCACGATGACGATCCGCCGGCCCCGCCGCACCTGGGCCGGCCTGCGTTCGTTCGTCGCCGACGGCGACCTGGTCGGCGGGTTCGCAACGGATGCGCCCGGCTTCTTCTGGGTCGCCGCGCAGGGCGGCTACGGCATCCAGACCAGCGCCGCGATGGGCGAAGCCTGCGCCCACCTGGCGCTGGGCCTGCCACTGCCGGCGCCGCTGGTGGATGCGGGGTTGTCGGCAAAGATGCTGGCGCCGCGCGGCTGAGCCAGGCTCCCCATCGGCGCGGGCGCGGCAGGCGCACTGTGGTTATCATGACGCACTGCGCCAATGCCACGAAGCGATGCCCCCATGCTGCTGATGATCGACAACTACGACAGCTTCACCTACAACCTCGTGCAGTACCTGGGCGAGCTGGGTCAGCAGGTGAAGGTGGTGCGCAACGATGCGCTGGATGTCGCCGGCATCCGCGCGCTGCGGCCTGCGCACATCATGATTTCGCCCGGACCCGGCACGCCGGATGATTCGGGCGTGTCGCTGGACGTGCTGCGCGAGCTGGCCGGCGAGATCCCGGTGTTCGGCGTGTGCCTGGGCCACCAGGCGATCGGCCAGGTGTTCGGCGGCAAGGTGATCCGGGCCAAGCAGATCATGCACGGCAAGACCTCGCCGGTGATCCATCGCGGCCAGGGCGTGTTCGCCGGCCTGCCCAATCCGTTCGAGGCGACGCGCTACCACTCGCTGGTGGTGGAGAAGTCGTCGCTGCCCGATTGCCTCGAAGTCACCGCGTGGACGGAAAATCCGGACGGCTCGATCGACGAGATCATGGGCCTGCGCCACAAGACGCTGGCGGTCGAGGGAGTGCAGTTCCATCCCGAGTCGATCCTGACCCAGCACGGCCACGACCTGCTGCGCAATTTCCTGGGACAGCCGCTGCGGGCGGCGGCATGAACGACAGCGTGCAGACCATCACGATCACGCCGCAGGAAGCCCTGCAACGGCTGATCGAGCATCGCGAAATCTTCCACGACGAGATGATCGCGCTGATGCGCCAGATCATGAACGGCGAGGTGAGCCCGCTGATGACGGCGGCGATCATCACCGGGTTGCGGGTGAAGAAGGAAACCGTGGGCGAGATCACCGGCGCGGCGCGGGTGATGCGCGAGCTGTCGGCGAAGGTCGAGGCGCCGGCACATCCGCATTTCCTGGATATCGTCGGCACCGGCGGCGACGGTGCGTCGAGCTTCAACATCTCCACCGCCTCGATGTTCGTGGCGGCGGCGGCCGGCGCGCGCATCGCCAAGCATGGCGGTCGCAGCGTGTCGTCGAAGTCTGGCAGTGCGGACGTGCTGGAGGCGCTGGGCGCGTCGATCGAGCTGGCGCCGGCACAGGTTGCCGCGTGCATGGCCGAGACCGACATCGGCTTCATGTTCGCGCCGAACCATCATCCGGCGATGAAGGTGGTGGCGCCGGTGCGCAAGGAAATGGGCGTGCGCACGCTGTTCAACATCCTCGGCCCGCTGACCAACCCGGCCGGCGCCCCGAACATCCTGATGGGCGTGTTCCATCCCGACCTGGTCGGCATCCAGGTGCGCGCGCTGCAGCAGCTGGGCGCGCGGCATGCGCTGGTGGTGTGGGGCCGCGACGGCATGGACGAGATCTCGCTGGGCGCGGCGACCCTGGTCGGCGAACTGCGCGACGGCGTGGTGCGCGAGTACGAGGTGGAGCCGGAGGACTTCGGCCTGGCGATGGCCTCCAGCCGCAACCTGCGGGTGGAGAACGCGGAGGAGTCCAGGTCGATGCTGCTGGGCGCGCTGCAGGGCGAGGCCGGCGTGCCGCACGACATCGTCTGCCTCAACGCGGGCGCGGCGCTGTACGCCGCCGACGTGGTCGCCTCGATCTCCGACGGCATCGAGCTGGCCCGCGCCACGATTGCCAGCGGTGCCGCCCATGCGAAAATGCAGGCCTTCGTGGCGGTCACCCGTCGACTTTCCGGCCTGGTGCCCGTGGGCGTTTGAACTTCGCCGACGTCGCCATCGCTTTCATCGCGCCAGCTGCGCACCATCCAAGTGAGATGCCATGACTGACATCCTCAATCGCATTCTTGTCCGCAAGACCGAGGAAGTGGCCGAACGCCGGGCCCGCGTGCCCGAGGCCGAACTGGTCGCGCGCATCGCCGAGCTGCCGCCCACGCGCGGTTTCGGCGCGGCGATCGAGGCGAAGATCGCCGCGGGCCTGCCGGCGGTGATCGCCGAAGTGAAGAAGGCCAGCCCCAGCAAGGGACTGATCCGGGGCGATTTCGATCCCGCCGCGATCGCGGCCAGCTACGCGACCGCCGGCGCGGCTTGCCTGTCGGTGCTGACCGACAGCGACTTCTTCCAGGGCAGCGAGGCGTTCCTGCAGCAGGCGCGCGAAGCCTGTGCGCTGCCGGTGCTGCGCAAGGATTTCATCATCGACGCGTACCAGGTGTACGAGGCGCGGGCGATCGGCGCCGACTGCATCCTGCTGATCGTCTCGGCGCTGGATGACGACATGTTGCTGCAGCTGTCGCTGCTGGCGGCCGAGCTGGACATGGACGTGCTGTGCGAAGTGCACGACGAGGAAGAGCTGGAGCGCGCGCTGGCCCTGCCGGTGCCGCTGATCGGCGTCAACAACCGCAACCTGCGCAGTTTCGAGACCTCGCTGGAGACCTCGCTGGCGCTGCAGGAGCTGATCGAATACGACCGCGTGCTGGTGGCCGAGTCCGGCATCCACACCCCGGAAGACGTGGCGCGCCTGCGCGAAGGGGGCATCCAGGCGTTCCTGGTCGGCGAGGCGTTCATGCGTGCCGAGGACCCGGGCAGCGAACTGCGGCGGCTGTTCTCGCTGCCGTGACCGTGATGCCGGAACCGGAAACCCTGCTGCCCGCCGCTGGCGATGTCGATACCGATGTCGAGGCGGTCGCGCCGCGCGTGGTGCTGTTCGATTTCGACGGCGTGCTGTTTCGCGGCGACGCGTTCCATCTGTTCATCCGCGAGCGCTATCGCCGCTCGTGGTGGCGCTGGCTACCCGCCGTGCTGGTGGCGCCGTTGCTGCTGCTGATCCTGCCGTTCTCGTGGCGCCTGCCGATGCATGTGCTGGTGCGCATCGCGCTGTTCGGGCTGGGCGAGCGCCGTTACCGGCTTGCCGCGGAAACGTTTGCCGCCGATCTCGCACGCCGGCCCCGGCAGTTCCACCGCGACGCCCTGCAGGTGTTGCGCCAGCATCAGCTGCAGGGCGACCGGGTGATCGTGGTGACCGGTTGCGAACACGCCTTGGTCAGCGGGATCGTGCAGCAACTGGGGCTGACCGGCCTGGACGTGCTGGCCTCGCAACTGCGCCCCGGCTGGCTGGGCATGCGCGTGCACTGGCACAACGTGGGCGGGCGCAAGGTGCAGCTGCTGGCGAAGCAGGGTCTGTCGGCATGGCAGGTCGCCTACGGCGATTCGATGCATGACGTGGCGATGCTGAAGGTCGCCGCCGAGCCGGTGCTGGTCAATGGCACGCCGACCCTGTGCAAGAAGGTCGAGAAGGCGCTGGGCCGTACGGTCGCCCGCGTCGAGTGGTTCTGAGGACGATCCGCAGGTCGCGCGGTTCCCGTCTATCGAAGCAAGGTCTGCACCAGCTGGCCCAGGCTGATCAGCACGATCAGGCTGCCGACGGCCGCCATCACCGCGCGTTCGGGCAGGTGTCGCACCAGCCAGGCGGCGAACGGCGCGGCGATCATGCCACCGGTGAGCAGGCCCAGCACGATCGACCAGTGACCGATGCCCACGTGCAGCACCAGGGTGGCGGACACGCAGATGGTGACCACGAACTCGGCTGCGTTGACCGAGCCGATCGTGCTGCGCACGGCGCCGCCGCGGGCGATCAGCGTGCTGGTGGCCAGCGGTCCCCAGCCACCTCCGCCGATCGCGTCGAGCAGTCCGGCAAGAAAGCCCAGAACGCCGCTGTGCTGCACCTGGTGCCGGGTCAGCCGCTTGCCGAAGGCGCGCAGCAGGATCATCGCGCCGAGGATCAGCAGGTAGGCATTGACCCAGGGGCGGATCGCCTCGCCCGGCACGCTGGCCAGGAAGGTGGCGCCAAGGATGCCGCCGATGGCGCCGGGAATCGCCAGTTGCCAGAACAGCGTCCAGCGCACATTGCCGAACCATGCGTGCGAGGCGCCGGAGACGCCGGTGGTGACCACTTCGGCCGTGTGCACGGTGGCGCTGGCCACCGCCGGAGGCAGGCCCAGCGCCAGCAGGATCGAGTTGGAGACCAGGCCGTAGGCCATGCCCAGCGCGCCGTCGACCAGCTGGGCGAGCAGGCCGACACCGACGAAGATGAAGAACTGTTCGTAATCCAAGCGTGGTCTCGCAGCGGACGGCGGAACGCCATCCTCAACCAGTCGTCGTAAAAAACCGGTTCAGGGGAGGGCTTCCCGGGAATGCGCCAACGATCAGCGGGTGCCGCGCACCACGATGGTCTTGCCGGACACGTCGATCATGCGCTGCTCTTCCAGCTGCTTGAGCACGCGGCCGACCATTTCGCGCGAGCAGCCCACGATGCGGCTGACTTCCTGGCGCGAGATGCGGATCTGGGTGCCGTCCGGATGGGTCATCGAATCCGGCTCCTGGCACAGGTCGAGCAGGGTGCGCGAGATGCGGTTGGTGACGTCCATGAAGGCCATCCGGCTGACCTGGCGCGAGGTGCGCAGCAGACGGTTGGTGAGCTGGGCGCCAATCGCGAACAGGATCTTCGGGCATTCCTCGCGCAGCGGGCCTTCCATCAGCTGGAACAGGCGCTCGTAGCTGATCTCGGCCATCTCGCAGGCCGTGCGCGTGCGCACCATCGACTCGCGCTGGGCCTGTTCGACGAACAGCCCCATTTCGCCGATGAACTGGCCGCGGCTGATATAGGCGAGGATGAGTTCGCGACCCTGTTCGTCCTCGGTGCACACCGCCAGCGAACCGTCCACCACGTAGTACAAGGTGTTGGCCGGGTCACCCGGGCGGATGATCGCGGTCTTGCCCGGGTAGCGGCGGCGATGGCACAACCCCAGGAAACGTTCCATCGCGGCGGGGTCGGGAGCAAAGCCCAGAGGGGCCTGCGAGCGTTCGAAAGCTTGTTGGAGCTGGTACTTGAGCTGAGCCACGGGCATCCCCTACAGGTAATTCTTGTCACGCCGGGCATCATGGCCACATGTTGTACACGTCCTTCCGGACATCATGACAGGCTTGGTCATTATGACAAAGCCGCGGATTCCACGCAGGTTCAAATTCCTCTGCTTTTGCCGCATACTTCGCGGTCTTTCGACAGCAGCCAGCCCGTTGCCGTCGTTCACAAGGGTCGTGCAGGCACCTGCCTGTACTCCAAACCAATGCCGCGGGGACCCTTGTCGCTAACCCGCCTCTGATGTTGGCCGATATCCGGTCATGGAGCGCCGCCCGTGGTCAAACCACTTCCCCGTCTGCGTCTGCAGGGTTTCAACAACCTGACCAAGGCGTTGAGTTTCAACATCTACGACATCTGCTACGCGGTGTCGGAAGACCAGCGTCGCCGCTACATCGAGTACATCGATGAGCAGTACGACGCCGACCGGCTGACCCAGATCCTCACCGACGTGGCCGAGATCATCGGCGCGAACATCCTCAACGTGGCCCGCCAGGACTACGACCCGCAGGGTGCCTCGGTGACGATCCTGATCTCCGAGGAGCCGGTGGTCGAGAAGCTCGGTCGCGACACCATCTCCGGTGCCGTGGTCGCGCACATGGACAAGAGCCACATCACCGTCCACACCTATCCGGAAACGCATCCGCACAACGGCATCGCCACCTTCCGCGCCGACATCGACGTGGCCACCTGCGGCGTGATCTCGCCGCTGAAGGCGTTGAATTACCTGATCGACAGCTTCGAGTCGGACATCGTGATCGCCGACTACCGCGTGCGCGGCTTCACCCGCGACGTGAAGGGCAAGAAGCACTTCATCGACCACAAGATCAATTCGGTGCAGGACTACCTGGCGCGGCACATCCGCCAGAAGTACGAGATGTTCGATGTCAACGTGTATCAGGAAAACATGTTCCACACGAAGATGCACATCAAGGACTTCGACCTGGACACCTACCTGTTCGAGGCCCACGCCGACGACCTGTCGTTCAAGGAACGCCAGCGCATCGAGTCGCTGCTGCGACGCGAGATCGAGGAACTGTTCCACGGCCGCAACCTGATGTGACAAAAACCCGCCGAAAGGCGGGTTTTTTTTCAGCTACGCACCCGCCGAAAGGGCGATTTTTTTCAGGTGCGCACCCGCCGAAAGGCGGGTTTTCAATGGATATGGCGCCCGCCGAGCGCGCGGTGCGCTTCTACAGCCGATAAGCCACCGTCTTCATCACCATCGAGCTGGCGTGCATCAGCTGCGGCAGCGGAAACGGCAGGTCGATGCCGCCGCGTTGCTGCGCGGCCTGCGCGTGACGGATCTCGTCGGCCTGCATCCGGGTCAACACGGCGCGCGAACGCTCGTCCTGGGGTGGCAGCTGTTGCAGATGATCGGCCAGGTGGGCCTCGACCTGGCGTTCGGTTTCCACCACGAAGCCCAGGCTCAGCGCGTCGCCGGCCAGCGCGGCGGCGGCGCCGATCGCGTAGCTGCCTGCATACCACAGCGGATTGAGCAGGCTGGGGCGGCTGTCCAGTTGCTGCAGGCGTTCGGCGCACCAGGCCAGGTGGTCGGTTTCCTCGGCGGCGGCATGCAGCAGGTGCTCGCGGTTGTTCGCATCGCGGGCGAGCGCGGCCTGGCCCAGGTAAAGCGCTTGCGCGCAGACCTCGCCGGTGTGGTTGATCCGCATCAGGCCGGCGGCGTGGCGGCGTTCGGCCTCATCGAGTTCGCTTTCGGCGAGATCGGCGGACGGTGAGGGGCGCTGCGCCAGTGGCGCGCCGCCGACCGCTTCCAGTGCACGTTCGCAGCCGGCCAGCAGGCGGTCGAGGCGGCTCAGGGTGCGTACGCTCATGCGTTGTTCTCCAGCTAGAGGATCGGCCAGCAGGTCAATGGGGGTTGCCTTGGCCAGGGCAAGCCGTGCGTCACGCCAGCGGCTAGGTGCCAGCGACCCCAACGGCCATGCGGGTTGCGACCGGGAAGCCTGGGGGTCTTTTCAAGCGGCCCGGTGGTCATGCTATCATTGCCAGCTCACAGCCCGCCGGTCGGTGGGCTTGCGCCGTGGATGAAGGCTCCGCTATCATCTCGCGCCTTTGATCCACCGATTACGCGTACCGCCTCACGGCGGCAGACAGGTATTCTGAAATGAAAACGTTTAGCGCCAATGCAGACAACGTCAAGCGCGACTGGTTCGTGGTTGACGCCACGAACAAGACGCTCGGTCGCCTGTCGACCGAAATCGCCCACCGTCTGCGCGGCAAGCACAAGCCGGAATACACCCCGCATTGCGACACTGGCGATTATATCGTGGTGATCAATGCGCAGAAGGTGCACGTTACCGGTGCCAAGCTGGACGACAAGATGTACCACCGCTTCACCGGCTACGTCGGCAACCTGAAGACCACCAGTCTGAAGGACCTGCTGGCGACCTACCCGGAGCGCGTGATCGAGATCGCCGTCAAGGGCATGCTGCCGAAGAACCCGCTGGGTCGCGAGATGTATCGCAAGCTCAAGGTCTACGGTGGTGCCGAGCATCCGCATACCGCACAGCAGCCGCAGGCGCTGGAAATCTAAGGAAATATCATGAGCATCCAGCAGAATTACGGCACCGGCCGCCGCAAGACCTCCGCCGCTCGCGTGTTCCTGCGCAAGGGCAAGGGCGAAATCATCGTCAACGGCAAGACGCTCGAAGCCTTCTTCGGCCGCGAGACCTCCTGCATGATCGTGCGCCAGCCGCTTGAGCTGACCGACAACACCGACAAGTTCGACATCAAGGTGACGGTCGCCGGTGGCGGCATCACCGGTCAGGCCGGCGCGATCCGCCTGGGCATCGCCCGCGCACTGGTCGAGTACGACGAAAGCCTGAAGTCGCCGCTGCGCAAGGCCGGTTTCGTGACCCGTGACGCCCGCGAAGTCGAGCGCAAGAAGGTCGGTCTGCACAAGGCACGTCGCGCTACCCAGTTCTCCAAGCGCTAAGCTCAGTTCTACAGCCCCGTCGCCAAGCGGTAAGGCACCTGACTCTGACTCAGGCATCGGTGGTTCGAATCCATCCGGGGCTGCCAATACAAATGCCGTCGCCCGCCGCAAAGCGTGGCAAGTCGGCCGAGAAGCCCGCCATCCGGCGGGCTTTTTCGTTGGCGGGGGCGCGCTGGCGCAGGATCTTTCGTCGCCGCTCGCGCTTCCGTACCCTTCGGTTTTGCACTGCAGCAGCGTAAAATTTCGGCCTTTGACTCGTGGGCACTTTGATGACGACGGCAAGCGACAACGATCCTGGCCGCCCGGCGGTCCGCACCGAGGGCAGTACCGACGCGTTGCCGCTGGCGCCGACCATGGGCATGAGCCTGGATGCAGCCCGGATGCCGCGCCGCTCCACCCTGGTCGATCGTCGGGTGTTGCGCATCACCGCGGTGTCGATCGTGCTTGGCGTGCTGGCTGCGCTGATTGCGCGGTTGCTGACGGCTCTTATCGGCGTCGTGACCAATCTGGCCTTCTACGGCCGCTGGTCCACCGCGTTCTCCTCGCCTGCCGAAGCCGTGCCCCGACTGGGCTGGTGGGTGGTGCTGGTGCCGGTGGTCGGCGGCCTGATCGTGGGCGTGATGGCGCGCTGGGGTTCGCGCGCGATTCGCGGCCACGGCATCCCCGAGGCGATGGAGCAGGTGCTGCTCAATGAGTCGAAGATTCCGCCGCGGATCACCTTCCTGAAGCCGATCTCCTCGGCGATCGCGATCGGCACCGGCGGCCCGTTCGGCGCCGAGGGTCCGATCATCGCCACCGGCGGCGCGCTGGGTTCGTTCATCGGCCAGGTGCTGAAGGTGACCGGCAGCGAGCGCAAGGTGCTGCTGGCGGCGGGTGCCGCAGCGGGCATGGCTGCTGTGTTCTCGGCGCCGATCGCGGCGGTGGTGCTGGCGGTGGAGCTGCTGTTGTTCGAGCTGCGCCCGCGCTCGCTGATCCCGGTGGCGCTGGCTTGCGTGGCTTCGACCGGTACGCGTTACCTGCTGCAGGGTTCGACCGCGGTGTTTGCGATGGGAGCGGTGGCGTCGCCGGGAGCGATGGCCTTGCTCGTCTACGTGCTGCTCGGCGCACTGATCGGCGTGGTCAGCGTGTGGACCACCCGCATCGTCTATGGCATCGAAGACCTGTTCGAGAAGCTGCCCATCCACTGGATGTGGTGGCCGGCGATCGGCGGACTGGTGGTCGGTGCAGTCGGCTACTTCGCGCCGCTGACCCTGGGCGTGGGCTATACCAACATCGAGGACATCCTCAACGGCAAGCTGACGCTGACCGCGCTGGCCTTCCTGTGCGTGATGAAATTCATCTCCTGGTCGATCGCGCTGGGCAGCGGCACCTCGGGCGGTACGCTGGCGCCGTTGTTCACCATCGGCGGTGCGCTGGGTGCGCTGGTCGGCCTCGGCATCGCCGCCGTGGCGCCCCAATTCGGCGTGGATCCCCGCATTGCTGCGCTGGTCGGCATGGCGGCGATCTTCGCCGGTGCCTCACGCGCGCTGCTCACCGCGGTGGTGTTCGCATTCGAGACCACCGGCCAGCCCGCGGGGCTGCTGCCGTTGCTGGGCGGTTGCACCGCGGCCTACCTGATCTCGGCCCTGATGATGCGCAACACCATCATGACCGAGAAGATCGTGCGGCGTGGCGTGCGCGTGCCATCCGAATACGTGGCCGATTACCTCGACCAGGTCGGGGTGGGCGAAGCCTGCACGCGCGACGTGGTGACCCTGGACAACACGCAGACGCTGGCTGAAGTGCGTCGCTGGCTGGCCGAGGACGTCGAGCAGACCCAGCACCAGGGTTACCCGGTGCTGGACGAACACCGCCGCGTGCTTGGCGTGCTGACCCGGCGCAGCCTGCTCGACCCGCAGTGGCACTACACGCTGAGCCTGGGTGAACTGCTGACCCGGCCGCCGATCGCGGTCAGCGAGGCACATTCACTGCGCGAGGCGGCGGACCACATGGTGGCCGAGAGCGTGGGCCGGCTGGTCGTGGTGAGCAAGGACGATCCGCACAAGCTGGTGGGCATCATCACCCGCGGTGACATCCTGGCGGCCCATGCGCGACGCCTGCGCGAAGCCCGGCACTCGGCCCGCCACCTGCGTTTCCGCGACGGCTTGAAGCCGCGGCCGGCGCAGTAAGGTGCTGAAACAAGAAACGGCCCGCAAGGGCCGTTTTTTTGGGGAGCGGACGACGTGGCGAATCACATCTCCCGGTCGCCGATCAGCACCACGTCGGCGGGACGCTGCGCGAACAGGCCCACGGTGACGATGCCGGGCAACTGATTCAGTTCGCTTTCGAGCGCGGCGGGGTCGACGATCTGCCAGCCGTGCACGTCGATGATCCAGTTGCCGTTGTCGGTGACCACGCCGTCGCGCCACACCGGGTTGCCGCCGCGCTTGACGATCTCGCGGCCGATCAGGCTGCGCGCCATCGGGATCACCTCGATCGGCACCGGGAACTTGCCGAGCAGTTCGACCCGCTTGCTGGAATCGATGATGCAGACGAACTTCTCGCTGGCCGCCGCCACGATCTTCTCGCGGGTCAGCGCCGCGCCGCCACCCTTGATCAGCCGCTTGTACGGATCGCATTCGTCGGCGCCGTCGATGTAGATGGTCAGCGGACCGGCGGCGTTGAGGTCGAGCACCGGGATGCCGAGGCGCTTCAGCTGCGCAGTCGACTGCTCCGAGCTCGACACCGCGCCCTGGATGCGGTCCTTCAGGTCGGCCAGCGCATCGATGAAGAACGCCACGGTGGAACCGGTGCCGACCCCCACGATGGCGCCGTCCTCGACGTAGCGGATGGCGGCTTCGCCGGCCAGCTTTTTCTCGTTTGCGTTGCTCATGGATGGTTTCCGGTGAAAGGGGATCGGGTGACGTTCATTCCAGCGCCAGGATGTATTTCCAGTGCGCCGCATCGACCGGCATCACCGACAGCCGGTTGCCCTTGCGCAGCAGCGGCATCTCGGCCAGTGCGGGATCGTTCTTCATTTCGTCCAGGCTGATCGTGCGCTTGAGCTTCTTCACGAACTTCACGTCGACCAGCATCCAGCGCGGATTGTCGCGCGAGCTGCCGGGGTCGAAATACTTGCTCTTCGGATCGAACTGGCTGGGATCGGGGTACGCGTCGGTGGCCACCTCGGCGACGCCGACGATGCCGGGCACGGCGCAGTTGGAGTGGTAGAAGAACACCTTGTCGCCGGGACGCATGCCGTCGCGCATGAAGTTGCGCGCCTGGTAGTTGCGCACGCCGTCCCAGGCTTCGCGCTTCTTGCGCTTGAGGTCGTCGATCGAGAACGCGTCCGGTTCGGACTTCATCAGCCAGTGGTTCACGCGGGAGTCTCCGGGTCTGAATCAGGCGTGGTGCAGTCGATCAGCTCGCGCTCGGTGGCGATGAAGTCGAGCGGGACATCCCAGTCCTCTTCCGCGACTTCGGGCAATTCCTGGAACGCATAGGCGATGCCGACCAGCAGCGGCTCGGTGGGGCGCACCTGTTCGTTGAGGAAGGCGAAGCTGCGGTCGTAATAGCCGCCGCCGTGGCCGAGCCGGTTGCCGCGGCGGTCGAAACCGAGCAGCGGCACCAGCACCAGGTCGATCTGGAACGGCTCCAGCAATTCGGGCGGATCGACCGGCTCGGGAATGCCGTAACGATTGGGCTGCACCCCGTCGCCCGCCTTCCACGGTGCAAAGCGTAGTTGCCGGCCCGCGCCGATCACCGGCAGCAGGAACTGCTGGCCACGCGTGGCCAGCGGCGGGATCACCAGGTTCAGCGGCAGTTCGCCGTGGCTGGCCCAGTAGCCGGCCACGCGGGCGTCGGTGAAATACTCGGGCAGTTGCTCCAGGCTGCGGCGCAGGCCCTGGGCGGCGGCGATGCGTTCGGCCGGCGGCAAGGCGCGGCGACGTTCGGCCAGTTGCTGACGCAGATCGCGGCGTTGGGCGTTGACGTCCACGTGGCGCGCGGCTCCGGCGTGATCGTCCCGTTCGTGGCTCGACGAACGGGACGGGGGAAAGAAGTGGCGCAGACCGCGATGCCGCTGCCCACCGAACGACCTTGATCCAAGATGGATCAGGTGGGAGGGTTACATGGTCTAAAGGCTTTCCGCACGCGGCGGACATGCACAACAACCGATGTGAAACCGACCCGGGGCCGTATGTAGGAACAAGGCAAATGTAAGAGTGTGCTGGCGCACATCGCAGAAAACGCCGGGTGTCATTTTAGGCGCTTGATCCGCAATGTGCCACTGGCGCGACGGATGTCGCAGGCTGCGGTTCAGCGCCTCGGCACTTCGTGCTCGAACGCGTCGTCGAGCTTGCGCTGCAAGGTGGCAAGGCCGTCGCTCAGGCGCTGTTCCTGGCTTTCGTGCTGCTTGCGCAGGCCGAGGAACTCGTGCGCGACGCTGATCGCGGCCAGCACGGCCAGTCGTTCGAAGCTGGGTGCCTTGGCGTTCGCGCGCAGCTCGCGCATCTTGCGGTCGAGAAAGCCGGCGGCTTCGAGCAGGCCTTCGCGTTCTTCCGGCGCGCAGGCGATCAGGAATTCGCGGTCGATCAGTCGCAGCGCGACCGGTTCACTGGCGGGTGTGCTCATCAGCTGTTGCTCTCCAGCGACTTCAGGCGCTGGATCATCGCCTCCACGCGGCTGCGGGCCTGTTCGTTGCGCGCCATCAGGCCGGCGCGTTCGCCGGACAGCTGTTCCTGGCTCTGCCGCAGGCTGCGGTTTTCCTCGTTCAGCCGACGCACCGTTTCCAGCAAATGGTCAAGCTGGCGGGCCAGCGCGGCCAACTGCTGGTGGACCGGATCGGACGGGGCGGGATCGGGCGTGCTCATGGCCGAAACTATAGCAGGACGTTGCGGGAAATCTGCGAGCCGGTCGACGCGTGCGGAGGGCGCCGCCCGGTGCATTAAACTGGCCGTCATTCTTGCGAAGGAGCACCGCCATGGCGGCTACCGGGCCGATCGGCCACGACGATATCGATGCGCTGGTCATGCGTCTGCGCCTGGGCACCGAAGCCAGCGAACTGCACGGGTCGCTGTGCGGCTACCTGGCCGGCGGCGCCCGTCCGCAGGGCGGCGACGTGCTTGCCGCGCTGCAGCTGGATGGCGAGGCGACCGACCCCACGGCCGAGGACCTTGCGCTGCTGCAGCGGCTGACCCGCCAGTGCGAGCGCGAGCTGGCCGACAGCGAACTGGGCTTCGAGCCGCTGCTGCCCGATGACGATCGCCCGCTGGTCGAACGCGCCGAGGCGGTGGTGGACTGGTGTCGCGGCTTCCTCGGCGGCTTCGGCCTGGCTGGTACCGCGGCGCACGCGTCATTGTCGGAGGAGGCGCAGGAGATCCTGCGCGACTTCGGCACCATCGCCGCCTCGTCGTTCGACTTCAACAACGAGGACGAAGACGAGGATGCGCTGATCGAGGTGCAGGAGTTCGTGCGGGTCGGTGCGCTGCTGCTGCATGCCGAGTGCAACCGGCACGATCCGGCGTCCAGCGGCAGCGTGCATTGATACCGGTCGAACACGGCTCGACCCCCGCGGCGATCGACCCCGAGGAATTCGCCCGTCGCCGTCGCCAGCTGATGAAGATGGCCGGCGAGGATGCGGTGCTGCTGGTCGCCGCCGCGCCCGAGCGCATGCGCAACGCGGACGCCGCCTGGCCGTACCGGCAGGACTCGGACTTCCACTACCTGGCCGGCTTCCCGGAAAGCGACGCCGTGCTGGCGCTGTTGCCCGGGCGCCAGCACGGCGAAGTGGTGCTGTTCTGTCGCGAGCGTGATGCCGAGCGCGAGCGCTGGCACGGCCATGCGATCGGCACCGAACAGGCGGTGGCCGGCTACGGCATGGACGATGCGTTCCCGATCGACGACATCGACGACATCCTGCCCGGCATGATCGAGGGCCGCGCCCGCGTGTATTGCCACTTCGGCCGCGAGCCCCAGTTCGATGCGCAACTGCTGGGCTGGATGCGCCGCCTGCGCCAGTTGCGCGGCGGCGGCGTGGTGCCCAAGGAATTCGTGGCGCTGGGCCACCTGTTGCACGACCTGCGGCTGTACAAGTCGAAGGCCGAGCTGCGGCTGATGCGCGCGGCGGCCGGGATCGCGGTGGAAGCACACATGGCGGCGCTGGGCGCGGCCACGCCGGGACGCCACGAGTACGAGGTGGAGGCCGAGCTGCTGCGGGTCATGCGCAGCCGCGGCGCGGTGCCGGCTTTCGTGCCGATCGTCGCCGGCGGCGCCAACGCCTGCGTGATGCACTATCAGAACAACCGGGCGCGACTGCGCGACGGTGACCTGCTGCTGATCGATGCGGGCGCCGAATGGGATTGCTACGCCTCCGACATCAGCAGGACATTTCCCGTCAACGGGCGTTACAGCCGCGAGCAGCGGGCGCTGTATGAAGTGGTGCTGGCCGCCCAGCTGGCGGCGATCGACGAGGTCCGTCCCGGCCGTCCGTTCAACGCGGCGCATCTCGCGGCGGTACGCGTGCTGAGCGAGGGCCTGTGCGAGCTCGGCCTGCTCAAGGGCAGCGCCGACGCGGCGGTGGCCGATGGCAGCTATCAGCGGTTCTTCCCGGCCAAGACCGGCCACTGGCTGGGGCTCGACGTGCATGACGTGGGCGACTACCGCATCGACGGCGAGTCGCGCCTGCTCGAGCCGGGCATGGTGTTGACCGTCGAGCCGGGGCTTTACGTGCCGCCGGACGACCGCTCGGTGGCCGAGCGCTGGCGCGGCATCGGCATCCGCATCGAGGACGACGTGGCGGTCACCCGCGACGGCAACGAGGTGCTCACCGCGGCGATGCCCCGCCAGGCCGAGGAGATCGAGGCGCTGCTGGCCGCGCGCTAGCTCAACTCGTCCGGCAGTTCGGTGTCGCTGCGCAGACGATTCGCCTCGTCCGTGGCGTGCACCTCATACCACATCGCGTTGAGGATGGCGAAGGCGCAAGCCAGGCCCAGGCCGAGGATCCACGAGAAATACCACATCGGTTCGTACTCCTCTCAATAACCGCCGTGCGCCTTGCGCACCTGCTCCAGCGTCACCCGTCCGCGCATCACCCGATAGACCCAGCCGGTATAGAGGATGACGATCGGCAACAGCACCGCGGTGACCAGCAGCATCAGTTGCAGGGTGCCGCGACTGGACGAGGCATCCCATACGGTCAGGCCGGAGCGCGGGTCCAGGCTGGAGGGCAGCAGGAACGGAAACAGCGCGAAGCCGGCCGAGGCGATCGTGCTGCCCACCATCAGGCTGCTGGCGATGAAGCCGGCCACGCCGCGCCGGCCGATCAGCGCCTGCACGCCCACGGCCGAGGCCAGCGCCAGCAACGGCGCCACCCAGAACCACGGATACTGCATGTAGCCCGCAAACCAGCTGCCGCCCACTGCGACCTGCTTGAACAATGGGTTGGCCGGGCCGTCGGTCACCACCGGTCCGGCGATGGCAAAACCGGGAACGCCCCAGGCCAGCCACACCCCGGCCAGCACGTACAGCACGGCGAACAGCAGGGTGGTCCAGCGTCCGACCGTCACCGCCCGCGCCGCGATCGCGTGGTCAGCCTTCATCGCGGCGAAACAGCTGCCATGCGCCAGCAGCATCGCCAGCGAGACCAGGCCGCACAGCAGCGCGAACGGATGCAGCAGGTCGAAGAAGCCGCCCTGCCAGCTCATCCGCAGATCGCCGTCGAAACGGAACGGCAGGCCCAGGAACAGATTGCCGAACGCCACGCCGGCCACCAGCATCACCACCACGCCGGAAGCGCTGAGCACCCAGTCCCACGATGATGCCCAGCGCGGGTCGTGGATCTTGCCGCGGAAATTGAAGCCGACCGGGCGCAGGATCAGTGCCAGTAGCACCAGCGCGATGGCGAAGTACATGCCCGAGAACGACACCGCGTACAGCATCGGCCATGCCGCGAAGGTGGCGCCGCCGGCCAGGATGAACCACACCTGGTTGCCTTCCCAGGTCGGCTCGATGCCTTCCAGCAGCACCAGCCGTTCCTCGTTGTTGCGGCCGAGTATTTTCAGCAGGCCGGCCACACCGAAATCGAAGCCGTCCATGATCGCGAAGCCGATCAGCAGCGTGCCCAGGATCGCCCACCAGAGCACGCGCAGCGTGGCGTAATCAAACATGGCGATCTCCCTGTGGCCAGATGCGCAAACCATCCGGCCCCTTGCGCACGAACTTCAGCATCAGGAACACGTCGATCACCGCCAGCGCGGTATAGAACAGCACGAAGCCGCCCAGCGACGTCATTACCTGGCCCGCGCTCACCGACGACACGCCCAGCGCGGTGGGCAACACGCCCTCGATGGCCCACGGCTGGCGTCCGTACTCGGCGACGATCCAGCCCAGCTCGATCGCGATCCATGGCAGCGGCAGACTCCACAAGGCCAGGTGCAGATACCAGCGCTGCGTATCGAGCTGGCGCGTGCTGGCCTTCCAGAACGAGAAGGCGAACAGCGCGATGAAATAGAAGCCGCAACCGACCATGATGCGGAACGCCCAGAACAGCACCGGCACGTTGGGGATGGTGCTGTCGGCGGCCTTCTGGATGTCCGCCGGCGTGGCCTGGCGCGGGTCGTCCACGTACTTCTTCAGCAGCAAGGCATAGCCCAGATCCTTGTCGTGCGCGGCCAGCGTGGCCCTGGCTTTTGCGTTGTCCCGGTCCTGGCGCAGCACCAGCATCGCGTCGTAGGCCTGGATGCCGGTGCCGATCCGACCCTTGGCGGTCTCCACCAGTTCGGCGATGCCGGGCATCGTCTCGTCGATCGAACGGGTACCGATCAGGCCCATGACCCAGGGAATCTTCACGGCATAGTCCGTGCTGCGTCGTTGCACGTCCGGAAGGCCAAACACGGTGAACGAGGCCGGCGCCGGTTCGGTGTGCCACATCGCCTCGATCGCGGCCATCTTCATTTTCTGGTTCAGCGACACCGTGTAACCCGAGGCGTCGCCCAGCACGACCACCGACAGCGCTGCGGCCAGGCCGAAGCTTGCCGCCACCGTCATCGAGCGTTTGGCGAAGTCCACGTTGCGTCCGCGCAGCAGGTACCACGCGCTGATCGACAGCACGAACATCGCGCCCAGCACGTAGCCGGCGCTCACCGTGTGCACGAATTTCTCCTGCGCCACCGGGTTGAAGAACACCTCGGAGAACGAGGTCACTTCCATCCGCATCGTGGTCGGGTTGAACGCCGAGCCGACCGGGTGCTGCATCCAGGCATTGGCGACCAGGATCCACAACGCCGACAGGCTGGTGCCCAGCGCGAGGAACCAGGTCACCAGCAGGTGCTTGATCCGCGAGATGCGATCCCAGCCCATGAAGAACACGCCGATCAGGGTGGCCTCCAGGAAGAACGCCATCAGTCCCTCGATCGCCAGAGGCGCGCCGAAGATGTCGCCCACGTAATGCGAGTAATACGCCCAGTTCATGCCGAACTGGAATTCCATGGTCACTCCGGTGGCCACGCCCATCGCGAAATTGATGCCGAACAGCACGCCCCAGAAGCGCACCATCTGCCTCCACACCTCGCGCCCGGTCATCACGTAGACGCTCTCCATGATGGCCAGCATCCACACCAGGCCCAGGGTCAGCGGCACGAACAGGAAGTGGTACATCGCCGTCAGCGCGAACTGCAGGCGCGACAGCGTGACGACATCGGCGTCGATGATCATGGACGGGTTTCCGCGGCGGCGTGGGACGCGGGGGCGAGCCGCTGAGCGATCGCCTCCGCGCTGGTGTCGGGCTTCGGCTGCGGTGCAAACACCACCCACCAGATCAGCGTCAGCGCCGCGATCTTCAGCGCGATGATCGCGAACAGTTCAAGGCTCAATCGCCGCAATGGCCGCGGCGACGTGCCGAAGGTCTCGGCGGAAGTGCTGGAAACCGGGGAGCTGGACATGCGACGAATCCGGGCCTTGCCTGCCCGTCAGCATACGCCGCGGGGATGTCTCGGCCATGTGGACGAATGTCGCAGCAGCGGCTTACAGCATGCCGAACGCGTCCCGGGTGAGGTTTTCCGGCGCGTCGTCGGTGCACGCCACGTCGTCCTCGATGCGGATGCCGCCGTACTGGCGGAAGTGGTCGACCTTCGCCCAGTCGATGTCGGCTGCGACCGGCTTGTCGCGCAGTTCGGCCAGCAGCATGTCGATGAAATACAGGCCGGGTTCGATCGTCACCACCATGCCCGGCTCCAGCACGCGGGTCATGCGCAGGTACGGATGGCTGTCCGGACGGGCGATGCTGCCGCCGCGTTCGTCTTGCTGGAAGCCGGCCACGTCGTGCACCTGCAGGCCGATCGGATGGCCCAGGCCGTGCGGAAAGAACGCGCCGGTCACGCCGGATTCGACCGCGCTTTCCGCGCTCATGCGCAGGAAGCCGTGCTCGCGCAGCACGCCGGCCAGCACGTGGTGGGCGTGGATGTGCAGCTCGGGGTAGCTCTGTCCGGCGCGCACTTTCGCCGCGAAGCCACGCTGCGCGGCGTCGACGCTGTCGATCAGCGCCTGGAATTCGGCGGCCTGCGGCGATGCGTAGGTGCGGGTGATGTCGCTGGCGTAACCCATCGCGCTGGCGCCGGCGTCGATCAGGAACGAGCGCGACGCCGCCGGCGGCTTGCGGTCGAAGTGCGTGTAGTGCAGCACCGCGCCGTGTTCGTTCAGGGCCACGATGCTGGCGTAGGGCAACTCGGCATCGATCTGTTTCGCGGCGCCGAGATAGGCCATGTGGATGCCGAACTCGCTTTCGCCGGCGCGGAACGCTGCTTCGGCGGCGCGATGGGCGCGCGTGCCGATGCGACTGGCTTCGCGCATCAGGGCCAGTTCGTACGGCGTCTTGTAGCTGCGGTGCCAGTGCAGGTAATCGAGCACGGCCGGCGGGTTGTTCGCCTCCACGCCATCGGTGACGGGGCAGGCGGCGGCGATCACCGCGCGCCTGCCGGCGGGCAATTGCGCGATCGCTTCGGCGGCGCTGCGCACGATCACGATGTCGAAGTGCTCCACCCAGTAGCCGTGCGGCGCCGCAGGCACCACGTGCCAGTAGTCGCGCGGCTGCACGAAGACCAGCTTCGGCTTGCTGCCCGGCGTGTACGCGACCCAGCTGCCCGGCGCGTCGGTCAGCGGCAGCCAGTGCTTGAAGTGCGGATTGACCACGAACGGGTAGTCCTGGTCGTCGAGGAACTTGCCCGGCGGCGTGCCGGCGGCGACCAGCAGGTGGTCGTAGCCGCCCAGCGCAAGCGCGCGGTCGGCGCGTTCGCGCACGGTGGCGAGGTGCTGCGGATACAGCGGGGCGAACAGGTCGGACATGGAGACTCCTGCGACGACGAATCGTGGCGCTGCCGCCGCGAGGATGCGGCGGGAGCGAGCGTTTCGCGGTGGACCGGGGATGGGCGGGGCAGGCGTCATGATGACGCCGCCGCGCCGCAACTTCCAGTCAGGGTCAGGCCTGCGCCAGCCAGCTCTCGAGGCGTGCGGCGTCTGCGTCGCTGATCGCCACGATGCGATAACCGGCCCAGATCTGCCCGGAACTGGCGGCCGCTTCGTGCCACTGTTCCTGGATGCCGACCTCGATCGGTTGCGACTGGGTCAGCATCCGGCCCGAGCCGGGCAGGGTCATGCTGACCTGGTACAAGGCCTCGCTGCGCGGCGCCTGGGCGCTGATCAGCAGCATGCCGGTGCTGGAAAGATTGCCGAGGTGGCCGATCGGCAGGCCGCTGATCACGTCGGTGACGATCGCATTGACGGAGGCGCGCTTGCGTTCGGCGCGGCGCTGGTTGCCGGTGCTCATGGGCGGACGCTCCCGGACGGCGGGCGTCGTGGCTGCAGGCTGCCGGTGAGGCTGCGCCATGCGCGGTCGAGCAGGCTGTCCGGCTGGGCCGGCACTTCGCAGACGCGGCCGCTGGCGACTTCATGGGCAAGCTGGGTCAGGCTCATTTCCTCGCCGCGCTGGCCGCGCCGGCTGACCAGCAGGCAGCGGCCGGACATCGGCGAGTACCACGCCAGCTTGCGTCGGGAGATCTGCCCGCTGGCTGGGTCGATGAATTCGAACCAGCTGCCGAACGGCAATTCCTTCAGATGCTGTTCGATCCGCCGCACCCGCGGATCGACCGCGTCGTCCTGCTGCGGCGTCGCCACGGCGGCCGGCGCATGCGGCGGCGCCGGTTCGCTGCGGGCCGCTGGCGCGGTCGTGCTTTTGCGCGGGGGCGGCGGGGCAGCGGCGGCCGGGCCTGCCATCGTTTCGTGGCTGGACTGTTGCTCGCCCAGCCGCTGGTGCTGCTTCAGGCGCAGCGCCAGGTCGGTGGCGCTGGGCAGTTCGGTGGAGGGGTCCGGCGTGCCGGCGCCCAGCAGCCGCTGGGCCACCTGCACCGCCTCTTCGGCGTGCATGCCGATCTGCTGCAGGCCCGATTCCACTTCCGTCTGGAGGTGCAGGCGGTCGTCGACCGGCAGGCGGCCGAGCAGCTGGTCGGTGATCTTCAGTTGCTCGCGGAACGCCTCGCTCTGTTCGCCGTGGCGCAGCAGGGTCAGCGCCAGCACGTCCGACCAGGCGCGGTCGAGCAGGGCGCGCAGCAGGCCGCGCGGTGGCGATTGCGCGAACCGCTCGGCCATCAGCTCGCCGGCGCGGCGACGCGCCTGGTCGAGTCGCTCGCGACCCTGGGCCGCTTCCACGTGGCGCCGCTCGGCGGCCTGCGCCTTGCGCGTGAGCAGGGCCAGATGATGTTCGATGTCGGCCAGCAAGGTGGTGTACAGGCCGGCGCTGGGCGGCTCCTGGTTGGCGCGGCTGACCAGTTGCTCCAGCTTGCTCGCCAGCGGCCGGTTGCTTTCGTCGTCGCTGCCGTCCAGCCAGTCGTTGGCGGCGGCGGTGACGGTGTCCAGCAGCCGGCGTGCCGGGTGCTCGCGTTTCTCGAAGAAGCCGTGGTCGGCCACGGCCATGCGCAGCACCGGCAACTGCAGGTCGGTCAGCAGGTGGCTGGCGTTGCCGCCCTGCTGCAGCTGATGGCCGAGCTGTTCGAACAGGCGCGCGACCAGCTCCACCGTGTCGCCCTGTTCGTCGCTGAGCTGGGTGCGTGGCGCGCCGGCGGGCTTGCCGAAGTTGAGCTGGGCCACCAGTTCCTCGCGCAGGCGGGCGGCGGTGCGCAGTTCGCGGCTGGCCTGGTCGGTGACCTGGGCCAGGTGCTGCTGCAAGGCGCCCAGTGCCGACTGCAGTTCGTCCTCGCTGGCCGCGCGCCCGCCGGAGCCGCCGCTGAGACCGTCCTGGACGGCGCGTTGCTGCGCCAGCAGATCGCGCAAGGATTCCAGTACCTCGATCGGCGCTCCCGGTGCGCCGCCCGATGCATGGGCGGGCGTGGCGCTTGCGCCGGGGCTTGCCGGTGTCGTCGCGGCCTCGCCGGCGGCGTCGCCGCCTGCGCCGGTGGTGCGGGATCGCTTGCCGATGTTCCGCGGGATCGGGATGCTGCGCAGCTGCGGCAGGATGCCGTCGGCCTTGAGCTGGGCGTTGATGTTCTCGTACAGCGGGCCCAGCGGCTGGATCACCCATTGATCGAAGTGCTGCAGCAACAGCAGCTGGTGCTTGAGCGGCAGCTCGAACTCGCCGCTGGCGGCGTGGCAGGCCCTGGCCATGGCGTGAGGACCAAGGGGCAGCGCGGGACCTTCCAGCGGCGGTGCGCCAATCAGCACGGCCAGCCGGTAACCCAGCTCGTACAGGGCGTTGCTGTGGCGGACCTCGCCGCGGGCACCCAGCTGTTCGAGCGTCATGGCCACTTCCTGCTCGCCCGGGTCGACCAGTTCGAGCACCTGCCACGACTTCTCGTTGCCGGCCGACTCGGCAGAGTCGGGGTTGCGATCGTCTACCCGATCGAGCGCGGCGCCGAGCTGCTCCATGAAGCGCTGGGCAAACGCGGCGCGATCCTGCAGCACGCGTTGCCGACTGGCGAAGCAATCCTGCTGGACGCCGGCATTGTGGGCGCGCTCGGCCAGCGCAAACAGCTGTTTCTCGAATTCGCCCAGGCAGCGCCGCAGGGGTTCCTGCAATCCTTCCACGCATAGCGTGTAACTGGTTTCGAACAGGCGCTGCGCACGCGCAGGCCAGCGCGCGCCGCTAGTCCTACCGCCCTGATGCGACGCAAACGAGTGACGTCGATCGTGTCCGACATCCATGCAAGTGCCTGTGAATTCCCCCCGGAGCGGCCAGTTTATGCTGGTTCCCGCGGCTATGCCATGCGGAGGCTGGAATCCGGGGGAGGATGATCGACGGGTGCGTGGCGAAAGCGGGGACGCGGCGGTCGCCCCAAGCCGCCGGGGCGGGGCTATATTGGGCGGCCGGAAAGGTTCGCGACGACGTTGCGTTGATCCTCAGTTCGGGCAGGTTGGCGAATTGGCGGGCGATCGCTGCGCCGCGGTGTGTGGCACGGTGGCCGGACAGGGCAGGGAAAACAGGCATTGCAAACAACATCGACAAGATCCTGGCGCCGCCAGCCACGGCAATGGACGACGCCGTGCGCGACGCTTCTGCTGGTACTGGCGGTATCCGGTTGCGTGCGACCGACCCGTTCCGTGGTGGTCAGCCCTTCGGCTCCGCGCGCGACGGGTGTTGCCCGCACGGTGGGCACCGATGCGTCGTTTGCGACGATCGTCGACGAGCTGCAGCATGGTCATTACGCGGAAGGCGAACAGGCGCTGCGCCAGCATCTGGCGAGGCATCCGGGCGATCGTGCGGCGCAGGCCATGCTGCGCCAGCTCACCGGCGATCCGCAACAGTTGCTCGGCCGTTCGTCGCAGGCCCATGTGGTGCAGGAGGGTGAGTCCTACAGCTTGCTGGCGGCTCGCCATCTCGGTGATGCCAGCCGGTTCCTGATCCTGGCGCGCTACAACGGTTCGACCAACCCCTCGCGATTGCAGGTGGGCCAGACGGTGCAGTTGCCGATGTCCGGGGCCGGTATCCCGGCGGATGTGGAGCCGGTGGTGGCTGGCACCGGCGAAGCCGGCCGTGGCGACACGGGCGAGCCGTCGGCACCGGCGCAGGCGGATGCGCGACGCCCCGTGGCGGCAGTCGCGGAATCATCGGCGCAGAAGGCGCGACGGTTGCAGAAGGAAAGCGTGGCCCTGCTCGGCCAGGGGCAACGGCAGCAGGCGCTGGCACGCCTCGACGAAGCGCTGACCATCGATCCGCGGCTGCCGCCGGGCGGGGCCGCGGCAGCGTCCCTGCGCAAGGATCTGCTGGCCGGATGCCACCAGCGGGCCATCGTGCTGTATCGCAACCAGCAGTTGGACCCGGCCATCGCGTTGTGGGACCACGTGCTGGCCATCGATCCGGGCTATGAGCCGGCCACCATCTACCGCGCCCGCGCGCTCGAGTTGAAGCAGCGGCTCAAGCAGTTCTGATCGTCGGGCACGGGCAGTGGGCGGGATGCCTCCGGATCGCGTCGTCGATCAGGATGGGTGGTATGTGTCGTCGTCGCCGTCTACTGCCTGGCCGTCCGCCACCGGCAGGATCAGGGTGGGTCGGGTGACGTCTTCCACGGTGGCGGCAGCCGTTTCTCCGGGATGTCGCCGCCGGCCCTGCAGCGCACCGTTCATCAGGTTGAATGCGGCGAACAGCCGGCCCAGTTCGTCGCGGCGAACCAGCCGGATGCGGTAACGGAAGTCGCCCCGCGCCACCCGCAGCATCGCGTTGCCGAGCAGGTCCAGCAGGGTCAGCAATTGCCGGGACAGCCAGTACGTGGCGCCGATCACCGCGACCAGCGTCACCACCAGCACGGCGATGATGACCCACAGGGTGGTCTTGCGGGCTGCCCGCAGCGGCGCGTCGCTGATGCCCAGATGCAGTTCGCCCACCGTGGCCGTCTGGTAATGGATCGGCACGTCGAACAGCAGCATCTCGTCGCGGCCGGGGGCGCCGGTATCGCTGCCCCGATAGCTGTCGATATCGTCCGATCGCGACAGCGGCTTCTTCCCGGTCAGCGCCGGCAGCCGGGTGCCGACCTCATCCGCCTGCGTGCTGGCGATGATTTCGCCATAACGATCGGCGATGGCCAGATAGTGGATCTGCTGGTTGCGGGCGATGCTCTCGACCAGTGCGCGGGTGGCGGCGCGATCGCCGAGCAGCAGGTTCTCCGCCGATTCGTTGGCGACCATGCGCCCCAGCGAGCTGCCGAAATCCAGCGCCAGGCCGGTGACGGCGGCGTTCTGCTTGGCGTGGATCGCCGCCAGTCCCAGCAGCAGGGTGAGGCTGAGCGTGGCGCCGAGGACGCCGACCCAGCGCAGGCGTAGCGAGGTGATGTGGCTGGTCAGTGGCCGTTCGTGCAGGCGCTCGTACTCGCGTCGGGCCAGCCGCAGGTCGGCGACGACTTCGCTTCCCCGCTGATAGCGCTCCGTTGCCGCGGGCGCCAGCAAGGTGTGCACGATGCCGACCAGGATCGACGGCGCGGACGGATCGCGTGGCTGGATCGACGGGTTGGGCAGGCGCTGGCGCGCATGGATCAGCTGCCGGATGTCGCCGGTCTCCGGCCATGGCAGCTTGCCGGTGAGCAGCCAGTACAACACCACACCCAGCGAGAACAGGTCGCTGCGTGCGTCGGTCGGTTCGCCGCGCAGGTGCTCCGGCGCCATGTAGGCCGGCGTGCCGGCGATCTGGGTGCGCGTGGCGCCGGGCCTGTCTTGCCCGCCGCGTCGTTCGGCGATGCCGAAATCGTTGACCTTGGCGTGTTGCCAGCCCTCGGCCAGCATGATGTTCTCGGGCTTGATGTCGTGGTGCACGACCCCCTGGGCGTGGGCGTAGTCGAGTGCGGCGGCGATCTGTCCGGCCAGCTCCATGATCGCCGGCAGTGAAGGAAAGCCCTCGCGACTGACGCGGCTGGCCAGCGTCTCGCCGGAGAGCCGCTCCATCGCGATGTACGGACTGCCGTCGTCGGTCTCTCCCACGTCGAAGATGGTGACGATGTGGGGATGGGTGAGGTGGCCGGCGGCTCGCGCCTCGACCAGGAAGCGGTCGCGATACACGGGGTCGGCGGCAATCTCCCGGTGCAGGCACTTGATCGCCACCGCACGCTGGATGTCCGGGTCGAAGCCGGCGTAGACGACGGCCATCGCGCCCTCGCCGAGGACGCCGTCGATGCGGTAGCGACCGACCTTCGGCGGGATCTCGCGCGCGGTCACGGCAGCGGGTTCAGATCAGCCACCAGGCCAGCGCGACCACGGCGATGAGCACCAGCGCCCCGGCCGCGATCCGGCGCCCGTTTGCGGCGCGGCGTACATCGTGTTCGCGGGTCAGGAACACGAACTCCGCGTGACCCAGCCGGATGTGGTCGCTGTGCTTCAGCATCGTCATGTGGATGCGCTTGTCGTTCACGAACGTGCCATTGGTGGACAGCGTGTTCATGATGATGTGGCGGCCCTGCTTGTTGGTGATCCAGGCATGCGAGGCGGACACGCTCGGGTCGTCGACGACGATGTGGTTGTCGTTGCCCCGGCCGATGGTCTGCCTGCCCTCGTTCAGGGTGAAGCGCCGGCCCGCCAGCCCGGGGCTGATTCCCTCGAGCACCGGCTGGTGCACGCTGGCCAAGCCATCCAGGGTCGCCTCGGCCTCGCTGGTGTACTGGCGCAGCATCTCGGTCGCAAAGAACCGCGTTCCCTGCGGTCCCGCGGAGTGTTTGTCGGCCGGGTCCGCTGGCGTTTGATTGTGGCCGTTCATGAAGATCCTGGGGACCGATTTCGTCGTCACTATAACCAACCGTCCGACCATGCGAACACCTCCCGGCGAGGCGTGTCGGCGCAGGTTCACCCCATCATTCAGCAACCGCGTGAGGGTGGTGTCGACGGCTTGCCGAACCCATGCCGCCAGGCGATCGCCTCAATCGAGAAAGCTGGCAATGACATCGTTGAGGAAGCGCTGGCCGAGTGCGGTGGCGTGCAGGCGATCCGGATCGTCGCGCAGCCAGCCGCGCTGGCGGGCGGCGGCCAGGCCGCCAGCGATGCGTTCGGCCGGCAGGCCGGTGCGCTCGGCGAAGGCCGCCATCGGCACGCCGTCGATCAGTCGCAGCGCGTTGAGCATGTATTCGAACGGCAGCTCGCTGGCCTCCACCCGGTTGTCGCCACCGATGCGTGCAGGGCCGGCGGCGGCGTCCATGTAGGCGCGCGGGCCGCGGGTCTTCCAGCGGCGTTGGATGTCGCCGCTGGCGGCGTCGCTGAGCTTGCCGTGGGCGCCGGCGCCGATGCCGAGGTAGTCGCCGAACTGCCAGTAGTTGAGGTTGTGCACGCAGCGCCGACCGGGCCTGGCGTAGGCGGAGATTTCGTACTGGCCGTAGCCGGCGGCGGCCAGGCGCGCCTCGCAGGCTTCCTGCATCGCCCACGCATCGTCGTCGTCCGGTAGCGGCGGCGGGTTCGCGGCGAACACGGTGTTCGGCTCCAGGGTGAGCTGGTAGTGCGAGAGGTGGGTGGGCTGCAGCGCGACGGCGCGTTCCACGTCGGCGAGGGCGCCATCGAGGTCCTGCTGCGGCAGCGCGTACATCAGGTCGAGGTTGATGTTGTCGTAGCCGGCGTCCTGCGCCGACTTCACCGCGGCCTCGGCCTCGTTCGCCGAGTGGATGCGGCCGAGCCGGCGCAGCTTGTCGTCGTCGAAGCTCTGCACGCCGAACGAGATGCGGTTGACCCCGGCGGCCAGGTAACCGTCGAAACGGCCATGCTCGACCGTGCCGGGATTGGTTTCCAGGGTGATCTCGGCGTCATCGGCCAGCGGCAGGCGCTCGCGCACGCCGTCGAGCAGGCGCTCGATCAGTTCCGGCGAAAACAGGCTGGGCGTGCCGCCGCCGAAGAACACGCTGATGACGGGGCGACCTTCCAGCGCCATGGCGAAGTCTGCGCGGTCCGCGTCGAGGTCGGCCAGCAGATGGTCGATGTAGCCGGCGTACGGCGGCGGCTCGCTGCGCAGGCCGTGTGAGTTGAAGTCGCAGTACGGACACTTCTTCACGCACCACGGCATGTGCACGTACAGCGACAGCGGTGGCGCGATCAGGCTCATGCGTGGTGGCGTTCGCGCAGCCGCTCGTGCAGCTTCACCAGGGCCTGGCCGCGATGGCTGAGCCGGTTCTTCAGCGCGTCGCCCATTTCGGCCACGCTTTGCTGGTAGCCCTCGGGCAGGAACACCGGGTTGTAGCCGAAGCCGCCCGTGCCGCGCCCCTCGGTGAGGATGCGGCCGTGCCAGCGTGCTTCGGCGATCAGCGGGGCGGGGTCGTCGGCGTGCTGCAGCAGCACCAGCACGCAGATGAAGAACGCGCCGCGCTGTTCGGTCGGCACGCCGTCGAGTTCGCGCAGCAGCTTCGCATTGTTCGCCGCGGCATCGCCGTGGCCGCCGCTGTAGCGCGCC
The DNA here is from genome assembly GCF_001427365.1 of Rhodanobacter sp. Root561. NCBI lineage: Bacteria > Pseudomonadati > Pseudomonadota > Gammaproteobacteria > Lysobacterales > Rhodanobacteraceae > Rhodanobacter > Rhodanobacter sp. Root561. The sequence continues at coordinate 836,014 of NZ_LMGH01000001.1, forward strand.
GAGTACAGCCCGGGTGCGCCGTGCAGGTGATCGACGCACAGGCCGGAATCGTCGGCCAGCGCAGGCAGGCCGCTGGCCTGGGCGGCGTGGCGTGCCTTGAGCAGGGCGTTCTCGACGAAGGTCAGTCCGGTCTCGTCGGCGTCGCTGATGCCCAGGCTGGTCTGCGGGACCACGTCGAGGCCGCTGTCGGCCAGCAGCGCACTGAATTCCTTCAGCTTGCCGGGGTTGCTGCTGGCCAGCACGATGCGTTGCATGGTGATGTGGTTTCCTTGAGTCCGGTTGATTGTCGCGCTGCGCGCGACGGCTTCAATGGGATAAAAGCGCCGCACGTTGCGCGGCAACCAGTTCGCCGATGCCCTTCTCGGCCAGGGCCAGCATCGCGTCCATTTCGTCGCGGCGGAACGCATGGCCTTCGGCGGTGCCCTGCACTTCGATGAAGCCGCCGCCGTCGTTCATCACCACGTTCATGTCGGTGTCGCAGTCCGAGTCCTCGGCGTAGTCGAGGTCGAGCACGGGCTGGCCCTTGTAGATGCCCACCGAGACGGCGGCGATCGCGCCGATCACCGGGTTGCGCTTGAGGTTCTCGCGCTTCATCAGCAGGTTCACCGCGTCGACCAGGGCCACGTAGGCGCCGGTGATCGCAGCGGTGCGGGTGCCGCCGTCGGCCTGCAGCACGTCGCAGTCCAGCGTGATCACCCGTTCGCCCAGTGCCTGGCGATTGATGCAGGCGCGCAGGCTGCGGCCGATCAGTCGCTGGATCTCCATGGTGCGGCCGCCCTGGCCGCCGCGCGCGGCTTCGCGCTGCATGCGGGTGTTGGTGGCGCGCGGCAGCATGCCGTATTCGGCGGTGATCCAGCCCTCGCCCTTGCCGCGCAGCCAGGCCGGCGCGCGATCCTCGATGCTGGCGGTGCACAGCACGCGGGTGTCACCAAAGCTCACCAGCACCGAGCCTTCGGCGTGGCGGGTGTAGTGGCGTTCGATGCTGACGGCGCGCAGCTGGTCGCTGGCGCGGCCGCTGGGGCGGGAGACGGAATTCATGGGGCAGATCCTGGGGTCAGCCTGGCCGGATTGGGCAAGCAGGATCGGAGAGTTTACCATTGCGTCCTTTCCCCACGCCCGGAAGGCGCCGATGATCCGCAGCATGACGGCCTATGCCAGCGCCGAAACCACCGGCCCCGCCGGTACGCTCGGCTGCGAGCTGCGCACGGTCAACCACCGCTACCTGGAGCTGAGTCCGCGCCTGCCGGACGACCTGCGCGCGTTCGAATCGCAGTTGCGCGAGCGGGTCGCGAGCAAGCTGTCGCGCGGCAAGCTGGACCTGACCGTGCGGCGCACCGGCGACGGGCGCAGCGAATCGCTGCAGGTGAACAGTGCGCTGCTGGCGCGCCTGTCGGAGCTGAACCTGGACATGGCCGCGCTGTTCCCCGGCCTGCAGGTGCAGTTCACCGAACTGCTGCGCTTCCCCGGCGTGATGCAGCAGGCCGAAACCGATCCCGAGGCGCAGCAGGCCGCACTGTTCGACGTGCTCGACCGCGCGCTGGACGCGCTCACCGCCACCCGCGAGCGCGAGGGCGCCAAGCTGGGCGAGATCCTGCACGAGAAGCTGGACGGCATCGAGCGCGTGGTGGCCGACGTGCGCGGCTGGATGCCGGAGATCCGCGCCGCGTTGCGCACCCGCCTGGAAACGCGGCTGGCCGACCTGAAGCAGCCGGTCGAGCCGGGCCGGCTGGAGCAGGAACTGGTGCTGCAGATCACCCGCACCGACGTCGACGAGGAACTGGACCGGCTCAGCACGCACATCGCCGAGACGCGCCGCGTGCTGGGGCTGAAGGAACCGGTCGGCCGCCGGCTGGACTTCCTGATGCAGGAATTCAACCGCGAGGCGAACACGCTGGGTTCCAAGTCGGTCGACGCGCGCAGCACCAACGCGGCGGTCGAGCTGAAGGTGCTGATCGAGCAGATGCGCGAACAGGTGCAGAACATCGAATGAACATGGGCTTGCTGATCTCGATTCCGCGCAGGCCGTGGCCCCTCACCCTCCGCAAGGGATTCCCTTCGGTCACAACCCTCTCCCCGGAGGGGAGAGGGTGCGAACGTGCTGCGCATCGTCATGAATATTGAGGCGGCGGGCACGCTGTTCGTGGTCGCCGCGCCCTCCGGCGCGGGCAAGTCCACCCTGGTGAACGCGCTGCTCGAGCGCGAGCGCGCGATCTCGCTGTCGGTGTCGCACACCACGCGGCCGCCGCGTCCCGGTGAAATGTACGGACGGCATTACTACTTCGTCGAACGCGCGGAGTTCGAGCGCGAGATCGCCGAAGGCATTTTCCTGGAACACGCCGAGGTGCATGGCAACCTCTACGGCACCTCGCGCACCACGGTGCAGGAACTGCTGGCGCAGGGTCGCGACGTGCTGCTGGAGATCGACTGGCAGGGCGCCGAACAGATCCGCCGCAGCAAGCCCGATTGCGTCAGCGTGTTCATTCTGCCGCCGTCGCGGGCCGAGCTGGAACGGCGTCTGCGCGGCCGCGGTTCGGATGCGCCGGAGGTGATCGAGCGCCGCCTGCGCAACTCGCGCGGCGAGATCGCCCACGCCCATGAATTCGACTACGTCCTGGTCAACGACGTGTTCGACGATGCGCTGGCCGACCTGCAGGCGATCGTGCGGGCGGTGCGCCTGCGCAGCGCGCTGCAGTGGCAGCGCCACGAAGCCCTGATCGCCGAACTGCTCGCCCCCGGCGGCTGAAACGCCGGCCGTCGCATGGTCTTCGAACCGCGCATCGGCTACCTTGTCCGCTTTCTCCACGTCGTTTGCCGCCCATGACCGACCCCGTTCGCGCCACACCCGACGACGCCACCCTGGTGCGGATCCGTGGCCTGACCACGGTGCTCAACGGCAAGACCATTTTCGATGCGCTGGACATGGACATCCCCCGCGGCAGGATCACCGCGATCATGGGCCCCAGCGGCACCGGCAAGACCACCCTGCTCAAGCACATCACCGGGCAGATGCGCGCCGACGCGGGCACGATCCACGTCAACGGCGCGAACCTGGCCCAGCTGTCGCGCGAGCAGCTGTACAAGCTGCGCGAGGGGATCGGCTACCTGTTCCAGAATTCGGCGCTGCTGACCGACTTCGACGTGTTCGAGAACGTGGCGTTCCCGCTGCGCCAGCACACGAAGCTGCCGGAGGAGCTGATCCGCAACCTGGTGCTGCTGAAGCTGCAGGCCGTCGGCCTGCGCGGCGCGGCGCGGCTGAGCCCGGACGAGCTGTCCGGCGGCATGGCGCGGCGCGTGGCGCTGGCGCGGGCGATCGTGTTCGATCCGATGCTGATCCTGTATGACGAGCCGTTCGTGGGGCTGGATCCGGTGGCGCTGAACCAGGTGCTGAAACTGATCCGCACGTTGAACGAGACGCTGGGCATCACCAGCGTGCTGGTGGCGCACGAGCTGGAGGCGGTCAAGCGGGTGGCCGACCACGTGTACCTGATCGCCAACGGCAAGGTGGTGGCGCAGGGCGATCCGAAGACGATCGCCGATGACGGCTCGGCGTGGACGCGCCAGTTCTTCGGCGGCGAGGCGGACGGCCCGGTGCCGTTCCAGTATCCGGCTGGCGATTACGCGCAGGCGCTGGGTCTGGCGGGAGTGGCGAAATGACCGCGCGCGGGCCACAAGCCAACAATGTCGTGCTCCGCTCGCTGGCGCAGATCGGGGCGAGCGGACTGTTCCTGCTGACCCTGCTGGCGGCGGTTCCGCGCAGCTTCCGCCACGTGCGCGAGACGATCCGCCAGCTGTGGTTCGTCGGCGCGATGAGCCTGACCATCATCATGGTCTGCGGCCTGTTCGTGGGCATGGTGCTGATGCTGCAGCTGTACCACGTGCTGTCGATCTTCGGCGGCACCTCGGCCAGCGGCATGGTGGTGGCGTTGTCGGTGTACCGCGAGCTGGGTCCGGTGGTCACCGCGCTGCTGTTTGCCGGCCGCGCCGGTACCGCGATCACCGCCGAGATCGGCCTGATGCGCGCCACCGACCAGATCTCGGCGATGGAGATGATGGCGGTCGACCCGATCGCCTACGTCGCCACGCCGCGCTTCCTGGCCGGGCTGATCGCGATGCCGCTGCTGTGCTGCGTGTTCTGCGCGATGGCGGTGTTCGGCGGCCACCTGGTCGGCGTCACCTGGCTGGGCATCGACAACGGCACGTTCTGGTCGAACATGACCGCAGTGGTCGACGTGCGCACCGACATCGTCAACGGCGTGCTGTCCAAGAGCCTGGCCTTCGGCGCGGTGGTGTCGCTGATCGCGGTGTTCCAGGGCTTCACCACCGCGCCCACCAGCGAAGGCGTGGCATATGCCACCACGCGCACCGTGGTCGCCTCGTCGATCGCCATCCTGGCGCTCGATTTCGTGCTCACCGCTTTCCTGATGTAACTGCCATGACCCATCGTTTTCCGAGGATTCTGCCGTGAGCCAACCCAGAAGTTCGTATGCCGTCGGCACCGGCCTGTTCATCGTGCTCGGCTTCGCCGCGCTGGCCTACCTGGCGACCCAGACCAGTTCGGTGGCGAACGTCCACCAGGGCGACAGCTACACCATCCAGGCACAGTTCACCAACATCGGCCAGCTGAAGGAGCGCGCGCCGGTGAAGATCGCCGGGGTGCGGGTGGGCCAGGTGCAGTCGATCACGCTGAAGCCCGATCACGACGTGGCCGACGTGACGCTGTCGATCGACAGGAACTACAACCACATTCCGCAGGATTCGGTGGCCACCATCTTCACCAGCGGCCTGCTCGGCGACCAGTACGTGGGCATCGAGTACGGCAGCGCGAAGCAGGCGGTGGCCGGCGGCGGCACGCTGGCTCGGACCAAGTCCACCCAGCCGCTGGAAGAGATGCTGGGCAAGTTCTTCGGCGCCGGCGGCGTGGTCGACAACGTGGGCGGCAGCTATGCGGTGAAGGCGAGCTTCACCAACGTCGGCACGCTCTCGGCCGGCGCGCCGGTGAAGATGGCCGGCGTGGTGATCGGCAGCGTGCAGTCGGTGCACGCCGATCCGGTCAAGCTCAACGCCGAAGTGGTGTTGTCGATCGACAAGCGCTACGACGCGATCCCCGACGATTCGGCCGCCGCGGTGTTCACCAGCGGTTTGATCGGCACCCAGTATGTTGCGATCCAGCCGGGCGGTTCACCCGATGCGCTCAAGGACGGTGACGAGATGATCCTGACCCAGTCCGCGATGCAGCTGGAGGACCTGATCGGCAAGTTCCTGGTGAACGGTTCGTCCAGTGACAAGAAAGACGCCGGCAACGGCAGCAAATAGCCCGCCATCCCTGTCGGCTCGACGAGCCGGTACCGCTTGAGGAGTTACCCATGTTGCGCAGACTGGCTCTTGCCACCGCGATCGCCTTCGGCACCGTCGTCGCCGCCCCCGCGTTTGCCCAGACGCCCGCACCCGCTGCCGCCGATGCCACGCAGCCGACGCCGGCCCAGGTCGTGCAGACGATCGCCGACCAGCTGGCCTCGGCGATCGAGGGGCATCGCGACGAGCTGAAGAAGAACCAGGAGAAGCTCATCAGCGTCATCGATGAGGTGTTCCTGCCGCATTTCGACCTGGACTACGCCTCGATCCTGGTGCTGGGCCAGCACGCCCGCGAAGCGACGCCCGCCCAGCGCGAGCGTTTCGCCAAGGCGTTCTACAACTCGATCACCCACCGCTACGCCGAAGGCCTGCTCAACTACACCCGCGGCCGGGTCAAGGTGCTGCCGTTCAAGGGCGACCTCAACGACAAGCGCACCGTGGTGCGTACCCAGGTGGTGCTGGACGACGGCAAGCTGGTGTCGATCGACTACGCGTTCCGCAAGGGCCGCAATGGCGACTGGAAGGCCTACGACGTGATCATCGAGGGCATTTCCTATGTCACCAACTACCGCAACCAGGTGGATGCGGAAATCCGCAAGGTCGGCATCGAGCAGCTGATCACCAACCTCGAGACCCAGGGCGAGAAGGCGCTGGAGACGATGGCCAAGGACAACAAGGACAAGCCGTGACGAAGGCCGTCGCTGCTTCCGGCTTCCGCCTGGGCGTGGCCTCGCCGGCGACCCTGGCGGTGGCCGGCGAGCTCGGTTTTGACACGGCGAAGGATGCCCTGCAGGCGATGCAGTCCGCACTGGTGGCCGACGTTCGCATCAGCCGGCTCGACCTGGCCGGGGTGACCCGCAGCGACAGCGCCGGGCTGGCCTGCGTGCTTGCCGTGGTGGCCGACGTCCGTGGCCGTGGCCGATCGCTGGAGGTCACCCACATGCCTGCGGGGATGCGGGCGCTGGCCCAGGTCTGCGAAGTCGACCGGATGATGGGCTGACCCGACGGAGCAGCAAAATAAAAAGGGGCCTCGCGGCCCCTTTTTTTTGTGGTCATCCGGTCGCTCCCTCCGGGATCGCTCGGCGATGCCGGCTCGGTCAGCGCTGGCCCGATTGGCCCGGATGGCTGTTTTCCCACTGATGCTGCTGGTCGAGCAATTCCTCGGGATCGAAGTTCTGCTCGTCCAGGCCCTGCATCTGCTGGATGATCTCCACCGGCGGGTTGCCGTCGTAGATCTTGTACAGGCGCTGCTGCCGGTAGGCGTCGCGGATGAACACGTACGGGTCATAGGCGGACTGCAGGAAGCCCTCCGCGTCGATCGCGCGCGAGCGGATCGTCACCAGGTACATCATCTGCGGCATGTACTGCAGGCCGTTGTAGTGATGGTTGTTGGCGAACAGGGTCAGCGGGTCGAAGAAATAGCTGTCCACCGGGCGCTGCCAGATGTCGCGCACGGTGCTGGGACCGAGCAGGGGCAGCATCAGGTAGTCGCCTTCCGGGGCGCCCCAGCGTGCCAGGGTGACGCCGAAATCGTTGTCTTCCAGCGGCAGGCCCAGCTGGCTGGCCGGATCGAAGAAGCCGCCGATGCCCAGGGTCAGGTTGACCAGGAACCGGCCCGTGCTCTGCAGCGCCTGCTTCGGCCGCGCCTGCAACAGGTCGTTGGCGACCGTGATCGGCATCCGGATGTTGGTGAAGAAGTCGCTGAACGAGCGGCGCACCGGCGGGTTGGTCACCTTGCGGTAACCCAGCGCGACGGGACGGATCACCGCCTTGTCCACGGCGTCGTTGAACTTGTAGGCGCCGCGGTTGAACTTCTCCAGCGGATCGTCGGTGCGCGGCTTGGCAATCGTGCAGCCAGCCAGCAACGCGATCGCCAGCACGGGCAACCAGCGGCCAAGCAGGGAAGAGCGAAGCGAAGAAGGCATCAGTGCAGGGTTCGCGTCGGGGGACAGTTAAGTGTACTGTCTGGTTTTGTATCTTGCACGGTTTTCGGCAGGTTTTTGCCCAGCGCGTCCATCCGTGGCCAGCCGGCCATGATACGCGCCGTGCGCATTGCCAGCAAAGCATCCGCTCAACTACACTGTCAGACCATATAAGTCTCTATTCCCTAAGGAATTCGCATGGCCCGTATTACCGTGGAGGACTGCCTTGAGGTGGTCGACAACCGTTTTGAACTGGTATTGATGGCGACCAAGCGCGCGCGCCAGCTGGAAAAGGGCGCCGAACCGGCCGTCAATCCGGATCACGACAAGCCCACCGTGCTGGCCCTGCGCGAGATCGCCGCGCGCCGCATCGATCAGGCCACGATCGACCAGATCGACAAGGCCGAGCGCGAGCGCGCCGAGCGTGAGGCGCTGGAATGGGCGGCGGCCGAAGTGGACGACGATCTCTCCAAGGGTGGCGACGACTGATGGATGGCGGTTGCTGTAGCACGTGCTCGCGCGACATCGGCATGGCCGGTGTCATCCAGCGCGCACGTCCGGCAGCCGCACGCGCCATCCGGCCCGAGGTAGGCGCCTGAACAGGCGCCGGCAACGATGACTGCGGCCACCCATCCCGCCACGGTCGACCTGTCCGCGCTGCCACCGTATGCGCTGGCCCTGAAGGAACGCATCAACTACCTGCCCGAAGCGCAGGTGACGCGGGTCATGCGCGCGTTCCAGATCGGCGCGCAGGCGCACGCCGGGCAGGAGCGCAAGAGCGGCGAGCCGTACATCACCCATCCGGTGGCGGTGGCGGGCATCCTGGCCGAACTGGGGCTGGATGCCGAGACGATCATCGCGGCGATCTTGCACGACACCCTGGAAGACACCGAGCTCAGCCGCGAGGACATCGCCGCCGAGTTCGGCGAGGTCGTGGCCGAACTGGTCGACGGCGTCACCAAGCTGGACAAGATGCGCTTCGGCACCCGCCAGGAGGCCGATGCGGAAAGCTTCCGCAAGATGCTGCTGGCGATGGCGCGCGACATCCGGGTGATCCTGATCAAGCTGTCCGACCGGCTGCACAACATGCGCACGCTGGGCGCCAAGGACGGTTCCTCGCGCCGGCGCATCGCCCGCGAAACGCTGGAGATCTTCGCGCCGATCGCGCAGCGCCTGGGCATGAACAAGTTCAAGGCCGAGTTGCAGGACCTGGGCTTTCACGCCCTGTATCCGGATCGCTATCGCGTGATCAGCGAGCGCATCCGCGCGGCGCTCGGCAACCGACGTGAGGCGATGGGCAAGATCGAGGCGGCGCTGACCGCGCGCCTGCAGGCCGACCACCTGCCGGCCCTGGTGGTGGGGCGGATCAAGTCGCCGTGGAGCATCTATTCGAAGATGCGTGGCGAGCACAAGAGCTTCGCCCAGCTGATGGACGTCTACGGTTTCCGCGTGGTGGTCGACAGCGCGATGAGCTGCTACATGGCGCTCGGCATGGTGCACGCGCTGTACAAGCCGGTCGACAAGCGCTTCAAGGACTTCATCGCGATTCCCAAGGCGAATGGCTACCAGTCGCTGCACACCGTGCTGCTGGGGCCGTTCGGCGCGCCCATCGAGGTGCAGATCCGCACCGCCGAGATGGATTCGGTGGCCGAGAGTGGGGTGGCGGCGCACTGGGCCTACAAGACCGAAAGCGGCCCGGCCAACAGCGCGCAGGCCCGTGCGCGGGAATGGCTGTCCTCGCTGGTCGACAGTTCGGCCAACACGGTGTCGTCGTCGGAGTTCATCGAGAACGTCAAGATCGACCTGTTCCCCGACGAGGTCTACCTGTTCACGCCGCGGGGCGACATCCTGTCGCTGCCGCGCAATGCCACCGCTCTGGATTTCGCCTACGCCGTGCACACCGACGTGGGCGACCACGCGGTGGCCGCGCGGGTCGACAAGCGGCTGCTGCCGCTGCGCACCCGACTGGAATCCGGGCAACTGGTGGAGATCATCACCGCGCCGTCGGCGGTGCCGAACCCGGCATGGCTGGAAGTGGTGGTGACCGGCAAGGCGCGTGCCGCCATCCGCCAGTACCTGAAGCACCTGCAGCACGAGGACGCGGTGGATTTCGGCCATCGCATGCTCGATCGCGCGCTGGACGCCCTGGGCAGCAGCCTCGACGGCGTCCCGCCGGCGGTGCTCGACCGCTTCCTGGAGACCTCCAAGCTCAAGCGGCTGGAAGAGTTGCTGTCCGACATCGCGCTGGGCAACCGCATGCCCGACGTGGTGGCCGGCCAGTTGCTCGCCTCGCGCGGCAGGAAGGCCGGCAAGCCGCAGCTGCCGGTGCACACGCACGAGAAGATCCGCATCACCGGCGCCGAGCGCGGCGTGCTCAGCTTCGCCAACTGCTGCCACCCGCTGCCTGGCGACGACATCATCGGCTACCTGTCCTCGGGCAAGGGCATCGTGGTGCATCGCGAGGAATGCCCGAACGTGTTCGAGCTGAGCAAGTCGCCCGAACGCCGCGTGGCGATCGAATGGGACCGCGACGTGCAGGGCGACTATCGGGCCGAGCTGCGCATCGAGGTGATCAATCGCCCCGGCGTGCTGGCCACCGTGGCCGCCGCGATCGCCGCCGCCGACTCGAACATCGAGAACGTGGAGTACGTCGAACGCGACTCCGCGGCAGCCACCCTGCTGTTCGCGATGGAAGTGAAAAGCCGCAAGCACCTGGCCGACGTGATCCGTCGCGTGCGCCGCACCGGGGTGGTCAGCGGGGCGTATCGGTATCCGCTGTAAGCCGGGAATGGAGAATCGGGAATGGTTCGCCGTTTCGATGCTCCGGGGTTTGCATGGCCACGACGACGCGATAACTTTCCCGATTCCCGATTCCCGATTCCCTGAGGAAACCCCATGTCCCGCAGCATCATCACCACCGAACAGGCGCCGGCCGCGATCGGTCCGTATTCGCAGGCGGTACGAGCCGGCAACACCGTTTACTTCTCCGGCCAGATTCCGCTGGACCCGGCCACCGGCGCGCTGGTCGATGGCGATGTCACCGCGCAGACACGGCGCGTGTTCGACAACCTCACGGCGGTGGCCGCGGCCGCCGGCGGCTCGCTGGCGCAGATCGTGCGGGTGGGCATCTACGTCACCGACCTGGCGAACTTCGCCGCGGTGAACGCGGTGATGGCCGAGTACTTCCAGCAGCCGTATCCGGCGCGCTCCACGATCGAGGTATCCGCGCTGCCGAAGGCGGCCCAGGTCGAGGTGGACGCGGTGATGGTGCTGTCCTGAGCGACATCGGCTGATCCAGCGCGAGGCCGGAGCCGACAGCGTGCGTCGCCGTCCGGCTTACGATGGATGAGGATGCTCGGGTAGGCTTGTCGTTCATGGCCACACGTCCCGCCCGCCCCGCAGTCCCCATCGACACCGATCCCGGCCTCACGCCGGTCGGCAAGCTGCCGGGAGTGGGGCCGGCGCTGGTCGCGTCGCTGGCCCGGCTGGGCCTGGAGCGGGTGCAGGACCTATGGTTCCACCTGCCTTTGCGCTACGAAGACAAGACCCGGGTCACCCCGATCGCCGACCTGCGTCCGGGCGACCGGGCCCAGGTCGAAGGCGTGGTCGAGGCGGTCGAGCGGGGCTTTCGCTATCGACCCCAGCTGAAAGTGGCGATCGGCGACGACAGCCGGCAGACCCTGCTGCTGCGCTTCTTCCATTTCAATCGCGCCCAGGCCGAGCAGTTGCTGCCGGGCGCGCGGTTGCTTTGCTATGGCGAGGTTCGCCATGGCGCGCAGGGCCTGGAAATGGTGCATCCGACTTACCAGCGCCTGACCGGCGAGGCCGTGGCGGCCGTCGACGACCTGCTCAGCCCGGTCTATCCGACCACCGAGGGGCTGGGGCCGAAGCGGCTGGCCGGGGTGATCGGCAAGGCACTGGCGCTGCTGCCGCCCGCGGCCCAGCTGGAGCTGATTCCGTCGGCGCTGTGCGCCGAACATGGCCTTACGTCGCTGCGCGACGCACTGCTGTACGTGCATCGCCCGCCGCCGGACGCGCGCCTGGACCAGTTGGTGCTGGGTCGGCATCCGGCGCAGCAGCGACTGGCGTTCGAGGAGTTGCTGACCCAACACCTGAGCCTGCGCCGCATGCGCGAGGCGGTGCGCCGCCGCCGTGCGCCGAAGCTCGGTGGTGACGGCGGGCTGCGCCGGCAGTTGCTGGCTAGCCTGTCGTTCCGGCTGACGGCAGCGCAGCAGCGGGTCACCGACGAAGTGGCTGGCGACCTCGCACGCAACCATCCGATGCTGCGACTGGTGCAGGGTGATGTCGGCAGCGGCAAGACCGTGGTGGCGGCGCTGGCCGCGCTGGCGGCGGTCGAAGCCGGCCATCAGGTGGCGTTGATGGCGCCGACCGAACTGCTGGCCGAACAGCACCTGCACAATTTCCGGCACTGGCTGCAGCCGCTTGGCATCGAGCTCGAGTGGCTGGCTGGCAAGGTCACCGGCAAGGCGCGCCAGCAGGCGCTGGCCCGGGTTGCCGGCGGTGCAGCGGTGGTGATCGGCACCCATGCGCTGATGCAGGAGGGCGTGGCGTTTGAACGGCTCGGTCTGGTGATCGTCGACGAACAGCACCGCTTCGGCGTGCAGCAGCGACTGGCCCTGCGCGACAAGGGCAGGGACGGGCAACTGGTGCCGCACCAGCTGGTGCTGACCGCGACGCCGATCCCGCGCACGCTGGCGATGAGTGCGTATGCCGACCTGGACGTCTCGTCGATCGACGAACTGCCGCCCGGGCGCACGCCGGTGCAGACCATCGCGATCTCCAACGCGCGGCGGATCGAGGTGATCGAGCGCATCCACGCTGCTTGCGGCGAGGGGCGTCAGGTGTATTGGGTGTGCACCCTGATCGAGGAATCCGAGCAACTGCGCGCGCAGGCGGCCGAAGTGGCGCACGCGGAACTTTCCGCGGCGCTGGCCGGCTTCAAGGTCGGCCTGATCCACGGTCGCATGAAGCCGAAGGAAAAGCAGGCGGTGATGGATGCGTTCAAGGCCGGCGAGCTGGCCGTGCTGGTGGCCACCACGGTGATCGAGGTCGGCGTGGACGTGCCGAACGCCAGCCTGATGGTGATCGAGAACAGCGAGCGGCTGGGCCTGGCCCAGTTGCACCAGTTGCGCGGCCGGGTCGGCCGCGGCGCGGTGGCCTCCAATTGCGTGCTGCTGTACCAGCCGCCGCTGGGCCAGCTGGCACGCGAGCGCCTGCAGGTGATGCGGGAAACCAGCGACGGGTTCCGCATCGCCGAGAAGGACCTGGAGCTGCGCGGGCCCGGCGAAGTGCTGGGTACCCGCCAGACGGGGCAGCTCAGTTTCCGCATCGCCGATCTCACTCGCGACGCACAGCTGTTGCCGGCCGTGCAGCAGGTCGGCGAACGGATGCTGGCGGAGCATCCGCAGCAGACCGGTCAGTTGATCGAACGCTGGGTCGGCGGCGCCGCCCGTTACGCGCATGCGTGAAGGGTGAGGCGGAAATCGGGGCGCAGCGCTGGCTTCTGTTCCCGGTTCCCGGTTCCCTTTAAGCTACCCCGTTGATCTCACCCGACCCGTCCACATGACCAAGCCGCAACTCCTGATCGACACCGATCCCGGTGTCGACGACGCCCTCGCCATCCTGATGGCTTACGCCCATGCCGATCTGGCCGGCCTCAGCATCGCCGCGGGCAACGTGGGCCTGGGCCACACCGTGCGCAATGCGCGCACCCTGGTCGACTTGGTGGGCATGACGACGCCGGTCTTCGCCGGCTGCGCCATGCCGCTGGTGCGCGCACCGGAAGAAGACGCCGCTTTCGTGCATGGCCAAGACGGTTTCGGCGACGTGGGTTTCGCCGAACCCGCCGCCACGGTGTCGACCGAGTCCGCGGCGCTGGCGCTGTTGCGCCTGACCCGCGAGCGCCCCGGCGAGTTGACCCTGGTGGCGTTGGGCCCGCTGACCAACCTGGCGCTGGCGCTGCGGCTGGACCCGAGCCTGCCCGAACGGGTGGCGCGACTGGTGGTGATGGGTGGTGCGGTCACCGGCCACGGCAACACCGGCAAGGTGCCGGCGGAATTCAACATCGGCTTCGACCCCGAGGCGGCCCACGTGGTGTTCGAGGCGTTCCCGGCATTCGACCTGGTCGACTGGGAAGCCACCCTGCGGCACGCCTTCGACGATGCCGAGTTCGACGGCTGGCTGGCCGCCGGTGACCATCGCGCGGATTTCTTCGGGCGGATCGTGGCCACGGCGCGTCGCTACAACGCCAGGCACGAACGCACGGGACTGGTCGCCGCGGACGCCCTGGCGATGGCCGTCGCGCTGGACCCCTCGATCGTCACCCGCTGTGAAAAGCGGGCGGTGGCGGTGGAGCTGGATGGTCGCCTGACCCGCGGCGCCACCGTGGTCGACTGGACGGCGCGGCTGGGCCGACCGGCCCAGGCGAACATCGTGCTGGAGGTGGACCAGGCCCGCTTTGCGGCGATGGTGAAGCGCGCGCTGGGCGTTCCGGCCTGATCCGCGGGTGGGGGCGACTTGCGCAGCCAGGCGCATCCTCGTTACAATGCCGCTCTTTTCACCACCGCTTTAGAGCCAGCCATGAAGCCTGATATCCATCCGAATTACGTCCCGGTGGTGTTCCAGGACCTGTCGTCCGACTTCTCGTTCCTGACCAAGTCGACCATGTCCAGCAAGGAAACCATCAAGTGGGAAGACGGCAACGAGTACCCGCTGATCAAGGTGGATATCTCCAGCCATTCGCACCCGTTCTACACCGGCAAGCAGAAGACGCTTGACGTGGGCGGCCGCGTCGACAAGTTCCGTCGCCGTTACGCGGGCTCCGTCAAGGAGTAATCGCCGGTTGCTGCGGGCCGGTCGCTGCAGGCGCCTGGCGCCGGTCAGCAGACCCGATCGCCAACGCGGTTCGAAGACACGGGGCAGGCGCAGGCCTGCCCCGTGTCTTTTCGTGTCCGGCATTCGACCATTCGCCATCGAATGCGCGCGTGGCCTTGTGCGATAATGGCGGGTGAGCTGACGCCAAGGCGTTCGTTGCTTCGGCTGTTTTCCCCGGCCGCCGAAGCCAGGCATTCCGCACAGGACGGCATCGCCCATGGCGATGCCGTCCTGTGATGACCCACATGCAAGGAGATTTCCGTGTCCGATCCCAAGATCGTCAAGTTGGTGGATGAGTCGACCAGTCGCAGCAGCGAGCTGCCCCTGGTCAGCGGCACGCTGGGACCAGCGTGCATCGACATCGCCACCCTGTACAAGGACACCGGCCACTTCACCTACGACCCGGGTTTCGGCAGCACCGCCAGCACCAAGAGTGCGATCACCTACATCGACGGTGACAAGGGCGTGCTGCTGTATCGCGGTTACCCGATCGAGCAACTGGCGGAGAAGTCCAGCTTCCTCGAGGTGGCCTACCTGCTGCTGAACGGCGAGCTGCCCAAGGCGGACGAGTTCGCTGCGTTCGAGCATGATGTCTCGCATCACACCATGCTGCACGAGTCGCTGAAGAACTTCTTCCAGGGCTTCCATCACGACGCGCACCCGATGGCGATGCTGGCCGCGGCCGTCGCCTCGTTGTCGGCGTTCTACCACGACGACCTCAACGTCGATGATCCGGCCGACCGCAAGCTGGCCGCGATCCGCCTGATCGCCAAGATGCCGACGATCGCCGCGGCCTGCTACCGCTATTCGATCGGCTGGCCGTCGCGCTATCCGCGCAACAACCTCGAGTACGTCGACCGTTTCCTGCACATGATGTTCGAGGTGCCGAGCGAGCCGTTGCAGATGAATCCGGTCGCGGCCAAGGCGCTGGACCTGCTGTTCATCCTGCACGCCGACCACGAGCAGAACGCGTCGACCTCGACGGTGCGCCTGGTCGGTTCCACCGGCGCCAATCCGTATGCGTCGATCGCCGCCGGCATCACCGCGCTGTGGGGCCCGGCCCACGGTGGTGCGAACGAGGCCGTACTCAAGCAGCTCGAGGAAATCGGCAGCCCGGACAACGTCGAGTCGGCGATCCTGCGGGCCAAGGACAAGAACGACAGCTTCCGCCTGATGGGCTTCGGCCATCGCGTGTACAAGAACTTCGACCCGCGCGCGAAGATCATCCGCGAGATGTGCCACAAGGTGCTGGCCGAACTGGGCGTGAAGGATCCGCTGCTGGACGTGGCGATGAAGCTGGAAGAGGCGGCGCTGAAGGACGAATACTTCATCGAGCGCAAGCTGTATCCGAACGTCGATTTCTACTCGGGCATCATCTACAAGGCGCTGGGCATTCCCACCGAGATGTTCACCGTGATGTTCGCCATCGCCCGCACCGCCGGCTGGATCGCGCACTGGATCGAGCAGCATGAAACGCCGGGATCGCGGATCGGTCGCCCGCGTCAGGTCTATACCGGCGCCGACGTGCGCGACTTCGTGCCGACGACGAAGCGCTGAGTATCTGCGGTTGAAAAAAAGCCCCGGCCATGGTCGGGGCTTTTTTCATGCGGGACAGATCGCTTCAGCGCAGGGCGGCGCTCAACTGCTGCTCGAAATCGTCGGCGGGATCTTCCGCCAGCAGCAGTTCCACCTGGGTCAATGACGCGCGCCGCATCGGCCGGTCGTCGGCACGATCCAGTGGCGCCTGGCGCAGCGCGTCGCGCGGCAACACCGTGAGGTCGAACGGCAGTTCGTCGGCGGCGAACAGCAACACCGGATATTCCGGCTGATCCTCGTCGCGGCCGTAGCGCAGCCGGCGCACCTGGGTATCGAACGGCACGCCGTGTTCGCGCAGGTAGAGCATCACGGCCTCCGGATCGTCGCTGTAGACGTGCAGGCACACGGCCGAGTGGGCGTCCGCCGTGCCTTCCAGCACCGCGCCGACCAGGCGGGGTTCGAAGGCGGCCAGGAAACGCATCGCGTCGAGCGCCGCCTCCCGGCGTTGCCGCAGCAGTTGCGGCTGGCTGTCGCCGAGGAACAGGCGCTGGTGTTCGCGCAAGGCCTGCTCGATCTCCTGGTTGCGGGGCAGCGCCTGGGTGTCGAGGATGCCCAGGCGTTCCGCCGCCTTCAGCTTGGCGTGGTGGAAATCGCGGATGCCGTGCTCGCTCATCAGCCGCGCCGCTTCCTGGGCGATGCGGACACGGTTGCGTTGCAGGCGGTCATGCGTGTGGATGCGGTGGTGCTCGCCTCGTGACATGGACAGGGCGCTCCTCATCATGCGGTAACGGCAGCTTCCGTTGGGCGGGCCGCTGCCGGCGAGGGTTCAGAAGATGTCGTAGGCGTGTTGCTGGTCCTGCTCCTTCTGCTGGGCGGCCTGGCTGCGCAACCGGTCGACGTCTTCCACCTTGAAGATTTCGCTCATGGCATCGGGATCGCCCGCGCCGGAGGGCAGTCCGCTGTAACGGTTGATCATTACCGTACTGATTCCCGGCGGCATCGGCAACGTGCTGGACGGCTGGTCCTTGAGCGCGCTGCCCATGTAGGACATCCAGATCGGCAGCGCCGCCTTGGCGCCGAACTCGCCCCGGCCGAGCGAGCTGTAGTCGTCGAAGCCCACCCACACGGCGGTCGACAGCTCGCCGTTGAAGCCGACGAACCAGGCGTCGCGGTGGTCGTTGGTGGAGCCGGTCTTGCCGGCCAGGTCGTCGCGTCCCAGCGCGCGGGCGGCCGAACCGGTGCCGCGCAGGATCACGTCCTTCATCAGCGACACCATCAGGTAGTCGTTGCGCACCTCGATCACGTGCGGCGCCAGCACCGGGGCGTGCGCGCCGGCGCCGTGCGCATCGGCCGGAAGCACGGCTTCGCCCACGCCGTCGACGCTGCTCGACTCGGCCGGCTCGCCGGCTTGGCTGGCCAGGTTGTTGGCTGGCGTCGGATTCATGTCGGCTGGCGGCGGGCCGGGCGGATTGGTGTCCAGCAGGCGCTCCTGGCAATTGCGGCAGGCGCGGGCCGGGTTCGCCACGTAGACCGGCGTGCCGTTGCGGTCGTCGATCTCGTGGATGAAATACGGCGTGACCAGGTAGCCGCCATTGGCGAACACGGCGTAGCCGCGAGCCATGCTCATCGGCGACACCGAGGCGGTGCCCAGCGCCATCGACAGGTTGGCCGGGATGGCGTCCTGCGAGAAACCGAAGCGGGTCGCGTACTCGCGCATGAAGCGCACGCCGATGGCGTCGAGCAGGCGCACCGAGACCAGGTTCTTCGATTGCACCAGCGCCTCGCGCAGGCGCATCGGACCGGCGAACTTGCCATCGTCGTTGGAAGGCGTCCAGATGCCGTTCGGTCGCGATGGGTCGGGCAGGGCCAGCGGGGCGTCATTGATGATCGAGGAGGGCGTAAAGCCCCGCTCGAACGCTCCCGAGTACAGGTACGGCTTGAAGCTGGAGCCGGGCTGGCGGGCGGCCATGACCGCCCGATTGAACTTGCTGCGGACGAAGCTGAAACCACCGACCAGGGCCTGGATCGAGCCGTCCTCCGGATTCACCGAGGTCAGCGCGGCCTGCGCGGCGGGGATCTGCGCCAGCTGCCATTCGCCCTTGTCGTCGCGGGCCAGGCGGATGATGTCGCCGCGCTTGAGCACGGCATCGACCCGCGTCGGCGTGGCTCCGACCCGGTCGTCGCTGATGTGCGGGCGGGCCCAGCTGAGGGCGGCCAGGTCAAGAATCGCGCTTTCGTGGCTGGACAGGTAGACCGTCGCCTGTCCGGCGTCGCTGGCGGTGACGATGCCCGGCTGCATGCCCGAGATGCTGCCGTAACTGCCCAGCAGGTTGTCGAGATCGGCGTCGCCCGCATTCGCCGGCAGGTCCTGGTGGGCTTCCGGGCCGCGCCAGCCGTGGCGGCGGTCATAGGCGATCAGCCCTTCGCGCACCGAATCCACCGCAGCCTGCTGACGGCCGCTCTGCACCGTGGTCTTCACCACGTAGCCCTCGGTCAATGCGTCGTTGCCGAAACGGTCGAGCACCTGCCGGCGCACCATCTCGGCCAGGTAGGGGGCGTCCACCTCGATCGGTTGCTCGTGCGGGAAGGCGTGGTTCGGTTCGGCGATCGCCTGCTCGTAGACGGCCTTGGTGATGTAGTCGTGGCGCAGCATTTCGCCCAGCACCCAGTTGCGCCGCGCAATCGCCCGCTTCTGCCCGTTGATCGGATTGACCACCGAGGGCAACTGGAAGGTCGAGGCGATCAGCGCGCACTCGGCCACGCTGAGCTGGTCCAGGGTCTTGCCGTAGTAATACTCCGCTGCCGCGGCCACGCCGTAGGAACGATGGCCGAGGAACATCTTGTTGAGGTACAACTCGAGGATCTGGTCCTTGCTCAGCTCGTGCTCGATGCGCAGCGCGATGAAGATCTCGGTGAGCTTGCGCGAATACAGCTTCTCGGGGCTGAGGAAGAAGTTGCGCGCCACCTGCTGGGTGATCGTCGAGCCACCTGGCCCCTTGTCGCCGCCGGTCACCACCACATGCCAGCCGGCACGCGCGATGCCGTGCCAATCCACGCCGGGGTGGTGGTAGAAGTCGGCGTCCTCGGCCGAAAGCACCGCATGCTTGAGCCGGTCGGGCACCTTCTCGATGTCCACCGGGATGCGCCGCGTCTCGCCGAAGCTGGCGATCAGCTTGCCGTCCGCACTGACCACCCGCAGCGGTACCTGCATGGGGTAGTTCTTCAGCTCGGCCACCGAGGGCAGCCGGGGAGAGATCAGCCAATACGCCACACCAACCGCGATAACTGTCAGGAGCAAACCGGAAAAGGCCAGGAGCAGAGCCCAGCGCAACAAGCGTTTGAAAATTTGCATGGTGTGGAGATAGCGAGACCTGAGTCAAAACATGGCAGAGTATAGATGTAGCAGTATTCCCCGCATGAGGCGTGGTTTGCCAAAGCTCGAACCGGCCCGCCGAAGCAAGGGTCGAGCCAAGAAGGGGTTTCGCCTAAATGTGGCCCGGATCACGCCAATCACTTGAGAAAGTTTCCGTAGACCGTTGCCATTGCATTAATTTTTCGATTTAATGCCACTGCGCACCCCGCCAGGTTTCTGGCTACGGGCGTCAGCGGCAAGGGGGAAACACCGTGGGGCTCTTTACACCGAAGAAGCCGGCGCTGATTGGTGTCGACATCAGTTCGACTGCCGTCAAGCTGCTGCAGCTAAGTCAGGCGGGTGGCCGTTATCGCGTTGAGCACTACGCGGTCGAGCCACTGCCGCCGAACGCCGTGGTCGAGAAAAACATCGTCGAGATCGAGGCGGTGGGTGATGCGATTCGTCGCGCGCTGGCACGCTCGGGCTCCAAGCTCAAGCACGCCGCTGCGGCGGTGGCCGGCTCCGCCGTGATCACCCGCATCATCCCGATGACCAGCGAGTTGTCCGACGACGATCTGGAAGGCCAGATCCAGGTCGAGGCGAACCAGTACATCCCGTATCCGATCGACGAAGTCAGTCTCGATTACGAGGTGCTCGGCCCGGTCCGCGACAACCCCGACATGAACAACGTGCTGCTGGCGGCCTCGCGTACCGAGAACGTCGACATGCGGGTGGCTGCGCTGGACCTGGGCGGGCTCACCGCCGCGGTGATCGACGTGGAGGCGTTCGCGATGGAGAACGCCTTCGCCATGATCGCCGACCAGCTCAATGTCAGCCGTGAGGCGCTGGTGGCCGTGGTCGACATCGGCGCCACCATGACCACCCTGTCGGTCCTGCGCAACCAGCGCACGATCTACTCGCGCGAGCAGGTCTTCGGCGGCAAGCAGCTGACCGACGAGATCATGCGGCGTTTCGGCCTTTCCTACGAGGAAGCCGGCCGCGCCAAGCGCAAGGGCGGCCTGCCCGAGTCCTACGAGACCGAGGCGCTGGAGCCGTTCAAGGAATCGCTGATCCAGCAGATCAGCCGCCTGCTGCAGTTCTTCTTTGCCGGCAGTGAATACAGCAAGGTCGACCAGGTCGTGCTGGCCGGTGGCTGTGCCTCGATCGAAGGCCTTGGTCCGATGCTCGAAGAGCAGCTCGGCGTGCCCTGCGTCGTCGCCAATCCGCTGGCCCGCATGTCGCTGTCGCCTCGGGTCCAGGCGCAGTCGCTGGCGCAGGACGCCCCCGCGTTGATGATTGCGGTGGGCCTCGCCTTGAGGAGCTTCGACTGATGGCACACGTCAATCTACTTCCGTGGCGCGCCGAGCGACGCAAGCAACGCGAGCGCGAGTTCTACATGCAGTTGGTTGCCGCCTTCGTGGTCGGCATTGGCGCGTTGCTGGTGTGGATGTTCTGGATGGACCAGCGCATCGACAACCAGAATGACCGCAACGCCTACCTGCAGACCGAGATCAAGCAGCTCGACGTGCGCATCGCCAAGATCAAGGAGCTGGAGAAGGTGCGCGAGCACCTGCTGGCCCGCAAGCAGATCATCGAGCAGTTGCAGGCCGACCGCTCGCAGATGGTGCACCTGTTCGACGAACTGGTTAAGACGATCCCGACCAGCGCCCGCCTGACCGGACTCAAGCAGAGTGGCCAGTCGATGTCGCTCGACGGCGTGGCGCAGTCCAACGCCAGCGTGGCCGAATACATGCGCAACATCGAAGTCTCGCCGTGGATGGGCCATGCCGACCTGCGCCAGACGCAGAACACGCATGATGCCTCCCGCATGCCCTACTCGTTTGGCCTGAACGTGCAACTGAGCAAGCCGAAAACCGACGAAGTCGACCCCACCAAGACGCCGTTGCCGCCCGCGGGCAGCAGCTCCAGCGCCGCGCCGGCCGTACCGGCACCGCTGGGTGCGGCGGCCAAGGCGGTGACCACGCCCGCGGCCCCGGTGACGCCGGAAGCCAAGCCGGTCAGTGCGCCGGCTGCGAAGGGAGGTGTCTGATCATGAGTTTCCTCAGTGATATCCAGAACCTCGATCGCAACAACGTCGGTGGCTGGCCGCAGTCGGTAAAGATTTTCTTCACCACCTTCCTGTTCGGCCTGGTGTTGCTGGCCGGCTGGTACTTCGTCATCAGCGACCAGCAGGACAGCCTGAATTCGCTGGCCAGCAAGGAAGGTTCGCTCAAGCAGGAATTCGCCACCAAGCAGGCCAAGTCGGTCAACCTCGAGGCGCTGCAACAGCAGCTCGACGAGATGCAGGACATGCTGCGCCAGTTGCTGCGCCAGCTGCCCAGCAAGACCGAGATGCCGGAGCTGCTGACCGACATTTCGCAGACCGCGCAGTCGGCAGGCCTGGAGACCGACCTGTTCCAGCCCGGTCCGGAGACGCCGAAGGACTTCTACGCAGAGCGACCGATCGCCCTGAAGTTCAGCGGCACCTACCACCAGTTCGGCACCTTCATCAGCGGCGTGGCTTCGTTGCCGCGGGTGGTGATCCTCACCCTGCACGACGTGTCGCTGACACCGAAAGCTACGGGCGACAAGGGCGCGAACGGGCAACTGGTCCTGCAGGGCACCGTCAAGACCTATCGCTACCTCGATGACGATGAGAGCGCGGCATCAGCCAAACCCGCGGGCAGGAACAGGGCGGGGGGCCGGAAATGAACAAGCAGACATTCATCAAGCCGGCACACGCCGCACGCTTCGCGCTGATGCTGGGCGCCGTGCTGGTCCTCGGCGGCTGCACCCGCGGCATGTCCGACCTGCGCAGCTGGGTTGCCCAGGAAAAAGCCAAGAAGGGCGCGCCGATCCAGCCGTTGCCGGTGATCAAGACCTTCGAAACATTCAAGTACGACGACCAGGATCGCCGTGACCCGTTCAGCCCGAGCACGGCCGAGCTGGACAACAACACCGCCAACACCGGTCCCAGGCCGGACGCCAACCGCGCCAAGCAACCGCTTGAGTTGTTCGCGCTGGACAGCCTGAAAATGGTCGGCACGGTCGGAGCGGGCGGCAGCATGGAAGTGCTGGTCAAGGACCCGGGCGGGGTGATCCACCGCGTCCATGTCAACGAGTACATGGGTCAGAACTACGGGCATATCACGGCGATCAGCGAAGACCATATTGATTTGGTCGAGCTGGTATCCAACGGTAATGGTGGCTGGATGGAACGTCCTGCCAGCATCGCGCTCGACGCGAAATAGGTAGACAGGGGCTGATGCAATGAGCAACCAAATCCAATCCGTGCGGGGCCGTGTCATGCGCCATGCAAGCCGTTACATGCTGATGGGCCTGCTGATCGCTGGCGCCACCTGGACCAGCGCTGCGATGGCAGCCACCACCACGCTGAAGAACATCAGCTACGACGCACTGCCCGGTGGCAGCGTGGAGTTGCACATGGACTTCGGCAATGGCCCGGTGCCGGATCCGAAGATCTTCACGACCGGCAACCCGCCGCGCATCGCGGTGGACTTCGCCGACACCGACAACGCGGCGCCGCGCCATCTGGACATCGGCAAGGGCTCGACCTCGGGCGTGTCCGCCGTCTCCGCTGGCGGTCGCACCCGCGTCGTGGTGGAACTGATGCGTGAGTCGAGCTACCGCTCGCGGATCGACGGCAACAGCCTGATCCTGACCGTGAACAACGGCAGCACCGACCAGGCGGTGACCACCGCAGCCACGATCGACCCGACCAAGGCCCTGCCGTCCTCGTCGAACGGTCCGGCCATCTCCAACATCGACTTCCGTCGTGGCCCCAACGGCGAAGGTCGCGTGCTGATCAACTTCAGCGGCAGCGGCGCCAACGCCGAAATGACCCGCAGCGGCGACAAGGTGCTGGTCACTATCGATCACGCCAACCTGCCGGCCAACCTGGCCCAGCGCCTCGACACGCTCGACTTCGCCACGCCGGTGCAGTCGATCGTCACCCGTACCGGCAACGGTGGCGGTGCGCGCATGGAGATCGCGGTCAAGGGCAACGTGGAAACGTCGGCCTACCAGACCGCCGACCAGTACGTGGTCGAAGTGGCGCCGAAGAAGGCCGACGCCAAGCAGGCCCAGCTGGGCAAGCTCGACCAGGAGCCGAGCTACAACGGCAAGCGCGTCACCTTCAACTTCCAGGACATCCCGGTGCGCTCGGCTCTGCAGCTGATCGCGGACATCTCCGGGCTCAACCTGGTCGCTTCGGACAGCGTCGGCGGCAGCGTCACCCTGCGCCTGGTCAACGTGCCGTGGGACCAGGCACTGGACGTGATCCTGCGTGCCAAGAGCCTCGACAAGCGCCGTAACGGCAACGTGGTCTGGGTCGCCCCGCAGGCCGAGCTGGCCAAGTACGAACAGGATCTGGCCGACGCGAAGCTGAAGGCGCAGGACACCGCCGAGCTGGTGACCGACTACGTGCCGATCAGCTATGGCAAGGCTTCGGACATCGCCACCTTGCTCACCACCGGCAGCAAGCAGGGCCAGGGCGGTGGCGGCAGCAGCAGCGGCAGCAACACCCAGCGTGGCTTCCTCTCGCCCCGCGGCAGCGTCTCCTTCGACGTGCGTACCAATACCCTGCTGCTCAACGACACGCCGGAGAAGATCCGCCAGTTGCGCGAGCTGATCGCGGTGCTGGACAAACCGGTGCAGCAGGTGCTGATCGAATCGCGCATCGTTGTCGCCACCGACGACTTCACCCGTGAACTGGGCGCGAAGTTCGGCATCAGCGGCAAGCAGACCAACCCCAGCGGCCAGGTGCTGCAGCTCGGCAGCGGCGTGCCCAGCGCAATCGGCAACAACAGCGCCCCGAACACGGTCGGCTCCGGTGGCCTCAACGTGAACCTTCCCACCAGCCTGAAGGGCGGCAGCTTCGGCCTGGCCATCCTCGGCGCGAACTATGCGCTGGATCTGGAACTCTCCGCCGCCCAGACCGAAGGTCGTGGCGAGGTGATCTCCAGCCCCCGCGTGATCACCGCCAACCAGCAGGAAGCGGTCATCCGCCAGGGTCAGGAAATCGGCTACGTGACGTTCCAGAACAGCGCCGGCGGCGGCGCCGGCAGCGGCACCGCCACGGTGCAGTTCAAGGACGCCGTGCTGGAACTGAAGGTCACCCCGACGATCACCGCCGACAACCGCGTCTACCTGATGATCAACGTCAAGAAGGATGCGCTGGCCGGTTACGTCGATGCCCCGGGAAGCGGCAAGATCCCGACCATCGACACGCGTGAAGTGAACACCTCGGCCCTGGTCGACAACGGCCAGACCGTCGTCCTCGGTGGCATCTACGAGGTCAACAAGTCCAACACCATCACCAAGGTGCCCGGTCTGGGCGACATCCCCGGCATCGGTGCCCTGTTCCGCAGCACGTCGCGGGTCAACACCAAGGCCGAGCTGCTGATCTTCGTGACGCCGCGGATTCTCAGCGATACCTTGCAGTAAGTTCTGGCAGCACCACGAAAAGAGGCGGCTTCGGCCGCCTCTTTTTTTATGCGTGACGGCTGGCATGTGCCCGGCGATGGAATTTCCGGCATGGTTGACTGTCTGTAACACGCCGAGCGAACTTGCGGTCCGGTCGACCGATCGATCAGGCCGCCGTCGCCTCAACCACGGAACGCCTCATGGATACACCCGAAACCGGGCCTTCGAGCCACCTGCAATCCTCCTTTGCGCAGCTGCGCGACGATCTGCAGCAATGCATCATCGGCCAGCCGCATCTGGTGCAATGCCTGCTGGTGGCGCTGCTGGCGGACGGCCACCTGCTGGTCGAGGGTGCGCCCGGGCTGGCCAAGACCACTGCAGTCAAGGCGCTCGCGGCGCGGATCGAGGCAGACTTCCACCGCGTGCAGTTCACCCCCGACCTGCTGCCGGCGGACCTCACCGGCACCGATGTCTTCCGTCCGCAATCGGGCAGCTTCGAATTCGAGCGCGGCCCGCTGTTCCACAACATCGTTCTCGCCGACGAGATCAACCGCGCGCCGGCCAAGGTGCAGTCGGCCCTGCTCGAGGCGATGGCCGAGCAGCAGATCACCGTCGGTCGTCGCACCTGGCAGCTGCCCGAGCTGTTCATGGTGATGGCGACGCAGAATCCCATCGAGCAGGAAGGCACGTTCACCTTGCCCGAGGCCCAGCTCGATCGCTTCCTGATGCATGTGACGATCGGCTATCCCGATGCCGCCGCCGAGCTGGCGATCCTCAAGCTCGCCCGTGAACAGGCGAGTCGTCGGGCCCATCCGGTGGCCGCCGCTCCTGCGCTGTTGAGCCAGGCCGACGTGTTCGCCGCACGCGACGCGGCGATGGCGGTGCACATGGCGCCGGCGCTGGAGGAGTACCTGACCCAGCTGGTGCTGGCCACCCGCGATGCCGGGCACTACGGGCCGGAATTGAAGCGCTGGATCGCCTGGGGCGGCAGCCCGCGCGCCACCATCGCGCTGGATCGCTGTTCGCGGGCCCAGGCGTGGTTGTCGGGGCGCGCTTACGTGCTGCCCGAGGATGTGCACGCGATTGCCCATGAAGTGCTGCGCCATCGCGTGCTGCTCAGCTACGAGGCCGAGGCCGAAGGCGTGCGGCCCGACCAGGTGATCGGTCGCCTGCTGGATCTCGTGCCGCTGCCGTGAACGCCGTCGTCTCCCGAGCCGCCGACGGCGATGGACTCAGCCGGGTATCGCTGTCCGAACTGATCGCCTTGCGTGCCAGGGTCGGCAAGGTGCGGCTGGCGCCCTTGCTGAGCCGTGCCGCCCGCAGCGGCCAGCAGTCCAGCCGTCTATACGGCCGCGGCATGGACTATGCGGAATCGCGGGTCTACCAGGCCGGTGACGACGTGCGTCGGCTCGACTGGCGGCTGACCGCGCGCAGCGGCAAGCTGCATACCAAGCTGTTCCAGGAGGATCGCGAAGGCTGCCTGCTGATCCTGCTCGACACGCACGCCAGCATGCGTTTCGGCACCCGCGTGCGCTTCAAGTCGGTGCAGGCCGCGCGCGCGGCGGCGGCGGCGGCCTGGTGCGCGGTGCGCGCCGGCGAACGCGTCGGCGTGATGGCGTACGGACACGCCGACCAGCTGGTGCGGCCACAGGCTGGCCCGCGTGGCGCGCTGGCGGTGTGCGGCGCCATGGCCGAGTGGGATGCGCACGCTGGGCCGGATCGGCTCGAACCGCTTTCCGATGCGCTGGCGCGTGCCGGCCGCGTCCTGCACGGGGCCAGCCGCGTGCTGCTGATCAGCGACGGCTTCAGTTGCGACGATGCGGCGCGCAAGCGGCTGCTCGATCTGGGCCGCCATGCGCAGGTCAGCGTGCTGGCAGTGGCCGACGTGCTGGAACTGGCGCCGGCGACGCCGGGTCGTTACCCGCTGGAGCATGCCGGCGAACGCTGCGAGGTGATGCTGCAGTCCGAGCGACAGCGTGGCGATTTCCAACGTGCGCTGGGGGCCGGGCAGGCGCGACTGGGTGAACTGGCCCGTTCGCTGGGGCTGCGCTGCAGCAGCATCGACACCACGGCGGATGCCTTCGATGCGGTGAGCGGCCTGCTTGGCACGCGGAGGGGTGCCCGATGATCGCGCCCGACGGCCCGCAACTGCGCGACATCCATCTGCCCGCCGAGCCGGCGTGGTGGCCGCCGGCGCCGGGCTGGTGGGCGCTCGCGGTCATCGCGCTGCTAATGATAGGCGTGGCGATCGTGTTCGTCCGCAAGTATCGGGATGTGCTGCGCCGGCGGCGCGAGGTGATGAGCGAACTGGAGCGGATGGCTGCGCAATACGATCGGGATGCCGACGCGGCGCGACTGGTCAGCGGACTGCATCAGCTGCTGCGCCGGGTCGCGCGTCGTCACGATGCGCGTTCCACCCGGCAGCGTGGCGAGGCCTGGCGACGCACGCTCGCGCGGGTGCCGCTGGATGCGGCGACGATGGCGCAACTGGCGGAGCTGGAGCAACACCTCTATCGACCGCCGACGGCATTCGACCACGTCGCGACGATTAGCGCCGTGCGTCGCTGGCTGCAGCAGGCGCTGCGGCCGCGACACTGGAAGCCGCTGCCCGCGGAGCAGGCCGATGGCTGAGTTCGCCTGGCCCTGGGTGATCGTGTTGTTGCCGCTGCCGTGGCTGCTGCGGCGCTGGCTGCGTCCCGTTGCGCCCGGCCAGGCTTTGCATCTGCCGCAACCTGGCGTGCGCCTGGCCAGCGTAGCCGGCAAGCGCGCGAGTGGACTGACGCCCTGGCTGCTGGCGCTGGCCTGGCTGTGCCTGCTGGCGGCCGCGGCGCGACCGCAATGGGTGGGCCCGCCGCAGGCGCAGCAGCGCAGTGGACGAGCGCTGATGCTGGCGGTGGACCTGTCCGGCAGCATGCGCACCGGCGACATGCAGCTGGCCGGACAGCAGGTCAATCGCTTCGCGGCGGTCGAGGCGATTGCCGGCGACTTCATCGCCCGCCGCAACGGCGACGAGATGGGCCTGATCCTGTTCGGCAGCCAGGCCTTCCTGGTCACGCCGCTGACCTACGATCTTTCCGCCGTGCGCGCGCAGTTGCAGGGCGCGGCGGTGGGGCTCGCCGGCACTGAAACGGCCATCGGCGACGCCATCGCGGTGGCGGTCAAGCGCCTGTCGGCCTTGCCCGAGCAGGCCCGCGTGCTGGTGCTGCTCACCGACGGCGTCAACAACGCGGGCAGCATTGCGCCCCGCGACGCGGCCCGCGCCGCGAAGGCGGCCGGCGTGCGGATCTACACCATCGGCATCGGCGCCACGCGGCTGCGCATCCCCGGCTTCTTCGGCAGCCAGCTGGTCAATCCTTCGGCGGACCTCGACGCCGACATGCTCACCGACATCGCCACGCAGACCGGCGGCCGCTTCTTCCGCGCCACCGACAGCAGCGAACTGGCCGCAGCATACCGGGCGATCGATGCGCTGGAGCCGATGCCGCAGCATGGCCCGGCGCTGCGCCCGCGCCACGAGTTGTTCCGCTGGCCGTTGCTGGCGGCGATCGCGCTGGCTTTGCTGGTGGTGCTGCCGCAGCGCTTCTCGCGCGGGCCGGAGCGGTCGGCATGAACGAGTTGCTGCAGCAGTTCCATTTCCTCCGGCCGGGCTGGCTGCTCGGCCTGCTGGCACTGCCGCTGATCGGCTGGTTCGGCACGCGCCGCGATGGCGGACAGGTTGCGTTGTCGCATCTGGTCGATCCGGCCCTGCTGCCGCACCTTTTGCGCGGTCGCGCCCGCCATGCCCGTTTGCCGGTGTGGCTGTTCGCGCTGGCCTGGACCCTGGCTGCGCTGGCCCTGGCCGGACCGACCTGGAGCCGCATCGAACAACCCCTGTATGCCAGCCGCCCGGCGCAGGTGGTGGCGATCTCGTTGTCGCAGCACATGCTGGCCCGTGACGTCGCGCCCAGTCGGCTGGATCGCGCGCGCTACAAGGCGCGCGACCTGTTGCGCGCAAACCGGGACGGTCTGAACGCGCTGGTCGGTTACGCGGGCGAAGCCTTCGTGGTGGCGCCGTTGACCGCCGATGCACACAGCCTGGATGACCTGCTCGACGCGATGGCGCCCGACACCATGCCGGTGGATGGCGACAACGCCGCCGCCGCGATCGAACGGAGCGTGACGCTGATCCACGAGGGCAAGGCCGGCGGTGGTTCGCTGGTGCTGATCACCGACCAGGCTGATGCGGCGGCGCAGGCGGCGGCGCGCAAGGCAAACGCCGCGGGCGTGCACGTGTCGGTGCTCGGCGTGGGCACGCCCGCCGGCGGTCCGGTGCCCTCGCCGGATGGCGGCTTCCTGCGCGACGCGGGCGGCAACATGGTGCTGTCGCGTCGCGATGACGCCGCGCTCGGCGCACTGGCCGCCGCCGGCGGTGGACGCTACGTGGTGATGAGCGCCGACCAGGCCGACATCGACGCCCTGCACGGCGAGTTGCGCCACACCCGCGCGACCCTGGCCGAAGGCCGGGTCGGCGACGAGTGGCAGGATCGCGGTCCGTGGTTGCTGCTGCCGCTGTTGCTGATCGCCGCGATGGCGTTCCGTCGTGGCTGGTTGCTGGTCGTGCCGCTGCTGGTGTTGCCGTTGTTGCCCGGCACCGCTTCGGCCACCAGCTGGAAAGACCTGTGGCAACGCCCCGACCAGCAGGCGGCGCAGGCCCTGCGCCAGGGCGACGCGAAGCGCGCCCTGCAGCTGGCCCGCGATCCGGCCTGGCGTGGCGCCGCCGCTTATCGTGCAGGCGACTACCAGGCGGCGGTGCAATCCCTGCACGAGGTTCCCGGCAGCGACGGCGCCTACAACTTGGGCAATGCGCTGGCGAAACAGGGCGAATACAAGCAGGCGATCGCCGCCTATGACGAAGCCCTGAAGCGCGATCCGGCCAACGCCGACGCCAAGGCGAACCGGCAGGCGGTCGAGGACTGGCTGCGCCAGCAACAGCAGCAGTCGCCGCAGGACCAGAAGGAACACGAAGGCCACGACGGCAAGAAGAACCAGTCGTCGGCGGGCGAGCAGGGCAAGGCTGGCCAGCAGGGTTCGCAGGGCCAGCAGAAGAACGGCGAGGGCCAGGATCAGCCGTCCGGACAAGCCGGCAAGGGCGACCAGCCGCAGGACGAGAACGGCAGGCGCGACTCGTCGCAGGAGCCATCCGGCAAGGAAGGCGAGAACCAGACCAAGCCACAGACCGCGCAGGAACAGGCCGAACAGAAGGCGCAGGCCGAACGTGCGCAGCAGGCGTTGAAACGGCAGATGGACGAGGCGCTGGCCCGGCAGGCCGGGGACAAGAGCAAGGACGGCCACCAGCTCGGCGCGCTGGCCAAGGACGATCCGCAGGCGAAGCTGCCGGCGGATCTGCGCCACGCGCTGCAGCGCGTGCCGGACGATCCCGGCGCGCTGTTGCGGCGCAAGTTTCAGCTCGAGTACCAGCAGCGCCACGGTGGCGCCACGAACGAGGATGGAGAACCGTGATCCTGCGAAAGTTCATCGGCGGATGCCTGCTGGCGCTGGCCTTGCTGCCGGCGCTGGCACTGGCCGGCGACGTCTCCGCCACGCTGGATCGAAACGATGTCCAGCTGGGCGAGACGGTGACGCTCAACGTGCGGGTCAACGGCCAGGGCATGGGTGTCGCCGCGCCCGACCTGGGCGCGTTGAACCGGGACTTCCAGATCCTCGGCAGCTCGCAGAACAGCAGCTACAGCATGGTCAACGGCAAGGCCAGCGCCGAGCTGACCTTCGGTATCGCGCTGCGCCCGCGGCACACCGGCGTACTGCAGATTCCTGCGCTGAGCGTGGCCGGCGGCCAGACCACGCCGCTGCAACTCACGGTGACCGCGCCCGATCCGAATGCGGCCAGCGCCTCATCGAAAGACGTGTTCATGGAGTCGCAGATCAATCCGGCACAGGGCTATGTCGGCCAGCAGTTCACCTACCTGACGCGGCTGTATTACGCCGCCCGCATCGGTGGTGACGCGCCGCAGCCGCCGCAGGTCGCCGGCGTGGAAATTGTGCCGCTGGGCAAGGGCCTCAACTACGACACCGAGCGCGGCGGCCGCAGCTATCACGTGCTCGAACAGCGCTACGCGGTGACGCCGCAACATGCCGGCAAGGTGGAAATTCCGCCGGTCGATTTCGAAGGCCAGGCGGCCGATCCGAGCGATCCGGACAGTTTCTTCGGCGCCACCGTGCCGGTCAGCGCCAGCGCCCCGGCGCAGACCCTGGACGTGAAGGCGGCGCCAGCGGACTTCGGCGGCAGCGCATGGCTGCCCGCGCGCGAACTGAGCCTGAGCCTGGACGGCTGGCCCACGGCGCAGGACGCCGCGCCACGGGTCGGCCAGCCGTTCAACCTCACGATGAATCTGCAGGCCACCGGACTGTCGCAGGAAGCCCTGCCGGCGCTGAGCCTGCCGCCGCTGGATGGCGCCACCGTCTACCCGGACAAGCCGGTGAGCGGCAATCGCCAGGACGGCGAATGGGTCACCGGCCGGCGCCAGCAGTCGTTCGCGATCGTGCCCGAACGCGCCGGTCCGCTGACCATTCCCGCCACCACGCTGAAGTGGTGGAACGTGGTCAGCGACAAAATGGAAGTGGCGCGGATACCCGCCCATACGATCGACGTGCTGCCCGCCGTGGGCGCGCCAGCCACGCCACCGGCAGCGGCGGCATCCACGGCGGCGGTGACGGGCGACCACACTGTGGCCACCGGCTCGCCGGACGCGACGACAGGCACGCCGTGGCGCTGGATCGCGCTGGCCAGTTTCGGACTGTGGGCGCTCAGCCTGGCGGTCTGGTGGTGGTGGCGTCGCCGTTCCGGTGAGGCGGCGACGCCCGTCGCGCCCGCGCGGTCGTCCGCCCGAAATGCCCAGCTGGCGTTCCTGGCCGCCGCACGCGGCAGCGATCCGGCGGCGCAGGCGCGCGGTCTGCTGGCGTGGGCGCGGGCGGAACGTCCAGCGATCCAGCATCTGGGCGATCTGTCGGCGGCGCTGGATGATCCGCGCCAGCATGCGGCGATCGCCGCGCTGCAGCGGCGACATTACGCCGGCGCCACCGTGCCGGAGCCCGACGCGAACCTGGCCGAGGCATTCAAGCGCGGCTTCGCGTGGCGTGCGGCGGATGCGGCAGGCAAGGACTCCGGGCTGGCGCCGTTGTATCCATTCAAGCTGGACTGACCGTTCCGGCCCCGCGCGGCGATGGCGGTTCCCTAGGTGGCAAGTGCCTGTGCGAACACCGCGCGCATCGCCTCGCTGAAACAGCACAACGTGACGTCGATGCCTTCGTCGTCGGTCAGCTCCTCGCGCAGCGTGCGCACCGCCACCGTGGCGGCCAGTTCGGGCGGGTAGCCGTAGACGCCGCAGCTGATCGCGGGAAAGGCGATCGTCTGCAGTTCCCGTTCGCGCAGCAGGCGCAGTGCATTGCGATAGCACTGGCCCAGCAAGCGCGCTTCGTCGTGGTGGCCGCCATGCCAGACCGGTCCCACCGTGTGGATCACGTGGCGCGCGGGCAAGTCGAAGCCCGGCGTGATGCGTGCCTCGCCGGTGGGACAGCGCACGCCGGGAGCGGACTGGGGAAGCACGCGGCAGGCAGTCAGCAGGCCGGGGCCGGCGGCGCGATGGATCGCGCCGTCGACACCGCCGCCACCGAGCAGGCCGGGGTTGGCCGCGTTGACGATGGCGTCGACGTCGAGGCGGGTGATGTCGGCGTGGAGGGTGCTGATCGGCATGGCTTCGCGCAATGGGCGGCTTGCCCTATGCTTCAGGCAGGCATTCTGGCGCGCTGGAGTTGCAACGCATCATGGCAAAAACGGAAGACATTTCCTTTGGTTACCTGCTCAGCGACGTAACCCTGCTGTTCCGCAAGCACTTCGATCGTCGCGCGGTGAAATTCGGTTTGACCCGCGCCCAGTGGCGTGCCACCAAGATGTTGTACCACCGCGAGGGCCTGCGGCAAAACGAGCTGGCCGAGTTTCTGGAAATGGAACCGATCGCGGTGGGCCGCGTGATCGATCGCCTGCAAGCCGCCGGCTTCGTCGAGCGCCGGCCCGACCCGAAGGATCGCCGCGCATGGCGGCTCTACGTCACCGATCAGGCGAAGGTGATCGTGGGCGACATGGAGGTCATCGCGCGGGAGCTGCGCCGGGACGTTACCCGCGGCATCGATCACGACGAGTTGAAGAAGGCGCTGGCGGTGATCGGCCAGATCAAGGAAAACCTGCAGGCACTGGAACAGGGCCCCGGCGCCGACGATTGATCATCCCGCGGCTGACCAGTGCCATCAGTCGCGGTCATGACTTGCGTCATGCGGGGCATAGTGGGCGGTGTCCCGCCCCCGCGGGGTCAACCGCAGGCGCGCTGCCGCGTTGAACCGTGGCTGCGCCAGCATCGGCCAGTGACCCGCTTCGCCATCGAGCGATCCGCCGTCGTCGCATCAGGCAAGAAGATCGAGAATCCCCCGCGCATGTCCTGGAAAAAAATCGTCCTCGCGCTGGCCGCCCTGCTGGCGGTCGCTGTCGCCGTCCACTTCGGGCGCGGCGGTGGAGGCGGGGCCGACCCGGTTCACGCGCCCGCGGCGGTGCCGGTGGAAGTGGCGACGGTCACGCAGGGTGACATCGAGTTGTCGTTGAAGCTGGTCGGTCGCGTCGAGCCGTGGTCGACGGTGACCTTGCGCGCACGGGTGTCGGGCCAGTTGCAGTCGCTGTCGTTCACGCCCGGCGCGCTGGTGCGCAAGGGCAGCGTGCTGGCGCAGATCGACCCGGCCCTGCTGAAGGCGCAACTGGACCAGGCGCGTGGCAACGTGTCGCGTGACCAGGCGCTGTTGCAAAAGGCCGAGGCCGACCAGCGGCGCTATGCCGACATGCTGGGCAAGGGCTTCGTCTCCAGGGCCGACTACGACCTGTACCAGGCCAACCTCGCCGTGGCCAAGGCCAACCTGCAGACCGATCGCGCCGCGCAGGAACTGGCGCAGACCCAGCTCGACTATGCGCGGATCGTGGCGCCGTTCGACGGCATCGCCGGTGCGCCGCTGGTATACCCCGGCGCGCAGATCAGCGCCGACAGCACCGACATCGTGCTGCTCAACCAGGTCGAGCCGGTGCGCGTGGCGTTCAACATTCCCCAGGACAGCCTGCCGGCCGTGCGCGCTGCGCGGCAGAACGCTGCGCTCGAGGTGCAGGTGGCGATCTCGGGCGATCAGGCCGCGCCGCTGACCGGTGCGCTGGACTTCATCGACAACGCGGTCGACACCAGCACCGGCACCATCGTGCTGAAGGCGCGCTTCGACAACGCCGAGCACCGGCTCACCCCGGGCCAGTTCGTGCAGGTGATGCTGCCGACCACGCGGCTGACCAACGTGGTCAGCGTGCCGGTGCATGCGCTGCAGAGTTCGACCAATGGCAGCTTCGTGTTCGTGCTCGGCGCCGACGGCAAGGTGCAGCAGCGCACCGTCACCACCGGGCCGACCAGCGCGGGGCGCACGGTGATCGACAAGGGCCTGAAGGCCGGCGAGAAGGTGGTGACCGAAGGCCAGATGCTGCTGGTCGACGGCAGTGCTGCCACGGTCAAGCGGGGCTGAGCCGATGAACATCCCCGAGCTCTGCATCCGCCGCCCGGTGATGACCACGCTGCTGATGACGGCGCTGCTGGTGTTCGGCCTGGTTGCCTATCCGCAATTGCCGGTGAACGAGCTGCCGAACGTCGACTTCCCCACCATCAGCATCAGCGCCAGCCTGCCCGGCGCGTCGCCGGAGACGATGGCCTCCGCGGTGGCCACGCCGCTGGAAGGCAAGCTGTCGACGATCGCCGGGATCAGTTCGATGAGCTCGACCAGCGCGCTGGGTTCCACCTCGATCACGCTGACCTTCGAGCTGGACCGCAACATCGACGCGGCGGCGCAGGACGTGCAGTCGGCGATCTCCTCGGCGCTGCGCCAGCTGCCGAAGGAGATGACCACGCCGCCGACCTTCCGCAAGGTCAATCCGGCCGACTCGGCGATCCTGTACCTGGCGATGAGTTCCTCGACGATGCCGCTGACCCAGGTCGACGAATACGCCGAGACCGAGCTGGCGCAGCAGTTGTCGATGATCGATGGCGTGGCCCAGGTCAGCGTGTACGGCTCGCAGAAGTACGCGGTGCGGATCAGCGTGGACCCGGACCGGCTCGCCGCCGCCGGCATCGGCATCGACCAGGTGCAGAACGCGATCGCCGACGCCAACGTCAACCAGTCCACCGGCTCGCTGTACGGATCGCGCCAGCAGCTGCCGATCCGCAGCGACGGCCAGCTGCAGCGCGCCGCCGCGTACAACGACGTGGTGGTCGCGTATCGCAACGGCGCGCCGGTGCACGTGGGCGACATCGGCGTGGCGCGCGACAGCGTGCAGGATGACCAGAAGTCCAGCTCGTACAACGGCACCCGCGCGATCGTGCTGGCGATCCAGCGCCAGCCCGGTGCGAACACGGTGGCCACGGTGGACCGGATCAAGGCCGTGCTGCCGAGCTTCCGCGCCAGCCTGCCGCCGTCGGTGAAACTGGAGACGCTGTACGACCGCTCGCAGTCGATCCGCGCCTCGGTCGACGACGTGCAGTTCACCCTGCTGCTGGCTGGCGCGCTGGTGGTGTTCGTGATCTACCTGTTCCTGGGCAGCCTGTCGGCCACGCTGATCCCCGCGGTAGCCTTGCCGATCTCGGTGCTGGGCACGTTCGGCGTGATGTACGCGCTGGGCTACAGTCTCGACAATCTCTCGCTGCTGGCGTTGACCCTGGCGGTCGGTTTCGTGGTGGACGACGCGATCGTGATGCTGGAGAACATCGTGCGCCACATGGAAGCCGGCGTGCCGCCGTACGAGGCGGCGCTGCAGGGTGCCGGCGAGATCGGCTTCACCATCTTCTCGATGACGCTGTCGCTGATCGCCGTGTTCATCCCGGTGATGTTCATGGGCGGCATCGTGGGCCGGCTGTTCCACGAGTTCGCGATCGTGATCAGCGTGGCGATCCTGATTTCCGGTATCGTGGCGATCACGCTGACGCCGATGCTGTGCAGCCGCTTCGTCAAGGCGCACGGCCATGGCGATGCCGACAAGAGCAGGAAGAACTGGCTGGTCGGCGGCTTCGATCGCGGTTTCAACGCGGTGCAACGCGGCTATGGCGACAGCCTGCGCTGGTGCATGGACCGACCGCGACTGGTGCTGGCCGCGTTCGGCCTCAGCCTGCTGGCCACCACCCTGCTGTTCTACGTGGCGCCGAAGGATTTCATCCCGGCCGGCGACAACGGCACCCTGCATGTCAACACCGAGGGGCCGGAGGATGTGTCCTTCGACGGCATGCTGGCGCGCCAGCAGAAGCTGGTCGACATCGTGGCGGCGGACCCGAACATCGACGGCTACATGTCCAGCATCGGCGCCGGCGGCTCGCGCAGCACGGTCAACAACGGCTCGATCCTGCTGCTGCTGAAGCCGGCGAACCAGCGCAAGCTGGACGTGGACGGGATCACCGCCGAGTTGCGCCGGAAGCTGGCGGCGGTCACCGGCATCCGCGCCTATATCCAGAACACGCCGGCGATCCGCATCGGCGGGCGCCAGTCCAAGGCGCAGTACCAGTACACCTTGCAGTCGATCGACATGCCGGCGCTGTACGACTGGAGCGGTCGGGTCACCCGCGCGTTCGCCGCCTTGCCGGGCTTCGAGGACGTCACCAACGACCTGGACCTCAACAGCCCCTCGATCGTGGTCAAGGTCGACCGCGCCAAGCTGGCGCCGCTCGGTCTCACCATGGCCCAGGTGCAGACCGCGCTGGGCATCGGCTTCGGCGAAAACCAGGTTTCCACCATCTATGGCTCGTCGACCCAGCACTGGGTGATCCTGCAGGTCGAGCGCAAGCTGCAGGACGATCCCTCGGTGCTGTCGCAGCTGTACGTCACCTCGGGCAGCGGCGCGCTGGTGCCGCTCAGCGCGGTGGCCAGCTTCAGCCGCGAACCGCAGGCGCTCACCGTGAATCACCAGGGCCAGCTGCCGGCGGTGACGGTGTCGTTCAACCTCGCCCAAGGTGTCAGTCTCAGCGACGCGGTGGCCAGCATCGACGGCGCGATGCAGACGATGGGCCTGCCGGCGACCATCAGCGGCAGCGTGCAGGGCACCGCGCAGGCGTTCCAGCAATCCCTGCAGGGCATGGGCATGCTGCTGCTGCTGGCGGTGTTCGTGATCTACCTGGTGCTGGGCATCCTGTACGAAAGCTTCATCCACCCGCTGACCATCCTGTCCGGCCTGCCGGCGGCGGCGGTCGGCGCGCTGCTGACCCTGGTGATCTTCCACGCCTCGCTGGACCTGTTCGCCTTCGTCGGCATCGTGATGCTGATCGGCATCGTGAAGAAGAACGCGATCATGCTGATCGACTTCGCGCTGGAGCGTCAGCGCGAGGAAGGCATGCCGCCGGCGCAGGCGATCTTCGAGGCCTGCCGCGTGCGTTTCCGCCCGATCATGATGACCAGCATGGCGGCGATGGCCGGCACCCTGCCGATCGCGCTGAGCATCGGCGCCGGCGCCGAAGTGCGTCGCTCGCTGGGCCTGGCCGTGGTCGGCGGCCTGATCTTCTCGCAGGTGCTGACGCTGTACCTGACGCCGCTGATCTACATCTACATGGATCACCTGCAGCAGCGCTTCGGGCGCAAGCCGCACGTCGATGCCGCCGCCTTGCCGAACGGATCGCGCTGACGCGACGAATATGGCCCGCACGCCCGCTCGTCCGTGAAGGGGGCGCGGCGGCATCTACACGACAACGTCGCCCGGGTTGCGCTAGGGTCACCGCGACCTCAACGGGAGTCATGCCATGTCACGCAACAGCATCCTCGTATCCGCCGCGTTCGTCGCCCTGCTGAACGCCGGTTGTGCCGTTCGCGCCAGCGAGCCGGGCCAGCTGGACGCCGCGGCGCTGCAGGCACAGGCCGCCAGGCCGTGGGACAAGGCCAGCCTGATGCACACGACCGTGGTTCTGGGCAGCTATCGCGGCGTGCCGGTGGTGGCCGAGCATCCCTGTTCGGACGTCTGTCCGCAGTACACCGTGCGGATCATCCACTACCAGCTGCCGGCGGACGCATCGTGCGCCAGCGTGGGCGGCGTGGAGAAACAGGTGCTGGTGCCGATCGCGATCACGGTGCGGCCGAAGACGTTCTGCGTGCCCGAACCACTGGTGGCTTCGGGAGCGTATTACGCGAAGTAGGCGATGCTCCTGCTCCCTCCCCCTGCAACGCAGGGGGAGGGTTGGGGAGGGGGTTCGCTTTTGATCTTTGATCCTGGGGGAAGAGCGACCCCACCCCAGTCCTCCCCTGCGTTGCAGGGGAGGGAGCAAGGCAGAGCTACTCGCCGGCGCCGTCTTTGGCGAACGCACCGGGCGCCGAGCCGAAGTCGCCGTCCGCCTGGGCGGCCATGTACGAGAACGCGGCGTATACCGCCACGTTCTGGGCCAGTTCCTTCGGATCGATCTTGTCCAGCGTGTCGGCGGCGGTGTGGTGCCAATCGAAATACTTCGTGCCGTCCTGGGTCAGCGACAGTGCGGCCATGCCCTTGCCGTGCATCTGCGACAGGTCCGAACCGCCGCCGCCGGGGCGCTTGGCGTCGTAGGCCACGCCGATCGGCGCCAGCACCCTGGCGATCTGTTCGATGGCGCCGCGCGCTTCGGGCTTGACGCTGGCGCTCATCCGCCAGACCTTGCCCGCGCCAAAGTCCGACTCGGTGCCGAGCTGGAATTTCGCCACCTCGTCCGCGTGCTTCTCGGCATAGGCGCGGCCGCCCCACAGGCCCATTTCCTCGTTGGCGAAGGCGATCACGCGGATGGTGCGGTCAGGGCGCTGCGGCAGGTCGTGGATCAGCTTGCCGGC
Source organism: Rhodanobacter sp. Root561 (assembly GCF_001427365.1). Lineage (NCBI taxonomy): Bacteria > Pseudomonadati > Pseudomonadota > Gammaproteobacteria > Lysobacterales > Rhodanobacteraceae > Rhodanobacter > Rhodanobacter sp. Root561. The sequence continues at coordinate 874,402 of NZ_LMGH01000001.1, forward strand.
AGCCATCGCGATGGCCACGCCGGCGGCGTCGTCGATCGCGCCGGTACCCGGGTCCCACGAATCCAGATGGCCGCCGATGGCGACCACCTGGTCGGGATGCTTCGCGCCGGTGATCTCGCCGATCACGTTGGCGCCGGTGTATTCACCCTCGATGCCGCAGTCGAGGTCGAGCCTCACCGTCACCGGCTTGCCGTAGGCCAGCACGCGTCCGAGCTGGTCGGCGTCGGGGTTGGATATCGCGGCGGCGGGGATCGTCTTGGCCGGATCGCGGAAGCCGGTCACGCCGGTGTTCGGCGTGCGGCTGTGCGGGTCGGTGCCGGCGGTACGCAGCAGGTAGCCGACGGCGCCCTTGGCCTGGGCCACCACCGGGCCCTGGGTGCGGATCGGCGAGCCGACGCCGTAGTCGTGGCCGTCCCGGTAGCGCTGCATGCGGTAGTCGACGAACACGATCCTGCCCTTGATCGTGGCCGGGTCGGCGGCCTTGAGCGCGTCGAGGCTGTCGAATTTCACCACCTGCGCGGTGAGCCCGCCCTTGGGCGTGCCCGGCGAATAGCCCAGCGCGGTCAGCACCATCGGCTGCGGGAACGGCGACACGATCGCGCCGTGCTCGCTGCGGCGCACCCATTTCGGGTAGGTCACCGCCTCGGTGTAGACCTTGTCGAAGCCCAGAGCCTTGAACTTGGCCACCGCCCAGTCCACGCCGCGCTGGTCGGCCTCGCTGCCGGCCAGGCGCGGGCCGACTTCGGTGGTGAGCGACGTGACGATGCGGTAGCCGGTGTCGTCGTGCATCGCCTTGTCACGCAACTGTTCGGCCGTCTTTACGGCCGTGGCGGGAATCGTGGTGTTGGCGGCGCTGGCGATGCCGCTGGCCAGCAGCAGGCTGGCGGCGAGCAGGGTGAGGGGAAGACGGCGCATCGGGAGACTCCGCGGAGGAAAGCCCGATTATGGCGCTCGGGTCAGGCGGCGCTTAGGCCAGAAGTCATGGGTGGGGAACGGGGAACAGGGAACGGCGAGAGCGATGCGGCTTTGGCTTCCGCTCTTTGTACCCCGTCCCCCGTTCCCGCTTATCCCGTCAAACCGGCCGATTCTTCAGCAGATCGCGGATCTCGGTCAGCAGCGCCACGTCGGCGGGCGGCGCGGCGGGCGCCTCTTCCTGCTTGCGGCTGAGCTTGTTGATGGCCTTGACCACCATGAAGATCGCGAACGCGATGATGAGGAACTGGATCAGGGTGTTGATGAAGGCGCCGTACTGGATCGCCACCTCGGCCACCTTGTGCGCCGGGTCGGTGACGTCAGCGGGCTTGAGCACCCATTTCAGATCGTTGAAGTCGATGCCACCAGTGAGCATGCCGATCGGCGGCATGATGATCTGGTCGACCAGGGAGGTGACGATCTTGCCGAACGCGCCGCCGATGACCACACCGACCGCCAGGTCGATGACGTTGCCGCGCATGGCAAAGGCCTTGAACTCGCTGAGCATGCTCATTGTCTGGTACTCCCTTGATTTGGCCGATTGGCGGGTCGAATGTAGCGCAACCCGCCGGGCTCAGGGGTTGCCGCCGATCACGCGATGCGCCCGTCGAGCGCTGCCACGCCGACCAGTTCGGCGTGAAAGCGGTCGCCCCGCTGCAGGGCGGCGACACCCGCGGGCGTGCCGGTGAAGATCAGGTCGCCGGGCTTCAGTTCGAACAGGGTGGACAGCGCCGCGATGATCTGCGGCACGCCGTGCACCATCTCGCCCAGCCGGGTCTGCTGGCGCAGCTCGCCATTGACGGTGAGCCGCAGCACGCTGTCGTCATCCAGTGCCGCCTCGTGTGCCGGGCGCAGCGCCGACACCGGCGCGGAATGATCGAAGGCCTTGGCCACGTCCCACGGGTGGCCTTTCGCCTTGGCCTGCGCCTGCAGGTCGCGGCGGGTCAGGTCCAGCCCCACGCCGTAGCCGAAGATCAGCGAACCCGCCTGTTCCGGGGCGATGTCGCGGCCACCGCCGGCCAGCGCCACCACCATCTCCACTTCGTGGTGCAGCTCCGTCGTCATCGAGGGATAGGGCACATCCGCACCGTCGCTGACCACCGCGTCGGCCGGCTTGCAGAAGAACATCGGGGCGGACTTGTCCACCACCGCGCCCATCTCGCGGGCGTGCTCGGCGTAGTTGCGGCCGATGCAGAACACGCGGCGGATCGGAAAGCGCTGGTCGCTGCCGATGATCGGCAGGCTGGGGACGGCGGGAGCGGCGATGGCGTAGGTCATGCGGCAAGCGTAGCAAAGGCGGCCCTGTCGGCGCAGGCTGCGGAGCAGGCGCGGGCGTCGGGCTGTCGATCCGCCACGGTCCCGTTCGTCGACAGACAGTGGGGCGGATGACAGCTGTCACGTCCGATGATTGATGCCGGATCATGGCGACGCCCCGGCGCGTCGTTCAAGCTTGTCTCATCGGAAACATGGCCTGGAATGCGGGAGTGGATGTGGACAACACCGAGCTGCTGAAGGAATTACGCATCGAGCGCCATCAACGCGAGGAACACGGCGGTGGCGGCGCCCGCTGGCCGTGGATCGTGGCCGCCGGGCTGGCCCTGGTCGTGCTGCTCGGCGGTGCCGGCTGGTTCTGGCTGGGCCATCGCGCCGTGCCGGTGCAGACCGCGACGGCGGCGGCGGCCAGTGCGGACAGCGGCGCCGGCGCCGTGCTGCAGGCCACCGGTTACGTCACCGCCCGTCGCCAGGCCACCGTGTCCGCCCAGATCACCGGCACGCTGACCGCGGTGCTGATCGAGGAAGGCGACCACGTGAAGCAGGGCCAGGTGCTGGCGCGTCTGGACGACAGCGGCTACCGGGCCAACCTCGCCGCGGCCCGGGCCCAGGCCGACGCGGCGCATGCGCAGGTCGCCCAGTACCAGGCGCAACTGGCCCAGGGCGTGGCCGATGCGCGGCGGCTGCAGTCGCTGGTCGGTCGCGGGCTGGTCTCGAAGCAGAGTGCCGAGCAGGCGCAGACCCAGGTGGACAGCCTGCGTGCCCAGCTCGGCGCGCAGCGCCAGCAGGCCAAGTCCGCCGATGCGCAGGCCGCCGTGGCCCAGGTCAATTTCGACTACTGCGTGGTGCGCGCGCCGTTCAGCGGCGTGGTCACCACCAAGGACGCGCAGGTGGGCGAGATCATCTCGCCGCTGTCCGCCGGTGGCGGCTTCACCCGCACCGGCGTCGGCACCATCGTCGACATGAGTTCGCTGGAAGTGGACGTGGACGTCAACGAGGCCTATATCGGCCGGGTCAAGCCGGGCATGTCGGCCGAAGCCGTGCTGGATGCCTACCCGGACTGGAAGATTCCCGCCCGCGTGGTCGCCATCGTGCCCACCGCCGATCGTGGCAAGGCCACCATCAAGGTGCGCGTGGCGCTGGAACAGAAAGATGCACGCGTGGTTCCCGACATGGGCGTGCGGGTGTCCTTCCTGGAAGAGCGGCCGGATGCCACCGCGCCGGTCCCGCAAGGCGTGCTGGTGCCGGCCACGGCGATCGTGCAGCGCAACGGCCGCAGCGTGGTGTTCGTGGTCGACGGCGGCGCAGTGCGCCAGCGCACCGTCAGTCCCGCGGCGCAGGCCCAGGGCGAGTTGCGCCTGCTGCCGGCCGCGGTGAAGCCGGGCGACAGCGTGGTGCTGGCCCCGCCAGCCGACCTGCACGACGGTTCGGCCGTGCAGACGAAAGCGGCCACGCCATGAGTCATGAACAGATGTCCTCTTGCGGCGGCCTCCGTCGCGACCGTCACGAAGCCTTCGGAGAAACAGCATGGGCACCCTGATCGATATCCAGAACCTGGCCAAGACCTATGAGCGCGGCAAGCAGAAGGTCGAGGTGTTGCACCACGTCAACCTGGCGATCGCCGAGGGCGACTTCCTGGCCCTGATGGGCCCGTCCGGTTCCGGCAAGACCACCTTGCTCAACCTGATCGGCGGACTCGATACGCCCAGCGCGGGCAGCATCAGCGTGGGCGGCCAGCGCATCGATCAGCTCGGTGGCGGCGCGCTGGCCAAGTGGCGTGCGTCGAACGTGGGCTTCATCTTCCAGTTCTACAACCTGATGCCGATGCTGTCGGCGCAGCGCAATGTCGAACTGCCGCTGCTGCTGACCAAGCTGTCGGCGTCGCAGCGCCGGAAGAACGCGGCGATCGCGTTGCAACTGGTCGGCCTCGCCGATCGCGCCAGCCACAAGCCGAGCGAACTCTCCGGCGGCCAGCAGCAGCGCGTGGCGATCGCCCGCGCGATCGTCTCCGATCCCGAGCTGCTGGTCTGCGACGAGCCCACCGGCGACCTCGACCGCCAGTCCGCCGAAGACGTGCTCGGCCTGCTGCAGCAGCTCAACCGCGAGCACGGCAAGACCATCGTGATGGTCACCCATGATCCGAAGGCGGCCGAATACGCCAGCCATACGCTGCATCTGGACAAGGGCACGTTGGTCGAGCAGGGAGCGCTGGCGTGATGGGCTTGCGGCGAAGAGCGACCCCACCCCGGCCCTCCCCTGCGATGCAGGGGAGGGAGCGCAGCGGCTTTGCCCCTCCCCCTGCTTGCAGGGGGAGGTTGGGAGGGGGTAAGGCTTTTGACCTTGCGATCAAGAGCGACCCCACCCCAACCCTCCCCTGTAAACAGGGGAGGGAGCTTTACGCGCACTTCTCCGGCTTCCGCGTCGCCGTGCCGACGTGGCAGCGCCGTGATCCGCAGAGGATTCCGTCATGAAATATCTCCACCTGATCTGGGCCGCGCTGTTCCGGCGCAAGACCCGCACCTTCCTCACCCTGGTCTCGATCATCGCCGCGTTCCTGCTGTTCGGCATGCTCGACGCGGTGCGCACCTCGTTCGACCAGGCGGGCAAGAGCGCCAATGGCGCCGAACGCCTGCAGACCGGCTCGAAGCTGTCCTTCATCCAGACCCTGCCGTCGTCGCTGGAGCTGCCGATCGGCAAGGTGCCCGGGGTCAAGGCGGTGGCCTATGCGAACTGGTTCGGCGGGGCCTACCAGGACCCGCACAACCAGATCTTCAGCTTCGCGGTGAGCCCGAACTACATCGACCTGTTCCCCGAGGTCGAGGTGCCGGCGGCGCAGCGCAAGGCGTTCGACGAGACCCGCACCGGCGTGCTGGTCGGCGAGGACCTCGCGGCGAAATATCACTGGAAGGTCGGCGACAAGCTGCCGCTGCAGTCCACCATCTTCCCCACCCATGACGGCAGCAAGAACTGGTCGTTCGACATCGTGGGCATCCTGCATCCGAAGGACAAGAACGCCGGCGGCATGTTCAAGCAGCTGATCCTGCTGCACTGGAAATACTTCGACGACAGCACGCCCTACAACCGCGGCGCGGTGGGCTGGTACGTCAGCCGCGTCAGCGACGTGAACCAGGCCGATCGCGTGGCCAAGGCGATCGACGCGATCTCGGCCAACTCCGACCACGAGACCCGCACGCAGACCGAACAGGCCGCCGCGGCGAACTGGATCAAGCAGCTGGCCGACATCGGCCTGATCGTCAGCTCGATCATGGGCGCGGTGTTCTTCACCCTGATGCTGCTGTCGGGCAACACCATGATGATGGCCGTGCGCGAACGGACGTCCGAACTGGCGGTGCTGAAGACGATCGGCTTCTCCAGCACCAGCGTGCTCGGCATGGTGCTGGCCGAATCCGTGCTGCTGTTGCTGATCGGCGGGGTGATCGGGCTGGGCATCGCCACCGCGCTGATTCCCGTGGTGGCGGCTGGCAGCGGGCTCGGCCTGCCGCCGGTCGGTGCGGGCAACTGGGTGCTCGGCATCGTGCTGATGGCCGTCATCGGCCTGGTGGTGGGAGTGATACCCGCGGTGCGCGCGATGCGCCTGAACATTGTCGATGCACTGGCCGGCCGCTGAGGAGATCACCATGAACAAGTTCGGAAATTTCATGATCGGCCTGGGCCTGGTCGTTGCGCTGGTGGTCACGCTGGGCATATGGGTGCGCCTGCCATGGCCGGCGGTGCTGGGGCTTGCCGTGCTGTTCGCACTGTGGATGGCGCTGACCCGACAAGGCCGCCAGGCATCCTCGGTCACGGCAGTCGGCGTCAGCACCTTGCGCCAGCGGCTGGGTTCCTCTTCGGTGATCGTGATTGGCATTGCCGGCGTGGTCGGCGTGCTGGTGGCCTTGCTGGCGATGGGCGAGGGCTACAGCGAAACACTGCGCAGGACCGGCAGCACCGACACCGCCATCGTGATGCGCGGTGCGTCCGCGTCGGAAGTGATGTCGGTGCTGGAACGCGACAACGTGGTGGTGATTCCGCAGGTCGCCGGCATCGCCCGCGACGCCCAGGGCAAGCCGATCGCCTCGCCGGAGATCGTGGTCGCCGCGAACCTGCAGCTGAAGGGTGGCACCGAGGACGACGTCGGCAGCGTGCAACTCCGCGGCATCGGCGACGAGGCGTGGACGGTGCGGCCGAACGTCAAGGTTGTCGCCGGGCGCAAGTTCAAGCCCGGCATGCATGAGCTGATGGTGGGGCAGGGCGCCCAGCGCGAATTCGCCGGCCTCGAGGTCGGCCACCAGGTGAAGCTGGGCAACCAGCTGTGGACCGTGGTCGGCCAGTTCGCCTCCGGCGATGCGCTGGATTCGGAACTGTGGGCCGACGCCAACGTGGTCGCCGATGCCTATCGCCGCGGCGGCAGCCGCAACTCGGTGACGCTGAAGCTGGCCGACCCGAACGGTTTCGACGCGTTCAAGGCCTCGCTCGAAGCCGACCCGCGGCTGAAGGTCGACGTCGACACCACCCTCGACTACTTCAGCAAGCAGTCCGAAGGCACCAGCAAGATGATCCAGGGCATCGGCATCACCGTCGGCGTGATCATGGCGATCGGTGCGATCTTCGGCGCGCTCAACTGCATGTTCGCCGCTGTCGCCGCCCGCGCCCGCGAAATCGCCACGCTGCGCGCGATCGGTTTCCGCGGCACGCCGGTGGTGGTGGCGATCATGCTGGAAACGATGCTGCTGGCGCTGATCGGCGGCCTGCTCGGCGGCACCCTGGCGTGGCTGATCTTCAACGGCTATACCGCCTCCACGCTGGCGGCCGGTTCGGTGGGCAAGCTCAGCTTCGAGTTCAGCGTCACCCCCGCGCTGCTGTGGAGTGGCCTGAAATGGGCGCTGGCGATCGGCTTCATCGGCGGCCTGTTCCCCGCCGTGCGCGCCGCGCGCTTGCCGGTGACCACCGCGCTGCGCGAGCTGTAAACGCAAACCGCAGGAGCGCACCCTGTGCGCTCCTACGGGTGTTTCAGGGCATCACCGGCGGCACATAATCCAGCGTCATCCCGAGCAGCCACAGCATGCCCAGCACCAGCGGTACATGCACCACCAGTTGCACGAAGGTGTAGCCGACCACGTCGCGGGCTTTCAGCCCCAGCACGCCCAGCAGCGGCAGCATCCAGAACGGGTTGATCAGGTTCGGCAGCGCCTCGGCCGCGTTGTAGACCTGCACCGCCCAGCCCAGATGCACGTGCAGGTCGTTTGCCGCCTGCATCACGTACGGCGCCTCGACCAGCCATTTGCCGCCACCCGACGGCACGAAGAAGCCGAGGATCGCCGAGTACGCGCCCATCACCGCAGGGAAGCTCTCGGTGCCGGCGATATGCACGAACAGGTTCGACAAGCGGTGCGCCAGCGTCGAGCCATCCGCACCGGGCACGTGGGTCAGCAGGGCGGCGATGCCGCCGTACAGCGGGAACTGGATCAGCACGCCGGCGGTGCTGGGCACCGCGCGATGCACCGCATCGAGAAAGCTGCGCGGGCGCCAGTGCAGCAGGATGCCCAGGGTCAGGAACAGGAAGTTGTAGGTGTTGAGGTTGGCGATCGCGCTTATCGCCGGCTTGCTGGCGAACTCGTGGCCGAGCCAGCCCAGTCCCAGCAGGCCGATCGCCAGCGACAGCAGCGGGCTGTATTCCAGCCACTCGCCCGGTCGCGTGCGCGGCGGCAGGGCCGGGGTCGAGGTTTCGCCGACGTCGAAGTCCTGCGCGGTGCGCACGTTCGCGTCCGACGGCGCGGTGAACCAGCAGACCAGCAGCGACACCACGATCAGCACCGCGGTCAGCACGATCGACTGCCACAGGAAAATCGTCTGGCTGAAAGGCAGCACGCCGGTGATCGCCAGCAGGCCCGGCGGCATGCTGGCCGGGTTCGCCTGCAATTGCGCGGCGGACGACGACAGCCCCATCGCCCAGATCGCACCCAGGCCCAGATACGCCGCTGCACCGGCCGCGCGGTAATCCATGCGCAGGTCGCTGCGCCGCGCCAGCGCGCGCACCAGCAGGCCGCCGAACACCAGCGAGAATCCCCAGCTGAGCAGCGACGCCAGCATGCTGACCAGGGCGATGTAGACGATCGCGCCGCGCCCCGTGCGCGGCGCCCGCGCCAGCACGTCGATGAGGCGCGCCACCACCGGCGCGGTGGCCAGCACGTAGCCGCCGATCACCACGAAGGCCATCTGCATGGTGAACGGGATCAGGCTCCAGAAGCCGTCGCCGAACGCGCCGACGGCGGCGACGGGTGTCGCGCCAAAGGCCAGCGCCGCCAGCGCCACCAGCACCACGCCCAGCGCGGCAAACACCCACGCATCCGGAAACCAGCGCTCCGCCCACGCCGCACTGCGCAGTGCGACGCGCGCCATCCAGCCATCCCGTTGTTCTGCGCTCATGTTCTGCCCCCTTTTGCGATCGCGTCATCGTCACGCGCGGGTCGGGCGAAGAGCAACCCCACCCCAACCCTCCCCTACTTCGCAGGGGAGGGAGCAGAGCGCGCAACGCTCCTCCCCCTGCATGGCAGGGGGAGGTTGGGAGGGGGTGCGCTCTTGATCTCGCTCAGGTGGAAGCCGCGACTCCAACCTGCTTCTTCTGCTTCGCCAGCGTGATCACGACCAAGCCGCCCAGGATGATCGCCATGCCCAGCAAGTCGTACGGCCCCAGCTGCTCGCCGGCCAGCAGGATGCCCAGCAGCACGGCGACCGGCGGATTCACGTAGGCATAGCTGGTAGCCAGCGCGGGACGCGCGTGCTTGAGCACGTACAGGTAGGCGCTGAACGCCACGATCGAACCGAACACCGCCAGATAGATCAGGGCCAGCGTGGCATGCATCGTGGGATGCGCCGGCAGGCGTTCGCCGCTGAGGAAGCCGAACAGCAGCAGCGCGACGCTGGCGGTCAGCATCTGCGCAGCGGTATTCATCGGGCCTTGCGGCATGTCGCGTCGACGGCTCCAGGCCGAACCGAACGCCCAGCACATCGCCGCCACCAGCAGCGCGATCGCGCCGAGCCGCGAGCCGGACAGGCTGCTGCCCAGGTTCAGCACGATCACGCCGACGAAGCCGATCACCAGGCCGACGCTCTCGCGCCGGTTCGGCCACTGCCCGTACATGCCGGTGAACAGCGCGGCGAACAGCGGCATGCTGGCCACCGCCACCGCGGCGATACCCGAGCTGACGCGCTCCTCGGCAAAGCACACCAGGCCATTGCCCATGCCGAGCAACAGCAGTCCGGTGAACGTGGCGTTGCGCCATTGCAGCGGCGTCGGCGCCGCCATGCCGCGCCAGCGCAGGAAGCCATACAGCGCCACGCCGGCTCCCAGGAAGCGGATGCCCGCCAGCAGGAACGGTGGATAGCTTTCCAGAGCGAACCGGATGCCCAGGTAGGTCGAACCCCAGATCACGTACAGCGCCAGCAGCGACAGCGGAATCAGGACGCGGGGATCAGTCAGGCTGCGCGGCCTTGTGGCCGCGTCGGAGGCAGAGGTGTCGTGCATGGGGGCGGATCGTATGGGGACGGCGCATTATCCATCCCTGCGCCGGCTTGTGCCCCTGCCGGACGACTCAGTGCGCGACGGGCCGACCCTGGCGGATCACCACGAACTCGCCTTCCAGCACGGCCGGCTGGCCATTGCCGGCCGACGCCTTCCGCTGCACCGGCGAACGCCCCTGCTTCCACTGGCGCACGGCCAGCAGCACGATGCCGCCGACCAGCAGCACGCCAGCCACCACCAGCCCGAACACCAGCAGCACACCCAGCACGGCCACGCCCAGCACCAGCGAGAGGGCGCGCGCCAGCGGATGGCGGGGACGACGAAGAGGAGGCAGGGAGAAGCGCATGTGTTAAAAATCCGTATGGTAAAATCAACGACTTACGCGACCACCATGGGGCCATCCGCCCCCCGAGGCAAGTGCCGATGGATATATCCACCCCCGCCGAATTGTCGCAACCACCGGCCCTGTGCCGGCTCGACGACATCCCCGACGGTGGCGCCACCGCGGTGGACGCCAGCCTGGCTGACGGCGAGGAAAGCCTGATCCTGCTGCGCCGTGGCGAGCAGGTGCACGGCTATCTCAACGTCTGCCCCCACGCCGGCCGCCGCCTCGACTACGCCCCCGGCAAATTCCTGCTGAAGAACGACACCCTGATCTGCGCCGTGCACGGCGCCACCTTCAACCAGGGCGATGGCTTGTGCATTGCCGGGCCTTGTCGCGGAGAACATCTGCGCGCGGTGGCGGTGCAGGTGGACGAGGGCGAGGTGAGGCTGGCGTAGCGCGGCGGGAAGAGCGACCCCACCCCAGCCCTCCCCTGCGAGGGGAGGGAGCAAGGCGGTTACTCGGTGATCTTCTGCAGGTTGTACTGCAGGTCGTCGCTGTCGCGGTCGCTGGTCAGGTCGTAGAGGTTGTAGCGTTTGGCCAGGCGGGCGCCGCCGTCGCGCAGCAGGGGCTGCCACAGGATGTTGGCGCTGCTGGTGTGCGAGCTGGGCAGCATCAGGTCGAACGGGATCGACAGGTAGATGCCCTTGTCGAAGCTGCCTTCGCCGAACTGCTTCGCCGAGACATTGGTGAACGTGGCATACGCACCCATGCGCACGCCGTTGTGGAACTGGCGCGACACGTCGATGGTGGCGCCGCGATCACCGGCCAGGTAGCGGCCGTAGCTGAGCGCCAGGGTGACGTCCTTGTAGCCCAGGTCGAAGTAGCCGGTCACGTGGCCGGTGGCGACGTGGTAGCGGCGGAACGAGAAGTCCTGGTCGAAGCCGCGCTGCTTCACCCAGTTGGCATCGACACCGATCGCCCAGCGCTCGCCCATCGGCCGGTACAGCACTTCGCCGCCCACGCCGCCGTACATGCTCTCCAGCATGCCGCCGTATAGAAGGCCATACAGATCGGTGCCCAGGCGGCGGCTGGCGGTCAGCTGGAATACCGGCATGGTCAGCCGCGAGCTGGTCAGGTACTCGCGCACGTAGGTACGCACGCGGGGCAGGTTGCTGGGTGCGTCGTACTTGAAGTGGTCGTAGTTGTTCAGCAGGTTCGCGCTGAAGTTGCCGCTCCACCACAGGTTCGGAGTGAAGTGGAAGTTCGCGTCGTAGTTCGCGTACACCTGATACAGGATGAAGGCGTCGGGGCCGCCCAGCGATTGCGCGTAACCCACCGCCAGGTTGCCGCTGAACTTCTTCGGCGTGGCACGGTACAGCACGTCCTCTCGTTGTGGCAGCGGCGGGTTCTGCTCGACGCTGCGGCGGAAGTCTCGCAGGTCGATGTCGTAGTTGAGCAGTTCGTCGAAGCGCTGCCGGTGCACGCTGGTCGCCACGATCGGCAGGCCTTCGCGGGTGGACACCACGGTGTACCAGTCGGTGCCCGGCGCCAGCTGGTTGTCCAGCACGCGCGCGGTGCGACCCAGCGCCTTGGCCGTATAGAAATAGCGCTGCTGTTCGCCGGTCACCACCACTTCGCGGCCACGCCGGCTGATCTTCGACACTTCGATGCCGGCGTTGTCGCGCAGCTGCTTGCTCACCGCCGTCCAGTCGACCTGCTGCGGCGTTTGCGTGGGCGGCCTGTCGGCGCGCTCGGGCAGGGGCGGATCGAGCAGCTTGGTGGGGCCGCTGCTCCGGGCGAGGTTCGTGTGCAAGGTGAAGCCGAACATCGCCACGCGCCCGCGCTCCAGCGCCAGGCTGAAGTCGACGTTGCGGTTCAACCGATAGACCGCGCCGATGTTGATCGGCGTGCGTTGCGGCTGGTTGTTGCCCTGCGGTTCGTGTTTGTAGTCGTTGCCTTCGTATTCCAGCTTCAGGATCAGCGGTTGCCACGGCGTCTGGTAGCTGATGCCGCCGAACAGCGCCGCACGCCCGCGGAAATAATCGTGGCTGTTGAACTGGCCGCCCGGATCGTTGCCGCGTCCCGGACGCGTATCGAATCGGTTGCTGATCAGCGCCAACGGGTTGCGGACATCCCCGCGATTACCCATGTAGCCCCAGGCCATGCCCAGGCTGGCATCGATCGGGCCGAAGCGCTTGCTGGCCACCACGTATTCGCTGGAGAACAGACCGGTGCCACCCAGGTCACGGATGCCCACCGACAAGGTCGGCAGGTAGTGGCTCTCGCGCCACAGCCGCACCTTGGCGTCGATCGACTTGTCCTTGAGGCTCTGGTTGCCGCTCAGGCTTGACGGCCCATACAAACGATTGCTGATGCTGATGTAGCGAAAACTGCCTTCCAGCCACGGCAACGGCTGCAGGGTGAAGTTGTAGCGCGTATACGGCGACGTGCGGCTGGCGGTGAAACCCACCTCGCCTTCGTCGGCCATGCGCGCGGTAGGTGTCTGCAGCAGGCCGGCGCCACCGAAGTCGCTTTGCGTGGGCGCGTTCTGCGCGTGCACCGAACAGGTCATCAGCCAGCCGGCCAGCGGCAGCAGGCAGGTGCATTGACGGCGGATGTGCTGGAGGGTGTTCAAGCCTTTGGGGTCCGTGGCGTGGTGCGGTGGTGCGATGTGTCTGATGCGATGAGCTGGGGCAGGCGGGCAGGGAGGTCAAGAGCGACCCCACCCCAACCCTCCCCTGCAAACAGGGGAGGGGGCACGAGCAGCGGCGCGCTCCGGCTCTTCTCCCTTACCTGCTTGCGACCGAAGGAAGTCCCTGTGGGACAGGGGAGGGTTGGGGTGGGGTGTTCTTCGCGAGCCACGTTCATCACGGCGCCCCCGGTCCCGGCAACACCTGCGTCGCCAGGAACGCGGCGATGTCGCTGTTCATCGTGGCGTCCACCTTGCGGGCGGCGCGCTCGCGCAGCGGCACGTAGATCACCGCGCCTGGCGCCAGTGCCTGCGCCTCGCTGCGATTCCACAGGGCCACGCCCTGCACGAACACCCGGCCGTCCGGCTCGATCACGTAGATGCTGTCGCGATCCGCGGCGTCGCCGAGCGCACACGCGTCCAGGTAAAGCCGCGCATCCTGCAGCGGCACCAACGGCAGGGTGCAGGGTTGCTGCACGGCGCCGACCACGCGGATGCCGTCGGGACGCAGCGGATAGAACAGCTCGTCGCCGGCGGCCAGCAGGTGATTCTCCGGTGCATTCACTTCCACCGCGCGTGGATCGAGCAGCGCCGGCGACTCACGCCCGGTTACCGGCAGCGAGCTGATCCAGCTCCGCAGCGCCGCGCTGCTGGCGGCCAATGCCTGGTCGTCGCCTGCCAGCGCCCGCTGTTGCAGGCTGGCCAGGTCGAACAGCACGCCGGCCTTCAATCGCTGCTGCGTGGCCAGCAAGCCTGGCCGCAACCAGGCCGCGCCTTTCATGTAAGCCTGCGGCAGCGGCTGCGCGGCAATCGCGGCATCGCTGAGGCGGGCAGGGTCGCTCAGTTCCGTGTGACCCGGATGCGCCACGGCACCGCGCACCTTGACCTGCACCGCCGCGGCTGCCGTCGACCAGCCCAGCATCAGCAACACTAAGCATGCGCGGTTCATGGCTGCGGCTCGCGGTAGGGGCGCAGTTGCACCAGTTGCAGGCTCAATCCGGGCGCCACCTGCTGGTCACTCTTCCAGATGAAACCGTCGCGCGGGTCCACCCAGTAGTGATTGGTGACGCGGTAGTGCAGCGACGGCACGTCGAGCTGTTCATCCACCCGCAGCACGTCGTGGGTCTGGTCGAGGATGCTGATCTGCTCGCGACCCGCCGGCGTCAGCGTGGCGTCGACCGGCACGCCGTAGCGATAGCCCGGTGACCAGTCCTTGCCCATGCGGTAGCTGACCGGCGCGGTGAGCGTCTGCAGGCCGCGCGCGAACGGATCGTCGGCAGGCAGTTGCACGCCGTCGAGGTCCTGTCCCAGTCCGGTGGTCTGCACCACGCGGCCGCGCTCGATGAACACCACCACGCCATGATTGCCGTACCACGCCTGGCGTCCGCCATCGACGTTGCCCAGGATCAGCACCGCGCTGCCTTCCGGGCTGGTGGCCTGCAACTGGAAATACGGCTTGGCCGCCACCTCGGCCGCGGTTGGCTGCACCTGCGGCCGGCCCTTCGCGGCAAGCCGCATCGCCTTGATCGAGGATTGCGAGAGTTCGCTGCAGCCGTGCAGGCCGAGCAGCAGCGGACAGGCCAGCAACAGCCAGGGCAGCGTGCGCGCGACGACGGGCCGCGCCGTTGACGCCGTCGTGCGTTCGCTGTTCGTCAACTCGTCTGCGGGCAAACCGGTGCTCCCCTTCCCTGATCAGTACAGCGTAATTCGTGGGGCGGGCCATGCCCGCCCCGTGCAAGGGCATTCCTGCCGGGTGCGCTCAGAAATCCTTGTTCGCGTTGGCCGCCGAATTGATCAGGCCCGAGAACGGCAGCAACTGGCTGAAGAAGCGGTTCCAGCGGGTCACGCCGGCCGGTCCCACGAACACCACGTCGCCCGGCTTCACCATGAACTGGTCGGCCAGCGCGAAGGCGGCCGGCGAGCGCGCGTCCAGGCTGAATACCTTCGACGGCGCCTGCTCAAGATCCTTGACGCCACGGATCACGTACACCGCCTTGCCCTTGGCGCTGAGCGGGTTGAGGCCGCCCGCGCGTCCCAGCGCCTGGGTCAGGCTGAGGTCGGAAGTCTTGAAGTTGATCGCCATCGGCCTGACCACTTCGCCCACCACATACACTTCCTGGCGGTCGTTGTACGGCAGGAACAGGCGATCGCCCGGCTTCAGGTAGATGTCCTGCGCCAGATTGCCACCGTTGTTCAGTGCATCCAGATCCAGGTGGTAATCCTGGCCGTCGCGGGTCAGCACCAGACCGGAAAGATTGGCCTGCTCGGTATTGATGGTGGCCGTGCCCAGCGCCTGGGCCAGGGTCAGTGGCACCGCGGTGATCGGCAGAGGATCGGTTTTCGCGAATGCACCCTGCAAAACGATGCGTTGGCTGCCATAGCCGCTCACTGCGACATCCACTTGAGGCTTCTCGATGTACTGGGCTAGTTTGCTGGCGATGGCATCGCGTAGCTCCTCGATAGTCATCCCTTCAACTTTCAGCACGCCCACATACGGGTAGAACAGGGTTCCATCTGAGCGCACCAAACGACCATTGGCGACGCCAGGTTGCTGGGAACCTGCGGGAGCTGTCAGTTCCGGATGCTCCCAAACCGTAATAAACAAGCTATCGCCTGCACCAATGTGATACGACTGCGGTTGGTACGCCAACAGAGCTGGAGGTACTGCTACTGCTTGAGCGCTGGCTCGATTCATGGCGATCAGCTTCGGAGTGATCGGGACAAGCTCGACCTGGCTGTTGTCGACCGTGTCGCCGCGGGAGAGTTCGCTGGTCGACATGTGCTGGCCGGGCGCAAAGGCGCAACCGTGCAGCAGAGCAGCGCAGGCAACTAGAGTGAGGGCAGGGAATGTTTTCACGATCGAAGAGGACTCAAAGGCGACAGAGGGAACGACAGACACGACAAACGTGCCGAGCGAAGTCGGCACGTTTGTTCGAGATCAGTCACAGGATATCAGTGGGTACCGGTGGTACCAGGCACCGGATGCGAGTCGTCGCGAGCGACGCCAGCCACCACGCCGACGGTTGCCACCACCGCGATGGTCACCGCGATCACCTGGCCAGCAGTAATACCGCCCGTGGAGGCGACACTGGCGGTGTTGGCGCCTGCCACCGTGGGCTGGGCCGGCGGGTTCTGGGCGCTGTCCGATTGCGGCTGCGCCGCCATTGCCAGGCCGGAAGCCATCAGTCCAGCGGTCAGAAGTGCGGGAAGAATCATTTTCATGTGTTGCTCCTTGTGACCGGTGTTCGGGAAAAACAGCGCCGTCAGTATAACCAGCGGTCGTGAAGGAACCATGTACGCGGAGGCTGGTGTAGTGAAGGTGAAGGCTGATAGGGCAGCAGCGCAGAGCAGGAGCACCCCACCCCGGCCCTCCCCTGCCGAGGCAGGGGAGGGAGAAAGAGCCGCTCGCAGTGGACAAGCCCAAGGAAGGGCCCGGCCGACTTGATGCGTGTCAATGCGTGCCGGTGGTGCCGGTCGTTCCCGTGGTTCCGGTAGTCCCCGTGCTTCCGGTACCCGGGACATGCCCGTGGTTGTCGTCGTTGCCTGCTCCGGCGGCGACGGCAACGACGGCCACCAGGGCGATGCCGGCAGCGATGGCCTGGCCCGTCGTGATGCCCCCGGTGGAGGCGGACCCGGCAGCGGCGGCGCCGGCGACGGCCGGATTTGGCGAAGGGTTCTGGTTCTGGGCCGACGGCATCGGTTCTGCGGCCTGGGCCATTCCCGCGGCCAACAGGCCAGCGGCCAAAAGACTTGCAAGCATCATTTTCATGGGCAATCCCACGGCACCGGGATTCCGCCTGTCACCCGACCTTACCAAAGCAAGGTTAAGGAAAGATGTACGGCAAGAGCGCATCGCCGCCCCTTCGGCCTGGAAGCTCATGCGCACAAAAAAGCCGCGCCAGAACTGGCGCGGCTTTCGAGGTGATGCATTCGCTCAGTTCGTACCGGTGGTGCCGGTCGGCGGCGGCGTGCTGGTCTTATGGTCGTTGCCGCCGCTGGAGGCAGCCACGATGGCGCCAGCGATAACCACGCCACCGATCACGTAGAACGGCGTCATTTCGCCCAGCGACTGCGTCGTGGCGGTCTTCGCGCCAGCAACTGCGGGCGCCGGCGGGGTAGCGGGCTGCTGCGAATCAGCGGACTGGGCCAGCGCGGAACCCATCAGGCCCGTCGCCAGAAGAGCAACGATCATCTTCTTCATGAATATTTCCCCGGGAGGCATGGCGTCAAGCGGACGTGAATTCCGCGCTTGCCGAGTATACCCACAATTCCGCAGGGGTACATACATGAACCAGTCAGGCTGGGGCCGCCAAGCTGGCCGGGCTTCGGTTATCATGCCGGGCTGGTCGGGAAACGTGCGTGCGTCGCGGTTGTGAAGATGTCTTCGCGGAACGTTGCGCGATACCGCCAGCAGCTCCAGGGGGGGAGTGACCACAAATCCACAGGAGCGCGGGACGCCGGGTGCTACGGGCGAGCCTGCCAGGCAATCGAGGAGTCATCGAGTTGTTCAAACGGATCTTGACCGTCTGTATTGGCAACATCTGCCGCAGCCCCACCGCCGAATATCTGTTGCGCGAGCGCCTGGTTTCGAAGGACATCGAAGTGAGCAGTGCCGGTTTGCACGCCATGACCGGTTACCCGATGGATGCCACCGCGATGCAGGTGATGGCTGAGCACGGCATCGACGGCGCGGCCCATCGCGCACGTCAGCTGACGCCGGCCATGCTGCGCGAAGCCGACCTGGTGCTGGGCATGGAGAAAAGCCACGTCGACGCGATGGTGCGGCTGGCTCCGGAAGCCAGCGGCAAGATCTTCGTACTGGACAAATGGGTGCAGGCACGTGACATCCCTGACCCGTACCGCCAGCAACGCCCTGCGTTTGATCACGTACACGATTTGATCACACAAGGTGTTGATAGCTGGCTGCGCTACCTGTAATCCACCTTATATATACCGACTAGGAAAGTTCCTGCATGGCCGCTACGCAAACCCCGTCGTCCAGCGACGACGAAATCGATCTGGGCGAACTGCTCGGCACCCTGATCGACCACAAGTGGCTGATCATCGTCGTCACCGGCGTGTTTTTCGTGGTCAGCGTGGCCTATGCGCTGCTGGCCACGCCGATCTACCAGGCCAACGCCATCGTGCAGGTCGAGCAGAAGGTGCCCAGCCTGCCGGGCCTCAGCGACCTCACCCAGACGCTGGGTGCGTCCAGCTCCGAAGCCACCACCGAAATCGCGCTGATCACCTCGCGCACGGTGATCGGCGGCGCTGCCGACAACCTGCACTTGGCGATCAGCGTCAAACCGCACCGCTTCCCGCTGTTCGGCAATTTCATTGCCCGCCGCTATGTGCGCGCGCAGCCCGGTGCCGTGGCCCCGCCGAAGTTCGGCATGAACAGCTACGACTGGGGCGGCGCCGCGCTGGACATCTTCCAGCTCGAGGTTCCCGCCAGCCTGCGAGGCAAGACGCTTACCCTGATCGCCGGCAACAACGGCGCCTTCAGCCTCCGCGATGACGACGACAACGTGCTGCTCAACGGCCAGGTCGGCAAGCCCGCCAGCGGCCACGGGATAACCATCCAGGTGAAGGCGTTGGCTGCCAACCCGGGAGCCTGCTTCGACGTGGTGCGCCAGAGCGACCTGGCCGTGATCACCAAGTTGCAGCAGGATGTGAACGCCAGCGAGCAGGGCAAGGATTCGGGCATTCTTGCCCTGACCTACAACAATGCCGATCCGCAGCTGGCCGCCAATCTGCTCGATCAGGTCAGCGAGATCTACGTGAAGCAGAACGTGGACCGCAATTCCGCCGAAGCGGCCAACAGCCTGAAGTTCGTCAAGGAACAGCTGCCCAACGTGCGCCGCGACCTCGAAAAGGCGACCGCTGCGCTGAACGCGTTCCAGACCCAGGCCCATTCGGTCGACATCACCATGCAGACCAAGGGTCTGCTGGACCAGACCGTCGCCATCGAAACGAGCATCCAGCAATTGCAGATGCAACTGGCCGACGTCCAGCGCCGCTTCACCCCCGAACATCCGGCGTACAAGGCGCTGATGCAGCAGATCGGCCAACTGCAGGCGCAGAAGGCCGCGATGGAAAAGCAGGTCGGCGATTTGCCCGACACCCAGCAGGAATTGCTGCGGTTGACCCGCGACGTGCAGGTCAGCAACGAGACCTATACCAGCCTGCTCAACCAGGCTCAGCAGCTGGATATCGCCCGTGCCGGCACCGTAGGCAACGTGCGCATCATCGACAGGGCCGCAGTGGACACCAGCCGCCCGGTGAAGCCGAAAAAGGCCATCATCGTGCTCGGCGGCACCTTCCTGGGCGGCTTCCTCGCCGTGGCCTTCATCTTCCTGCGCCAGATGTTGAACCGCGGCGTGGAAGATCCCGCCGCCATCGAACACTTGGGCTTGCCGGTCTATGCCTCGATCCCGTTGAGCGAGCAGGAAATCGCCATCTCGGTAAAGGATGTGCACCATCACGGCAGCAACGGCAAACAACACCTGCTGGCTGTCAGAGCGCCGGCCGATCTCGCCACCGAAGCGTTGCGCAGCCTGCGCACCAGCCTGCACTTCGCCCGTTTGGAAGCGAAGAACAATCTGCTGATGATCTCCGGCTCCAGTCCCAATGCCGGCAAGACCTTCGTTTCGGCCAACCTGGCTGCGGTGATCGCGCAGGCTGGGCAGAGGGTGCTGTTGATCGACGCCGACATGCGCAAGGGCGGCCAGCACAAGGTGATGGGCGGTAAACCCGAGAATGGCCTGTCCGAGCTGGTCACCGGCCAGCTTGAACTGCCCGCCGCCATTCGCAAGGTCGACGGCGTCGAAGGCCTGCACTTCATCGCCCGCGGCAAGGTGCCACCGAACCCCTCCGAACTGCTGATGCACGCGAACTTCACCGCGTTGCTCAACAAATTGATGCCGCTGTACGACTTGATCATCGTCGACACCCCGCCGATCCTGGCGGTGACCGATGCGGCCGTGATCGGCCACCATGCCGGCACTAGCTTGCTGGTAGTACGCTTCGGCCTGAACCAGATCCGCGAAATCGCCCTGGCCAAGCAGCGCTTCGAGCAGAATGGCGTCGAGATCAAGGGCGCCATCTTCAACGCCGTGGAACGCCGCAGCGCTGGCTACTACTCCTACGGTTACTACGAATACAAAACCGCTAAATAACGCGTGCCGCTCTGCTTCCTCCCCTGCCTGCAGGGGAGGATCGAGGTGGGGTAGCTTTTGCGTTTGCTATCGCTCTATTCCAACAAGTTGCCGAAAGCCACCTTCATCCATTCCTCCAGCAACACCCCATCGCCGCTCCACCCGCCGTTCCAAGGCAACGCTCAAAACCGCCCAGCCTCGCCCCTGCAACACGAAAACCCCATAATCAGCGGTTGAGCCAGCGCCATCGGCTCCCCTGTTGCCTTGTTCCGCCAGACAAGCTCGTTCCAATACATCCAACGGAAGCCTCATGCACTCACTGGAAAACACGAAGATCGCCATCATCGGCCTCGGATATGTCGGGCTGCCGCTCGCCGTGGAATTCGGCAAGCACTTCGACACGGTGGGCTTTGATATCAACACCGCACGCATCGATGAGTTGCGCGGTGGCCATGACCACACGCTGGAGGTAGATGCTGCCGAACTCGCGGCCGCGCCACGCCTGAGCTTCAGCGCGAGCCTGGATGACCTTCGTGGGTGCAACGTCTACATCGTCACCGTGCCCACCCCGATCGACTCGGCCAAGCGTCCCGACCTGACCCCATTGGTCAAGGCCAGCGAGAGTTTGGGCAAAGTGCTCAAACAGGGAGACACAGTGGTGTACGAATCCACCGTGTATCCGGGCTGCACCGAGGAAGTCTGCGTGCCAATCCTGGAGAAGGTTTCGGGACTGGTCTACAACCGCGATTTCTTCGCCGGCTACAGCCCTGAGCGCATCAACCCGGGCGACAAGCTTCATCGCGTTACTACCATTCTCAAAGTGACCTCAGGCTCCACGCTTGAGGTGGCGGATTTCGTCGACCGCCTGTACGGCTCGATCATCACGGCCGGAACGCACAAGGCCAGCTGTATCAAGGTGGCCGAGGCCGCCAAGGTGATCGAAAACACCCAGCGCGATCTCAACATCGCCTTGGTCAACGATCTCGCTATCCTGTTCAACAAGCTCGGCATCGACACGCTGGAAGTGCTGGAAGCCGCCGGTACCAAATGGAACTTCCTGCCGTTCCGTCCCGGCCTGGTTGGTGGCCACTGCATCAGCGTGGATCCTTACTACCTCACCCACAAGGCGCAGGAAATGGGCCACCACCCGGACGTGATCCTGGCCGGCCGCCGCACAAACGACAGCATGGGCCCGTACATAGCCAGCGAAGTGATCAGACTGATGGTGCGCAAGGGTATCAATCCGGTGCGTGCGCGCATCCTGCTGCTGGGTCTGGCGTTCAAGGAAAACTGCCCGGACCTGCGCAATACGCGCGTGGTCGATATCGTCGCGGCATTGAAGGGTTACAACGCGGAGGTCGATATTCATGATCCATGGGTCGATCCAGCCGAAGCGCAGCATGAATATGCGATTACGACCGTTGCCCAGCCGCAGGCTGGCAACTACGACGCGGTGATCGTGGCAGTCGGCCACCAACAGTTCGTCTCCCTTGGCGCCGAGGGCATCCGTGCCTTCGGCAAACCTGAGTCGGTTGTTTACGACGTGAAATATGTGTTGCCGCGAGATGCGGTGGATGGTCGTCTTTGAATCGGGATCGCACGGCATGAAAGTCTTGGTCACCGGCACTGCCGGCTTCATCGGTTCGCACGTCGCCCTCAAGCTGCTTGAGCGTGGCGACAAAGTCATCGGCTTCGACAGCCTCAATGACTACTACGACGTAAACCTGAAAAAGGCGCGGCTCGCGCGCTTCATGGATCACCCGAATTACACCCATGTCCACGGCGACCTGGCCGATCGTGCTCTGGTTGAAAGCGTGTTCGTCACGCACAAGCCGCAGCGCGTAGTCAATCTTGCAGCGCAAGCGGGCGTGCGCTACGCGGCGGAAAACCCGCATATTTACGTGGCCAGCAATGTCACCGGCTTCCTGCACATCCTGGAAGGCTGCCGCCACCACGACGTGGAGCATCTGGTGTTCGCGTCGACCAGTTCGGTCTATGGCGCCAATACGGCCATGCCGTTCTCCGAACACCAGCCCACGGAACATCCGTTGACGCTTTATGCGGCGACCAAGAAAGCTAACGAGCAGATGGCGCACAGTTATGCCCATCTGTATGACATTCCGGTAACGGGCCTGCGCTTCTTCACGGTCTATGGGCCGTGGGGCCGTCCCGACATGGCGCTGTTCCTGTTTACCAAGGCGATTCTGGCTGGCGAGCCGATCAAGGTGTTCAACCATGGTCACCACAAGCGCAGCTTTACCTATATCGACGACATCGTTGAGGGGGTAGTTCGCATCTTGGACAAGGTGCCCGGGAAAGATCCCGACTGGACGGGCGGTGCGCCCGATCCGGCCAGCAGCGGTGTCGCGCCATACCGCATCTACAACATTGGCAACGAGCAACCAGTGCAGCTCCTGCGCTATATCGAAGTGTTGGAGCGATGCCTTGGACTCAAGGCGCAGATGCAATTCATGCCCCTGCAGGCGGGGGACGTTCCGGACACTGAGGCCGATGTCTCGGAACTCATCGAACAGGTTGGCTACGAGCCAAAAGTGCTGGTGGAAGAAGGCGTCGCCAACTTCGTGCGCTGGTATCAGAACTATTACGCGTAATGGATGAACAGGTCCGGACACACATGAAAAGTTTCGCGCTCATCGGTGCTGCTGGTTACATCGCACCCCGCCACATGCAGGCGATCAAGGCCACCGGAAATCAATTGGTGGCCGCCTATGACCCGAACGATTCGGTCGGCATCATGGACAGTCATTTCCCTGACGCCGACTTCTTCACGGAATTCGAGCGATTTGATCGTCATGTCGACAAGCTGCGGCGCTCGAATCACGGCGATCGCATCGATTGGGTATCGATTTGCTCACCCAACTATCTGCACGACTCTCACATGCGCTTCGCTCTGCGATCTGGTGCCGACGCGATCTGCGAAAAGCCGCTGGTGCTGAACCCTTGGAATATCGACGGCCTGCAGGAAATAGAACAGGACACCGGGCACAAGGTCAACACGATCCTGCAGCTGCGTGTGCACCCGTCGATCGTCGCCTTGCGCGGAAAAGTCCTAGACGAAAAACGGGACACCAAGCACGAAGTCGACCTCAGTTACATCACCTCGCGCGGTCACTGGTATTTGCAAAGCTGGAAAGGCGACACCAAGAAATCCGGCGGCATCGCCACCAATATCGGCGTGCATTTCTTCGACATGCTGCATTACATCTTCGGTGACCTGCAGGCCAACGTGGTGCATCTCTCCTCCGAGACGAAGGCGGCAGGATACCTGGAGTATGAGAACGCCCGGGTTCGCTGGTTCCTCTCGGTAGATGTCGAGGATGTCCCTGACACGGCGCGTGAAGCTGGCCAGCGCACCTATCGCTCCATCACGGTAGACGGCGAAGAAATCGAGTTCTCCGGCGGCTTCACCGACCTGCACATTCGCAGTTACGAGGAGATTCTCGCCGGGCGCGGTTTCGGCCTCGAAGAGAACCGCACGGCCATCAGCACCGTTGCCGCCATTCGTGATGCCACGATTGCGCCTCTCGCAGGCGACTACCATCCCTTCCTGAAGCGGTGAACCAGATGAGCTTCTACCAGCACCCCTCGGCCATTATTGATGACGGTGCGCAGATCGGCGAGGGATCGCGCGTCTGGCATTTCGTGCACGTCTGCCCGGGCGCACGCATCGGCACGGGCGTCTCGCTGGGCCAGAACGTATTCGTCGGCAACAAGGTAGTCATCGGCGACCACTGCAAGATCCAGAACAACGTATCGGTATACGACAACGTCACCCTTGAGGAGGGCGTGTTCTGCGGCCCCAGCATGGTATTCACCAACGTCTACAACCCGCGCTCCCTGATCGAGCGCAAAGACGAATATCGCGACACGCTGGTGCAGCGCGGCGCCACACTCGGCGCGAATTGCACCATCGTCTGCGGTATCACCATTGGTGAATTTGCCTTTGTCGGCGCTGGCGCGGTGGTCAACAAGGATGTGCCCGCTTACGCCTTGATGGTGGGCGTTCCCGCGCGACAGATCGGCTGGATGAGCGAGTTTGGCGAACAGCTCAAACTGCCTTTGCAGGGGCAGGGTGAAGTGGCGTGTGAACACAGCGATGCGCGCTACGTGCTCAGTGGCCATCAGCTGCGGAAGCTGGATGCAACAGCATGATCGAGTTCAACGATCTCAAAACCCAGCAGGCCCGCATCAAGGACAGGATCGATGCGGGTATTCAGCGCGTGCTTGCCCACGGCCAGTACATCCTGGGTCCGGAAGTGGCCGAACTCGAAGAGAAGCTCGCGGCGTACGTGGGCGCCAAATACTGCGTTACCGTAGCCAATGGCACCGACGCTCTGCAGATCGCGCAGATGGCGCTGGGTATCGGTCCGGGTGATGAGGTCATCACGCCCGGATTCACCTACATTGCCACCGCCGAAACGGTGGCTCTATTGGGCGCCAAGCCGGTGTACGTGGATATCAATCCACGGACCTACAACCTGGATGCGACGCTGCTGGAAGCGGCGATAACACCCAGGACACGCGCCATCATTCCGGTGTCGCTCTATGGGCAATGCGCGGACTTCGACGCCATCAATGCCATCGCTGCGAAACACGGTGTGCCGGTGATCGAGGATGCCGCGCAAAGCTTCGGCGCGACCTACAAGGGTCGCAAAAGCTGCAATCTGAGCGCGATCTCGTGCACCAGTTTTTTCCCCAGCAAACCTCTGGGCTGCTACGGCGATGGCGGAGCCATCTTCACCAGCGACGAGGAGTTGGCCAAGGTCATGCGCCAAATCGCACGGCACGGGCAGGACCGGCGCTATCACCATGTTCGCGTTGGCGTGAACAGTCGGCTGGACACACTCCAAGCAGCGATTTTGCTGCCGAAGCTGGAAATTCTGGACGACGAGATCGCGCGTCGCCAACGCTTGGCTGAAGGCTATGAAAGGCTGCTTGACGACGCAGGCAGTGTAACAGTCGTGCCTTACGTCGAGCCCCACAACCAGAGCGCATGGGCGCAATACACCGTAGCTGTCGCTGATCGTGAAGCGTCGCAGGCACGTTTGAGCGCTGCTGGAATACCGACTGCGGTGCACTATCCGCTTCCGCTCAATCAGCAGCCGGCAGTAGAGGATCCCACCGCCCTTCTGCCAGTAGGGGATGCTGCCGCACAGAGGGTCTTGAGCCTTCCGATGCACGCCTATCTCGGCATCGACGATCAGCGCCTCATCATGACGGCGCTCTGCGCCAGCTGATCCGACGATGCGCTACGCCAAGGCAGCGATCGCAACCTTCCACGGGCGCCTAGCGGTGCTTCTGCGAAATGATTTCGTGCGTCACGTTGGTGTACTGGCTGGCGGAACGGCATTTGCGCAGGCATTGACCGTGCTCGTGTTACCCATTCTTACGAGGCTCTACACCCCGGCCCACTTCAGCGTACTTGCAGTCTACGTGTCGTTATTGGGCATTCTCTCGGTAGCGGGTTGTCTGCGCTTCGAATTCGCCATCCCTATGCCGGAGCGTGATGAGGATGCTGTCAATCTGCTTGCGCTTGCCCTGACAAGCGCGGCGGTTCTGGCCGCTCTCGTAGCAATAATCGTGTGGTCGGCACCTGATGAAATCGCTAGGCTAGTGCATCAGCCCGCATTGCGACCCTACCTATGGATGTTGCCACTGGGTCTATGGCTGGCCGGTTCTTACGCCGCGCTCCAATACTGGGCCACACGAAAGCGCAAGTTCACGGCTGTGGCACAGACGCGATTGACGCAAGCCATCGGCGGTTCCGGAACACAGATTGCGCTGGGCTGGGCCGGACTTGCCCCATTCGGTCTGCTCTTGGGGCAGATGATAAGCGTTTGTGCAGGCGTGCTCGGATTGGGGCGAGCGGCGCTGCACAACGACCGTGGGTTGCTTCGGTTTGTTGATGCCGGAAACATGCAACGCATGTTCCGGGAATATGATCGATTTCCGAAATATTCCACGTTTGACGGACTCGCTAATACAATCGGCATCCAATTGCCAGTCATCATCATAGCTGCGCTGGCGATCGGGCCTGAAGCGGGCTATTTAATGCTGGCTACACGCACGATGGCAGCTCCCATGACATTGGTCGGGGGATCTGTTGCGCAAGTCTATCTATCGCGCGCGCCCGAAGAGTTGCGGAATGGACGGCTTGATACCTTTTCAATAAAGATACTCGCTGGCCTCGCAAAAACCGGAGTTGGCCCCTTGTTATTCGCAGGGATCGTAGCTCCGGCAGTATTCCCTGTCGTTTTTGGCAAAGAGTGGCAGCGCGCGGGCGAAATCGTGGCCTGGATGACGCCGTGGTTTGTCCTGCAATTTCTTTCTTCGCCAATATCGATGGTGATGCATGTATGTAGTCGTCAAAAGGCAATGCTCGGACTCACTATCTCGGGCCTGATTATAAGGTTAGGAGCGCTGTGGATCGCGGGCGAGTATGCGAGGCGCTATTTTGCGGAGTCGTACGCGATATCCGGAGGTGTGTTTTACTTTCTCTGCCTCTTGTTATTTTCGAAAGTGGCTCGGGTCAGTGTCAAGGAACTAATGGGTGCGCTGCATAGTGCTTGGGCTCCTTTGTCGGCATGGGTAATTGTTGGAACAATAGCAAGAGTCGTCTTCGGAATGGTGCGATGATAAAGCGTTTTGGTAAATTAGTTGTTCATAATCTGCGTCCTGTACTAATTCTCATGCTTGGACTCTTCTATGAAAAAAGCTATCTCAAAAGTAAATACTTTAATCAACACCTAAGCGGCTTTGTTTGGGCTTTTAGGTCCATCTGGACAAAAAATATCCTCAGACTCGCTAAGCCGCTGCCTTGGCCGAGTGCTCTAACTTGTTACGTGTCGAACGCGAAAAACATCGTATTCCATCCCGATGATTTGAACAATTTTCAGTCGCCAGGGACATATTTTCAAAATTTTGGCGCCTGCATTTACATCGGAAAGGGAACTTACATTGCTCCCAACGTGGGACTTATCACCTCAAATCACGACACTAATGATTTGGAAAGACACGAAGGTGGCCTGGATGTAATCATCGGCGAGAAATGTTGGATCGGAATGAATGCTGTCATATTGCCCGGTGTTGTGCTGGGTAGCAAAACGATCGTGGCAGCTGGCGCTGTTGTGGCTAAGAGTTTTCCGGATGGATATATCGTCATCGGGGGCGTCCCGGCTAGAGAGTTGAGGCGCCTTGAGAACCCACACGCCGACGCTCGTTGTTAATTAAAATTAGGGAAGCAAGCCATATGCCAAAGCTAGTAACCATCGTCGGTGCCAGGCCGCAATTTATCAAGGCGGCCGTAGTATCGCGCGCAATGTCTGGACATCCTGACATTAAAGAGGCTTTGGTGCACACGGGTCAGCACTATGACGTCAACATGTCGGACATTTTTTTTGAAGAAATGTCTATTTCCAAGCCCGCATACCATTTGGGAGTAGGGGGAGGAACGCATGGTGCCATGACGGGCCGTCAGCTCGAAAAAATCGAGGAGGTGCTGATAGCCGAGAAGCCCGACTGGGTGCTGGTCTACGGTGATACGAACTCAACATTGGCTGGCGCGCTTGCCGCCGCGAAACTTCATATACCGGTAGCACATGTCGAAGCCGGGCTACGTTCCTTCAATCGAAGGATGCCAGAAGAAATCAATCGGGTAGTTACGGATCACGTTGCGACGCTGTTGTTCGCGCCAACAGAGATCTCTCGATCGAACCTGCTCGCCGAAGGAATTTCCGAGAGCAAGATCGAAGTCGTCGGCGATGTAATGTATGACGCCGCCATATTCTACAAGGACAGAGCCGTGGAGCCAGGATGGTTCAAGGACTTGCCGACCGCGCGCGGTGATTACGTTCTTTGTACTATCCATCGCGCCGAAAATACTGATAACAAACAGCACATGCAGGCGATATTTTCAGGCCTGGCGGCATCCGGGTTGCCGGTGATCTTGCCATTGCATCCGCGTACGCGCTCCCGGATCGCAGCGATGGAAATCAATCCGGCCAGCAACATCTTTTTGACGGATCCCGTCGGCTATCTGGAAATGATCTGGCTTGAAATGAATTGTCGCTCGATCGCAACCGATTCGGGAGGCGTTCAAAAAGAGGCCTATTTTCACGGAAAATCGTGCGTCACGATGCGCGAGGAAACGGAGTGGGTGGAGCTGGTCGATCTCGGATGCAACAAACTGACGGGCCCGAACGCCGGGAAGATAGCTCAGGCGATCCTCGATGATGCGGCAGTTCCGGAGTCCGCCCGCGGGATCTACGGCAGTGGTTCTTCCGGTGAAAAAATCCTGGATTCCATCTATGGATTCAAGCATCCCTAAGGAATATCCAATGCTCTTTAAGCGCGCATTTATATTTCTGACCTTCGTCTACTTCCTGACGGCGGGCATCACCTGGGTGGCCGGGGAGGCGGGCGACGGAGCCGAGGGGCGAGTCACCATGGCTGACATCGTCGCGCTCGCACTCATCGGCATCTTTGTCATCAGCAAGGTATTCAGGAACAAGAATCCGTTGCGTCTTCCGCAAGAATTCGTCAGCTACCTGCCTCTACTTGTGGTGTTTGGATTTGGCGTTGCATTTGCCGTTTATCCACTGAGGGGATTACTCGAGCTGCTTATCCACGTATTCATTTTCTTGGTGGCAATTGCTCTCTACAACATGTACGTCCAAATGCCCCGAGAGGAAGCTGCGAAAATCCTGTTGAAAATGGTTCTGTACACTGGTGCTCTTCTCGCCGTTGTAGGCTTGGTCAATTTTCTCATGTGGCCTTCCCTCATCCCGGGCGAGCTGGGCGGACTGCGTGGAACTTTCAGAAATACCGGACAGGCAGGATCATTCTTCGGGATGTATCTGGCAATCGTGTTGCCAGCCTTTTTCACAGGTCAGATCCGCAGATCCCTGCTCAACGCTGGCGCCTTGACTCTGATTGCCGTTGCGCTTCTCTTTACCTTCAAAAGAGCTGCATCCGCGGGTGCACTGGTGGGCATCCTATTGCTGGCACTCAGTATGGGCCTGTCGTCGAGTAAAAGAGACAAGCGCTTCGGTATAAGCGTGCTTGCATTCTTCATTTTGGCAACGCCGGTAGGCTATCTGCTATTTCAGTGGGCGTTGTCGAACGTTCATGGCATGGACTACTGGTTCCATCACAAATTCAATAACGAAGCCGTTGAGAATTTCTCAAGCGGCTTTCTTGAAGACAATATATCGGCCGCGACCAGGGCGTTTGAGATGAACCCGCTAATAGGTGTTGGGTTGGCAAACGTAATTGGCGTAGTTACGGCAAAGTACGAAATCCATAGTACTTATCTGGCCATAATTGGGGTGAGTGGCTTGCTAGGAGTGCTTGGTTACCTGTTCTTCATGGCTATATTTGTATTGAGGATCATTTCCGGTATGGATCGCAATCCTTATGGCCTCTATCTCAGATATTTCTTTCCCATGCTCGTAGGTCTGGCTATATCTTGGGGCTACACCTACCATCTGAGAAAGCGTGAGTTCTGGATCATGTTTTTTATTGTTGTATTAATGAGAAGCTTTTCCGTTACTGAACGCAGGGAGTTGAAGATGGGAGCCATCGATTCGGGAAATCCAGATGCATAACGTACTTCACGTGGTGTCGTACAGCTATCCCCCCGCCAATGTGCCGGCCGCCCATCGCCCGGATCAGATGACCAGATATCTCAAAAGATCTGGCATTGCATTTCGCGCCTACACGAGGGAGGGGGTAATCGACTCCAGTAGAAAAAAAGGCTCAAAGGTGGCACAAACAGGCGGCGCCAAAAAGAGCGTTTCGCATGCGTCAAAAGGGCGACTGATGTCTCTCGCCGCAAAGTTGGGTCTCCTGCTTGAAGTGGATAAGGCGACGTTGTGGGGCATCACGACATTTCCTCGCCTATGGTGGGACTTGGTCCGATTCCGCTTTCGCACAGGCCGACGAGCAACGGTTTGGACTACCAGTCCGCTCGTCACAAATATATACCTTGCTACGTTCGCAGGCATCTTCAGCTTTTCAGATGTCCATTTGGATCTGCGTGATGCGATACGTGGAATCAATGGCAGTCGCATGCCTCTCTTTACGCGGTTGGCGGTCAATTACGCAAAGACGTCTACTGTTGTCACTCCGTCGCTCCGGCAATTCATCCTCCGCCGCGCACCGAAACTCAATCCGCAGATCGTCTACAACGGTATCTCCGACGACGCGCTTCTCTCGGCGAAAAAGCTGGCTTTAGACAAGCGTCACCGGATCACGCTGGCCTACGTAGGCGCGGTCTACGGCGGGGATCGGCCTTATGTTCAGGCAATGGAATGGCTTGCCCTGGCGGCGAGCGAGCTCAGCAAACCGTGGACCGGCCTCAGTCTGACGTTTGTGGGGCGGGAGGACGTTTCCGATTTGCCGCTTCGCTATGTTTGCGACGCGTTTCAGATCAATGCCGGTGGTGAGGTTGGCAAGCAGGAGGCTCTGAATATCTCCGCCGACAGCAATATAAATATTGTGCTCGTCGGGAAGTCAGAAGAGCATCGTTGTGGCATACCTTTGAAAATATATGATCTGCTCGGTGTCGGCAGGCCCATTTTATACATAGGCCCCGCCGATTCTGATGCGGTTCGTTTTTTGGAGGAGTTCGCAGCCGGCGACTTTTTCATGATCGATACCGAAGCGGATCATCCAGCCTCGATTGAAACTCTTGCAGAGTGGCTGTGTGACGCGGCCTCCAAGGAGACCAGTGCGAAATGTGAGCCTAGTTCGTCTTCTCAGGTAAGAAAGATCCTGCAACTGATTGGGATGGAAAGTTATTGACTGATTTAGTTGGCAGGCGATCTGTTTCTTTCTTGGCCTACTGATAAGGACACGGCTATGCGCGGGTTTAAAAAAATGGTACGCAACTGGAGCCCTGGCTTGGTTGGCGACCTGTTGTTCAGCTTCTACAACCGTAACCTCTACCGAACCCGTCACGGTGGTGAGTATGATCGCTGGCGCAAATACTTTGAATCGCACACGCATTCGTCGCTTGCTGTTCTCCAAGCCGAACAATTGCGCCGTTTGCGCTTATTCCTGGATCACGCTCGGAAATCAGTTCACTATCGCTCCGTGCTGGACAACATTGATATCGCGTCTTTTTCTGTCGAAGATGTATCCAGTTTGCCACTTCTCGAAAAAGCGGAAATCCTCAGTGGATTATCCGAGATAGCAACCATCGAGCAATCCTCCGGGATCGTTTCCATGACGGGAGGCACGACCGGAAACTCAATGAAGGTCCTCTACGATCCCGAGGATGTTCAGGAACGTTTTGCATTTGTCGATGCTTTCCGCAGCTATCATGGGTACGATCTCGGCAGAAAAATAGCTTGGAGCACTGGCAAGGAGATTCTATCCAAGGCGGATCTTCGGATGGGTAGGTTCTTCAAGAGCGATATCATCAACAATATTCGATTTTTCTCAACCTTTCATCTTAATGAACTTACGTTTCCAAAATACTGGAAAGCGCTTTGCGATTTTGGTCCCGAGTATCTTCTTGGATTCCCATCCTTTTATTATGATCTCAGCCTCTACGCACGGGCAAACGGTCTCAAGCTTGAGGGGGTGAAGTGTTTCTTCCCGACTGCGGAGACGGTGACGTCGCAGCACCGAGAGGCTATTGGTGATGTATTCGGGTGCGCAGTAGTCGATCAGTACGCGTCGAGTGAGGGCGCGCCTTTTATCGTTCAATGCGCGGAAGGGAGCTATCATATTCAGCCCCATACTGGCGTTTTTGAAGTTGTTGACGAGAATCTTGAAGCCTGTGATTCCGGGGAGCTGCTTGTCACAGCTTTTTCGACTCGTGGCACACCATTGATTCGTTACAGGGTTGGTGATTCCGTCACTATGGATACTTCTGGCAGGGTTTGTGGTTGCGGATTCGGCGGCCCCCTCGTTTTGAGCATCGACGGAAGGAAGGCGGACGTTATCGTTACTCCAGGCGGCGCAAGAATATCCTCAGTAAACTTCAGCAATGCGGTTAAGGAAGCCAAGGGCGTGCAGCTCTTTCAGGTGCACCAGAGTGATTTGAGCGCCATAGAAGTGCTGGTGGTCTGTGACGCAACTTTCGACCCGTCTCAGGAAGAATTTCTTGTCCAGAACATTCGGGAGCGAGTCGGCCATGAGATGGCGGTGAACTTGCAGCGTGTACCGTCCATTCCGCGCGAGCGGAGCGGTAAATTCCGCGTGATAAAAAGTACGCTGGCGCGCGGTTCATGAGGTTTTTCCTGCTCGCAAGCTTTCCTGATTCAATCATTGCTTTCAGGGGTGCACTTATTTCGCGGCTGGTGCAAGCCGGCGAGGAAGTACATGTTGCTGCGCCCGGCATGCTCTCAGGTTCACCGGTCAGAAGCACCCTCGAAGCTGGTGGCATTGTGGTTCATGACCTGACTTTGGATCGTACAGGCACCAGTGCTTTGGGTGACTTGTTGCTGGTTTTTCGTTTATACCGGTTGTTTCGTCGAGTTCGGCCAGATGCCATTTTGGGCTATACCATCAAGCCGGTGATTTACGGCACGTTGGCTGCGTGGATTGCCCGCGTTCCCGAGCGATTTGCGCTTATTACGGGGTTGGGCTATGCCTTCACAGGTGCGCGCAATAGCTTCTTGATTTCTTTGATACGAAGAATTTATGGTTTGGCGCTTGGCAGGGCGACAAAAGTCTTTTTTCAAAACCCCGATGATCGCGCACTGTTTCAGGAGCGGGGGATTCTTCCGCTTTCCATACCAGCAGTAGTGGTAAATGGCTCCGGAATCGACATCAGGGCCTTTAATCTGGAGCCTCTGCCGGGAAAAGGGGCGGTTTTTCTGATGATCGGCAGGCTGTTGGGCGACAAGGGCGTGCGAGAGTTTGTCGCTGCTGCACGACTTATTCGGATCTTGCACCCTGTGGCTCGGTTTCAGCTAGTAGGTTGGATTGACGAGAACCCGGACGCGATATCGAAATCGGAGTTGAACGAGTGGGTGGCAGAAGGAGTCATTGAATTTTTAGGACGCCTTGAAGATGTTCGGTCTGCCATAGCTGGGTGCAACGTGTATGTACTCCCGTCGTATCGCGAAGGCACGCCTCGGACTGTACTGGAGGCAATGGCGATGGGCCGGCCGGTCATCACTACGGATGCCCCGGGGTGCCGCGAAACCGTGACCAATGGTGAAAACGGATTTCTTGTGCCCGTAGGGTCGGTGGATGCCTTGGTCACCGCCATGTTGCGTCTTATTGAAGATAGGGCCTTGCTGATTCGCATGGGCGGGAGGTCGAGGCAGATTGCCGAGGAAAAGTACGATGTGCACAAGGTTAACGAGGTGATGTTACGTGAGATGGGTATCACTTCCAGGGAAAGCGCCATGGTGAAACATGATTGAGAATTCAGCATCGTTCCAGGCATCCGTCGACTTCGCACGAGGGATTTTCGGCGAAGGTTTCATTCCGCTGCATCGCCCCGTATTTGAGGGTAACGAAAAGCAGTACCTGATCGACTGCATCGACTCCAACTTCGTTTCGTCAGTCGGCGCGCGCGTCACCGAGTTCGAACAGAAGATCGCTGCGTTCACCGGCGCGAAATACGCCATTGCCACCGTCAACGGCACGGCGGCACTGCATGCGGCATTGCAGCTCGCCGGCGTGTCGCGCGGTGATGAGGTGATCACCCAGGCGCTCACGTTCATCGCTACCTGCAATGCGCTCAGTTACACCGGCGCACATGCCGTGTTCGTGGATGTGGATCGCGACACCCTGGGCATGAGTGCGGACGCCTTGCGGCGCTTTCTCGAAAGCAAGGTGGAACGTCGCGGTGGCCAGGCTTTCAACAAGGCCACCGGTCGGCGCATCGCCGCGTGCGCGCCGATGCATACTTTTGGCTTGCCGTGCCGTATCGAGGAAATCGTGGCGCTGTGCGACGATTACGGCATCCCGGTGATCGAGGATGCGGCCGAGTCGCTGGGCAGCTATGTGGGCGGCCGGCATACCGGCACCTTCGGCAGGCTGGCCACCTTGAGCTTCAACGGCAACAAGGTGATCACCACGGGTGGTGGCGGCATGATCATCACCGACGACGAGGAGCTGGCGATCAGGGCCAAGCACCTCACCACCACGGCCAAAATCCCGCATCCCTACGAGTTCGTGCACGACATGACCGGTTACAACTACCGGATGCCGAACCTCAACGCGGCGCTGGGTTGCGCGCAGATGGAGGAGCTGCCGAAGTTCCTCGCCATCAAGGCTGAGGTCGCGAGGCGCTATGCGGAGTTCTGCGAGGCGCAAGGGATTGCGCTGGCGCAGGCGCGCGCAGGCACGGTGTCCAATTATTGGCTCAATGCGATCGTGCTGGATTCGCTGAAACAACGCGACGCCTTTCTCGAATACACCAATGGCCGCGGCGTGATGACTCGTCCCATCTGGCGCCTGATGACCCGGCTGGACATGTACAAGGACTGCGAGCACGACGGCCTGGAGAACTCCCGTTGGCTGGAGGATCGGGTGGTGAATCTCCCGTCCAGCGTGCCTGATGGTGCGATGGGCAAGGCTTGAACCTGACTGTAGTTGGATGCCATGAATATTCTTGAACTCGTTGGCCGCAAACGGCCGTTGTTTGACACCGATGTGCAGGCGCACGAAGCGGAACTTTCCGCGAAAGTGGCGGCCAGTCGCTTCCTGGTGATTGGCGGTGCCGGCTCGATCGGCCAGGCGGTCACGCGCGAGATCTTCAAGCGGCAGCCGAAAGTGCTGCACGTGGTGGATATCAGCGAAAACAACATGGTTGAGCTGGTGCGCGACATCCGCAGCACGCTGGGCTACATCGACGGCGACTTCCGCACATTCGCGATCGACTGCGGCAGCCGGGAGTTCGAAGCGTTGATGCAATCGGGCCAGTGCTACGATTACGTGCTGAACCTGTCGGCCCTGAAGCATGTGCGTAGCGAGAAGGATCCATTCACCCTGATGCGGTTGATCGAGGTGAACGTGCTCAATACCATCAAGACGATCGAACTGGCGAAGGCCGCAGGCGCTCGCAAGTATTTCTGCGTGTCCACCGACAAGGCCGCCAATCCGGTCAACATGATGGGCGCCAGCAAACGGATCATGGAAATGTTCCTGATGCGAGCCAGCGAAGAGATGCCTATTTCCACCGCGCGCTTCGCCAACGTGGCGTTCTCCGACGGTTCGTTGTTGCATGGCTTCAACCAGCGTTTTGCCAAGCGCCAGCCGATCTCCGCGCCGAACGACGTACGCCGTTACTTCGTTACGCCGCAGGAGTCCGGCGAGTTGTGCCTGATGTCCTGCCTGCTGGGCGACAATCGCGACATCTTCTTTCCGAAATTGAGCGAGGCGCTGGACCTCACCCGCTTCTCCGATATCGCGGTACGTTACCTGGCGGCGCTGGGTTTCGAGGCGCACGAATGCGCCAGCGAAGACGAGGCGCGCGATCAGGCAGCCGCCTTGATCGCGCAGAAGAAGTGGCCGTGCTATTTCTTTGCCAGCGACACCACTGGCGAAAAGGACTTCGAGGAATTCTTCACCGACCGCGAAGTGCTCGACATGCAGCGCTTCGAGAATCTGGGTGTGATCAAGAATGCGCCGGACTACGATCAGGCGCGTCTCGATCACTTCCTTGCCACGCTGGGCGCGATCCGTCAGCAGCCGACCTGGGAGAAAGCGCCCATCGTCGACTTGTTCAATCACATGATTCCGGACTTTGCCCACAAGGAAACCGGCAAGTATCTCGACGGCAGGATGTAAGGCATGCAGCGTTTGTTCGATATCGTATTGTCCGGCCTGGCGCTGCTGGTGCTGTCACCGCTGCTGGTGCCGATCGCCATCGCGCTGCGTTTCAGCGGTGAGGGCGAGGTCTTCTACGTACAGCAGCGGATAGGCCGCGGTGGCAAGGCGTTCGGCCTGTACAAGTTCGCCACCATGCTGAAGAACAGTCCGAACCTCGGCACCGGCACAGTGACGGTGAAGAACGATCCGCGGGTGTTGCCGCTGGGTGGCTTTCTGCGCAAGACCAAGATCAACGAACTGCCGCAGCTGCTCAACATCCTGCTTGGCGACATGAGCCTGGTCGGACCGCGACCGCAGACGCAGCGTTGCTTCGACGCTTTTCCCGCGTCGTCGCAAGTCCAGATCGTCAAGGTGCGCCCGGGGCTTTCCGGCATCGGCTCGATCGTGTTTCGCGATGAAGAGGAGTTGATGCACGCCAGCGTGGAGCCGGAGAAGTTCTACGACAACGTGATCATGCCGTACAAGGGCGCACTGGAAGAGTGGTACGTGGCGAACCAGGGACTGCGCACCTACCTGATGTGCATCGTGATCACGGCCTGGGTGGTGTTGTTTCCGAAGTCGTCCATCGTGAAGAAGGTTTTCCCGGGTTTGCCGGCAGAGCCGGCAGCCCTGTCGGGCGTGGTCTGAGCTTCATGGAACGCCGCGACGTTTACCAGCAAGTTGCCCGGTTGCACGTGGACAATATCAATCAGGGTTTTCTGGCGACGCTGGGTACCGGATTTGTTTCATTGATGTATCAGGCCATCGATGAGGCGCCGGCCAGCGTGTTGCTGGTCGAGGAGCGGGAGGGCCGCATCATCGGTTTTGTCGCGGGCGGCTGCGGCATGGGCGCGATCTACAAGCGCATGCTGCGCTCCCCGGTTCGTCTTGGCCTTGCGCTACTGCCTTCCCTGATGCGCCCGGCAAGGGCGCTGCGGATACTCGAAATCCTGCGTTACAGCCGTGGCCATAGTTTGCCTTCCCATCTGCCCGAAGCGGAATTGCTGAGCATCGCGGTGGATGCTTCGTGTCGTGGACAGAAGATCGCAGAACGTCTCTATCGCCGCCTGGAAGAATACTTTCGAAATGTCGGGGTGACATCCTTCAGGATTATCGTCGGCGAGGTGCTGGCGCCCGCGCACCGGTTCTACTTGCGGATGGGCGCAGTGGCGACGGACAAGGTGGAAGTTCACGAAGGAGAGTTGTCCGTCGTCTACGTACAAGAACTAACTCACGCTCGCCCAACCAGTACGTAAGCGAACAGACCTAGGTACTCGTGGAGGTAGACAGCGCTGCGTTGCAGAGCAGCGCGTCGAGGGAACCAGGAGCTGCTGTCCATGGCGTGTTCAACCGGCTTCATAGTTGGCGCTGGAATGGTATGGATCTCTTGTTTGCGAAGAGCCGCCAAGGCGCGCGGCATGTGGTGAGGAGAAGTCACCAGCAACACATGATCCAGCTTTTCCTGTTTGAGAATGCGTGCCGAGTAAAGCGCATTCTCGTAAGTGGTGTCGGCCTGGCTTTCGATCCTCAATGATGTAGCTGCAATACCTCTGATTTCGAGTATCCGGGCCATTTTGATTGCACCGCCCTTGTTGGCCGACAGGACGATGATTGGCGCCCGGCCCGCTTGATAGAGCTGATAGGCAAAACCCAGTCGATTCCGGCTGATCTTGTCGGGGTCTGCCTGCCAGTCGCTTTTCGGATCCGGTATGCCATCGCCGCCGAAGACCACGATGGCGTCGGTGACGGGATAGGTGGTGGCCGGCGAGTACGGATATTGCGACTCAAGGTTCTGGCGCATCAGGCCGACGAAGGCCGGAGTGGCGCAGAGATAAAGCCAGGTTGCGGCAACCAGGACCAGCAGACCGCCGGTTCGGTAACGTCGCAATAGCAGCAAAGTGAATCCGATCCCTGCGACAAGACACGACTGCCAGATCGGCGAGTTCAATCGGTCCAGCAAGTGATCCACGATACGAAGGGTCAATCCGCCTCGGCGACGGAATCCCCGCGGACGCGCTGGCGTGCGGTCGGCCGGATGACGTGATCGTCATTGGCGGCGATCGGCTTGGCCACGTGCATGCCTTTGCGGGTTTGCTGGCGCACCCATAGCCGTGTGACCGTCACGGTGTAGACCATGGCGAAAATGCAGAACGCGGCGAGGTTGGTGCCCGAACCCAAGCCCAGCGAACTGGTGACACTGCCCAGGAAGGCCATCGAGGCCGCCAATGCGACGAGCGCCACCAGGCTGGCGCGCGGACCGAGGCCCATGCCCATCAGGATGTGATGAATGTGGCCCCGATCAGGCTTGAACGGTGACTTGCCCTGGCGCAGGCGGCGATACATCACGGCCAGGGTATCGAGCACGGGCAGGGCCACGCACCACAGCACGTCGACGGGTGACAGCTGGCTGCCCGGTTCCTGGCTGAGGCGGATCAGGGTCCAGGCCAGCAGGTAGCCAAGCACCATGCTGCCGGCGTCACCCATGAAGATCTTGCGACCCATCAGGCCGAGGTTGGCGAAGAGGTACGGGATGGCGGCGATGGCGAGCAGGGTGATCAGGGCCAGCGATCCGCGCAGCGCGTTGGGGCCGGCGAACAGCACGATCGCGGCAATGCTGACCAGGGCCAGGCTGCCGGCCAGGCCATCGATGCCGTCCATCATGTTGAATGCGTTGAGCAGGCCGATCACGGCCACCACGGTGAGCGGAACGCCGACCCAGCCCAGCGTGAGTTCGTAACCGAAGATGTGTCCCAGGGAATGGATGTAGACCCCGGTGCTGGCGATGACCGTCAGGATCAGGATGGTCTGCACCAGCAGGCGGGTGCGGACGCTGAGGTCGGACCGGTCGTCCAGTGCGCCCAGCAGGACCAGCACGCATGACGTACCCAGCAGCACCTGGCCGAACAGCTGGAACCGGCCCCAGATGCAGGCGCCCACCAGCACGCCGAGGAAGATGGCCAGGCCACCGACCAGCGGCACGCTGCCGACGTGATGCTTGCGTTCGTTGGGAAGGTCCACCAGTCCCAGCGTGCCCGCGAAGCGGCGCAGCACGATGACCGCGACGAGCGAGGTGATGGCCGTTGCCACGCAAGCAAGAATCATCCGTGTGTCCTGCATGAGTTATGAGTCTCCAGTATCCCTGTGGACTATTTCAAAACAGCACGATCCGGGTAGACGGAGAGTGTCGCCTTTTTATGAGTCCTCTACCTTGCCGGCAGTGGACATTTTGGTTAAGGCCAGTTCTTTGCGGGCACCAACCGGGCAACATCGAGGCCTGGACCCGGCTGTCCGGAACGGCGCCGCCGTTCCACCAACCGTATTCAGGCTCTACAGCAACCCGGCCCCCTGGTGTCAGAAAGAGCCGCCTTGATCCGTGATGGGCATCAAGGGTTTCCAATCTTATCAGGTATGGACGGCTGAATCGGGGAGACTGGCGAGG
Source organism: Rhodanobacter sp. Root561 (assembly GCF_001427365.1). Lineage (NCBI taxonomy): Bacteria > Pseudomonadati > Pseudomonadota > Gammaproteobacteria > Lysobacterales > Rhodanobacteraceae > Rhodanobacter > Rhodanobacter sp. Root561. Next base: position 913,576 of record NZ_LMGH01000001.1, read on the forward strand.
GCGTTCAGGCTTGGGTGGTGTAGGTGAACGAGGTGTGGGTGAGGATTCTGGATCGATGGATGGGAGGGGCGTGCGTCGTTTCGTTGCAAGTTTTGCGGGAGTGGGCGTGTTTTTCGCGGTGTTGCTTGTTGAGGGGCGGGCTTCGTCGGGTCGCAGGGAGGGCGGGTCTTCACTGAAGTGCAACGTCAAGAGCGCACCCCCTCCTAACCTCCCCCTGCTGCGCAGGGGGAGAGATCGAGCCCGAGGCTGCTGCGCAAGGGAGGGACGAGCCCGAAGCTCCGTGCCTTGCTCCCTCCCCTGCGTAGTAGGGGAGGGCTGGGGTGGGGTCGCTCTTCGCCCCGGCTCTAAACCCCCGCAATCAACGCCGAAATCTCCGCCGTGCGTTCCTGCATCAACGCCACGTCGCCACGCGACTCCACGTTGAGTCGCAGCAGCGGTTCGGTGTTGGAGCTGCGCAGGTTGAAGCGCCACGGGCCGAAGTCGGCGCTGATGCCATCGGTGTGGTCGAGGGCGGGCGACTGGCTGGCGTAGTGGCCCATCACCCGTTCGGTGGCGGCGCGCGCGTCGGCGACCTTGAAGTTGATTTCGCCGCTGCAGGGGAAGGTGCGCATGCGGTCTTCCACCAGCTCGGCCAGTGACAGGCCGCGGGTGCTGACCAGTTCGGCGATCAGTAGCCAGGGGATCATGCCGGAGTCGCAGTAGGCGAAGTCGCGGAAGTAGTGGTGGGCGCTCATCTCGCCGCCGTAGATGGCGTTCTCGGCGCGCATGCGCTCCTTGATGAAGGCGTGGCCGGTCTTGCTGAGCACGGGGACGCCGCCGGCCTGCTGCACCATCTCGATGGTGTTCCAGGTGAGTCGCGGGTCGTGGATGATCTTGCCGCCGGGGTGGCGCGCCAGCAGGGCGGTGGCCAGCAGGCCGACCAGGTAGTAACCCTCGATGAAGCGGCCGTCGGCGTCGAAGAAGAAGCAGCGGTCGAAGTCGCCATCCCAGGCCACGCCGAAGTCGGCGCCATGGGCGCGCACCGCGTCGGCGGTGGCGGCGCGGCATTCGGGCAGCAGCGGGTTGGGGATGCCGTTGGGGAAATGGCCGTCCGCCTCGTGCTGGATGCGGATGAACTCGAACGGCAGATGCGGCGCGAGCTGGTCCACGATCAGGCCGGCGCCGCCGTTGCCGGCGTTGACCACGATCTTCAGCGGCTTCAGCCGGTCGCGCTGGATGTTGTAGCCGAGCAGGTGCTGGATATAGGCGGATTTGTCGGTCATCGCCCGCGGCGCGGCGGCACCGGCGGGAATGACTTCACGATGGCTGGCGGCGAAGTCGCGGATCGCGAACAGGCCGCTGTCGCCGCTGATCGGCCGCGAGCCTTCGCGCACGAGCTTCATGCCGTTGTAGTCCATCGGGTTGTGGCTGGCGGTGACCATCACGCCGCCGGCGGCGCCCAGGTGCATGGTCTGGAAGTAGACCTCTTCGGTGCCGCCCATGCCGATGTCGAGCACCTCGCGCCCGGCCGCGTGGAAACCGTCGGCCAGCGCCGCCTGCAACGCCGGGCTGCTCAGGCGCACGTCGCGCCCCAGCACTACCGGGCCCGGTCCCAGCTGTGCGGCCATGGCCAGGCCGATGCGGCGTGCCAGCTCTTCGTCCAGCTCGTCAGGCACGCGGCCGCGGATGTCGTAGGCCTTGAAGCAGGGGAGTGGGGGCATGCAGTCGTTCCACGAAGTGGTTGGTAGCCCGGCATTGTAGTTGCCGCGGCCGTTTTGCTCCCTCCCCTGCAAGTCCCGCAAGGGGACTTCCTTCGGTCGCAGAAAGAGTTGGGCGACCGTAGGGGAGTGCTTTAGCCGAGGGGTTGCTCTTGGGTGGGGAGCAAGATCAAAAGCGCACCCCCTCCTGACCTCCCCCTGCAAGCAGGGGGAGGAATCGAACCGGGGCCGCGCGCCTTGCTCCCTCCCCTGCTCGCAGGGGAAGGTTGGGCGACCGCAGGGAGTGCTTTAGCTGAGGGGTCGCTCTTGGGTGGGGAGCAAGATCAAGAGCGCACCCCCTCCTGACTTCCCCCTGCAAGCAGGGGGAGGAACCGACTCGGAGCCCCGCGCTCTGCTCCCTCCCCTGCTCGCAGGGGAGGGCCGGGGTGGGGTCGCTCTTCGCTTTTAGCGGAACAGCAAATTGATCGCCACCAGCGTGACCACCAGCACCACCAGGGTCAGCGGTACGCCCACGCGCAGGAAGTCCCTGCCTTTGTAGCCGCCGGGGCCGGTGACCATCATCAGGGCCGGGTGGCCGGAGCTGAGCAGGAAGGTGTTGGAGGAGGATACGGCGACGATCAGTGCATAGGCCGACGGGTTGCCACCGGTGGCGACGGCGACGCTGATGGCGATGGGCACCATCATCACGGTGGCGCCCACGTTGGACATTACCTGGGAGAACAGCAGGGTGAGCACGGCCAGGCACAGCTGCAGCACCCACGGCGATGCGCTTCCCAGGTGATCCAGCACCACCTGGGCGATCCACGCGGCGGTGCCGGTGGCGTCCATCGACCAGCCCAGCGGGATCAGGCAGGCGGTGACGAAGATGGTCTTCCAGTTGATCGCCTTGTAGCCCTCGTCCATGTTCAGCACGCCGGTGAGCAGCATGCCGATCGCGCCGGTCATCATCGCCACCGACAGGTCGAGGTTGGTGAACAGGGCCAGGCATTTGGCCAGCAGGAAGAAGCCCACCGCCTGCCAGATCTTGCCGGGGCGCTGCTGTTCCTTGGGGATGTCGGTGACCACGACAAGGTCGCGGTCTTCGGCGGCCAGCGACAGGTCGCGCCAGTTGCTGTGCAGCACCACGGTGTCGCCGGCGCGCAGGCTGACGCCGCGCACGTCCTCGCGCAGCACCTTGTCGCCGCGGGTCACCGCCAGCACGGAAATGCCGAAGCGCTTGCGCAGGCGCAGCTCGCCCACGGTGTGCTTGATGAAGCGCGACACCGGCGGAATCACCACTTCGGAAATGCCGGCTCGGCTCGGGTTGAACAGCTCGCCCAGCTGGCGCATGCGGGTGGACAGGCGGCACAGCTGGTTGTTGGCGAACTGGTTGAGTTGCTCGCGCGGGCCGAGCACGCCCAGCACCGAGCCGACCCAGATCACGTGGTCGGCCGGTGGCGCCATGCGCGCGTCGTTGCCGCTCTTGATCGCCAGGATCAGCGGCGCCTCGTACAGCTGTTCCGCCTCGCCGATGCTCATGCCGACCAGCGGGCTCTCGGCGGTGACGGTGAGCTCGGCGGTCTCGCCGACGATGCCGTAGGTTTCGGCGAAGTAGCTTTCGGTGCGCCCGGGCGTCACCTTCAGCCGTTCGTCCTCATGCCCCGGCAGCAGCTTGCGGCCGAAGAAATAGAAATAGGCGATGCCGACCACGGCCAGCGCCAGGCCCACCGGGGTGACGCTGAACAGGCCGAACTTCGGGATCGTGTGCGCGCCCGGCGGCAGGTTCACGTTGGCGCTGGCGATCAGGTCGTTCAGCACGATCAGCGGCGAGTTCGCGATCAGCGTGGTGTTGGTGGCGGTGAGGATGCAGAACGCCATCGGCAGCAGCAGCCGCGAAATCGGCACACCGGTGCGGGCGGCGAGCCGGCTGCTGACCGGGATCATCAGGGCGGCCAGCGCCTGGCTGGGAATCACCGCGCTGAACAGGCTGGCGACCATGTTGATCACCATGCCCAGCCGCGACTCCGCGCCGCGCGCCATGCGCATCACGAAGTTGGCGGTGAGCTGCAGCACGCCGGCGCGGTCCAGTCCCTCGCCCATGATCATGATCGCGATGATCGCGATCACCGCGTTGCCGGCGAAGCCGTTGAACACGCGATCGGACGGAATCAGCCCGGTCAGGCCGATCACCACCACCACCAGCAGCGCCACCATGTCGGCGCGAATCCACTCCAGCACCAGCATCAGCATGGTGAAACCCACCAGCCCGAGCACCAGGATCATTTCGGGGGTGAGCGAGAGCGCCATCAGCTGACGTCCCTGCGGCGCAGCGGCTTGCGGTGGATACGGCGGGGCAGTGGAAACTTCACGCTGCTGTCGATTCGTCCCTGGGCGGATGTCCGTGAGTATAAGCGGGGCGATGCGGTTGCTGGTGAACCTGAGGCCAAGAGCTTGACCCAAGAGCTTGACCCAAGAGCTCGACTCCAAGAGCTTGACCCCAAGAGCTTGACCCCAAGAGCTTGACCCCAAGAGCTTGACCCCAAGAGCTTGACCCCAAGAGCTTGACCCCACCCCAGCCCTCCCCTGCGAGCAGGGGAGGGAGAAGTGCGGTTGCGTTGAGTTATGTGAGGCGGTGAGGGAGCACAGCTTTTTGCTCCTCCCCCTGCTGGCAGGGGGAGGCTGGGAGGGGGTAAAGCTCTTGCTCCCCCCAGCGAAAGGACTCGCCATGCACCTCAAGTGGATCCGTGCCCGCCGCCTGCGCAACGAAGGCACCGATGCCGAGCGGCGTCTGTGGCAACACCTGCGGCATCGCCAACTGGCCGGCCACAAGTTCCGGCGGCAGTATCCGCTGGCCGGTTACATCGTGGACTTCATCTGCGTGCCGGCGCGGCTGGTGGTCGAGCTGGATGGCGGCCAGCACCTGGACGCGATCGACTACGACCGGCGGCGCACGGAAATCCTGGGGCGCGAAGACTACCGCGTGTTGCGCTTCTGGAATGACGAGGTGCTGCTGCGCAAGCAGGATGTGGTGGGGGAGATTTTTCGGGTGCTGGAGGAGAGGTCAAGAGCGTGACCCCACCCCGGCCCTCCCCTACGTTGTAGGGGAGGGAGTAGTTCCGGCGAGCTCGCAGCTTTTCTCCCTCCCCTGCGAAGTAGGGGAGGGTTGGGGTGGGGTCACGCTCTTGCTCAGACTTTCCGGTAAAGCAAATCCCAAACCCCATGCCCCAGCTTCAGCCCGCGCCGTTCGAAGTGGGTTTCGATGCGCCACTCGGGTTTCTCGGCGTACTGCCCGGCGCCGAGCTGGTTGCGCCAGGCGGGGGCGGCTTCCATCACTTCGAGCATGTGTTCGGCGTAGGGCTGCCAGTCGGTGGCCAGGTGCAGCAGGCCGTTCGGGGCCATGCGCGAGGCGAGCAGGGCGACGAATTCGGGCTGGATCAGGCGACGTTTGTTGTGGCGCTTCTTGTGCCACGGGTCGGGAAACCAGATGCGCGCCTCGGCCAGCGTGCCTGGCGCGATCTCGTGTTCCAGCACTTCCACCGCGTCGTGTTTGTAGATGCGCACATTGCTGGCGTCGCGGGCGGCCAGTGCGTTCATCAGCCGGCCCACGCCGGGGCCGTGCACTTCGACGCCGAGGAAGTCGCGGGCCTGGTCGTGCTCGCTGGCCCAGGCCAGCGCCTCGCCGTTGCCGAAGCCGATCTCCAGCACCAGCGGCGCGCTGCGCCCGAAGCTGGCGGTGAAGTCGTGCGACGCACCGCGGTAGTCGATGCCGAAGCGCGACCACAAGGTGTCGAAGGCGCGCTGCTGCGCGGGCGTCATGCGGCCCTCGCGCAGCACGAAGCTGCGGATGCGGCGCATGTAATCGGGTGTGGGGGAGTCGGTGGGCTCGGACATCTGCGTATTGTAGGACTTGTGCCGGCGTCGGCTGGCTGGGGGATGCGTTGGATGCTCTTCGCCTCAAGCGCAAAGTCAAAAGCGAACCCCACCCCAGCCCTTTCTGCGACCGAAGGAAGTCCCCTTGCGGGACAAGCAGGGGAGGGAGCCAGGCGTGAGGCTACGCGCCCCGTTCTCTCCGTACGAAGCAGGGGGAGTCAGGCGTGAGGCCGTGCGTTCCACTCCCTCCCCTGCGAAGTAGGGGAGGGTTGGGGTGGGGTTCGCTCTTGCCCCTAATGGCGCCGATCTTCCCGATCCAGTCGCTCGGCGCCCTTTCTCGGTGATGGCCGCGACGTGTTCTGCTGCGGTCTGGGTGCTTCGACTCGCGGTGCCGGGCGTTGCTGCGGTTGGTAGCGGGGCGGCGGCGGCGCGCTGGGACGGGGTTGTGGTCGCGGCGCTTCGCGCATGGGCTCGCGCTGCACGGGTTCGGGGCGCTGGAAGCGTGGCTGCGGACGTTCGAAGCGGCGTGGCTCGGGCTCGCTGCGCATGGGCGTGGTGACGGGCTGCTGCGGTGTCACGCGCTGGAACTGCGCGCGGTCATGAGGCACCACGCGCGCATCGTCGCGCCGGGTCGGCGGCATCGGGCGGGGCGCGCGCTCGTTGACCGCCGGCGTGGGCGGACTCGGGGCGATGTAGCTCACTCCGGGACGTTGCATGCTTTCGCGGCGGTCGGCACCGTAAGGACTGCGTGGATGCGCGAAGCGGGCCGAGCGCAGTTCGCCGTCGTCACGCGCATTGTTCATGCGGTCTTCGCGAGTGGCTGGCGTGATGCGAGGCACCGTCGGCAACTGCGCCGTTGCGGGCGCGGCACGGCGCACGTTGCCACCGTCGCGATCGGCCATCGGCGGGCGTCGCCCCGGGCCCTGGCTGCCCAGCACGCGCACCCGTCCGCTGGAGGTGTCGCCCGTCAGCTTGCCGTGGTTCGGCACGGGGGCGTCGTGGATGTTCGGTGGCGCGCGACGGGCGACCACCTCGCGGGTGAAGCCGCCGGCGGGGAGGTTGCGCACGTGGGTGGTGCGCGGCCCGTGGTCGCCGCGGTCGGTGGGACGCACGCCGGCGATGTCGCGCGTGCGCAACGACGTGTCGGTGAGCTTGCGCGGATCGACATGCAGGCGATTGCCCTTCACGCGATGGCCGCCGGCGAAGTTGTCGCCGGACACCGCGGTGAAACCGCGGGGCGCGCCGCGATGGTGGTCGCCACGAGCGAAGTCGCCGCGACGGTAGCGGTTGTAGTGGTCGTCGACGTCGCGCCGCGGATCGTGTCCGCCGCGCACGCGGATGTTGTGCACGTTGACGCGGGTGTAATAGCGGCGGCCGCAGCGATACCACGGGTTGTAGATGTCGCCCGGGCCCAGCGGGAACCAGCCCACCGGCGCGCCACCGATGCCCACTGACCAGCCACCACCACCGACGAAGGCGACCAGTGCCGGCGCGTAGATCGCACGCACGCCGCGCGGGCCGGGAATCCAGCCCCAGCCGCGCTGGGTGTAGGCCCAGCGACCGTAGTGGTATGGCGCGTAACCCCAGGGCGCGTCGTCGATCCAGGTCCAGCCCCAGGGTGCGATGTAGGCCCAGTGGCCGTTGCGGTACGGCGCCCAGTCCGAACCGACGTTGCGCGGATACCACACCGCACCGTATTCGCTGCTGTCCTGCCAGGCGCCGTACTGGTCCAGGTCCTGGTAGCCGACCACGTCGTCGGAGACGTACTGGCTGCTGTCGGACTGCGCGTAGCGACGATCGCGCTCGCTGGCCCAGCGATCGAAGGCGTCGCCGCCGGCGATGTCGCTGATCGTCACCATGCTCAGGCTGGCGTCGGTGAAGCGGTAGCTGCGGCCGGGATTGATCGAGCGCTGGGCGTTGTTTTCTCCGAACACGGTGGCAGCGCCATCCAGCGCCGCGATGCGCGTGCTGCCGTCGCCCGGATCGATGTCGACGCGGAACGTGCCGGGTTGGTCCACCACCAAGGCCACCGCGGGAGTGTCGATCTCGTAGCTTTCGCCGTCGCCGAGCTGGCGCACGGTGAGGCTCAGGCTGCCCCGGGTCAGCTCGATCTGCGCCAGCTGGTCGTTGAGATCGAGCAGACCGAGGTCGGACTGGCCATCGATGCGCAGGGTGCCGCCGTCGAACTCCAGTTCGGCACGCGTGCCCGCCGCACTGGAGAGCTTGTCGCCGGTGGTCAGCGGGCGGTTGACGTTGGCGTCGCTCCAGTCCTTCGCGCCGGAAGGCAGGAAGCCCAGGTCGCCGCCGACATACGACAGGCGCGCCACCCGGGTCGGCGGGTCGGCGCTGTCATCGGCGTCGGATGGGGCGTCGGATTGCGCCTGCGCCAATCCGGCGACCAGGCACAACAGCAACACCGCCAGCACGCGCCGGTAGCGGCGCCATGAAACAGGGGACTCGGCAAACCTGGACATGCGGCTCTCCTTGGCAAGTGCAGATGAGGCGGGAGCAGGGCGGGGTTTCGTCATGGGACCGTGAACGCGCAGTGTCGACCAAACGATGACCCTCCGCCGAGTATGCGCAGGCGATTGTTCAGCACCCGTTGGGTGCGCCGCTCCTGGCCATGGCTCCCTCCCCTGCTCGTAGGGGAGGGCCGGGGTGGGGTCGCTCCTGACGCCGCCTTCCAACCACGCGAATCCCGGGTTACCATCCGCCGGCCAAGTGCGGGTGTAGCTCAATGGTAGAGCTGTAGCTTCCCAAGCTACTGACGAGGGTTCGATTCCCTTCACCCGCTCCACTCCCCGCTGCATCGATCCCCGAGCTTTCCACAACCCACATGGCGGATCTGATTACCTTGGGCTGGCGGGAGCGGCTGGCGTTGCCGCAATTGGGCATTCCCTTGCTCAAGGCCAAGCTCGATACCGGGGCGCGCAGCAGTTCGCTGCATGTGGACACCCTCGAAACGTTCCAGCGTGACGGCGATACCTGGCTGCGCTTCAGCCTTCACGTGGGGCGGCGCTCGCCGCTGGCGATCAGCTGCGAAGCGCCTGCGCTGGATCGGCGCACGGTCACCGATACCGGCGGCCGCCGCACTGAGCGGTGGTTCATTCGCACTGCGGTAGAACTGGCCGGGCAGCGATTCGAGATCGACGTCAATCTCACCGATCGCCGGCATATGCTGTTTCCGATGTTGCTGGGTCGCAGTGCGCTAAGCGGGCGCGTTGCGGTGGACCCGGCGCTTTCCTATACCCAGCCGCGGCCGTCGACCACGACCGTGCCATCCCGATGACGGCCTGCCCATGAAAATTGCGATCCTGTCGCGCAATACCCGACTGTATTCGACCAAGCGCCTGGTCGAGGCCGCGCGCGTGCGCGGGCACGTGGTGCGGGTGTTCGATCCGCTGCGCTGCTACGTGCGCATCGCGCCGGGTGCATCGTCGATCCGCTTCAAGGGCAAGGAGGTGCGCGACATCGATGCGGTGATCCCGCGCATCGGCACCTCCAGCACGTTCTACGGCACCGCCGTGCTGCGCCAGCTGGAGATGATGGGCGTGTACACGCCGAACCCGTCCGACGCGGTGCTGCGGGCGCGCGACAAGCTGCGCTGCCTGCAGATCCTGGCCGCCCAGGGCATCGACATGCCGGTGACCGTGTTCGGCGACAACCCCGACGACACCGAGGACGTGCTGGCCCTGCTCGGCGATCCGCCGCACGTGATCAAGTTGAACGAGGGCAGCCAGGGCACCGGCGTGGTGCTGGCCGAGAAGCGCGCGGCTTCGCAGAGCGTGATCGAGGCGTTCCGCGGCCTGTATGCCAATTTCCTGGTGCAGGAGTTCGTCGCCGAGGCCAAGGGCAGCGACCTGCGCTGCTTCGTGGTCGGCAACCAGGTGGTCGCGGCGATGCAGCGCGACTCCAGCCCCGGCGATTTCCGCGCCAACCTGCATCGCGGCGGCAGCGCGAAGGCGGCCACGCTGAGCGCCGACGAGGAGCGCATCGCGGTGGCGGCGGCCGGCGCGCTGGGCCTGGGCGTGGCCGGCGTGGACCTGCTGCGTTCGAACCGCGGGCCGCTGCTGCTGGAGGTCAACGCGTCGCCCGGACTGGAAGGCATCGAGGCCGCCACCGGGGTGGATGTGGCGGCGGCGATCATGGCCTTGCTGGAAGCGCAGGCCGCCGTAAAACCCGGCGAAACCCGCGCCCGCCGGCGTCCCGCGAAGGCCTGATGCCGTCGTTGGCTTCCCGCCAGGATGTGAATTGACACGGTGTTAACTCGCTCATAACCCGCCACGCCCTATAACGCTTCCACTGTTTTTTGCGACACCGCGACCCGCAGGGTGCGGCGCCGGCAGACGATGGTATCGGGGCAGTAACTTGGGCCCAGGTGGGCGACGGCGAGTCGCGCATCTGGGCTTTTTCTTGCCCGCACGACTGCCACACGAACGCGCGTTCAGGTTTCTTTCGCTGCCGCCGCGCTGCGTTCATCCAAGATTGTTAAGCTGACAGCCCCAGCCGGCCCGTGAGCCGGCTGCGCAGGAGTGACACATGCGCGTACTGGTGATCGAAGACAACAGCGATATCGCGACCAACATCGGCGATTACCTGGAAGACCGGGGTAACGTGGTCGATTTCGCGGGTGACGGCGTGACCGGCCTGCATCTGGCCGTGGTGCACGATTTCGACGTGATCGTGCTGGATCTCACGCTGCCCGGCATGGACGGCCTGGAGGTCGCCCGCAAGTTGCGCCACGAGGCGCACAAGCAGACGCCGATCCTGATGCTGACCGCGCGCGACGCGCTGGAGCAGAAGCTGACCGGTTTCGAATCGGGCGCCGACGACTACATGACCAAGCCGTTCGCGCTGCAGGAGCTGGCCGCGCGACTCGAAGTGCTGGCACGCCGGGGCAAGGGCCCGCAGAGCCGCGTGCTGAAAGTGGCCGACCTCACCTTCAACCTCGACACGCTGACGGTGAACCGCGAAGGCAAGTCGATCCAGTTGAACCCGATCGGCCTGAAGCTGCTGCAGGCGCTGATGGAAGCCAGTCCCTCGGTGGTCACCCGGCAGGACCTGGAACAGAAGGTGTGGGGCGAGGAACTACCCGACAGCGATTCGTTGCGCGTGCATATCCACGGTCTGCGCGCCGCGATCGACAAACCCTTCGAGAAGCCGCTGATCCACACGCGGCACGGCATTGGCTATCGGATGGTCGAGCCGGATGCAGTCCAGGCGTAAGCTTCGTTTTCGGCTGGTCGTCTCCTTCACGCTGTTCGGCTTCGGCCTCAGCGCGTTGTTTGCGTTCGCCGCGTTGAACATCCGTTCGCGGGTGGAAGACCAGCTGGTCAACGCCAGCCTGCTGGACGACGCCAAGTACGCGAACCATTACGCGCAGGAACACCCGGAGGCGCCGGGGCCGGGGTCGCAGCTGATCACGGGCATGACCAAGAGCGACCGCACCTTGTACAAGGCGCCGCTGGCCTGGCAGAACCTGGCCGACACCAATGGCGTGCACGACATCATCGAGCAGGGCGAAGATGGCAACCAGCGGCACTACAAGCTGGCGGTGTATCGCGAGAACCACATCATCAGCTTCGTCCGCTACGACGTCACGCGCGAGGAGCTGGGCAAGCAGCAACTGCTGATCAGCGTGATCGGCGCGGTATTCCTGTTCGGCCTGCTTTCACTGGTACTGGGCTTGTGGCTCTCGCGCAAGGTGTTGAAGCCGGTTACCGAACTGGCCAATCGCCTGCGCGACTTTCGCAAAGTCGGCAAGGCCGAGCCGCTGGCGCCGCATTTCGCCGACGACGAGGTGGGCGAGCTGGCGCATGCGCTGGACGAGTATTCGGCGCGGCTCACGGCGATGGTCGAGCGCGATCGCGAATTCAATTCCGACGTCAGCCACGAACTGCGCACGCCGCTGGCGGTGATCGCCAGTACCACCGAATTGCTGCAGGGCTCGCCCGATCTCACGGAAAAGCTGAGCGAGCGGCTGAAGCGGATCGAGCGCGCCTCGCGCCAGGCCACCGAGCTGATCGAGGCCTTGCTGCTGCTGTCACGCGCCGAGCGGCGTGGTCCGACCCGCGGCGAAACCACCGAGGTCGGCAAGGTCGCCGCCGACGTGATCGAGAGCCAGCGTCCCCAGGTGCGCGGCAAGCCGCTCACCGTCGAGCTGCGGACCGAGCAGCAGGTCAGCGTGAATGCCCCGGCCTCCGTATTGTCGGTGGCGCTGACCAACCTGATCGGCAACGCGATCAAGTACACGCTCGAAGGCAGCGTGCAGGTGGTGGTGGGCAACGGCAGCATCGAAGTGATCGACACCGGCCCGGGCATCAAGCCCGAAGATGCCGAGCGCCTGTTCCAGCGCGGCGTGCGCGGCGAAGGTGCCGGCGGCAGCGGTGCCGGGCTGGGTCTGGCCATCGTGCGCCGGCTGTGCGAACTGTATGGCTGGAATGTGTCGATGCGGCCCCGCAGCGATGCCAACGGGGCGATCGCCTGCATCAGGTTCGGCTGAATTCCTGTTTCCCGAGAGTCAAAAGCGACCCCACCCCAACCCTCCCCTGCGTTGCAGGGGAGGGAGTCAGGCGGCGTTGCTCCTCCCCCTGCGTGCAAGGGAGGGAGCTGGGCGGCGTTGCTCCTCCCCCTGCGTGCAGGGGGAGGTTGGGAGGGGGTCGCTCTTGACTCAGACCTGCTCCAGCCAGCCCCACTTGTCGTGGGTGCGGCCGTCGAACAGGCCGAAGAACAGTTCCTGCAGGCGGCGGGTGACGCGGCCGGCGGTGCCGTTGCCGATCTGCTTGCCGTCGACCGAGCGGATCGGGGTGACTTCGGCGGCGGTGCCGCACATCAGGATCTCGTCGGCGAGGTAAAGGTACTCGCGCGGCAGGTCGCGTTCGACCACTTCGATGCCGTCTTCGCGGGCCAGTGTCTTCAGCGTGTCGCGGGTGATGCCGGTGAGGATCGAGGCGCTGGCCGGGGTGGTGTGCAGCACGCCGTCGAAGACCAGGAACAGGTTCTCGCCGGCGCCTTCGCTGAGCAGGCCGCTGGAGGCCAGCGCGATGCCTTCACCGAAGCCGAGGCGGCGCGCTTCGCGTGCGATCAGCTGGCCGGAAAGGTAGTTGCCGCCGGCCTTGGCGCCGGCCGGGATGGTGTTCGGCGCGAAGCGCTGCCAGCTGGACACGCAGGCGGTGATGCCGTTCTCCAAGGCCTCTGGCCCCAGGTACGGACCCATCGGCCATGCCGCCACGGCGACATCGATCGGGGTTTCCGCGGACAGGCCGAAGCCGCCCAAGCCGCGGTAGGCAACCGGGCGCAGGTAGGACGCGCCCAGGCCGTTCTTCTTGATCACCGCGCGGCAGGCCGCAGCCAGTTCGTCGGCCGTGTACGGCAGCGCCATGTCGTAGATCTTGGCCGACTGGTACAGCCGGTTGATGTGGTCGGTCAGGCGGAAGATCGCGGCGCCGTCGGGGGTGGCGTAGCTGCGGATGCCTTCGAACACCGATGAGCCGTAGTGCAGGGCGTGGGACATCACGTGGGTGGTCGCCTCGGCCCACGGCTTGATCTCACCGTTTTGCCAGATCCATTCGGGGTACTGCTGGGCCATGTCGATTCTCCAATGGGGACCGCCCATGATAACTGCTATCGGCGGAACCGGCGTCAACGCCCGCTTTCAATCGCCCCGCCTTCAATCAGCATTGCGCAGCCACAGGCAGCCGGCCTGGTGGACGATGTCGAAGCGCAGTTCGCGCGGGTTGCCGTTGCCGTCGCTGTCGGCGGTGTGCACCACCAGCTGATTGTGTGCCGGCGCTGTCGGGGCTGGGTCGACGTTCATGGCGAATGGATCGGCGAGGCTGCTGGCCGATGCCGGCGCCGCGGCGGACTCGTCGGGCGCCTTCACGTCCAGCAATGGCTGTTTCATCAGCCGGGTCAGCGACTGGATGTCGGCTACGGCCGCGCCGCGGCCGTAGCCGTCCCACAGCATCATGCCCGCCAGCCGGTTGGCGTCATGGCTGGCGAAGGCATCGATCACGCCCTGGCGCAACGCACCCAGAGTGGCGGCGCACAGGGTTGGCGTGGTGGTGGCGGTCACGGCGGGTGCCGACGCGGCGACACGACTGGCCGGGGTGGCCTGCAGCGCGGCGCAAGGCTGGTCGGTGAAGACCGCACTGCCATTGGCGCCGATGCAGCGATGGATCGGCGTCTGCGCCGCGACGGGCGCGGCCCAGGCAAGCGCGATCAGGCAGAGCAAGGTGGCCAGGCGATACATCGCGCCAGCATACCCGCCACCGCGTCTCAGGAAAGTTGCTGCAGTACCGCTTGCGTGGCGCGGGCCCGGTTCAGCGTGTAGAAGTGCAGGCCGGGCGCACCGCCGTCGAGCAGGCGCCGGCACAGTTGCGCCACCACTTCGGCACCGAGCGCGCGCACGGCATCGGCGTCGTCGCCGTGGGCCTGCATGCGCTTGGAGATCCAGCGCGGGATCTCCGCGCCGCACATCTCGGAGAATCGCCGCAGCTGGCTGAAGTTGGTGATCGGCATGATGCCCGGCACGATCGGCACGTCGACGCCCAGCTTGCGCACGTCGTCGACGAAGCGGAAATACGCATCGGGGTTGAAGAAATACTGGGTGATCGCCCCGTTCGCGCCGGCGTCGATCTTGGCCTTGAAATGCTGCAGGTCGCGCAGCGCGTCGTCGGCCTGCGGGTGGGTTTCCGGATACGCCGCCACCTCGATGTGGAAGTGGTCGCCGCAGTGCGCGCGGATGAAGGCCACCAGCTCGGCCGCGTAACGGAAGTCGCCCGCCGTGGCCATGCCCGAGGGCATGTCGCCGCGCAGCGCCACCAGCCGCCGGTAGCCGGCCGCGCGGTAACCGTCCAGCAGTGCGGTGATCTCGGCCTTGGTGCCGCCCATGCAGGACAGGTGCGGCGCCACCGGCAGGCCATGCTGCGCGTGCAGCCGCGCCACGGTGTCGCCGGTATAGCTCAGCGTGGAACCGCCCGCGCCGAACGTCACCGAGGCGTATTCCGGCTGGTGCGCCTTCAGCACCTGCGCCGCGCGATCCAGCTGCGCGCGTTGCTCATCGGTCTTGGGTGGGAAGAATTCGAAGCTGATCGACGGCATCGCTGGGCATCCGGTGGGCGGTGCCGGGGAGTATATATCTTTGTTTCGCGATGAAGCGATAGATGGCCGAGCAGGGAATGGGGAATCGGGAATGGAGAATGGTCAAAGCGGGGACGCTTTGGCTGGCTTGGGGATCACGAGAGATGCATAAAAAAACGGGACGCATCGCTGCGTCCCGTTGTGCAGGAGAACCGGGGGCGATTCCCCATTCTCTATTCCCCATTCCCGGCTACATCAGTAGCGGTAGTGATCCGGCTTGTACGGACCTTCCACCGGCACGCCGAGGTACTTCGCCTGCTCGTCGCTGAGCGTGGTCAGCTTCACGCCGATCTTCTCCAGGTGCAGGCGGGCGACTTCCTCGTCCAGCTTCTTGGGCAGGATGTAGACCTTGTTCTCGTAGCTGTCCCGGTGCTCCCACAGGTCGATCTGGGCCAGCGTCTGGTTGGCGAACGAGTTGGACATCACGAAGCTGGGGTGGCCGGTGGCGCAGCCCAGGTTGACCAGCCGGCCCTCGGCCAGCAGGAAGATCGCGCGGCCGTCGGAGAAGGTGTACTTGTCCACCTGCGGCTTGATGTTGAGCTTGGTCACGCCGGCCATCGCGTTCAGCGCGTCGACCTGGATCTCGTTGTCGAAGTGGCCGATGTTGCAGACGATCGCCTGGTCCTTCATCGCCTTCAGGTGATCGAGCCGCAGCACGTCCTTGTTGCCGGTGGTGGTGACGTAGATGTCGCCACGGCCCAGGGTCGATTCGACGGTGTTGACCTCGAAGCCTTCCATCGCCGCCTGCAGCGCGTTGATCGGGTCGATCTCGGTGACCACCACGCGGGCGCCGTAGGCACGCAGCGAGTGCGCGCAGCCCTTGCCCACGTCGCCGTAGCCGCAGACCACGGCGACCTTGCCGGCCAGCATCACGTCCATCGCGCGCTTCAGGCCATCGGCCAGCGACTCGCGGCAGCCGTACAGGTTGTCGAACTTGGACTTCGTCACCGAGTCGTTGACGTTGATCGCGGGGATCAGCAACGACTTCGCCTCGGCCAGCTGATACAGGCGGTGCACGCCGGTGGTGGTCTCCTCGGAGACGCCCTTCCAGTCCTTGACCACGGTGTGCCAGTAGCCCGGGCGCTCGACGTGCACGCGCTTCAACAGGTTCTTGATGACCTGCTCCTCGTGCGAGGAGGCTTTTTCATCGACCCACTTCGAACCGTTCTCCAGCTCGTAGCCCTTGTGGATCAGCAGCGTCACGTCGCCGCCGTCGTCGACCACCAGCTGCGGGCCGAGGAAGCCGCCCTTGCCGTCGGGGAAGGACAGCGCGTCCAGCGTGCAGTCCCAATACTCTTCCAGCGTCTCGCCCTTCCAGGCGAACACCGGCGTGCCGGTGGCGGCGATCGCGGCGGCGGCGTGGTCCTGGGTCGAGAAGATATTGCACGAGGCCCAGCGCACGTCGGCGCCGATGTCCTTCAGCGTCTCGATCAGCACCGCGGTCTGGATCGTCATGTGCAGCGAGCCGGTCACGCGCACGCCCTTCAGCGGCTGGGCGGTGGCGTGCTTGCGGCGGATCGACATCAGGCCGGGCATCTCGTGCTCGGCGATGTCCAGCTCCTTGCGGCCGAAATCGGCCAGCGAGATGTCGCGGATCTTGTAGTCAGTGGCGTTTTCTTTCAGTGCGGCGTTCATGGATATATCTCCGGTTAGTGCGAGGTTCTTTCGAGGAGTCCGGCCATGGATGGCCGGTCTGCTGCGAACGGACTCGCGTACAAGCAACCGGGCGCCGTTGTGGAACGTGCCGCGCCGAGCCTGGCCGTTTTGTGAAGAGTCCGCACAGTGATGTGCGGCGTTTGCGGATGGACCCGCGTTCACTCCAACGGTCGCAGCGCCCCTCGGCGGGCAGTGCAAAGCAGGCATTGTAGCGGCACACATGAGCTTATGCCGCATCGTCGGGTGTCTCCCGGATCAGGATTGGTTAGGCTGGAGGCTTGACCAGCCAGGGAGCCACCGCGTGGAACAGAGTCGCGAACCCGAATTCCTGCCGCCGGACGGCCCGCTACGCGAGGACGTCAGCCGGCTCGGCGCGATGGTCGGCCGGATGCTGGCCGAACAGGGCGGCGACGCGTTCTTCCAGCGCGTCGAGCAGGTGCGCACCGCGGCCATCCATCGCCGCCGCGAAGGCGCTTCGGTGGACGAGCTGGCCGACTCGCTGGCAGGCCAGGATGCCGCCCAGGCCGAGGCGCTGGCGCGTGCCTTCGCCACCTATTTCCAGGCGGTCAACACCGCCGAACGTGTGCACCGCATCCGTCGCCGCCGTGACTACCAGCGCGAAGGCAGCGCGCCGCAGCCCGAATCGCTGCTGGCCGTGCTGGGCCGGCTGAAGGCCGAAGGCGTGGGCGCCGACGAACTGGTCGGCTGGCTCGACCGGCTGTGGATCGAGCCGGTGTTCACCGCGCATCCCACCGAGGCCGTGCGCCGCTCGCTGCTGGAGAAGGAGCAGGCGATCGTGGCTTCGCTGATCGATGGCTTCGATCCCAAACGCACGCCGCAGGAATGCCGCGAGGACGACCAGCGCATCTACATGGCGCTGTCCGCCGGCTGGCAGACCGCCGAGGCCTCGCCGGTGCGACCCAGCGTGCAGGACGAGCGCGAGCACGTGGACTTCTACCTGACCAACCCGCTGTACCGGATCGTGCCGGCGCTGTACGAGTCGCTGGCCCAGGCGCTGCAGGAAACCTACGGCCTGGCGATCAGGTTGCCGCGGCTGCTGCGCTTCGCCAGCTGGGTCGGCGGCGACATGGACGGCAATCCCAACGTAGGCGCCGACACCATCGCCGACTGCCTCGACTCGCAGCGCTCGATGGTCATCGAGCGCTATCGCGAAGACGTGGCCGCGCTGGCGCGGGCGCTCAGTCAGACCGAGGGCCGCGTCGAGGTCACCGGGGCATTGCTGGCGCGCGTGGCGGACTACCGGACGCGCTTTCCCGATGCCGCGGCACAGATCCGCCCGCGCCACGCCGACATGCCGTACCGCTGCCTGCTGCAGCTGATCGGCGCGCGACTGGCGTTGACCCAGGACCAGCAAACGGACGGCTATGCGTCCAGCCAGGAATTGCTCGACGACCTGCAGCTGATCGCCGACAGCCTGCTGCTGCATCACGGCGTGCATGCCGGCGTCTACTCGGTCGAGCGCCTGCTGTGCCGTGTGCGCAGTTTCGGCTTCCACCTGGCCCGGCTCGACGTGCGGCAGGATTCGCGCGTACACGATGACGCTCTCGCGGCGCTGCTGGGCGACGCGGAATGGGCTGCGCGCGACGGTGCTGAGCGGGCCGAGCGCCTGCGTCCGTACGCCAGCGGCGAGGCGAGGTTTCCCGACAGCGACGATGACAGCGCCACATCGCTGCAGGCCGTGTTCGCCACCTTGCGCGACAGCCGGCAAAGCCACGGCGTCGAGGCCACCGGCCTGTACATCATCAGCATGGCGCGCAGCGCCGCCGACGTGCTGGCAGTGCTGGCACTGGCGCGGCGGGGCGGGCTGGTCGACGAGACGAAGGACGTGCCGCTCAACATTGCTCCGCTGTTCGAGACCGTCGACGACCTGAAGAACGCGCCGGCCACGCTGCGCGCACTGCTCGACGATCCGGTCTACCGTCGCCACCTCGCCGCGCGGGGCGACCAGCAGTGGGTGATGCTGGGTTACTCCGACAGCGGCAAGGACGGCGGCACGCTGGCCTCGCGCTGGGGCTTGCAGCGCGCCCAGGTGGAGTTGCTGGAGGTGGCGAACGAAGCGCGCATCCAGCTGGCCTTCTTCCACGGTCGCGGCGGCTCGGCCAGCCGCGGCGGCGCGCGCATCACGCCGGCGCTGATGTCCTCGCCGCGGGGCGCAGTGGCCGGCGTGTTGCGGGTGACCGAGCAGGGCGAGGTGATCCATCGCAAGTACGGCATCCGTGCGCTGGCGCTGCGCAATCTGGAACAGACGGTCGGCGCGGTGCTGCGCGCCAGCCTGCGGCCACGCGAAAGCGAGCCGCGCGAACGGCGCTGGCGCGAGCAGATGGACGCCTTGTCCGCGGCCAGCCGCAAGACCTACCGGGCCTTCGTCGAGCGCGCGGGCTTCGTCGACTATTTCCGCAGCGCCACCCCGGTGGACGTGATCGAACAGATGACCCTGGGCTCGCGCCCGGCCAGCCGCCGCAGCATGCGCGGCGTGCAGGACCTGCGCGCGATCCCGTGGGTGTTCGCCTGGACCCAGTGCCGCTCGATCCTGCCCGGCTGGTACGGCCTGGGCAGCGCGCTGGAGCTCGGCGTCGGCGAATTCGGCGAGGATGCGCTGGCCGAGATGGCGCGCGACTGGCCGTTCTTCGCCAATCTGCTCGACGACGTGGAGATGGTGCTGGCCAAGTGCGACCTCGACATCGCCGAGGCGTTCTCGAAACTGTCCGGCTCCCTGCACGACGAATTCTTCGGCCTGATCCGCGACGAGTTCGCCCGCACCCGCCACTGGCTGCTGCGACTGAAGCGCAGCGACGCCCTGCTGCAGGGCGCCCCGCGCCTGGCCGCCTCGATCCGCCTGCGCAATCCCTACGTCGATCCGATGAGCCTGCTGCAGGTCGACCTGCTGCAACGCTGGCGTGCCGGCGATCGCGCCGACGACGCCGTGCTGCAGGCCCTGGTCGCCTGCGTCAACGGCGTCTCGCAGGGTTTGCAGAACACCGGCTGATTCATTCCATGGGGGCACCATGCAAGGATGGCTTTTTTGGCTGGGACTTCTGCAGGCGGCACCGGTGGTCGCAACGCCGTGCGCCAGCCTGGATCGCTGCATGCAAGAGGTTCACGTCGCCGCGTCAACCTTGACGCCTGGCAAGTGGTACCCGTCGTGTGATGCCTTGCGCGAACGGTTCGAAGTCTACGGTGAAGAAGCCAAGCAACGATTGCTGGCCGTGGCCAATGCCTCGAACCAGGCCGAACGTGACATCGCGGGTTGCCTGCTGGCGGGCTGGCCGGCGTGGTCGCCATCCGACCTGCCCGCGCTGAAGCAGGCGATTTCGCGGGAACGCGGTGGCGGCTGGATTGTGCGCGCGCTGGCGAAGTTTCCGGTCGAACAGGCAGCGGCCGTGGCCATCCCGATCGTCGAGCGCGAAGGCGGGATGAACCAGGCCGGTTTCGTGCTGGGCGAAATGATGCCCCGGGCCTTGCCGCAGGTGCTGCGCAGGATGGCCCACGCACCCAGGGCCGAACGCGACAACCTCGCTGCCGCGCTGTCATTTGACTCCGCGTTCCCCGAAGAAACTCCTTCTCCGAACCCCATGCTGCGGGCCCTGGTCGACGCAGCGACGAATCGTTCGCTTCCCGCCGGCGACAGGGAGCAGGCGCTGCGGCTCGTTGCCGCCTTCGGCGTCCGGGCACGCTCGGACGGCGCTGCGATACGGCCCCTGGCCAGTGACGGTGACCCGCGGTTGCGCCAGGCCGCGCATTCCGCCTTGCGCTCCATGCTTGATCCTTCGGTGCTGGGGGAGATCCTGGCCAGCTGTCCGCCGCCAGGAACCGAGGCTACGTTCAAGCCGGATCCCGGCGCGCCACCGCCGCTGGTGGATGCGCCCGGCGAAAGCGAGGCAGCCGATTGCTTCGGCGCCTTGGCCGGCATGGGGCAGGATGCCGGACAGGTGGCGCCGCAACTGCTGCCTTATCTGAACTCCACGTCCTGGCGATGGCGGATGCAGACTGCGCAGGCGCTCGGCCAGTTGGGCAACCGTTCGGTGAGTTCGGCCCTGCATCCGCTGCTTGAGGACCGCGACTGGCAAGTCGTGGCCGCCACGATTCTTGCCGAGGTCCGGCTGGGCGACGAGACAGCCGTTCCGGCGCTGCGGCAGGTCGCGCAGACACACTGGTTTGCCGCTGTCCGGCGCGCCGCCGACGAGGCCGTCGCGGCCCTGCAGGCGGGTAACCCCAAGGCGCTGGATTCGCTGTACAGGACGGATAACCGGTTCGCCAACCTGCTCTGGAACAATCCGCTCGCCAAGGAGGCGGCGAGCTGTGCATTGCCTGCGACGACGCGAGCGCCAATGAGCTTGGATCTTCACGGCGGCACGCTCGGCGGAAGCGATCGCGGGGAGTTTGGCGGCAACCTGACATGGATGCGCGCGGGCGCTCCGCCAAAGTTGCTGCTCGAAAGAAACGTCAGCGGCATGCTGAAGCTGTCCGATCGCACGGCGTGGGTGATCACCGGCCTGTCGCACATGGGCATGGAATACGCAGCGGTCTACCGGGTCCGGATAACAGGCGATGGCGATGCCAGGATCTCCCGCTTGCTGAACCTGCCCGCGGCCAGTCGCGACCTTTCGGTCGATGGAGACGGACTGCGCAGCAGCGGCTGGGTCGGTTCTTACCTGCTGGTCCCTGCGGATGCCGGAGGTCGATCGGTGCGGATCAGCCAGGTCGATTGCGCGCACTGAAGACTCTGGGCGCGACGTCGCGGTCGCTTTCGTGCGCGCCATCATGATGGCCTACCGCGATGTACGACTCCGGACGCCACTGTCCGTCTTCGAACGGGCGTGATGGTCGACAGGCAGGACGTTTCCTTGTGGGACGGGCATCTGCCTGCGTGGCACGGGCCTTGCTCTGATCGGCTCATGGATATCGCCAACCCGCTCGCCGCCCAGCGCAAACGTCGTCGCCGCCAACTCGCCATCGCCGGCGGCGTGTTGCTGCTGGCGGGACTCGTCGTCGGCGCCGTCAACCTCGGGCCGGCGCTGCCTACGGTGGAACGGTCCGCGGCCTGGATCGATACCGTGCAGCGTGGCGACATGCTGCGCGAGGTGCGCGCGCCGGGCACCCTGGTGCCGCGCGACATCCACTGGCTGGCGGCGCAGACCAGCGCCCAGGTGAGCAAGATCGAAGTATGGCCGGGTACCCGCGTGGAGGCCGACACAGTGCTGCTGCGGCTGTCCAGCCCGCAGGTGGACAGCGACCTGCGCAATGCGCAGGCGCAGGTCGCCGCGGCAGAAGCGCAGGTGGCCGCGAAGCAGGCCGCCTTGCAGTCGCAGTTGCTGGACGAGCGTTCCTCGCTGGCCCAGGCCCAGGCCGACTACGCGTCGGCGAAGGTGCGCAGCGAGGCCGATGCGAAGGCGATGGAAAAGAACCTGATTCCGCGGGTGCAGTACGAGCAGGAGCTGATCGCTCTGAAACAGCTGCAGCATCGGACCGACGTGGAGCAGCAGCGCGTGCAGGCGTTCGGCGCCGGCATCGCGGCGCAGATGGCGGCGGTGCGGGCCGAACTGCAGCTGCAGCAAAGCAACCTGCTGCTGCGCCAGCGCCAATCCGACGCGCTGCAGGTGCGCGCCGGCATCGCCGGCACCTTGCAGCAGGTCGCGGTGCAGGAAGGCCAGCAGGTGGCCGCCGGGGCGGACCTGGCGCGGGTGGCGCGCGGCGACGTGCTGATCGCCCGGCTGCGCGTGCCCGAGGTGCAGGCCAAGGACGTGGCGCTGGGCATGGCCGCCCAGGTGAATACCTATAACGGCATGATCGACGGCACCGTCACCCGCATCGATCCGGCGGTGGTGGACGGCAGTGTGCAGGTGGACGTGACGCCGTCCGGCGCGCTGCCTGCCGGGGCGCGTCCCGATCTTTCCGTGGACGGCCGCATCCGCATCGCCGAACTCAAGCAGGTGCTGTCGATGGGACGCCCGGCCCAAGTCGAGCCGAACAGCGAGGCCAGCCTGTTCCGTCTCGACGCCTCCGGCAACACCGCCAGCCGCATCAAGGTGCGGGTGGGCGCCACCTCGGTCGATCGGGTGCAGATAATGCAGGGCCTGCAGCCGGGCGATCGTGTGATTCTTTCCGACACCAGCCAGTGGGGCAAGTATGACCAGCTGCGCCTGCGCTGATTCGAGCAGCGGCACGGCAGCATGATCGACATCTTCCCGGACTTTTCTTCAACAGGACGACCGCATGAACGACACCAGCAACGTCATCACCCTCGGCGGCATCCGCAAGGTGTTCCAGGCCGATGAGGTGGAAACGCACGCGTTGAGCGACGTGCATCTGGACGTCCGCCGGGGCGAATACGTTTCGATCTCCGGCCCGTCCGGCTGCGGCAAGAGCACGCTGCTGTCGATTCTTGGGCTGTTGGACACGGCCAGCGCCGGCAGCTACGTGTTGAACGGCCACGATGTGGCCGCGATGAACGCGGCCGAGCGCGCCCGCATCCGCAACGCGGAGATCGGCTTCATCTTCCAGGCGTTCAACCTGATCGGTGACCTCAGCGTGCAGGAAAACGTGGAGCTGCCGCTGACCTACCGCAGCGGCATCGGTGCCGGCGAACGGCGCGAGCGGGTGCAGGAGGCGCTGGAGCGCGTGGGCATGGCGCACCGCATGCGGCACTTCCCGGCGCAACTTTCCGGCGGCCAGCAGCAGCGCGTGGCCGTGGCGCGCGCCCTGGTCGGCCGGCCTGCGATCCTGCTCGCCGACGAACCCACCGGCAACCTCGACTCGCGCAACGGCGAGGCGGTGATGGCCCTGCTCGACGAACTGCACAAGGGTGGCGCCACCATCTGCATGGTCACCCACGACAGCCGCTACGCCGAACTGGCCCAGCGCAAGATCCGCATGTTCGACGGCCGCGTGGTGGACGAGGAAACCTTCGAGCGGCTGCGCCGCGAAGACGAGCAGCGCATCGACGCCTTGATCGGCCAGCGCGTGGAAGTCGACGCGTGAAAGTCTGGCTGGCCGAGATCTGGCGTGCATGGCGCACCAGCTTGCGCAAGCCAGGCTTCCTGCTGCTGGCCAGCGGCGTGCTGGCGCTGGGCGTGGGGGCCAGTGCGGTGGCGTTCAACCTGATCGACCAGGTGCTGCTCAAGCCGTTGCCGCTGCCGCAGGCATCACAGCTGGTGGCCGTGGGCAAGCTGATGCCCCGGTGGCCGCCAAGGGTTTCCACGCGGCAGTACGCGGAGCTGCAAAAACTGGATGGCGTGCGCTCGATCGGCCTGCTCGCGTTCGCCACGCCGGTGGTCAACATCCAGCGCGATGGCGTGCCGCAGCGGGTGCAGGCCACCTACGCCGATCGCAGCGTGCTGCCCACGCTCGGCATGCAGCCGCAGCTGGGACGCAACTTCGTTGCCGGCGAGGACAGCCCGCACGGGCCGCCGGTGGTCATGCTTACCCACGATTTCTGGGAGCGCCAGTACGCGGGCGATCCGGCCGCGATTGGCCGGACCCTGAAAGTCGAAGGCACGCCGCACACCATCATCGGCGTGCTTCCCGAGGCCTTCGTTGCGGCGGGCACGGGAGGCGACATCATGCTGCCGGCCATGTTGACGCCCGATGGTGCCGGCGACCAGCACCTCTATCTCGCGATCGCCCGCCTCGCCGACGATGCGGACCCTGCCGCGGTGGGTGCGCAGGTGGATGCGCGATTGCGGGCGGATGCCGCCCGTTCGCCCGACAAACGCGACGACCACTTTCGTTACGGCGCCACCGACTATCACACCGCCTTGCACGTGCAGGGTGCCCGCGTGCTGGTGCTGTTCCAGGCCAGCGCGTTGCTGGTCTTGCTGATCGCCCTGGTCAACCAGGCGAACCTGTTGCTGCTGCGCGCACTGGCACGGCAGCGCGACACCGCGGTGCGCAGTGCGCTGGGCGCGCCACGCTGGCGCCAGGGTGCGCCGTTGTTCGTCGAAAGCCTGCTGGTGGGCCTGTTGGGTGCCGGCTTCGGCGTGTTGTTGACGCTGGCGGGCGTGGCGGCGTTGCGCAGCATCATTCCGCCCGAAGCCATCGGCGGCGAGCTGCATCTGGGGACGCACACGCTGCTGCTGGTGGTGCTGGTATCGCTGCTGTCGACGCTGGTATCGGCGGCGCTGGGGCTGTGGCGTGCCCGCGCCATCGTTTCCTTCGACGACCTGCGCGAGGGCGGCCGCAGCGGCGCCACGCATTACCAGGGCCGGCTCAGCCGCGCACTGGTGATCGCGCAGGTAACACTGACGGTGGTGCTGCTGGGTGCCTGCGGGATTTTCCTGCGCAAGTCCTGGGACGATGCACGCGCGCCATGGGGCTTCGACGACACCAACGTGGCGACGGTTGCGCTCGCTCCGGTGCAGGCCGACTACCCGGATGTACAGGCGGTGACGGCGTTGTCGCAACGGCTGGTCGAGCGCATGCGCCAGCTGCCTGGCGTGCTTGACGCCACGGCGTCCACCAGCCTGCCGGTGGACGATTACCTCGGTTCCTTCGGCATCGCCGCACACGCGCACGGCGATGCGCCGGCGTTCGTTCTCTATCGTGGCGTGGGCGCGGACTATTTCCGGGTGTTCGGCATCCACTTGCAGCGTGGCCGGCTGTTCACGCCACAGGAGGGACGCGGCAGTGAGGCCGTGGCCGTCATCGGCCAAACCATGGCCGAGCGGATGTATGGCGGGAAGGCGCTGGGCCAGCAGGTGCAGATGGACGACACGGTGCATCCGGGCAAGCCGTGGACGGCGCGCATCGTGGGCGTGGTCGACGACACCTACCCGCCGGGCGACGAGTCGAAGATGCCGGCGGAACTTTACGTGCCGCTGGCGCAGATGCCCGATGCGCTCATGGCCGGCTTCCGCAGCAACGAGTCGATGCATTTCGCCTTGCGCGTGCGCGGCGATGCCGCCGGCTACGGCAAGGCGCTGCGCGAAGTCATCGCCGCGGTGGCGCCGCAGCAACCGATCGCCCAGGTGCGCAGCATGCGTTCGATCGTTGCCGAGGCATCGGGTGGCGCGCGGACCGGCATCTGGA
Source organism: Rhodanobacter sp. Root561 (assembly GCF_001427365.1). Classification (NCBI taxonomy): domain Bacteria; kingdom Pseudomonadati; phylum Pseudomonadota; class Gammaproteobacteria; order Lysobacterales; family Rhodanobacteraceae; genus Rhodanobacter; species Rhodanobacter sp. Root561. The sequence goes on from NZ_LMGH01000001.1 coordinate 938,964, forward strand.
TCTGCGGCGTATTCGCGACGATGGCCTTGCTGCTCGCCGGAGTCGGCCTCTACGCGGTGATGTCGGTCGCGGTGGCGGCGCGCGAACACGAGTTGGGCGTGCGCTCCGCCCTGGGCGCGTCGCCGGCAAGACTGGCCGCGCTGGTGCTGCGCGGCGGGATGGCCCAGATCGTGATCGGCCTGGTGCTGGGGTTGGCCCTGGCCGCCGCCTTCCCGCGGATATTCGCCGCCTCGTTCGCACAACTCGGCTCACATGCGCTGCTCGGCCCATGGATCGCAGGCGGCATCTGCGTGCTGTTGCTGGCCTTCGGCGTGCTTGCCTGCCTCTCGCCCGCCCTGCGTGCAGGCCGGGTGCAACCGATGCGCGTTCTTCAGGGGGATTGATCCATGGATGTCACGTCGCAAGACCCGATGCCGTTGCGCTCCCGAGTCACCGACGGCTGGCGCAGGGGAATGTCCGCATGAGTATCTGGCTTGCCGAAATCCTCCGCGCGTGGCGCGGCAGCCTGCGCCGGCCCGGCTTCATGCTGCTGGCCAGCGGCGTGCTGGCGCTGGGCATCGGCGCCAGCGTGGCGGTGTTCGTGCTGATCGCCAACACCTTGTGGCGCCCGTTGCCGGCGCCGCAGGCGGACCGGCTGGTGGTGATCGGGCCCCTGCACGGCAACGCGCAGGTCGGCTCCATCTCGCCGCACGAGTACCAGTCGCTGGCGTCACCGGCGGGGCTGGCGTCGATGGGGCTGGTGCACATGGGTACCGCGGCGAACATCGCCGGAGCGGGCGCGCCGTCGCAGGTACCGCTGATCGAGATGGATCGCGGCCTGTTGCCCACGCTGGCTCTGCGTCCCGCGCTGGGCCGCAACTTCAGCGTGGAAGAGGATCGCCCGAACGGGCCGAAGGCGGTGCTGCTCGGCCATGGGCTGTGGCAACGCGCCTATGCGGGCGACCCGGGCGTGGTGGGCCGCATGCTGAAAGTGGAGGGCGTGCCCCACACCATCGTGGGCGTGCTGCCGGCGGCCTTCAACACCTTGCTGGGGCCGGGCGACGTGGTGCTGCCGAGTGCGTTGCCGGCGGTGAGCCACGACTACAACCACAACGGCCACCAGGTGATCGCGCGCCTGGCCGATGGCGTGGACATCGCCACCGCGTCGGCGCAGGTCGATGCCGCCGAGCGCACGATGTTTCGCGACATGGGCATGGGCGGCAACTGGAAGAAGCCGCGCTTCGGCGCGCAAGGCTATGCCGCCGCGTTCCAGCAGGAGGCACGGCCGTTGCTGCTGCTGTTCCTCGCCAGCGCGGCGCTGGTGTTGCTGATCGCCCTGGTCAATCTGGCCAACCTGATGATGCTGCGCGCGCTGGCGCGCCAGCATGACGTGGCGGTACGCCATGCACTGGGCGCGTCATGCTGGCGCAGCCTGCTGCCGGCGCTGGCCGAGGGCCTGCTCATCGGTGTCGTGGCGGCGTTGGCGGGCATGGCGCTGGCGCTGGTCGGGCTGGCCTTGCTGCAGGGGGCCATTCCCGCTTCGTGGCGCTGGGGCGGCCAGGTGCAGGTGGGCGCCACGGCTTGGCAGCTCGCTTTCGGCATGGGGTTGCTGGGCGCAGTGCTGGCGGCCGCGTTCGGCGTGCTGCGCAGCCGGGGCGCGGCCAGTGTCGAGGCATTGCGCGAAGGCGGGCGCAGCGGCGTCGGCATCGACCGTGGCCGCCTGAGCCGCGGCCTGGTGGTGGCGCAGGTGGCGCTGGCGACCGTGCTGCTGTGCGCCGCCGGCCTGCTCGTGCGTGCCATCGGCGATGCCTCGCGCCAGCCGCTGGGCTACACGGAAACCGGCGTGCTCACGTTCGAACTGGCGCCGGTGAAAGGCCACTATCCGGACACCGCGTCGATGCTGGCCATGACCCGGCAGCTGGTCGAGCGCCTGCGCATCCTGCCCGGCGTGAGCGCCGCGGCGGTGACCACCAACCTGCCCACCAGCGACGACATCTTCGGCTCGTTCAACAACGGCATGCGCACGCCCACGGGCGGTGAATTCCAGTCGCAGGTGAAGGGCATCGGCACGGACTATTTCAAGGTGTTCGGCATGCACCTGCGCGAGGGACGCGACTTCGCGCTGACGGACCAGCAAGGCGGCGCGCCGGTGGCGATCATCAGCCAGGATCTGGCCGACCAGTGGTATCACGGTCGCGCGCTGGGCCAGCAGCTCGACATCGAGGTGAGCAATGCGGCACCCGTGCCCATGCGCATCGTCGGCGTGGTGCCCCGCACCTGGCAGCGCGGCCCGCTGCATCCGCCGCTGCCGGTGGTGTATTTGCCGCTGGCGCAACTGCCGGCGCCCACGATGGCGATCTTCCGCGAGCTGGAACCGCTGCGTTTCGCGGTGCGCGGCCACGGCAATCCGGATGACTGGCGCGCCGGCGTGCGCGAGGCGGTGGCTGCGGTGGCGCCCGAGCAACCCATCGCCAGGCTGCGCAGCATGCGCAGCATCGTCGAGCAGACCACCGCCGACGCGCGACTGAACCTGCTGCTGATCGGTGTATTCGCCACGCTCGCGCTGTTGCTGGCCGCGGCCGGGTTGTATGCGGTGATGGCGGTGGCGGTGGCCGCGCGCGAACGCGAATTCGGCGTGCGCATGGCGCTCGGTGCGCAGCCTTCGCGGCTGGTCGCCCTAGTGCTGCGTGGCGGCCTGCTGCAGATCGCGGCGGGGCTGGTGCTGGGCGTCGGCATGGCGCTGGTGTTCACCCGCCTGTTGCGCGCGCTGATCGAGCAGCTCGGTCGCCGCGCCTTCGATCCGTGGGCGCTGGCCGGCGTGTGCGTGGTGCTGGCCTTCGCCGGTTTGCTGGCCTGCCTGGTGCCGGCGCTGCGCGCCGGTCGAACCCATCCCATGCGCGCCTTGCGCGGAGAGTAGCGACGATGAAGCACATGACGCGGGAGCTTTCGCGATGAACATCTGGCTGGCGGAAATCTGGCGTGCCTGGCGCGCGAGTCTGCGGCGTCCCGGTTTCCTGCTGCTGGCGGCCGGCGTGCTGGCGCTGGGCGTCGGCAGCACTGCCGCTGTGTTCACCCTGATCGACCAGGTGCTGCTGCAGCCGCTGCCGGTGCCGCAGGCCTCGCGGCTGCTGGTGGCCGGTCCCTGGAACGGCGACCATGTCAGCGCGGTGTCGCCGCAGCAGTACCAGCACATGCAGTCGCTGGAAGGCGTGCAATCGCTCGGCCTGATCCAGGATGGCCCGAAGTTGAACATCGCCGGTGGCGGCCAGCCGGAGCTGGTGCCGGCGAGCTACGCCGATCGCGGCCTGCTGCCGACGGTCGGTCTGTCCCTGCAGCTTGGTCGCAACTTCAGCGCCGAGGAGGACCGGCCGCACGGGCCGCAGGTGGTGATCCTGGGCCACGGTTTCTGGCAGCGCCGTTATGGCGGCGACGCCGGCGTGATCGGCCGCAGCATTTCGATCGAAGGCACGCCGCGCACCATCGTCGGCGTGTTGCCGCAAGACTTCGCCGCGCTGGGCTTCGCGGGCGACGTGGTGTTGCCCGCCGCGCTGCCGCCGAACACCGTCAATGACGGCACCAACTACATGGCGCTGCTGCGCCCCAACGCCGGTGTGGCCGCCGCCACGGTGGCGGCCGAGGTCGACACGCGCCTGCACGCGATGTACGTCGCGCTGGGCAACGATGACTGGAGGCGTGCCCACTTCGGCGCGCAGCCGTTCAGTGCCTGGCAGCATGCCGATGCCGGCCACGTGCTGACGCTGTTCCTCGCCAGTGCACTGTTCGTGTTGCTGATCGCCCTGGTCAACCTGACCAACCTGATGCTGCTGCGTGCGCTGTCGCGCAGCCACGATGCCGCGGTGCGCGGTGCACTGGGCGCGCCGATGTCGCGGCTGGCATTGCCGGCGCTGGCCGAAGCGCTGCTGGTCGGCGTCGCCGGTGCGCTGGTCGGCATGCTGCTGGCGATGATCGGCCTTGGCGCCTTGCAAAGCCACATGCCGGCGGAGTGGTTGCCGAATGGTCGGCTGCATTTCGATGCCGCGACATGGCTGCTGGCCCTGCTGGCCCTGCTGGTCGGGCTGGGCGGTGCGCTGCTGGCCGCGGCGCTGGGTCTGTGGCGCGGGCGCCGCGTCACCGGGATCGACGAACTGCGCGAAGGCGGACGCAGCGGGCTGGGCCCGCACAGCGGTCGGCTGGGCCGCGTGCTGGTGGTGGCCCAGGTGGCGCTGGCGACCGCGCTGCTCAGTGCCGCGGGCCTGTTCCTGCACACGCTGTACGACGCCGCGCGCACGCCGCTGGGTTTCGACAGCGACGGCATCCTCACCTTCGAGCTGGCGCCGGTGCTGGCCGACTATCCCGACGCCGCCGCGGTGGAGCGCCTGTCGACGCGCGTGCTTGAACGTCTGCGCGCGATACCCGGCGTGACCACGGTGACCTCCACCACCAATCTTCCGGCGGACCTGTGGAGTGGCCAGTTCAACCTCGGCGGCCTGCACCTGCCCGGTAGCGGGGAGATGTTCAACACGCAGTACCGCGGCGTCGACCCCGACTTCTTCGCGCTGTTCGGCATCGCCACGCATGAGGGGCGCACGTTCGGTCGCAACGATATCCGCGGCGGCGAGCCGGTGGCGATCATCAACCGGGCGATGGCGCAGAAGCACTATGGCGGCCAGGCCCTCGGCAAGCTGATCCAGCGCGGTGAGCGCGGCGACCATGCCGGACTGTGGTCGGCGCGGATCGTGGGCGTGGTCGGTGACACCAACCAGTTCGGTCCGCTGGAAGAACAGCCGGAAGTGCTGTACGTGCCGCTGGCGCAGATGACCGACAACGCCATGGCGATTTTCCGCAGCTTCGAACCGATGCGCTTCGCGCTGCGCGGCCATGGCGACCCGAACGCGTGGCGCGATGCGCTGGCGGCGGCGGTGACCGCCGTCGCGCCGAACCAGCCGATCGCCAACGTACGCAGCATGCAGGGCATCGTGCGCAGCACCACTGCGGACATGCGCCTCAACCTGTTGTTGGTCGGCATCTTCGCCGCGCTGGCGCTGCTGCTCGCCGCGGCCGGCATGTACGCGGTGATGGCGGTGGCGGTGGCCGCCCGCGAACGCGAGTTCGGCGTGCGCAGCGCGCTGGGCGCCTCGCCATGGCGCTTGATGCGACTGGTGCTGCGCGGCGGGCTGTGGCAGATCGGGCTTGGCCTGGTGCTGGGCGTCGGCCTCGCGCTGGGACTGTCCGGCGTGCTGCGCGCGGTGCTGGAAGACATCGGCCGCGGCGCGGTCGACCCGGTGGCCATCGGCGGCGTCTGCGCGGTGCTGGCCGTGGCCGGTGTGCTGGCCTGCCTGGTGCCGGCGCTGCGTGCCGGCCGGGTTCATCCGATGCGCGCGTTGCGGGGGAGCAGGGAATGATCGTGCGCGAATTTCGCGGTGCATGGCGGCGGTTGCTGGCGCGGCCGGGTTACACCTGTCTGTCGACCGGCATGCTGGGCGTCGGCCTGGGCGTGCTGCTGTTTCTGTTCAGCCTGATCGACACCCTGGTCCTGCAGCCGCTGCCGTTCCCGCATGCCGATCGGCTGCTGGCGATCGGCGAGGTGCACGACAACGGCAGCGGCATCGGCGATATCGAGAGCAGCCAGTACCTCGACCTGCATGGCCGACTGCAGGGACTGGATGAGGATGGTGCCTATGCATCGGTCGGCCTGGGCATGGACCATGGCAACGGCACCAGCTTTTACAGCGGCACCTTGTGGACCTCGTCGATGATGGATCTGCTGGGCGTCAAGCCGTTGCTGGGGCGCGGCTTCGGCACGGCGGACGACGTGCCCGACGCCGCCCCGGTGGTATTGATCGGCGAGACCTTGTGGCGGCACGGGTTTGACGCCGACCCCGCGGTGATCGGGCGTGCCGTGCGCGTCAATGGCGAGTGGGCGACGGTGGTCGGCGTGCTGCCGGCGGCGTTCGGCTTTCCGGGTGTCAGCCAGCTGTGGATGCCGCTGCAACCTCGCGCAGGGCAGCACGATTCCGTGTACATGGCCGGGCGGCTCAAGCCCGGTGTCAGCCTGGTCCAGGCGCGTTCGCAGCTGGGTGCGCTGGACGGCCAGCTGCGGCAGCGGTCGAAGTCGTGGCAGATGCAGCAGGCCCTGACGGCCAAGCCGCTGGCGGTGAGTTTTGCGCCCGAAGACATGCTGCGCTGGGTCTGGCTGATGTTCGCCGCCGCCGCGCTGGTGTTGCTGCTGGCCTGCGTCAACGTGGCCAATTTGCAACTGGTGCAGACTCTGAGCCGGCGTCGCGAACTGGCCTTGCGCAGTGCGCTGGGCAGCAGCCGTGGCCGGCTGATGCTTGCCGTGCTGGCGGAGAGTCTGATGCTCGGCATGATGTCGCTGGCCCTGGCGCTGCCGATCGTGCACTGGGGCAATCGCTGGATCATCTCCGCCTACATGACGGCGGACCGGCAGGCTCCCGGCTTCCAGCATTTCGGCATCAGCGGCGGCGTGCTGATGTTCGCCGTCGCCGTGGCGTTTCTCACCACGGCGCTGGCCGGACTGATACCGGCGTGGCGCGCCTCGCACGCCGACATGCAGGATGCGCTGCGCGAAGGCAGCAAGGGCTCGGGCGGCGCGTTTGCGCGTATCGCCAAAAGCCTGGTGGTGATGGAAATCGTGCTGACCGTGGTCTTGCTGGTCGGCGCCGGCACCTTCGTGCGCTCGCTGAATCAGCTGCTGGCGGTGCCCGCGGCCGGCGGTGGCGATGCCAGCCATGTGCTGACCGCCGAGGTGGCGCTGCCGCCGAAAGCGTATGCGAAGGACGAGCAGCGCATCCGCTTCTTCAACACGCTGGCCGAACGCCTGCGCGCGGACCCGCAGGTGCTGGATGCCACGGCCGCCAACACCGTGCCCGGCGCGCGGCTGGGCAGCCACGAAATGATCGGCGCGAAGGGACGCTCGCGTCCGTCCGGCGGCTGGACCGAAGCGCAGATGGGCATCGTCGACGGGCACTTCCTCGACACCTACGGCGTGCGCCTGCTGTCCGGCCGGTTCTTCGATACGCGCGATCGTGCCGACAGCCAGCCGGTCGCGGTGATCGATCACAAGACCGCCGTCGCACTGTGGCCTGGCCAGGAGGCGGTGGGTCAATCGCTGGTGCTCTATCCCGAGCAGCCGTGGGCGACCACCGTCACCGTGGTCGGCGTGATCGAGCCGCTGCAGCTGGATACCCAGATGGAGCGATCGGTGCCGGGATTCCTGGTGCCGCTGCAGCAGTCGCAGGGGATGTCGCCGCTGGCCGCCGTTGGCCTGGCCGTGCGCACGCGGGCGGATGCCCATGCCTACGGGCCGCGCCTCACGGCACTGGTGCACAGCGTGGATGCGCAGGCCGCCGTGCACTACGTGCACAGCCAGTCGCACCTGATGGCTTCCGGACGGATCGGCTTGCTGGTGCTGACCCAGGTATTCAGCGCGCTGGGTCTGATCGCGCTGCTGCTTGCGGCCGCCGGACTGTATGGCGTGCTGGCCTTTTCGGTGGCGCAGCGCACGCGGGAATTCGGGATACGCCGCGCGATCGGTGCGGGCAACGCCGCGATCGTGCGCGAGGTCGCGCGGCAGTTGCTGTGGCAGCTGGGCCTCGGGCTGGGCATCGGCCTGCTGCTGGCGTGGCCGTGGTCGGGCCTGCTGGCCGACCCCAACCTGCACACGCAGGCGCATGACATGCGGGTGTTCGTGCCGGTACTGCTGGTGGTGGTGCTGGTGGCAATGTCTGCGTCACTGGTGCCGATGATTCGCGCGCTGCGCGTGGCGCCGGCCATTGCGCTGCGCTACGACTGATGCGCTCCCGCGCACCGGAGCCGATATGCTTCGCTGAACCCGTGAACGGAACGACATGACACGCGAATCGAATCCCACCGTCCTGCTGGTCGACGACCAGGCCGACGTGCGCGAGGCCTTGCGCCTGCTGCTGAAGTCCGAAGGCTTCGCCAGCGTGGGCGTGGATGGTCCCTCGGCCGCACTGGAGGCGGTGCGCCAGCGCGATTTCAGCTGCGCGCTGATCGACCTCAACTACACCCGCGACACCACCTCGGGCGAGGAAGGCTTGGCCCTGCTCGATGCGTTGCGCCAGCACGTGCCGGAGCTGCCAGTGGTGGTGATGACGGCGTGGGGCAACGTGCCGCTGGTGGTGGATGCGCTGCGCCGCGGCGCCGGCGATTTCATCGAGAAGCCGTGGGACAACGCGCGCGTGCTCAGCATCGTGCGCACGCAGATCGCGCTGGGCGAAGGGGCGCGGCGGCAGCGTCGACTGGAGGCGGAGAACGCGCTGCTGCGCGGTGGCGGCGAAGCGTTGATCGCCGAGTCGCCGGCGATGCGCCGGGTGATGGAACTGGTGGCGCGGGTCGCGCCCAGCGACGCCAACGTGCTGGTGCTGGGCGAGAACGGCACCGGCAAGGGCGTCATCGCGCAGGCGCTGCACGCGCAGTCGCGACGCGCGGCGAAGGCGCTGGTCAAGGTCAACATGGGCGGCATCGCCGAGAACGTGTTCGAGTCGGAAATGTTCGGCCACGTGCGCGGCGCGTACACCGACGCCAAGAGCGAACGCATCGGTCGCTACGAGCTGGCCGACGGCGGCACGCTGTTCCTCGACGAAGTGGGCAACGTGCCGATCTCGCAGCAGCCGAAGCTGCTGCGCGTGCTGGAGGATGGCGAGTTCGAGCGGCTGGGCTCCTCGCGCACGCAGAGCGCGGACGTGCGGCTGGTCTCGGCCACCAATGCCGACCTGGCCGTCGAGGTGGAGGCGGGGCGCTTCCGCAAGGACCTGCTGTATCGACTCAACACGCTGGAAATCCGCCTGCCGCCGCTGCGCGAACGCCGCGACGACATCCTGCCACTGGCGCGCAGCTTCCTCGAACGCAGCGCCGCGCGTTATGGCCGTCACGATCTGCGCCTGGCGCCGTCGGCCGAGCGCGCGCTGCTGGCCTGGCGCTGGCCGGGCAACGTGCGCGAGCTGGGCCACCTGATGGAACGCGCCGCGCTGCTGGCCGAGCAGGATCTGGTCAGCGACTCGGCGCTGGCTTTCGGTCCCGGCCCGGGTGGTGGCACGGCGGCGGCGTCGACCGAGCTCGACGACATGACCATCGATCAGGCCGAGGCGCATCTGGTGCGGCGCGCGCTGGAACGTCACGACGGCAACCTGCAGCATGCCGCCGATGCGCTGGGGATCACCCGCCAGACGCTTTACCGCCGCATGGAAAAGCACGCGCTGCGCGATCCCGCCAGTGACGACGATGGCTGAACCCGTGGCCAGGGCGCCATCGCGGCGCCGCGCGCGCATGCCCGCATTCGAGCGGCGCGTGCTGTCCGGCGGCTGGCTGGTGGCGTTGCCTGCACTGGCGGCGCTGGCGATCGTGCTGCTGACGGGGCGGCCCGAGGTCGAACTGTGCTGGCTGCTCGCCGTCGCCGTGCTGGTGCTCACCGCGATGCTCGCCCGCTGGCAGCACCGGCGCGTGGTGTATCCGCTGTACACCCTGGTCGGCCTGCTCGAGGCGCTGCGCGAAGGTGACTACAGCCTGCGCGGGGTGAGCGGCGGCGTGCTGGGCGAGGCGATCTACGACATCAACGCGCTGGCCGACCGGCTGCAGCGCGAGCGCCTGCAATCGGAGGATTCGGCGCGCCTGCTGGGCAAGACGCTGGCCTCGCTGGATAGCGCCGTGTTCGTGTTCGACAGCGACGTCCGCCTGCGCCTGCTCAATCCCGCCGCGCAACGCCTGCTCACCGGCGAGCGCCACGCGCTGATGGGCCGCCGCGCGGACGAGCTGGGCCTCGATGCGCTGCTCGCCGCGCCATCGGCGCAGGTCGTGCGGCACGTGTTTCCCGGCCGCAGCGGCCGCTTCGAGATTCGCCACGCGCCACTGCGCAACGAAGGCCGCAACGGCCAGCTGCTGGTCGTCAACGACGTCGGCCGCGCGCTGCGCGAGGAAGAGCGCCAGGCCTGGCAGCGGCTGCTGCGTGTGCTTGGCCACGAGGTCAACAACTCGCTGGCGTCGATCCATTCGCTGGCCGGCACGCTGGCCAGCCTGGTCGCGCGCGAACCGCTGCCCGACGACTGGCGCGAGGATGCCCGCGGCGGCCTGCAGGTGATCGGCAACCGCGCCGAATCGCTGGCCCGTTTCCTGGCCGGCTACAGCAAGCTGGCCGCGCTGCCGCCGCCGCAGAAGCGGAGCGTCGATCTGGCCGAGCGCATTGCCGCGGTGGCGCGGCTGGAGCAGCGCCTCGTCGTGCGCGTCGAAGACGGGCCGCCGCTGTCGCTGCAGGCCGATCCCGACCAGCTCGAACAGGCGCTGATCAACCTGCTGCGCAACGCCGTCGAGGCGAGCCTCAACGGCAAGGGCGAGGTGGTGATGCGCTGGCGCAGCGAGGGCGAGCGTGTGCTGATCGAGATTCTCGACGACGGCCCCGGCCTGCCTGGCAGCGACAACCTGTTCGTGCCGTTCTTCACCACCAAGCCCGGCGGCTCCGGCATCGGCCTGGCCCTGGTGCGACAGATCGCCGAAGCACACGAAGGCGGCGTCAGCCTGGGCACCCGCGAAGGCGCGCCCGGAGCCGTCGCCCAGCTGTGGTTGCCGCTGGAGCTGGCGCGCGACTAGCCGGCGTCGCCTCCGGTGTACTTCTCGTGCAGCGCCACCGGCGCCACCTGCCGGTTCGCGCGCCGCCGAATCCACAGGTTGATCAGCTCCACGAACACCGAGAAGGCCATCGCGGCGTAGATGTAGCCCTTGGGAATGTGCTGGCCGAAACCGTCGGCCACCAGCACCAGGCCGATCATGATCAGGAAGCTCAGCGCCAGCACCTTGACCGTGGGATGGCGCTCCACGAACTCGCCGATCGGCCGGGCAAAAGCCAGCATGAAGCCGATCGAGGCGAGGATCGCGGTGACCATCACCCAGCGCTCGTCGACCATGCCCACCGCGGTGATGATGGAGTCCAGCGAGAACACGATGTCGAGCAGCATGATCTGCACGATCACGCCGCCGAACGTCGCGGTGGCCGTGCCCACGGTCACCTGCTCGCTGGCGCCTTCCAGCTTCTGGTGGATTTCGTGGGTGGCCTTGCCGATCAGGAACAGGCCGCCGCCGACCAGGATCAGGTCACGCCACGAGAAGGCGTGGCCGAACAGCGAGAACAGCGGCGCGGTCAGCCCGACGATCCAGGCGATCGCCATCAACAGGCCCAGCCGGGTGATCGCGGCCAGCACGATGCCGAGGCGGCGCGCCTTGTCCCGCTGCTCCGGCGGAAGCTTGCCCGCCAGGATCGAGATGAAAATGATGTTGTCGATGCCGAGCACCAGCTCCAGTGCGGTCAGCGTCGCGAGGGCGATCCAGATTTCGGGATTGGCCAGTGATTCCATGGGGATCTCTTTGAGGTGGGTGGCTGCAGGACGGGGTGGTCGCGCGGTGGAGCCACGGCGTCAAAGGCGTTCGTGATGGACGCAGCTTCGCCGTGGGACGGCGAAGGTCTTGCTCGCAAACCTGGCGGTTTGCCGCTGCACCGGGGTCAAGCCCGTATTGACGGTGACAGCGAGTGGGAGCTACTCCCCTTCACGGGTGATGCTAGCACGCGTTCGTGCGCGTCATGCCGACATGCCTTCCCGCAGCGCCGCGATGCGTTGCGCCCGCGGCAGGCGTTTCCAGGCCATCTCCAGCCGCAGCGCGTCGCCATGGCTGGCAACCCATACCCAGCCCAGCAACTGCCGCGGCGGATTGGAGCGGGTGAAGCGGGCGCCCTTGCCGGCGAGGTGCTTCGCGTAGCGCTGCGCGGGATCGCGGGCGATGCCGGTGTAGACGCGGCCATCGGCGCATTCGAGCAGGTAGACCGCCCAGGCGTCGGCGCCGGGGGCGTCACTCATGGCCTCATGCCCACTCGATCAGGCCTTCAACCGCACAGAGCTGCTTCCACGACGGACGGCCCTTCAGTCGCGTGGCCAGTGCGGCCAGATGCGGCCAGTTCGTCGCGGGCTTCGGCATGTTGCGCGACCAGCGCATCAGCATCAGGGCGTAGAGGTCGACGATGCTGAAGCGCTCGCCCAGCATGTACGGGCCTTGCGTGGCGAGGTGGGCATCGAGCTGCGACCAGCACTTCTCGATGCCGATGCGCGCGGCTTCCTTCACGGCATCGCTGGCGTCGGGCAGGTGGTCGCCGGGGTAGAACCACTGGCGGAACAGCGGCTGCAGCGCGTTGGCCAGGTGGAACATCCGCTGCAGGCAATCGGCACGTTGCGCGCTGGCCAGCGCAGGCGCCAGCGCGGCCTCGGGATGCCGTTCGGCCAGCAGCATCGCCAGTGCCGCCGCTTCGCCATGCGGCACGCCGTCGACGACCAGGGTCGGCACCACGCCGTTCGGGTTCAGTGCGAGATAGGCCGCGCTGCGCTGCTGGCCGGCGTCCAGGTCCACGCGCTCCAGCACGTGCGGCGCGCCGATTTCGAGCAGCACCAGATGCACCAGCATGCTGGCCGCACCGGGGGAGTAGTAGAGCGTGTACATGGCGACGTCCGCGAATGAGTCAGCGGATGATACGACGGGGAAGCGGCGGCCCCCATCCGCCCTTCGGGCACCTTCCCCCGTTGCACGGGGGAAGGAAGCGGTGGGGCCTCGACGCATGCTTCCTTCCCCCGCCTGCGGGGGAAGGTGCCCGAAGGGCGGATGGGGGGAAGCTCTTCCCCGAAACCCCAATCAGTCGTCCAGCTCCGACCAGCGCGCGTAAGCCGCATCAAGTTCCGCCTGCACTGCCACCAATGCCTCGTTGGCCTTGACGATGGCCGCGCTGTCCTGCTGGAAGAATGCGGGCTCGTTCATCGCGGCGGTGCGCGTGGCGATGTCGGTTTCCAGTTGCTCGATGCGCTTGGGCAACTGCTCCAGCTCGTGCTGTTCCTTGAAGCTGCGCTTGCGCTTCGCCACTGTCGGTGCGGCTGGGGCCGGGGCAGGGGATTTGCCGGTCGCGGTGGTGCCGCGCGGAGCCGGCCGCTGGCGCAGCCAGTCGCTGTAGCCGCCCACGTATTCGCCGATCTGGCCCTCGCCCTCCAGCACCAGAGTGCTGGACACCACGTTGTCGAGGAAGGCGCGGTCATGCGAAACCAGCAGCAAGGTGCCCTGGTAGTCGGTGAGCAACTCTTCCAGCAGTTCGAGTGTTTCCACGTCGAGGTCGTTGGTCGGTTCGTCCATCACCAGCAGGTTGGACGGCTGGGCGAACAGCTTGGCCAGCAGCAGGCGGTTGCGTTCGCCGCCGGACAGGCGGGTGATCGGCGCGCGGGCGCGTTCGGGCGAGAACAGGAAATCCTGCAGGTAGCCGATGATGTGCTTGCGCTGGCCATTGAGCTCGATGAACTCGCGGCCCTCGGCCACGTTGTCCAGCGCGTTGAGCGAGTCGTTGAGCTGCAGCCGGTGCTGGTCGAAGTAGGCGATCTGGATCGACGTGCCCAGCTCGGCCGTGCCGCGCAGTGGCGTCAGTTCCCCCAGCATGATCTTCAGCAGGGTGCTCTTGCCGGCGCCGTTGGGGCCGATGATGCCGATGCGGTCGCCGCGCAGGATGGTGGTCGAGAGGTCGTCGATCAGCACGCGGCCGTCGTAGGCCTGGTGCACGTGCTTGAGGTCGATCACCTTCTTGCCGGACGACTGCGCGTTGGCGGCGGTCATCTTCACGTTGCCGCCCAGGTTGCGCCGCTCGGCGCGCTCGTTGCGCAGCGCCTTCAGCGCGCGCACGCGGCCCTCGTTGCGGGTGCGCCGGGCCTTGATGCCCTGGCGAATCCATACTTCCTCCTGCGCCAGCTTCTTGTCGAACAGCGCGTTGGCCTGCGCTTCGGCGTGCAGGCGCTCCTCGCGGCGGCGCAGGTAGTTGTCGTAATCGCCCGGCCAGTCGGTGAGCTGGCCGCGGTCGATCTCGACGATGCGCGTCGCCAGCGCGCGCAGGAAGCTGCGGTCATGGGTGACGAAGATGATGCTGCCGGCGAACTGCTTGAGGAAGCTTTCCAGCCAGCCGATCGCCTCGATGTCCAGGTGGTTGGTCGGCTCGTCCAGCAGCAACACGTCCGGCTTGCGTACCAGCGCCTGGGCCAGCAGCACGCGGCGCTTCATGCCGCCGGACAGCGCAGCGAAGTCGGTCTCGCCGGGCAGCTCCAGCTGGGTGATCACGTCGCTGACGCGGCGGTCCAGATCCCAGCCGTGCTGCGCTTCGATCTCGTGCTGCACGTCGCCCAGCGCGTCGAAATCGCCGGTGTCGAGCAGGTGGTGATAACGCGCCAGCAGCCGGCCCAGGTCGCCCAGGCCCTCGGCGACCACGTCGAACACGCTGCCCTCGGTGCCGTGCGGCACCTCCTGCGCCATCCGCGCCACCACGATGCCGTTCTGCACGCGCACCTCGCCGTCGTCGGCATGCAGCTCGCCGGCGATCAGCTTCATCAGGGTGGATTTGCCTTCGCCGTTGCGACCGACGATGCAGACCCGCTCGTTCGCCTCGATCGACAGATCGACGTGTTCGAGCAGGAGTGGGCCGCCGATGCTGAAGTCGACGCGTTGCAATTGGATAAGAGACATCCGCCCATTGTAGCGGTAGCCGCGTCCTTGCTTGCGTCGAGATGGCTCCAAAAGAAACGGGCCGCACTGGGCGGCCCGTTTCCCTGGATGGCGTGGCGAGGCTTACTTCAGCTTCGCATCCTTGCGCAGCGCCTCGGCGCGGTCGGTCTTTTCCCACGAGAACGAGGTGAACTTGTTGCCGTTGGCGTCGACCAGGTCGCGCGGAGTGCGCCCGAAGTGGCCGTAGCTGGCGGTCTGCTGGTACATCGGGTGGATCAGGTCGAGCATCTGCAGGATGCCGAACGGACGCAGGTCGAAGTGCTTGCGGATCAGCTTCTCGATCTTCTCGTCGCTGATCTTGCCGGTGCCGAAGGTGGTGACCGAGATCGAGGTGGGGTGCGCCACGCCGATCGCGTAGCTCACCTGCACTTCGCAGCGGTCGGCGATGCCGGCGGCCACAATGTTCTTGGCCACGTAGCGCGCAGCGTAGGCGGCCGAACGGTCGACCTTGGACGGATCCTTGCCCGAGAACGCACCACCACCGTGACGGGCCCAGCCGCCGTAGGTGTCCACGATGATCTTGCGGCCGGTCAGGCCGCAGTCGCCCACCGGCCCGCCGATCACGAACTTGCCGGTCGGGTTGATGTGGAACTTGGTGCCCTTGTGCAGCAGCTTGGCCGGCAGCACCGGCTTGAGGATTTCCTCGCGCACGGCCTCGATCAGGTCCTTCTGCTTCACGCTCGGGTCGTGCTGGGTCGACAGCACCACGGCGTCGATCGCGGTGGCGATGCCGTTCTCGTAGCGCAGGGTGACCTGGCTCTTGGCGTCCGGGCGCAGCCACGGCAGCGGCGAGTTCTTCTTCTTGCGCACCTTGGCCTGCTGCTCGACCAGGCGGTGCGAGTAGTAGATCGCGGCGGGCATGAAGTCCTTCGTTTCATTGGTCGCGTAGCCGAACATCAGGCCCTGGTCGCCCGCGCCCTGTTCTTCCGGCTTCTTGCGGTCCACGCCCTGGTTGATGTCGGGCGACTGCTTGCCGATCAGGTTGATCACGCCGCAGGTGGCGCCGTCGAAGCCGACGTCGCTGGAGTCGTAACCGATGTCCAGGATCACTTTGCGGGTGATCGCTTCCAGGTCGATCCACGCATCGGTGGTGATCTCGCCGGCGACGATCGCCACGCCGGTCTTGACCATGGTTTCGCAGGCCACGCGGGCGCGCGGGTCCTGCGCGACGATCGCGTCGAGGACGGCGTCGGAGATCTGGTCGGCGACTTTGTCCGGATGGCCTTCGGAGACCGATTCGGAGGTGAACAGGTAGTTGGACATCGCGGTCTATATCCCTTTGTTCGGATAGAAAGATAAATGAAGTCGGGCATGATACATCCCCGCTCCGGGTTTTGCAGCTTGCGGCGATTCCTGTCCCTGCGGGGTTAGGCGCGTGTTCAGCCGTCTGGACGGCCGCGGGTTCAGGCGGCCAGCCGGTCGCCGGCAGCAAGCGCCGCGAAATAATCGCGGGTCAGCCGCAACTGTTCGTGGACAGTTTCCGCCCGGTTGACCACCTGCCGGAACGCGGCGTTTTCCGGCCGATCCTTCGCGTACCAGCCCAGGTGCTTGCGCGCGATGCGCACGCCGGCCTGTTCGCCGTAGAACGCGTACAGCTGCTCGAGGTGGCCGAGCAGGATGCTGCCGACTTCGGCCGGCTCCGGCTCGGCCAGCAATTCGCCGGTGGCGAGGTAATGGGCGACCTCGCGGAAGATCCACGGCCGGCCCTGGGCGCCGCGGCCGATCATCAGCGCGTCGGCGCCGGTGGCGTCCAGCACGTGCCTGGCCTGCTGCGGCGTGTTGACGTCGCCATTGGCCAGCACCGGAATGCGCACGGCGGCCTTCACCGCGGCGATGGTGGCGTATTCGGCCTCGCCTTCGTACTTGTCGGCGCGGGTGCGCCCGTGCACGGCCAGCGCGGCGATGCCGTTGTCCTGGGCGATGCGGGCGATGTTCAGCGCGTTACGGTTCTGCCGATCCCAGCCGGTGCGGATCTTCAGCGTCACCGGCACCTCGACGGCGTCGACCACCGCCTTCACGATGCGCGCCACCAGCGGCTCGTCCTGCAGCAGGGCGGAGCCCGACCACACGTTGCACACCTTCTTGGCCGGGCAGCCCATGTTGATGTCGATGATCTGCGCGCCGTTGGCCACGTTGAAGCGCGCCGCCTCGGCCAGCATCGCCGGGTCGTAGCCGGCGATCTGCACGCTGACCGGCTCGGGTTCGCCCTCGTGGTCCATCCGCCGCAGCGACTTGCGCGTATGCCACAGCCGCGGGTCGGCATTGGTCATCTCCGACACGGCCAGGCCCGCGCCCAGCCGCTTGCACAGCAGCCGGAACGGCTTGTCGGTGACGCCGGCCATCGGGGCCAGCACCACGGGCGGGTCGATCAGGTAGGGGCCGATGCGCATCGGCGCATTGTAGCGGCCCGCGGCTGCCGCGACGCGGCGATCAGTGCGTGGACACCACCCGCTGCGCGGCCCCGCGGTCGTGCCGGTGCTTGAACAGCGGCACGAACAGCAGCGCCATCACCAGCGAATAGCCGGCGAAGGCCAGCCAGATGCCGGGCCAGTCCTTGCAGATCGCCACGGTGTCGTCGCACTGGTGGTTGGTGAAGAAGTGGTCGATCACGAAGCCGGCGATCAGGCTGCCCAGCACCGCGCCGATGCCGTTGGTCATCAGCATGAACAGGCCCTGGGCGCTGGCGCGGATCTTCGGATCGGCCTGGCTTTCCACGAACAGCGAGCCCGAGATGTTGAAGAAGTCGAAGGCCATGCCGTAGATGATGCACGAGAGCACGATCATCCACAGTCCGCCGGCCGGGTCGCCGAACGCGAACAGGCCGAAGCGCAGCACCCAGGCCAGCATGCTCATCGTCATCACCGCCTTGATGCCGAAGCGCTTGAGGAAGAACGGGATGGTCAGGATGAAGGCGGTTTCGGAGAACTGCGAGATCGAGATGATGATGGTCGAGTACTTCACCGCCAGCAGGTTGGCGTACTCAGGCACCTTGACGAAGTCGCTGAGGAAGGCGTCGCCATAAGCGTTGGTCAGCTGCAGCGCCGCGCCCAGCAGCATCGCGAAGATGAAGAACACCGCCATGTTGCGGTTCTTGAACAACGTGAACGAGGTCAGTCCCAGCCGGTCGGCGAGGCCGCGGCCTTCCTCGGCGCGCAGCCGCGGCGGGCACTTGGGCAGGGTGAAGGCATAAAGGCCCAGCAGCAGCGAGGCGGCCGCGGCCACGTGGAACTGGGCGGGCGAGGCCTTGAAGCCGAGCAGGCTGGTGGTCCAGGTCGCGGCGATGAAGCCGATCGTGCCCCACACGCGGATCGGCGGGTAGGTGTTCACCACATCCAGGCCGTCCTGCTTCAGCGCGTTGTAGGTCACCGTGATCGCCAGCGAGATGGTCGGCATGTAGAAGCACATGTTCAACAGCATCACCCAGAACATCTGCTCCGGGCCCTGCACGTGCGGGATCGAGAACAGCACCGCGGCGCCGCAGATCTGCAGGATGCCGTACAGGCGTTCGGCGTTGATCCACTTGTCGGCCACGATGCCGACCAGCGAGGGCATGAACAGCGAGGCGATGCCCATGGTCGAGAAGATCGCGCCGAAGCTGGTGCCCGACCAGTGCTGGGTCTGGAACCACCAGGTGCCGATGGTCAGCAGCCACGCGCCCCAGATGTAGTACTGGAAGAAATTGAGTACGGTGAGACGGAGCTTGAGGCTCATGAACGAGGATTCCCCTGCAAGGCCGGGGTCGGCCCCGTGGCCACAATGTTGTAGCGGGGCAGGTTAGACGACGCCGGCGCCGGGCGGCAAGGTGCAATGCGGCAGCTCGTTCCGGTCGCTCACTCCGGCACGGCCAGCACATCGGCCACGCGCTGGCGCAGCACCGGCAGCAGCTCGGCCGCGAACCACAGGTTGTGCATCACCCACGGCCGGTTGCGCGGGCTCGGGTGCGGCAGCGGCAGCACGCCGCGGGCCAGGTGGGTGCGCCAGTTGCGCACGGTATCGGTGAGCGTGGCGTCGCGCGCGTCGCCGAGCATGCCGACCTGGGCGTACTGACCGATGGCCAGGGTCAGATGCACGCCGGTGAGCAGCGAAAACAGGCGCGGATGCCAGATCGCGGCGCACGCAGGTCGCGGCGGCAGGTCGCCGCTCTTGCCCTTGCCCGGGAAACAGAAATCCATCGGCACGATCGCCACGCGATCGGCGTCGTAGAAGGTGGCGCGGTCGATCTGCAGCCAGTCGCGCAAGCGCTCGCCGCTGACGTCGTCGAACGGAATGCCGCTTTCCTCCACCTTGCGCCCCGGCGCCTGGCTGACGATCAGCAAGCGCGACCGGGTCGACGCCTGCAGCACCGGCCGCCGCCCCGGCGGCTGCTGCATCGCGCAGGTGTGCCCGCAGCGGATCTCCGCCAGCAAGGCGTCCATGTCGCGCTGTTGCTGCATCGGGCCCAGCTTTCTTTTCTTCTCCATTCCCTATTCCCTATTCCCTATTCCCCATTCCCGGCCCTCAAACCACCTTGCCCGGATTGAGGATGCCATCCGGATCGAATGCGGCCTTGACCGAGCGCATCAGCGCGATGGTCGACTCGCCCAGCGCCAGCGGCAGGTAGTCGCGCTTCACCACGCCGATGCCGTGCTCGCCCGACAGTGTGCCGCCCAGCGCGATCACCAGGGCGAACAGTTCGGGCAGCGCGGTGTAGCCGCGTTCGATCTCGTCGACGTCGCGCGGCAGCAGGTTCACGTGCAGGTTGCCGTTGCCGGCGTGGCCGAAGCACACCAGCGGTACCGCGTGCCTGGCGGCCAGCGCCTGCGCGCCGGCGACCAGTTCGGGCAGGCGGCTCACCGGCACCACCACGTCCTCGTTGATCTTGTGCTCGGTCACCGCGCGTTGGGCGAACGAGAGCGCCTTGCGCGCGGCCCACAATGCGGCGTTCTCGCCAGCGTCGGCCGCGATGTCCAGCGCGATCAGGCCTTCGCCGCGCGCGGCGCGTGCCACCGCGTCCTGGGCAAAGCCCACGGTCTCCGGCGTGCCGTCGACCTCGATCAGCAGCAGCGCACCCGCTTCGGGCACGTCGGCATCCGGTGCGTGGTCGCGGGCCAGCTTGAGCGCCAGCGCATCCATGAACTCCAGCGCCGCGGGCGTCACCGGCTGCGCCATGATGCGCGCCACCGCCTGCGCCGCGCTGGCCGTGTCGCGATAGGTGGCGCGCAGCGAGCGCACGGCAGCGGGCCGGGGCGTGAGTTTCAGCGTGGCCTCGGTGATCAGTGCCAACGTGCCTTCCGAGCCGACCAGCAGGCGGGTCAGGTCGTAGCCGGTGGAATCCTTGGTGGTGTGTGTGCCGGCGAGGAAACCCGCGCCGGTGCCCGCCACTGCGCGCAGGCCCAGCACGTTGTCGCGGGTGGCGCCGTACTTCAGCGCGCGCGGCCCGCCCGCGTTGCAGGCGAGGTTGCCGCCTATCGTGCACCAAGGCGCCGAGCCGGGATCGGGCGCCCAGAAGAATCCGTGCGGCGCCAGCGCCTGTTGCAGGGCCTCGTTGGTGACGCCGGGCTCGACCACCGCGAGGCGATCGTCCGGCGCGATGCGCACGATCCGATCCATGCGCTGGAAATTCGCCACCACGCCACCGGCCAGCGGCACCGACGCGCCGGTGGAACTGGTGCCGCCACCGCGCGCGGTGAGCGGCACGCGATGTTGGCGGCAGGCGAGAACGAGTGACTCCACTTGGGCGTGCGTGGCGGGATGGACCACGACGTCGGGTCGATGCGCGTGGCGCGAATGGTCACTCGCCGCGAGACGCAGGGCGTCGTCGCCGCTGTCCAGTGCGTCGCCGGGAAAGATCGTGCGCAGGCTGTCGAGCAGGGAAGCGGGCAGGGTCATGCCGCGATTATCGCACCGGGCGGGGTTCAGCCCGCCTCGAATGCACCACGCAGCCATTGCCGCTGCAGCGCTTCCAGCGGGCCGTCGTAGCTGACCACGTCGAAACGGCAGGCCGCCCGCGCATGTTGCGGGTGCGCGGCCAGCCAGTGCTGTGCCGCGAGTATCAGCTTGCCCTGCTTGGCGGCGGTGACCGAGGTGGCGGCGTCGCCGTGGCTGGCGCTCTTGCGGTAGCGCACCTCGACGAAGACCACGGTGCCGCCGTCACGCATCACCAGGTCCAGCTCGCCGTGGCGCGTGGTGTAGTTGCGCGCCAGCAGTTTCAGGCCGGCGCGTTCGAGCTCGCCGCAGGCGCGTTGCTCGAAGTCGTCGCCGGCCGCGCGCATCAGCGCGATTCGGGCTGGAAGGTTCCGCTGGACGACGGACTCGCCGGCACCGGCTCGGCGTTGGCGGGCGGCGCGGTCGATGGTATGTCGTCCATCTGCAGGCTGCCGCCCAGCGGACGCGCCAGGCCATCCTGGAAGCGCGCCCAGATCAGCACGCGGCGCACGCGGCCGAACTGGTCGGCCGCGAGCTGGCCGCTGGCGCCCGGCAGGTAGCTGCCCGGATGGGCGCGCATCCATTCGATGTAGGGCACCAGGTTCCAGGCATCCATGCCGAAGGCGAACAGCCGCGCCGCGCCGCCCCGGGCCGCGGGCAGGCGCGTGGCGATGTCGTCGTGGCTGGGCAGTCCCGGCTGGGCGTCGAACAGCCAGGGTGCGTCGCAGAATTCCAGGCCGTCCAGGTCGCGATTCGCGGCGGAGTCGTCGCTGCCTTCATAGACGTGCGAGGTGCCGAACACTGGCAGGCCGACCCGGGCGATGTGCAACTGCGGCAACAGCAGTCGCGCCTGTTGTGGGCGCATGCTGATGAAGATGCCGCTGTCCACCACCACCGGATTGTCCGGCTGCGCCGTGCTGGCGCTGGCCGCGGGCTCGGTGGTTGCCGGTGCCGTCGGCAGTCGCATCCCGGCAATGACATCGGCGTAGCTGGTCACCCCGGGCGGCAGGGTGATCGAACCCAGCAACTCGCCGCCGCGCGCCGTCAGCTCCGCCTTGAACGCGCTGGCCGCACGTTGGGCAAAGTCGTCGACCGAGACCATCACGTAGGCCTTGCGGATGCCCCGTTCGATCATGTGATCGGCGGCCTGCGCGCCCTCGGTCTCCGGCAGCAGGCCGAATTCGCTGGTGTCGCCGGCGGGCAGTTGCTTGTCGTCAGGATGATTCAGGGCCAGCAGCGGAACCGGCAGCTGCGCCTGGCCGAACACGGCGGCGACTTCAGTGCGGGTCAGCGGGCCGACGACCAGCCGCGCGCCGTCACTGACGGCCTGCTGATACGCCTTGAGCGCGCCGTCGGCGGTGCCCTGGCTGTCGTAGACCCGCACCGAGGGGCGCGGCGCGTGATTGCGGCCGGCATCGAGATAGGCCGCGAAGAAACCTTCGCGGATCGCCGTGCTGGCGGCGGCGTAATTGCCGTCGTTGGGCAACAGCAAGGCCACCTGGGTGGGCACCTTGTAGCCCTCGCGCACGTTGGCGTCGGCGCCGGGCAGCAAGGTGCCGACCGGTTGCTGGAGGTCGGGCGTCGGCTGCGCCACGGTGACGCCGAGCTGGCTGAGCGCCTCGTTCACCCACGGCAGCATGCGATCGCCGCGCTGCATGCCGGCGGCGCGCTGCTTCAGCGAATCGA
The DNA here is from genome assembly GCF_001427365.1 of Rhodanobacter sp. Root561. Classification (NCBI taxonomy): domain Bacteria; kingdom Pseudomonadati; phylum Pseudomonadota; class Gammaproteobacteria; order Lysobacterales; family Rhodanobacteraceae; genus Rhodanobacter; species Rhodanobacter sp. Root561. The sequence goes on from NZ_LMGH01000001.1 coordinate 961,134, forward strand.
CGCCGACCTGGCCCAGCAGGGCGAGGATCTGCTGGCGATTCTGGCCGTGGTCGAAGCCGCTGAGCTGTCCGTCCAGCTCCACGCGAGTTCGCGCGGCACCCCACGGGTCGCCGCTGGCGGCCATCGCGCGGGCGCGGAATTCCAGCAGGCGCGGCTGCAGCGCCGCCGGGATGGTGACCCGGGGTTGCGTGGTCAGCCGCAGCGCGGTGGCCGCATCGTGCTGTTCCAGTGCCAGTTCGGCGCGCAGCAGGTCCAGCCGTACCGGTTCATCACCGGCAAGGTTCTGCCGCTTGATGCCAGCGAGCACGGGTGCGGCGCGCTGGAGCTGGCCTTCCTCGCGCCACGCCTCGGCGGCGTACAGGCGATAGCTGTCGGCGTGTCCGCGCGATTGCCCGGCCAGTGCGAGCCACGCCTGCGCGGACTGGTCGAACTGGCCCTGCGTGGCCAGTGCGGCGGCACTCTGCGCCGCGGCAAGCTCCGCCGGCGAGCGTGGTGCATTGCTGGGCACGCAGGCGGCCAGCAACAGCGAAAACAGCAAGGCAGTCGCGGCGACGCGCGAGTGGCGCATGAAGCGCATGGGAAATCCCTTGGTCGTCATGGTCGTCAATGCGCGATCATAACGGATTGGATTGTCGCCCCGTGGTGCAGGAGTTTGCAGATGTCATCGGTTCAGTCAGGGTGTTTGTGGGTGGTGGCCACGCCCATCGGTCATCGCGACGATTTTTCAGCACGGGCGATCGCCACCTTGCGCGCGGTGGCGGTGATCGCAGCGGAAGACACCCGCCACAGCCGCCCGCTGCTGGTTCACCACAATATAGATACGCCGCTGCTCGCACTGCATGACCACAACGAGCGCGATGCCGTGGATGCGATCGTGCGTCGGATGCAGGGCGGCGATTCGGTCGCGTTGATCTCGGACGCGGGCACGCCGCTGATCAGCGACCCGGGCTTCCGGCTGGTGCGCGCCGCGCGCGCCGCAGGCATCCGCTGCGTTCCGGTGCCGGGCGCGTGCGCGGCGATCGCGGCCCTGTCGGTGGCCGGCCTGCCCAGTGACCGTTTCGTGTTCGAAGGTTTCCTGCCGCCGAAGGCGGCGGCGCGGCGCAGTCGCCTGCAGGAACTGGCCGGCGATCCGCGCACGCTGATCTTCTACGAGTCGTCGCACCGCGTCGCCGAAAGCCTGGCCGACATGCGCGACGTGTTCGGCGCCGATCGCGAGGCCGTGCTGGCGCGCGAGCTGACCAAGATGTTCGAAACCGTGCTGGGCGAGCCGCTGGCGGGGTTGGCGGCGCGGGTCGTCAGCGATCCTGACCAGCAGCGCGGCGAGCACGTGATCCTGGTGGCCGGTCGCGGCGAGGAAGCCGACGCGAAGCTGGCTGAGGGCCGGCGCGTGTTCGCGATCCTGCGCGAGGAGTTGCCGCCGGCGAAGGCGGCGAAGCTGGCGGCGGCGATCAGCGGGGCGCCGCGCAAATCTCTCTACGAGAGCGAGAAGTGAGTGGAGAGGAATGAGGTAGGGGCAAACACGCAGGCAGCGGCTTCTCTCTCGTTTCTCACTCCTCTTCACTCACTCCTGTATCCTTTCCCGTGGAGTCGGCCGGACAGTCGCGTCGCGCGCAAGCGCATCGAGGAAAGTCCGGGCTCCGCAGGGCAGAGTGCCAGGTAACTCCTGGGCAGCGTGAGCTGACGGCCAGTGCAACAGAGAGCAGACCGCCGATGGCCCGCAAGGGCACAGGTAAGGGTGAAAGGGTGCGGTAAGAGCGCACCGCGTACGGGGCCAACGTCGTACGGCACGGTAAACCCCACTCGGAGCAAGACCAAATAGGGGAACGATAACGCGGCCCGCGTTGTTCCCGGGTAGGTTGCTGGAGCCAGGCGGCGACGCCTGGCCGAGAGGAATGACTGTCGCGTCGCAAGACGTACAGAACCCGGCTTACAGGCCGACTCCACCTCTTCGTGCATGCCATCGCCATCTCGACGCATTCGTCGGGGTGGCGATGGCACGCCCATGTGAACGGAAATTCAGTCCGCGGGCGCCAAATGGCGTGATTTCGCGTGGATTTCACCCTATTCCGGCCCAAAGCAGCGTGGGTCTGATTGCAAAAAATTCCCTGCTTTCAAATACCTTGCCGGTGTTCCTGAGAATATGCTGCATGTACGGTCAGGATTTTGCCTTTACTCATTGATTCACAAGCGAAATTGCCTTGACAGTCTCAGGGGGCGAGATTATCGTGGGCTCCAGTGTGAAATTGTGGGTTTTCGTGGAGTCTGCTGATCGTGTTCCAGGGCGAAACCGCCATCACCATCGACGACAAGGGTCGCCTGACCATCCCGACAGCGTATCGGGAGCAGGTGGCGGGCGAGTGCGCCAATCGCCTGGTGATTACCTACAACCCGTTCGAGGCGGGCAGCCTGTGGCTGTTTCCGCATGCGGAATGGGAAAAGGTGCGCGATCAGGTGAACGCCCTGTCCAAGGTCAAGGCGGCTCACCGCGACATGCAGATGAAGCTGGTCGGTGCCGCCGCCGTGGTCGAGCCCGATGGCGCGGCGCGCGTCCTGTTGCCGGCCAGCCAGCGGGCCACCACCGGCATCGAGAAAAAGGCGGTGCTGCTGGGCATGGGCAACAAGTTCGAGCTGTGGAGCGAACAGGCCCACCTGGCCAAGATCCGCCAGAGCATCGGCGAAGACGACATCACCAACGAAATGGCCGAACTGCGCCTGTAAACGGCGCGGCGACACACGTGGGACGGGAGCGGGAGTGCGGCATGGCCGAGCAAGTTTTGCGGCACATCCCGGTGATGCTGGGTGAAGCAGTGGAGGGTCTCGCCGTGCATGCGGGCGGGCGTTATCTCGATGGAACCTTCGGTCGCGGCGGTCACGCCCGCGAGGTCTTGTCGCGCCTGGGCGCCGACGGTCGCCTGCTGCTGATGGATCGCGATCCCAGCGCCATCGCCACGGCCCGCGCCGAGTTCGCCGCCGATCCGCGGGTGTCGATCCGTCATGCGAATTTCTCCAGCCTGGCCGAGTGGGACGAAACCGCCCACGGCCTCGATGGCGTGCTGCTCGACCTGGGCGTGTCCTCGCCGCAGCTGGACGAGGCCGCGCGCGGTTTCAGCTTCATGGCCGATGCGCCGCTGGACATGCGCATGGACACCAGCCAGGGCGAGAGCGCGGCCGATTTCCTGGCCCAGGCCAGCGAGCGCGAAATCGCCGACGTGTTATGGAACTACGGCGAGGAACGCCACAGCCGCCGCATCGCCCGCGCCATCGTGGCCGATCGCGAGGCCACCCCGTTCACCCGCACCGGCCAGCTGGCCGCGCTGATCGAACGCGTGGCGGGCCGGCGCGAGCCGGGCAAGCATCCGGCCACGCGCAGCTTCCAGGCGCTGCGCATTCGCGTGAACGGCGAACTGGATGCCCTGCAGCAGGGCTTGAATGCCGCGCTGGAACGGCTGAAGCCGGGCGGTCGCCTGTCGGTGATCAGCTTCCACTCGCTGGAGGACCGCGCGGTGAAGCTGTTCATCCGCGACCACTCCGGCCGCGTGCAGAACAGCCGCCGCGGACCGCCGGTGCAGGGCGCGCCGGCGCAACTGGCGGCGGTCGGCAAGACGCAATTCCCGGGCGATGCCGAACTGGCGGCGAACCCGCGCTCGCGTTCGGCCGTCCTGCGCGTGGCGGAGAAACTCGCATGAAGGCCGTCGGCGCCCTCTGCCTGCTGGTGTTGCTGGTGGCCGTGCTGGCCAGCGCGCTCGGCGTGGTGTGGACGCGCCACGAGAGCCGCGTGCTGTTCGTCAACCTGACCGCGCTGCAGAACCAGCGCGACGAGCTGAACATCGAATACGGCAAGCTCGAACTGGAGCAGGCCACCTATGCCGAACCCCGGCGCATCGACGACGAGGCCCGGCAGAAGCTGGGCATGGTCGATCCGCGCCCGCAAGACATCCGGTTGCTGCGATGAGCTGGCGCAAGCACGTCAAGCCATCTCAACCCGGTCGCCGTCGCGTCGCGGGTCCCAGTGCGCGGCGGCGCATGGTCGTGGTGGTCGGCCTGCTGGGGCTGGTTTCCGCGGCCCTGGTCGCGCGAGCGTTCGACCTGCAGGTGGTGCGCAAGGAGTTCTACCAGCGCCAGGGTGACGCGCGCTTCCTGCGCGAAGTGCCGATCCCGGTGTCGCGCGGCACCATCTTCGACCGCAACGGCGAGCCGCTGGCGGTGTCGACGCCGATGATGTCGATCTGGGCCAATCCGTCCGAGGTGCTGGACAACGACGAGCGCATTCCCGCGCTGGCGCAGGCGCTGGGCGTGGAAGCGGACGGACTGAAGGCGCAGCTGGCGCAGCGTTCGGATCGCGAGTTCGTCTACCTGCGCCGGCAGATGTCGCCGGCCGCGGCACAGGCGGTGCTGGACCTGGGCATTCCGGGCATCAACGGCCAGCGCGAATTCAAGCGCTACTACCCGTCCGGCGAAGTCACCGCCCACGTGCTCGGTTTCACCAACATCGACGACCGCGGCCAGGAAGGCCTGGAGCTGGCGTACGACGAATGGCTGGCCGGCAAGCCGGGTGCCAAGCGCGTCATCCGCGACCGCATGGGTCACGTGGTCGAGGACCTGGAGCAGGTGCGCGCGCCCAAGCCCGGCCAGAACCTCACCCTGAGCATCGACCGGCGCATCCAGTTCCTGGCCTACAACGAGCTGAAGAACACGCTGGAGAAATCACAGGCCGACTCCGGCTCGATGGTGGTGCTCGACGTGCGCACCGGCGAAGTGCTGGCGATGGTCAACCTGCCGACCTACAACCCGAACGCACTGGGCGGCAGCAAGCCGGGCCAACGCCGCAACCGGGCGATGACCGACGTGCTCGAGCCCGGCTCGACGATCAAGCCGATCCTGATGGCGGCGGCGCTGTCCAGCGGCAAGTACACGCCGACCAACCCGCTCATCGACACCACCGGCGGGCACTGGTACTTCCAGGGCCACGACATCCACGACACCCACAACTACGGCGTGCTGACCCCGACCGGGGTGATCACCAAGTCCAGCAACGTGGGCGCGGCGCGCATCGCGATGCAGCTGGACACCTCGCTGATGTACGACACCTATCGTGCGTTCGGCTTCGGCAACAGCACCGAGAGCGGCTTCCCCGGTGAGGCATCCGGTTACCTGCGTATCGGCCGCGACTGGCGCCCGCTGGAAAAGGCCATTCTCGGCTACGGCTACGGACTCAACGTCACCGTGCTGCAGCTGGCCAACGCCTACGCCACCATCGCCGATGGTGGCGTGATGCACAACCCGACCTTCATCAAGAACAACGACAGCGCCGCGAAACAGATCATCTCGCCCGAGGTGGCGCACGAACTGCTGCGGATGATGGAGACGGTGACCGGGCCGGGCAGCACCGGCACGATGGCGCGCATCGCCAACTACAGCGTGGCCGGCAAGACCGGTACCGCGCACAAGGCGAGCGCCGGTGGCTATGCCAAGAGCAACTACACCTCGGCGTTCGCCGGCATCGTGCCGGCCAGCAACCCGCGCCTGGCGGCGGTGGTGGTGATCGACAATCCGCAGAAGGGCAGCTACTACGGCGGCACCGTGTCCGGCCCGGTCTTCGCCAAGGTGATGGAAGGTGCGCTGCGCCTGCTCGACGTGCCGCCGGACAATATCGGCCGCTGGTATGTCGGCGGTCCGCTGCAGAGCCCGGACGGACTGGTCGGCAGCAAGCCGCCGGTGGATGCGCCGATCGACGATGCGCCCGTGGACGAGGACACGCCATGAACACCGGCCACCTCGACCAGTTGTTGCTGGGTATCGCCGACGCGCAACTGGCAGCGATGCCGGAAGTCGCGCGCATGACGGTCTCCGGCCTGAGTCTGGATTCGCGCAGTGTGCAGCGCGGTGACGCGTTCTTCGCGCTGCATGGAACCCGCGCCCATGGCATCAGCTTTGCGCCTGCCGCCGTGCAGCGCGGCGCGCGCATCGTGCTGGCCGAGGCCCCGGCGACAGGCGAATCGCTTGCCCCGCTTGCGGGGGAAGCTGGCGAAGGCGGAAGGGGTGAGTTGCCGCAGGCAGTCGGCGAGGTGCCGGTGCTGTGGATCGACGACCTGCACGCGCAGGTCGGCGAGATCGCCGCGCGCTTCCACCAGCGACCCAGCGAGTCGCTGCGTCTGATCGGCGTGACCGGCACCAACGGCAAGACGTCGTGCGTGCAGCTGCTGGCCCAGGCGCTGACCCTGCTGGGTCATCGCGCCGCCTCGATCGGCACGCTCGGCGCCGGGGTGCACGGCCAGCTGCATGAGGGCGAGCGCACCACCCCCGACGCGATCAGCGTGCAGGCGCAGCTGGCGGCGTTCCGCGACGACCGCGTCAGCCATGTCGCGATGGAGGTTTCTTCGCACGCGCTGGTGCAGGGGCGCGTGGCCGCGGTCGACTTCGAAGTGGCGGCGTTCACCAACCTCACCCGCGACCACCTCGACTATCACGGCAGCATGGAAGCCTACGGCGCCGCCAAGGCCATGCTGTTCGCGTGGCCGGGACTGCGCAGCGCGGTAATCAACATCGACGACGCGTTCGGCCGCGAGCTGACGAGTCAGCTGTCCGACGGTTTGCAGTTGCTGCGCTTCAGTGCGACCGGCGACGACGAGGCGGAAGTTGCCGCCAGCGACATCGTCACCTCGGCCGAAGGTCTGGCCTTCCATCTGCGGACCCCGTGGGGCAGCCGCGTGATCCGCAGCCAGCTGATCGGTCGTTTCAACGTGGCCAACCTGCTGGCCGTGGTTGCCAGCCTCGGCGCGCTGGGCGAACCGTTCGCGCGCATCGTCGAGGTGGCCGCCCAGCTGCAGCCGGTGAACGGCCGGATGAGCCGGATCGGCGGCGTGCACGGCCAGCCGCTGGTGGTGGTCGACTACGCGCACACCCCGGATGCGCTGGAGCAGGCGCTGAATGCCGTGCGCACCCACTGCGCCGGCAAGCTGATCTGCGTGTTCGGTTGCGGCGGCGAGCGCGACGCCGGCAAGCGTCCGTTGATGGGCGAGATCGCCGCCAGGCTGGCCGACGTGGCCATCGTCACCGACGACAACCCGCGCGGCGAAGACGGCGATGCCATCGTGGCGCAGATCGTGGCCGGCATGACTGCCGCGCCGGCGATGGCGGTCGAGCGCGATCGCGCGGTGGCGATCGCCGATGCGCTGGCGCTGGCCCGGCCGGGCGACGCGGTGCTGATCGCCGGCAAGGGACACGAGACCTATCAGGACGGCGCAACCGGCAAGCATCCGTTCGACGACCTGCTGGTGGCCCGTGCGGCGCTGGAGCAATGTCAACGGGAGCAGCGCGCATGATGGCGCTCGCCACCATTGCCGTGTGGACCGGCGGCCGCCTGCTCGCGGGTGATGCCGAGGTCACCGGCGTGGCCATCGATACGCGCAAGCTCAAGCCCGGCGACCTGTTCGTCGCGATCAAGGGCGAGCGAGCCGATGGCCATGACTACCTGGCCGAGGCTGCCGCGCGCGGCGCGGTGGCCGCGATGGTCACGCGCAAGGTCGACAGCGACTTGCCCCAGGTGCTGGTCAACGATGCAGGACTGGCGCTGGGCGACCTGGCCAGCGCGGTGCGTGCCCAGCGCGACGTGCGCGTGGTCGGCATCACCGGCTCCAACGGCAAGACCACGGTGAAGACCCTGGTCGCCTCGATCCTGTCGCGGCACGGCCGCACCCATGTCAGCGGCGGCAACTACAACAACGAACTGGGCCTGCCGCTGAGCCTGCTGGCGATGCCGGCCGACACCGAATACGCGGTGTTCGAGATGGGCGCAGGCAAGCCTGGCGACATCGCGTATCTGGCTGCCATCGCACGGCCCGATATCGGCCTCGTCACGCTCATCGCGCCGGCGCATCTTGCGCGCATGGGCAGCATCGAGGGCGTGGCCGAAACCAAGGGGGCGCTGTATCAGGCCCTGCCGGTGGACGGCACCGCGATCATCAATGCTGACGACGCGTTCGCCAGCTTCTTCGGCGGCCTGGCCGGTTCGCGCCAGGTGCTGCGTTTCGGCCTGGAGCACAAGGCCGACGTGGGCGCCGACATCATCGAGCAGCGCGTGGACGGTTCGCGCTTCGTGCTGAGCACGCCCCGGGGCGACGCCGAGGTGGCGCTGGCGCTGCCCGGTCGGCACAACATCGCCAACGCGTTGGCCGCGGCCGCGGTGGCGCTGGCGCTCGACGTGCCGCTGGACACCATCGTCGCCGGACTGGAGCAGGCCTCCGGCGTGGCCGGTCGCCTGCGTCGCGTGGTGGCTGCCGGCGGCTGGACCGTGATCGACGACAGCTACAACGCGAACCCCGGTTCGATGGCGGCGGCGATCGACACGCTGCTGCTGGCCGGCGGCGAGCGCTGGCTGGTGCTGGGCGACATGGCCGAACTGGGCGCCGACGCGCGCGCGCTGCATGCAGGCATCGGCGCGATGGCGCGCGAGCGCGGCGTCGAGCGTCTGTTTGCGGTGGGCCCGTTCGGTACGGCGACGGTCGAAGCCTTCGGCGCCGGCGCCACGCACTTCGACGACAAGGCGGCGCTGATCGCCGCGCTGCAGGCGCAGCTGCATGCGGGCGTCACCTGCCTGGTCAAGGGTTCGCGTTCGGCCGGCATGGAGCAGGTTGTGGCCGCCATCGACGGTGGCGCAGAAAAGAAGGGGGAGGCATTCCATGCTGCTTGAGCTGGCCGACTGGATGGCACGGCATTTCACCGCGCTGCACCTGTTCCAGTACATCACCTTCCGCACCATCATGGCCGCGCTCACCGCGCTGGCGATGTCGCTGCTGTGCGGGCCGTGGCTGATCAACCGGCTGGCTGCGCTGAAGGCGGGCCAGGTGGTGCGCAGCGACGGGCCGCAGACGCACCTGGTCAAGGCCGGCACGCCGACCATGGGCGGCGTGATGATCCTGCTGTCGGTCACCGTGGCCACCTTGCTGTGGGCCGACCTGCACAACCGCTACGTGTGGGTGGTGCTGGCGGTGCTGCTGAGCTTCGGTGCGATCGGTTTCTACGACGATTACCGCAAGCTGGTGCTGAAGGACAGCCGCGGCCTGGCCAGTCGCTGGAAGTATTTCTGGCAGTCGGTGTTCGGGCTGGGTGCGGCGCTGTTCCTCTACTACACCGCACCCCATGCCGCCGCGGCCGGGCCGGTGGCGGAAACGGCGTTGTACCTGCCGCTGTTCAAGCACGTGGTGCTGCCGCTGGGCGTGTTCTTCATCGCCATCACCTATTTCATGATCGTGGGCTTCTCCAACGCGGTGAACCTCACCGACGGACTGGATGGCCTGGCGATCATGCCGACCGTGCTGGTCTCCGGCGCGCTGGGCGTGTTCGCCTATCTCGCCGGCAACAAGGTGTTCTCCGAATACCTGGGGATTCCGTCGATTCCGGGCGCCGGCGAGCTGGCGATCTTCACCGGCGCGCTGGCCGGCGCGGGACTGGGTTTCCTGTGGTTCAACACGTACCCGGCGCAGGTGTTCATGGGTGACGTGGGCGCGCTGGCGATGGGCGCGGCGCTCGGCTGCGTCGCGGTGATCGTGCGCCAGGAGATCGTGCTGCTGGTGATGGGCGGCGTGTTCGTGATGGAAACCGCCTCGGTGATGATCCAGGTCGCCAGCTTCAAGCTCACCGGCAAACGCGTGTTCCGGATGGCGCCGATCCACCATCACTTCGAATTGAAGGGCTGGCCCGAGCCCCGCGTGATCGTGCGCTTCTGGATCATCAGCGTCGTGCTGGTGCTGATCGGCCTCGCCACGTTGAAGGTACGGTGATGATGAAAGCCGGGAATCGGGCATCGGGAATCGGGAATCGGAAGGGCGTGCGTCTGTGCGCTTTTGCCCATTCCTTATTTCCCATTCCCTATTCCCGTGCCTCCAAAGGAGGCACCCATGTTTGACGCCTCGCAAGCCAGACGCCGGACCGGGCCGCGCGGCAGCTACGACCTGTGGCTGCTGGTCGCGCTGGTCGGGCTGGCCAGCGTGGGCGTGGTGATGGTGACGTCCAGTTCGATCGCGGTGGCGGACAGCCAGCACATCGGCGCGTTCTATTTCCTGAAGAAGCACCTGCTGTTCCTCAGCCTGGGCCTGTTCGCGGCGGCGCTGGCCATGCGCACCGAACTGAAGCTGCTGGAGAAATATGCGTTCCCGCTGCTGGCGCTGGCCTTCCTGATGCTGTTGGCGGTGTTCGTGCCGCACTTCGGCATGCGCATCAACGGCGCGCGGCGCTGGCTCAACCTGCTGGTGACCACGTTCCAGCCGGTCGAGGCGGTAAAGCTGATCCTGGTGATCTACGTGGCCAGCTATCTGGTGCGCCACCGCGACAGCGTGGAGACGAAGTTCCTCGGCCTGTTCAAGCCGGTGCTGGTGGCTGGCCTGATCGTGCTGCTGCTGCTGGCGCAGCCGGACTTCGGCTCGGCCACGCTGGTGATCGCGGTGACCATCGCGATGGTCTGGCTGGGTGGCGCGCGGCCGATCTTCCTGTTCCTGATGGGTCTGCCGCTGATGCCGCTGCTTTATATCGCGGCGACCGGCGAGAGCTACCGCATGAAGCGGCTGACCTCGTTCATGGACCCGTGGAAGGATCCGTTCAACGACGGCTTCCAGCTGACCCAGTCGCTGATGGCGATCGGTCGCGGCGAGTGGACCGGCGTGGGCCTGGGTTCCAGCGTGCTGAAGCTGTCCTACCTGCCCGAAGCGCATACCGATTTCATCTTCGCAGTGATCGGCGAGGAGCTGGGCCTGGCCGGCGTGATCCTGGTGATCAGCCTGTTCGGACTGGCGGTGGGCCGCGGCCTGTACATCGGCCTGAAAGGCGTCGAGGTGGGCCAGCGCTTCGCCGGCTACGTCGCGTTCGGCATCTCGCTGATGCTGGCGATGCAGGCCTTCGTGTCGGTCGGCGTGAACCTCGGTGCGTTGCCGACCAAGGGACTGACCCTGCCGCTGATCAGCTACGGCGGATCGTCGATGGCGCTGACCTGCGCCATGGCCGGTGTGCTGCTGCGCGCCACCTACGAGATCAACCGCGCGCTGGACGCGCGGCAGATGGCCACCCGGATGCCGGCAGCCGTCGCTGCCGTCGACGCGAGCGCCGCGGCGAAGCCGCGCGAGGCGGTGGCAGCATGACCGCGCAGCGTCCCGTGCTGATCATGGCCGGCGGCACCGGCGGCCATATCTTCCCCGGACTGGCGGTGGCCGAATGCCTGCGGGCGCAGGGCGTGCCGGTGGTGTGGCTGGGTGCGGACGGCGGGATGGAAACGAACGTGGTGCCGGCGCAGCGGATCGAGCTGCACACGGTGGCCGTCGGCGGTCTGCGCGGCAAGGGTTGGAAGACCCGGTTGCTGGCGCCGCTGATGCTGTTGCGTTCGCTGCTTGCTTCGCTGGCCGTACTGCGCCGGGTCAATCCGCGCAGCGTGCTGTCGATGGGTGGTTACGTGGCCGGCCCCGGCGGCGTGGCTGCCTGGCTGTTGCGCCGACCGTTGCTGGTGCACGAGCAGAATCGGGTGGCCGGCTTCACCAATCGCAAGCTGGCCGCGCTGGCGAAGCGCGTGCTGGCCGGTTTCGCCGATGCCTTGCCGCAGGCCGAATGGGTCGGCAATCCGGTGCGCGACGCGATCGCCGCGCTGCCGCCGCCGGCGCAGCGCATGGCCGGGCGCGAGGGCAGGCCGCGCCTGCTGGTGCTGGGCGGCAGTCTGGGTGCGCGCGCACTGAATCTCGCGCTGCCGCAGGCGCTGGCCCTGCTGACGGCGGAGCAACGGCCTGAGGTGCTGCACCAGTGCGGCAACCGCGGTCTGGACGAGGCCCGCGCCGCGTATGCGAAGGCCGGCGTCGAGGCGCAGGTGGTGCCGTTCATCGACGACATGGCGACCAGCTACGGCCGCGCCGACCTGGCCGTCTGCCGCGCCGGCGCGCTGACCCTGGCCGAGCTGGCTGCGGCCGGACTGGGCGCGGTGCTGGTGCCGTTCCCGTACGCGGTGGACGACCACCAGACGCGCAACGGTGAAGTGCTGGTGGCGGCCGGAGCCGCCGAACTGATGCAGGAGAACGAGCTGGACGTACAGATTCTGGCGCAGCGACTGGAGTCGCTGCTGGGTGACCGCAGCCGCCTGCTGGCGATGGCCGAGGCCGCGCGCACGCTGGCGAAACCCGACGCGGCGCAGGTCATCGCCCGCGCATGCCTGGAGGTGGCCGCATGACGCCGCGCCGCCTGCATGCGCACGAAGATCCGATGAGCACGTTCCGCCGGGTGCACTTCATCGGCATCGGCGGCGTCGGCATGAGCGGCATCGCCGAGGTGCTGCACAACCTGGGTTACGCGGTGTCCGGCTCCGATCGGGCCAACTCGCCGACGGCACAACGGCTGCAGCAGCTGGGCATCGTGGTGCACGTGGGCCATGCGGTGGAAAACATCGGCGACGCCGACGTGGTGGTGACATCCAGCGCGATCAAGCAGGACAACCCCGAGCTGGTCGCCGCCCGTGCCGGCCGCATCCCGGTGATCCCCCGCGCGGAAATGCTGGGCGAACTGATGCGTTTCCGCCGCGGCGTGGCGATCGCCGGCACCCACGGCAAGACCACCACCACCAGCCTCACCGCCAGCGTGCTGGCCGAGGCCGGTTACGACCCGACCTTCGTGATCGGTGGCCAGCTCAACGCGGCCGGCGCCAATGCGCGGCTGGGCACCGGCCAGTACCTGGTGGCGGAAGCGGACGAATCGGACGGCTCGTTCCTGATGCTGTCGCCGGTGATCGCGGCGGTGACCAACATCGACGCCGATCACCTGGAGAACTACCACGGCGACTTCGCCGAGGTGAAGCAGGCGTTCGACGACTTCCTGCACCGGCTGCCGTTCTACGGCCTGGCCGTGCTGTGCGTGGACGACCCGGAAGTGGCGGTGCTGGCGAAGTCCACCACGCGGCGGGTGATGACCTACGGCATCGACAGCGCGGACGCCGACGTGCGCGCGCTGAAGGTGAGCCAGCACGGCTTCGAGATGCACTTCGACCTGCAACTGCCGGGGCGCGACGAGGTGCTGCCGGTGAAGCTCAATCTGCCGGGTCGGCACAACGTGCTCAATGCGCTGGCCGCGGCGGCGATCGGCTGGCAGCTCGGCGTCGAGGCTGATGCGCTGGCCCGTGCGCTGGAGAATTTCCAGGGCGTCGGCCGGCGTTTCCACCGGCGCGGGGAACTCGCGCTGGACCACGGCAGCGTGCTGCTGGTGGACGACTACGGCCACCACCCCCGCGAACTGGCCGCGGTGTTCGCCGCCGCCCGCGGCGGCTGGCCCGATCGGCGCCTGGTGGTGGGTTTCCAGCCGCACCGCTACAGCCGCACACGCGACCTGCTGGACGACTTCGCCAACGTGCTGGCCGAGGCCGACGTGCTGGTGCTGACCGATGTCTATCCCGCCGGCGAAGCGCCGATCGCCGGCGCCGACGGTCGCGCCCTGGCGCGCGCCGTGCGGGCGCGCGGCAAGGTCGATCCGGTGCTGGTCGAGCATCCGCGTGATCTGAAAGAGAGCCTGCCGGCGCTGCTGCGCGATGGCGACCTGCTGCTGCTGCTCGGCGCGGGCGACATCGGCGCGGCGGCGGTGGAGCTGGCCCAAGCGGGCAACCTGAGGACAAGCAAGTGAGCATGATGATCAAGGACCCTGCCCAGTTCGGACGCGTCGCCGTGGTGATGGGCGGCAGCTCGGCCGAGCGCGAGGTGTCGCTGGATTCCGGCCGCAACGTGCTCGATGCACTGCGCGCGCGCGGCATCGATGCCCATGCCATCGACGGCATCCCGGCTCTGCTCGATGCGTTGCGCGCCGGGCACTTCGCCCGGGTGTTCAACATCCTGCATGGCCAGCACGGCGGTGGCGAGGATGGCGTGCTGCAGGGCGCGCTGGAATCGCTCAACGTGCCGTACACGGGTTCCGGCGTGCTCGGTTCGGCACTGTCGATGGACAAGACCCGCTCCAAGCGCGTGTGGCAATCGCTGGGCCTGCCGACGCCGAAGTTCGTGGCACTGCCGCGCGGCGCCGACGTGCATGCGGCGGCGAAACAGGTCGGCTTTCCGCTGATCGTGAAGCCGGCCTGTGAAGGTTCCAGCGTGGGCGTCACCCGCGTGTTCGACGAATCCCAACTGGACCAGGCGGTGGAGCTGGCCGCGAAGTATCCCGGCGACCTGCTGATGGAAACCCTGATCGAGGGTGACGAACTGACCGTCGCGATCCTCGGGCGCCAGGTGCTGCCGTCCATCCACATCGTGCCAAAGGGCGCGTTCTACGACTACAACGCGAAGTACATCGCCGAAGACACCTTGTACCTGTGCCCCGGCCAGGAAGGCGAGGCCGAGGCGGAACTGCGCGCGCTGGCGCTGCAGGCGTTCGACGCGCTGGGCTGCGCCGGCTGGGGTCGGGTCGACGTGATGCGCGATCGCGTCGGTCGCAACTGGCTGCTGGAAGTGAACACCGCGCCGGGCATGACCTCGCATTCGCTGGTGCCGAAGGCCGCCGCGGTGGACGGCATCGACTACCAGGAGCTGTGCTGGCGCGTGCTGGAAACCAGTTTCCGGGAGGGCCTGTGAAGGGAGCCGTCCGCCTCGTCGCCTGGTGCTTGGCCATCGCCCTGGTCGCGCTGCCGATCGTCGGCGTGCTGCGCGGCTGGTTTGCGGCCGGGCGCTGGCCGGTGACCCGGTTGACGGTGCAGGCCGAGTTCAAGCACGTCAGCGAAAGCGACCTGCGCGCCGCGGTGCGGCCGCGGCTGGGCAAGGGCTTCTTCGCGCTGGATCTGGACGCGGTGCAGAAAGCCGTGGCCGCGCTGCCGTGGGTGGAATCGGTCGAGGCGCGCAAGCGCTGGCCCGACACGCTGCAGTTGCGCATCTACGAACGCCAGCCGTTCGCGCGCTGGAACGACAGGCAGCTGATCAGCCGCCAGGGCCTGGTGTTCGATGCGCCCGGCATGAATGACCTCGGCGACCTGCCGGAGCTGCATGGCCCGGATGCCAGGCTGGCCGAGGTGGTGAGCTTCTACGCCGAGACGCAGAAGGCCTTCGCCGGCACGCACCTGCGCATCACCGGCGTGGCGCTGACCGAGCGCGGCAGCTGGAGCATCGGCACCGCTGGCGGTGCGCAGATCGTGATCGGCGATCGCGAGCAGGCGGGTCGTCGCCTGCGCCGTTTCCTCGACGTCTATCCGCAACTGATCGCCGGACACACCGACGGTTTTGCCTACGCCGACCTTCGCTACACCAACGGATTCGCCGTGCGCTGGCCCGATGCGGCCGCCGCCAACGCTGGGGGTTCGCCTCGCACATGAGCATTTCTCTATGAAGCCGCGCAACGACAAGCAACTGGTGGTGGGGCTCGACATCGGCACCTCGAAAGTGGTGGCGATCGTGGGCGAGTACGAGCCGGGCGAGCCGATCACCGTGATCGGCATCGGCACCCACGTCTCGCGCGGCATGAAGCGCGGCTCGGTGGTCGACATCGAATCGACCGTGCACTCGATCCAGCGCGCGGTGGAGGAAGCCGAGCTGATGGCCGGCTGCGACATCCGTTCGGTCTACGCCTCGATTTCCGGCAGCCACCTGGAAACCCGCAACTCGCACGGCAACGCGGCGATCCGCGACCGCGAGGTCACCGCGGCTGACTTGGAGCAGGTGCTGGAGGCGGCCAGCGCAGTGGCGATCCCGGCCGATCGCAAGGTGCTCTACAAGGAGTCGCAGGAATACCGCATCGACGGCCAGGACGGCATCCGTGCTCCGGTCGGCATGAGCGGCGTGCGGCTGGAGGCCAACGTGCACCTGGTCACCGGCGCGGCCGCGGCGGTGCAGAACATCTCCAAGTGCATCCAGCGCTGCGGCCTCACCGTCGACGAACTGGTGCCGTCGGCGCTGGCCAGCGCCAAGGCGGTGCTCACCGACGACGAGCGCGAGCTGGGCGTGTGCCTGGTCGACATCGGCGCCGGCACCACCGACATCGCGATCTACACCCAGGGCTCGATCCGCTACACCGCCTCGCTGCCGGTCGGCGGTGACCAGGTCACCAGCGACATCGCCTACGGCGTGCACACGCCGACCGCCCACGCGGAGGAGATCAAGATCAAGTACGCCTGCGCCCAGACCGGGCTGGCGCACGCGGAGGAAACCATCCAGGTGCCCAGCGTGGGCGATCGCCCGCCGCGCCGGCTCGCGCGGCAGTCGCTGGCGCAGAGCGTGCAGGCGCGCTACGAGGAAATCTTCGAGATGGTGCAGGACCAGCTGCGCCGCTCCGGCTACGAGAGCCTGGTCGCGGCCGGCGTGGTGCTGACCGGCGGCGCCTCGAAGATGGAAGGCGCGCTGGAGCTGGCCGAGGAGATCTTCCACAAGATGGTGCGCATCGGCGTGCCGCAGCAGATCGACGGCCTCGGCGAAGTGGTTTCCAGTCCGCTGCACGCCACCGGCGTGGGCCTGCTGCTGCACGGTGCGCGGGCAGGCGGCATGCGCGTGGGCGGGCCGGTCGGCGGCAGCGTCGGTGGCCTGGTCGGAAAAGTGCGTGGCTGGCTGACCCGGAATTTCTGAAAACACGGTTGCGGATGACGCAGGACGCGTCATCCAGGGTGGAGGGACATCCACCCATCACCATGGACCGACAGGAGTCGTCATCCATGGTTAAAACGACAACAACTCTACGGAGGACGGGAAATGTTTGAACTGATCGATAAACTCGCACCCAATGCAGTCATCAAGGTGATCGGCGTGGGCGGCGGCGGTGGCAATGCCGTGGCGCACATGCTCAACGCCAACATCGAAGGCGTCGACTTCGTCGTCGCCAACACCGACGCCCAGGCGATGACCAGCTGCGGCTCGCGTACCCACCTGCAGCTCGGTGGCAACGTGACCAAAGGTCTCGGCGCCGGCGCGAACCCCGAGGTCGGCCGGCAGGCCGCGCTGGAGGATCGCGAACGGATCGAGGCGATGCTGGAAGGCGCCGACATGGTGTTCATCACCGCCGGCATGGGCGGCGGCACCGGTACCGGCGCCGCGCCGGTGGTGGCGCAGCTGGCCAAGGAGAAGGGCATCCTGACCGTGGCCGTGGTCACCAAACCGTTCCCGTTCGAGGGCCGCCGGCGCATGCAGGTCGCCCTGAAGGGCATCGAGGACCTGTCCCAGCACGTCGACTCGCTGATCACCGTGCCGAACGAGAAGCTGCTCAGCGTGCTCGGCCGCGAGGTCACCCTGCTCAATGCGTTCAAGGCCGCCAACGACGTGCTGCAGGGCGCCGTGCAGGGCATCGCCGACCTGATCACGGCCCCGGGCCTGATCAACGTCGACTTTGCCGACGTGCGCACCGTGATGTCGGAGATGGGCCTGGCGATGATGGGCTCGGGCACCGCCCGCGGCGACGATCGCGCCCAGGCCGCGGCCGAGGCGGCGATCAAGAACCCGCTGCTGGAAGACGTCAACCTCAACGGCGCCTGCGGCATCCTGGTCAACGTCACCGCCGGCCCGAACCTCACCATGCGCGAGTTCGACGAGATCGGCCGCATCATCCACGACTTCGCCAGCGAAGACGCCACCGTGGTGATGGGCACCTCGCTCGACCCGGAAATGAAGGACGACGTGCGTGTCACCGTGGTCGCCACCGGCCTCAACCGGGCGATGGCCTCGCGCCAGCAGCCGCCGATCCGCATGGTGGAAACCAGCCAGCAGGTGCAGATGCGTCCGCGCCCGGTGGTTCTGCGCACCGGCACCGGCAATGAGGTGGTCGACTATGCCCAGCCGGACGTGGTGCATTCGAACCAGGGCAGGACGGAATCCTCGGCACCGGCGAAGCATGCCGAGCCCGGCTTCGACTACCTGGACATTCCGGCGTTCCTGCGCCGCCAGGCTGACTGAAGAGGTGACTTCCGGCAGGCTGACTTCCGACAGGTTCAAACTGTCCGGGGAGATGCGAAAGTATTGAACAAATCCGCGTTGGGCCGGTCACTGCAGGACTCACCGGACTCGTCGCCTGCCGATGGCAGGGCGGCGGATCCGGGTGTCCCGGCCGGTACACGCAGGTCTGGGCACGCTGCCGATAGTGCGCCGTGATACCGCAACAAGACTGTGCATCAGGACGATGCACGGCCTGTCACCAGGGCTTTGCCGTGATGGCCGGTCCGATGTCCCGTGCCGGATTCCCGTCCCAGGCACGGGGCGTCGTGTCGTCGTCGTTCTCCTCGGGAAATCAGATGGATACCCGTCGCTTCAGGGATGAAGGAACCATGAAGGCATAATCAGACTGTACGGTACGGTTTGCTTTTACCACAGGTTAAAACTGTGTTAGCATCCGCCCCTGATTGGCTGCTGCCTACACAGGTACCAACAAAAATGATCAAGCAGCGTACCCTCAAGAACATCATCCGGGCGACCGGTGTCGGCCTGCATACCGGCGACAAGGTCTACATGACCTTGCGTCCCGCAGCGCCCAATACCGGCATCGTGTTTCGACGAACGGATCTCGATCCGCCGGTCGACATCCGCGCGCGCGAGGATCATGTCGGCGACACCCGCCTGTCGACCACCCTGGTCAATGGCGACGTGCGCGTCTCCACGGTCGAGCATCTGCTGTCGGCGATGGCCGGACTGGGCATCGACAATGCCTATGTCGACCTGTCCGCGCCGGAAGTGCCGATCATGGACGGCAGCGCCGGTCCCTTCGTGTTCCTGCTGCAGTCCGCCGGCATCGAAGAGCAGAATGTGGCCAAGCGCTTCATCCGCATCAAGAAGCCGGTGAAGGTGCAGGAAGGCGACAAGTGGGCCAGCTTCGAGCCGTTCGAAGGCTTCAAGGTGGGCTTCTCGATCGACTTCAACCATCCGATCATCAGCCAGCGCACCTCGCGTGCCGAGATCGACTTCTCCACCACCTCCTTCGTCAAGGAAGTGAGCCGCGCCCGCACGTTCGGCTTCATGCGCGACATCGAGATGCTGCGCGAACACAACCTGGCGCTGGGCGGCTCGATGGACAACGCCGTGGTGCTGGACGATTACCGCGTGCTCAACGAGGACGGCCTGCGTTACGAGGACGAGTTCGTCAAGCACAAGATCCTCGATGCGATCGGCGACCTGTACCTCCTCGGCCACAGCCTGATCGGCGCGTATCACGCGCACAAGTCGGGTCATGAGCTGAACAACAAGCTGCTGCGCACGCTGATGGCCGATGCCTCGGCGTGGGAAGAGGTCAGCTACCAGGACGATCCGGCCACCTCGCCGATCTCCTACGCTCATCCCGCCCAAGCGATCTGAGCCGACGCCGCGGCAGCGGCGCTCCTGTCAAGACGAATGGCCGTGTCTCGCGACACGGCCGTTTTTTGTGATGGGCGTCACATTTTATTCGCGGGCCGCTTCACGCCCCGACGACATCCCGGCTTATTCCTTAACAAAGTGCATGCTATAAACCTCACACCGAATTGACGGACGACGACTTCAGTCCGCGTCGGCAACAGGGGAATCAGCGGTTTCGGCGAAGGACGCCAGCTCAAGGAACAGTGCCCGCAATTCGGGGTCTGTGAATGACGCGGCGGCCGCCACGAGGTGGGCGGCGGCGGCAGGCGAAAGCGGTTTTGACCGATCCGGTGGCGTTGCGGCCGGTGGTTGGGGGACCACTTTCACGGTGACTGAACTGGCGCGCGTGCCGATGGCATGTGCGGCGGCAAGGATCTGTGTCTGCATCAAGCGCAGGCGCGATGCCCAGCCCGGTGAAGACGCCAGGAAGACGAGGCGGTCGTGGCGCAGGTTGGCGAATCTCACCTGCTCGCGCAACGGCGATGGCAACGTCTGGCGCAATGCGCGATCCAGCGCTTCCAGCGACTCGGCCTTCTGGGCCAGGGTCGCGAAGGAGCCGCAATCGACAAGTGACTTCGGTCCGTTGTCGCGGCGGCGGGAAGTGGCCGGGGTAACGCGTTGCATGGTGCCGGAAATCGATCTTGGAAAGACATGCAAATCATACTCGTATCACGTGCCCGGAAATTGCCGCAAACCCTTGACCTGGCGAACCGGCGCCTGCGCTGGAAGCTCTTCGCCGTGGCTTCGGTGGCGGTGCTGGCCTGCATGAGCGCCGGCGTGGCGCTGGCCCTGCTGGTGGCCAGTCCGCGGGATCGTTCGTTGGCCGAGATCCACGCCTTGCAGCAGGAGATCGGGCAACAGAAGGTCCAGTTGGGCACCGTGCGCGAGGACGCCCGACGCGGGCTGGACGCGCTGGCCGTGAAGCTGGGTCAGCTGCAGGCCCAGTCGACCCGCCTGAACGCGCTGGGCGAACGCCTGGCCGAGGTCGGCAAGCTGGACAGCGGCGAGTTCAACTTCGACCAGCAACCCGCGGTGGGTGGTGTCGAGGATGCCAGCGGCACGGCATACGCGCTGCCGCCCTCGCTGGACAGCGGCATCAACCAGCTGGCCGGCCAGTTCGATCGCCAGCAGGCCCAGTTGTCGGCGTTGCAGAGCCTGCTGCTGGACGCCAAGATCGAATCGAATCTGAAACCCACCGGCATGCCGGTGCCCGGCTACATCTCCTCGTACTTCGGCGTGCGTGCCGACCCGTTCGATGGCCATTCGGCGCGACACACCGGCATCGACATCTCGACGCCCCTGGGTACCGCCGTGCACACCGTGGCCGAAGGCATGGTGACCTTTGCCGGCGTGCGCAGCGGCTATGGCAAGGTGATCGAGATCGACCACGGCAACGGCTACATGACCCGCTACGCCCACAACAGCGCGCTGGAAGCCCGTCCGGGCCAGCACGTGCAGGTCGGCGACGTGATCGCCAGGGCCGGCTCCACCGGTCGCTCCACCGGCTCGCACGTGCATTTCGAAGTCTGGTACGACGGCCGCGTGGTCAACCCGCTGGCCTTCGTGCGCAATCACCGCTGAGTCTTTTCCGGCGGTTCCCGCCACTTGAATCGGGCGCCCGCCGGCGCCATTCAGGATGGCGGGTGCGGCATCCGCTGCTGCCCGCATCCCCTCCAGTCCGGCCTGACGGGCAGTGCCGAGCGGGCATGTAGTAACATGCCCGATTGGCCCGCGCCTGTGGCGGGCGTTTCAACTCTCCAACCCGGAAAATCGATGTTCAATCGTGCCCTGACGAGCCTGTTTGGTAGCCGCAACGAACGCGTGCTGCGCCAGATGTCCAAGAGCGTCAACCGCATCAATGCGCTGGAGCCGGAGTTCGAGAAACTGAGCGACGACGAGCTCCGCGGCAAGACCGACGAGTTCAAGCAGCGCGTCGCCGCCGGTGAATCGCTGGACAAGCTGCTGCCGGAAGCTTTCGCGGTGGTGCGCGAGGCGGCCAAGCGCACGCTGGGCATGCGCCATTACGACGTGCAGATGATCGGCGGCATGGTGCTGCACCAGGGCAAGATCGCCGAGATGCGCACCGGCGAAGGCAAGACCCTGGTCGGCACGCTGCCGGTGTACCTCAATGCGCTGGCCGGCATGGGCGTGCACGTGGTCACCGTCAACGACTACCTGGCACGGCGCGACTCGGCCCAGATGGGCAAGCTGTACAACTTCCTCGGCCTGGCCGTGGACGTCGTGTATCCGGGCATGGACCACGCCGACAAGTACGCCGCCTACCGCGCCGACATCACCTACGGCACCAACAACGAATTCGGTTTCGACTACCTGCGCGACAACATGGCGCTGAGCAAGGAGCAGCGCTACCAGCGCGGCCTGCATTACGCCATCGTCGACGAAGTCGACTCAATCCTGATCGACGAGGCGCGCACGCCGCTGATCATTTCCGGCCCGGCCGAGGACTCCCCGCAGCTGTACCTGGCGGTGAACAGGATCGTGCCGCAGATGATCCGGCAGGCCGAAGAGAACGGCAGCGGTGACTATTGGGTCGACGAGAAGCAGAAGCAGGTCCACTTGTCCGAAGAGGGCATGCAGCACGCCGACGAGCTGCTGCGCGCGGCCGGCGTGATCGACCAGGACAGCGGCCTGTACGACTCCAAGAACCTGGCGGTAGTGCACCACCTCAACGCCGCGCTGCGCGCCAACGGCATCTACCAGCGCGACGTGGACTACATCGTGCGCGACGGCGAGGTGATCATCGTCGACGAATTCACCGGCCGTACGCTGGCCGGCCGGCGCTGGTCCGACGGCCTGCACCAGGCGGTCGAGGCGAAGGAAGGCGTGCCGATCCAGCGCGAGAACCAGACGCTGGCCACGGTGACGTTCCAGAACCTGTTCCGCATGTACAAGAAGCTGGCCGGCATGACCGGCACGGCCGACACCGAGGCGTTCGAGTTCCAGAGCATCTACGGCCTGGAGGTGGTGGTGATCCCCACCCACAAGCCGATGATCCGCAAGGATAACCCGGACATGATCTTCCTGTCGCAGACGCCGAAGTACAACTCGGTGATCGAGGACATCAAGGATTGCCACAAGCGCGGCCAGCCGGTACTGGTCGGCACCACCTCGATCGAGGTGTCCGAGCTGCTGTCCGGGCTGCTCAACAAGGCCGGCGTGACGCACGAAGTGCTGAACGCCAAGCAGCACGAGCGCGAAGCGCACATCGTGGCTCAGGCCGGTGCGCCGGGGCAGGTCACCATCGCCACCAACATGGCCGGTCGCGGTACCGACATCGTGCTTGGCGGCAGCCTCGAGGCTGCGCTGGCGGGCTTGCCGGAAGGCGCCAGCGAAGTCGATCGTGCCCGCGTCAAGGCCGAATGGAAGAAGCTGCACGAGCAGGTGCTCGCCGCCGGCGGCTTGCACATCATCGGCACCGAACGCCACGAATCGCGGCGCATCGACAACCAGCTGCGTGGCCGTTCCGGCCGCCAGGGCGACCCGGGTTCCTCTCGCTTCTACCTGTCGCTGGAAGACAACCTGCTGCGCATCTTCGGCGGCGAAGGCCTGGTGCGCTGGATGAAGCGCTTCGGCATGAAGGACGACGACGCGCTGGAAGATCGCATGATCAGCCGGCAGATCGAGAAGGCGCAGCGCAAGGTCGAGCAACACAACTTCGACATCCGCAAGCACCTGCTGGAATTCGACGACGTCGCCAACGACCAGCGCAAGGTGATCTATCGCCAGCGCGACGAGTTGCTGGATGGCGAGGAAGTGCAGGCGACCGTTGCCGACATCCGCGAGGACGTGGTGCAGTCGATGGTGCGTGCCTACGTGCCGGACGAGAGCATCGACGACCAGTGGGACCTGGCTGGGCTGGATCGCGAGCTGGAAAGCGAACTGGGCCTGTCGCTCGACCTGAAGTCGTGGATCGAGCAGCAGCACGAGGTTGACGCGAAGATGATCCTCGAGCACGTCCGTGGCGCGGTGAACGAGCTGTTCCAGGCCAAGGAAGCGCAGATCGGTGCCGAAACCATGCGCCAGCTCGAGAAGCACATCATGCTGACCGTGGTGGACAACGCCTGGAAGGATCACCTGGCCAGCATGGATTACCTGCGCCAGGGCATCTACTTGGTGGGCTACGCGCAGCAGGACCCGAAGCAGGCGTTCAAGCGCGAGTCGTTCAAGCTGTTCTCCGGCATGCTCGAACGGATCAAGGGCGAAGTGATCCAGATGCTGGCGCGCATCCGTATCCGCAGCGAGGAGGAAGTGGCGGCGATGGAGGCCGAGCAGCAGCGTCTGGCTGACCGCCTGCAGCAGCAGATGCTGGCCACGGGCGGCGGCGCGCCGCCGGCCGGTGCCTTCGGCGGCGACTCTGCTGACGATTCCGCCGTCGGTGCCGGAATCCGCATGGCGCCGCAGGCGGATGGCCCCAAGGTCGGTCGCAACGAACCCTGCCCCTGTGGCTCGGGCAAGAAGTACAAGCACTGCCACGGCCAGCTCGCCTGAGCTGCCGCGACAGTCCCCATGAAAAACCCCGCCGCGGCGGGGTTTTTTCTTGGCTGGAGGCGGTCGCGAATCAGTCCTCGCCGCCGGGTGGGCGCTTCCGGTGCGGTTCCGCGTCGACCGTGATGTAGCGGGGTTCGTCGCCGTCCAGCTGCAGCGCGGTGAGTTGTCCGCCCCAGACGCAGCCGGTGTCGATCGCGTGCACGCCCAGTCCGGCGAAGCGACCCAGTGCCGACCAGTGACCGCAGACGATGCGGGTATCGCGCTTGCGCATGCCGGGCACCGAGAACCAAGGATACAGGCCCGGCTTCTGCGTGCCGGGAACGCCCTTGGCATCGAAGTCGATGCGGCCGTTGACGTCGCAATAGCGCATCCGGGTGGTGGTGTTGATGGTGGCGCGCTGGCGATCCAGTCCCTGCAGGCGCGCCGACCACACCGCCGGCCGATTGCCGAACAGGTTGCGCAGCAGGCGCGGGTGACGCGGGCTGGACAGTTCGCGCTCCACGTCCTGGGCGGCCCGCAATGCCTGGCGCAAGGTCCACATCGGGGCCAGCCCGGCATGCACCATGGTCCAGTTGAGCCGTTCATCGTGGTGCACCAGCTTCTGCGAGCGCAGCCATTCGAACAGTACGGGCGCGTCGTCGGCGAACAGCACTTCGCGCAACTCGGGATTGACCCGCGCCTGCGCGTCCGGGCGGCGCTGCGAGATCGCCAGCAGGCTGAGGTCGTGGTTGCCCAGGGTGATGATGCTGGACTCGCGCAGGCCGTGAATCAGCCGCAGCGTGTCCAGCGACTGCCCGCCGCGGTTGACCAGGTCGCCGCAGAACCACAGTTGGTCCTGCGCCGGATCGAAGCGCAGCTTTTCCAGCAGGCGTTGCAATTCGGGATAGCAGCCCTGCACGTCGCCGATTGCGTACGTCGCCATGTCAGTCCTTGACCATCAATGCAGCGTACGCGGAATGGACAGGGTGAAAGTCGGGATCGGCGCCTCGAATTCCGTGCCGTCGTCGGCGAGCATCTGGTAGCTGCCGCCCATGGTGCCCACCGGCGTTTCCAGCACCGCGCCGGAGGTGTATTCGAAATCGTCGCCCGGGCGCATCCACGGCTGTTCACCGACCACGCCTTCACCGCTGACTTCCTCGACCTTGCCGTTGGCGTCGGTGATCATCCAGCGTCGGGCGAGCAGGCGTGCCGGCATCGCGCCGGCATTGCGCAGGGTGATGGTGTAGGCGAAAACGTAGCGATTGTCACCCGGCTTGGACTGGTCCGGAACAAAGCGGGTCTGGACCTGCACGTCGATCGTGTAGGAAGGTTTTTCAGTCATGTCGCGATTGTACGGCCTGCCGCCGTGATTGGGTGGCGTTGCCTCGGGTGAGTCGATCAGCGATCGCCGTAGACCTTGGCCAGGCGCACGAAATCCGCCGGCGCCAGCGTCTCGGCGCGGGCGCGCGGATCGACGTCGGCGCGGCGGATCGCATCGGCATCGAGCAACTGCGCCAGGGCATTGGACAAGGTCTTGCGGCGTTGTCCGAACGCCGCCTTGACCACGCTGTAGACGTGTTCGGGTCGCGCATCGTGCAGCTCTTCCGCAGGCAGCGGCAGCAGGCGTACCACCGCCGAGTCCACCTTCGGTGGCGGCCGGAACGCTTCCGGCGGCACCTCGAACAACGGCTCCACGCGGCACACCAGCTGCAGCATCACCGACAGTCGTCCATACGTCTTGCTGCCGGGCTCGGCCGCCATGCGGTCGACCACTTCCTTCTGCAGCATGAAGTGCATGTCCTGGATGGCGGCGGCATGTTCCACGCAGTGGAACAGGATCGGGCTGGAGATGTAGTAGGGCAGGTTGCCGGCGATGCGCAGACGGGAGACGCCGTGGCTGTGCGCCATCGCGGTGAAGTCCACCTTGAGCACGTCGGCATGGACGATGTGCAATTCACCCGCGCTGGCGGCGCGGGCCTGCAGGCCGGGGATCAGGTCGGTGTCCAGTTCGATCGCGGTAAGCCTGCGGGCAGCGGCGAGCAACGGCAGGGTCAGCGCTCCCTCGCCCGGCCCGATCTCGACCACGAAATCCTCGGCGCGCGGCTTGATCGCGCTGACGATGCGATCGATATAGCGACCGTCGTGCAGGAAGTGCTGGCCGAAGCTTTTCTTGGGGCGCGCGTTCATCAGGCGGATGCTTCCGGGGAAAGTGGCCCCTCGCCGCGCTCTTCGCCACGCGGGGAAGCGGAGGGACGAGCGGCGCTGCGCGCCACCAGTTCCATCGCCATCTTCGCCGCGGCGATCAGGCTGGACGGGTCGGCCCTGCCGCTGCCGGCCAGATCCAGCGCGGTGCCGTGGTCGACGGAGGTGCGGATGAACGGCAGGCCGAGGGTGAGGTTGACAGTGCGGTCGAACGCTTCGCTCTTCAGCACCGGCAGCGCCTGGTCGTGATACATCGCCAGCACCGCGTCATAGCCCTGGCGTTGCGCCGGCACGAACGCGGTGTCGGCCGGCAGCGGCCCGATCAGTCGCATGCCTTCGCGGCGCAAGGCGTCGATCACGGGGATCAGCGTGTCGATCTCCTCGTGGCCGAGGTGGCCGGCTTCGCCCGCATGCGGGTTGAGGCCGAGCACGGCGATGCGCGGCGAGGCCAGGCCGAATTTCGTCTGCAACTCCGCATGCACGATGCGCAGCGTGCGGGTGAGCGTGGCCGGCGTGATCGCGGCAGGCACGGCCGCCAGCGGCAGATGGGTGGTTGCCAGCGCCACCCGCAGTTCCGGGCTGGCCAGCATCATCACCACGTCGGCCTGGGCGCGCTCGGCAAAGAACTCGGTGTGTCCGCTGAAGCGGATGCCGGCGTCGTTGATCGAGGCCTTCTGCAGCGGCGCGGTGACCACGGCGGCATAGCGCCCCGCCATGCAGCCGTCTGCCGCTTCGCCAAGCGTGTCCAGCACGTGGCGGGCGTTGCGTGGATCGGGTCGACCCGGCACTTCGTCGACCGCCAGCGGCACATGCCGCACGCGCAATGTGCCGGGTTGGCGTTCGGTGGCGTCCGAACCATCGTCATCGATCAGCGTGATCGGGACCGCGCAGCGCAAGGCCGCACGCCGCAGCAGGCTGCTGTCGGTGATGGCGACGAGGTTGGCCGGCAGGGACGTGGCGGCCAGCCGGATCAGCAGTTCGGGGCCGATGCCTGCCGGCTCTCCGGCGGTGACCGCGAGCCGGGGCAACGGCACGGCGTCCAACTGCGCTTACGGCGACTTGGCGGACTGGTCGTCCGCGCTGCGCAGCTCGGGTACCAGCACGTTGATGTAGGCGTTGGAACGCAGGTCACGCAGATAGTCTTCGTATGTCTGCTCGGACTTGCGGGTACCGATCGCCTGGCGTGCCTGGTCGCGGGCGAGCTGTACGGTCTGGTCGCTTTGGCGCTCACCCAGTTTCTGCAGGATGTGCCAGCCAGCCTGGCTCTGGAACGGCTTGGACACTTCGTTGTCTTTCAACTGGTCCAGCTGGTTGGCGATGGTCTTGCCCCAGGCCTCCTTGGGGAACCAGCCCATGTCGCCGCCGACGTTGGCCGACGTATCGTCCTTCGAGTATTCCTTTGCCAGGGTGGCGAAGTCCTCGTGCTTGTCGACGATGCGCTGGTACAGGTCGCGGGCCTTCTGCTCGGCCTGCTCCGGCGTCACCAGCTCGCTGGGGCGGATCAGGATCTGCCGGGCATGCAGTTCGGTGACCATCTTGCGGCTGCTGTCGCGCTGACCAACGAGCTTGAGGATGTGGAAGCCGGTCGGGCCGCGCAGGGCGGGACTGACGTCACCCGGCTTCATCGTGGCGATGGAATCGGCAAACGCGGGCGGAATCTCGTCCAGCCGGCGCCAGCCAAGGTCGCCGCCCTCCAGCGCGTCCGATGCGTCGGAATAACGGATCGCAGCTGCGTTGAAATCCATGCCGCCCTTGATCGCGGCCAGTGCCGCCCCGGCCTTGGCCTGGCTGGCCTGGATGGCCGCGGCGTCACCGCCGGCCGGAATGCTGATCTGGATATGCGCCAAGTGCACTTCGCCGGACTTGTAGGTCGGGCTGCTGAGCAGGTTGTCGATCTCGCTGTCGCTGATCGTGACCGCGTCCTGCACCACGTTCTGGTGCAGTCGCTGCACGGTGATCTGGTCGCCGATCTGCTCGCGGAAGGCCGCGAAGCTGCTGCCGCTGCGTTCGACCTCGGTACGCAACTGGTCGATGCTGAGATTGTTCTGCTGCGCCACGCCCTGAATGGCCTGGTCGATGTCGGCGTCGGACACGCGAATGCCCTGATCCTGTGCTTTCTGGATCTGCAGCCGCATCAGCACCAGCCGGTTGAGCACCTGCTGCTGCAGCACGTTCATCGGCGGCAGTTGCTCGGTGTGGCCGGCATACTGCTGCTGCACCGAGAGCACGGCGTCGTTCAGCTGGCTCTGCAGGATCACGTCGTCGTTGACGACGGCCACGATCCGGTCCAGCGGCTCGCTGGCCGGGGCTCCCGGGGTCAGCAACTGGGCGTGAGCGGGCAGGATGATCGCAAGCGCGAGCAGGAGGGATGCGAAGGTTTGCTTCATCAGTGGAAAGCCTGGTCGCCGCAGCGATTGTGTTTATTGATAGCCGAGAATATCACGGCGCAGCAGGGGGTCGATCTGGCCACCGGTGGAACCCAGGCCCTTGAACACCACTTCGAACATCACCGCGTTGTCCCGCCGATCGAGCCTGCCGGCCGTCGCGATCGGGCCAAAACCGTAATACGCCTGGTTGACGTAGCTGCGCCCGACCAGGCGCAGCGACACGCAGCAGCTGTCGTATTCCACGCCGGCCAGCGCGTCGATGCTCTGGCGATCCTTCACCGAATACGTCCACGCGCCCACCAGCCGCCAGCGCTCGGACACCGGGTAGACCACGGAGGCGTTGTATTGTTCCAGCAGCCCGCGACGGTAGCGGTAGGAGAAGTTGAAGATGCCGTCCGTGCCGATCCGGCGCTGCAGTTCCAGCACCCCCATGTCGGTGAGCCGGCTGTTCGGGCTCCACTGGTACGAGCTGGCGAGGCGCCAGCGGTCATTCAGGCGGATGTCGAGCTGGGCCACGTAGTCCGAGCGGGTCCAGTCGGTGGGGGGCACCACGCTGTTCTGGCCATTCGGCAGCTGTACCCGTTGCGGGCTGAAGTAGTGGATCTGGCCAAGACTGGCGGACAGCCGCTCCACGCCGCCCTCGTCGAGCAGGCGCGTGGTGAGGGCCGCGGTGAGGTTGTTCGCATCCATCTGCCGGTCGGCACCGGAGAAGCGGTTCGGCGAGAACAGCTGCCAGTAGTCGAACGTCATCGCGTTGGTGTTGAACAGCGGCAGGTTGTCCTGGTTGCGATACGGCACGTACAGGTAGTACAGCCGCGGCTCCAGGGTCTGCGTATAGCTGTTGCCGAACAGCGAGGCAGCCCGATCGAACACCAGCCCCGAGTCCAGACTGACCACCGGCAGCGAGCGGCTCGGCGACTTGTCGGTGAACGGCGTGCCGACGCCGCTGCCCAGCAGGCCGGCATAACCGTAATCCTGGTAATCGCCGTCGAGCTGGTAGGCGGTGTAGCGCCAGGCCACCTTCGGCCGCACGAACCAGGCCGAGCTGCCGAAGTCGGCAGCGAGATAGGGATAGAGATCCTCGCGCTGGCCCTCGACATAACCGGTCTTGCGGAAGGCGACTGCCTCGCTGTCCAGGCCGAGCTCCAGCCAGCGCGACAGCGGCACGTCCATGCTGAAACGGGCGTAGGGTAGTTGCCGGTACGGCAGGCCACGGTCGGTGATGAACGGATTGACGTTCTGGTAGATCGTGCCGCCGACCGAGGCGTCCCACCACTTGCCGGAACCCACCAGGGCGGCGTTGGAGGACAGTGTATAGATCGCGCTGTGACTCAGGCTGTCGCCGAAGTCATACAGGTAGCTGGCGTCCGAGGCGTGGTTGTACGAGCTGACGAACTGCCAGCCCTTCCACAATTGCGTGCGATCGGAGAACTGCACCAGATAGCGTGAATCACCCCGGGTGTCGGCCAGCCCGTCGCTCTCGCCGTGATCCCTGGGCACGTACTGCGCGTTGAGCTGGCCGGTGCTGCCGGGCACCAGGTAGCGGAACTCGCCACCCAGCATCGCGCCCCGCGAGCTGTAGTAGCGCGGGTCGAGCGTGGCGTCGTAGTTCGGCGCCAGGTTGAGGTAGTACGGCGTGCTGATTTCGTAGCCGGAGCGTCCGCTGTGGCCGATGGTCGGATACAGGAAGCCGCTCTTGCGCCGGTCATCGATCGGAAAGCTGAAATACGGCAGATATAGGAACGGCACCTTGCCCACGCGCATGGTGGCGTTGCGCGCCACGCCGACGCCGTTGACCTTGTCGATGGTGATCGACTTGGCGCGGAATTCCCACACGTGATGACCCACGTCGCAGGTGGAATAGGTGGCCTGCGAATAGCGCGTGTGCTGCGCGTCCAGCATCTGGCCCTGGCTGGCGGTACCGTTGCCGCGCGCGTCGAGCATCTGGTAGCGCACGTCGTTGGCGACGCCGTGGCTGGCCTCGGTGTTGCCGCGCATGTGCGAGGCGGCCAGCAGCTGTCCCGCGTCCTGATAGCGCACGTTGCCGTTCGCGTCGTAATCGGTGCTGCCGTTGTTGTAGTCGATGCGGTCGGCGCGCAACAACTGGTCGGCGCGCTCCAGCCGCACGTCGCCGCTCAGGTGGTAGACCGACTGGTTGGAGCTGTCCACGTGACGTGCCTGCACCTGGGTCGGGCTGGTGTCGCGCAGGCTGCTGTCCCGCATCAGGCTGGGGTCGTAGAACTCCAGCAGGGCATTCGGGCGGCACATCGCGTAGTTGAGCGGACGCGGGGCGCAGTGGAACGAGCCCAGCGGACAGGCCAGGTCGGCCGCTCCGGATGCATCGCTGGTGGCCGGGCTCTGGCTGCTGCTGGCGTCGGCCTGACCGCCGATCAGGGCGAGTGCGGCGGCAACCGCCAACAGGCGGCGTGGAGGTAGCTTGCGCGTCACGGGAAATCTGCCGGCTTCGAAGGCTCGTTAAGCTAACAGAAAGCCCCCCTCGGCGGCAGATGCTGACGTTGCCGGAAGCGGTCGGGATTCAGCGTGTGAAGGTCGGCCATCGGGATGGTGGAGGCTTTCAATCCATCAGCGCTGCGACGTGTGCACTGCTGCTGGCAGCCAGCGCCGCCAGGTCATAGCCGCCTTCCAGCGAGGAAACCAGCCGCCCGCCGGCATGCGTGTCGGCCAGCGCGACCAGTCGCTCGGTGATCCAGGCATAGTCCTCGCTGCCCAGCCGGATGTCGGCCAGCGGATCGTTGCGATGGGCGTCGAAGCCGGCCGAGATCAGCACCAACTGCGGCTTGAACGCATGCAGTCGTGGCAGCAGCACGCCGTCCCACAGTTCGCGGAATTCGTGCGAGCCGGCGCCGGGCGAAAGCGTGCCGTTGACGATGTTGCCGACGCCGCGCTCGTCCTCGTAACCACTGTCCGGATACAGCGGCGACTGGTGGCTGGAGGCGAACAGCACGCGCGGCTCGCGCTCGAAGATGTCCTGGCTGCCGTTGCCGTGGTGCACGTCGAAATCGGCGATCGCCACCCGTTTCAGCTTGTGCGCGGCCAGCGCGTGGGCCGCGCCCACCGCGATGTTGTTGAACAGGCAGAAGCCCATCGAGCGGTCGGCGGTAGCGTGATGGCCCGGCGGGCGCACCGCGCAGAACGCGCGCCGGGTCGTGCCGCCCAGCACAGCGTCGACCGCCGCCACCACCGCGCCGGCCGCGCGCAACGCGGCCTCGGTCGAGCCGGCGCCCATCACCGTGTCCTGGTCCAGCGCCAGCATTTCGCCGGGCGGCGGGCCGGCCAGGATTTCCGCGACGTGGGCGGCACCATGCACGCGCAGCAGCTGTTCACGGGTGACCGGCGGTGCCTCGATGCGATCGAGCGCGGCGAAGCGGTCATGGTCCAGCGCCTGCAACACCGCGCGCAGCCGCGACGGCCGCTCGACGTGGCCCGGGCCGGGGTCGTGCTGCAGGCAGGCGGGGTGCGTGTACAGCCGCAGCATGCGGCAATTCAGGCGGACGGCTTGGGCTTGCGCCGACGCTCGTGCTGCCACAGCACTTCGCCGTGGCCGCTGGCACGCGCCAGCACGCGCGAGATCACGAACAGCAGGTCGGACAGCCGGTTCAGGTAGCGCTGCGGCTGGCTGCGGACCTCTTCCACCCGGGCCAGCGCGATCACCTCGCGCTCGGCGCGGCGGCACACCGTGCGCGCCAGATGGCCGCAGGCCGCGGCCATGCCGCCGCCGGGCAGGATGAATTCCTTCAGCGGCGGCAGCGGTTCGTTGAGTTCATCCAGGATCGACTCCAGCCGGCTGATGTCGCTGTCCTCGACCATCGCCATGCCGGGAATGCACAACTCGCCACCCAGATCGAACAGGTCGTGCTGCACCTGGGTCAGCGCCTCGCGCACCTCGTCGGTGACGCCTTCGGCGGCCAGCAGCATGCCGATCGTGCTGTTGAGTTCGTCCACCGTGCCGTAGGCGGTGACCCGCTGCGAATCCTTGCCGACCCGCGAACCGTCGCCGAGGCCGGTGGAGCCGTCATCGCCGGTGCGGGTGTAGATCTTCGAAAGACGGTTGCCCATGCGGGGAGATCAGTGGCTCAGGCCGGTCCGGTCCGACTGGCGCAGCGTGCGCGCCAGCAGCGTCACGCCCACGTGCAGCACGGCACCGATGCCGACATACAAGGCGGTGGTGGCCAGGAACGGCAGGTCCCAGTCGCCCAGGTTGGCGAACCAGCTGCCGAAGCTGCGCGGCAGCGGCACGCTGTGGCTGAGCCAATAGAAGCTGCCGTTGGAAATCAGGTAGCAAAGCGTTTCGCTGACCATCAGCGACACCGCGGCCAGGCCGAGCGTGGTCAGGCTCAGGCCGGACTGGTGGCGGGCCAGCCAGCTGCCGCCCATCCACAGCGCGGCGAAATACACCGGCATGAACCAGTACGCCGGCGATACGCAGTAGTGGCTCCAGAAATCGAGCCCGCTGCTGGTGATCGCGAAAAAGTCGACCAGTACCGCGGTGGCGATCAGCAGCGGGAAGGCCCAGCGGGCGGAGCCGCGCAGCCAGAAACCGGCCAGGAAGAAGACGCCCCACGAGGCGTCGGGCAGCGCGCCGAAATGATGCAGGCGGGTAGCCACCATCACCAGGGCCAGCAGCAGGAAGATGCCGATGCGTTGGTTCTGCGTCTTGGCCATGGGGGACTCCGTGTAGGCGACTGGACAGACCGCTAGTCTAGCCGAACGTGCTGCGCCGCAGACAGCACCTGCGGGTATCATCGACCAATGGATGTCTCCGAAATTTCCTCCGGCAGCGAAACCGGCGTGCTGATCATCGGCGGCGGCCTGGTCGGCGCCAGCCTGGCGATCGCGCTGGATGCGGCCGGCATCGCCGCCACCCTGGTCGAGACGGCGGCGCCGCGCGCCGACGCGCAGCCCAGCTACGACGAACGCAACCTCGCGCTGGCCAGGGCCACCGTCAACGGGCTCGACGCGATCGGCGTCTGGCGTCACGCCGCCGCCCGCGCCACGCCGATCCGGCACATCCGGGTCAGTCGCGCCGGCGAGTTCGGCAGCGCCCGCATCGACGCCGACAAGCAAGGCGTCGATGCGCTGGGCTGGACCCTGCCGGCACGCGAGCTGGGCATGGCCCTGCTGCGACGGCTCGACGAATGCACCCGGCTGACCCGGCTCGCTCCCGCGACCCTGTCCGCGCTGGAGCCGTTGGCCGATGGCTGGCGCGCCCACATCGACATGGCAGACGGTCCGCGCAACATCGACACGCCGCTGCTGGTCGGCGCCGACGGCTCGCATTCATTCGTGCGCGCCCGGCTCGGCATCGAGGCCGAGCATCACGATTACCTGCAAAGCCTGTTCGTGTGCACGGTCACGCCCGAACGCGAGCACGCGAACCGCGCCTTCGAGCGTTTTTCCGATGACGGCCCGATCGCGTTGCTGCCGCTGGCCGAGCGCCGCTGCGGATTGGTGCTCACCGTTTCGGCGGACGAAGCCGACGCGGTGGCCGCGCTGGACGATGCCGGCTTCCTCGACCTGGCCCAGCGTCGCTTCGGCTGGCGGCTGGGTCGCCTGACGCGGCCGGGCAAGCGCCATCCTTACGCGATCCATCGCGTGGCCGCCACGCAGCTCGTCGCGCCGCATGCGGTGCTGGTCGGCAATGCCGCGCAGACCGTGCATCCGATCGGCGCGCAAGGTTTCAACCTGGGCTTGCGCGACGCGTTGACCCTGGCCGAGCTGGTGACGGCGGCGACCGATCCGGGCGATTCCGCCCTGCTTGCGGCCTACGCGGCGCGGCGCGCACCGGATCGCGAGGGCACCATGGCGATGAGCCACGGCCTGGTCCGGCTCGCCTGCCTGGAGCAACCGCTGCTGGCGCCGTTGCGCTCGCTGGCGCTGCTGGCCTGCGACCGACTGCCGCCGTTGCAACGGGCGCTGGCGCGGCGCGGCATGGGTTTTCGCGGTGAGCCGCCACGGGCGGTGCTGGAGCGCCTGCCATGAATGCATCGGTCCAGGAAACGACGTCTCGGCGTCGTCCACCCACGCTGGACGTGGCGGTGGTCGGCGGCGGCATGGCCGGTGCCGCCACGGCGCTGGCGCTGGCCCGCGCAGGCTTCGGTACGGCCCTGCTGGAGGCGCGCGCGCCGGCGGCGTGGGATGCGCAGGCCGAGGTGGACCTGCGCGTGGTCGGGCTGGCGCCGTCCTCGGTGGCCCTGCTGGATGATCTGGACGTCTGGACGTCCATTCGCGAAGCGCGCGCGGCGCCGTACGTCCACATGCACGTCTGGGACGCGGAAAGCGGTGCGACGATCGACTTCGACGCCGCCAGCGAAGGACGCGACCTGCTCGGCCATATCGTCGAGAACTCGCTGGTGCAGTGGACGCTGTGGCAGGCCCTGCAGTCGGCCGGCGTACGCGTGATGTGCCCTGCCGAGGTGACGGCGTTCGAGGCGCGCGAGGATCGCATCCAACTGGAGTTGGCCGGTGGGGACACCCTGTCGGCGGCCCTGCTGGTGGCCGCCGATGGCGCTGCTTCGCCGCTGCGCCGGCTCGCCGGCATCGGCACCCGTGGCCGCGATTACGCGCAGCGCGCGGTGGTGGCGCACGTGACGACGGAACGACCGCACCAGGCCACCGCGTGGCAGCGTTTCCTGCCCGGCGGCCCGCTGGCCCTGTTGCCGTTGGCCGACGGTCGCAGCTCGATCGTGTGGTCGCTGCCGGAAGCCGAGGCCCGGCGGGTGCTGGCGCTGGACGAGCCCGCGTTCCTCGATGAACTGGGCGTGGCCAGCGACTTCCGGCTGGGCCGGATCATCGCCAGCACGCCGCGCGCCGGATTCCCGCTGAAACTGCAGCTGGCCGAACGCTACCAGGCCGAGCGCCTCGTGCTGCTCGGCGATGCGGCGCACACGGTGCATCCGCTGGCCGGGCAGGGCGTGAACCTGGGCCTGCGCGACGTGGCCGAACTGCGCGACGTGCTGGTCGACGCCCGCGCCGCCGGTCGCGACATCGGCGCGGTTCACGTGTTGCGCCGCTACGCACGCCGCCGGCGCAGCGCCGACACGCTGGACGCGCTGGGCTTCGACGCACTGGCGCGGGTCTATGCGTGGCAATCGCCGGCGCTGGTGGCCGCGCGAGGACTCGGCGTGCGTGTGCTGGATCGCCTTGCGCCGTTGAAGCGGCGACTTTCGGAACACGCTGCCGGGTATTGAAACCTTGCTCCTCCCCCTGCTCGCAGGGGAGGGGTCAATCAACCCGCGTCAATCAACCCACGCCAATCAACCCACGGAGAATCATCATGCGCATCTCCCGACTCTGCTGCCTGCTGGTGCTTGCCGGTTCGAGCTTCGCCCTGCAGGCGAAGATGGTGCATCGTCCGGTGGAGTGGACCCAGGACGGCACCCGCTTCCACAGCGTGCTGGTGTACGACGATGCCTCGACCGCGCAGCGGCCAGGCCTGGTGATGGTGCCGAACTGGTACGGCATCAACGATGTGGCCGTAAAGAAGGCCGAAATGATCGCCGGCAGGGACTACGTGATCCTGCTCACCGACATGTACGGCGCCAGCGTGCGCCCCCAGGTGGGCAATGCGGCGCAGGCGCAGGCCGCGGTGAAGCCGCTGTACGGCGACCGCGCGCTGATGCGCAAGCGGATCAACGTGGCGCTGGACCAGTTGAAGGCGCAGGCGGCGAGCGCACCGATCGACCTGAAGAAGCTGGGTGCGATCGGTTTCTGCTTCGGCGGTTCGGCCGTGCTCGACCTGGCCCGCAGCGGTGCCGATGTCGCCGCGGTGGTGTCGTTCCACGGCGGGCTGGACACCGACAACCCGGCGCTGGCGAAGAACATCAAGGCCCGCGTGCTGGCGATGAACGGCGCCGACGACAAGGGCACCATGCCGGACGCGGACAAGTTCATGGAGGAGATGCGCATGAGCCCGGCCGACTGGCAGTTCGTGGTGATCGGCCACGCCGTGCACTGCTTCACCGAGGTCGGCGAGAACTCGCCCGGCTGCCGCTACGACGAACGCGCCGCCACCCGCAGCTACCGCCTGATGCATGACTGGCTGCGCACCGCGTTCGCGGGCACGCCGTAGGGGTTTCTGGCGCTTGCTGAAAGACCTTTGGAGCGGAAAGCATCAGGAGCCAGAGCTTTCGTCTGCCTACGGCAGCCGAGCCACCTTTCTCTGAGTGGCCAGAGAAACGTGGTCCAAAGAGAGGCCACCCCGCTTCCGCGCCTTGCGGACATCCTGTCCGCAAGGTTCGCGGTCGGGTTACGGGGTTTGTCGACAGGGCATCCTGCCCTGACGCCAAACTGACCGGCATCCATGCCGGTCACCCTTCGGGCTGATCCTCCACCCGCCCGCCGCTGCAGNTTGTCGACAGGGCATCCTGCCCTGACGCCAAACTGACCGGCATCCATGCCGGTCACCCTTCGGGCTGATCCTCCACCCGCCCGCCGCTGCAGAGGGGCCCCGGGTAGAGCAGCGGGCCATCGTGGCCCGCACTTTTCAGAAGAGCCGGATCAAGAGCAGAGCTGCGGCGACCCGGAGCTTTTGCTTTTGCTTTTCAGCTTCATCACCGAGTGCGGGCCACGATGGCCCGCTGCTCTACCGGGTCCCTTGTGCGGCGGTGAGGCGGGGTCGACAGGCCGCGCAGCGGGCGTTGCCAGGGATGGCAACGCCTTTTCGCGCGGGCAGGAGCCCGCTCGAAAAGCCCGGCCCCGGCTCACGGACTTGTTGGGCAGGATGCCCAACAAGCGCCAAGCGGGGTGGCCTTCTCTTTTGGTTACTTTTCTCTTGGCCACGCAAGAGAAAAGTGACTCGGTCGCCGAAGGCGATCGACCGCTCTGCACTTGAGCTTCTCTTTCAAGTCATGGGGGGTTCAACTGCAGCACACACCGTGCGCGGCACCTCAATCCGCGCGCTCGTGTACCGCTTCCATCGTCAACGCGGCCAGCTGGCGCAGGCGGTTGCCGCCGGCGTCGGCGAGCAGTTCCTTGAGGCGGGCGCCCGCATCGTCCTGGTCCAGGCTGTGCCGCTCAGCCAGCGAGGCCGCCAGCGCGCGGCCCATCGAGTCGAAGATCAGCGCGTAGGCGAACGCGTGCAGCACGCCACCGCCCAGCGTGCCCAGGCCGGGGAACGCCTTCAGCGCGTTGCCGGCCACGGCCAGCACGATCGAGCTGCCGCTGCGCAGGGTGAGCTTCGCCTGCTGCACGAAATCCTCGATCTGCACCTCGCTGACTTTCACGCCGTAGAGTTCGGCCAGCGCGCGGGTGAGGCCGGTGGCCAGCACGCCCTGGATCACCAGGTCGCTGCCCGGCGCCACCGCGGCCAGCGCGCCGACGATGGCGCGGCGCGCGTACTTGCGCACGATGCGCTCGGCGGCTTCGGCCCGGGTCTGTGCTTCGAGCATGCCGGTGCGCTGGTGCAGGCCGGCCAGTACGGCGTTCTCGCGCAGGTCTTCCAGGCCCTCGGCACCCGGTGCGGTGAGCCGGGCCAGTGCCTGCAGCAGCGGTTCGATCGCCGGCTTGCGCTGGCGTTCCACCGACTCGGTGCTGCCATCGGCCAGCTGGCGCTGGTAGCACTCGCTGCCGCCGGCGCTGATCGCCAGTACCGTGCTGGCGATGCCGCTCGCATGCCGGCGCAGGCGCTCCAGCAACATCTCCCGCTCGGCGTCGCTCCACTGGTCGGCCTTGTTCAATACCAGCAGCAGGGGTTTGCCGAAATCGGCGAGCCAGCGCAGTTCGTCGGCCTGGCCCCGGTTGAGGTCGCCGGCGCACAGGTAGATCACCGCGTGCGCCCGCAGCGCCTCTTCGCGAGCCAGCGTTTCGTGCGTCTCGCCGCCGCTTTCGCGGCTGCCCGGCACGTCGGCCAGCACCAGGCTGCGACCGTCGTCGAGCGTGCCGTCGTAGTGGCCCACGGCGCGGGTGGTGCCGCCGCGCGCGTCGCTGGCGACCTGCGCCTGCGGGGCCAGCGCGCGGATCAGGCTGGATTTGCCGGTGGAGATTTCGCCGAACAGCGCCACGTAGACGCGTGCGCTGGCGCGGCGGCGATCGAGTTCGCCCAGTTCGGACGCCAGCGCGCCGGTATCCGCGCCGTGCTGGCGCAACTGGCCGATGCGCTGTTCCAGGCTGCCGCGATCGGGTACCGGCAGCGGCCGGCGCTTGCGCCGGGGACGCAGCAGCCACCACAGCACGCTGAGGCTCGCGGCGGCGAACACCAGCAACACGCCGCCCAGGGTCCACTGCAGCCAGGTCGGCAGCTCGAGGAAACGCTGGGCCAGCGCCAGCGCACGTTCGGCGGCGGCGAACAGCAGCCACAGCAGTGCGGCCAGGGTCAGGGCGGTGAACAGCAATCGCAGGCGTCGTGACATGGGGACATTCTAGCCAGCTTGCGTTCGCGCGCCGGCGGGAGCTTCGGCTCGCGCTGGCAGCCCGGTTTTGGCACTATCGGACGGGGCGATCGGGTCGTTGATGGCGCCGGCATGTTGCCGTGCGACTTCGCCAAGGGGAATTATGGGGAGCGGAACGAGATGGTTGGCCAGGATGGCGCTGGCGCTCGCCTGGTTGCTGTCCGGGCTGGCGGCAGCCGCGGTCGCCCCGTCGGCGGCCGCGGGGGCGCGCCCGTCCGATCCGCTGCCGACGCCGCAGTTCCGCCGCTATCAGACCTCCGATGGACTGCCGGGCAGCACGGTGTATGCGGTGGCGCAGGATCACCAGGGCGCGATGTGGTTTGGCGTCGGCGTCGACCTGGTGCGTTTCGACGGCGTGGACTTCCGCGTGTTCGGCCACCACTCGGATGATCCGGCCTCGCTGCCCGAAGGTACGGTGTACAGCCTGTTCGTCGACCGCGCCGGTGAGCTGTGGGTGGGCGGCTTCGGTTCGGGACTGAACCGCTACCGGCGCGACACCGCCGACTTTGCGCATTGGCGGCACGATCCGGCCGACCCGCGCAGCCTGGCCAGCGACAACGTCTGGTCGACGACGCAGACCGTGGATGGCACGCTGTGGGTGGCTACCGATGCCGGACTGGACCGGATGCTTCCCGATGGCCGGCATTTCGAGCATGTCGGCAATCCGCTGGAGAAGGACCCCGCCACAGGATTCGGTGCCGTGCGCGCCCTGCTGGCGCGGCCGGACGGAAGCTTGTGGATCGGTTCCAGCCAGGGCCTGTTCGTGCGCGGGGCGGATGGCCGCGTGCGCCAGGTGACGATCGATCCGCACCTGCAGAATCTCAAGATCTGGCGCATCCAGGCCGATGGCGACGACGTGCGCATCGCCGTGCGTGGCGGTCTGCTGCGAATGGATGCCAGCGGCGCGGCGATGCTGTACCAGCCCGCGCAGATCCCCGCCACCGACGTGTACAGCAGCACGCTGGACCAGGCGGGCAACCTGTGGATCAGCACGCGCAGCGGGCTCTATCTGGACGACGGCCGGGCGCAGATCCACGCCATCGCCGGCCAGCCCTTGCTGCTGGGCAGCCTGCCGGCGCAGCAGGTATGGCAGTCGCTGTGCGACAGCGAAGGCGGGCTGTGGTTCGTGATGGGCGATGGCGGCATTGCCTACCTGGCGCCGGGCTGGAACCAGTTCACCCGCTTCACCCACGTGCCGGATGATCCGCACAGCCTGCGCGACAACATGGCGTCGTCGGTGCTGGCTGGCGCGGATGGCTGGTTATGGGTGGGCGGACACGAACTGGTCGACCAGCTCGACCCGGTCACCGGCGACGTGCGTCACGTGGTCTCGGGCCTGCAGGGCAACGTGCTGGACATGGTGGAGGACGCGCGCCAGCGGCTGTGGATCGTCAGCGAAGGCGGCGTCTATCGCTATGCCGGCGGCAAGTTGCAGCAGGTGGATCTGGCTGCCGCGGGCGCCACCCATCCGCGTCGCGTGGCCGTGGGGCCGGACCAGCGCATGTACCTGGTGTCCAATCGGGATGGCCTGTTCCGCATCGATCCGGACACCATGGCGGTCGATCCGCAGCCGGTGGCGCCCGCCGACGAAACCGGCTTCGTCGGCAACCGGCTGACCCGCTGGAACAGCCTGGGCTGGTACGTCGACAAGGGCA
The DNA here is from genome assembly GCF_001427365.1 of Rhodanobacter sp. Root561. NCBI lineage: Bacteria > Pseudomonadati > Pseudomonadota > Gammaproteobacteria > Lysobacterales > Rhodanobacteraceae > Rhodanobacter > Rhodanobacter sp. Root561. The sequence goes on from NZ_LMGH01000001.1 coordinate 1,001,564, forward strand.
CGCTGCTGCGCTGGCAGGCGGCTGCCGGCAAGCTCGAACCGGTCGCCGGCCTGTCGGACGAAGGTTATGTCTACGCGCTCGAGGTCACCGCCGATGGGTTCTGGGCAGCGCGCAACAAGATGTTCGAGCGCTACCGGCTGGACGGCGACAAGGTGGTGCGCGAACAGCTGGTGCCGATTCCGCCGAGCTGGCCGTCGATGGTGCTGATCGCCCTGCACGTCGACCACGAAGGACGTTTCTGGCTGTTCTGCAAGAACGGCCTGTGGCGGTTCGACCCGGCCAGCGGCGAGCTGAAATCCTTCGGCCTGCGCAATGGCCTGGTCAATGGCGAGGTGCGCGGCGACTCGCCGGCGATGATGCCCGACGGCACCATCTACGTGGCCAGCCTGGGTGGCGTGTTCGGTTTCCAGCCGGACCGCGTGCCTGCCATCGCCGGCCCGGCGGGCGTGGTGATCACCGCGGCCAGCGTGCGCCGCGACGGCGCGATCCATGAGCTGCCGATCCAGGCGGCGCCGATCCAGCTTGCCTGGAGCGACCGCGAGCTGCGCTTCGAGGCGCGCTCCAGTTCGTACGTGGACCCGGGTGCCAATCGCTATCGTTTCCGCTTGCGGGGGTTCGACCGCAACTGGGTCGACACCGGCAACCACGGCGAGCGCGAGTTCGCCGGCCTGGGCGCGGGCGACTACACGCTGGAAGTGCAGGCCGCCGGCGCCAATGGGCGCTGGGCCGACCTGCAGCAGCCGCTGCGCATCCACGTCGAAGCGCCGCCGTGGCAGCGCTGGTGGGCGTGGCTGGCCTACCTGTTGCTGCTGGCGGTCCTGGTCGGCGTGATCCTGCGCGGTTGGCGCCGGCGCCTGGCGCAGCGTCATCACATGCAATTGGTCGACCAGCAGCGGCAGATGGCCGAGGCGGCCAGCGCGGCGAAGACCCAGTTCCTGGCTACGCTGAGCCACGAGATCCGCACGCCGATGACCGGCGTGATGGGCATGGCCGAACTGCTGCTGAGCACGCCGCTCAACCCGCTGCAGCACGACTACACCCAAGCCATGCAGCGCTCCGGCACGATGCTGCTGAAGCTGCTCAACGACGCGCTGGACCTGGCCCGCATCGAGGCCGGCCGGCTGGAGCTGGAGCCGGTGGCGTTCGAACCGCGGCAGCTGCTGGAAGAGGTGGCGCAACTGGAGCAGGGGCTGGCGCATGCGCGGGGCCTGCGCTTCGTGCTGGACGCCGCCGCCGACCTGCCGCCGCAGTTGCTCGGCGATGCGCTGCGGATCAAGCAGGTGCTGCTGAACCTGGCCAACAACGCGCTGAAATTCACCGAGCAGGGCAGCGTCACCCTGCGTGCGCAACGGATCGATGGCGGCCTGCAATTCAGCATCATCGACACCGGCCCGGGCATTCCCGAGGCGAGCCAGGCGCGCCTGTTCCAGCGCTTCGAGCAGGTCGAGGGTCCGCAGCGCCGGGCGGGCAGCGGTCTGGGCCTGGCGATCTGTCGCGAGCTGGTGGACATGATGGGCGGCAGCATCGAGCTGGAATCGCGGCTCGCCCACGGCAGCACGTTCCGCGTGCGGCTGCCGCTGGCCGAGCCGCCGGCGCCGCTGCCCACGGCGGTACCGTCTTCCGACCGGTGCTACCGCCTGCTGCTGGTGGAGGACGACACCATCGTGGCGGCGGTGATCCGCGGCCTGCTGGAACGCGAACGGCACGCGGTGGTGCACGTGGTGAACGGCCTGGCCGCGCTGGCCGAACTGGCCCAGTCCAGCTTCGATGCCGTGTTGCTGGATCTGGACCTGCCGGGCGTGGACGGTTTCCAGATCGCCCGGTTGATCCGCCAGCGCGAACACCGGCAACAGCACCTGCCGATCATTGCGGTCACCGCGCGCTCGGGCAACAAGGACGAGGCGATGGCCCGCGACGCGGGCATGGACGGTTTCCTGCACAAGCCGCTGACCGGCGAGCAGTTGAGCCAGGCGCTGGCGCGGGTGATCGGATTGACGTCGACCGCCCCCGTTGTGCCGCAGGAGACGGACTGATGCTGGCGGCCGCCTTGCTGGGCATGGCGCTGGCCCTGGGCGCGGCGGTGCCCGGCACGCCGGAGGTCGCCGCGGCCGTCGCGCCCGTGGCGAACCTGCCGGTGAACGGACTGTTGCCTACGCCGCAATTCCGCCGCTACGCCACTACCGACGGCCTGCCCAGCAGCAGCGTGTACGCCGTGGTGCAGGATCGCGACGGCGCGATCTGGTTCGGCACCAAGGGCGGCATCGCCCGTTACGACGGCGTCGACTTCAAGGTGTTCCGGCACGCCGTCGACGACCCCGGTTCGCTGTATGACAACGGCATCGCCAGCCTGCTGTTCGATCGCGACGGCACGCTGTGGGCGGCCGGTCTGGAGGCGGGGCTGAACCGCTACGACGCCGCCAGCGGCCACTTCACGCATTGGGGCAACGATCCGCATGATCCAGCCAGCCTCAGCAGCGACAAGGTCTGGTCGATGGTTGCCGACGCCGACGGCAACCTGTGGATCGGCACGGTGCGGGGGCTGGACCGCATGCGGCCGGATCATCGCGGTTTCGAGCACGTGACCAATCCCCTGCTGGGCACCGACCCGGCCGCGTTCGGCCTGGTCGCTGCGCTCTACGTTGACGCCCGCCAGCAGTTGTGGATCGGCAGCAGCCGCGGCCTGTTCCGTCGCGACATCGCCGGCAGCATGCATCGGGTTTCGCAGGCCGGCACGGCCTTGCCGATCGATGCCTGGCATATCGATGGCGACGCCGGCGAGATCCGCGTCGAAAGCACCCATGGCCTGCTGCTGGTGGGCAGCGACGACGTGGCGCGCCCGCTGGCCAGCGCAGGCGCACCCGACGGCAACGTGTTCGCCAGCGCCCGTGACCGCAGCGGGCGCCTGTGGATCGGCACCCAGCACGGACTGTTCGTGCAGATGCAGCCGTCGGCGCCGATGCTGGCGGTGACCGACCAGCCGGTGCTGCACGGCGACCTGCCCGGCACCTGGGTGTGGTCGATGCTGGTCGACCACGAGGGCGGGCTGTGGGTGACGATGCTGGACGGCGGCGTGGGCTACCTCGCGCCCGGCTGGAACGACACCAGCCGCTTCACCCATATTCCGGACGACCCGACCAGCCTGCGCGATTCGATCGTCACGGCGATGGCGCGCGGACACGATGGTCGTGTCTGGGTCGGCGAACGCTCCGGCCGCGTGGACAAGCTCGATCCGCACACCGGCAAGGTCGAGCATGTGCTGTCCGGTCTTGGCGGCGACGTGCTGGGCATGACCCAGGACCCGCAGGAGCGCCTGTGGATCGCGGTGCGTGGCGCACTCTATCGCGACACCCTCGGCCAGCCGCCGCAGCGCATCGACCCGGAAGGCCACTGGCTCAAGCATCCGCTGGAAGTGGAGCCCGGCCCGGATGGGCGCATGTACGCGCGCACGTTCGGCGAAGGTCTGTTCCGCATCGATCAGGACACCCTGGCGGTGACCCGGGTGGCGATGGACCAGCCGAACCAGCGCGTCTTGTGGGGCAGCCAGCTCACCCTGCATGGCGGCTACTTCTGGTACGCCAGCGATGGCGGCATGTTGCGCATGAGCCCCGATCGCGACCGCTTCGAGGTGATCCCCGGGGTCACCAACGACCGGGCGGTGAACGCGTTCGATTTCGACGACGGCGGCATCTGGATGGTTCGCCCCGAAGCTCTCGAACACTATCACTACCGGGACGACGCACTGGTGCTCGATCGCACCGTCGACGCCTCGCAGGGCTGGCCGTCCATCAACGTGGTCGACCTGCAGATCGATGCCATGCAGCGGATCTGGATGCTCGGTCACGACGGCTTGTGGCGGTTCGATCCGCGCACCGGCCGGTTCCGTTCATTCGGCCTGCAGAACGGCCTGGCCAACGGCGAATTCTCCCGCGGCTACGCCGTCATGCCCGACGGCAACCTGTATGCGCCGACGCTGGGCGGCGTGGCCGGCTTCAACCCCGACCGCATCCGTGACGACACCACCGTGTCACCGCTGGCGGTCACCCAGGTCAGCGTGCGTCGCGACGGCAAGCTGCAGCCACTGGCGCCGCAGCAGCAGACGATAACCCTGGGCTGGAAGGATCGCGGCCTGAACGTCGCGACGCGGCTTTTCTCCTACGTCGATCCGGCGGCGAACCACTATCGGTTCCGCCTGCGTGGTTTCGACAGCACATGGATCGACAACGGCAACCACGGCGAGCGTGAGTTCACCGGACTCGGCGCGGGCGACTACACGCTGGAAGTGCAGGCCGCCGGCGCCAACGGCCAGTGGGTGCACCTGGCTCATCCGCTGCAGATCCAGGTACAGGCACCGCCCTGGCAGCGCTGGTGGGCGTGGCTGGGTTACGTGCTGATCGCGTTGTTGGGCATCTGGTTCGGCCTGTGGATCTGGCGGCGCCGTCTGGCGCGACGACACCACGTGGCGATGGTGGAGCAGCAGCGGCAGATGGCCGAGGCCGCCAGCGCGGCGAAGAGCCAGTTCCTGGCCACGCTGAGTCACGAGATCCGCACGCCGATGACCGGCGTGATGGGCATGGCCGAACTGCTGCTGAGTACGCCGCTCAACCCGTTGCAGCACGACTACACCCAGGCCATGCAACGCTCCGGCGGTATGCTGCTGAAGCTGCTCAACGATGCGCTGGACCTCGCCCGCATCGAGGCCGGCCGGCTCGAACTGGAACCCTCGCCATTCGATCCGCGCCAGCTGCTTTCCGAAGTGGCGCAGCTGGAGCAGGGCCTGGCCCACGCGAAGGGCCTGCGCTTCGTCCTGGAGATGTCCGACGACCTGCCGGCGCAATGGCTGGGCGATGCGCTGCGCATCAAGCAGGTGCTGCTGAACCTGGCCAACAATGCGCTGAAGTTCACCGAGCATGGCGAAGTGATCCTGCGCGCGCGGCGATCCGCCGACGGCCTGCTGTGCAGCGTCAGCGACACCGGCCCGGGCATTTCCGAGGCCAGCCAGGCGCGGCTGTTCCAGCGCTTCGAGCAGGCCGACAGTCCGCAGCGCCGGGTCGGCAGCGGGCTGGGCCTGGCGATCTGTCGCGAACTGGTCGACATGATGGGCGGCTCGATCGAACTGGAGTCGCAGCTCGGTCATGGCAGCACCTTCCATGTGCACATGCCGCTGGCCGAGCCGGCGGTGGCGATGCCGGTGGACGAGTTCGCCAGCGGCCGGCACTACCGCCTGCTGCTGGTGGAGGACGATCCGATCGTGGCCACGGTGATCTGCGGCCTGCTGGAACGCGAAGGCCACAAGGTCAAGCACGTCGGCAACGGCCTGGCGGCGCTGGGCGAACTGGCCCATGCGCCGTTCGACGCCGCGTTGCTGGATCTGGACCTGCCGGGCGTGGACGGTTTCCAGATCGCCCGGCTGATCCGCCAGCGCGAGCACGCGGGCCAGCACCTGCCGCTGCTGGCGGTCACCGCCCGTTCGGGCAACGGCGACGAGGCGAAGGCGCGCGAGTCGGGCATGGACGGGTTCCTGCGCAAGCCGGTCAGCGGCGAGCAGCTGATCACGGCGTTGGCGCGCGTGGTGCCGGGCACCGTGGCCAGCGAGGAATTGCCCGCCTGAACTACATGTCGTGCTTGCGCACCTCGAAGCCGAGGCGCTGGTATTCGCGCCAGCGCGCCCGCGAACCCTCGCGCGCGTCCGGGTCGGCGGCCACCACTTCCAGCACGCGCTGGTAGTTGCCGGGGGCGCAGGCCTCGCGCAGGTTGATCACCAGCGGACGGTCCGCCGTGTCCACGCCCGGCGGCACGATCAGCACGGCGGTGTGTTCGTCGTCGTCATCGCCGGCCAGCTGGTGCGGGATCATCGCGTCGTCGTCGAATGCCCACAGCAACTCGTCGAGTTCCTCGGCTTCGCTGAAATCGCGGGTGAGGATCAGCGTGGGCTGCTGCGCCGCGAACGCCTTCTTCGCCAGCTCGCAGGCCAGCAACAGCGGCTGTTCGCGGAAGCGCGGCTTGTCGATCAGGTAGAAGTCGGCACGCATGGAAGCCGGGAATCGGGAATGGGGAGTCGGGAATAGTAAAGGCAAAAGCCGCGCTGCGTTCCTGGCTTTTCCGATTCCCTATTCTCGATTCCCTATTCCCTGTCCAGCAGCCACTGCGCCAGCAGCGCCACCGGGCGGCCGGTGGCCAGGCCCTTGCGGCCTTCGTCCCAGGCGGTGCCGGCGATGTCCAGGTGGGCCCAGCGCTGGCCGTCGGTGAAGCGCGACAGGAAGCAGGCGGCGGTGATCGCACCGGCGCTCTTGCCGCCGATGTTGGCGACGTCGGCGAAGCCGGAGTCGAGCTGGGCCTGGTAGTCGTCCCACAGCGGCAGGCGCCAGGCGCGGTCGAGCGTCTCCTCGCCGGCGGCGAGCAGTTCGGCGGCGAGGTCGTCGTGTTTGCTCATCAGGCCGCTGGCGTGCTTGCCCAGCGCGATCACGCAGGCGCCGGTGAGCGTGGCTGCATCGATCAGCGCCTGCGGCTGGTACGTCTGCGCGGTGTACGTCAGCGCGTCGCACAGGATCAGCCGGCCTTCGGCGTCGGTGTTGAGCACTTCGATGGTGAGCCCGGACAGGCTGGTCAGCACGTCGCTGGGGCGGTAGCTGTCGCCGTCGGGCATGTTCTCCACGGCCGGCACCACGCAGACCAGGTTGAGCTTCAGGCCCATCTTCACCGCGGCCACGAACGCGCCCAGCACGCCGGCGGCGCCGCCCATGTCGAACTTCATCTCTTCCATGCCGGCGCCGGGCTTCAGGCTGATGCCGCCGGAGTCGAAGGTGACGCCCTTGCCGACGAAGGCATACGGCTTGTCGCCGTCGTTGCCGCCCTTGTATTCCAGCGCGATCAGGCGCGGCTTGTTGACCGAGCCGCGGCCCACGGCGAGCAGCGAGCCGAAGCCCAGCTTCTCCATCGCCACTTCGTCGAGCACGGTGCAGCTGACCTTGTCGTGGCCGTCGGCGAAGGCCTGCGCCTGCGCCGCGATGTGGGCCGGGTTGCAGATGTTCGGCGGCAGGTTGGCCAGCTCGCGGGCGAAGCGCACGCCCTCGGCGATCGCCACGGCCTGCGCCAGTCCGCTGGCCGCTTCGTCGCCGCCGGCGAAGGTCAGCCGGGCCAGTTCGACCTGCTTGCTCCGGTCGCGGGGCTTGAAGGTGGCGGTGTAGCGATAGGCCGCGTAGTCGCTGGCCAGCGCCGCGATGCGCACGCGCCACGCGCTGTCGCGGCCGGGCACGTCGACACCGCTGAGGCAGGAGACGGCATCGGCCACCGGCAGCCGACCCAGTGCGCGCGCAGCCTCGATGTTCACCTTCTGGTAGCGCGCCGCGTCGAACGACTTCTGCGCACCCAGGCCGACCACCAGCACGCGCCGTGCGGCGATGCCGGCCGGCGCGAACAACATCGTGGTCGAGCCGGCCTTGCCGCTGATGTCGCCGCTTTCGATCTGGCGCCTGATGGCGCCGCCGCTGGCGTCGTCCAGCTGGGCAGCCGCGCTGGTCAGCACGCCCTGTTCGTACACGCCGACCATCACGCAGGCACTGTCGACGGTGGCGGGGGCGATGCTGGCGAGGCTGAACTGAAGTGTCATCGGAGGGTTCCTGCATGAGCCCGGCAATGGCCGGACAGGCTAGACTTGCGGTTTGCCGGCGCTGCTGCCGGGCCGGTTCAAGCGGACAAGTTTATCGCATGCTGAGCATCCTCGACCGCTATTTCCTGCGCGAGCTGGCGCAGACCGTGGCCGCCACCGTGGTGGTGCTGCTGGTGATCGTGGCCGGCAGTGCGTTCGCCCGCGTGCTGCAGCAGGTCGCCAACGGCAGCTTCCCCGCCAGCGTGATGTTCCAGGTGCTGGGCCTGCGCACGCTCGACGGCCTCACCAACATGATGCCGCTGGCCAGCTTCATCGGCATCCTGCTCGGTCTCGGGCGGATGTATCGCGAAAGCGAGATGCACGTGCTGTCGTCGTCGGGCATGGGGCCGCGCGGGCTGCTGCGGCCGGTGCTGATCCTGGGCGCCGTGCTGGTCGCGATCACCGCCGTGGTCTCGCTGTGGGTGGGACCGTGGGCCGTGCGCACCAGCGACGCGATGGTCGCCGCGGCGAACCGTTCGGTGATTGCCGCCGGCCTCGATGCGGGACGCTTCACCGAACTGCCCGGCAAGGGCGGCATCATCTTCGTCGACACCCTCAGCCGCGACGGCAGCAAGCTGGGCCGTACCTTCGTGGCGACCCAGAGCGACAGCAAGGACGGCCCGGCGCATCTGAAACTGGTCAGCGCCACCAGCGGCGAGCTGTACCAGGAGAGCAACGGCGACGGCCGCTTCATCGCCTTCAAGGACGGCTGGCAATACGACATCCCGCTGGGCGCCAACAACTGGCGGCAGATGCAGTACCAGCGCAACGACACCTCGCTGTCCGAGGTGCGGGCCGACGAGGATGACGATCCCGCGCATTCCAAGAGCAGTTGGGCGCTGTTCCAGTCCGATGATCCGGACGATCGCGCCGAATTCGCCTGGCGCGCCAACGCGCCGCCGCTGACCCTGGTGCTGCTGCTGCTGGCGCTGCCGCTGTCGCGGCAGAGTCCGCGTGAACCGAGGTACGGCCGGCTGCTGCTGGCGGTGGTCACGTTCTACCTCTACTACACCTTGCTGGCGCTGGGCCGCGCCCAGATCGGCAAGGACCACTGGCACAACCAGGCGCCGCTGTGGGCCCTGCACGCGCTGGTGCTGGGCATGGCCGGCTGGATGCTGTGGAAACAGTATTCCCCGCGCAAGCTGCGGACGCCGCCCACCGGTGTGGCGGCATGAGCGTGTTCAACATCAAGCGGGTCGACCGCCTGGTCGCGCTGAGCGTGCTCGGCTCGATGCTGATGGTGTGGCTGGTGCTGACCGGTTTCGACGCGGTCACCCAGCTGCTGCGCCAGCTCGGCAACGTGGGCAAGCACGGCTATACGCTGAGCAATGCGATTGCCTACGTGCTGGTGACATTCCCGCGCCGTGCCTACGAGATGTTCGGCAATGCCGCGCTGATCGGCGGCCTGTTGGGCCTGGGCGGCCTGGCCGGCACCGGCGAACTCACCGCCTTGCGCGCCGCCGGAATGTCGCGGTTGCGCATCGCCGGTTCGGCGGTGGGCGTGGTCGCGGTGCTGATCGTGGGCGTGGTGATCATGGGCGAGACGCTGGCGCCGTGGGGCGACCAGCAGGCACAGGTGATGCAGGCACGGATGAAGTCCGGCAACCTCGGCATGACCACCAGCAGCGGACTGTGGGCGCGCGACGGCGATGACGTGATCAATGCGCGCGGCACCTCGCTGAAGCAGCGTGACGGCTTGGCCACCGTGCAGCTCAGCGACGTGCGCATCTTCAACTTCAGCAAGGACGGCCAGCTGCATCGCTTCACCTGGGCCAGGACCGCCCAGCACGACGGCAGGCAGTGGATGCTGCACGACGTGCGCATCACCACGCTGGACGAGGCCGGTACGCATGCCGGTACCGAGGCGGAGTTGCCGTGGAAGTCCACGCTGAATCCGCAGGTGCTGGCGCAGTCGGTGATCCAGCCGCAGTACCTGTCGATGCGCGACCTGCGCCGCAACATGGATTACCTGGAAGGCAACGGGCAGAGTCCCGGCAGCTACGCGGTGGCGTTCTGGGGACGCGCGCTGTATCCGCTCAACGTGCTGGTGCTGGTGTTGTGCGCGATGCCGTTCGCGTTCGGGTCGCTGCGTTCGGGCGGCCTCGGCAAGCGCATGTTCATCGGCATCCTGCTCGCGCTGGGCTGGTATTTCCTGCAGCAGGCGATGGTGAACTTCGGCACGGTCTACGGCATGCCGCCGCTGCTGGCCAACCTGCTGCCGGCGGTGATCCTGGTGCTCGTCGCCTGGTTGTACTTCCGGCGACGGGTCTGATCGCCGCAGCTGTTTTTCCCCGGCAATGTGACCGCGTTCTCAGCATCGTCGACCCGCAAGCCCCCACTATCGAATGGACGCCGAAGCAACACCCGCCGCGCGTCATCGCAGGGCGGAAGCTGCTTGCTTCCGCCATCACCAACTCTCGGGGGGGAGTCATGTCTAAGCCTTTCTGGCACAAGGATGCCTGCGGATTCTGGTTGATCGCCTGTATTCAGCTGAGTGCTTCGGCCGGCTGGGCGATGGTGCATTACCAGCTGCTGCAGTAGTCGGATCAACTTGCCGGCGATGCCGGATCGGGCCAAGCTGTCGGCTTTGCCGACAGCAGGGGTGAGCCGTGGAATGGGTTGATCTGCGCAGCGATACGGTGACGCGGCCGACGGCCGCGATGCGCGAAGCGATGCTCGGCGCCGAGGTCGGCGACGACGTCTACGGCGAAGATCCCACCGTCAACGCGCTGCAGCGGCGGCTGGCCGATGAGCTCGGTTTCGACGCCGGCCTGTTCGTGCCCAGCGGCACGCAATCCAACCTGCTGGCCCTGCTGGCGCATTGCGAGCGCGGCGACGAATACCTGGTCGGCATGGACGCGCATACCTACAAGTTCGAGGGCGGCGGCGCCGCGGTGCTGGGCTCGATCCAGCCGCAGCCGATCGTGCACGCCGACGACGGCACGTTGCCGCTGGCGCGCATCGAGGCGGCGATCAAGCCGGTCGATCCGCACTTCGCGCGAACCCGCCTGCTGGCGCTGGAAAACACCTGGCACGGCCGCACATTGCCGCTGGATTACCTGGTTGCCGCGCACGACGTGGCGCGCTCGCATGGCCTCGGCCTGCACCTCGATGGCGCACGCCTGTTCAACGCCGCCGTGGCGTGCGGCGTGCCGGCGCGCGAGATCGCGCGGCATTTCGACACCGTCTCGATCTGCCTGTCGAAAGGCCTCGGCGCGCCGGTGGGTTCGGTGCTGGTCGGCTCGCACGCCCTGATCGACAAGGCGCGCCGCTGGCGCAAGGTCACCGGCGGCGGCTGGCGCCAGGCCGGCATGCTCGCCGCAGCGGGCATGCACGCGCTGGATCATCATGTGGCGCGGCTGGCGCAGGATCATCATCGCGCCGAATATCTGGCCGGCCGCCTGCGTGAGGTCGCTGGCATTGACCTGCTGGGCCAGTACACCAACATGGTATTCATCGACGTGCCGGCCGAACGCCTGCGCGATCTGGACGTCCATTTGCACGCGGCCGGCATCCGCATCAGCATCGGCTACCTGCCCACGCTGCGCCTGGTGACGCATCTGGATGTCGACGATGACGGCATCGAACGCACGGCAACCGCGTTCCGCGAGTTTTTCGCGCGGCATTGATTGTCCGCTTCTCGTCGGCTTGCTGAGCAGGCCGCTTTTGCCTGCCCTTGCGCATCAGAACGAAAAGCTTTCGTCTGCCTGCGGCAGCCGAGCCACCTTTCTCTGAGTGGCCAGAGAAACGTGGCCCAAAGAGAGGCCACCCCGCTTCCGCGCTTTCCGGGCATCCTGCCCGGAAAGTCCGCGAGCCGGGGCCGGGCTTTTCGAACGGACATCCTGTCCGTGCGAAAAGGAGCCGACATCCCTGTCGGCTCCCGCTGCGCGGCCTGTCGACCCCGCCTCGCCGCTGCAGAGGGGCCCCGGGTAGAGCAGCGGGCCATCGTGGCCCGCACTTTTCAGAAGAGCCGGATCAAGAGCAAAGCGGCGACCCGGAGCTTTGCTTTTGCTTTTCAGCTTCATCACCGAGTGCGCGCTGGGAGCGCGCTGCTCTACCCGGGGCCCCTATGGCGCGGCGGGCGGGCGGAGGAAAGGCCCCGCAGGGGTGGCTGGCAGGGATGCCGGCCAGTTCGACGTCAGTCCAGGGATGGACTGTCGGCGAACCCCCGGAGCCCGTCCGCGCACCCGCAGGGCAGGATGCCCGGAGGGCGCGCCATCGGGGTGGCCTTTCTCTTGGGTTACTTTCTCTTTGGCCACGCAAAGAGAAAGTGACTCGGTCGCCGAAGGCGATCGACCGCTCTGCACTTGAGCGCTTGCTTCTAAGCGCATCGGGGCAAACGCGAGAAAAGAATTTGCCCTCCGAAGGAGGACGAAAACCCATCACTCTGAAAGCAACGAAACGCGCCGCGCAGCGGATAACCCGCCAGCGCTACTTCGCCACCTGATCAAACTTGCGGATGAAATCCCGCACCTGCGGGTACACCGTTTCGCGCCAGCGGCGGCCGCTGAAGATGCCGTAGTGGCCAGCGCCTTCGATCACCCGGTGGGCGCGGCGTTTGGCCGGGATGCTGCTGCACAGATCGTGCGCCGCTTCGGTCTGGCCCAGGCCGGAGATGTCGTCCAGCTCGCCCTCGATGGTGAGCAGGGCGCTGCGCCTGATCGCCGAGGGATCGACCCGTTCGCCGGCCACGTCCCACAGGCCGCGCGGCAGCAGGAACTGTTGGAACACCTTCTCGATGGTGTCGAGGTAGAACGCCGCCGGCATGTCCAGCACGGCGTTGTACTCGTCGTAGAACTTGCGGTGCGCTTCGGCATCGTCCTGGTCGCCGCGCAGCAGGTCCTGGTAGAAATCCCAGTGCGAGGTCATGTGGCGGCCGGGATTCATCGCGATGAAGCCGGCGTGCTGCAGGAAGCCGGGATAGACCTCGCGTCCGCGGCCGGGGTAATTCGGCGGCACGGTGTGGATCACGTTGCCCTTGAACCATGACAGCGGTCGCTGGGTGGCCAGGTTGTCGACGCTGGTGGGGCTGCGCCGGGGGTCGATCGGGCCGCCCATCATGGTCAGGCTGCGCGGGGTGTCCTCGCCGCGTGCGGCCATCAGCGACACCGCCGCCAGCACCGGCACGGTGGGCTGGCAGACCGAGATCACATGCACGCTGGAGGCGCCGATGTGACGGATGAAGTCCTCCACACAGGCGACATAGTCGTCCAGCCCGAACGTGCCTTCGGCGGCCGGCACCATGCGTGCGTCGACCCAGTCGGTGATGTACACCTTGTGGTCGCGCAGCAGGGTGCGCACGGTGTCGCGCAGCAGCGTGGAGTGATGGCCGGACAGCGGAGCCACCACCAGCACCACCGGATCGTTCTTCATCTTCTCGATGGTCGACGGATCGTCGCTGAAACGCTTGAAGCGCTTGAGCTGGCAGAACGGCTTGGCCAGCGCGACCCGCTCGATCACCGCGATCTCGTGGTCATGCGCGGTGACGCTGTGGATGCCGAACTCCGGCTTCTCGTAATCCTTGCCCAGCCGGTGCATCAGCTCGTAACCGGCGGCCAGCCGCTGCGCGCCCGGCACCTGGGCGAACGGGCTGCTGGTGTCGTTGAGCATGTTCGCGCTGGCCTGCGCGAAGTGGCTCAGCGGGCCGAGGAACGCGCGTTGCCATTCGTGGATCTGATAGAGCATCGAAGGGGGATTGCCGGAACGAAAGCCGCCATCTTAGCGCCGTTTTGGCGGTGCGTGTTGCGATGCCGCAGCGGCGGCTCCCAATCCAATCAGTGGCTTGGCGCTGCCGCTGGCCGATACGTGCAGCGCAGCAGCACCTCGTCGACGCCATCGGTATCGCCCAGTCCCGCGTGCCATCGCAGCGGTTTCTGGAAGCGCAGCCCGATCGGCATGAAGACCCGGTTGTACCACCACATCGCGCGTTCGCGCTGGTGCGTGAGGTACCACTGGCCCAGCGCCAGCAGGCGTGAGGAGCCTGGTTGCATGCCGTAGACCGCGCTTTGTTCCAGGACGAAACCGTGGGTAGCCAGCCGGACCAGGATTTCCGTCGGTTCGTAGCGCCGGTAATGGCCCACGAACTCGTCGAAGGCGGTCCACGCCTGCGGATGCAGCGGCACCGACAGCAGCACGCTGGCGCCCGGTGCGGCGACGCGGGCCAGTTCGGCCAGCGCGCCGTCGTCATCGGCGACGTGTTCGAGGATGTCGAGCGCGCAGATCAGGTCGAAACTGGCGTCGGCGCAGGGCAGCTGGCCGATCATCCCGTGGATGGCGTTGCCGCCGCCGGCGCGCAGCCGGCGCAGCGCGGCGTGGCTGAGATCGACGAAACAGGTGCCGGCCAGCGGCAGTCGCGGGCGCAGGCCCGGCGCCACTTCCAGCCGGCGCGGCGCGGCGTCGGCCAGCTCGCGCGACAGCGGCCAGGTATTGAAACGTTCCGGCCCGATCAGCCTGGCCGCGGACCACAGCGATTCGTAGAAGCCGCGGTTGATGCGGACCAGGTCGGCATCGCTGCGGCTGGTGTCGGCTTGGCTTCGGGTCATCGGCGGATTGAACCTTTCCCGGGCTGAGCAAGGCGTGAAGCCGGACGCTGCTGCCTCAATCGAGCCGACGCACTTCGGTGCCGGCCGCAAAATCGTGCACGGCGCGCCGGCGGCGATCGAACAGCGCCACGGCAAACCAGCCTGCCCACACCACCAGCAGCGTCCACAGCGTGGTGCGCAGGCCGAACGCGGGCGCCAGCAGCAGCAGCACCATCGGCGCGCCGGCCACCAGCAGGCGGATCACCGCCTGCTGCAGGGTCACCGTGCCGCCATCGTCGCGGGTCACCCGGATGCGCCACGGGCGCATGCCCACGGTCTGCCCGCCGCGCCGCCACGAGCTGATGAAGTACGCCGCCACCACCAGGCCCTGCAGGCACTGGTACCAGAGCGGCACCACGGTTCTCGCGCCGGTGGTGATCAGCTTGCCGCCGGTGGCGAGCTGGCACAGCAGGCCCACCACCATCACGATCGCCACCACGATCAGCAGGTCGTAGACCAGCGCCAGCAGGCGGCGCCACAGCGGGCAGGGAGCGGGGGTGGCGGTGGAATCTGCGGGCATCGTGTCCGGTCGCTTGCGTCGGGCGCGCGCAATGGCCAGCATCGTGCGCATGGAGAAGGAAATGATCCGCGACAGTATCGCCGAAGCCGACCGCCGCAGCATCGCTGCGTTCGTCGAGCGGGTGTGGTCGGAGGACGGCCTGGCCGATCGCACGCTGGAAGCGTATCGGCGCGACCTGGAATCGCTGGCCGCATGGCTGGCCAGCCACGGTCGCGAGCTGGCCACGGCGCGACGCGAGGACATTTCCGCCTATCACGGCAGCCAGGCGGTGGCGGTGCGATCGCTGGCGCGGCGGCAGTCGGCGTTCCGCCGCTACTACGCGTTCCGGGTCCGCAACGAGCCTGGCTTCGCCGATCCCACCTTGCTGATCGAACGTCCGAAACTGCCGCGCAGCCTGCCCAAGGCGCTGGCCGAGCGCGAGATCGACGGCCTGCTGCAGGCGCCGGACAGCTCCACCATGCTGGGCCTGCGCGATCGCGCGATGCTGGAACTGATGTACGCCTCCGGCCTGCGCGTATCCGAGCTGGTCGAATTGCCGCTGGCCGCGCTGAACCCGCGCCAGGGCGTGCTGCGGGTGACCGGCAAGGGCGGCAAGGACCGCCTGGTGCCGGTCGGCGAAGAGGCGCTGGCACACATCGGCAAGTACCTGGCCGATGTCCGTCCGGCACTGGCGAAGGGGCGACAGCCCGCGGCGCTGTTCCTCAGCCAGCGCGGCGAGGGCATGACCCGGCAGATGTTCTGGACCCTGGTGAAGCGCTACGCGCTGCGCATCGGCATCAACCCGAAACGCATCTCGCCCCACGTGCTGCGCCACTCCTTCGCCACCCACCTGCTCAACCACGGCGCCGACCTGCGCGCCCTGCAGATGCTGCTGGGCCACAGCTCGCTCAGCACCACCCAGATCTACACACTGGTGGCGAAGGAGGGGTTGAAGCGGCTGCATGCGCAGCATCACCCGCGGGGGTGATGGCGGGGTGGGTGAGAGGCCCTGGTCGGTAGGGTGCAATGGCGGCGCGCCGGCGTGGCTGGCTGCCGGGAAAATCCCGGCTCAACCCCGGCCCTGGCATTCCGTCGCACATCCCCGGACGAGCCCTCGGCCTGTGCGAGAATGGGCGATACCGTCGATCCCCGCGACGGATCGATGAACGAGGCTGGTGATGCTGAAGAATCTTGTGTTGGCGCTGTGCCTGGGTGGTCTTTCGCTGAGTGCCTGCGCCGTGCAGAACGAGCCGGCGGCGGCCGCCACCGCCGCGGTGACGCCGGCCGTGCGCGACATGGTGCAGAAGGCGATCCGCAGTCTGGCGCCGAACATCAACGTGGACGTGATCGAGCCGGCGCCGATGCCGGGCTTCTACCAGGTGATCGCCTCGGGCCAGATGCTCTACATCAGCGCCGATGGCAAGTACATGATGCACGGCGACCTGATCGACCTGGGCCGCAAGCAGAATGCCAGCGACGACGCCTGGGCGCGCTTCCGCAAGGCCGAGCTGGCCAAGGTGCCGGAATCCGAGCGCATCGTCTATGCGCCGGCCAACCCGAAGTACACGATCTCCGTGTTCACCGACGTCAATTGCGGCTTCTGCCGTGCGCTGCATGAACACATCGCGGACTTCAACAAGGAAGGCATCGCGGTGGAATACCTGGCCTGGCCGCGCGAAGGCCTGGTGACCACGGCCGGTGGCCCCACGCCGACCTATACCGAAATGGTGTCGGTGTGGTGCGCCAAGGATCGCAAGGCCGCGTTCACCGCGGCCAAGCAGGGGCGCCCGCCCGCGCCGACGACCTGCGTCAACCCGGTCAAGGACCAGTTCAACCTGGGCGTGAGGCTGGGTGTCAACGGCACCCCGGCGATCTACGGCCCGGACGGCCGCACCCTGGGCGGCTACGTGACGCCCGAACAGTTGCTGCAGGCGTTGAAGCAGGGCGGCTGATACTCGCCTTGCCCCCTCCTCTGCAAGACAGGGAGGAGCGAATCTGTGATTCCCTGCCTTGCTCCCTCCCTTGCGCAGCAGGGGAGGGCTGGGGTGGGGTGCTCTTTGCGGCAGGATCAAGAGCGACCCCCTCCCAACCTCCCCCTGCTAGCAGGGGAAGGGGCGAATGTGTCTTCGGCGTAGCCGAAGACGGCTTTAGCTGGAAGGGGTGTCTTCGGCGTAGCCGAAGACGGCTTGAGCTAGAATGGGCAATTCCCTCGCATAGCTTCGTTCCCCGCATGATCGCACTCGACGGGCAGAACGCCCTCTCGCCGTTCCGCCTCGAACGCCTCAATGCCCACCTTGATGCCCTGCATCATGGCGTGCGCGTGCAGGCGTCGTGGTTCGTCCATTTCATCGATGCCGACACCGCGCCCGCCGGCGAGCTGCGCCAGCGGCTGCTGGCCGTGCTGGAGGCGAAGGACGCCGCGCCGGAGCCGGCCACGCTGTGGGTGGTGCCGCGGCTGGGCACGATTTCGCCGTGGTCGAGCAAGGCCACCGACATCCTGCATGGCGCCGGTTTCGACGTGCCTGGCTTCAAACTGCGTCGGGTGGAACGGGGGCAGGCCTGGCTGGTCGCCGGGCTGCCACCAGAGGACGCGCCGGATCACGCCGCGATCCTGGCGGTGCTGCATGACGCGATGACGCAGTCGGTGCTGACCCGCATCGACGACGCGCAGGGCCTGTTCCTGGCCGGGACGCCCGGCGACCTGGTGCACGTCACGCTCGGTGCCGATCCGCAGGCGGCGCTGGCCGAGGCGAACCGGCGGCTGGGCCTGGCGCTGGCCGACGACGAGATCGAGTACCTGGTCGATCGCTACGCCGAGCTGGGTCGCGATCCCACCGACGCCGAACTTTTCATGTTTGCCCAGGCCAACTCCGAGCATTGCCGGCACAAGGTGTTCAACGCCAGCTGGACGGTGGATGGCGAGGAACAGGACAAGAGCCTGTTCGGCATGATCAAGCACACCCATCAGCAGTCGCCCGCGCATACGCTGTCCGCCTATTCGGACAACGCCGCGGTGATCGAAGGCAGCACCGGCCGCCGCTTCTTCGCCGATCCGGCTGATCGCGTGTGGCGCGGTCACGAGGAACGCATCGACTTCGCGATCAAGGTGGAAACGCACAACCATCCCACCGCGATCGCGCCCTGGCCCGGTGCCGCCACCGGCGCCGGTGGCGAGATCCGCGACGAGGGCGCGACCGGCCGCGGCGGCAAGCCGAAGGCCGGCCTCACCGGTTTTTCGGTTTCCGACCTGCGCATTCCCGGCCATCCGCAGCCGTGGGAAGTGCAGCGGCCGCTGCCGCCGCGCATGGCCAGCGCGTTCGAGATCATGCGCGACGGCCCGCTGGGCGCGGCCGCGTTCAACAACGAGTTTGGCCGTCCCTGTCTGGGCGGCTATTTCCGCAGCTATGAAGCCGAGCTGCCCGGCCAGCCCGGCTTCCGCCGCGGCTACGACAAGCCGATCATGCTTGCCGGTGGCCTGGCCAACCTGCGCGCGGGCCACGTGCTGAAGCGCCCGGTGCAGCCGGGCAACAAGGTGATCGTGCTGGGCGGCCCGGCGATGCTGATCGGCCTGGGCGGCGGCGCGGCCTCTTCGGTGGCCGGCGGCGCATCGAGCGCGGAGCTGGACTTCGCCTCGGTGCAGCGCGACAACGCCGAGATGGAGCGGCGCTGCCAGGAAGTGATCGACGCCTGCTGCGCCCGCGGCGACGCCAACCCGATCGTCAGCGTGCATGACGTGGGCGCCGGCGGCCTGTCCAACGCGATCCCCGAGCTGCTCAACGATGCCAGCGTCGGCGGCGTGATCGACCTGTCGAAGATCCCCTGCGACGACCCCTCGCTGTCGCCGATGCAGGTGTGGAGCAACGAGTCGCAGGAACGCTACGTGCTCGCCATCGCGCCGGAGAACCTCGCGGAATTCGAGGCCATGTGCCAGCGCGAACGCTGCCCGTACGCCGTCGTCGGTGACGCCACTGCCGAGCGCCAGCTGGTGCTGACCGATCCGCGGCGCGAGCTGACCGTGATCGATCTGCCGATGGACGTGCTGTTCGGCAAGCCGCCGCGGATGCATCGCGATGCGAAGCGGGTCAAGCCGCGCGTCGACCTGGTGCCGGACCTGTCCGGCGTGGGCATGGACGAGGCCCTGTTGCGCGTGTTGCGCCTGCCCACCGTGGGCAGCAAGAGCTTCCTGATCAACATCGGCGACCGCACCGTCGGCGGCCTCAATCATCGTGACCCGATGGTCGGTCCGTGGCAGGTGCCGGTGGCCGATTGCGCGGTGACCATGGCCGACTTCGACGGCTACTCCGGCGAGGCGATGGCGATGGCCGAACGCGCGCCGGTGGCCGTGTTGAACAGCGCCGATGCGGCGCGGCTGGCGGTGGGCGAGGCGATCACCAACCTCGCCGCCGCGTCGATCGCCAACCTCGGCGACATTCGCCTGTCGGCGAACTGGATGGCCGCGGTGAATCATCCGGGCGAAGACGCCGCGCTGTTCGACGCGGTCAAGGCAGTGGGCATGGAACTGTGCCCGGCGCTGGACATCTCGATCCCGGTGGGCAAGGACTCGCTGTCGATGCAGACCGTGTGGCACGACGGCCAGACCGACCAGCGCACGGTGTCGCCGGTGTCGCTGGTGATCACCGGCTTCGCCCGCGTCACCGACGTGCGCCGCACGCTCACGCCGCAACTGCGGCTGGATCGCGGCCATTCGGAATTGTGGCTGATCGATCTGGGCGCGGGCCGCGATCGCCTCGGCGGTTCCTGCCTGACCCAGGTGTTCAACCGTTCCGGTGGCGTGCCGCCGGACCTGGATGATCCGAAACGCCTCAAGGCATTGTTCGAGCTGATCCAGGAAGCGAACGCCGCCGGCATTCTGCTGGCCTATCACGACCGTTCCGACGGTGGCGTCATCACCACCCTGATGGAGATGGCCTTCGCCGGCCACTGCGGCCTGGAAATCCATCTGGACGGCTGGGCCGAGGCGACCCTGCGCGCGCTGTTCAACGAGGAGCTCGGCGCGGTGGTGCAAGTGGCCGAGGCCAACCGCGAGGCGTTCGAGGCGCTGCTGGTGAAGTACGGCCTGGCCGGCATCAGCTATCGCATCGGGCGGCCCAAGGAAAAGCTGGGCATCAAGCTGTTCCTCGGCGGCGACACCCTGTTCAAGTGGAACTGGAGCACGCTGTTCAAGGCGTGGAACGAGACCAGTCACGCGATGCAGCGCCAGCGCGACAACCCGCAAAGCGCGGACGCCGAGCTCGAATGGCGGATGGACGATGCCGATCCGGGCATCAGCCCGAAGCTCGGCTTCGATCCGGCGCAGAACGTGGCAGCGCCGTTCATCGCCAGCGGCGAGCGTCCGCGCATCGCGATCCTGCGCGAGCAGGGCGTCAACGGCCAGGTGGAAATGTCGGCGGCTTTCACCCGCGCCGGCTTCGACGCGGTGGACGTGCACATGTCCGACCTGGCCAGCGGGCGGGTGAAGCTGGCGGACTTCCGCGGCTTCGCGGCCTGCGGCGGTTTCTCCTACGGCGACGTGCTCGGTGCCGGTCGCGGCTGGGCCACCTCGATCCTCTACAACGAGATGCTGCGCGAGCAGTTCAGCGCGTTCTTCGCCGACCCGACCAAGTTCGCGCTGGGCGTGTGCAACGGTTGCCAGATGCTGTCGCAGCTGAAGGAGATCATCCCCGGCGCCCAGCACTGGCCGAAGTTCCTGCGCAACGCGTCGGAACAGTACGAGTCGCGCCTGGTCACGCTGGAGATCCTCGACACGCCGAGCCTGTTCTTCAAGGGCATGGCCGGTTCGCGGATTCCGGTGGCGGTGGCGCACGGCGAAGGCCGGGTCAGTTTCCCGCACGCCTGCAGTCCGTCCAAGTCGAACGGCGCGGTGCGCTTCGTCGACAACCGCGGCAAGCCGACCGAGAGCTTCCCGCTCAACACCAACGGTTCGCCCGGTGGCCTGGCCGGCTTCACCGCCGCCGATGGCCGCGTGACGATCATGATGCCGCACCCCGAGCGCGTGTTCCGCACGGCACAGCTGAGCTGGCATCCGGACGGCTGGGGCGAGGATTCCCCGTGGATGCGCATGTTCCGCAACGCGCGCGCGTGGTGCGGCTGAACCTCCTGCGGTTGACGAGGCGCTGAGCGATGGCCCGGCGCCGCTGGCCCGCGTCGCGTGCGTTGCTGTCGGTCGCGGCATGGATGGCGTTGCTGGCGGTGTTGCCGTGGTGGCTGGGCCTGCCGTTGCTGCTGTCGCTCGCCGCCTCGACGGTGTTGCTGCAACATCGCCTGACCGGTACGCACGCCGCGATGATCCGTCGCGCGTTGCGCTGGGGACTGCCCGGCATGTTGTTCGCGCTGCAGCGCAGCCTGGGTGGCGACGTGCTGGCCTGGGGCGCGGCCCTGCTCGGCGCACTGGCCGGCTACACCCTGCTGGCGGGGCTCGAGGCCTGGCTCGATCGCGAGCTGCGGCGTGCGCCGCCGGCGCCGCCATCGCCCGAATGGCCGGAACTGGCGCTGGCGCCCAGCGGACCGCCGGCGCGGATCATCGAGTTGCAGCCGGTGCGCTGGCAGGCCGTCGTCGATCGTCCCTCCGATCCGCTGGGCGGCAACGTGGTGTGCAGCGATGGCCACTGCCGGCTCGCCACCGGCGAGTGCATCGATGACGTGGGCGACGCGATCGCCTTCAGCGTGTCCGGTCGCTGGCTGGTGGCGCGCCTGCGCGACGAACGCTCGCTGCTGTTGTGGGATCGCCAGCGCGATCGGCGATACCGGTTGCGGCGCTGGCAACTGGCTGGCTGGGACGGCGAGCAGCCCTGGCTGAGCCGCGGCGACGACGCGATGCCACTGGCCTTGCCCGCCGTGCTCGGCAGGGACGACGACGAAGGCTGAGGTCGGAGTCGCGCGATGTCGACGCTTCGAGGTTTTACGTTCACGCGTCACCGCGCATACTTGCCGAATGGATACCCCTGCATTCCATCGCTCGCCGTTCACGCTGCCGCTCAGCGTGGTCGTGGTATCCGCCGACAGCGGTCCGGCCCTGCGCGAATGCGTGCGCAGCATCCTGGCCAGTTCGCAGGCGCTGGAGCTGCTGCTGATCGACAACGATTCGCACGACGGCGTGCCCGAGGCGATCGAGCGCGCCCATGCGCACGACAACCGGCTCAAGGTGATCTACAACCACCGCAACCTCGGCTTCGGCCCCGCGGTGAACCTCGCCTCGCAACAGGCGCAGGGCGATGCGCTGCTGGTGCTCAATCCCGACTGCATGCTGCGCGACGGCGACCTGCAGCGACTGGTCGGCCTGCTGGCCGGCAAGCCGAAGGTGGGGCTGATCGGCGCGGTGGTCTGTGATGCCGAGGGTCGCGCCGATCCGGCGTCCTGGCGGCGTGATCCGCTGCTGCAGCGCTCGCTCAACAGCCTGCTCAACCGGGCCGGCGAGAAGGTCAACGTGGACGAGGAGATCCCGCCCCGGCTGATCGAGGCCGAAGCGGTGTCCGGCGCGCTGATGCTGATGCCGCGCGCGCTGTTCCGCCGCATGGGCGGTTTCGACGAAGACTACTTCCTGCACTGCGAGGACCTGGACCTGTGCCGGCGCGTGCGCGACATCGGCTACCAGGTGCTGCTGGCCGGCGACATCCGGATACACCACGGCAAGGGCAGCTCCAGCCGGCACCGTCCGGTGTTCGTCAGCCGGCACAAGCACCGGGGCATGTGGCAGTGGTTCCGCAAGCACGACCCGGCGGCCGACAACCGGCTGGTTTCGGTGACCGTGTGGCTGGGTATCTGGACCCACTTCCTGCTGCAGATTCCCGGGCAGCTGTGGCGGTTGCTGCTGCTGAAGGCCCGCCGCCGGCCGCCGCCGGTCGACAACGAGTAGGCCGCGACACCGCGCGTCGGTTGCGCTAACTTGCCCGCCTCACTGCCCGGCCGCCTTCCCGATGTCCGTCTCCCACCGCCGCCTCACCACGCTGGCCACGCTCGGCCTCATCGCGATGACCGCCGTGTGGGGCTCGACCTTCGTGCTGATCAAGGACGTGGTCGGGCGCATGCCGGTGGCGGACTTCCTGGCCGTGCGTTTCGCCATCGCCGCGGCGGCGATGCTGGTGCTGTTCGCCCGGCCGGTGTGGCGGCTGGGTCGACGCCAGGTGCTGCGCGGCCTGCTGCTGGGCCTGGTCTACGGTTGCGGCCAGCTGCTGCAGACCTGGGGCCTGTCGCTGATCGCGCCAAGTGTAAGCGGCTTTGCCACCGGCATGTATGTGGTGTTCACGCCGATCCTGGCGATGCTGCTGCTGGGCCAGCGCATGGCCGGCATCGTGTGGCTGGCGGTGGCGTTGTCCACGCTGGGCCTTGGCCTGCTGTCGTTGAACGGCGTGGCGGTGGATCTCGGCGTGTGGCTGACCCTGGCCTCGGCCGCGCTGTACGCGCTGCATATCGTGCTGCTCGGCCAGTGGTCGCGACCGGGCGAGGCGTTCGGCCTGTCGGCGGTGCAGATGGTCGCGATCGCGGTGGTCTGCCTGCTCGCCACCGCGCCGCACGGGCCGGTGCTGCCACCCGATCGCGGCGCGTGGCTGGCCATCCTGTACATGGCGCTGATCGCCGGCGCCGGCGCGATGCTGATGCAGACCTGGGCGCAGTCGCACCTGCCGGCTGCCCGCGCCGCGATCGTGATGACCACCGAGCCGGTGTTCGCCGCCGCGTTCGCGGTGTTGCTGGGTGTCGACGCGCTCAGCTGGCGCATGGCCGTCGGCGGCGGGCTGATCCTGGCCGCGATGTACCTGGTGGAGCTGATGCCGCGGCGGCAGGGCGAGGCGCTGCCAGCCGAGGCGGTCCATCACGAGGTGTGAGGGGTGGTTGGATCGGGCCGATCACAGCGTCTTGGTATTTTTGGATCAGGAGCGTTTCGTCCACCTTCGGTGGCCGAGTTACTTCTCTTGAATCGCCAAGAGAAGTAACCAAGAGAAGGCGACCCTCCTCGGCGCTTGCCGGGCTGCGCCCGGCAAGTCCGTGAGTCGCGGCCGGGCTTTTCGACAGGACTCCTGTCCTGGCGAAAAGGCGCCGGCATCCATGCCGACGCCCCTGCGGGCCTTTCGTCCGCGACTCACCGCCTCACAAGGGGGTGATCAGAGCAAGAGCAACAAGCGATGCCACAAGCTCTTTGTCTGACGAGTGTTCGCTGCTGATCAACCAATTTACCTGCCTCCGCTCCTTTTTCCAGTTGGCTTCTGCCGTGTGTTCGTCGACACTTCCGACGACGATTCGATGAACGGGCATGTCACCCGCCAGGGTGCGGTAAGGTGCCAAGACAGTGCCACCGATCATCAGCGGCTGCGGGGAGATCGCCGCGGGCTCCTTGGTCGCCGGTTGTTCACGCGCAAGAGGCGACAGCGCATGCCCATTTCTTTTGCGTTCGATGGGGACGACGTGATGTGGACTCAGCAGTTCGTGAGTCCAGCGGTCTATTTGGACACGTTTGCCATTCGGGCGATCTCCGAGAGTGACGAACTGTCAATGCGGTTTGCCCAAGGCATCCGGGGCCGAAACGGAACCTGGCTCCTGGCGGCCCTTTCCATGGGTGAGTTCGCCCGCTTCGCTGATCCCCGTCATGTCGACCGAGCCGAGTGGTTGCTGGCGCAAGTGGTTCCCTACATTTACCTCTGCCTGTCCGAGCCGGTTGCGGCACGGGCGGCGACGGGAGAAACCACCACAGCGGCGCGACCACTTCCACCAGCCGACCACCGCAATATGGACTTCTTTTCTCGCCGTTGGGCTCAAGCCCAATCCTTCCAGGAAACGTTCCGAGGGATGTTTCAAATAGTCCATGAGAATCGAGACAAGATGGTGGAAACCTTGGACGAGGTTGCATCAACGCTTGTAGCCTCGTTGGGCATCTACCGCCAAAGGGAGCCTTACCGGCGTAAGGCCAAGGCCGCTCGACTAGACGACGGACGCACGCGGCAGCAGATCATTTCGGGCGAATTGTTGCGAGAGCTCATCCTCGATACCAACGCGCCGATCACCAACAACGAGGCGTTGGATTTGATGCACGCGGTGGATGCAGTGGACTGCTGCGACCTGGTGCTTCTGGACAAGGCTTGGGAGCGCAGGGCGAAGGCATTGCATAAACGTATCGCTGAGACGAATACCGATATGCCGATCGCGCAATGCTTCTCCATGAGAAACGGTGGCATCGAGGAGTTCTTGGCCGCGCTTGAGCGCTGGCCAGTATCGTCCCCGTTACCCACCCATTTGGCCTAATGGAGCTCAAGCAAAAGGCGACGGAGGCAATTGAATTGGCTGATCGACTGCCGGCGCTCGCCAGACGAAGCGCCTTTCCCTTCGGCTGTTGCAATTGATCTTGGTCTTCACCCCCTTGTGAGGCGGTGAGTCGTGGCCGACAGGCCCGAAGGGGGATCGGCACGATGCCGATCCCTTTTCGGCAGCACAGGGATGTGCTGTCGAAAAGCCCGGCCGCGACTCACGGACTTGCCGGGTGCAACCCGGCAAGCGCCGAGGAGGGTCGCCTTCTCTTGGTTACTTCTCTTGGCGACTCAAGAGAAGTAACTCGTCCTCCGCAGGAGGTCGAAACGCTTCTATTCGAATCAAACAATGAAACATTTGTCGGGCAGTACTAAAGAACTGCCTGGCCAGATCGCCGTACTACCTCCGCGGCTGCCGCGCGATGCGCACCAGGTAGATGATGATCACCACGTTGCCGAGCAGGGTGGCCAGCTTCAGCCAGCCGAAGTGGTACAGCGTTTCGTACAGTTCCAGCGGAATCAGCGAGCCGGTGGCGATCACGGTGAACCATTCGGCCCAGTGCTTGCCCAGCCACAGGCCCACGCCCTCGATCGCGAACAGCACCGCGTAGCCCAGCGCCACCGCGCCGACCGCCACGAACCTGCTGGGGCCGAAATCCTGCAGCACCTCCACCAGCTTCCAGCGCAGGCCATTGCTGTCGGCCAGCGAAAGATGCTCCAGCCAGTGCACCAGCCGGTCGAAATTCTGCTCGTGGTAGAAATGGAAGGCGGCCATCGCCACCAGCAGCAGGCAGACGGTCTTGACCATCTCGTAGATGGCGATGATGCGCAGGCCGGCGTGATGCTGTGACGGCGTGGCGGAAGGCGAGGGATGCTTGCGTGGGAACATGGAGGCCAGGCGGTACAGGCAATCCGCCCATTGTCCTCGCCTGGGCCGGGATCGCCAGTGCGCTTTGGCACGGCGATCACCGGAGCATCAGGATTGCGGCGGAATCAGCAGCAGCGCCCGCCGCCACCCTTGTAGCGGGCTTCCTGCCGTTCGCGGAAGAACTCGCCGTAGCTGGGCACCTTGCGCTCGGGATGATGCTCGCGCAGATGCTTCACGTAGACGTCGTAGTCGGGCACGCCGCAGCACAGGCGGGCGGTTTGCACCGCCCACTTGCGCACGGACCGGAAGGTCGCGTTCATCTCAGCCGGCCACGCTGGTCAGCGCCACGTACGGTTCCTCGTGCGCGGTCGGGTGATTCGCCTTCCAGCCCCTGACCAGCGCGCGCAGGCAGAACGCCACCATCGCCACGATCAGCAGCATGAACAGGCCGGTCAGCGCCATGTCCACGTAGTTGTTGGTGACGATCTGCTGCATCTCGGCCGGGCTCTTCGCCGGAGCCAGCAACTGGCCCTGCTGCATCGCGGCCGAATACTTGTTGGCGGCGGCGGTGAAGCTGATCGGGCCGCTGAGTTTCTGCCAGCCCGCGGTGAGCGTGCAGATGATCAGCCAGATCGCGGGGATGCCCGGCACCCACACGTAGCGCTCGCGCTTCAGTTTCACCACCACCACGGTGGCCAGCATCAGCGCGATCGCGGCCAGCATCTGGTTGGCGATGCCGAACAGCGGCCACAAGGTGTTGATGCCGCCCAGCGGATCGACCGCACCCTGGTACAGGAAGTAGCCCCAGATGAACACGCAGATCGCGGTGGCCAGCAGGTTGCCGGTCCACGAGTCGGTTTCCTGCAGCGGCTTGTGGATCAGGCCGGCGATCTCCTGGATCATGAAGCGGCCCACGCGAGTACCGGCGTCCACCGTGGTGAGGATGAACAGCGCCTCGAACAGGATGGCGTAGTGGTACCAGAACGCCATCATGCCGCCGCCGGGGATGATGTTGTGCAGCAGCTGGGCCATGCCCACGGCCAGCGTGGGTGCGCCGCCGGCGCGGCTGAGGATGCTGTTCTCGCCGATGTTCTTTGCCGTCTGGATCAATTCGTCCGGGGTCACCACGAAGCCCCACTGGCTGATCGTGGTGGCGGCGTCCTGCACGGTGGTGCCGATGATCGCGCCTGGCGCGTTCATCGCGAAGTAAACGCCCGGGTGCAGCGAGGCGGCGGCGACCAGCGCCATGATCGCCACGAACGCCTCCATCAGCATGCCGCCGTAGCCGACCATGCGCGCCTGGCTTTCGTTGGCCAGCAGCTTGGGCGTGGTGCCCGAGGCGATGATCGAGTGCCAGCCCGATACCGCGCCGCAGGCAATCGTGATGAACAGGAACGGGAACAGGTTGCCGGCGAACACCGGGCCGCTGCCGTCGATGAAACGCGTCACCGCCGGCATCTGCAGCATCGGCGCGGACAGGAAGATCGCCAGCGCCAGCAGCGCGATGGTGCCGATCTTGAGGAAGGTGGACAGATAATCGCGCGGCGCCAGCAGCAGCCACACCGGCAGCACCGAGGCGCAGAAACCGTAGCCGATCAGCCACCAGGCCAGCGCCTTGGCGTCGAAGTCGAACAGCGGCGCCAACGTGGCCGACTCGGCCACGAAGCGGCCGGCCCAGATCGACGCCAGCAGCAACAGCAGGCCGATGATCGACACTTCGAGAATCCTTCCCGGCCGGAACCAGCGCAGATAGACGCCCATCAGCAACGCGATCGGAATGGTGGCGGCCACGGTGAAGGTGCCCCACGGGCTGTGCGTGAGCGCCTTGACCACCACCAGGGCCAGCACCGCCAGCACGATCATCATCAGCACCAGCACGCCGATCATCGCCACCAGGCCGGGTACCGGGCCCAGTTCCTCGCGCAACATGTGGCCCAGCGAGCGGGCATCGCGGCGCAGCGACAGGCCGAGGATCATGAAGTCCTGCACCGCGCCGGCAAATACCACGCCGAACAGGATCCACAAGGTGCCGGGCAGGTAACCCATCTGCGCGGCCAGCACCGGACCCACCAGTGGACCGGCGCCGGCGATGGCGGCGAAGTGGTGGCCGAACACCACCCATTTGTCGGTGGGCACGTAGTCGAGGCCGTCATTGCGCAGCACCGAGGGTGGCGCGCGGGTCGGGTCCAGCTTCAGCACCGAGTGCTCGACGAACTTGCCGTAGAAGCGGTAGCCGATCACGAAGATCGCGATCGATGCGGCGACCAGCCAGATCGCGTTGATAGGCTCGCCTCGTCGCAGCGCCACCACGCCCAGGCAGAACGCACCCACGATGGCGATGGCGACCCACAATATCTTGCTGGCCGGGCTGGGCTTGGGCATGACGGTGGCTTGCATGGCTGGGCTCTCCTCGGTGGTCGTCCAAGGGTCTGCCCGTCGGGCGGCGGGGTCAATCCCAAAACCCGCAAAGCGGCATTAGCCATTGGTCGAATGGCGCGGCGAAGCCGGTCACGCCATGGGCGGCACGGCAGGGCTACACTGGCCGTCCTGCCGACCACAAAGGAATTCGTCATGCGTATCGCCATTCGCCACGGCGTGCTCGGACTGGCTCTCGCCGCAGCGGTGGTGCCGCTGACGGCGATGGGATCCGGCCAGTTCAAGGACCTTCTGAACAAGGTCAAGCAGTCGACGCACACCTCGAACTCGTCGCAGCTGGGCAGCAACCTGCCGAGCAGCGACATCGCCGCCGGCCTCAAGGAAGCGCTGGCCAAGGGCACCACCAATGCGATCAACAGCCTGGGCCGCGACGGTGGCTTCTGGAACAACAACAAGGTGCGCATCCCGTTGCCGGGCAAGCTCGAACAAGCCGGCAAGCTGGCCCGTCAGTTGGGGCAGGGCGCCAAGGTCGACGCGTTCGAGCTGAGCATGAACCGCGCGGCGGAGAAGGCGGTACCGCAGGTGGCGCAGATCTTCGGCGACGCGATCCGCAAGATGACGCTGAGCGACGCGCGCGGCATCCTCACCGGCGGCGACCACGCAGCCACCGACTTCTTCCGTCGCGTCGCCGGCGACGCGCTGACCGCGCGCATCCACCCGATCGTGGCCAACGCCACGGACAGCGTCGGCGTCACCCAGAAGTACAAGTCGTTCACCTCCGGTGGCACAGGTGGCGAGCTGGGCGGGCTGCTCGGTTCGCTCGGTGGCGGCAAGTCGAACAAGGGTGGCAATGCACTGAACCTGGACGATTACGTCACGACGAAAACCCTGGACGGCCTGTTCACCACCATCGGCGAACAGGAACAGTCGATACGGCACAACCCCGGCGCGCGCACCACCGACCTGCTGAAGAAGGTCTTCGGCGGCTGAAGCCGCTTGCGGCTTCAGCAAATCGGTACGGGCTTTGCCTGGCTTTTTGCTATTGAAGCATCGGCATCGCCGCTTGCATCGACATCGCATCGACCACAAATCATCCAGTAACAGCGTTCAAGGCGAGGCTCCCATGATTCGCGAAATCCTGAAAATGGGCGATCCGCGCCTGCTGCGCGTCGCGCCGATCGTGCCCGCCGCGATGATCGGCACGGCCGAACTCGATGCGCTGATCGTCGACATGTTCGACACCATGCATGCCGCCGACGGTGTGGGGCTGGCCGCGCCGCAGATCGGTGTCGACCTGCAGCTGGTGATCTTCGGTTTCGACAACAACGAACGCTACCCCGAGGCGCCGGCGGTGCCGCGCACGATCCTGCTCAATCCGGTGATCACGCCGTTGTCGCAGGACATGGAGGAAGGGTGGGAAGGCTGCCTGTCGGTGCCGGGCCTGCGTGGCGCGGTGAACCGCTACAGCCTGATCCGTTACCAGGGCGTCGACCCCCAGGGCGAACGCATCGACCGCCGTGCCGAAGGCTTCCACGCCCGCGTGGTGCAGCATGAATGCGACCACCTGATCGGTCGGCTGTATCCGTCGCGCATCACCGACTTCAGCCGCTTCGGCTACACCGACGTGCTGTTCCCCGGGCAGGAGCTGGGAGACGACTGATGAGAGCCATCTGGAACGACGCCGTGCTGGCCGAAACCGACGATACCGTCGTGGTCGAAGGCAATCACTACTTTCCCGCTGCGTCGTTGCAGCATGAATACTTTCGCGAGAGCGATCATCACAGCGTCTGCCCCTGGAAGGGCACGGCCAGCTACTACGACGTGATCGTCGGTGACGCGGTCAATGCGCAGGCCGCATGGTACTACCCGAACCCGAAGGAAGCCGCCGCGCAGATCGCGGGGCGCGTCGCCTTCTGGAAAGGGATACGCGTCATCGACTGAGGTGCAGTTGCCGAGGCCTCGGCGCTCGTCGATGATGCGGCATCGTCTCGATGCGGCTTCATCCATGCAGACCGTGCCAGCCTCTTCCGGAAACGCCGTCGCGGCGACCGGCGCCCGCAACCCCGGCATCGACCTGTTGCGCGGGCTGGCGATCGTTCTGGTGGTGCTCAACCACCTGGGCTTGCGCATTCCGTTGAAGCAGAGTGCGCTGGCCGACGTGCTGCCGGCATGGTTGCTGAGCCGCCTGAACTACAACGGCTACGAGGCCGTGTTCGTGTTCTTCGTGATTTCCGGCTTCCTGATCGCGGGCAATGCGTTGCGCCGCTGGGGCAGCCTGGAGCGGATCGACCTGCGCGCGTTCTACACGCGGCGCTTCGCCCGCATCGTGCCCTGCCTGCTGGCGCTGATCTTGGTGCTCAGCGTGCTGCACCTGCTGGGCCTGCAGGATTACGTGATCCATCGCGAGGGCCAGTCGCTGCCGCGGGCGATCTTCGCCGCGCTCGGCCTGCATCTGAATTGGTACGAAGGCCGGACCGGTTACCTGCCCGGCAACTGGGACGTGCTGTGGTCGTTGTCGATCGAGGAAGTGTTCTACATCGGCTTCCCGCTGGTCTGCCTGGCGACGCGCCGGCGTGGGGTGCTGGTGCTGTTGCTGAGCGTACTGGCGCTGTCGATGCCGTGGACGCATGCCGCCTTGCGCGGCAACGAGATCTGGCAGGAGAAGGCGTACCTGCCCGGCATGTCGGCGATCGCCATCGGTGTGCTGGGTGCGCTGCTGGCAGCGCATTGGCGTTTGCCGCCACGGCGCACCAGCGGGTTGCTGGGCTGGCTCGGCGCGGTCGGCCTGATCGCGGCAACGATCTTCGGGGCCGCGATGTGGCACCTGCTTCGCGACGGGTACATGCTGCTGTTGGCGGTGTCGGCGCTGTGCCTGCTGCTGGCCTGCGAGCAGCGCCAGCAGCGCGGCCCGTGGCAACCGTGGCGCGGGCTGGACTGGCTGCGTTCGTGGGGGCGGCTCAGTTACGAGATCTATCTGAGCCACATGTTCGTGGTGTTCGCCGTGGTGCGGATTTTCCGGTTGACTGGCGACGATCCGCGTTGGGGGTGCCTGTGGTACCTGCTGGCGTTGCCGTCATGCTGGCTGCTTGGCAAGGCGGTGGAGCGCTGGCTGTCGCTGCCGTGTGAACGCTGGTTGCGTGCACGGCTGCTGCACCCACACGCGGCTGCAGGCGCCCCGGTGGCGATGGCGGTCGACTGAGCACTTGTCGGACGCCGGCATGCGAACTTCATGATCCGGGCCGCGCCAAGCTGGCGTCATGCGGCGTGGCCGCGGCGGGAAACGCGTTCTTTTTACCGCATCGCGCCCGTGGCTGTTCAGGTGCGCGCGGGTGTGGACGCCTTCTTGACCACGCCCCCTGTAGCTTCGGGAAGTGCAGCGCTTGCCGCCGCGGACAGGTTGCGCCCGACCCGACGCTGCATGGCACGAAGAACGCTCCCGGGCGAGCTGCAGGACGTCCGGCCGGAAGAAAGAGAGGTCTGGAACATCGGCAACATGAACCATGCCAAGCCACCACCGTCACGCCACGTAGTCGATTGGGATCATCCCGATCTGAAGCCCCTGCTCGACAGGACGGCGGGATGGGGTCTGGACCATCGGGGCGTGTTCGAGCCCGTTCAGTGCGAACTGCACGTGGGCTGGGGGGCGGCGGTTGGCCGTCCCGCGTCGTTGATGTACGAAGGCGATGGCGTGCTGGTGATCGCGGCGAACTTCGCCATTGCTCCGGCGGAGAATGTCCGGATCGACTACCTGCAGGCCGGCCGCATGCGCTCGCGTTGGGGTGTCGTGGTCGAAGGCCGCGCCGGGCGTCGCGCCGAAGATGCCGAAAACGGCACCCGGGTGTACTGGGTGCACATGCGCTGAGCTTGCGGCGAGGACGCGCGAAGCTCGGGTGGCGAATCTGCGAGCCGTCCATGGCCCGCCTGTCGCGTTGTTCAGTGCTTTTCGCCGTGCGCGGCCTGTTCCTTCTCCGCGGCAGCCTTCGCCGATGCGGCATCATCGAACTGCCACGCCGGCTTGTTGGCGTCATCGAGGTTCAGTTGTGCGCGCGCAAGTCCATCCGTGCCGTTGAACTGGACATGGGCGGTTTTGGCATCGGTACCCATTTCAAAGGCTGGTCCCCGGGCCTTGGGGTCGCCGTAGTTGATGTACATCCCGGCGAAATTGTCCTCGTCGTCCACCATCAGGCCGATGGCCTCGTACGGGGGCGTGGCGCGATCGAGCGCAATGCCGACGCGTCCGGTGCCCATCGAAGCCATGCCACCGCGCTCGCTGCCCTTGGTGTCGTAAAGCGTCATGCCGTAGTTGTTGTCGTCGCCCCGGCGTTTGTAGGTCTTGCCATCGATATGCAGGGTCGGCGTTTGCCCGACCGCGAGACGGTCGGCGCCGGTCTTGCCGAGGAAGATGATGCCGTCCGAAGCATCGTCCTTGCGGGTGCGGTCCTTGCTGGCCGGCACCGGTGCGCCGATCAGGATGCGGTCGTGGCCCTGGGCATCGGTGATCACCAGGCCTTGCGTGCGGATGATCGCGTCGGGCTTGGTCGGCGCCTCCGGTTTGCGCAGCAGGGACATGGCGGCCAGGGCAATCACCGCCAGCAGGGCGACGATCACCAGTACACGCAAACGGGCCACTTCATGTTGCAGGCGATTCCAGTCTTCCATGCGGATGTCGTTCCGGTCGGACATGCGTTGTGTTCCTTGTGGGTAAGGGGGCTGCGCGGTGGGGCGACAGGTGGCCGGCCATCGGCAGATGCCAAGACTACAGCGCTCGCGAACCCCGGGCGCCATCGGAAAACATCGCAGGAAGATGCGATGGCGTAGAGTGGGTCGGGGGCGGAATCCCGCCCGGGAGAATTCTGGTGAAGAAAGAAGATGAAACACACATGCAGATCGTGTCTGCGGACATCAGTTCGGAGTCGCTGACCGGCATGGTGATCTTCCGGCCGCATTGCGTGTCGCGCGCGGGACGCAATCTGGCCGAGGTGGGCAAGAGTGGCAACTGGTATGCCTTGCGGCCGGCCGAGGTGCGCAGCTTTGCGCGCGCGCTGCTTGATGCGGCGGACGCGCTCGACCTGAAGACGAAGATGCAGCACGCGGCGAAGTCCGCCGCGGTGTGACGCATGCGCCGGCTACGCGCCGGCGCATGCCTCATTCAATCGTGCCGATGACGATTGATGGTGTCGCGCAGTTCGCTGGCGGCGGCACGCGCGGCGAGCGCGAAGTCCTCGCCATCTCCCGCATACAGGATCGCCCGCGACGAGCTGATCATCAGACCCGCGCCATCGCCCGTGCGGCCATGGCGCAGCACCGCTTCCACGTCGCCGCCCTGGGCGCCGATGCCCGGTACCAGCAGCGGCATGTCGCCGACCGCCGCACGCACCTTGCCCAGTTCTTCCGGCCAGGTGGCGCCGGTGACCAGGGCGCAGTTGCCGTTCGCGTTCCAGTCGCGGGCGATGGTCTCGGCCACGCGCAGATAGAGCGGTTGCCCACTGCAATCCAGCGCCTGGAAATCCGCGCCGCCTGGATTGGAAGTGCGACAGAGCAGGATCACGCCCTTGTCGGCGCGGTCGAGAAACGGCTGGATCGAATCGCGACCCATGTACGGGTTCAAGGTCACCGCGTCGGCACCGAAGCGCTCGAAGGCTTCGCTGACGTAATGCTGCGCGGTGCTGCCGATGTCGCCGCGCTTGGCGTCGAGGATCACCGGCACGCCGGAATGCTTCGCGTGGATATGCGCGATCAGCCGTTCCAGCGCGTCCTCGGCGCGCAGCGCGGCGAAGTGCGCGATCTGGGGCTTGAACGCGCAGACCAGGTCGGCGGTGGCGTCGACGATGCTCCGGCAAAATTCGAACACTGCGTCAGGCGTGTCGCGCAGGTGTGCGGGAAATTTCGTCGGTTCCGGATCGATGCCCACGCAGACCAAGGTGCCATGTTCGTCCCAGCGCCGCCGCAGGGTGTCTTGGAAGCGCATGGCGTGGATCTCCGGTGAAAAGTGGTCGTGTAGTTTAGCGAAGCGCATTCGGTCACGTGCGTCGCCTTCGCGTTCCCTGTCGTGTCGACGCCTCGCGCAAATCATGGACATCGCTTCGCGCCGGGCGGTGGCGTGCATGTGTACGGCGTTGCCCTGGCTGGCGTTGCGCAGGCGTAAGAGGGGCTCGGGTGCCAGCGGGATCCGGCAGAACAGGCGCCGGAGCGCTCATCCTGTGCGAAACCGATGCCCGAGCGACTTGCGGTGGCCGTCTCCTCGAGATGCCGCCTACCCGGCTTGCTCATGGCTTTTTTGCGCCGCAGCGTGACATCTCGCGTCTTCGGCGCACTAATTTGTCGCAAGGGACTTAGATCGATCCAAATCAAGTGATTCCAGGTCATGTCGCGGTGCGAATGATCCGGACGAATTGATCGGATCAAGGCAGGGAGGAGCAGCGGCGGACAATCGTGCCGAGCCGTCCCTGTTCCAGGCAAACAGCGACGTGCCGCTTTGGCGGCACACGATCCGGGCACTCTCGAAAGTGCGTCCAAGACCTTGAAAGCGCAGGCCACCGTCAAGTCGACAACCCGTTTTGATGGTCAAAATTTAGATCGATCCAATTTCGACAGGGATGGAAAGAACACAACTGCAAATCACGCATCCGGCAGCACGTGATCAACCGGGGGGAATCACCGCTGACTCCAGAAGGACGCACATCAAATGGGGATCAAGAAATGACTCATCTGCCTCACGTCTCTAACCGCAAGCCGTTGTATGCCGCGCTCGCTCTGGTGACCTTGTCGTTTGGCGGGTCCCTGGGGCTGTCCGGGGTTGCCGATGCTGCACAGGTATCGCCGCCGTCCGGAAGCGCGCCAGCGACACCGCCGTCCGGGCAAGCTGCAGACAACGCAAAGGCAACCAGGTCAGGCAAGAAAAAGGCCGCGGAGAAAACAAACCCCACCAATCTGCAAGCGGTCGTCGTTACCAGCTACACGCAGTCGATCGACCAGAACATGCTGGAAAAACGCGATGCGAATTCCATTGTCGAGGTGATCAATGCGCAGAACATCGCGCAGTTCCCCGCCAAGAACATCGCCGATGCCCTTGCGCACGTGCCGGGCGTGGTCATCAGCCGTGAGTCCGGCGAAGGCAAGACGGTCAGCATCCGCGGCCTTTCGCCCGAACTGACACTGACGGAATTGAACGGCAACTACGTAGCCTCGGCCGATACCTCCGCCGGCCTCACGCGCTCGTTCAACTACACGCTGATGCCGTCCAACATGTTCTCGGACATCAAGCTCTACAAGAGCCTGGAAGCGCGCCTGGACGAAGGCGGCATCGGCGGCAACGTGGACCTGCGCACGCGCCGCCCGCTTGAGATGAAGGCGAACGACGGTTTCGTGTCCCTCAACGGGGCGGGCTCCGACAACAGCAGCAGGATCACTCCCCAGGTGTCGGCGCTGTGGTCCTGGAAGAACAAGGACGAGACCTTCGGCGTCCTGGTCGCCGGCACGTACCATAAGCGCCACGATGTCGACTACACGGCCAACGCGTCGAGCTGGCACTGGTGGAGCAACGACTGCACCGACCACGCCTCGTGTACCGCGCCGCCCACAGACGTGCATGGCAATCCGTACGGCGCCGATGTGGCACCGAACATCGATCTGTGGTCCGGCGGCGGCGTGGTCGACCAGGCCGGCAACGGCTACAACGGTTACTGGATGCCGCAGCAGTTCAGCACCAGCCGGAATCAGCTGGACCTGAAGACCAAGGGCATCCAGGCCACCATGCAGTTCAAGCCCGGCGATCATTTCCTGCTGACGGGCAACTACTTCCGCTTCCAGCGCCAGCAGACCCAGATCACCAACACGCTCGAGATTCCCGAGTGGGGCCTGCCCAGCAACAGCAACTTCACGGACCAGCAGGGCCGGCTGCTTGCGGCCAATGGCCTGACGTTCGATCCGTCGCACACCATCGTCACCGGTGCGAATTACGTGCTTCCGCCCGCGGGCCAGGGCTGCAACGCGCTGACCAACCCCAGCACCGGTGCGGTGCGCCAGCCGGTGGATGTCTGCTCGACCGAGATCCCGTGGCTCAACGGCAACTATTCCGTCGAGAAGGCCACCTCGCAGACACTCAACCTCGAAGGCGAGTGGGACAACGGCGGCGCCCTCAGCGGCACGTTCAACATCGGCCGCACCTGGGCGACGGGCGGCCCGTCGATCGAGCTGGGCATGGCGGCCAAGCCGCGCAACTTCGTCAACGGCCAGTGGGTGGACGGCAGCAACGGCGCCGCGTGGACGCTGGACGGCAAGCCGACCATCACCGCCTCGCCGGACGTGCTGCAGAACATGCTGGCAGGTGCGGGACAGGTGGATCTCGGCTCGACCGGCTCCAACATGGTCAACACCGACACCTCGCAGAATTTCGCCCAGGCGGACTTCACGCTGGCTCTCGGTTCCAGCTGGATGCAATCGCTGCAATTCGGCGTCAAGTATCGCGACAACCACGCCGAACAACAGAGCAACGAGGTCCGCTGGTACTGCAAGGGCACCACGGAGCAGTTCCAGACCTGCGATCCCAATGCCGGCCAGCTGCCGGCCAGCTTCCTCCTGCCGAACCCGCTCGACGGCAACAACGAGGCCTACAACGACAACACCTTCCCGGCGATCAATTTCCCCGCCTACTACAACTACCTCAATTCGACCTATGACCGGGTGATCTACAACAAGCCCCAGAACAAGTCGTCGATCCAGGAAAAGATCTCCGCGGCCTATGTCCAGGCGAATTTCGACACCGGCACGCTGCGCGGCAACGTGGGCCTGCGTTTCGTCAGCACGGAGCAGAACCTCACCGTTGCCGACGAGGTCACCACCAACAACGCGGTGTATTACCACGACGCGGCGGGCAACATCCTGATCTGCCCGGCCTCCGGCGTGAATGCCGGAGGCGGCGCCTGCGCACCGGGCGACTTCCAATACCTTCCGCGCGAGCAGGCGGTCGTCGAGGCCTACACCAACGCCTCTACCCGCAAGCGCTACAACAAGCTGCTGCCGAGCTTCAACATCGCATGGACCTTCGCCGATGACTTCGTGCTGCGCGCCGCCGGCTCGCAGGCGATGGCCCGCGCCAACTACACCGACCTGGCCCAGCTCGGCAGCCTGACCAACAACACCGTGGACTATTACAACGACCGCAAGCAGTTCGGCGCCCCGCCGCCGGGCTGGTACGGCAGCGGCGCGAATGCGGACCTGAAGCCGTTCACGGCCACCCAGTTCGACCTGGCGGGCGAGTGGTATTACGCGCCGCACTCGGTCGTCGGCATCGACCTGTTCCAGAAGAAGGTGAAGAATTTCGTCGTGCCGGTCACCGTCAACAACATCACGGTGGATGTCGGCGGCACGCAGGAGAATTTCCTGCAGTACAGCACCAACGCCAACGGCCGCTCGGGCACGTCCAAGGGCATCGAGCTCTATACGCAGCACACCTTCGACTCGGGCTTTGGCTACATCGCCAACTACACACTCAACAAGACCAACGAAACCCCCGTTTCGCTGGGCGATACCCAGGTCGGCAAGTCGGAGCTGATCGGCAGCGCCAAGTACGCCGCCAACGTGTCGCTGTTCTATGAAAAGCATGGGCTGTTGTTGCGTGCCAGCGACAACTGGACCGGCCGCACCATGCAGGGCCTGGCCGCGGGGCTGCCCATCTACTCGCAGCCGTACCACCAGATCGATCTGAACGGCGACTACGAGTTCAACAAGCACCTGATGGTGACCGCGTCGATCATCAACCTGACCAAGTCGACGCCCCATTCGTACCTGGGCTCGGACACCCGGGCACGGTTGAACTCCCTGGAGTATGCCGGCCGCCAGTATTACGTGGGCCTGACGTACAAATTCGGCGATGGCGGTTAAGCAGGAAGTACGCGTGGAGCCGGGCCTTGTCGCCCGGCCCCAATACCGCCCCTCGTTCTGGAAGCCCCATGTTCCCCTCTCGCGCACGTTCCCGCGCACCGTTCCGCAACGGGCGCACCATCCTTGCCGTGATGCTGGCGACCTTCGCGGTCCCATGCATCGCCGCAAGCCATCCAGTCCATGGCGGCAGGTCTGCGCAGGAAAAATCAGCTGTCGATGAAGCCAATCCGCTGGTCGGCACCGCACCATTGGACCGGCAGGTGTTGATCGGAAACGCGCCGCCGCCAGGCGAGCCGCTTTACACGGGCATGACCACGCCGGGCGCGAGCCTGCCGGAAAGCGCGACGGAAGCGGCCCCGGTGAACATCAATGCCGATCTCGGCTTCGCCACGGGCGTGCCCGTGGCCTATGACTACCGCCGCCCGGCGATGGTCGGCTTCACCGGCGGCGGTTCGACCTATGGCGCGCGCGGTGAACCTATGGTCATGCCGGTGGTGGGCGACTGGACCGTGCCGCCGGACTACGCGACGTCGTACTACGACAAGGCGACCGAGAAGGCATCACCCGGTTACTACGCGGTCGACCTCGCGACGTTCCACACACGCGCCGAACTCACGGCGACGCAGTGGACCAGCCTGATGCGCTTCACGTTCCCCGAGAGCCACCGCTCGAATGTCGTGGTGAACCTGCGGCGCGGAGGCGGCGACGTCGAGGTGGTCGGTGACCACACGCTGCGCGGTGTCGCCACCGCCGGGCGCCGGGACAGGGACGCGGATGGCCCGTTCTTCGTGGCCGAGTTCTCGCGGCCCTTCACCCGCTTTGGCACCTTCCGCGCCGAGATCACCGACAAGGACGAAGGGCTGGGCAGGGAAGATGTGCAGGCTGGCCGCCGCAAGATCTCGGGTGATTATGCGGGCGCCTATCTCACCTTCGACACCAGGGCAGGCGAGCAGGTGGTGGTGCGCATCGCCCACGGCCATAGCGCCGAAGAAGCCGAGCAGCGGCTAAGGGCGCAGGACAGCGACGCGGATTTCGATCGCGTGCACGCCAGGGCGCGTGCGGCGTGGGCGCAACTGTTCGATCGTGTCGAGGTGACCGGGGGCACGCCGAAGCAGCGCATGCTGTTCTACTCCACGCTCTACCACTCCTTTGCCAGCCCGCGCATGATCGCCCGCAAGGGCGAGCACTACACGGACGCCGATGGCCATGACCAGGTCGCGGACTACGACCACTACGGGCCGGTGCCGTTCTGGGATACGGGGCGTAACCAGATCGTCCTGCTGATGTTGCTCCAGTCGAATGTCGTGAAAGACATCATGCGTTCCGAGCTGGACCGCGCCCGCGAGCGCGGCTACATGAACACCTCGTTCCATGGCGACCACGCGGTGTTCCTCTACGACGGTGCGTGGCAGCGCGGCATCGATTTCGATTACGCCGGCGCCTACGAGTACCTGCGCAAGAACGCCACCGATCCGAAGGGGCCGCGTGGCTACCTGGCCGAGTATGCAAAGCAGGGCTGGATCTCCGACGTCGTGCCGGACGGAAACCCCAGCCCGCCTTACGCCGGTGGCAAGGCGGGCGTCGCCACCACGCTTGAATACGCGTGGGATGACCATGCACTGGCGGATTTCGCTCGACGGCTCGGCAAGACGGAGGATGCGGCGATGTTCGAGCGCCGCGCTTCGAACTACCGCAACGTATTCGATCCGTCGGTCGGCTTCATGCGCGGCAGGACCGCC
The DNA here is from genome assembly GCF_001427365.1 of Rhodanobacter sp. Root561. Taxonomy (NCBI): domain Bacteria; kingdom Pseudomonadati; phylum Pseudomonadota; class Gammaproteobacteria; order Lysobacterales; family Rhodanobacteraceae; genus Rhodanobacter; species Rhodanobacter sp. Root561. The sequence continues at coordinate 1,041,407 of NZ_LMGH01000001.1, forward strand.
GACGGCAAGTGGATCTCGCCGTTCGATCCGGCCGAGCCGTACTACAACTTCATGATGAAGGAAGCGTCGGGGTGGTCCACGCTGTGGCTGGTGCCACATGACGTGCAGGGTTTGATCGATCTGCTCGGCGGACGCGACGCGTTCAATGCCAAGCTCGATGCCTTCTTCTCCACGCCTTACCAGCCCAAGGGCATCTGCCGCGACTGCACGGGCGTGATCGGCCAGTACGTGCAGGGCAACCAGCCGGACCAGCAGGCGGCCTATCTCTATGCCTGGAGCGGCCAGCCCTGGAAGACGCAGGCGCTGACGCGCCGCATCCTCGCCGACTTGTATGGCAGCGATGCCACCGGCTACGGCTACCCCGGCATGGACGACCAGGGCTCCACCTCATCCTGGTACGTGCTCAGCGCGATGGGCTTCTATCCGGTCGACCCCTCCAGCCCCGACTACATCCTCGGCAGCCCGATCTTCGACCGGGTCCGCCTGCACATGGGCAACGGCAAGGTGCTCGAGATCGACGCGCGCAACAATTCGGCGAAGAACATCTACATCCAGTCCGCGACGCTCAACGGCAAGCCGTGGACCAGGCCCTGGTTCAGCCATGCGGACATCGCCAACGGCGCCACCCTGGTGCTCACGATGGGTCCCGAGCCGAACAAGGCCTGGGGCGCCGGCCCGCACGATGCGCCGCCTTCCATGACGGCGCGGGGCGAGACTCACGAGGAATAGCAGATGACGTGGAGCATCAAGACATGGCGTGCGCGCGCCTGGATCGGCATGACCGTGGCCATGGGTTTTGCGTCGATGGCGATGGCGGCGGACAAGCCTGCCACGTGGAGCGGCAAGGTGGCGCCGCTGGCGACACCGTGGACGGCCGAAGTGTCGCCCGGCAACGCGTTGCCCGACTATCCGCGGCCGCAGCTGGCGCGCCCGTCACTGGAACATCCCCGGTGGATGAGCCTGAACGGCCTGTGGCAGTACGCGGCGGTTGACGGTCGCACGGCGCCGCCGTTCGGCCAGGCGCTTAAGGACTCGGTGCTGGTGCCGTATCCGATCGAATCGGTGCTCTCGGGCGTGCAGATGCATGCGGACTTCATGTTCTACCGGCGACTGGTGGACGTCCCGGCGGACTTCACGGCGCACGGCCAGCATGTGCGGCTGAACTTCGGCGCGGTGGCCCAGGACGCCACGGTGTATGTCAACGGCAAGCAGGTGGTCCGGCATACGGGCGGCTATACGTCCTTCGGCGCGGACATCACGCAGGCGCTTCGCCCGCAAGGCCCGCAGGAGATCGTCGTCGCGGTGCATGCGCCGGTGGACGGCGCCAATGTGATGGTCGGCAAGCAGCGGCTGAAACCCGAAGGCATCTTCTACACCGCGGCCTCGGGCATCTGGCAGTCGGTGTGGCTGGAACCGGTGCCGGCGACCAGCCTGGCGCAACTGACCTTCACGCCGGCGCGCAGCCTGGACGCCTTCACGGTGACTGCGAAGCTGCAAGGCGGTGGCGAGGACGCCACGCTGCATGTCGTCGCCTACGCGAATGGCAAGGCGGTGGGCGAGGCGAGCGGACCGGCCGGCAAGCCGCTGCGCCTGGCCATCGGTCATCCGCGCCCGTGGAGCCCGGCGGATCCCTTCCTGTACATCTTCAAGGCCACCCTCGCCAAGGGCGATCAACGCGATGAAGTGACCAGCTATGCCGGCTTGCGCACGATTGCCGTGGAGAAGGTGGGTGGGCGCAACCGCATCGTGCTGAACGGCAAGCCGACCTTCCTGCTGGCCACACTGGACCAGGGCTACTGGCCGGACGGCATCTACACCGCGCCCACCGACGCGGCGCTCAGGTTCGACATCCGCAAGACCAAAGACTTGGGCTTCAACACCATCCGCAAGCACATCAAGGTGGAGCCGGCACGCTGGTACTACTGGGCCGACCGCATCGGCATCATGGTGTGGCAGGACCTGCCGGCGCTGCCGACCGGGAGCAACGACAAACTCAGCGATGCCGACAAGGCCGGTTTCCGCGCCGACGTCTCGGCGATCATCGAGCAACTCAAGGGCGAAACCTCGATCATCGGCTGGATTCCGTTCAACGAGGGCTGGGGTCAGTGGAGCATCCCGGCCGCCGCCGAGCTGGCAGCGCAGATCAGGCAGCTCGACTCCTCTCGTCTGGTCGATGCGCGTAGCGGCGCCAATTGCTGCGACACCAAGGGAGATCCGCACGCCGGCGACGTCTACGACGTGCATGACTACCAGGGCCCCGGCCTGCCCAGCCCGGACGCGACGCGCGCCTCCATGGACGGTGAGCATGGTGGCCTGACCCTGGGCGTGCCCGGTCATGTCTGGCCCAACACGGCCATCAACCCGTATGGCGATGTGAAAGACAGCGCGGCGCTGACCGCCGGCTACGTCGCCAATACCGCCGTGCTGCGCGACAAGGGTCCGGCCATCGGTGTGTCCGGCAGCGTCTATACGCAGATCACCGACGTCGAAGGCGAGCACAACGGCTTGTTCACCTACGACCGCAAGGTCGAGAAGGTGGACGCTGCCAAGGTGCGTGCGATCAACGCGGAGACGATACGCGCCAATGGGCAACCTTGAGACTCGCGTGCGGCAGGTCCCGGTCCCTTTGCCTGTCTGCCGCCACGGCTGAGCCGACGGGCGCGAGAGCGCCCGACCCGGTCAGGACGCCAGCAGGGTTTCAAACGATCTTCCCGCCGTTCGACATCCGGCGGGTTCGCGATTTTCCGACAGGCGGGCGAGGGTGCCGCCAGTTCAGGCAGGCGATCAGGCCAGCTTCTTGTACTTCACCCGGTGCGGCCGCGCGCCTTCGTCGCCGAGGCGGCGCTTCTTGTCGGCTTCGTACTCGTTGTAGTTGCCGGGGAAGAACTCGACGTGCGAGTCGCCTTCGAACGCGATGATGTGGGTGGCGATGCGGTCGAGGAACCAGCGGTCATGCGAGATCACGATCGCGCTGCCGGGGAATTCCAGCAACGCGTCTTCCAGCGCGCGCAGGGTTTCCACGTCCAGGTCGTTGGACGGTTCGTCGAGCAGCAGCACGTTGCCGCCCTGCAGCAGGGTCTTGGCCATGTGCAGGCGGCCGCGCTCGCCGCCGGACAGGCTGCCGACGATCTTCTGCTGGTCGGTGCCCTTGAAGTTGAAGCGGCCGATGTAGGCGCGCGACTGGATCTCGAAATTGCCGATGGTGAGAATGTCCGAACCGCCGGACACTTCCTGCCACACGTTGTTCTTCGGATCGAGCGCGTCGCGCGACTGGTCGACGTAGGCCAGCTTGGTGGTGTGGCCCAGCTTCACTTCGCCCGTGTCCGGCGTCTCCTTGCCCATGATCATCTTCATCAGGGTGGACTTGCCGGCGCCGTTCGGGCCGATCACGCCGATGATCGCGCCCGGCGGCACCTTGAACGACAGGTCCTCGATCAGCACGCGGTCGCCGAACGACTTGGTGACGTTCTTGAACTCGATCACTTCCTGGCCCAGGCGCTCGCCCGGCGGGATGAAGATTTCATTGGTTTCGTTGCGGCGCTGGTAGTCGACCGAGTTCAGCTCCTCGAAGCGGGCCAGGCGAGCCTTGCCCTTGGACTGGCGGCCCTTGGCGGCCGAACGCACCCACTCCAGCTCCTTCGCGATCGCCTTCTGGCGCGACTTTTCCTGGTTTGCTTCCTGCTTCAGGCGGGCGTCCTTCTGCTCCAGCCACTCGGTGTAGTTGCCCTTCCACGGGATGCCGCGGCCGCGGTCGAGTTCGAGGATCCACTCGGCGGCGTTGTCGAGGAAGTAGCGGTCATGGGTGACCGCCACGACGGTGCCTGGATAGTCGTGCAGGAATTTTTCCAGCCAGTCGACCGACTCGGCGTCCAGATGGTTGGTCGGTTCGTCCAGCAGCAGCATGTCCGGCTTGGACAGCAGCAGGCGGCACAGCGCCACGCGGCGCTTCTCGCCGCCGGACAGCGGGCCGATGACGGCGTCCCAAGCGGGCAGGCGCAGCGCGTCGGCGGCCACTTCGAGCTGGCGTTCCAGCGCGTGCGCGTCGTTGGCGGCCAGCAGGTTTTCCAGCTGTTCCTGTTCCTTGGCCAGCTTGTCGAAATCCGCGCCGTCCTCGGCGTAGGCGGCGTAGACCTCTTCCAATCGCTTCTGCGCGTCGAGGATCACGGAGACGCCTTCCTCGACCACTTCACGCACGGTCTTCTCGGGATTCAGGTCCGGCTCCTGCGCCAGATAGCCGATCTTGGTGCCCGGCTGCGCGCGCGCTTCGCCCTGAAAATCGGTATCCACGCCGGCCATGATCTTCAGCACGGTGGACTTGCCCGCGCCGTTGACGCCGAGCAGGCCGATCTTCGCGCCGGGGAAGAAGCTGAGCGAGATGTCCTTGATGATCTGCCGCTTCGGCGGAACGATCTTGCTGACACCGTTCATGGTGTAGATGTACTGCGAGCTCATGCAACCTCCGAAAGCGGGCACCACGCCGCCGACAGGCGGGCGCGGAAAGGGAATTCACCAAACCGCGCATTATAGGCGAGGAGGGGTCAGAGTGCCTTTTCGTCAGGACGAAAAGGCACTCTGACCCCGCTCAGGCCTACCCGGCTATTTGCGCCGTCGTGGCGGAGCGGGCGCCGGGGCCAGGCCGGACAGCAGCAGGTCGAGCAGTTGGGCGAACGCCGCGTCCTCGCCGGGTTGACCCCAGAGGTGGGAAAGCCCCGGGTAGTGGAAGCGCGCCGTGGCATCGAACAGGGCTCGTGCGGTGGCGGCGGGATCGAGCTGGCGGAAATCGCCACTGGCCACGCCGGCGGCAAGGATCGAGGCGATCTGCTGCTGCATGCGTCCCTTGTGCTCGGCGATGGCCTCGCCCGCTTCCGCCGCCAGCGCGCTGTAGGTGGCGAACAGCTCGGGGTCGCCCAGCACGTTGTCACGCTTGGCCTGGCGCAGGGTGGAGAACCACTGGCGCAGGCGCGCCGGCGGCGGCGTGCGGCTGTTGGCGATCGCCTGCAACGGCGCCATCGACCGCGCCAGCCAGCCGCGCAGGACCGCCTCGCGCAGCGCCGCCTTGCTGGCGAAATGGCGGTACACGCTGCCGTGGCTGACCCCGAGCGCCTGCGCCACGTCGACCACGGTCGCCTTGCCGGGGCCATAGCGGCGCAGGACGTCCTCGGCGGCAGCGAGGATGCGTTCGGGGGTGAGGACGGAGTCGTTCATGCCGCCGATTCAAGCACATCGAGCGTGGCGCAGACGAGTTCGTCCGCCACGTAACCCAGCGGGATGCGGCCGCACACGTGTTCCGTCGAGCGCTTCTCGAAACCGATCCAGCCGCTGTTGAAGCCGTCCAGCATGGCGATGCGCGGTGCGGTGCGATCGGCCGGCATGCCTTCGTCCACGAAGCGCGCCGCCCATTGCTCGCGCGGTATCGCGATCGTCTCCACGTCGTGCTCCAGCACGGCGGCCAGCGACTGCGCCATGTCGAGCGGGCTGTAGCGTCGCGGACCCTCCACCTCGATCACCCGGCGACCGAACCAGGTTTCCTCGAGCGTGTTGGCGACGGTGCGGCCCACGTCGTCGGTGGAGACCATCGGTATCGGGCGGTCGAGCGGCTGCAGGTGGCTGGCAAGCCGCCCCTCGAATTGCGCCAGCGGCACATCCCAGCGCAGGTTCTCCATGAACCAGGCGGCGCGCACGTGGGCGCGCGGCATCGGCAGCGCGTCCAGCGCCTGTTCCAGCAGGTGCAGCTGGGTGATCAGGCCCAGGTCGCGTTCCTGCTGGGCGCCGATCGACGACAGCGCCACGATCTTCGGCGGCTGTGCCTTGCGCAGGGCGGCGGTCAGCGTGTCGATCAGGGCGCGCGGTTCGGCGAAGTCCGCATCGGGAGCGAAGTTGGCCGGCAGCATCACGAACACGCCTTCGACGCCGGTGAAGGCCGCAGCCAGTGCCTTCGCGTCCGACCAGTCGGCGACGGCGATCTCGGCGCCGCGTGCGGCCCACGCCGCGCCCCTGCTTCTGTTGCGCACGATGGCGCGCACGCGCTCGCCGCGCTCCAGCAGGTACTTCGCGGCGGCGCTGCCGACCTGCCCGGTGATGCCCATGATGGCGTACATGTGATGTCCTCGAAGAAGGGAGGGAGGTGCCCAGCGGTGTCGGGCTGGCTGTCGGGCGCCGCCGCGAGTGCAGGGGATGGCCGTTGCCGGTTGGCGGGTCGGCCCGAGGGCTGCGTTCGACGCGTGCCGATGTTAGACAATTGACTGACAGATTTCAATATCTGTCAGTCAATTATTCAAACCACGCCTGCGCCGGGACGCCATCAGTGGCCGGAAACGCCCGTCGGGGCTACACTTTCGAACTTCCCCGCCCGCCACTCACGAGGTCAGAATGTTCCCCAAGGACTGCACGATTGCCGGTTACGACGACGAACTGGCCAAGGCCATCGCCGATGAAGGCCGCCGCCAGGAAGATCATGTCGAGCTGATCGCCTCGGAGAACTACGCCAGCCCGCGAGTGATGGAAGCGCAGGGTTCCAAGCTGACCAACAAGTACGCCGAGGGTTACCCGGGCAAGCGCTACTACGGCGGCTGCGAGTACGTGGACGTGGCCGAGAAGCTGGCGATCGACCGGCTGAAGCAGCTGTTCGACTGCGACTACGCCAACGTGCAGCCGCATTCCGGCTCGCAGGCGAACCAGGCGGTGTACCTGGCGCTGCTGCAGCCGGGCGACACGATTCTCGGCATGTCGCTCGCCCATGGCGGCCATCTCACCCATGGCGCCAAGGTCAACATCAGCGGCAAGCTGTTCAACGCGGTGCAGTACGGTGTCGATGAAAATGGCCTGATCGACTACGACGAAGTGCAGCGCCTCGCCACCGAGCACCAGCCGAAGATGCTGGTCGGCGGCTTCAGCGCCTACTCGCAGGTGGTCGACTGGGCGCGCATGCGCCAGATCGCCGATTCGGTCGGCGCGCTGTTCTTCGTCGACATGGCCCACGTCGCCGGCCTGGTCGCCGCCGGCGTGTACCCGAGCCCGCTGCCGCACGCGCACGTGGTCACCTCGACCACCCACAAGACCCTGCGCGGTCCGCGCGGCGGCATCATCGTGAGCAAGGGCGCCGGCGAAGAGATCGAGAAGAAGCTGCAGTCGATCGTGTTCCCCGGCATCCAGGGCGGCCCGCTGATGCACGTGATCGCGGCCAAGGCGGTGGCGTTCAAGGAAGCGCTGGAGCCGGCGTTCAAGACTTACCAGGCCCAGGTGGTGAAGAACGCCAAGGCGATGGCGAAGACCTTCATCGAGCGCGGCTACAAGATCGTCTCCGGCGGCACCGAAAACCACCTGATGCTGGTCGACATGATCGGCAAGGAAGTCACCGGCAAGGCGGCCGAGGAAGCGCTGGGCAAGGCGCACATCACGGTCAACAAGAACGCCGTGCCGAACGATCCGCGCAAGCCCTTCGTCACCTCCGGCCTGCGCGTCGGCTCGCCCGCCGTCACCACCCGCGGCTACATGGAAGGGGACGTGATCGAACTGACGCAGTGGATCTGCGACGTGCTGGACGCGCCGGACGACGAGGCGGTGATCGCCCGCGTGCGTGAGGCGGTGACGGCGCAGTGCAAGAAGTTTCCGGTCTACGGCTGAGCCATCGGCATGCACGCGCTTCAGGTCGGGTTGATCGGTGACCACAACGATGAAGTGGTCGCCCATCGCGCCATTCCGGTGGCATTGGACATGGCGGCGGCCGCCTGCGGCGTGGCGGTCGAACCGATATGGGTACCGACCGAACAGGTCGGTGATGGCGCGTCGCTGGCGGAGTTCGATGGACTCTGGTGTGTGCCAGCCAGTCCGTACCGCAGCATGGACGGCGCGCTCGCGGCGATCCGGGTGGCGCGCGAGCGACATGTTCCGTTCCTGGGCACCTGCGGCGGTTTCCAGCACGCCATGATCGAATATGCGCGCAACGTACTCGGCTGGGCCGACGCCGAGCATGCCGAGACGGCGCCGCAGGCCCGGCGCCAGGTCATCGTGCCGCTGCTGTGCTCGCTGGTCGAGGTGACCGATGCCGTGCACCTGGTCGAGGGCTCCCGGCTGGCGCGGTCCTATGGCGTCAATGAGATTACCGAGGGCTATCACTGCAGCTACGGCTTGAGTCCCGATTTGCGTGAGGCGCTTGCGGACGGTCCGTTGCGGGTCTGTGCCGTGGACGATGCGGACGAAGTACGCGGGGTCGAACTGGACGGCCATCCGTTCTTCGTCGCCACCCTGTTCCAGCACGAGCGAGGCGCCTTGCAGGGACGGTTGCCGCCCGCCGTGCGTGCTTTCGTGCAGACGATGGCCGACATTTACTGACCATGCACTGCCCCTTCTGCCAGCACGAAGACACCCGAGTGATCGATTCGCGACTTACCGAGGATGGCAGCACCGTGCGTCGTCGGCGCGAGTGCCCGCAGTGCGGCGAGCGCTTCAATACGTACGAAACCGCCGAGCTGAAATTGCCGACGATCGTGAAGAGCGGCGAGCGGCGCGAGACGTTCGACGAGCGCAAGCTGCGGGTGAGTTTCGAGCGTGCGCTGCAGAAGCGGCCGGTGGCCAGCCACGACGTGGATGCCGCGGTGCGCGCGATCATCAACGACCTGCGCCGCAGCGGCGAGCGCGAGGTGCCCTCGCGCCAGCTCGGCGAGCTGGTGATGCGCGAACTGAAGAATCTCGACCAGGTCGCCTACGTGCGCTTCGCCTCGGTCTATCGCAAGTTCGAGGACGTGCACGCGTTCCGCGAGGAGATCGAGAAGCTGGAACGCGACCTGCCGGGCCTGTCCGATCTGCAGTTGCCGCTGCTCGGCGGCGGCAAGCGCAAATAGCCGGCGCATGACGTTCTCGGCGTTGGATCATGTCCTCATGGCGCAGGCCCTGCGCCTGGCCGAGCGCGGTTTGTACACCACCCAGCCGAATCCACGCGTGGGTTGCGTGATCGCGCATGGCGACGAGGTGGTCGGTACGGGTTTCCATCAGCGCGCCGGTGAGCCACATGCTGAGGTATACGCGTTGCGCGAGGCCGCTGCGCGCGCACGTGGTGCTACGGCCTACGTCACGCTGGAGCCGTGCGCGCATCACGGCCGTACACCGCCATGCGCGGAGGCGCTGGTTGCCGCCGGCGTGGCGCGCGTCGTGGTCGCGGCGGAGGATCCGTTTCCGCAAGTCGACGGCCGCGGCATCGAAAAGTTGCGCGCCGCCGGGATCATCGTCGACACCGGCCTGATGCGCGATGCGGCGCGCGAACTCAACGTCGGTTTCTTCAGCCGGATCGAACGCAGCCGTCCGTTCGTGCGGGTGAAGCTGGCGATGAGTCTGGACGGCCGTACCGCGCTGGCCAGCGGCGAGTCGAAATGGATCACCGGCGAGGCCGCCCGTGCCGACGTACAGCGCTGGCGTGCGCGCAGCTCGGCCATTCTCACCGGCAGCGGCACCGTGCTGGCCGACGATCCGCGGTTGACCGTACGCCTGCCGGACGACGAGCCGTTCATGCCGCCGCTGCGCGTGGTGCTCGATCGCCAGTTGCGCACGCCGGCCGGCAGCCACATGCTCGACGGCTCGACGCCGACCCTCGTATTGCATGGCACCGCGGCATCGTGCGCGGATGATCGCTTCGCCCGGGTCGAGCGCATGGCTGTGGCGACGCGGGATGGGATGATCGACCTGCACACCGTGCTGGGCTTGCTGGCTGGCAGCGGTTGCAACGAAGTGCATGTCGAGGCTGGTCCGACCCTGTGCGGCGCGCTGCTCACCGCCGGGCTGGTCGACGAACTGCTGTTGTACATCGCACCCTTGCTGCTGGGCGACAGCGCCCGGCCGCTGTTGCAACTGCCCACCATTGCCGACATGGCGCGACGCTGGCAGCTCAAGGTGCAGGATCAGCGCCAGCTGGGCGCGGACTGGCGGTTGCGGCTGCGTCCCACCTGACCGGCGCCGGTTTGTCTGCAGCAACCGGTTTTTCGTCGTGCGCGCCCGCGAACGGTGCATTCCACCCGGCAGCGTATGGCCCGCCGTCACCGCGGTGCTAGAATTCGCCGTCGGCCTCGGCCGGCAACCATGCACAGCGTCTTCAGGGCGGGGCGAAATTCCCCACCGGCGGTAGGTTCCTCGGAACGAGCCCGCGAGCGCTTCCGGCCAGGCCGGAAGGTCAGCAGATCCGGTCAGACTCCGGAGCCGACGGTTGGAAGCGGGCGACTGCTTCCTCACAGTCCGGATAAAGAGAAGACGGCACGACGCGCGCCCCTGCCGGTGCGCGTCTGGCCTGATGCCTTGTGGCGTACTCGCTTAACTTCATGCGGGATACGTTTCATGAAAGCCATTGCGTCCATGCGATCCACCGCCCTCCCGCCGGAGGCGCGCTGATGTTCACCGGCATCATCCAGACCGTGGGCCGCGTCGTGCGGCTCGAACCGCGCGGCGGCGACGTGCGCCTGCATGTCGACACCGCCGACCTCGACCTCGCCGATGTGCAGCTCGGCGATTCGATCGCCGTCTCCGGCGTCTGCCTCACCGCGATCACGCTGGAGCCGCGCGGCTTCAGTGCCGACGTCTCCAACGAGACCCTGTCGCTGACTTCGCTGGGCCAGCTGAAGGCCGGCGATCCGGTGAACCTGGAAAAGGCCTTGCGGCTGGCCGACCGCCTCGGCGGACATCTGGTGTCCGGCCACGTCGACGGGCTGGGCAAGGTGGTGTCGATCACCCCGGACGGCCGCTCGCAGCGCTGGACGTTCGAGGTGCCGGCGACGATCTCGCGCTACATCGCGGCCAAGGGTTCAGTCTGCATCGACGGCACCAGCCTCACCGTCAACGAAGTCGCCGGGTCACGATTTGGCGTCAACCTGATCCCGCACACGGTCGAGCACACCGCGTTCCACGCGCGCCGCGCCGGCGACGCGGTGAACATCGAGGTGGACGTGATCGCACGCTATGTCGAGCGGCTGCTGGCCAGCGGCGAGGCACCGCGGCTGGACGAAAATTTTCTGAAGCAACACGGTTTCGCCTGAAGACGAGAAGTGAGTGGAGAGGAGTGAGAAGTGAGAGAAAGCATCTCGATGCCGCGGCTCTCTCTCACCTCTCACTCCTCTTCACTCACTCCTTCATTTATCGCGATCAAATCAAACCTTCCCGGACCCCCCCCCATGCCCTTCAACACCATCCCCGAAATCCTCGAAGACATCCGCGCCGGTCGCATGGTGGTGATCCTCGACGACGAAGACCGCGAAAACGAGGGCGACCTGATCATGGCCGCGCAAATGGTGCGGCCCGAAGACATCAACTTCATGGTGCGCGAGGCGCGCGGACTGGTCTGCGTCACCCTGACCGAGCAGCGCACGCGCCAGCTGGGCCTGAAGCCGATGGTCAGCGACAACACCTCGTCCTACCACACCAACTTCACCGTCTCGATCGAGGCGGCCGAAGGCGTCACCACCGGCATCTCGGCGCATGACCGCGCGCGCACCATCCAGGTCGCGGTGAAGAACGACGCGAAGCCGCAGGACCTGGCCCAGCCCGGCCACATCTTCCCGCTCACCGCGCAACCCGGCGGCGTGCTGACCCGGGCCGGCCACACCGAGGCCGGTTGCGACCTGGCCGCGCTGGCCGGGCTGGAGCCGTCGGCGGTGCTGATCGAGATCCTGCACGAGGATGGTTCGATGGCACGCCGTCCCGAACTGGAAGTCTTTGCGGCCAAACATGGGTTGAAGATCGGCTCGATCGCCGACCTGATCCGCTACCGCCTGGAAACCGAGAAGACGGTGCAGCGGGTGCACGACGAAATGGTCGAGACCGAGTTCGGCATGTTCCGGCTGATCGCCTATCGCGACGTGATCCGCCGCGGCCTGCACTACGCGCTGGTGCGCGGCACCGTCGATGACGGCGCGCCGGTGCTGTCGCGCGTGCACGTGCGCAACACCTTGTCCGACGTGCTGCATCTCAAGCGCGACGACCTCGGCCTCACCGTGACCTCGGCCTTGCGCCGGATCGCCGACGAGGATCGCGGCGTACTGCTGGTGCTGTCCGGCGAGGACACGCCGGAGGCCTTGCTGGCAAGGTTGCAGCGCCAGCCCAGCACGCAGGCCCCGGAAGATGCGCAGCAGCAGGAGTGGCGCCAGCTGGGCCTGGGCGCGCAGATCATGGGCGATCTCGGCGTGCGCCGGCTGCGCGTGCTGGGCACGCCGCGCAAGCTGGTCGGCCTGGCCGGCTTCGACCTGGAAGTCGTCGAATACGTGTAGGAAAAGCGCCGAGCATTGCCACGCAATGCCCATGCCACGACCGCATAATCCAGCTTTCCGTCATCGACCATGCCCATGTCCGCAACCCGCATCCGCCTGATCGCCCCTTCCGGCTACCCGCACGATCGCGCCGCGATGACGCGTGGCGTGGAACGCCTGCAGGCCGCAGGTTGCACGGTGGACGGACTGGAAGTGCTCGATCGCACCGAGCAACGCTACGCAGGCAGCGACGCCGAGCGCGCTGCCGACCTCAATGCGCTGGCGACGCTGGACGTGCTGCCCGACATCGCGCTGGCGATCCGTGGCGGTTACGGCGCCACGCGTCTGCTGGCGGGGCTGGATTACGACGCGCTGCGCGAGCGCCTGCAGGGCAGCAACACCTTGCTGGTCGGCTACAGCGATTTCACCGCCGTGCAGCTGGCGCTGTACGCGCGCAGCGGGCTGTGCACGTTCAGCGGGCCGATGCTGGGCGCCGATTTCGGCGCGGCGACGCCCAGCGATTTCACCTGGCGGCATTTCTGGGACACCGTGCGTGCGCCCAGGGCGCAGCTCGAGTGGAACACGGCGCCCGACGCCGAACTCGACGTGGAGGGCCCGCTGTGGGGCGGCAACCTGGCGGTGCTGTGCAGCCTGGTCGGCACGCCATATTTCCCGGACATCGACGGCGGCATCCTGTTCGTCGAGGATGTTGGCGAGCCGCCGTTCCGCATCGAACGCCTGCTGTACCAGCTGCACCTGTCCGGGGTGCTGGGGCGACAACGGGCGCTGGTGCTGGGCGACTTCAGCCAGTGCCGTCCCAGCGGCTACGACAACGGTTACGGCCTGGCCGAAAGTTTCGAACAGATCCGCCGGGCCAGCGGCGTGGCCGTGATCGGAGGCCTGCCGACCGGCCACGAGCCGGACAAATTCACCTTGCCCTTTGGCGCGGCGGCGCGGTTGCGCGTCTCGGGCGGCAAGGCCCGGCTCAACTTCGGCGGCTATCCGCATCTGCCGCCCGGCGTCTGAGCGCTTTGCTCCTCCCCCTGCATGCAGGGGGAGGTTGGGAGGGGGTAAGGCTTTTGACATTCAGATCAAGAGCGGACCCCACCCCAACCCCCTGCGCAGCAGGGGAGGGAGCCAAACGGGCAGGATCGTCGGCAAACCCGTAAAATGCCCGGTCTGCCTGGGCCGCGCGTCCAACCAAGGAAATCTGCAATGAAGATCATCGAAGGCGATTTCGCCACGCCCAAGGGCCGTTTCGCCATCGTCGCCGGCCGTTTCAACGGCTTCGTGGTGGAACCACTGGTGGCCGGCGCCCGTGATGCGCTGGTGCGCCACGGCGTCAAGGACGATGCGATCGACCTGATCCGCGTGCCGGGCGCGTGGGAAATCGCGCTGGCCGCGCACAAGCTGGCCAACTCCGGCAAGTACGCGGCGGTGATCGCGCTGGGCGCGGTGATCCGCGGTTCCACTCCGCACTTCGACTATGTCGCCGGCGAATGCGCCAAGGGCCTGGCCCAGGCCGCGTACAGCTCCGGGGTGCCGGTGGCGTTCGGCGTGCTGACCACCGACAGCATCGAGCAGGCGATCGAGCGCTCGGGCACCAAGGCCGGCAACAAGGGCGCCGACGCCGCGATCGCCGCGCTGGAGATGGTCAACCTGTACGGGAACCTCGGATGAACCAGGGCATCGACATGCAGGCGCGCTCGCGCGCCCGCCGCCGCGCGCTTCAGGCGTTGTACGCGTGGCAGCTCAGCGGCAGCCACATGAATGCGGTGATCGACCAGTTCCGCCACGAGCAGGACATGGAAGTGGCCGACCTGGAGTATTTCGAGGACTTGCTGCACGGCGTGGAGAAGAACGTCGACGCGCTCGACGAAGTCCTGCGGCCGCACATCGACCGCGAGGTGGCCCAGGTCGATCCGATCGAGCGCGCGGCCCTGCGCCTGGCCGCGTATGAACTGAAGTTCCGCCCCGACGTGCCATACCGGGTGGTCATCAACGAGGCGATCGAGGTGACCAAGCGCTTCGGTGCCGACCACGGCCACAGCTACGTCAACGGCGTGCTGGACAAGCTGGCCGGCGAGTTGCGCGTGGTCGAGAAGCAGCACGGCCGCTGACCACCGACCGGGGCCGGCCGATGGAATTCCGACTGATCGAACGCATCCGCGAACTCACCGCCCAGGCGCGTGACGACGTGCAGCTGGGCATCGGCGACGACGCCGCGCTGCTGCTGCCGCCGGTCGGACAGCATCTGGCGGTCGCGCTGGACACCCTGGTCGAGGGCGTGCATTTCCCCCGCGGCACGGCTGCCGCCGACATCGGCTGGAAGGCGCTGGCGGTGAATCTTTCCGACCTTGCCGCGATGGGTGCCAGCCCGGCGTGGGCCTTGCTGGGGCTGACCCTGCCCAAGGCGGATGCCGACTTCGTCGAAGGTTTTGCCGAAGGCTTCGGCAAACTGGCCAGGCCGCATCGACTCGCCTTGGTCGGCGGCGACACGACGCGCGGTCCGCTGGCGATCAGCGTAACCGTGCATGGCTTCGTGCCGCCGGGCAAGGCATTGATCCGGGGTGGCGCGCGCGTCGGCGACGCGGTGCTGGTGACCGGCACGCTGGGCGATGCCGCGGCGGGTTTGCAGGCGCTGCAGCAACCGCTGTCCGATGACGACACCCGCGCCGGCCTGCGTGCCTTCCTGATCGAACGGCTCAACCGACCCACACCACGCCTGTCCGCCGGCGTCGCCCTGCGCGGCCAAGCCAGCGCCTGCGTCGACGTCTCCGACGGCCTGGTCGCCGACCTCGGCCACATCTGCAACAGTAGCGGCGTAGCCGCGGAAATCGACGCGGCACTGCTGCCGCGATCCTCGGCACTGATGGCGCTGTACGACGAAGCGGCTGCGCTGCAGTGCGCGCTGGGCGGCGGCGACGATTACGAACTCTGCTTCACCGTGCCGGCGGCACGGGTGGCCGACGTGCAGGCCGACCTGTCACGGCTGGGCTGTGGCGCGACCCGGATCGGGCGCATCGTCGAAGGCGCCGGCGTGCGCGTGCGCGGCCTCGATGGCGAGTGGATGAACACGGATCGGCCCGGCTGGGAGCATTTCGCGTGAGCGCAAAGAAGACCTTGAGCGCCGAGCAACGTCGCGCCTTGCTGGCCACGCCCGCCGGCTGGCTGGCCTCCGGTTTCGGCTCGGGCCTGGCGCCGGTGGCGCAAGGCACGTTCGGCTCGCTGGCCGCACTGCTGCCGTGGTTGTGGTTGCGCGAACTGTCGCTGCCGATCTACGTGGTGATCCTGCTGGCGGGTTTCGCGCTCGGCGTATGGGCATGCACCGCGGCTGGCCGCGCGCTCGGCGTCGACGATCACCGCAGCCTGGTCTGGGACGAATTCATCGGCCAGTGGATCGCGCTGTTGCCGTTGCTGGTGCTGCCTGCACCGTGGTGGTGGATCATCATCGGCTTCGCCCTGTTCCGCCTGTTCGACGTGTGGAAACCCTGGCCGATCCGCTGGCTGGACCGCCGCGTGAAAGGCGGCTTCGGCGTGATGATCGACGACGTGATCGCCGGCGTGTTTGCGGCCATTGTGCTGGCGCTGGCCATCCGCTTCCTGTAGGACGGGCGCTGGGGCCGCGGCCACGTTTCCATACGAAAGCGGCGCCCTTTCCGCGCCGCCGCAGGGCGTTCCGAGGCCGAATGTCATTCCGCAGGCGCGGCTTCGACTTCCTCGCTCCCCAAAGCTGCGACCATCCTTGGTCGCTCTCCACGTGCGCACCTGCAACGCTACGCTCAGCCCGAACGGGGTTCGGGTTCACGCCCGTGATGCGCGATCCGCCGCACCCCGATCTCCTTGGGCATAGCCGCGCGGCGGCGGAGTGGAAGGGACCGTTGTCGCCGCGCGGCGAGCAACCGCCCGTCACGTGCCCAAGGCGTAGACTTTCAGTTCCCCGTTCAGGAGTTCTCCCATGCAATACCGCCGCCTCGGTACGTCCGGCCTGCAACTTTCCGCGCTGTCGTTCGGCGCCTGGGTCACCTTCGGCAAGCAGGTGGGGCGCGGGGAGGCGCGCGAGCTGCTGGCGCTGGCGCACGATCGCGGGGTGAATTTCTTCGACAACGCGGAGACCTACAACAACGGCGTGGCCGAGCAGGTGATGGGCGACGTGCTGGCTGACCTGCGCTTTCCACGCGATAGTTACTGCGTGTCCAGCAAGGTGTTCTTCGGCGCGGTGGACAAGCCGCTGCCGACCCAGCGCGGGCTGTCGCGCAAGCACGTGATGGAAGCCTGCACGCAGGCGCTGCAGCGCTTGCGCGTGGATTACCTGGATCTGTACTTCTGCCATCGCCCCGATCCGGATACGCCGATCGCCGAGACGGTGATGGCGATGGACACGCTGGTGCGCCAGGGCAAGGTGCTGTATTGGGGCACCAGCGAATGGCCGGCCGAGGCGATCCACGAGGCGCACCGGATCGCCCGCGAGAACCACCTGTACGCTCCGGTGATGGAGCAGCCGCAATACAACCTGCTGCACCGCGAGCGGGTGGAACAGGAGTACGCGCCGCTGTACGCGGCGTACGGCATGGGCACCACGATCTGGTCGCCGCTGGGCTCGGGCCTGCTCAGCGGCAAGTACAACGATGGCGTGCCGGCGGACTCGCGCCTGGCGCAGCCGGATTACGCGTGGTTGCGCGAAAGCGTGCTGGGCAAGGGTGACGATCGGCTGCGCAAGGTGCGCGCCCTGCAGCCGATCGCCGATGAGCTGGGTGGCAGCCTGGCGCAACTGTCGATCGCCTGGTGCCTGCTCAATCCGCATGTGTCCACGGTGATGCTGGGCGCGAGCCGGCGTGAGCAGCTGGAACAGAATCTGGGCGCGCTGGAAGTGTTGCCGAAGCTGGACGCAACGCTGGCGCAGCGGATCAGGACGATCGTCGAAGCCGCCTGAGTGCACGCGGGCGGGCAGGGCGGTTGACAGGCTAATGAGAATCATTATCATTAAAGCCGTCACTCTTCTTTCGTGGATCTGCCCATGTCCGTCCTGTCACCGAGCCACTCCATGCCGTCCCGGTCGATCCAGCGGCCGGTGCTGGCGTTGCCCGCCACGTCGCCGGTGGCTGCGCGACGCGTTTCCAGCCACACGCTGCTGGAAGGCGAGCGCGAGCTGGTGATCCAGCACCAGGGCAGCGAGTACCACCTGCGCCTCACCCGCAACGACAAGCTGATCCTGACCAAATAGCCCTGCGTCGTCCGCGTCCGGGTGAGCGGCGCATATCTCCCAGCCTCAGCCAGCGCGTCGCTTGCGGCGCCCGCCGGGCCATTCCGCCCGAGGTGATCGATGTTCGTTCCGCCAGTCCATCGGCTGCAGGATCTGCGGCGGGCCAGGCCGGCCCCGGCCATCCATTGGCGCTGCCTGCGCACGATGCCGGCGCAGCTGGTCGAGCGCCTGCCCGAGCTGGGCAGCGTGCTCTACGTGCCGATGCGGCCCGACGGCACGCTGCTGCGCGAATGGCCCCGCGGCCTGCTGGTCGACATGATGCAGCTGGCGCCGCTGCTGCAGACCCGCAGCCTGGCCGCCGCCGGCACGATCACCAGCGAAGGTCCGCGCGAGTGGATCGAATGCCTGGATCGCGAAGGCCGCGGTTGTGCCCGCCTGCATCTGTTGCCGGACACCGACTACCTGGCGTGGGATCGATTGCTCGATCACGGCCGGGCGGTGCCGGGAACTCGACCTTCGCGCCGGCTGCGCCAGCCGCGTCCGGTGTACGCGAAGGTGCTGCGCTTCCACGCCCGCAGGCTGGGCGGCCTCGTCGTGCTGGGCGCCGAACCGTGCCTGCCGATCTCGCCGCTGGGCCGGCAAGTCGCCGGCCAGATCGCACAAGCCGAGGCAGTGCCGCTGCAACTGGCCAACAGCGACTAGCTCCCGAAAGCCGCGGGTCCCGCATGTTCGTCCGACCGTCCGTCGAGTGTCCGCGGACACCGGAGACGGCCGCGCGGTGTTGCGGAAGTCATTGAAGAACTTCGAATATTTCTGCATGCCGATGGTGGCACGCGGATTGCATCGACCTGCCTGCAACCGCGCTGTCCGCGGTCAGGAACGGCATGATGATTCGCGACACTTCTGCGCAGGACAAACTGGTCCAGGTCAAATCCCATCCCAAACGCCGGCTGATCCTGGCGGGCGCCGGCGTGCTGGTGCTGGCCCTGCTGGCCTGGCTGGCGCCGGGGATCAGCCGGATGTTCTCGGCCTCCGCGTCGGTGAGCAGTTCGCGGCTGGCGTTCGCCACCGTCGAACGCGGCCCGTTCGTGCGCGACATCGCCGCCGAAGGCAAGGTGGTCGCGGCGGTCAGCCCGACCCTGTACGCCACTTCCGGTGGTGCGGTCACACTGAAGGTGCACGCCGGCGACACGGTAAAGATCGGCCAGGTGTTGGCGACCATCGTCAGCCCCGAGCTGACCAACAAGCTGGCGCAGGAACAGAGCAACGCCGACGCGATGGAAGTGGATTACCAGCGCGCGCAGATCGACGCGCGCAAGAAGCGCGGCGAACTGCAGAAGGCGTTCGACAACGGCAGGATCGACGAGCAGGCCGCCGAGCGCGATCTCGACCGCAACCAGAAAGCGTTCGCCAAGGGTGCCGTGCCGGGGATGGACGTGGACCGCGCCAAGGACGCGCTGCAGAAGGCGAAGATCACCCTGCAGCATGCGCAGGCGGACCTGGGCATGGACAACGCCAGCCTCAACTTCGACATCCAGTCGAAGAAGCTTGCGCACGAGCGCCAGCTGCTGCTGGTGAAGGATCTGCAGCGTCAGGTTGACGACCTCAACGTGAAGTCGCCGGTGGACGGCCAGGTCGGCCAGCTGTTCATCGCCGAGCGCGCCACCGTGGCGAAAGACGCCCAGCTGCTCAGCGTGATCGACCTGTCCGCGCTGCAGGTGGAGATGCAGGTGCCGGAAAGCTTTGCCCGCGACCTGGGCATCGGCATGGCCGGCGAGATCAGTGGCAACGGCCACACCTGGAAGGGCCTGGTCAGCGCGATCTCGCCCGAAGTGGTCAACGGCCAGGTCGCCGCGCGGCTGCGCTTCGAGGGCGAGACGCCGAAGCAGCTGCGCCAGAACCAGCGCCTGTCGGTACGCGTGCTGCTGGACAAGCGCGACAACGTGCTGACCGTGCAGCGTGGCTCCTTCGTCGACGAATCCGGCGGCAGCTACGCCTACCTGGTGCGCGACGGCATCGCCAAGAAAACCCCGATCCGCGTCGGTGCCTCCAGCATCGACAAGGTGGAGATCCTCGAAGGCCTGAAGGAAGGCGACCGCATCGTGATCTCCGGCACCGACAGCTTCAAGAGCGCGGCCACGGTCGCGATAAGCAACTAAAGACTTTCTCCCTCCCCTGCGTGCAGGGGAGGGCAAAACAACACCACCACCAAAGGACGTAACCATGCTGAAGATGACCCACCTGTCCAAGGTCTACCGCACCGAAGTGGTGGAGACCTATGCGCTGCGCGATTTCAACATCGACGTGAAGGAGGGCGAGTTTGTCGCCGTCACCGGTCCGTCCGGCTCGGGCAAGACCACCTTCCTGACCATCGCCGGCCTGCTGGAAACCTTCACCGGCGGCGAGTACCACCTCGACGGCATTGAGGTGAGCAACCTCAACGACAACGCCCGTTCGAAGATCCGCAACGAGAAGATCGGCTTCATCTTCCAGGCGTTCAACCTGATCCCCGACCTCAATGTGTTCGACAACATCGAGGTGCCGCTGCGCTACCGCGGCATGAAGGCGGCAGAGCGCAAGCAGCGGATCATGGAGTCGCTGGAGCGCGTCGGCCTCGCCTCGCGCGCCAAGCACTACCCGGCCGAACTCTCCGGCGGCCAGCAGCAGCGCGTGGCGATCGCCCGTGCGCTGGCCGGCTCGCCGCGCCTGCTGCTGGCCGACGAACCTACCGGCAACCTGGACACCCAGATGGCCCGCGGCGTGCTCGAACTGCTCGAGGAAATCCACCGCGACGGCGCCACCATCGTGATGGTCACGCACGACCCGGAGCTGGCCGCCCGTGCCCAGCGCAACGTGCACATCATCGACGGCCAGGTGGTCGAGTTGTCCGAGGACCCGCGCTTCCACAGCGTGCACGCGGCCGCCGACGGGGCGCATGGCTGAGAGACAGGAAATGGGGAGTTGGGAATAGGGAATCGTTGAGAGCAAATGCTCGCGAGGCCACCGCTTTCCCACTCCCGATTCCCCATCCCCCCATCCCGGAACTCGACATGTTCGCTTACTACCTTCAACTCGGCCTGCGCAGTTTGCGGCGCAACCCCATGCTCACGGCGCTGATGGTGATGGCAGTGGGTTTTGGGGTGGCCGCGTCGATGATCACCTGGTCGGTGTTCCGCGCGGTGTCGGGTGATCCGATCCCGGCCAAGTCCTCGCAGCTGTACACGGTGCTGATCGACAACCGCGGTCCGCAGTACAACGACAATGGCGAGCCGCCCGAGGCACTCACCTATACCGACGCCACCGCCTTGGTCGCGGCGCACAAGGCCACGCACCAGACACTGTTCTACAACGTGGCGCCGTCGGTGCTGCCCGAGGGCAACCAGAGCCTGCCGTTCATCGCCGACGGCTACGCCACCAACGCCGACTTCTTCAACATGTTCGACGTGCCGTTCGAGTACGGCGGCGCCTGGCATGCCGGCGACGACGATGGCCGCGCTGCCGTGGCGGTGATCAGCCACGAGCTCAACCAGCAGCTTTTCAACGGCGCCAACAGCGTGGGCCGAGAGATCACCATGGATCGGCACAGCTATCGCATCGTCGGGGTGACCGCGCACTGGGATCCGAAGCCGCGCTTCTACGACCTGTTCAGCAGCAATGCCTTCGGCGATCCGGTGCAGTTGTACCTGCCGTTCACCCGGGCGATCGATGTGGCGATGGACACCGCCGGGCGCAACAATTGCGGCAGCAATACGGATTTCGGTGTCGGCCGCGAAGCCTGGCTGCACGGCGAATGCGTGTGGATCCCGGTGTGGGTGGAACTGGCCGATCCGGCCGCCGCGAACAGCTACCGCGAATTCCTGACCCACTATGCTGCCGACCAGCAGCGTGCCGGCCGCTTCCACTGGGCGCCGAACGTGCGTCTGCGCGACGTCAATGACTGGCTCGACTACAAGCAGGTGGTGCCGCCGGAAAGCCGCATCTCGCTGATGGTGGCACTGGGCTTCTTCGCGATCTGCCTGGTCAACACCATCGGCCTGCTGCTGGCCAAGTTCATGCGCCGCGCTGCCGAGATCGGCGTGCGCCGCGCGCTGGGTGCGCCGCGGCGCGAGATCTACCACCAGTTCCTGATCGAGGCCGGCGCCGTGGGTCTGGCCGGTGGCGTGCTCGGCTTGCTGCTCACTGCACTGGGCATGTTCGGCGTCGGCCTGCTGTTCGAGCCGGAGATCGCCCGGCTTGCGCATCTCGACCTGTCGCTGGTGGCGATGACCCTGCTGGTGGCGATCGCGGCCACCGTGCTGGCCGCGTTCTATCCCACCTGGCGCGCCGCGCAGGTGCAGCCGGCGTGGCAGCTGAAATCCAACTGAGGAGGGCCAGACCATCATGCAGATCAAACCCATCCTCGCCGCGATGCGCCACCACAAGGCGGGCACCGTGCTGATCGCGCTGCAGATCGCGCTGACCCTGGCGATCGTCTGCAACGCGCTGTTCATCATCCAGCAGCGCATCACGCGGATGTCGCGTCCCAGCGGAGTGAGCGAGAACAACCTGTTCGTGATCCGCAGCGACTGGGCCGACAAGTCCGACACGCAGCGCATCGACGCGCAGATGCAGGCCGACCTGATCGCCCTGCGCCAGCTCGGCAGCGTGCAGGACGCCGCCTCGACCAACAGCTTCCCGCTGCGCGGCACCGGCTGGGACAATTTCATCAAACTGCAGCCCGACCAGGTCAAGATGACCACCGACTCGGCGATCTTCTTTTCCGATGAGCACACCCTGGCGACGCTGGGCACGCGCCTGATCGCGGGGCGCAATTTCACCGCCAGCGAAATCGCCGCGCAGAAACCCCGCGACGCGATGCACTCCGCCCAGGTGATCATCAGCAAGGACCTGGCGCAGCGGTTGTTCCCGCAGGGATCGGCGCTGGGCAAGACCATCTATGTGTCGATGGGCCAGGCGCCATCCACCATCATCGGCATCACCGACACCTTGCAGGCGCACATGACCGGCAGCTGGGCCGGGCCGTATGCGTACAACGCGGTGCTGATCCCTGCGCGCCTGTTGAATGACTACACCTACTACCTGGTGCGGGCGAAGCCCGGCCAGCTCGACGCCGCGATGCGTGACGCGCCGAAGGCGCTGTTCGCGCAGAGCCGCATGCGCATCATCGACCACAAGGATGGCGTGATGAGCTTCGCCCAGGTGCGCCAGCGGGCTTACGAACGTGACGTGGGCATGGCGATCCTGATGGGCATCATCAGCGTCGTGCTGCTGGCGATCACCGCCGCCGGCATCGTGGGCCTGACCAGCTTCTGGGTCGGCCAGCGGCGCAAGCAGATCGGCGTGCGTCGTGCGCTGGGCGCCACCCGCGGCGACATCCTCAGCTACTTCCTCACCGAAAACCTGCTGATCGGGATCGGCGGCGTGCTGGCGGGTGCGGTGCTGGCGATCGGCATCAACCTGTGGATGGTGACCCAGTTCGAAATGGCGCGGTTGTCGCTGGCCTATGTGGTGGCCGGGGTGGCGGCGCTGCTGGTGTTGGGCCAGGGCGCGGTGCTGGCACCAGCGCTGCGTGCTTCGCGCGTGTCGCCGGTGGAGGCGACACGGAGCGTGTGAGTTCTCATTTCATCCCTGCAGGGCAGGGGAGAAGACAAACCTCGGAGTGAACGGAATGCTTGCCTACTACCTCGAACTGGCCTTGCGCAGCCTGAAACGAAGTCCCGGCCTGACCGCGCTGATGGTGCTGGCGATCGGCTTCGGCGTGGCCGCGTCGATGACCACCTGGTCGGTGTTCCGCGCCGTGTCGGGCGATCCGATCCCGTGGAAGTCGTCGCAGCTGTTCGTGCCGCAGATCGACGCATGGGGGCCGAAGGGGCACCGCGGCGGCGACGACAACGAGCCGCAGGATGCGATGAACTACACCGACGCGATGGCGCTGATGCGCGACCACCGGGCCAAGCGGCAATCGGCGATGTACCAGATCTCGCCTTCGGTGGTGCCGGCGCAGGCCGGCAAGCATCCGCTCAACGTGGGCGGCCACGCCGTCTACAGCGAGTTCTTCCCGATGCTCGACGCGCCGTTCCTGTACGGCAGCGGCTGGGATGCGCAGGACGATGCGCAGCGCGCAGCGGTGGTGGTGATCAGCAGCAAGCTCAACGAAAAGCTGTTCGGCGCGGTCAACAGCGTGGGCAAGACGGTGAACATCGAAGGCAAGGACTACCGCGTGTCCGGCGTGCTGGACAACTGGAATCCACAGCCCCGCTTCTACGACGTGGTCAACACCGGCGGCTTCAGCGAGCAGGTCGAGGACGTGTTCATTCCCTTCGAGCGTGCCATCGCCGTGGGCATCCCCAACGACGGCAACACCAACTGCAGCGAAACGCCGAAGGAGTCGGGCTTCGTCGGCCTGCAGCAATCCAGCTGCATCTGGATCGCCTATATGGCCGAGCTGGAAGACGCTGCCGCGGTGACCGCCTATCGCCAGTATCTGGACGGCTATGCGCGTGCGCAGCAGACAGCCGGCCGGTTCACCTGGGCACCGAACAACAAGCTGCGCGACCTGCCGGCCTTCCTCGACCATGAGCAGGTCGTGCCCAGCGACACCAAGGTGTCGCTGCTGGTGGCGCTGGGCCTGCTGCTGGTCTGCCTGGTGAATACGGTGGGCCTGTTGCTGGCCAAGTTCCTGCGCCGCAGCGGCGAGATCGGCGTGCGTCGCGCGCTGGGTGCGCCACGCAAGGCGATCTATCTGCAGTTCCTCACCGAGGCTGGCGTGGTCGGCCTGACCGGTGGCGTGCTGGGCCTGCTGCTGACCGGTGTCGGCGTGGCCAGCGTGGGCATGGTGTTGCCCAAGAGCATTTCCGATCTGGCGCGGCTGGACCTGTCCCTGCTCGTCGTCACCCTGGTGGTCGCCGTGCTGGCCACCCTGCTGGCCGGGCTCTACCCCACGTTCCGTGCATCACGCGTGCAACCCGCGTGGCAACTGAAGAGCAATTGAGGATTATGCCCATGACCATGCATCCCATCCTCGCGGCACTGCGCAAGCACAAGGCCGGCGTGGTGTTGATCGCACTGCAGATCGCGCTGACGTTGGCGATCGTCTGCAACGCGGTGTTCATCATCGGCCAGCGCATCGAACGGGTGAACCGGCCGACCGGCCTGGACGAGAGCAACCTGATGCTGGTCAGCCAGCAATGGGTGGGCGCGCCGAGCGGCGACGACGCCGCCAGCGTGGAAAAGCTCGACAGCCTGCAACTGACCGACCTGGTCGCCCTGCGCGCGATGCCGGGCGTGGCGTCGGTGGCGCCGATCAACTCGCTGCCGTTGCTCAATTCGTCGTGGAACGGCGCGGTCGACCACAAGCCCGGGGACACCAACCAGGGCAGTTTCCATGGCACCCGCACCACCTACTACTTCAGCGACGATCAGGCGCTCTCCACCTTGGGCCTGCGCCTGGTGGCAGGGCGCAACTTCACCGCCGCCGACGTGGGGCACCAGGGCTTCCGCGACAACAGCGAGCCGTCAGTGGTGATCCTGACCAAGGCACTGGCCGACAAACTGTTCCCGAAGGGCGACGCGCTGGGCAAGGTGATCTATCTCAACGGGTCGACCAAACCCACCACCGTCGTTGGCATGGTCGAGCGCATGCAGGTACCCGGTACCGGCACCTGGACCAACAGCTTCGTGTGGAACGCGACGCTGGTGCCGACCCGTCTGGACGCGAACTTCTCGCGTTACGCGATACGTGCCAAACCCGGCCAGCTGGACGCGGTGATGCGCGCGGTGACGCCGGTGTTGTACAAGGTCAACCCCATGCGCGTGCTGGATGACGACAGCGTTCGCTCGTTCGCCCAGATCCGCGACAAGGCCTACCAGGCCGATCGCGGCATGGCGATCCTGATGGGCGTGGTCGCGCTGATCCTGCTGTGCGTCACCGCCGCCGGCATCGTCGGTCTCACCAGCTTCTGGGTGGGCCAGCGCCATCGGCAGATCGGCGTGCGGCGCGCGCTGGGAGCCCGCAAGATCGACATCCTGCACTACTTCCAGATCGAGAACCTGCTGATCGCCGGCACCGGCGTGGTGATCGGCGTGCTGCTGGCGCTGAGTCTGAACATGTGGCTGATGAGCCACTACGAGATGACCCGCATCCCGGTGCTGTACGTGCTGACCGGTGTGCTGGCGATGCTGGCGATCGGCCAGGCCGCGGTGTTCGTGCCGGCCCGCCGCGCGTCCAACGTGCCGCCGGTGGTGGCGACGCGGGCAGTGTGATCAACAAGGGGGAATGGGGAACAGGGAATCGGTAGAGCAACAGCCGCCCGCCTTGGCCTTTCCCATTCCCCATTCTCCATTCCCACTTCGAAGGAGACACCGAAGGTGTTTACCTACTACCTCGACCTGGCCCTGCGCAGCCTCAAGCGCAACAAGGCGCTCACCGCACTGATGGTGCTGGCGCTGGCGCTGGGCATCGGCGCCAGCATGACCACGCTGACCGTGTTGCACGTGCTGTCGGGCGATCCCTTGCCCGGCAAGAGTCATCAGCTGTTCTATCCGCAACTCGATCCGCAGGACATGGACGGCTACAAGCCGCAGGACGAGCCACCGGAGCAGGTCAGCTGGATCGACGGCATGGCCCTGCTGAAGGCCAGACGCGCCCATTTCCAGGCCTTGATGACCGGCGGCGCGGTGCCGATCCAGCCGGCGCAATCCTCGATCGATCCGTTCTTCGAGGATGCGCGCTATACCACGGCCGATTTCTTTCCGATGTTCGACGTGCCGTTTCTCTACGGGCAGGGCTGGAACGCGAGCGACGACGAGGCCAGCGCCCATGTGGCCGTGCTCACCCGCGAACTCAACGACAAGCTGTTCGGCGGCAAGGACAGCACCGGCCAGACCCTGCGCATGAACGACGTGGCGTTTCGCATCGTCGGCGTGCTGGACAGCTGGCGGCCGACGCCACATTTCTACGATCTCAACACCGGCAGCTACTCCGCCGATGAAGGCGTGTTCGTGCCGCTGGCCACCGCCACCGACCTGAAGTTCGCCCGCAACGGTTCCACCGATTGCTGGGACAAGGGATCGAGCGAGAACATGAAAACCGCCACCTGCACCTGGCTGCAATTCTGGGTGCAGCTGGACACGCCGGCCGAGGCCGCCGCGTATCGGGAATTCCTGCTGAACTATTCGCGGGAGCAGAAGGCTCTGGGTCATTTCCAGCGACCGCCCAATGTGCGCCTGCGCGACGTGATGGGCTGGCTGGACTACAACAAGGTGGTGCCCAGCGACGTGCATCTGCAGGTGTGGCTGGCGTTCGGTTTCCTGCTGGTGTGCCTGGTCAACACCGTGGGCCTGATGCTGGCCAAGTTCCTGCGCCGCGCGGGCGAGCTCGGCGTTCGTCGTGCGCTCGGCGCCTCGCGCCGATCGCTGTTTGCCCAGTTGCTGGTCGAAGCCGGTGCGGTGGGCCTGGTCGGCGGCGTCGGCGGCCTGCTGCTGGCCTTGCTCGGCCTGTGGCTGGTGCGCAGGCAGCCCTCGGATTACGCCGCGCTGGCGCACCTGGATCTGCCGATGCTGCTGGTCACCTTCGTCGCTGCCGTCATGGCCAGCCTGCTGGCCGGCCTGCTGCCGGCCTGGCGCGCCTGCCTGACTCCTCCCGCGCTGCAACTGAAGAGCAACTGACATGGACATCCTGCCCATCTTCTCGACCCTGCGCCGGCACAAGATCACGGCGCTGCTGCTGGTGCTGGAGATCGCGCTGACCTGCGCGATCGTCTGCAACGCCGTGTTCCTGATCAGCCAGCGCCTGCAGCGCACCGAAATGGCCAGCGGCGTGGCCGAGCACGAACTGCTGCAGGTGCAGGTCGCCAACATCGGCAAGCCCGCCAATGGCAAGGCGCGCGCCCAGGAAGACCTGGCGCTGCTGCGGCAGATTCCCGGCGTGACCGCGGCAGCCCTGCTCAACCAGGTGCCGTTCACCAACAGCTCGTCGAACACCAGCATCAAGCTCGATCCCGCGCAGAAGCTGCCCACGCTCAACGCCACCATGTACATGGGCGAGGGCCTGATCGCGAGCTTCGGCGCCCGGCTGGTGGCGGGGCGGGATTTCAGCGCCGACGAATACCTGGACTACGACGACATGCGCAGCAACCCCGAGCTGCAGAACAAGGTCGGCTCGGTGGTGATCACCCAGGCGCTGGGCGAGCGCCTGTGGCCCGGGCAGAGCGCGCTGGGCAGGAACATCTACCTGGGCGACACCTCCGTGCGCGTGATCGGCGTGGTGCAGTCGCTGATCCGGCCGTCGCTGTTCATGGGCGACGATGCGGCGCAGTGGACGATGATCTTCCCCCTGCGATTGAGCGCGGCCAGCGCGTCGCGCTACGTGCTGCGCACGGCGCCCGACCAGCGCCAGCAGGTGCTTTCGGAAGCGGCAAAGGTGCTGCGCAAGGCCGACCCGCATCGCATCGTCCTCAAGAAGGACACGCTGGACGACATCCGCGGCGCGTTCTTCCAGAACGATCGGGCGATGGCCGGCATCCTGGTCGGCGTCATCGCCGCGCTGCTGATCGTCACCGCGCTGGGCATCGTCGGCCTGGCCAGTTTCTGGGTGGCGCAACGCCGCCGCACCATCGGCGTGCGCCGTGCACTGGGTGCGACCCGTCGCAACATCCTCAACTACTTCCAGACCGAAAACTTCCTGCTGGCCACCATCGGCATCGTGCTGGGCATGGTGCTGGCCTACGGCATCAACCTGTTCCTGATGACCCGCTACGAGTTGCCGCGCCTGCCGGGCATGTACTTCCCGATGGGCGCGATCGCGTTGTGGCTGATCGGACAACTGGCCGTGCTGGGACCGGCCCTGCGCGCGGCAGCCGTGCCGCCGGTGGTGGCGACGCGTTCGGTGTGACGTTTTCTCCCTCCCCTGCAAGGCAGGGGAGGGTTGGGGAGGGGTGCTCCTGATCTTCATGTCAGGAGCCCTCCCGACCTCCTCCGGTTTTGCAGGAGGAGTCCAGATCCAGGAGCACCAGGAATGTTCGGCTACTACCTCGACCTCGCGCTGCGCAGCCTCAGGCGCAACCGCATGCTCACCGCGCTGATGGTGCTGGCGATCGCCGTCGGCATTGGTGCCAGCATGACCACGCTGACGGTGACGCATCTGCTGTCCGGTGATCCGTTGCCGGGTCGCAGCCAGCACATCTTCTATCCGCAGGTGGATGCCTCGCCGGCCGGTTACGCCAAGGGCGGGCCGCTGGACATGCTCGACTACCGCTCGGCGGTGGACCTGTGGAGCGCGCATCGCGCGGATCGGCAGGCCTTGATGGCGGGCAGCGACGTCAAGGTACGTGCGCCGGATGCCAAGCTGCCGCCCTTGATGGTGCCGATGCTGGCCACGACCTCCGACTTCTTTGCAATGTTCCAGGTGCCGTTCCAGTACGGCAGCGCCTGGACAGCAGCCGACGCCGCCGGCCGTGCGCGCGTGGCGGTGATTTCCTCCGACCTCAACGACCGCCTGTTCGGCGGCGCCGACAGCGTGGGCAAGACCCTGCGCCTGAAGGACAGCGACGTGCGAATCGTCGGCGTGATGAAGAAGTGGCGACCCTCGCCGCTCTTCTACGATGTGCGCGCCGGGCGCTTCGCCGAAGGCCAGACAGCATCGTTCTACGGCAAGCCGGAAGATGTGTTCATGCCGTTTTTCAGCGGGCTTGACGTCAACGACGGCAACTTCTGGCAGTTCACCTGCTGGGGTTCCGTTCCCAGGCCGGGGCACCTGCAGGATGCGCCGTGCGTCTGGGTCGGCTTGTGGGTGCAACTGGATGACGCCGCCAAGGTGGCGGACTACCGCGCCTTCATCGCGAACTATGCGCAGCAGCAAAAGCAGCTCGGGCGTTTCGCCACGACCCAGACCCGCATGCCGGGCCTGATGGAGTGGCTGGTGTTCAACCACGTGGTGCCCAGCGACGTGAAGCTGCAGACGTGGCTGGCCTTTGCGTTCCTTGCCATCTGCCTGTTCAACATGATCGGCCTGCTGCTGGCCAAGTTCCTGCGTCGCAGCAGCGAAATCGGCGTGCGTCGCGCGCTGGGCGCCAGTCGTGGCGCGGTGTTCGCCCAGTGCCTGGTGGAGGCGGGCATGGTGGGCCTCGTCGGCGGCATCGGCGGCTGGCTGCTGACCTTGCTGGGTCTGTGGCTGGTGCGGCGGCAGCCCGTGGAATATGCCGATCTCGCCCACCTCGACCTCGGCATGTTCGGGCTGACCTTTGCGCTCGCCGTCGCCGCCAGCCTGCTGGCAGGCCTGTTGCCCGCCTTGCGGGCCAGCCGGATTGCGCCCGCGCTGCAGTTGAAGACGCTGTGAGGATCGGAACCATGCAGATCAAGCCCATACTCTCCGCGCTGCGCAAGCACCGCCTGTCCACGATCCTGATCGCGCTGGAAATCGCGCTGGCGTGCGCGGTGCTGTGCAACGCCTGCTTCATCATTTCCCAGCGCGTCTCGGCGATGCACATCGTCAGTGGCGCGGATGAAGCGGCGCTGGCGTCGGTGCAGCTGACCGGCTACGACTCCGCTCAGGCAGCCGACGTGGACGCACGGGCGCTCGCCGCGTTGCGCGCCGTACCCGGCGTGGAGTCGGTGTCGCCGATCAATTCCATACCGTTCGGCAGTCGCCGCGGTACCGCTGGAATTTCGACCGATGCGGCCGGCGAACATTTTGGCGGCGTGATCGAGTTCTATGTGGGCGGTCCCGGCAGCCTTGAGGCACTCGGCGCCAAGGTCGTCGCCGGGCGCGCGCCGCAACCCGACGATTTTCGGGCCTTCAGCGGCTTCATGCCCGACGGCGGCAGCGTCCAGATCACCCGGGCGCTGGCCGAGCATTTGTGGCCGGGCGCCGATCCGCTGGGCAAGGAGTTCTGGTCGCTGAAGTCGCACTACCGCGTCGTCGGCGTGTTGAAGGATCTGGTCCGCCCCGATCCCACCGGGTGGACGCCGGAGCAACGCCAGTGGTCGGTATTCCTGCCGGCGCAGCCGGGTCCGTACCTGACCGGCAGCTACCTGTTGCGGGCCAACCCGGGCGACATGCCGCGAGTCATGCGCGACGCACTCGCGGCGGTGGCCAAGGCGGTGCCGGAGGTGGTGATCGATCGGGAAGCCAGCCAGAGCGTGTCCGACCTGCGCCACGACGTCTTCAAGAACGACCGCGTGATGGCCGCAATGCTGGTCGGCGTGATCTTCGCGATGCTGATGGTCACCGCGCTGGGCATCGTCGGCCTGGCCAGTTTCTGGGTACAGCAGCGCCGTCGGCAGATCGGCATCCGCCGCGCCATCGGCGCCACCCGTCGCGACATCCTGCATTACTTCCAGACCGAGAATTTCCTGATCGTCGGCGGCGGGATCGCGCTGGGCATGGTGCTGGCATTCGCGCTGAACCTGGTGCTGATGAAGCACTACGAACTGCCGCGCCTGCCGCTGTACTACCTGCCGATCGGCGCGCTGGTGCTGTGGGGGTTGGGTCAGTTGGCGGTGTTGGGTCCGGCGCTGCGTGCAGCGGCGGTGCCACCGGTCGTGGCGACAAGATCATGACGAAGACCTGCGGGAGCCCGCTGACTCCTGTTCGGGCTTCGTCAAGGGACAAGACGTCGCCCGCCAGCGGGCTTTTCGCGGAAAGCGTGTTGAAGAAGGGGAACGGAATGTTCGGTTACTACATGGATCTCGCGCTGCGCAGCCTGAAGCGCAACCCGGTGCTCACCGCGCTGATGGTGCTGGCGATCGGGCTGGGCATCGGCGCCAGCATGACGATGCTGACCCTGCTGCACGTGATGACCGCCGATCCGATACCCGATCGCAGTGCCCAGCTGTTCTATCCGCAACTGGATCCGCAGAGCATGGAAGACTACAAGGCAGGCGAGGACCCGCCCGACCAGCTGACCTGGACCGATGCCATGAACCTGTTGCACGCAGGACGGGGCGTGCGCCAGGTGGCGATGACCGGTGGCCAGGTGACGGTACGTCCGGAAGGAGGCAAGGCGCGTGCGTTCTTCGCGGACGCGCGCTACACCTCGGCCGACTTCTTCGGTCTGTTCGATGTGCCGTTCGCTTACGGCAACGGCTGGACCGCGGCGGACGACGAGAAGCAGGCGCGGGTGGCCGTGCTCTCGCGCAAGCTGGCCGACAAGCTGTACGGTGCCGATCGCGCGGTGGGGCAGTCGCTGCAACTGGGCAAGTATGGTTTTCGCGTCATCGGCGTGATCGATGCGTGGGATCCGGTGCCGCACTACTACGACCTGACGCACGGCGGCTATGCCCGCTCCGAGGAAATTTTCCTGCCGCTGGAGACGGCGATTGCGCTCAAGCAGGGCACCTCCGGAAGCATCAGTTGCTGGGGCCTCATGCCCGAGGATGGCGACATGCGCAATTCCGACTGCGTGTGGACGCAATTCTGGGTCCAGCTGGATACGCCGGCGCAGGTTGCCGGCTATCGCGAGTTCCTGACCCACTACTCGCAGGAGCAGAAGGCGCTGGGTCGGTTCGTGCGACCGCCCAACACGCGCCTGCGCGACGTGATGGGCTGGCTGGATTACAACCACGTGGTGCCCGGCAGCGTGCAGCTGCAGGGCCTGCTGGCGCTGGGTTTCATGCTGGTCTGCCTGCTCAATACCGTGGCGCTGCTGCTGGTGAAGTTTCTGCGCCGCGGCGGCGAGTTGAGCGTGCGCCGGGCGATGGGGGCTTCGCGGCGGGCGGTGTTCGCCCAGTTGCTGGTGGAGGCCTCGCTGGTGGGCTTGAGCGGTGGCGGGGCCGGTTTGCTGTTGGCCGCGTTCGGCTTGTGGATCGTGCGGCAGCAGCCGGCGCAATACGCCGTCCTGGCACACCTGGACACGACGATGCTGCTGACGACCTTCGTGCTGGCCGTCTGCGCGACGGTGCTGGCCGCGGTGTTTCCGGCGTGGCGCGCCTGCCGCCTGGCGCCGGCCCGCCTGTTGAAGATCCAGTGAGGGCATGACCATGCATCCGATCGTTGCCGCACTGAAACACCACAAGACCACCGTGATCCTGGTCGTGCTGGAGATCGCGCTGACCTGCGCCATCGTCACCAATGCCCTGTTCCTGATCGGCGATCGCCTGGGCACCATGCAGCTGACCACGGGCGTGGCCGACAACGAACTGGTATGGGCCAGAAGCAGCGGCATCGACGATGACGCCACCCCCGCCAGCCGTGCCAGCCAGACGGCCGCCGACCTTGCTGCCCTGCGCGGCATGCCGGGAGTCAAGGCGGTGGCGATGGTCAATTCGCTGCCGCTCAGCCGCAACTACTGGAGCACCTGCCTCGGCATCCGCCCGGGTGGCGACAAGGCGGCCCGGGTCTGCAACCTCGTGGAGTACCTTGGCACGCCGGGCTACGTTGGCACGCTGGGGATGCAGCTCTCGGCCGGGCGCGATTTCCTGCCGGCGGAATATGTCGACTACAAGGGCTCCAACGACCCGCCGCCGCCGGTCATGATCGTTACGCAGGCGCTGGCCGGGCGGTTGTGGCCAGGCCAGTCACCGATCGGAAAGGCGATCTTTCTCGGCGACAAGGGCCAGCATGCCGTGCATGTCGTCGGCGTGGTCGCGCATCTGCTCAACCCGAGCATCACCAAATACCAGGGCGTCGAGTCGGGCTTCCTGTGGCCGGTACGTTCGCTTGCCGGTGGCATGTACGTGCTGCGCACCACGCCCGAGGCGCGCGACGCCGTGCAGCGCGACCTGCCCAGGGTGCTGGATGGCGTGGACGACCAGCGCGTCCTCACCGACAACCACAGCTACGTGGATACCGTGAAGGATTACTTCCACGATGATCGCGCGCTGATCTGGCTGCTGCTGGTGGTGATCGGCTGCCTGCTGGCGCTGACCGCGCTGGGCGTGGTCGGACTGTCCAGTTTCTGGGTGCAGCAGCGCACGCACCAGATCGGCATCCGTCGCGCCATCGGCGCCACCCGGCGCGACATCCTCCACTACTTCCAGATCGAGAATTTCCTGATCGTCACGGGCGGCATCGCGCTCGGCTTGCTGTTGGCCGTTGCGCTGAACCTGTTGCTGATGAAGCACTACGAGCTGCCCCGGTTGCCATGGTTCTACCTGCCGATCGCGGCGCTGGTGCTGTGGGCATTGGGCCAGCTGTCCGTGCTGGGGCCGGCGCTGCGCGCGGCGGCGGTGCCGCCGGTCGTGGCGACGCGGAGCGTGTGACCGTGAGCCTGTCTTCGCACGCCGCCATCACGGCGCCGCTCGGCGGCGATCGACCGTATTCAACCTTTTTCCGACGTGGAGTTTCGATGAGCATGTTCCGCACCGCATTCCTTCTCGTGGCGATGGCCGTGCTGGGCACGCTGTGGCGCGATGCATCGGCTGCCCAGGCGACGGCCGCTTCGTCCGCCGCGCCTGTCGCGTCCTCCGGCGCTGCAGCGGAGATGATTTCGCGCGCCGAAGTCACCCGCATCATCGACAACACGCGCAGGATCGTCTCGCCGAACGGGGTGGACGAACGCATCAAGCTGCGCATCGGCGGCATCGACCAGTGGCTGTCGATCCGCGGCCGCGACCGGCGCAATCCGATCCTGCTGTTTCTCCACGGTGGCCCGGCCGCGGTGACGATGCCGGCCAGCTACACCTTCCAGTCGCCGTGGGAGGACTTCTTCACCGTCGTGCAATGGGACCAGCGCGGGGCGGGCAAGACCTACGCCGCCAACACCGAGCAGCAGATGTCGCCGGGCATGACGATCGAAGGCATGACCGACGATGCGGCGCAGGTCGTGCAGTACCTGCGCCAGCATTACGGCAAGCAGAAGATCTTCCTGCTCGGCCATTCCTGGGGCACGGTGCTGGGCACGCGACTGGCCCGGCAGCATCCGGACTGGTTCCACGCCTACATCGGCGTGGGCCAGGTGGTGAATGTGCGCAGGAACGAGGAGATCGGCTTCGCCTTCGCCCTGCGTGCGGCAAAAGCCGACCACAACCCGCAGGCCGTGCGTGAGCTGGAGGCGCTGATGCCTTATCCGGGCACGGTGCCGATGACGCTGCAGCGCATCGGCACGCGCAGCAGGTGGGAGACCTACTACGGCGGTCTCACTCATGGCCGCAAGGATTTCTCCTACTACGCCGATGCCGAGGGTCTCTCGCCCGACTACGACCAGGCCGAGCTCGACGCGATCGGCAAGGGCAGCGTGTACACGCTCAACCACCTGTTGCAGCCGCTGCTCGGCGTGGATCTCGATGACATGACGGACTTCGGTTGCCCGGTGCTCCTGTTCGTCGGGCAGCACGACTACACCACCTCGCACGAATTGGCCGAGCAATGGTTCGAGCGCATCCGCGCACCATCGAAGCACCTGGTGCTGTTCGCCGACTCGGCGCACATGGTGATGCAGGAGCAGCCGGGCCGGTTCCTGATGCACCTGGTGACGGACGCGCTGCCGCTGGCGCAGAAGGCCGGCGATGCGGCACCGGCAGAAGTCACACGCGGCGATTGATCGGGTTGCGGGAAACGGCTTATGCCAGCCGGCATGAGTCGGGGGAAATTCGGGGAATGGAATGATTGGTTATTACCTTGATCTGGCGCTGCGCAGCTTGAAGCGCAACCCTGTGCTCACCGCGCTGATGGTGCTGGCGATCGGACTGGGTATCGGCGCCAGCATGACCATGATCACGGTGCTGCACGTGATGACCGATGACCCGATGCCGGGGCGCAGCGGGCAGCTGTTCTATCCGCACCTCGATCCGTTGCCGCTGGACTATCGGCAGAACAGCGACGGGCCCGACGCGGCCGACAACCTGACCTGGCCCGACGCAATGGCATTGCTCGACGCACGTCGCGGCACGCGGCAGGCGGTGATGGCGGGCGGGCAATTGCTGGTGCGACCGAAACGGACGGATCTGCGGCCGTTCACCGTCGATGGCCGGTATGCCACGGCGGATTTCTTCGCGATGTTCGGCGTGCCGTTCGAACAAGGACAGGGCTGGTCGGCAGCGGACGATGCGGCGCGGGCTCACGTGGTGGTGCTGGGCGACACGCTCAACCGCAAACTGTTCGGCCACGGCGACAGCCTCGGGCGCACGGTGCGGCTGGGCGAGACGGATTTCCGCGTGGTGGGCGTGGCGGCGGACTGGCGGCCACAACCCATGTTCTATGCGGATGCTTCGGCCACGCGCTTCGGCGATGCCGACCAGTTTTTCCTGCCGTTGTCGGTAGCGATGGATCTGGGACTGGACGTGAATGGCAATTTCACCGGGTGGGGCGAGGATCACGCCGCGACGCGGATGGTCAGCGCCACCACCAGCTGGCTGCAGTTCTGGGTGCAGTTGGACAACCCGGCGCAGGTCGCCGGCTACCGACAGTTCCTGCATGACTACTCGGCGCAGCAAAAGGTACTGGGCAGGTTCCAGCGTCCACCGGAAAACGCGCAGCTGTACGGCCTGATGGCGTGGCTGCAGCATCAGAACCTGGTGCCGAGCGACGTGCGCCTGCAACTGTGGCTGGCGCTGGGTTTCCTGCTGGTATGCATGACCAACATCGTGGCCTTGTTGTTGGCCAAGTTCCTGCGCCGCAGCGGCGAGATCAGCGTGCGCCGCGCGTTGGGCGCGCGGCGGCGCGACATTTTCCTGCAGCTCGGCATCGAATCGGCGGTGATCGGTGTGGGCGGCGGCGTGCTGGGCCTGCTGATCGCCCAGCTCGGCCTGTGGAGCGTGCGGCATCGCCCGGACGACTATGCACAACTGGCGCAGATGGACGTGTCCATGCTGCTGGGTACGTTGGTGCTGGCCATCGCCGCCAGCATTCTGGCCGGGTTGTTGCCGGCGTGGCGTGCATGCCGCGTGGCGCCGGTGTTGCAACTGAAAACCCTGTGAGGGAAAGGATGCCGTGATGAACTTGCGACCGATACTTTCCAGCCTGCGCCACCACAAGCTCACCGCCTTCCTTCTGGTGCTGCAGGTGGCCCTTACCTGCGCCATCGTCTGCAACGTGGCATTCATGATCGCCA
Source organism: Rhodanobacter sp. Root561 (assembly GCF_001427365.1). NCBI lineage: Bacteria > Pseudomonadati > Pseudomonadota > Gammaproteobacteria > Lysobacterales > Rhodanobacteraceae > Rhodanobacter > Rhodanobacter sp. Root561. The sequence goes on from NZ_LMGH01000001.1 coordinate 1,077,817, forward strand.
ACCGCGTGGGCCAGCTGACGCTGCCCAGCGGCCTGGCCGAGGACGAGCTGTCGATGGTGCACGTCGTGGGCATCGACAAGGACGACAACCCGCAGGTCCGGCATGCGACAGACCTGGCCGCCCTGCGCGCGATACAGGGGGTGCATGCCGCGGTGGCGGTCGATTCGCTGCCGCTGAGCCGCAGCGATTCCAGCTACGGCACCTGCGGCAGCCGCGAATCGCTCGACCAGGCCATGGCGGCACGCTCGATGCAGGGCAGCAGTGGCTGCGTGCAGCCCAGCGTCTACAGCGGTTCCGAGGGCGAACTGGCGGCGCTGGGACTGAAGCTGGTGGCCGGGCGCGATTTCCTCCCCGACGAGTACGTACCAGCGGCGCCGGGCTGGGTGGCGGCGAACGTGCCCAGCGCCATCATCACCCGCGCACTGGCCGAACGGCTTTACCACGGAGATGCGCTCGGTCGCGACCTGTACATGGGCGGCCGGCCACCCATGCGTGTCGTGGGCGTGGTGGACAACCTGTTGCGTCCGCGCCTGCGCGCGCCCTCGGTGAACCAGTACAGCGTGCTGCTGCCCTCGGTGCCAGGCGACAGCGAGGTGACCTACGTGCTGCGCAGCGCGCCGCGCGACCGCCAACCGGTGCTCGACGCTGCGGTGGATATCCTGGGCCGGCTCGAACCGAGCCGGCTGATCCCGCCGTCGAGTACGCGCACGTTCGCCCAGCTGCGCCAGAAGTATTTCCAGCGTGACACCACCATGATCGGCCTGCTGCTGGCTTCGGCCCTGGGCCTGCTGTTCGTCACCGCGCTGGGCATCACCGGACTGGCCAATTTCTGGGTGCAGCAGCGCACGCGCAGCATCGGCATCCGCCGCGCCATCGGCGCCACGCGCGGCGACATCCTGCGCTACTTCCAGACCGAGAATTTCCTGATCGTCGGCGCCGGCATCGTGCTGGGCATGCTGCTGGCCTTCCTGTTGAACGCGGAGCTGATGCAGCACTACGAGCTGGCGCGCCTGCCGCTGTTCTATCTGCCGATGGGGGCGCTGGTGCTGTGGGGCCTGGGCCAGCTGGCGGTGCTGGGGCCGGCGTTGCGCGCCGCGGCGGTGCCGCCCGTCGTGGCGACACGATCGACATGAGCATGGATGGATTAACGATGGCGATGCCACGAAAAGCGCCTTGCATGCGGGGGATCGGCTGATGTTCCGTTACTACCTTGACCTGGCCTGGCGGCGTTGCTGGCAGGGGCCGGCGATGGTCCTGCTGCTGGTCCTGACCATGGCGATCGGGATCGCCTCGTGCATGACGGCGCTGACCATCTTCGGCGCGCTGTCCGGCGAGCCGTTGCCGGGCATCAGTCCGTACCTGCACGTGGTGACGATGGATGCCCGCGAGGCGGTCGACGCCAACAACAACGATTACGACAAGCCGGACGGCTATCTCAAACTGACGGATGCGAAGGCGCTGGTCGATGCACAGCGGGCGCGCCAGCAGGTGGCGCTGGCGCAGAGCTATACGCTGGTCGGTCGCCCCGACGGCAAGCAGTCCGACCAGGTGCAGGGGCTGATGGCCCATGGCCCGGTGCTGGCCATGTTTGGCGTGCCGCTGCGCCATGGCCGGTCATGGACCGCCGAGGAGCAGGCGGCCCAGGCACCGGTGGTGGTGATCGACAGCGCGCTGGCGCAAAAGCTGTTCGGCACGGAGGACGCGGTGGGCCGCAGCGTGTCGCTGGGCAGCGGCAGTTTCCGCGTGGTCGGGGTCAGCGCGCCGTGGAAGCCGCGCACGCAGTTCCTCGACGTACCGCGCAACCAGGGCAACGTGCTGGGCCAGCCGGAACAGTTCTTCGTGCCGGCGCAGGCGGCGCTGGCCGCGGGCGTGGGCCCGCTGACCGCAGGGGAATGCGGCAAGGGCGCGGCGGTCGTCAGCTTCCAGTCGGCCGAGGTGGACAAGTGCCGCTGGCTGGAGGTGTGGGTGGCGCTGGATACGCCGGCGACGGTGGCTGCGTATGCCCGGTTCGTCGCGGGCTACGCGGATGCGCAGCATGCGGCCGGGCGTTTCGTGTATCCGCCGCAGGCCGCGCTGTACGGCGTGCCATCGTGGATGAGCATGAACCACGTGGTGCCCGACGACGTCGGCCTCAACCTGGCGCTGGCCGGCGCCTTCCTGCTGCTGTGCCTGGTCAACGTGGCCGGCCTGCTGGCGGCGCGCTTCCTGCGCCGGCAGGCGGACGTGACGATTCGCCGTGCGCTGGGCGCGTCGCGGCGCAACGTGTTCGCGCAACACCTGGTCGAGACCGGCGTGCTCGGCCTGATCGGCGGCGCGCTGGCGCTGCCGCTGACCTGGCTGGGGTTGTGGATCGTGCGCATGCAACCGGTGGCCTATGCCGACGCGGCGCACTTCAGTGTTTCGGCATTCGCCGCGCTGCTGCTGTTGTCGCTGGTCGTCGGCCTGGTGGTGGGCATCCTGCCGGCCTGGCGCGTGTGCCGCCAGCCGCCGGCCATGCAGATCAAGCTGGGCTAGGGGGCGCGATCATCATGCGACACATCATCCAACCGCTCTTTCGTCATCGCCTGATGCCGCTGCTGGTGCTGCTGCAGGTGGCGCTGGCCTGTGCGATCGCCTGCAACGCGCTGTTCCTGCTGCAGCAGCGACTGGTGCCGATCCTGGCGCCGGACGGCATCGGCCAGCCGGAGAAGCTGGTCGTGGCGTGGAACATCGCCTCGCGCGGCAAGCCGTGGCCGCCGAGCCGGCTGCGCGAGGTGCAGGCGTCGCTGCGTGCCATAGCCGGAGTCGCCGCGGTGGGTCTGGCCGGTTCGCTGCCGATGGAGACCAGTGCCCAGATGAACGGTGACGTGATCGGCGAGGGGACCGGCATCCAGGCCGATGCGGCGGTCTACATCGGCGATCACCTGCGCGAGGCGCTGGATCTGCAACTGGTTGCCGGCCGCGATTTCAGCGCGACCGAGCAGGGCATCGACTACCAGGACGTGGGCATCAACCAGAGCGGCCCGGCGATCATCACGCGAGCGTTGGCCGATCGCCTGTTCCCCGATGGCCATGCACTCGGAAAGGTGGTGCGGATTGGCCGGGACGCGGATGCGGCGCGGCGCACCGTGGTCGGCGTGGTCGAGCACCTGATGCGCAACAAGCTGGAGCAGGACAACCGCAGCAACATCGACTACAGCATGCTTTTCCCCGGCGTACCCGGGCAGTGGCCGATGCCGGTGTTCGCCGTGCGGGCGGGGGCGGAAGGCGATGCCGAGCGCGTGCGCCAGGCCGTCAAGGCCACCATCACGCGCGAGCTGGGCGTGGAGATGATCCAGGGCTTCGAGCCCACCTACCAGATGTACGCCGACATGCGCGCGAACATGCTGGCCAAGTCGAAGGCGGCGGTGTGGCTGCTGTCCGGGGTCAGCCTGGTGGTGCTGATCGTGGCCCTGGTGGGCATCATGGGGCTGACCGGCTACTGGGTGCAGCAGCGCACGCGGCAGATCGGCATCCGGCGCGCACTGGGCGCGCGCCGCGTCGACATCCTGCGCCACGTGCAGATCGAGAACCTGCTGGTGGTGGGTGCCGGCATCGTGCTCGGCATGCTGCTGGCCTATGCGGTGAACCTGTGGCTGATGCGCCACTACGAGTTGTCGCGCCTGCCGTGGATCTACCTGCCGTTCGGCGCCGCGCTGATGCTGGTGCTGGGCCAGCTGGCGGTGCTGGCGCCCGCGCGTCGCGCCGCCGCGGTGCCGCCGGTGGTGGCGACGCGCTCGGCATGAATAACCGGTCCCGGGTGTACGCATGACCATGGTCATGGCAACCTTTATCGCTGGAGCGGCATCCATGTCCGCATGTGCAGAAAAAAGATGACCCGTACCGTACTGATCATCGACGACAACCCGGCCGTGGGCGAGGCGCTGTCGCTGGCGTTGTCGTTGCACGAGATCCGCGCGCTGGTGGCGCTGACCCCGGACGAGGGGCTGGCGCTGCTGCAGCGCGAAGCGGTCGACGTGGTGATCCAGGACATGAACTTCACCGCCGACACCACCTCGGGCGAAGAGGGCGTGGAGCTGTTCCGTGCGATTCGCGAGCAGCATTCCGACTTGCCGGTGATCCTGCTGACCGCGTGGACGCACCTGGAAACCGCGGTGGAACTGGTCAAGGCCGGCGCCGCCGATTACCTGGCCAAGCCGTGGGATGACAACAAGCTGCTGGCCACAGTGGAAAACCTGCTGGAACTGTCCGAGTCCACCCGCGAGGTGAACCGGGGCCGCCGCGAGCGGCGCCAGCGACGCGAGATGCTGCAGAAGAAATACGACCTGGACAGCCTGGTGTTCGCCTCCGAGGCGATGGCCCGCACGCTGGATCTGGCCTGCCAGGTGGCGCGTTCGGATGTGTCGGTGCTGATCACCGGTCCGAACGGCACCGGCAAGGAGCGCATCGCGGCGATCATGCATGCGAACTCGGCGGTGAAGCGCGGCCCGTTCGTGGCGGTGAATTGCGGTGCGTTGCCGGGCGAGCTGATCGAGGCCGAGCTGTTCGGCGCCGAGGCCGGTGCGTACACCGGCGCCAACAAGGCGCGCGAAGGGCGTTTCGAACTGGCCGATGGCGGCACCCTGTTCCTCGACGAGATCGGCAACCTGCCGCTGCCGGGCCAGATGAAACTGCTGCGCGTGCTGGAGACCGGCCAGTTCGAGCGGCTCGGTTCGGGCAAGACGCGGCAGGCGAAGGTGCGCGTGCTGTCGGCGACCAACGCCGATCTCAAGGCGATGATCCAGGCCGGCACGTTCCGCGAGGATCTGTACTACCGGCTCAACGTGATCGAGGTAAACCTGCCGCCGCTCTCCGAGCGCAACGACGACATCCTGCCGCTGGCCGAATTCTTCCTGGACGGCCGCGCCGAACTGGGCGAGGCGGCGCGTGATGCCTTGCTGGGCTATCCGTGGCCGGGCAACGTGCGCGAACTGAAGAACGCGATCGAGCGCGCCGCCCTGCTGGCCGGTGGCAACGTGATCACGCCGGAGCTGCTCAACCTGCCGCAGCACGTGACCGCCGCCGCGGCACGCAATCTCGACGAGCCCAGCCGCGAGACGGTGGAGGCGGCCCTGCACAAGGCCGGCGGCGTGGTCAGTCGCGCCGCGCAGAACCTGGGCCTGTCGCGCCAGGCGCTGTACCGGCGCATGGAGCGCTACGGTCTGGCGACCACGGCCTGAGCGGACTCGCGATGGAAGAAAACCACGGGAAGTGGTTTTCTTCACCGACTCCGAGCGCTGTTCTGTGATCGGCATGCTTGCTCTTGACCATGAGGCGTAGAAAGATGGCGATCGGTATCCAGTGGGGGGAACGTCATGCGATATCGCCTGATCATTTTCTTGTCGGCCGCGCTGATCGGCGGGACGGCGATGGCGCAGACGCCACCCGCGCTGCGCAGCGACCTCAGCCTGCTGCCTGCGTCCAGCAGCAGTTCGTCGGACTATCGAGCCGGCTCGCTGGCGGTGCCGGGCGACGGCAACAGCAGCCCGTTCCGCTTCAGCGACGGTCGCGAGGGCGAGGCGTGGAACAAGGCGCCGCCGCGGCCGATGGATCGCGACGCGGTGCTCGGCACCGAGCGCGCCTGGCTGGGCGGACGCCCGCCGCTGGACTGCGCGATGACTCCCCACGACGCCAGGTGTCATTGATCGGGCGCTTTTCCCGCGAGGAGAACGGCCGATGTGGCGTCGCCTGAACTCGCTGCGCGGTCGGCTGACCCTGCTGCTGGCGGTGGCCGCCTTCGCCGGCGCGGCGATCTACGCGGGCGTGACCCAGTGGCCGCTGCCACAACTGCTGGTGTGGATGCGCAAGGACCTGGCCCTGTCCATCCGTGCGCCGATGCAACTGGGCATCTATGGCGGCCTGCTGGCCAGCGCGCTGGTGCTGTTGCCACTGGCGTTCTGGCTGGCCGGTCGGGTGATGGCGCCGGTCAGCCGCCTGTTGCGTGCGCTGGAAGGCGCGGTGGCCAGCTATCGCGACGGGGATTTCAGCTTCTCCATCGCGATCAATCGGCGCGACGAGCTGGGTGAGCTGATCCGCATGCACAACGCGCTGGGACAGACCCTGCGCGAACAGCGCCAGCATCTGGTGCAGCGCGAGTTGCTGCTGGACACGGTGGTGCAGAACACCCCGGTGGCCCTGGTGCTGACCGATTCGTCCGGTCGCGTCGCCTACGCCAACATCGCCTCGCGGCATCTGTTCAACGAAGGCCGCAGCCTGCACGGACTGGATTTCGCCGCGTTGCTGGTGGACGCCCCGGAGGCCCTGCGCAAGGCCGTGGAGACCGGCGAGGACGCCCTGCTCAGCGTGGAGATGGAAGGCAGCGAGGAAATCTTCCACCTGTCGCAGCGTGCGTTTCGTCTGCAGGGGCGCCCGCATCGGCTGCACCTGTTCCGGCGAATGACGCGCGAATTGTCGCGGCAGGAAGTGGCGACGTGGAAACGGGTGATCCGGGTGATCAGCCACGAGCTCAACAATTCGCTGGCGCCGATCACCTCGCTGTCGCACTCCGGAGCGGAACTGGCCCGGCGCGGCCAGCTCGACCGGCTGCCCGGCGTATTCGCCACCATCGGCGAACGCGCGCTGCACCTGCATCGTTTCATCGCCGGCTACGCCAGCTTCGCCAAGCTGCCCACGCCGCAACCGGTGAGCGTGGTGTGGCAGCCGTTCCTGGATGGCCTGGCGCTGCATTGCCAGTACCGCCTGGCCACCGCCGTGCCCGAGCAACCCGGGCATTTCGACGCGGTGCAGATCGAACAGGTGCTGATCAACCTGATCAAGAACGCGCACGAGTCCGGCGGCCCGGAAGACGAAGTCACGCTGTCGCTGCTGGAAGTCGGCAACGAGCTGCGCATCGAGGTGGCCGATCGCGGCCCCGGCATGAGCGAGACGGTGCTGGCCCAGGCACTGCTGCCGTTCTACTCGACCAAGCGTTCCGGCACCGGCCTGGGCCTGGCGCTGGCCCGCGAGATCGCCGAAGCGCACGGCGGCCGCGTGCTGCTGGCCAACCGCGAGGGCGGTGGCCTGCGGGTGAGCCTGCGCCTGCCGCAGTCCCGATAAGCATCCGCTCGCCTATACTCAAGCCTTCTTCAGGGACAAGGGGTGGGCAATGGGAATCGGACAGCTGCTTGCGCTGGTCATCGTGGTCGTCGTCATCATCGGCGTGGCCAAGCTGGTGCGCATCGTGCCGCAGGGCTTCGAGTGGACGGTGGAAACGTTCGGCAAGTACACCCGCACGCTGAGTCCCGGGCTGCATTTCCTGATCCCGATCTATCAGGCGGTCGGGCGCAAGATCAACATGATGGAGCAGGTGCTGGACGTGCCGTCGCAGGACGTCATCACCAAGGACAACGCGGTGGTGCGCGTCGACGGCGTGGTGTTCTACCAGGTGCTGGACGCGTCCAAGGCCGCGTATGAGGTCTCCAATCTGGAGCAGGCCTCGCTGGCGCTGATCATGACCAACATCCGCACCGTGCTGGGCTCGATGGACCTGGATGAAAGCCTGAGCCAGCGCGACGCGATCAACGCCAAGTTGCTCAAGGTCGTCGACGAGGCGACTCATCCGTGGGGCGTCAAGGTCAACCGCATCGAGATCAAGGACATTGCGCCGCCGCGCGACCTGGTCGACGCGATGGCGCGGCAGATGAAGGCCGAGCGCGAGAAGCGCGCCAACATCCTCGACGCCGAGGGTTTCCGCCAGGCCGCGATCCTCAAGGCCGAGGGCGAGAAGCAGTCGGTGATCCTGGCCGCCGAAGGCGAGAAGGAGGCTGCCTTCCGTGCCGCCGAGGCGCGCGAGCGTTCGGCCGAGGCCGAGGCGAAGGCCACCTCGATGGTGTCCGAGTCGATCGCCAACGGCAACGTCAATGCGCTGAATTATTTCGTCGCCAACAACTACGTCGACGCGCTGAAGGAAATGGCCAAGTCGCCGAACCAGAAGATGCTGCTGTTGCCGATCGAGGCCACCGGCATCCTGGGCTCGCTGGCCGGCATTGCCGAGCTGGCGAAGGAATCGCTGGGCCAGCAACAGAAGCCCGGCGTCATCCAGCCGCCGCTGCGCTGAGGGCACGACCATGTGGGAACTGTCGACGCATTACCTGTGGTGGATCCTCGCGCTGCTGCTGATCGCGGGCGAGCTGCTGTTGCCGGGCTATTTCCTGCTGTGGATCGGCCTGGCCGCCGCCGCGATGGGTGTGGTGCTGTGGGCGGATCCGACGCTGGGCCTGCTGGCCCAGGCGATCCTGTTCGGGCTGCTGGCGTTCGCCTTCTGCGTCAGCTACGCGCGCTGGCTGCGACCGCGGCTGGAGCGTCGCGTGTCCGGTGGCGAGCGGCTCAACCGGCGCGCGGAGCAGTTGATCGGCCAGCGTTATCCGTTGATCGAGCCGATCGTCAACGGTCGCGGCAAGGCCCGCGTCGGCGACGGCCAGTGGCTGGTCAGCGGCCCTGACCTGCCGGCAGGCGCGGTGGTGGAAGTGGTGGCGGTCGATGGCACCACCTTGCAGGTACGCGCGACGGCATGAGCGCGGGCGACGTCATCAGCCAGCAGCAGTTCGCCACCACGGCCATCACCACGCGCATCGCGTTCGCGCTGGAACTGGCGCGGCGGCTGCACCAGTACGGCACCACCGCGCCGCGGCTGGAGATGGCCGTGGCCGGGGTGGCGCAGCGCCTGGGGCTATCCGTCGATGTGTGGTCCAGTCCCACCGCCATCATCATTTCCTTCTCCGACCTGGCCCAGGGCGGCGAGGAAGGCGTGGCGCAGACCACCCAGGTGATGCGGCTGGCGCCGGGCGAGGTGAACCTGGAGCGGCTGTGCCGGGCCGACGACATCGCCGATCGGGCGATCGCCGGCGAGCTGGACCTGCGCGAGGGCTTTCGCCTGATGCGCGAGCTGGGGCGGCCGGACACACGGCGCGAGAAGATCGGCTCGATCGTCAGTTACGGCCTGTCGGCGGCCAGCATCGCGGCGCTGTTCCTGCACAGTTCCTGGGTCGACCTGGTGGTGGCGGCGGTGATCGGCGTGATCATCGGCTGCATCACCCTGCTGGCCGGCAGCCGGCCGCAACTGGCGGTGGCCAGCGACGCCATCTGCGCCCTGGTGGCGACCACGGTGGCGATCGTGGTGAGCGCCTTCGTGGTGCCGCTGGCGATCAAGTCGGTGGTGCTGGCCAGCCTGATCATTCTGGTGCCGGGCATGTCGCTGACCACCGCGGTGCGCGAGATCTCCAGCCAGCACCTGGTCTCCGGCATGGCGCGCATGGGCGGCGCGATGTCGACCCTGCTCAAGCTGACCTTCGGCACCATCGCGGCGACCCAGTTGTGCGCCGCGTTCGGCATCAAGGCACGCGACTTCGCCTTGCCGGCGCTGCCGACGTGGACCGATTACCCGGCCCTGCTGGTGGCGGCGATCGCCTTCGCGATCCTGTTCCGGGCGGCCAAACGCGACTGGCCGGTGGTGATCGTGGCGGTGGTGGTCGGCTATCTGGCCACGCGCTGGGGCGGCCAGATCTCCAGCTCGCTGTCCGGCGCGCCGGTGGGCGTATTCCTGGGTGGCCTGCTGCTGGGCGCGATGGCGAACGTCTACGCCCGTTACGCGCAGCGGCCGGGCGCGGTCATCCGCGAGCCCGGCATCCTGTTGCTGGTACCCGGCAGCGTGGGCTTCCGCAGCGTGTCGTTCCTGATGGAACGCGATACCACGCTGAGCCTCGACACCGGCCTGTTGCTGATCACCCTGCTGGTATCGCTGGTGGCGGGACTGATGTTCGGCGACCTGCTGATCTCGCCAAGACGCTCCCTATAAATAAAAAGTCGCCGAAGTCGCAAACATCGAAATTCCTGCGACCGACCCCGAAGACAAACCCACACGGCACGATCGCCTCCTCCCCTGCAAGGCAGGGGAGGATTGAGGTGGGGTTGCTCTTGCTGGTTCAAGCAAGATCAAGAGCACCCCCTCCTGACCTCCCCCTGCGTTGCAGGGGGAGGAACCGCGGATATGCCTCGCGTGATGAATCGACACCGCATTGTTCAGCACAAAAAAACGCCGACCCAAGGCCGGCGTTTTTGATTACCCGATGAAACCGGCGATCAGATCGCCAGATCCTTTTCCTTCTTGCCGGCCTTCAGCGCGTCGTTGAACCAGTGCGGACGCTTGCCACGACCGGACCAAGTCTGCGCCGGATTGGCCGGGTTGCGATACTTCGGAGCCACCGTGCCGGTGCTGCGCTTGGCCTTGCCGCGGGTGCTGCCGAAAATGTCCTCGAAGGCATAACCCTCGGCCTTGATCAGCGCGTGCACTTTCTCGCGCAGCTTGACCACCTTTTCCTTGCGCAGCTCGTTCTGGCGGACCTGCGCCTTGGAGATGAGGTCATTCAGCTGGTTGTGATTGAGGTTCTTGATATCGACGGCCATGAGTGACTCCCGGTTGAGCTTGTGAATAATGATCTGGTTATGTGCCGAAGACATTATGGGGAATGCATCGGCGTGACTTGAAATTGTTGCAATTCTTATTCTCGCTTATTCGCCGAATCCTTGTAAAGCGCGCGGGTTTGTGAAACGTTCTTCACATTAACCGGTTAATCGCGCCGCATTCCAATAAGCGATTTGCGACCCGCTTCGCCGTTGCGCACAAGGAAACGGCCGCACAAGGCGGCCGTTCCGGTCGGTATACCAGTGCCGTGGTCAGGCGAGCAGGGCAAACAGTTCGTCTTCGCCCAGCGAACGGCTTTCGCTGTCCTCGCGGCCGCGATATTCCAGCGTGCCGGCCGCCAGTCCACGTTCGCTGACGACCACCCGATGCGGAATGCCGATCAGCTCCATGTCGGCAAACATGCTGCCGGCGCGCACGCCGCGATCGTCGAGCACGGCCTCGATGCCGCGTTCGCCCAGCGCCTGGTACAGCGCTTCGGCGGCCGCGCTGACGGCGGGCGAATGCTTCGGGTTGATCACGCAGACGGCGACGCGCCACGGCGCCATCGCCTCGGGCCAGACGATGCCGGCGTCGTCGTGGCGCTGCTCGATCGCCGCGGCGACGATGCGGCTGACGCCGATGCCGTAGCAGCCCATGGTCATCACCTGCAGCTTGCCGGTTTCATCGACCACGCTGGCATCCAGCGCCTCGGCGTACTTCGTGCCCAGCTGGAACACGTGGCCGACCTCGATGCCGCGGGCGATGTGCAGCACGCCATGACCGTCGGGCGACAGGTCGCCTTCGACCACGTTGCGCAGGTCGGCGATGCGGGTGATGCGGGCATCGCGTTCCCAGTTGGCGCCGCTGTAATGCGTGCGATCGGCATTGCCGCCGCAAACGAAGTCGGCGAGCACGGCGGCGTCGCGATCGACGATGACGGGGATGGATTCGGGCAGGCCGACCGGGCCGATGAAGCCGGGGCGCGTACCGGTGGCGGCGAGGATTTCCTCCTCGCTGGCCAGCACGGACTCATCGGGCAGCTCGGCCAGCTTGCCGGCCTTGACCTCGTTGATCTCGTGATCGCCGCGCAGGCACAGCGCGACCAGCCCGTCGCGACCGCGCACCAGCAAGGTCTTCACGCATTGCTGCGGGCTGACCTTGAGGAAGGCGGAGACGTCGTCGATGGTCTTCTGGGTGGGCGTGTCCACGCGCTGCAGCGTGGCCGCGGCAGCAGGGCGCGCGGCGGCGGGCGCCAGCGCCTCGGCCTTCTCCAGGTTGGCCGCGTAATCGGAGCCGTCGGAAAACGCGATGGCATCCTCGCCCGAATCGGCCAGCACCTGGAATTCATGGCTGGCGTTGCCGCCGATCGCACCGGTATCGGCCTGCACCGCGCGGAAGGTCAGGCCGAGGCGGGTGAACACGCGCGAATACGCCTGGTACATCGCCGCGTAGGTTTCGGCCAGCGACTCCTGGGTGAGGTGGAAGGAGTAGGCGTCCTTCATCAGGAATTCGCGGGCGCGCATCACGCCGAAACGGGGGCGGATCTCGTCGCGGAACTTGGTCTGGATCTGGTAGAAGTTCACCGGCAGCTGCTTGTAGCTTTTCAGCTCGTTGCGGGCGTAATCGGTGATCACTTCCTCGGCGGTGGGCGCGTAGCAGAATTCCTGTTCCTTGCGATCCCTGATCTTCAGCAACTGCGGACCGAACTTCGCCCAGCGGCCGGTTTCTTCCCACAGCTCGCGGGGCTGGATGGTCGGCATCAGCAATTCGAGCGCCCCGGCGCGATCCATTTCCTCGCGCACGATGCGCTCGACCTTGCGCAGCACGCGCAGACCCAGCGGGCTCCAGGTGTACAGGCCGGAGGCGAGCTTGCGGATCATGCCGGCGCGCAGCATCAGCTGGTGGCTGGCGATTTCGGCGTCGGCAGGGACTTCCTTGACGGTGGCCAGATGGAATTGGCTGAGGCGCATGACGGGTGGTTCCGGCGTGGTGGAAACGCCTAGTGTAGCGGCCGGCCGCCAGTCACGCCCGAGGCGTCATGCCGGCCCGGCCGCCGATTCGCGGCGCCGGGCCGACCGCGGCTTAGCGGGCCTGCTGGCAGAACTGGTCGTACTGCGCCTGGGCCGAGGCGACCTGCTGCTTGCGCTGGGCATCGTCCAGCGCCACCGACTTGCCGTTCTGCTGCATCACCACCGGGCCGCCGCCCTGCAGTGCGCCGATGTTGGATTTCAGCGTGGCGCACAGGTTGGCCCGGTTTTCCGGGGTATCGGCCACCGGCTGGGCGGGCTGCGCTGGGGCTTCGCGCGTACCGGGCGTTTCGCTGGTCGGTGGCGGAGCCAGCGGCTGCGCGGTGCCGGTGGTGGTCACCTTTTCGAACTTGGTGCCCTGCGCCGGTGGCGCTTCGGAGTAATGCACGGTGCCGCTGGCATCGGTCCATTTGTAGACCTGAGCGGTGGCCAGTGGTGCCAGCAGCAACAGCGCCACGGCAATCAGCGAACGACGCATGGTGTTCTCCATTTCCAGGGAATAATCAGGTTTACCTTGTTAACACTCCACCGGTCCGGACTCAAGCACCCGATGGTTTACACTGCGCGCATCCTGTCACGGTCCTGATTCATGAGCGAGCTTTCGCCCGTCCGGCCACCCCGCCACCGGGGTATTTACCTGCTGCCGAACCTGTTCACCACCGGGGCGATGTTCGCGGGTTTCTACGCGATCATCGCCAGCATCGGCGGTCGTTACACCGAGGCTGCCGTCGCCGTGTTCGTCGCCGCGCTGCTGGATGGCCTGGACGGCCGCGTGGCGCGGATGACCGGCACCCAGACCGAGTTTGGCGTGCAGTACGACTCGCTGTCCGACCTGGTCAGCTTCGGACTGGCGCCTTCGCTGGTGATGTATACGTGGTCGCTGTCGGCGCTGCGCGAGTTTGGCCCGCTGTGGGGCAAGCTGGGCTGGGCCGCGGCGTTCGTGTACGCCGCCTGCGCTGCGCTGCGGCTGGCCCGTTTCAATACCCAGGTTGGCGTGGCCGACAAGCGCTATTTCCAGGGGCTGGCCAGTCCGGCTGCGGCAGCGGTGTGCATGTCCTTCGTGTGGAGCGTGGACAAGTTCGGCCTGGCTGGCAGCGATTTCTGTTTTGTCACGCCGGTGATCGCGATCGTGGTCGGCCTGCTGATGGTCAGCCGGTTCCGCTATTTCAGCTTCAAGTCGCTGCCGATGGGCAAGCACCAGCTGGTGCCGTTCGCCTGGATGGTGGCTGCCGTGCTGCTGATTGCCCTGCTGATCCTGGACACGGCGCGCGTGCTGTTTGCCGGCTTCACGATCTACTTGTTGTCGGGCCCGGTGTGGACGATCTGGGGACTGGCCACGCATCGCCGACGCGCAAGGCGCAACGCGGCATGAATACCGCGGCGCAGATGCCGGTCGACGCCGGTCACCGCGACCGCGTGCTGCGGGCGCTGGGCGTGACACATTGGGTGCGCAAGGCGATGCCTGCGGCAGCCGTGTCGATGCCCGAAGCGGCGCAGGCGCTTTCCACGGCCGGTCCGGTGGCGTGCGTGGTGATCCTGCCCCAGGGCTGCGACACGCGCGAGCTGGACCTGATCGGGCGCGCGCTGAATACCTGCGGCGCCGTACTGGGGCGGGCCGCGCGCCTGGTCGTCAGCGACGGGCAACTCGCCGCGGACGTACCCGAGGCGCAGGCCTATCTGGTATTCGGCGAGGCGCAGGCGCATGCGCTGGGACGGGCGTTGCCCGCCGCGGTGATGAATCGCGCGCAGATCGTGCTGGCGGACGAACCGGCCCTGGTGCTGGGCCGTGCCGACGCGAAACGCCGGCTGTGGAATGCGCTGCGCAGCGTGCGCCGCGCGCTGGCCATGGCGGAGCACTGATCGTGGTGGCGGTGATCAAGCCGGCGATCCAGGTGCGCGGCATGCGCCTGGACGACCTGGACACGGTCAGCGCGCTGGAACAGGCCTCCTACGAATTCCCCTGGTCGCCGGGCATCTTCGGCGACTGCGTCAAGGCCGGCCACCCGTGCTGGGTGTTGTGTGTGGACGGGGTGATTGCCGGCTACGGCATCCTGTCGATGGGCGCCGGCGAGGCGCACGTGCTGAACCTCTGCATCGGCCCGGACTGGCGCGGCCGCGGACTGGGTCGGCATCTGCTGGGTCGGCTGCTGGACATCGCCCGCTGGAACGGTGCCGAGCGGGTCTTCCTGGAAGTGCGGCCGTCCAATCCGCTGGCCAAGACGCTGTACGAATCGGTGGGCTTCAGCGAGATCGGCCGGCGCCCGCGCTATTACCCGGCCCGCGACGGGCGCGAGGATGCGATCGTGATGGCACTCGAGATTGCCGCAGGCAATCTCGAGAAATAAGGCAAGAACCCGATCGCCAGGACGCACGAAGCCGCGTTGGGCTGGCAGCGCCCGCCGCTTCTCCGATCCGTCAGCGCAGACGCCGCTCTCCCTGGCGACTCATTTCTGCAGCTTCCCCGCCTGCTCGCGCAACGCCCCCAGCGTGGTGTTCCAGTCGGCGATGCGCTGGCGCTCCTGCGCCACCACCTCGGCCGGCGCGTTGGCGACGAAGCTGGCGTTGCCGAGCTTGCCTTCGCACTTTTTGATCTCGACCTCGATGCGGGCGATCTCCTTGGTCAGGCGGGCCTTTTCCGCGGCCACGTCGATCAGCCCGGCCAGCGGGATCATCACCCGCAGCGTGCCGACCACGGCCGCGGCCGCCGCCGGTTCGTCGGCGCCGGCTTCGATCCACTGCGGCGTTTCGGTGCGGGCCAGGAAGCTGATCTGCGCAGCGAACTTGGCCACCCGCGCGCGATCGCCCGCATCGCCATCGGCGAACAGCAGCGGGATGACCTTGGCCGGCGAGATGTTCATTTCCGAGCGGATCCGGCGGATGCCGGACAGCACGTTCTTGAACCACTCGATCTCGGCGGTGGCTGCCTCGTCGGCGACGATGTCGGATGCATTCGGCCACGGCCGATGCATCAGGCCTTCTTCGGTCAGGCCAAGTTTCGGCCCCACCGATGCCCAGATCTCCTCGGTGATGAAGGGGATCACCGGATGCAGTGCGCGCAGCACGCTTTCGAGCACCACCAGCAGCGTGCGGCGGGTCGACGCCGCCGCGACCGCATCGTCGCCATTGAGCGCCGGCTTCGACAACTCCAGGAACCAGTCGCAATACTCGTTCCACACGAACTCGTACAAGGCCTGCGCCAGGTGGTCGAAACGGTAGCTGACGAAGTGCTGCTCGACCTCGGCCAGCGTCTGCTTCAGGCGCGTCAGGATCCACCGCTCCGCCTCGGTCACCGGCTTTTGATCTTCCCGATTCCCGATTCCCGATTCCCCATTCCCCGTATTCAAGAGCACGAACCGCGCCGCATTCCACAACTTGTTGCAGAACGCCTTGTAGCCTTCGGCGCGCTTGAGGTCGAAGTTGATCGTGCGGCTGTAGCTGGCCAGCGCGGCGAAGGTGAAGCGTAGTGCGTCGGTGCCGATCGCGGGAATGCCGTCGGGGTAGTCCTTGCGGATGCGCTTCTCGACCTTGGCGCGCACCTGCGGAATCAGCAGGGACCTGGTGGACTTCTCCACCAGCGGTTCCAGCGCGATGCCGTCGATCAGGTCCAGCGGGTCCAGCGTGTTGCCCTTGGACTTGGACATCTTCTGGCCTTCCGCATCACGCACGATCGCATTGATGTAGACCTCGCGGAACGGAATCTGCCCGGTGAAATACTTGGTCGCCATCACCATGCGGGCGACCCAGAAGAAGATGATGTCGAAGCCGGTGACCAGCACCGCGCTGGGCAGGAAGATCTTGTCCTGCTCCCAGTTGGCGACGACTTCGCCGCGCTCATTCTTCACCGGACCGTTGGCCGGCCAGCCCAGGGTGGAGAACGGCCACAGCGCGGAGGAGAACCAGGTGTCCAGCACGTCGTCGTCCTGGCGCAGCGCACCGACCGGCGCGGTGGTGGCGCTGGCGCGCGCGTCGGCCTCGTCCTCGCCCACGAAGATGTTGCCGGCCTCGTCGTACCACGCCGGAATGCGATGGCCCCACCACAGCTGGCGGCTGATGCACCAGTCCTGGATGTTGTCCAGCCACTGCGTGTAGGTAGTCGCCCAATTCTCCGGCACGAACCGGATCTCGCCCGAGCGCACGGCATCCAGCGCCGGCTCGGTGATCGCCTTGCGGCCGCCGGGACGTCCATCCGTCTGGACATCCGACGTGAGATCGACGAACCACTGGTCGGTCAGCATCGGCTCGATCACCGCATCCGAACGCTGGCTCACCGGCACCTGCAGCTTGTGCGGTTTGGTTTCGACCAGCAGACCGGACGCTTCGAGGTCGGCCAGCACGGCCTTGCGCGCGTCGTAGCGATCCATGCCCCGATACTTCTCCGGGGCGTTGTCGTTGACCTTGGCATCCAGCGTGAAGATGGTGATCGGCGCCAGCTTGTGGCGCTGGCCGATCGCGTAGTCGTTGAAGTCGTGCGCCGGGGTGATCTTCACGCAGCCGGTGCCGAAGTCGCGGTCGACGTAATCGTCGGCGATCACCGGGATCTGCCGGCCGGTCAACGGCAGGTGCAGCAGCTGGCCGATCAGGTGCGCGTAGCGTTCGTCCTCCGGATGCACCGCCACGGCCACGTCGCCCAGCATGGTTTCCGGACGCGTGGTGGCGACCACGAGGGAGGCTGCGCCGTCGGCGGTCATGTAGCGGATCGACCACATGTGGCCGTCGCGCTCGACGTTGTTCACTTCGAGGTCCGACACCGCCGTGCCCAGCACCGGGTCCCAGTTCACCAGCCGGTTGCCGCGGTAGATCAGTCCCGCGCGATACCAGTCGATGAACACCTTGCGCACGGCGGCAGAAAGGCCTTCGTCCATGGTGAAGCGTTCGCGCGACCAGTCGGCGGCGGCGCCGATGCGGCGCATCTGGTTGGTGATGGTGGAACCGGATTCCTCCTTCCACTTCCATACCCGCTCGACGAACGCATCGCGGCCCAGGTCGTGCCGCGTCTTTTCCTCGACGGCGAGCTGGTTCTCCACGATCTTCTGGGTGGCGATGCCGGCGTGGTCGGTGCCGACCTGCCACAGCGTGTTCATCCCGCGCATGCGCTGGTAGCGCACCAGCATGTCCATCACCGTCTGCTGGAACGCATGGCCCATGTGCAGCGTGCCGGTGACGTTCGGCGGCGGCAGCAGGATGCAGTACGGCTCGCCCCGATTTTGATCGTCATGGCCCGACGGCTTGAACGCGCCGCTGGCTTCCCAGCGGGCATACCAGGTGGACTCGATCTGGGCGGGTTCGAAGCTCTTTTCCATGGGGGCTCGCGATGGCGCGCCACGGGCGCGCGCAGTGTGAATGGACTACGGACGGGCCATTGTACGGGCGCGAGCCGGATGGCCCAAGCGCGTTCGGGCGCCCCGTTACAGCAGTTCGATCCCGAACCGCCGTACCAGCAGCGCGAACAGCCAGAAGCACACCAGCGTGATCACCACGCAGGCCAGCAGCGTCGGCCAGAAGCCGATCCGCGGCAGCAGGACGGGGAAGGCCAGGAACATCGGCAGGGTCGGCACCACGTACCAGAACGTGTACCAGGCATGGTTGGCGATCTTCACCTGCGGCTGGCGCTCCACCTGCAGCCAGATCAGCGCCAGCACGGTGACCAGCGGCAGCGCGGCGATCAGGCCGCCGAGGCGGTCGCTGCGCTTGGCGACTTCGGAGACGAGCACGACGACGGCTGCGGTGATCAGGTATTTCGTGACGAGCCAGAGCATCCGTCCACCCCCTGGAACATGAATCAGCTTTCGCGCAGCGCGCGGCCGTACGCGTGCACTTCGTCCACCAGCACCTTCACGTGCTCCGGATTCACCTCCGGCGTGATGCCGTGGCCGAGGTTGAACACGTGGCCGGGGTGGTTGCCGTAGTTGTCCAGCACGGCGCGGGCCTCGCGGCGGATCACCTCGGGACTGGCGCGCAGGATCGCGGGATCGAGGTTGCCCTGCAGGGCGACCTTGCCGGCCACGGCGCGGCGGGCGTCGGCCAGATCCATCGTCCAGTCGACGCCGAGCGCAGCGCAGCCGCTGTCGGCCATCTCGGCCAGATGCATGCCGGCGCCCTTGGAGAACAGGATCACCGGGAGCTCGCGCGCGGCCGGGTCGGCTTTCAGCGCGGCCACGATCTGCGTCATGTAGCGCAGCGAGAATTCGCGGAACGGCGCGGGGCCGAGCAGGCCGCCCCAGGTGTCGAAGATCATCAGCGCCTGGGCGCCGGCCTCGGCCTGGGCGATCAGGTAGGCGGCGACGGAGCGGGCCAGCGTGTCGAGCAGCTGGTGCGCGAGCTGTGGTTCGTTCCAGCACATCGCCTTCAGCGTGGCGAAATCGCGAGAGCCGTGGCCTTCGACCATGTAGCAGGCCAGTGTCCACGGACTGCCGGAGAAGCCGATCAGCGGCACGCGGCCGTGCAGCTCCCGGCGGATCAGCCGCAGCGCATCCATCACGTAGCGCAGTTCGCCGTCCATGTCGGGCACGGCGAGCTTAGCGATGTCGGCGGCCGTGCGCAGCGGCCGCGCGAACTGCGGGCCTTCGCCCTGGGCGAACGACAGACCCAGACCCATTGCATCGGGGATGGTGAGGATGTCGGAGAACAGGATCGCGGCGTCGAGCTCGAAACGCTCCAGCGGCTGCAGTGTCACTTCGCAGGCGTATTCGGGGTTCTGCGCCAGGCCCATGAAGCTGCCGGCGCGTTCGCGGGTGGCGCGGTATTCGGGCAGGTAGCGGCCGGCCTGGCGCATCACCCAGATCGGCGTGGTGTCGGTGGCTTCCCGGCGCAGTGCGCGCAGGAAGCGGTCGTTCTTCAACTCGGTCATTTCAACGTCCGTAAGGGCCTTCGAGGCCCTGGGCAAACATCAGGCGGAAACCGCGCTTGAGCTGGGCATCGCGCGCTTTCTCGAAGGCGCTCACGGCCTCGTCGCGCTCCAGGAACTGCTCGCGTTTCATGGTCGCGCGGCCGCCCTGGGTGCCGGACTCGCGATACAGCGTCCAGCCGCCGAGCAGGTCCTGCTCCAGCGTGATCTGGACGTAGCGGGGTGCTTCGGCAGCGCCGGGCACGGTTTGCAGGTAGAGGCGCATGGGTTCCAGGGGTGCAACACGAACGGGCGCGTAGCCGGACGGCACAGTTTATAGGATTTGCGCCCGGGGACCCGCCGGATGGCCGGGGCATGTCGTCACACGCGGCGGCGGACGGCGTCTGCCCTAAGTGGCTTCGGTCAGGATCGCCATGACGTCGGCTTCGTCCACGCCGCCGACGATCTCGGCCCGGCCGATGCCACGCCACAGGATCAGGCGCAGGCTGCCGGCGCTGTTCTTCTTGTCCAGCCGCATCAGCGGCAGCAGCTGTTGAGGGTCCATGCCGGGCGGAATCGTCACCGGCAGCCCGAGGGTTTCCAGCAGGCGCAGCATGCGGCGGGTGTCGTAGGCGTCGCTCATGCCCAGCCGTTCGGACAAGCGGGCGGCCAGAAGCATGCCGACCGCCACGCCTTCGCCATGCAGCAAGGTGGTGTAGTGGCCGGCGGTTTCCAGCGCATGGCCGAAGGTGTGGCCGAGGTTGAGCAGGGCGCGTTCGCCCTGTTCGGTTTCGTCGCGGGCGACCACGCCGGCCTTGTAGGCGACCTTGCGCGCGATCGCCTCCTGCACGGTGGCGGGATCGCGGGCGGCCAGCGCATCGGCGTGCTGTTCCAGCCAGGCGAAGAACGGCTCGTCGCCGATCGCCGCGCCCTTGATCACCTCGGCCAGGCCGGCGCGGTATTCGCGGTCGGGCAGGGTGGCCAGGGTGTCGATGTCGGCGATCACCGCGCGGGGCTGGTGGAAGGCGCCAGCCAGGTTCTTGCCGACCGGCAGGTTCACGCCGGTCTTGCCGCCGACCGAGGAGTCGACCATCGCCAGCAAGGTGGTCGGCATCTGGATGAAGTCGATGCCGCGCATCCAGCACGCGGCGCTGAAGCCGGCCAGGTCGCCGACCACGCCGCCGCCCAGCGCGATCACGCAGGCATCGCGGGTGGCGCCGAGCTGGCCCAGCGCTTCCAGCGCGCGGCCGACGTTGGCGAAGGTCTTGTGCGCCTCGCCGTCGTCGAGCAGGAAGGACGACCAGTGCAGGCCGTCCAGCCCCGCTTCGATCCGCGGCAGGTACAGCGGCGCCACCGTGGTGTTGCTGATCACCAGCGCGTGCCGGCCGCGCAGCATCGCGCGCCAGCGCGCGTGGTCGTCGAGCAGGCCGGCGCCGATCCACACCGGATAGCTGCGCTGGCCCAGCGCGACGTGGAGATGCTGGATTGCCGGGTTCATGCGGTCTGCCTGGGGAATGCGGAAGGACGTTGCCAGTGCTGGTCGATCAGCGCGATGCAGCGTTCGCTGGCGCTGGCGACGCTGCCATGTTCGCCGGGAACGGCCAGGTCGGCCAGTTCGCGGTAGAGCGGTTCACGCACCCGGGCCATCGCCTGCAGCCGCTCGTGGCGGTCGGGCACGGCCAGCAACGGACGGCGATGGTCGCGTTCGAGCCGTTCGAGTTGCTGCGCGATGGTGGTCTGCAGCCAGACCACGTAGCCGCGCCCGCCGAGGCATCGACGATTGCTTTCGGCCAGCACCGCGCCGGCGCCGGTGGCCAGCAACAGGTCATGCTGGCCGCTGATTTCCTCCAGCAGCGTGCTTTCGCGCTGGCGGAATCCCGCCTCGCCCTCGATCTCGAAAACCGTGTTCACATCGACGCCGCAATGCCGTTCGATTTCCTGGTCGAGATCGATGAAAGTCAGGCCATAATGCGCGGCAAGCCGTCGCCCGATCGAGGTCTTGCCGGCGCCGGTCGGTCCGATGATGAAAAGGTTGTGCGACGGATTCATGAGCGAATGCTAGCAGGGCCGATCGGCCGGGTCCGACCCGCCCGCAGCCGTCAATTTGCGATACTCGGCGTGCAAGCGCGGGCGTGATCCAGTCAGCCCGATCGATTCATCCCGACAGATCCATGGGAGGGTAGTGGTGAGCGAACGTATCCTGCTGGCCGGATGCGGTGACCTGGGCGAACGCGTGGCGCAGCTTCTGCGCGCGCGCGGTGACGACGTCTGGGCGTTGCGGCGGCATCCACCGGCGCGCGACGCGTCGGGCATCCACTGGCTGGGCGGCGACCTGACTGATCCCGCCAGCCTCGGCGCATTGCCCCACGGCATCACCCGCGTGATCTATCTGCCGGCGCCGGACGGGCGGGACAAGGCCAGCTATCGCGCGGTTTTCGTGGACGGCCTGCGTCATCTGCTGGAAGCGCTGGACGGCAGTCGCCTGCAGCGATGCCTGTTCGTGTCATCCAGCGCGGTGTACGGCGAGCACGATGGCGACTGGGTGGAGGAAACCACCTCGGTCGGTCCGCTCGGCTTCAATGGTGCGGTGCTGCGCGAGGCCGAGCAGTGGCTGGCTGAGCAGCCGGTGCCCGGCGTGGTGCTGCGCCTGGCGGGCCTGTACGGGCCCGGGCGCCTGCAACTGGTGGAAAAGCTGCGCGCGGGACAGCTGCGGGTACCCCGCGAAGTGCCGCACTGGGCCAACCGCATCCACGTCGACGATGCCGCCGCGGCCATCGTCCACCTGCTGCAGGTGGAGGCGCCGCAAGCGCTGTACCTGGGCGTCGACGACACGCCGATGCCGCTGGACGAGTTGTACGATTTCCTGGCCGCGCTGATCGACGCCCCGCCGCCGCCAGAAGGTGCCGCGCCGGTGGGCGTTGGCAGCAAGCGGCTGAGCAATGCCCGCCTGCGCGCCAGCGGCTGGGCGCCGCAGTGGCCGGATTCGCGCGAAGGCTATGCTGCACTGATCGACAGCTGATTCCACGGAGCACCATCATGGCCAGAACCGTTCCACACCATCAGGTCAGTACCGCCAACGAGATCCCCGGCTGCCGCATCGTCCGTTCGCTGGGCATCGTGCGGGGCATCACCGTGCGTTCGCGCAGCGTGGTGGGCAATCTCGGCGCGGCGCTGCAGACCATCGTCGGCGGCAACATCTCGATCTATACCGAGCTGTGCGAGAAGGCCCGCGAGGAAGCGTTCGAGCTGATGCTGCAGCACGCCGCGGCGATGGGCGCCAATGGTGTGGTGGCGATGCGCTACGACGCCAACGAAGTGGCCCAGGGCGTGACCGAGGTGCTCGCCTACGGCACGGCCGTGCAGGTCGAGGCGTCAACGTGACGTGATTTTGCAGTGCGGCTTGTCCCTTCCGACAACGGCAGTCCAGACTGGCGCTTCGAACAGGGGAAGCGCATCGTGCCGCTCGCACGGACTCCATGGGAGAGTGACGTCATGTCAGTAGCCAAGGTCATCGAAATCAACGCCTCGTCCGCCAAGGGCGTCGAAGACGCCGTGCAGCACGGCCTGAAGAAAGCCGCCGAGTCGGTGAAGAACATCAAGGGCGCCTGGGTCAACGAGATCAAGGTGGTCACCGGAGACGACGGCACGGTGACCGAGTGGCGCGTCAACATGAAGATCAACTTCGTGGTGGATTGACAGACGGGAACGGGGAACAGGGAACAAAAGCCTGAAGCTGCGGAGCTTTCGCTGTTCCCCGTTCCCCGTTCCCCGCCTCAGCCGTGACTGAGCCCCGTCACGTGGCGGTCGTCGTCGTACTCCACGCAGGTATCGGACAGCACCGGCAGGGTGGCCAGCGCGTGCCGGCTCAGTCGTTCGAAGTGGGCGAGGAACCGCTCCATCGCCGCGGCGTCCATCGCCAGGGGCGCGTGGCGCGCCAAGAGATCCTGCTCCTGCTCGCCACGCCAGCGCCGCACGATTTCCCAGCCCGGAGCCTGCAGCACGATCAGGGCATCGAACTTGCGCCACAGCGGCTGGTAGCCGCGCAGCTGCTTGTTGACCCAGTGCCGCCAGCTGCCGTCGGGGTCCTCGCAGCGCTCCAGTTCGTTGACCGGCTTGGCCAGCGCAGCCTGCAACTGCGGACGGATGCCCAGTGCCCAGCCCTCCACGATCACCAGCTTCGGCGGCCGGGTGATCCGCGGCCAGCGTGACGGTGGAAAGCGGGTGTCGCGGCCCTTGTCGAAACGCGGGTGCAGCACCGGCAACCGTTCCGAGGCATGCGGCAGGGCGGCCAGCACCGACATCAGCAGTTCGATCTCGTGGGTGCCCGGCACGCCGCGCGTGCGCAGCAGCGGATGGACTTCGCGCGCCAGCGTCTCGCGTTCGCTGCGGGCATAGTAGAAGTCGTCCAGCGACAGCACCTCGGTGGCCCAGCCGCGAGCCTCGGCCTGCATCTTCATCACCCGCGCCAGCGTACTCTTGCCACTGCCCTGCAGGCCGGAAAGGCCAAGGATGTAGGGGCGGCGCGAGCGGGCGATGCGCCCTGCGTACTGGTCGAGCAGATGGCCGGCGAGGGCTTCGTTGTGCAGGTCGGCGTGAGACATCATCCGCAAGATACCTTGGTTCCCGGAGGCACTTCCGCCACAGGCAGGCGGTGATCGCCCAGTATCCCCCAAACGGGCGCGTCCCTGCCTGCTTCACGCCGGGCAGGGCAGGATGGCGCCGTCAGCCGGGCCGGAAAGCTACTGGGGGAACAGGACATTGCACTATCATCGCTCAGGTTCATCCGCGCCATGATGGCGCGTGTCGGCCACGATGCAAAAGGAAAGTTTCGACATCATGCTCAAACCCGAGATTCTGGACACCTTCCTGAGCCTGCTGGACGAAGCCAGGGCCAGCGGCGACCGCGAGCCGACGGCGATGAACCTTTCCACCGTCGACGCTTCCGGCCGGGTCGCCTCGCGCATCGTGCTGCTCAAGGGCGCCGACGAGCGTGGCTTCCGCTTCTACACCAACTACCAGAGCGACAAGGGCAGCCAGCTGGACGCCCACCCGCAGGTGGCGCTGTGTTTCCACTGGAAGCAATTGCGCGAAGGCGTGCAGGTCCGCGTCGAAGGCGCCGCCCGCAAGCTGCAGGACGAGGAGTCCGATGCCTATTTCGCCAGCCGCCCGCGTGGCAGCCAGATCGGCGCCTGGGCTTCGCTGCAATCGCAGACCCTGCCCGATCGCGACACCTTCGAGCAGCGCGTGGCGCGCTACGAGCAGCAGTTCGACGGTCGCGAGGTGAGCCGGCCGCCGCACTGGGGCGGCTTCGTGGTCGAACCGGACATGCTGGAGTTCTGGTACGGCGCCGAGTTCCGCCTGCACGAGCGGGTGCGCTGGGATCGCCACGGCCAGACCTGGACCAGCCGGATGCTGTACCCGTGATCCGGCCGCTGCCCGCGCAGCACGTGGCGCAGGGTGGCTTCATCGTGCATACCCGCGGGCGCGGTTTCAGCGACATCACCGCGCAGGTGGCGGATGCGCTGGCGGCCAGCCATGTCCAGCTCGGCATGGCCCATGTCTTCACTGCCCACACCAGTTGCTCCTTGCTGCTCGGCGAGAACGCCGACCCGGCGGTGGGCCGCGACCTGGAGCGCTGGTTCGCCCGCGCGGTGCCCGATGGCGACCCGCTCTTCGAACACGACGCCGAAGGGCCCGACGACATGCCGGCGCATGTCCGCTCGATCCTCACCGGGGTCAGCCTGGTCGTGCCGGTGCACGGCGGCAAGTTGCAACTCGGCACCTGGCAAGGCATCTACCTGTGGGAGCACCGACTCGACCCGCACCAGCGCAAGGTCACCGTGACCGTGCTGGGGCATTGAGCGGATGGATCACCGCGTGGCCGACTACTTCCCCCAGCGCATCGTCTGCCTCACCGAGGAGCCGACCGAGGTGCTGTACGCACTGGGCGAAGAGCACCGCATCGTCGGCATCTCCGGCTTCACCGTGCGGCCGCCGCGCGCACGCAAGGAGAAGCCGAAGGTCTCCGCGTTCACCAGCGCGAAGATCGGCGAGATCATGAAACTGGGGCCCGATCTGGCGATCGGCTTCTCCGACATCCAGGCCGACATCGCGCGCGAGCTGATCAAGTGCGGCGTGGAGGTATGGGTCAGCAACCATCGCAGCGTCGACGGCATCCTCGCCTACATCCGGCGGCTGGGCGCGATGGTCGGCGCGCATGAGAAGGCCGAGGCGTACGCGCAACGCGCCGAGCGGCACATTGCCGGCATTCGCGCCGCCGTGGCGCAATTGCCGCGACGGCCGAAAGTGTATTTCGAGGAATGGGACGAGCCGATCATCACCGGCATCCGCTGGGTCGCCGAGATCATCGGCATCGCCGGCGGCGACGACTGTTTCCCCGAACTGGCCCGCGAACCGCTGGCCAAGCAGCGCATCCTGCCGAACGGCGACGAGGTGGTGCGGCGCGCGCCGGACATCATCCTGGGCTCCTGGTGCGGCAAGCGCTTCCGCCCCGAGAAGGTCGCGGCGCGACCGGGCTGGGACGCGATCCCCGCGGTGCGCCACGGTGACCTCCACGAGATCAAGTCGCCGATCATCCTGCAGCCGGGACCGGCGGCGCTGTTCGATGGGCTGGACGATATCCATCGAATCATCGCCGCGTGGGCGCTGCGCTGAGCTTTTCGCCGTTTGCTGGCTATTGTGCCGGCGACCTCCAGCCCCGCTCGTCATGCCAGCGAAGGCCAGAAGAGCTTTAAAGCAGCGAAGCTGGCCATCGCACTTGCTGTTGCACCTGACGCTTTGCCGGCTCCTGTGCATCAGAGCAAAGGCCACCTTTCTCTGTGTGGCCAGAGAAACGTGGCCCAAAGAGAGGCCACCCCGCTTCCGCGCTTTCCGGGCTTCCTGCCCGGAAAGTTCGCGAGCCGGGGCCGGGCTTTTCGACAGCACATCCATGTGCTGGCGAAAAGGCATCGGCATCCATGCCGATGCCCGCTACGCGGCCTGTCGACCCCGCCTCGCCGCTGCAGAGGGGCCCCGGATAGAGCGACGCGCATCCTGCGCGTACTTTTCAGAAGAGCCGGATCAAGAGCAGAGCTGCGGCGACCCGGGGCTTTTGCTTTGGCTCTGGCATTGCCTTTCAGCTCCATCATCGAGTGCGGGCCACGATGGCCCGCTGCTTTACCGGGGTCCCTTGTGCGGCGGTGAGCCGGGGTCGACAGGCCGCGCAGCGGGCGTTGCCAGGGATGGCAACGCCTTTTCGCACGGGCAGGCGACGGCATGGATGCCGGAGTTGAGGCAACGCAGGAGCAGTTGCCCGATGCCCGTTCGAAAAGCCCGGCCCCGGCTCACGGACTTGCCGGACAGGAGTCGCCAAGCGGGGTGGCCTTCTCTTTTGGTTACTTTTCTCTTGGCCACGCAAGAGAAAAGTGACTCGGTCGCCGAAGGCGATCGACCGCTCTGCACTTGAAGCTTTTGAAGCTTTTGCTTCTAGGCACATCGAAGCAAGAGGCAGAAAGTGACTCTCCCTCCGGGGGAGGGCGAAAGCCCTTGCTTCAAGAGACCAGAGGCGCCGCGTACAAGAGAAATCTCAGGCGCCCAGTGCCAACCGCGCCCCCAGATCCAGCAGCGGTGCGGCGATCAGCAGGCGGGCCAGCAGCAACACGATCATCACCACCATCGGGCCGAAGTCGATCTGCCCGGCGACCAGCCTGCCGCGCAGCGGGCGCAGCAGCGGGGCCACCAGGGCGCCGGCCAGCTTGAGCAGGGGATGGCGCTGGTCCACCGAGAACATGCTCAGCAGGGACCAGCCGAAGATCAGCACCAGATAGAACAGCAGGGCGAAGTCGAGCAGTTCGGCCAGTGCCAGCACGATCAGTCCCAGCGGATTCGGCATCACCCCGAGCAGGGCGAACAGCAGCAGGCGCTTGAGCAGCATCGCCAGCCAGGCCAGCAGCAGGGCGGCCAAGTTGATCCGGCGCCAGTTCGGCAGCACGCGGCGGATCGGCGCCAGCACCGGGTTGGTGTAGCGGTAGATGAACTGGCTCAGCGGGTTGTGGAAGTCGGCGCGGCAGGCTTCGGCGGCCACGCGCAACAGCAGCAGGGTGACGGCCGCCTCGAAGACCAGCTCGATCAGCATGGAGAGGGCGTTCAGCAGGTAGCTCACGACAGCTTGTCCAGTTCGTTGGCCAGTTCCGCTCCGCGACGGGTGGCGGCGTGGACCGCACGGGCCACGATGTGCGGCAGCCCGTCGGCGGCAAGACTTTCCAGCGCGGCCTGGGTGGTGCCGTTGGGCGAGGTGACGCGCTGGCGCAGCAGCGCGGGGTCTTCGCCGCCTTCGACCAGCATGCGGCCGGCGCCGAGGCAGGTCTGCGCGGCCAGCGCGCGGGCGGTGTCGCGGGGCAGGCCCTGGGCCACGGCGGCCGCTTCCAGCGCCTCGACCAGGGCGAAGAAGTAGGCCGGGCCGGAACCGGACAAGGCGGTGACCGTATCCATCAGCGCCTCGTCGTCGATCCAGCGGGTGATCCCGGCGGCGTCCAGGATGTGCTGGGCCTGGGCCTTCTGCGCCGGGCTGACCCGGCTGTTGGCGCACAGGCCGGTGGCGCCGGCGCCGATCAGGGCCGGCGTGTTGGGCATGCAGCGCACGATCGGCAGGCCGCTGCCGAACCAGCGTTCCAGCTGGTCCAGCCGCACGCCGGCGGCGATCGAGATCAGCAGCGGGTGATTGCGTTGCAGGGTGTCGCGCAGTTCGGCGTGGATCGCCGGCATGATCTGCGGCTTGACCGCCAGCACGATGACCTCGGCTTCCGCCGCGGCAAGCCGGTTCTCGGCGTAGCAGGCGATGCCGAATTCGCGGCCCAGCGCCTGGCGCGCTTCGGCCAGCGGCTCGGCCACGCTCACCGTGGCTGGCGCCACGCCGGTCTTCAGCAGGCCGCCGATCAGGCTGCGCGCCATGTTGCCGCCGCCGATGAAGGCAAGTCGTGTCATGCAGGGTTCCTCGGATGGGTCAGGTGGATCGTCCAGACCGCGTACCTTACCGGAGCCGTCGCACTGCGGGCCGATTCCGTGGTGGGTGCGTCCGGCGACGGTCGCCATCGATCCGCCGGCGAAGGTCGGATCGCGGTTTTACGACAGACCGCGCAAACCGGGTCGACACTTTGCGCGCTGGCGGCTGGAAAGACTGGCCGCACAGCCGCTTGCGCGAGTAGTATCGACCCGGCTGCAAGGGGATTGGAACGGCTCGTCCGGGCTGCGAGGTGGCGCCAGGCAACATGCGTTGCGGCGCACCACGCCTGCGGACGATCGACGGTCCCGATTGCAGCGCCCGAATTCATGCCATCCAGACGCTCGGTTTAGGGGAAACGACTTCATGGACATTGCCGAACTGCTTGCCTTCTCGGTAAAGAACAAGGCCTCGGACTTGCATCTGTCCGCCGGGCTGCCGCCGATGATCCGCGTTGATGGCGATGTCCGCCGCATCAACATCCCTGCGCTGGAACACAAGCAGGTGCACTCGCTGATCTACGACATCATGTCGGACAAGCAGCGGCGCGACTACGAAGAGTTCTACGAGACCGACTTCTCGTTCGAGATTCCCGGGCTGGCCCGTTTCCGCGTCAACGCGTTCAACCAGAATCGCGGCGCTGGCGCGGTGTTCCGTACCATTCCGTCCGAAGTGCTGACCCTGGAAGACCTGGGTTGTCCCCGGGTGTTCAAGGAACTGATCGAACAGCCGCAGGGCCTGATCCTGGTGACCGGCCCGACCGGCTCGGGCAAGTCGACCACGCTGGCGGCGATGGTCGACCACATCAACAAGAACGAATACGGTCACATGCTCTCGGTCGAGGACCCGATCGAGTTCGTGCATACCTCGCAGAAGTGCCTGATCAACCAGCGCGAAGTGCATCGCGACACGCACGGCTTCAACGAGGCGTTGCGCTCGGCATTGCGCGAGGATCCGGACTACATCCTGGTCGGCGAGTTGCGCGACCTGGAAACCATCCGCCTGGCGCTGACCGCCGCGGAAACCGGCCACCTGGTGTTCGCCACCGTGCACACCAGCTCGGCGGCGAAGACCATCGACCGCATCATCGACGTGTTCCCCGCCGGCGAGAAGCCGATGGTGCGCTCGATGCTGTCCGAGTCGCTGCGCGCGGTCATCTCGCAGTCGCTGCTGAAGAAGGTCGGCGGGGGCCGCATCGCGGCGCACGAGATCATGGTCGGCATCCCGGCGATCCGCAACCTGATCCGCGAGGACAAGGTCGCGCAGATGTATTCGTCGATCCAGACCGGCCAGCAGTTCGGCATGCAGACGCTGGACCAGTGCCTGCAGGACCTGGTCAAGCGTGGCCTGGTGACCCGTCAGGAAGCCTCGATGTACGCCAAGAACAAGGACAGCTTCAAGTGAAGCGGGGATTCGGGAATGGGGAATCGGAAATCGTTGAAAAGTCGCGCGCCTTGTGCGGCTGCGGTTTGAACACTCGCCTCCCTGCAACCGACTTGCGCCGGACATCAGCTTTCCGATTCCCTATTCCCCATTCCCTATTCCCGGGGTTAGAGCCATGAGCGATTTTGATTTCACCTCCTTCCTGAAGCTGATGGTGCACAAGAAGGCGTCCGACCTGTTCATCACCGCGGGCGTGGCGCCGTCGATGAAGGTGCAGGGCCGCATCGTGCCGATCACGCAGAGCCCGCTCAGCGTGCAGCAGTCGCGTGACATGGTGCTCAACGTGATGACGCCGGGCCAGCGCGAGGAGTTCGAGAAGACCCACGAATGCCAGTTCGCGATCTCCGCCCAGGGCGTGGGTCGGTTCCGCGTCTCGTGCTTCTACCAGCGCAACTGCGTCGGCATGGTGCTGCGCCGTATCGAGTCGAAGATTCCGTCGATCGAGGAGCTGACCCTGCCGCCGGTACTCAAGCAGCTGGCGATGACCAAGCGCGGCATCATCGTCTTCGTGGGCGCCACCGGCTCGGGCAAATCGACCTCGCTGGCGGCGATGATCGGCTACCGCAACCAGAATTCGACCGGCCACATCATCACTATCGAGGACCCGATCGAATACGTGCACAAGCACGAGGGCTGCATCATCACCCAGCGCGAAGTCGGCATCGACACCGACACCTGGGATAACGCCCTGAAGAACACCCTGCGCCAGGCGCCGGACGTGATCATGATCGGCGAGGTGCGCACCCGCGAGGGCATGGACCACGCGATTGCCTTCGCCGAAACGGGCCATCTGGTGCTGTGCACCCTGCACGCGAACAACGCAAACCAGGCCATGGATCGCATCCTGCACTTCTTCCCGGAAGACCGTCGCCAGCAGCTGCTGATGGACCTTTCGCTGAACCTGAAGGGCATCGTGGCGCAGATGCTGATCCCCACTCCGGACGGCAAGGCGCGCCGCGTGGCGGTGGAAGTGCTGCTGGGCACGCCGCTGGTGCAGGACTACATCCGCCAGGGCGAGATCCACAAGCTGAAGGAAGTGATGAAGGAATCCACCCTCTTGGGCATGAAGACGTTCGACCAGGCCCTGGTCGAGCTCTATCACGCCGGCGAGATCAGCTACGAGGACGCGTTGCGTTACGCCGACAGTTCCAACGAGGTACGCCTGCGCATCAAGCTGGCGCAGGGCGGCGATGCGCATACCCTATCGCAGGGTCTGGACGGCGTGGAACTGGAAGAGACGCGCGATGGGAACAATCTTGGTGGTGCGAATTTCCTCAATCGCTGAGGCGCCTGCCGGATGAAGAAAAAGGCGCCCTGGGGCGCCTTTTTCGTTTCAGCAAGGTGGCATCGCCACCGTCATGCCGTGATCATTTTTCGGCCACGCCGACGGTGAGGCCGCTGGTGTCGACACTCTTGACGCCCTTGACGCTCCGGGCCACGCGCTCGGCGCTGTCTTTCTCCGCGGCGCTGGAAACGGTACCGCTGAGGGTCACCACGCCATCGTTGGTCGACACCGAGATGTCGGTGGCGGAAACGCCCTTGGTGGTGCCGAACTCGGACTTCACCTTGGTGGTGATCCAGGCATCGGCGGCCTTGTCGGGAACCGTCTGGTTGTCCGACGCCTTCTGCATCTGGCCGGCGTTGTCCTGGGCCATCACCTGGCCGAACGGAATGGCCGCGAAGCCGAACATCATGGCGGTGGCATAAAGGCTGGTGCGGATCTTGGAATTGCGCATATTGATCTCCCTGACTGGCGGTGAGGGCCTGCCGGTGGCAGGCGGGATGCCATGCAGCGGCTTCCTTGGGACATGGCACCAGCCGGAGGGTGAAAGGCATGTCGCCGCGACGCGCCCGGTTCAGTCCCCGATCACGGATGCGAACGGGATGTCATCGGCATGTTCGACATCTGTTTGTTGCGGGCACAAAAAAAGCCGGGACGCGACGGCGCCCCGGCTTCCGGTCCCGACGAGCGGGCTACTTCAGCACGGTCTGGCTGGTGATCACCATGCCGCTCTGGTCGACGTGCATCTCGGCATCGATGCTGTCGACCCGTTCGGCCTGGGCCTTCATCGCGGCGAACTGCGCCCTGGAACGGGCCAGTTCGTCGGCGGCGCTGGTGGCGTCGCTGCCGTCGTCGATCGACGGCTCGTCACTCTTGCCCAGCGTCGCGGTGGCAGCAGCCAGCGCGTCCAGTTTCTGTTCCATCAATTGCAGCCAGCTGACGTACATGGCGCCGCTGATGTGCATCCTCGTCATCTGGCCGACGTCGCCGCCGGGTTCCTTGAGCGTGTCGGCCAGGTGGCTGTCTTCGCCGGCACCGACGCCGAGCGCGAGCGCTTTCTCACTCATCGCCACCCATGCGGGCTGGCCCAGCATGCTGACCATGTCCTTGGGCAGCGCCTGCGGCGTGCCGTCGTGGCCCAGCTTCAGCTGGGACAGCGCGGGCACCATCATCTGGCCCATCGCCAGCAGTCCTTCGGGATTGCTGGTGCCGAGCACCAGGCGCCCGGTGAACGAAGGCATCGCGGAATCCTTGCCGGCGCTCAGCGAATCCAGCGCGAGGCGCACTCCCAACATGTCGCCGAACGGCGGAATCGCCGCCTTCTGCATGGCCGGGCCCAGCTTGGCGAAGCTGTCGTTGAGGTCGGTCAGCGAGGCACAGGTGAACGGCTTGGCGGCGACCGCGTCAGCCTGCGCCATCCAGAAGCCGCGCATGCTGGCGATCGGCAGCGCGATGCTGAGGTCGAACGGCGCGCTGCCGGCCTTGCCCAACCCGGGCAAGGCCACTTTCAGGCCGGCGAAGGCCTGGCTGATGTCGTCCGCCAGGGCGATGTCGACGCGGGCGTCCTGGTGCTTCGCATCGAGCTGCGTGTAGCCGAAGCTGATGGTGGGCACGCGGGCGGCGATGCGCGCCGCGTCCGCACTGCAGCTGGGCGAGGTCTGCAATTGGGTGGCCACCGGCTCGCCGGTCTTGGCCGACACCGCCTGGGCGCGGGCCTTCTGGATCGCATTCACCAGCGGGTCCTTGCCGCTCACCGCCAGCGGCAGCGCGCGGGTGAGGTCGAACTGGCCGACCAGCCACTTCTGGTAACCCTTGGCCTTGGCCAGGGTGGCCAGGCGACCGTCGTCCTGCAGGCTCTTCTGCGGACGGTCCAGTCCCAGTGCCTGGCGCAACAGCGCCGGCGAGGCATCGCCGGGCAGCAGCGCAGCGACCGCCTGCTTGCCGACGGTGGCCAGGATCATCTGCGTGCCCGAGGCGGCGGAAGTGAAGCGGCGATAGGACTGCTTGTCGAGGCTGGCAACTTCCAGCTTCTTGCCGTAAGCGGTTTCCAGCCGGCCGACGAAGGCGTCGAACGCGGCGGGGTCACTCAGGTCGAAGCGCGCGACCGGGGCCAGGCCCAGGCCATAGAACGCGGAATAGCCCTTGAGATTGATGCCTGCGCCTTCGGCGAAGGTTTCGATGGTCTTGCCCTTGAACTCGGCGTGCAGCGCGCGCAGCAGGCGTGCACCCTCCGGGTCCTTCGCGGCCAGCCGGTCGGCGGCGGCATCCAGTTGTGCCAGCTGGGATGGCAGTTGCGCATCGGCCTGCGCGAGCAGGGCGCCACGGGTGCTGTCGTCCATGGTGTCGAGATTGGCCATCACGTACGGCGTGTCCGCCGGAACGTAAGCCAGTGGTGCATCCTTGTCCTTGTGCCCGCAGGCCGCCAGCATGATGCCGGCGAAGCCCAGCGCGATGTATCGCGTCGTCGATCGCATGATGATCCCCAGTGTGGTGAATGCTGCGCGGGACATTATGCCCGCTTGCCCGGGGCCGTGCTGCGGTGCCGTAATCGCTGCGCTTCAGCGTGCCAGCACTTCGTTCAGCACGGCCATGCGCACGAACACGCCATTGCCCACCTGTTCCAGGATGCGCGACTGCGCGCCGTCGGCGACGTCGGAGGCGATTTCGATGCCGCGGTTGATCGGTCCCGGGTGCATCACCAGGCAGCCGGGGGCGGCCCGCGCCAGGCGCCGCCGGTCCAGGCCGTAGTGGGCGAAGTAGGCGGCCTCGTCGGGCAGCTCGATGCTGGCCATGCGCTCTTTTTGCAGGCGCAGCATGATCACCGCGTCGGCGCCTTCGATGGCCTCGTCGAAATCCTCATGGCGCGAGCCTTTGGGCACCTCGTTGGCATCAGGCATCAGCTCGGCGGGTGCGCACAGGCGGATCTCCTTCACGCCGAGCGCGTTCAAGGCGCTGATGTCCGAGCGCGCCACGCGCGAGTGCTTGATGTCGCCGCAGATCACGACGCGCAGGTTCTCCAGGTCTGGCCGATGCTGGCGGATGGTCAGTGCGTCCAGCAGGCCCTGGGTGGGATGGGCCCGGTTGCCGTCACCCGCATTGATCACCGACACCCCGCTCATGGCGTGGCGAACCAGCTCGTCCGGCGTGCCGGACTGCTTGTGCCGCACGATGATGGCGTCCAGGTGCATCGCTTCCAGCGTATGCAGCGTGTCGAACAGTTCCTCGCCCTTGCTGGTCGAGGACAGCCCGATGTCGAAGTTGATCACGTCGGCGCCCAGCCGCCTCGCCGCCAGCTCGAACGAGGTGCGGGTGCGCGTGGAGGGTTCGAAGAACAGGTTCAGCACTGTGCGTCCGGCCAGCACGTCGAGCTTGCGGGTGCCGTGGGCGCAGGCGTCGCGCAGGGCCTCGGCGCGGTCGAGCAGGCGCTCGATGGTCTCGCGCGGCAGGTTTTCCAGGGTGGTGAGGTGGCGCAGGCGAGGACTCATGGCGGGCGGTCTGGAGGTGGGAGGGGTTCTAGTGATCGGCGTCTGGCGCGCTGCTCGTCGTGGCCATGCCGAGCCAGCGCTCCAGCACGACCGCGGCGGCTTCGGCGTCGATGGCTGCCGCGTCGCGGCGTCGCTTCAGGCCCAGCGCGCGGGCGCCGGCAAAACGCTGGGCGGCTTCCTGCGAGCTGTGTCGCTCGTCGACCAGCACCACGGGCAGCCCGTAGCGCTCCTGCAATTGCGCTGCGAAACGGCGGGCACGACGGCTGGCCGGCTGCTCGGCACCATCCAGGGTCAGCGGCAGGCCGACCACGAGGGTGTCCGGTTGCCATTCGCGGCGCAGCGTATCGAGCCGGTTCCAGTCCGGTGTGTCGTCATGCACGGCCAGCGTGGCCAGTGCGCGGGCGCTGGCGGTGAAGCTGTTGCCGATCGCCACGCCGGTGATCTTGCTGCCGACATCGAAGCCGAACGCGCAACTCATGCGTGGCCCGCGTAACCGGACAACTGGCGCGGATCGACGCCGACCAACCCGGCCGCGGCGCTCCAGCGCTCTTCCAGTGGCGTGTCGAACACCACCCGGTCGCTGGCTTCGGCGGTCAGCCAGGCATTGGCCATCAGTTCCTGTTCCAGCTGGCCGGCGTCCCAACCTGCGTAGCCGAGCACCATGATCGCCTGGCGCGGGCCTTCGCCGGCGGCCATGGCGACCAGGATGTCGCGCGAGGTGGTGACCGACCAGTGGTCGTTGATGCGGTAGCTGGAATCCCAGGGGCCGGGCTCGCGATGCAGCACGAAGCCGCGCTCCTGTTGCACTGGGCCGCCGATCAGGACCGGCGCGTCGGCCAGTTCGCTGTCCGCGCACTCCAGCTTCATCTGGGCCAGCACGTCACCGAAGCTGTACTCGGAAAGCTGGTTGACCAGCAGGCCGACCGCGCCGTCCTCGTCGTGCTGGCACAGCAGGGCGACGCCGCGCGAGAACGGCGGATCGGCCAGGTTGGGCATGGCGATCAGGAAGTGCCCGGTGAGTGTCGATGGCTGCACGGCGGTCATGTGCGCATTGTAAGCGCAGTGCGGGTCGTTCGCCGAACCGCGAGCCGCAAGGTTCAGCGAGTCTGCAGCACGTTGTTCGGCTGGAAGCGCCAGGTGCGGGTGATGTTGAGCTGGTCGATGCGTTCGGCGCTTTTCGGGGCCGGCGGGAACGGGGCCGCCAGGCGCACGATGCGCTCGGCGGCGGCATCGAGCACTTTCTGGCCGGAGCTCTGGATGACTTCGATGGTCTTGATGCTGCCATCGAGGTTGAGCACCACGGTGAGCAGCACGTCGCCGTGCAAGCCCTGGCGGCGCGCCTCTTCGGGGTAGTTGAGGTTGCCCACCCGCTCCACCCGGTCGGACCAGCCCCGCATGTAGGCGGCGTAGGCGTATTCGCGGGTGCTGGCGGTGAGGTACTTCACCTTGGGCCGCTTGGCGTAGTCGACCTTCTTCTTGCGCAGTTCGGCGGCCAGTTGCGCGATGGCCTCGCGGCGCTTCAGTTCTTCCGCCGTCGGGGTCAGCTGGGGGTCCACCTGATCCCGGGCGGTGTCGCTGGTCACCTGGAAGTCGCTGGCGCTGCTGGTGGTGACCATGCGGGTCGGGGTGGCCTCGCGTGGCTGCGGCGTGGTGGCGTCGACGGGTTGCGCCGCAATCCCGGGGTCGGGCTTGGGGATCGCGCCGGAAAAAGGCGCCGACGGGCGCGCGGCGCGATCGTTCTGGCCGCCGCCGGTGTTGTTGGCCTGGGCCAGGAAGTCCGCCTTGTCCGGCGCCTGCCGGTTGGCCACGTTGACCAGGGTGACGTCCAGCGTGGGCAGGCTCGGCGAGGGCTTCACGAAGTGGAAGGTGATGCCCAGCAGCAACACGCCATGCAGCAGCAGCGAAAACAGGAAAGTGGCGCCGATCGGATCGGGCGGGGAGTTGACGCTTGCAGTGTGGCTCACGCGGCGCGGTTTCCGGAAACGTGCTGCTCGATGACGTCGAACAGCTGACCGGCAATGTTAAGCCCGAACTGGGCGTCGAGTTCACGTACACAGGTCGGGGATGTGATGTTGATCTCGGTCAGGTAATCGCCGATCACGTCGAGGCCGACGAACAGCAGGCCGCGCCGGCGCAGTTCGGGCGCCACCTGTTCGACGATCCAGCGGTCGCGATCGGACAGCGGAACCCCTTCGCCGCGCCCGCCGGCAGCGAGGTTGCCGCGGAACTCGTTGCCCTGGGGGATTCGCGCCAGGGCGTAGGGGACCGGTTCGCCATCGATCACCAGGATGCGCTTGTCGCCCGCGGTGATTTCCGGGATGTACTTCTGGGCGATCGCGAACTGGCGCCCTTCGCCGTGGGCGTCACCACCCAGCAGCGTCTCCAGCATCGAGTTGAGGTTGCTGTCGCCCGCCCGCGCCCGGAAGATGCCGCGGCCACCCATGCCATCCAGCGGCTTCAGCACCACTTCGCCGTGCTCGGCGGCGAATCGGCGCAGTTCGCCGGCATCGCGCGCCACCAGGGTCGGCGCGATGCATTGCCCGAATTGCAGGGCAAACAGCTTTTCATTGCAGTCGCGCAGCGAGCGCGGGTCGTTGACCACGGCCACGCCGCCCTGCTGGGCGACTTCCAGCACCATGGTGTCGTAGATGAACTGCGCATCGACCGGCGGGTCCTTGCGCATCAGCACCACGTCGAGCTGGCGCAGGTCACGCCATTGCGGCGTGCCCAGGGTATGCCAGTGGCCCGGATCATCACGGACCTCGAGCGTGGCCATGCGCCCCCACGGATCGCCGTTGCGCAGCGCCAGGTCGCCCTGTTCGAGGTAGTGCAGCGAATGGCCGCGGCGCTGCGCTTCCAGCAGCATCGCGAAGCTGCTGTCCTTTGCCACCTTGATTGCGCCGATGGGGTCCATCAGCACGCCGATCGCGAGGCTCATCGTGATTCTCCGGAATGGGCCGCCACGCGGAGGGGAGCGGGACAGCAGGCCGCTATATTAAGATGGAAGACCGCGGAGGCCATCACGTCACGACGCGGACGGCAGCGGTCGAGGCTGTCGTCGGTGGCCAGATGGTGCCACTATGGGTCACCTTGTGCAGTCCTCAGACAACACGGGTGATTATTGCTTGACAGTCTCGGCGGGCAGGCAGTAAACAGCAAAGCCATCGGAATCACCGTCCCAGAGCGGTTGCCGATGGCTCGTCAAGAATAAACTTTGCATGCGCACCGTCCGGCATGGACGTTGCATGTCGTGGTGCCTATCCTGAGCTCGGGGCGGGCCGCAGGGGGAGTGAGTGAATTTGAACGTGAGTGCTAACGATTTGGCTGGTCTCAAGGTCATGGTGATCGATGACTCGAAGACCATCCGCCGCACGGCCGAGACCCTTCTGAAGAAAGAGGGCTGCGACGTGCTGACTGCGGTCGACGGGTTCGAGGCTCTGGCCAAGATCTCCGACCAGAAGCCGGCGATCATCTTCGTCGACATCATGATGCCGCGGCTGGACGGCTATCAGACCTGCGCGCTGATCAAGAACAACCCCCAGTTCCGCGCCACGCCGGTGATCATGCTGTCCTCCAAGGACGGCCTCTTCGACAAGGCTCGTGGCCGCATCGTGGGTGCCGAACAGTATCTGACCAAGCCGTTCACGCGTGACGAGCTGCTTGGTGCCATCCATCGCCATGTCAGCACGGTATCGAGCCACTGACTGCAGATTCTGAGGGGGACCTGTGGCCAATATTCTCATCATCGACGACTCGCCGACCGACGTGCGCGTGTTCACCACCCTGCTTGAACGTGCGGGACACCAGGTGGCGGCGGTGAATACCGCCGAAGAGGGCATCGAGCGCGTGCGCAGCGATCTGCCCGACCTCGTCATCATGGACGTCATCATGCCCGGCATGAACGGCTTCCAGGCAACGCGCACGCTTACCCGCGATCCGAAGACCCAGAACGTCCCGATCGTGATGATCACCACCAAGTCGATGGAAACCGATCGCGTGTGGGGATTGCGCCAGGGTGCGCGGGCCTTCATCACCAAGCCGGTGAACGAAAAAGAACTGCTGGCCTGCATCAACGAATTGTTGCCGAGCGAGAAATGAACCAGTCCGTCAACCGCACCCCTTTCGAGATCCTTGCCCAGTACGAGCGGCTGTCGCTGGCTCACGCGTCGGACACGCAGGAAAAGTTCGAGGCGCCGGGACTGTGGCGCGGCATCGGTTTCCGGGTGGGTTCGCGCCTGCTGGTCAGCGGCATCGACGAGATCAACGAGCTGCTGGCCGTGCCCGTGCTCACCGCCGTGCCGGGCACCCAGCCCTGGCTGCTCGGCGTGGCCAATGTGCGCGGCAACCTGGTGCCGGTGATCGACTTCGGCCGATTCCTGTTCGGCGAGCGCACGCAGCACACCGACCGGACCCGCTTGCTGGTGGTGCGTCAGGGTGGCGGCAACGTGGCCCTGCTGGTGGACGAGGTGTTCGGCCAGCGTACGGTCGACGAGGAGCAGCGACGTGATGCCGGGCGCGAAGATGATCCGCGACTGGTGCGTTTCGCCGAAAGCCGGGTGGGCGAGCAACAGATGGCCATTTTCAGCATGAACCGGCTGGTGCGAGCGCCGGATTTCCGCCAGGCCGCCGCCTGAGCACACGCAGGCGGAAGTGGCATGGAGGGCCGGCGCCGGAACGGGCCGGAAACTTGGGACAATATTCCCTGGCCGGTATCCGCTGTGCGGGGCCGGCAATGCAGACAGTTAGACGGATGAGGTGAACATGAGCACTACAGGGGGCGTCAGCAGGGAACGCGGTTACACCGCACTCATTGTCCTGCTGCTGATTGCGATCGGTTTCGCGGCACTGGATTTCTTCCTGCTCAACCAGAAGAACAGTGAAGATCGCCAGGCGATCGCGCTGACCACGCAGATCCAGGTGCTGTCACAGCAGACGGCGAAGTTCGCGCTGGAATCGGCCGATGGCAACACCGACTCCTTCAAGGAGCTCGAGTCCACCCGCAACGCGATTGATTCCGCGGTGCAGCGGCTGAACAAGGGTGATCCCAAGGGCGGCATGCAGCCGTATGCGGACAACAACGTCACCCCCGCGGGTCGCGCCGTCAATGCGCTGGATGCTTCCTGGAGACAGCTCGACGCCGACATCGGCAAGATCCTGTCGAACAAGGCCGTGGTGCTCGACTCCGGACAGCGCGCCGCCACGCTTTCGCAGCAGATGCCCCTGCTCAACTCGAGCATGGAGCAGGTGGTCAACATCCTGCAGCAGCGCAACGGCAGCTCCGAACAGATGCTGGGTACCTCCCGCCAGATGCTGTCGGCTGACCGAATCATCCGCCGCGTGCAGGAAGTGCTGCAGGGTGGTGACAGCGCCCAGTCTGCCGCCGACGGCCTGTTCCGCGACGCGCAGTTGTACGGCAACGTGCTCAAGGGCCTGATCGAAGGCAACCCCGACAGCGGCGTGAAGCCGATCAACGACTCCAACGCCCGCAAGATCCTGACCGACATGGACGCCAGCTGGAACCAGCTGGCCGACCCGGTTTCCAAGCTGGTCGCCGCCGCCGGCAACATCGCCGACGTGAAGCGCGCCGGCAACCAGGCTTCGCTGGATTCGCAGACCGTGCTGCTGCGTGCAAACGACCTGTCCGAGCAGATCGGCAAGCTGCCGCTGCGTCGGCTGTTCCCGAACGTGTGGTGGGGCCTGCTCGGCGCGATCGCCGCGGTGGCCTTCGCCCTGTTGCTGGTCATCACCCTGGTGCGCGACCAGCGCAAGCGGTTCGCCCAGAGTACCGAGCTGAACCAGCGCAACCAGGAGGCGATCATGCGCCTGCTGGACGAGATGGGCTCGCTGGCGGAAGGCGACCTGACCGTGAAGACCACGGTGTCCGAAGACATCACCGGCGCCATCGCCGACTCGGTGAACTACGCCATCGACGAGCTGCGTTCACTGGTGACCACGATCAACGAGACCTCCGAGCAGGTCTCCTCGTCGGCGCAGGAAACCCAGACCACCGCCCGCCATCTGGCCAACGCGGCGGAACAGCAGGCACAGCAGATCAGCTCGGCCACCTCGGCCATCAACCAGATCGTGACCTCGATGGACACGGTGTCCAGGGATTCGGCCGAATCGGCCGACGTGGCGGAACGATCGGTGAAGATCGCCTCGCACGGCGCCGAAGTGGTGCGCGAGACGATCTCCGGCATGGACTCGATCCGCGACCAGATCCAGGAGACCTCCAAGCGCATCAAGCGGCTGGGCGAATCCTCGCAGGAGATCGGCTCGATCGTCGAACTGATCAACGACATCGCCGAGCAGACCAACATCCTGGCGTTGAACGCGGCGATCCAGGCGGCCTCGGCCGGTGAGGCGGGCCGCGGTTTCGCGGTCGTGGCGGACGAAGTGCAGCGACTGGCCGAACGCTCGACCAGCGCCACCAAGCGTATCGAAACGCTGGTGCAGACGATTCAGTCCGATACCAACGAGGCGGTGAACTCGATGGAACAGACCACCGCCGAGGTGGTCGCCGGTGCACGCCTGGCGGAGGATGCCGGTAGCGCACTGGGTGACATCGAACGCGTTTCGCACGATCTGTCCGCGCTGATTCAGAACATCTCGACCGCAGCACGCGAGCAGTCCGCGGCGGCGACGGATGTCTCCGTCTCGATGAACGCGATTCAGGAAATTACTTCGCAGACCTCGCAAGGTGCCAGCCAGACGGCCGACTCGATCGGTACGCTGGCACAGCTGGCGAGCGATCTGCGGCGTTCGGTGGCTCACTTCAAGCTGCCGGGTTGACATCGGCCGTGCCGCTTTCCGGCGCGATTGAGAAAAGCACAAGACAGGGGGCAGTCTCGATGGTTGCAGGATGCTGGCGTTGTGCAACCATTGAGAGAGGCGCATGAGACTTCAAGACCACATCGATTTCACGACGCTGCAATGGGTCAAGCCGGAGCTCGACGACACCTTGTCGATCGCCCGCGAGGCACTGGAGTCCTACGTCGACAATCCGGGCAAGCGCGATTTCATGCGCACCTGTGCCGACCATCTGCATCAGGTGCAGGGCACCTTGCAGATGGTCGAGCTGTACGGCGCGGCCATGGTCACCGCAGAGATGGAGGCCCTCGCCATCGCCCTGCTGGAGGACCACGTCGCCCAGCGCGAGGAAGCGTATGCCGCGCTGATGCGCGGCCTGATGCAGTTGCCCGACTACCTCGAGCGGCTTTCCAGTGGGCACCGCGACGTGCCGGTGGTGCTGCTGCCGCTGCTCAACGACCTGCGCGCCAGCCGTGGCCAGGAAGCATTGCCCGAATCGGCGATGTTCCACCCCAATCTCGACGCTTTCCTGCCCGAGCAGGCCCCGGCGGCGATGAGCGAGGCCTATGCCGAGGCGCATCGCGCCGAGCTGGTCGACCTGCGCCTGCGCTTCCAGCAGCAACTGCTCGGCTGGTTTCGCGGCCAGAACGCAGCGGTGCAGCTGGTCAACATGCGCAAGACCCTGCTGGCGATCACTGCCCGCTGCTATCACGTGCACGGGCGACGCCTCTGGTGGATCGCCGCCGGTGTTCTCGAGGGCCTCGAACAGGGTGCATTGAAGGGTTTCGCGGGCGAAGTACGCCAGTTGATCGGCAAGGTCGACCGCAACATCCGCCTGCTGATCGAGCAGGGCGAACACAGCCTGCGCGGTGGCGAGGCGGACGATGTCGCCTGCAAACTGCTGTACATCGTGGCCCAGGCCAAGCAGCGCAGCCCGCAGATGGAGCTGCTGCGCAGCACCTATGGTCTGGACGCCCTGTTGCCGGATGCCGGCGAACTCGAGCACGCGCGCGGCTCGATGGCGGGACATAATCGTGCCCTGCTCGATTCCGTTTCCCGTGCGTTGAAGGACGACCTGCTGCGCGTCAAGGAAGCGCTGGACCTGTTCCTGCGCCAGCAGAATGGCGACCCCGCCCAGCTGGCCGTGCAGGGCGAGGTGCTCGAGCGCGTCGGCGATACCCTGGGCATGCTGGCGCTGGCCGTGCCGCGCCGTGTGGTCACCGAACAGCGTCGGGTGCTCGACGAGATTGCCAACCGGCTGCGCGCCGCCGATGAAGAGACCCTGCTCGATGTCGCCGGGGCCCTGCTTTACGTCGAGGCCTCGCTGGACGATCACATCGAAAGCCTCGGTTCCGACGGCGAACCGGGCGCTGGCGATGCCATGCACGCGCTGCCACGCAGCGAGGCACTCGGCGTCGTCACCACGCTGATGCAGGAAGCCATCGCCAACACCGGTCGGGTCAAGGACGCGATCGTCGCGTTCGTCGAATCCGGCTGGGAGCACGATCGACTCGCCGGCGCACCGCTGCAGATGGATGAAGTGGCGGGCGCCATGCGCATGCTGTCTTCGCCCCGTCCGGCGGAACTTGCGCAGGGCGTGGGTCGCTTCGTCGATTACGAACTGTTGCAGGATCGGCGCGTGCCCAGCGGCACCCAGATGGATCATCTGGCCGATGCCCTGGCTGCCCTGGAGTATTACCTCGAGGCGGCCCGCGAGCATCGTGGCGGGCTGGAACACATCCTCGACGTGGCCGAGCACAGCCTCGGCCTGCTGGGTTACTGGCCGGTTCCCGCCCAGCGCGAAGTCAGCACCGCCCCTGTCGCAGCAGACGCCATGGCGCCGGCGGCGGGCCTCGCTGGCGTCGATGCGGAACATCCGGAACTGTCCGAATCGGTCAGCCTGCTGCCGGGCGTGGACCTCACCGGCCTGTTCGTGGGCGACAGCGGTGCTGCCGCGGCCCCGGCGCACGATCTCGACGGTCTGCGCCTGGCCCAGACCGAGGCGCCGGCACCAAACATGCTGGTGGGCGGTGACGCCCATGACGAGGATGGCGACTGGGTCGAGGTCGAGGAGGAAGTGGTCGAGCAGGTGCCGGTGCGCGATGCGCTGGCCGACAACACCCACTTCAACATCGACGCCGAAGGCATCGATGACGATATCCGCGACATCTTCCTGGAAGAGATGCAGGAGGAGATCGACAACCTGCTCGGCGCCGAGAAGACCTGGCTGGCTGATCCTGCGCAGACGTCTTCGCTGGTCAGCATTCGTCGTTCGTTCCACACCCTGAAGGGTTCGGGTCGCCTGGTCGGTGCCGGCGTGCTGGGCGAGTTCGCCTGGAAAGTCGAGGACATGCTCAACCGCGTGCTCGACAACAGCATCCAGCCCGATGCCAACGTGCAGGCGCTGGTGCGGCATGCCATCGCCGCGCTGCCCGGATTGCTCGCCGCCCTCAAGGGCGAAGGGCAGCCGAGCGCTCCGCTCAGCGCGATCATGCACACCGCCGAGCAACTGGCGGCGGGCAACCCGGCACGCCTGGAAGACCATGTGTCGACGGCTACCGAAACGGTCCGTCGCACCGTTCGTCGGCGGGTGCCGCGTCTCGACTCGACCGCGGCTTCGGTGCCGACGGCGGGCCTGGCCGGCATGGCTGGCGCGCTTGTCGAAGACGAGCCTGCCGCTCCGGACCACGCCATCGCGATGCCGGTGATGCCGCCGGTCGATCCGGTGCTGCTGGAAATCCTGCGCAGCGAGGTGGCCCAGTATCTGCAGACCATTCGTGGCGCGATCCAGCGTTGCGAGGGTGAACTGCCGGTCAGCGAGGAACTGTTGCGCGCCGTGCACACGCTGCACGGTGCGATTGCGATGGTCGACATCCCCTTGCTGACGCAGTTGCTGTCGCCGCTGGAGTCGCTGTTCAAGCGCCTGCGTGCCGCCAATCTGCCGCTGACCGCCGAGGGCGTCCGCCTGCTTGGGCAGTCCGTCGATGTGGTCGACCACGTCATGGGCCAGTTCGATGCCGCCGAGCCGCAACTGCCGAACGCGGACGTGCTCACCGCGCAGATCGTCCACATGCGCGACGATTATCCCGAGTCGCGCGTGGCGCACGTCGTGTTCGAGCCACAGATCGACGAGCTCGAGCCGGTGCAGCCGGCAACCCCGACCGATCATGCGTTTGTGGATCATGCGGGTGTCGACGAGGCGATCATGGCCGCTTCCCTGGAAGCCGGCATGGCCGAGGCCGCCGCTGCACAGGCGGCCGCGGAAGCCGAGGCCCGGTCGGCGGGGAATGATGCGCAGGACGTCCATCCGGATGATGCGCATCACGCCGAGGTGACCGCCGAGCTGGCGGCCGCGCTCGACGCGTTTGCCCCCGAGGAGGTGGCTGCCGAGCGCGCCGCAGCAGAACAGGCTGCCGCCGAGAAACTGGCTGCCGAGCAGGTTGCCGCGGAACGCGCTGCCGCCGAGAGGCTGGCCGCCGAGCAGGCCGCCGCGGAACGCATTGCCGCCGAGAAGCTGGCTGCCGAGCAGGCTGCCGCGGAACGCGCTGCTGCCGAGAAACTGGCCGCCGAGCAGGCCGCCGCGGAACGCGCTGCTGCCGA
Organism: Rhodanobacter sp. Root561; assembly: GCF_001427365.1. Classification (NCBI taxonomy): domain Bacteria; kingdom Pseudomonadati; phylum Pseudomonadota; class Gammaproteobacteria; order Lysobacterales; family Rhodanobacteraceae; genus Rhodanobacter; species Rhodanobacter sp. Root561. The sequence goes on from NZ_LMGH01000001.1 coordinate 1,122,702, forward strand.
GAAACTGGCCGCCGAGCAGGCTGCCGCGGAACGTGCTGCCGCCGAGAAGCTGGTTGCCGAGCAGGCTGCCGCGGAACGCGCTGCCGCCGAGAAACTGGCTGCCGAGCAGGCTGCCGCGGAACGCGCTGCTGCCGAGAAGCTGGCTGCCGAACAGGCTGCCGCGAAGCGGGCCGAATCCGAGGCCGTGGCGAAGGTCGATGCCGCACCGGCGCCGGAGACCGCTCACGCCCTGGCAAGCCTCGGCCACATCGATGCCGACCTGCTGGAAGTCTTCATCGACGAGGCCCGCGAGATTCTGGACCACGCCGATGGCGTCCTGGCCCAGTGGCACGCCGATTCGGCCGACCTGTCGCACGTGGCCGAACTGCAGCGTGACCTGCACACCCTCAAGGGTGGTGCGCGCATCGCGGGTCTGATGGCGGTGGGCGATCTCAGCCACGCCATCGAAACCCTGCTCGAGAAGCCGATCCGCGACACGGCCAAGACCGCGCCGCTGATTTCCGCGCTGGAAGCGAGCTTTGACCAGTTGCACTCGATGGTGCAGCAGGTTTCGCAGGGTCAGGTGTCCGACTATCCGCAGGGCATGATCGATCATCTGCTGGCGCTGGCCGGTGAAACCACGTTCGCCGACGATGCCTCGCTGACCGCTGCGGTCATGGCGACTCCGGCCGTCGCAGCCGTGGCGCCTGCACCGCGTCAGGTCGCCGCCGACTCCGACCTGCCCGAGCTGATGCCCGAGGCCGAGGAAGAGGTGCGGTCGTCGCAGGAACAGATCCGCGTTCGCGCCGACCTGCTCGACAGCCTGGTCAACCATGCCGGCGAAGTGGCGATCTACCGTTCGCGACTGGAACAGCAGGTTGCCGGTTACCGCTTCAACCTGGTCGAGCTGGAACAGACGGTGGCCCGTCTGCGCAGCCAGCTGCGCATGCTGGAAATCGAAACCGAGGCGCAAATCATCGCGCGCTTCCAGCGCGAGCATCGCGAAGCGGGCCTCACCGTGTTCGATCCGCTCGAGCTCGACCGCTACTCGCAGCTGCAGCAGTATTCGCGTGCGCTGGCCGAGTCGGTATCCGACTTGGTGTCCATCCAGAACATGCTGGACGAACTGACACGCCAGGCCGAGACCCTGCTGATCCAGCAGTCGCGGGTCAGTACCGAGCTGCAGGACGGTTTGCTGCGCACCCGCATGCTGCCGTTCGACACGATGGTGCCGAACCTGCGCCGCACCCTGCGTCAGGCGGCGCAGGAAGAGCACAAGCAGGCCCAGCTGTACGTGGACGGTGCCCACGGCGAAATGGACCGCAACCTGCTGGATCGCATCAAGGCCCCGTTCGAGCACATGCTGCGCAACGCGATCGCCCACGGCATCGAGAGCCCGGCGGATCGCCGCAAGGCCGGCAAGCCGGTCGAAGGTTCGGTGCACATCACGGTGGCCCGCGAGGCGACCGAGGTGGTGGTGCGGGTCAGCGACGACGGTCGCGGCCTGAACCGCGAAGCCATCCGCAAGCGCGGCATCGAGCGCGGCCTGCTGCGTGCCGAGACCAAGCCGACCGACAACCAGTTGCTCTCACTGATCACCCAGCCCGGCTTCTCCACCGCAAGCACGGTGACCCAGCTGGCTGGCCGTGGCGTCGGCATGGACGTGGTCGCCAACGAGATCAAGCAGCTCGGCGGTTCACTGTCGATCGAGTCGGAAGAAGGCCAGGGCAGCACCTTCATCCTGCGCCTGCCGTTCACGCTCGCGGTGACCCAGGCCATCCTGGTGCGCATCGGCGAAGCGACCTTCGCGATCCCGATGACCTCGGTGCAGGGCGTGGCCCGGGTCAATCCGGAAGAGCTGACCGCCCTGATGGCGCAGGACGAGCCGTCGTTCAACTACGGCAACGAGGCGTTCGGCATTCATGATCTGGCCGAGTTGCTCGGTCTGCCGCCGGGTCTGCCGGCCGAAGACGAACAGCAGCCGCTGTTGCTGACCCGCGCAGGCGACCTGCGCGCGGCGATCCGCATCGACGCGGTGCTGGGTTCGCGCGAGATCGTGGTGAAGTCGGTGGGCCCGCAGATCAGTTCGGTGCCCGGCCTGCTCGGCGCCACGATCATGGGCGACGGCTCGGTGCTGATCATTCTCGATCTGGCGCCGCTGGTGCGTCATGGCATGATCCGCCGCGACCAGCGCCTGTCCGAAGGCCTCAGCGCGGTGCAGGCGCCGGTGGTCGAGGAAGTCCAGGTGCGTCCGCTGGTGATGGTGGTCGACGACTCCATCACCATGCGCAAGGTCACCGGGCGCGTGCTGGAACGCCACGAGTACGAGGTCAGCACGGCAAAGGACGGTGTCGATGCGCTGGAGAAGCTGCATGAGCGCGTGCCCGACCTGATGCTGCTCGACATCGAAATGCCGCGCATGGACGGTTACGAGCTGGCGACCCACATGAAGGCCGACCCGCGACTGCGCGACGTGCCGATCATCATGATCACCTCGCGCAGCGGCGACAAGCATCGCCAGCGAGCGTTCGACATCGGCGTGGATCGTTACCTCGGCAAGCCGTACCAGGAAGCGGAGCTGCTGGTGCAGATCGGCGAAGTATTGGAGCAGCGAGCAACGGAGCCTGTTCATGACTGAAATGGCGCCGGCGGTTGCCCTGCTGTTTGACGATACCGAACTGGTTGGCCAGCTGCGCGAGGCGCTGCAGGAACGTGGTGCACGCATCGTGCACGAGGGCGGGGTTTCCAGCCTGAGTCGTGAACTGCTGCGGCAGGTGGGCGCCGACGTGCTGGTCATCAACCTGGACGACAGCGCCGACGATGCGCTCGATCACCTGTACGACGTGATCGACGACGAACGCCCCCGGGTGGTCTTCAATGATGCGCAGGCCAGCCGCTCGCTGGCCGGCTGGGATCGCGACCGCTGGGCGCGACATCTGGCCGTCAAGGTGCTGGCGGCCGGTGATGTGGACCCGCCGCGCCCGGACGGTCCACACCTCGTCGACACGCCAGCTGCCGTGGCTTCGCCGCCGACCGTGACGCCGACTCCCGTCGCTGCCGCCGAGCCCGTCGAACCGGCTGCAGCGCCGGAGCCGGTGGTCGATGAAGTGATGGATGCCGCCCCGGCGATGGTGGAAGCGGAACCCGACGCGGACGATTTCCTGCCCGTGCACGACGACGCGGATGGCCAGCACGAACAGATCGCCACCGCCGAATCGGAGAACCTGGCGGCAGAGCTTGAGGCCTTGCTGGCCTCCGGTGATTTGCCCGCCGAAGACGAGGTCGGCTCGGGCCCCGGCCTGCGTTTCGTGGATGACCTCGAGCCGCCGCCCCTCCACGATGGCAATTTCCATAATGCAGGCGCGGCCGGGCCGGCAGCGGACTTTGACGTGGTGGCGACCGTTGACGCGCCGCCAGCGGAAGCAGCGCCGGTGCTGGCCAGCGTGACGCCGCCGACGTTCCAGATCGATCATCTCGAGCTGTCTGCGCTGGTCGATACCGACGTGGCGACGACGCCAGCTTTGGCGCCGCATCCGCTCATGGCCGATAACGCGCCGGGCGTACGCGCGCCGGATGCATGGAGCTTGGTCGATGAAGACGCGGAACCCGCGCCAGCGGCACCCGAGAAACCCGATGCCGGCATGTTCGGCATCGAGAAGATGAGCGCGGCCGATTTCCTTGCGCCCGACGCCGACGCGGTCGCGGCGGACATCGAGCCGGTGATGAGCCTCGAGCTGGTTTCGATGGAAGAGGCCGTCGCGCCGCAGCCGTACGAGCGCGTGCCCGACCACGCGATGGTGCTGGACGAACTGGGCAGCGCCCTGAGCCGGGTGGTGGTGCTTGGCGCCGCCACCGATGGCGTCGACTCGGTCTGTGCCTTCCTGGCGGCGTTGCCTGTGACCACGCGGCTGACCTTCCTGCATACCCAGCACGTGGGCGAACAGTCCGATGTGGCGCTGGCGGAGAAGTTCAAGGCGCATTGCGCGTTGCCCGTGCGACTGGCCGAACAGGGCCGTCGCGCCGGATCGGGTGAGGTGTTGATGGTGCCGGCGGGCCAGCAGGTGCGCCTGCGCCGTGACGGCAGCATCGAGCTGCAGGCCACCGGTGGCGAGTCCGCCGAAGCACCGTCGATCGACGCCAGCCTGACCATGGCGGCGAGCGTGTTTGGCCGTGATGCGCTGGCGATCGTTTTCGCGGGGCGCGGCAACGATGCGGTGGCCGGCGCGCAGGCGGTCCACGATCGTGGCGGCCAGGTCTGGGTAGAGTCGTCGTCCGGGGAACATTTCGCTGACATGGTCAGCGGGATCTTCGCCGAGCGGCTGGTCAGTTTTTCCGGCACGCCGACCGAGTTGGCGGCGCGCCTGATCGAGGTGTTTCCATGAGTGATCCGCTGCCGCGTGAAATCCGCTGCGTCCTGGTGCCGGTAGGCAACCAGCGCCTGCTGTTGCCCAACGCCAACATCGCCGAAGTGATCACCCAGAGCACGCCCGAGCCGCTGCCCGGCGCCCCCGCTTGGATGCTGGGACGGATCCAGTGGCGTGGCTGGCGCGTGCCGCTGGTGTCGTTTGCCGAACTGGCCGGCACCGAGGCGGGCGACGCCGACCTGAGCGTGCGCGTGGCCGTGTTGAAGGCGCTTGGCGGCAACCCGAAGCTGCCGTTCATCGCGGTGCTGACCCAGGGCTTTCCGCGCCTGACCACGTTGAACGCCGAGCTGATCATTCCCACTCATGATGGCAAGCCCTTGCAGCCGGGCGTGCGCGCCCATGTGCTGGTGCGCGATGACGTGGCGATGATTCCCGACCTGGAATGGATCGAAGCCACCTTGCTCGACCTGTACGACGATTCCGGCGTGATGGACGTCGTCGAGACGGTGGAAGACGGCTCGATCGACGCCGACGACTGAGCTGTCGCGGCTTTTTCAAGTTTCCGGGACGAGTCTCGTGGCGGTGATTTCGCGACGGTGAATCAGCCGTCGCCGTGCAGCGCCTGCAGGGCTGCCATGGCAGCCAGTCCCGCCGTCTCCGTGCGCAGGATGCGCGGGCCCAGTCGCAATCCCTCGAAACCGGCGCGGGTGAGCGCGTTGATGTCGCGCTCGCCCAGGCCGCCTTCCGGGCCGATCACCAGCAGGCCGCCGGCGGCGCCGAAGCGCAGCTCGCGGGCCGAACGGGCGCCCTCCGGCAGCAGGGCAAGACGCAACGCACCGTCATCGGCGAGCCCGGCCAGCCAGCCGGCCAGCGGCTGTGCCGGGGTGATCTCGGGCAATCGCGCGCGTCCGCATTGTTCGCAGGCGCTGGCCGCGACCGCACGCCAGTGGGCCAGCCGCTTTTCGGCACGTGCAGGGTCCAGCTTCACTTCCGAACGCTCGGTGAGCAGCGGCACGATGCGGACGGCGCCAAGCTCGGTGGCCTTCTGCACGATCAAGTCCATCTTCTCGCCCCGCGCCACGCCCTGGGCCAGGGTCAGCGGCAGGGGCGACTCGTTCTGCACGGGCAGCTTCGCGTCGATCCGTACTCGCAGGTCGCGCTTGCCCAGCGCCACGATGGTCGCGTCGTAGTCGCTGCCGTCGCCGTTGAACACGGTGAGCGGGTCGCCCGCATTCATGCGAAGCACCCGGCCGACGTGCTCGGCGGCCTGGGCCGGCAAGGCGATTTCCGCCGAGACGCTGAGTGGCTGGTCGAGGTGGATACGGATCGTGCGCATGGGAACCGGGTGGCATGGAGCGGTCGCCCAGCATAGCGCGGGCGCGTGCCCTGGACAGGCCTCGCGCCTCGTTCAGTGGCAGACGGCGCGCTCGATTCCGGCAATGGCCGTGTCGACCAGCAGGTCGATTTCCGCCATGCTGACCACGTAGGGCGGCATGAAATAGATCACGTCACCCAGCGGTCGCAACAGCACACCGTGCTCCAGGCCGTGCAGGTAGACGCGCAAGCCCCGACGCTGCTGCGCCGGGAACGGTCGCCGGCTGGCCTTGTCGGCGACCAGTTCCACCGCCGCGATCATGCCGGTCTGGCGCACGTCGGCGACATGCGGGTGATCGCGCAGGGCCTCCAGCCGGCGACCCAGATGGACGGCCAAATGGCGGTTGCGTTCCAGCACCGGTTCGTCGCGGAAGATCGCCAGCGTCTCCAGCGCCACGCGGCAGGCCAGCGGATTGCCGGTGTAGCTGTGCGAGTGCAGGAATGCCTTGCCGGCACTGTGTTCGGCGTAGAACGCCTGGTAGATCGCCTCGCTGGTCAGCACGGCCGACAGGGGCAGGAAGCCGCCGGTCAGTCCCTTCGACAGGCACATGAAATCCGGTGACACGCCGCCGCTGCGCCCGGATGCTGCAGGGGCCTGTTCGCAGGCGAACAGCGTGCCGGTACGGCCGAAGCCCACGGCGATCTCGTCGGCGATGAAGTGCACGGCGAACTCGTCGCACAGCGCGCGCAGGCCGGTGAGATACGCCGGGTGATACATGCGCATGCCGCCGGCGCATTGCACCAGCGGCTCGACGATCACCGCGCAGGTTTCGTGCGCGTGCTGCTCGAGCAGCACGCGCAGGGCGGCGAGGGCACGCGCGGCCGCCTGTTCGGGCGATTCGCCGGGTTCGGCCTGATAAGTATCCGCCGACGGCGCCAGGAACGGCGTCAGCAGCAGCGGCGCGTAGGTCTTGCGGTACAGCGCGACATCGCTGACCGACAGCGCGCCCAGGGTCTCGCCGTGATAGCTGCCGGTCAGCGCGATGAAGCGGGTCTTCTCGCCGTGGCCCTGGTTGAGCCAGTAGTGGAAGCTCATCTTCAGCGCCACTTCGATCGCCGCCGAGCCATTGTCGGCGTAGAACACCCGATCCAGTCCGGGCGGCGTGATCCTTGCCAGCTCTTCGGCCAGCGCGATGGCCGGTTCGTGGGTGAAACCGGCGAAGATCACGTGTTCGAGCGTGCGCGCCTGCTCGGCCAGGGCTGCGGCGATGCGTGGATTGGCGTGGCCGAACAGGTTGGTCCACCACGAACTGATGCCGTCCAGGTAGCGCTTGCCGTTGGCATCGACGAGCCAGGCACCCTCGCCCCGCACGATCGGCAGCATCGGCACGCTGTTCGAGCCCGTTGGGTCGTGGTCGTGCATCTGGGTGCAGGGGTGCCAGACATGGCGCAGGTCGCGCGCTGCGAGCGCGCTGTTGCCGTTTGCGAGGTTGGTCATCCGGCTATCATCGGTGCAGCGCGACGGTCGCTCAAGCCCGCGCATCGTCCCACCTGGAATTCCACGCTTGAAGTCATTGCGAACGTGCCTGATCGGTTTCGTCCTGTTGCTGGTGCTGGCCGCCGCGCTGCTGTGGTTCCTGCCCGCGCGCTGGGCGCTGCCGTGGATCGAGCCGTCGCTGCACGGCATCCGTCTGCAGCAGGTCAGCGGCAGCATGTGGAACGGCCATGCCGGCGCGGTGGTGACGGCGGAGGGGCGGACCCGCGGCCAGTTGCAATGGCAGCTGTCACGACGCGCCTTGCTGGGGCAGCCGCGTCTGCACTTGGATTTCGATGGGCCGCAGCTGCAGCTTTCGGGCGGGCTGGAACGCCTGCCCGGTGATGAAGTGGAAGTGCGCGACGCGAACGTCCGGGCAAGCTCGACGGCGATCTGTCAGGAACTCGCCACGCCCTGGGGGAAACCGCGGGGCGAATTGCAGCTGCAGGTTCCCCACGCGCGGCTGCGCGCAGGCTGGCCGATGCAAATGGACGCGCAGGCGAGCTGGCACGACGCGGTCATGCGGACGCCGCAGGGCGACGTCGCACTGGGTGAATTGCAGGCCACCGCATGGGCGCACGGCGGGGTGATCGACGTGCAGTTGCGCGACTCCGGCAACGGCCCGCTGCAGCTTGCCGGCGAGCTGCAGCTCAGCCCGCTGGGCTGGCGACTGGACGCCACGCTGCGCGCCCGACAGACTGATCCGATACTGCGTCGCTGGCTGGCCACGCTGGCGGCACCGGCGGCGGACGGCAGCACGCACATCCGGCGCCATGGCGGACTGGCCGCCAATGCGCCGCCAGCGCCTACCCACTGAAGGAACGAGACCCGCATGACTCCCGATATCGCCGCAACAGCCCTGGCAGCCGCCCGCGACGCGGCAGCGGCGGCCGCCGAGGTGATCCGCCACTATTGGCGTCGTGGCGTCGAGGTGGAACTGAAGTCCGACGCCACGCCGGTCACCGTGGCCGATCGCGAGGCCGAACAGGCGATCCGGAAGATCCTGCAGGCCGCGTTGCCGCAGGCGTCGATCTACGGCGAGGAGTTCGGCCTGGACGGCGAGCGTGGCGGCCTGCTGTGGCTGGTCGATCCGCTGGACGGCACCAAGAGCTTCGTGCGCCGCACGCCGTTCTTCTCCACCCAGATCGCCCTGATGGACGGCGACGACCTGGTGCTCGGCGTGTCGAGCGCTCCGGTCTACGGCGAGACGATGTGGGCCAGCGCCGGCGAAGGTGCCTGGCTGGACGGCGAACGTGTACGCGTGGCGTCGACCGGCGAAATGAGCGCGGCCTCGATTTCCACCGGCAACATCCGGACCCTCACCGGCGACTCCCGCTGGGATGCGCTGGGCGCGCTGATCCGCGACAGCAACCGGATCCGCGGCTACGGTGACTTCTGCCACTACCACCTGCTGGCGCGCGGCAGCCTCGATCTGGTGATCGAGTCGGACGTGAACATCCTCGACGTGGCGGCACTGGCGGTGATCGTGCGCGAGGCCGGCGGCGTGTTCACCGACCTGGACGGCGCTGCGCCGGGGCTGGACACGCGCAGCGTGCTGGCCGGCACGCCCGCGATCCACGCGCAGGCGTTGCAGCGCCTGCGGCGCTGAGCCACGCGAGCTAGAATGGCCGGATGCGCAAACTACCGATCATCCACGCGACCCGCGACGTCACCGACAGCCATTTCCTGCACGTGGAGCAGGTCGACCTGGAGTTTTCCAACGGCGAGCGCCGCACCTACGAGCGGCTGAAGGGAAGCGGCCTGGGTGCGGTCATCATCGTGCCGATGCTGGATGACGAGACGGTGCTGCTGGTGCGCGAATACGGCGGTGGCGTGGGACGCTACGAGCTCGGTCTGCCCAAGGGGCGGCTGGACCAGGACGAGACCGCCGAACAGGGCGCCGAGCGCGAGCTGAAGGAGGAGATCGGCTACGGCGCGCACAAGCTGAAGATCCTGCACAACCTGTCGCTGTCGCCGTCGTACATGACGCACATGGCGCACGTGGTGCTGGCCCAGGACCTGTATCCCGAGAAACTGGTCGGCGACGAACCGGAAGAACTCGAAGTGGTGCCGTGGAAGATGTCCGAACTGCACACCTTGCTCGGCCGTGACGACGTCACCGAAGGGCGCTCGATCGCCGCGCTGTTCATGGCCCGCGAATATCTTGCCGGAAGGTTCCGGAAATCATGAGCATGCCGCCCGAACTGGCAAGGAAGATCGGCGTCATCGCACGCGCGGCGGGGGTGGCCATCCTGGATGTCTACCACGGCGATTTCACGGTACAGATGAAGGACGATGCCTCGCCGCTGACCGCCGCCGACCTTGCCGCCCAGCAGGCCATCATGGCGGGCCTGTCTGCGCTCGATGAGCAATGGCCGGTGCTGTCGGAGGAAGCCAGCGCGCGGCCGTGGTCCGAGCGCCAGCAATGGTCGCGCTACTGGCTGGTCGATCCGCTCGACGGCACTCGCGAGTTCGTCAAGCGCAACGGCGAATTCACCGTCAACATCGCCCTGATCGACGACCGCCGCAGCGTGCTCGGCGTCGTGCTGGCGCCGGTGACCGGCGAGCTGTACGTCGCCGCGCAGGGCCAGGGCGCCTGGCTGCAGACACAAGCGGACGGCGCGTGGCAACGCATCCATGCACGGGCGCTGGCGCAACCGCCGACGGTGGCAGGCAGCCGCTCGCACGGTGGTGCGCAGGGCGAGGTGCTGCAACGCCTGATCGGCGACGACTACCGGATGGTGCCGCTGGGCTCGTCGCTGAAATTCTGCCTGATCGCGCGCGGTGATGCGGACGTCTATCTGCGCCTGGGCCCCACCAGCGAATGGGACACCGCGGCGGCACAATGCGTGCTCGACGAGGCCGGCGGCGCCGTGCTGGATCTGGCCGGCCAGCCGTTCCGCTACAACCGGGGCGAATCGCTGCTGAATCCGGAGTTCATCGCGGTGGGCGATCGCAGCATCGACTGGGTCGCACGGCTGCTCAAAGGCGAGGAGTGAGTGAAAAGGAGCGAGTAGCGAGAGGGCTCACGCTCCATCCCGCTCCCTCACGCCGGCTTCCTGGCTTTCTCTCACTCCTCACTCCTCTCCACTCACTTTTCATCTCATGACCAAACACCGCCTCGATGATCTGCTAGCCATCATGGCGCGCCTGCGCGATCCGCAGAACGGTTGTCCGTGGGATGTGCAACAGGACTTTTCCTCGATCGCGGCCTATACCATCGAGGAGGCCTACGAGGTCGCCGATGCGATCGATCGGCAGGACTGGACCGACCTTTGCGACGAACTCGGCGACCTGCTGCTGCAGGTGGTTTTCCACGCGCAGATGGCCTCCGAGCGCGGCCTGTTCGAGTTCGCCGACGTGGCCCACGCGATCAGCGCGAAGATGCTGCGCCGCCACCCCCACGTGTTCGGCGACACGCGCTACGCCGACCTCACCGAGCAGATGCAGGCGTGGGAGCAGATCAAGTCGGCCGAGCGTGCGGCGAAAGGCGCGTCGATGGACGACAGTGCGCTGGCCGGCATCTCGACGGGCCTGCCGGAGTGGAAGCGGGCGTACAAGCTTCAGCAGCGCGCTGCCGCCACCGGCTTCGAATGGCCGGGCCCCGAGCCGGTGCTGGAGAAGCTGGCCGAGGAAGTGGAGGAGGTGCGGGTCGAATTCGCCGACGGCGCCGATCCTGCGCGCCTGCAGGATGAAATCGGCGACGTGCTGTTCGTGATGGTGAACTTGGCACGCCACGCCGGCGTCGACTTCTCGCAGGCGCTGCGGCATGCCAACGCGAAGTTCGAGCGCCGTTTCCGGCAGATGGAACAGCTGGCCGCGGCCGAGGGCACGGCGTTCGCCGAGCGCACGCTCGATGAACAGGAGCAACTGTGGCAGCGCGCCAAGCAGGCCGAGCGGGCATCCTGAAACGGCGCGATGGCCGGAGCCATCGCGTCGCCCGTTCTTCGCCTCGGCGGAACCTACTTGGCCGCGGGGGCAGCCTGGCCGGCACGCTGCTGCCAGGCGGCGCGCATCTTCTCGTGCTCGGCACGCATCTTCGCCTCGTTGGCCAGGTTTTCATCCAGCCCCTTGCGCAGGGTGGCGATCGCCTGATCCACGTTCGCCGGCTGCGCCTGCAGGCGAGCCAGGCGCTGGTAGACGTAGTCACGCACCTGCGGGTCCTGCGACTTGGTCAGTACGTCGTTGTAGACCGCGGCCATCTCCTTGCCGCGGCCGGCCTGCGTGTACAGCCGTTCCAGCGCATGCAGGTCGCCGATCACTCCGTCGTGCCCGCGGCCGTGCCCGCGATCGAAGTCGTGCGAGCGCATGCGCATGCGCATCGCATCGCCATGGTCGCCCGGGAGGATGTGCATGGACTTGCCCTTTTTGGCGGGCGGTGCAGGCGGCGGCGTATTCTGGGCCATCACGAAGGTGGCCGATCCGGCGATCATCAGGGCCAGCGTGGAAGCGAGCAGGGTCTTGCGATGCATGGTCTGTCTCCGTGATGGGTACACAGCAGGAACGCGGCGGGGCGGCACGGGTTGACCGGCGCGCTCGTGTCGCCCGCTTGCAACCCTTTGGCGGGCAGCGGCATCCCAACCGGTGTCGACCCACCGCGTCCATCCCTCAAGGAGAGTTCCATGCGCCGTATTCTCACCGCAGCCCTGCTGCTCGCCCCGTTCGCCTGCTTCGCCGCCAGCCCCTGCAAATATGAGGCGCCGCGCAACCTGCAGCTGGACCTGGCCGGCGTGCACGGCGTCCAGATCGACGTGCACAGCCAGGATCTGCACCTGACCGGCAGCGATGGCAGCAAGGGACTGACCCTGACCGGCCGCGCCTGTGCATCGAGCCAGGCGGTGCTGGACAAGTTGCAGGTCACCCAGCGTCGCGACGGCGACCAGCTGCTCATCGACATCGGTGGCGATGGCGGCGGCTTCACCCTCAACCTGTTCGGCGGCGACTCCTACGCCAGCCTCGAAGTCACCATGCAGTTGCCCGCCAACCTGCCGGTGACCTTGCGCGTCGGCTCCGGCGACGCCGACGTGACCGGCGTGCAACAGCTGCAGGCCAGCGTGGGATCGGGCGACCTGCACGTGCGCCAGCTGTCGGGCAAGCTCGGCGCCAGCGTGGGTTCGGGCGATGTCGACGCCACCGACATCGGCAGCCTCGACCTGGGCTCGGTCGGCTCCGGCGATTTCAAGGCCGAGGGCGTCAAGGGCGATGCCCGCATCGGCAGCATCGGTTCGGGCGACGTCACCCTGCGCCAGGTCGGTGGCAGCGTGCGCGCCGACACGCTGGGCTCCGGCGATCTCGACGTCAGCGACGTGGGTGGCGATTTCAACCTGGGCGCCAAGGGCAGTGGCGACGTCAATCACTCGGGCGTGAAGGGCAAGGTCAGCGTGCCGCACGACAACGACGACGACTGATCGGGCCGGTCAGCCCAGCCAGCGCCACGCCAGGTAGGCCAGCGGCGCACAGACCAGCAGAAACGGTATCGAGACCCGGTGCAGCAGCCGCAGCCCCTGCGGCTGCTTCGCCAGGCGCAGGGCGATCAGGTTGGCCAGCGAACCGATCGCCACGCCAAAGCCGCCCACGTTCACCGCGACCGCCAGCGCGATCGGGTCCGGCGTACGTTCGAGCAGCAGCACCGTCGCCGGCACGTTGCTGATCAGCTGGGCGGCGACGATGCCGCTGGCATACAGGGTCAGCGGATGATCGAGGTCGAGCCGGTCCAGCGCCTGCTGCACCAGCGGCAGGCTGGAAAAATGGCCGAGCCCGACGAAGATCGCGGCGAAGGTGGCCAGCAGCAGCCAGTCGATCCGTGCCAGGCTCGGCCGCGCCAGCAGCGCATACGACAGCAGCAACAGCCCGGCCCCCAGCGGCGCCTGGCCGTATTCCATGGCGAGCACCATGCCGACCAGGGCGGCCATCGACCATGCGCCCAGCCGCGCCGATGCCACGGCGCCGTCGATCCGGTGCGGGTTCAACGCCACGCGGTCGCGCGGCAGCCACAGCCAGGCGAATCCGGCGACCAGCACCAGCATCACCATCGCCGCCGGCAGCATCGCCGCGGCGAAGTGCAGGAACGGCAGCTTCGAGTGCTGCCACAACAGCAGGTTCTGCGGATTGCCGATCGGGCTCAGGGTGGAGCCCGCGTTCACCGCCAGGGCTTCCAGCACCACCATGCGCAGCACCGGCAAATTCGAAACGCTGCCGATCGCCAGGGTCAGCGGCACGATCAGGAACAGGCTCACGTCATTGGTGAGCACCATCGACAGCAGCGCCGTCGCCACCACCAGCAACAGGCCCAGGCTGCGCAGCGAATGCGCGCGCGCCACCACGGCCACGGCGGCATGCTGCACCAGGCCGCTGTCGCGGATGCCCTGGATCGCGATCAGCAGGCCGGTGAGGCCCGCCAGCGTGGGCAGCTGCAGCCAATGCCGATAGCTGCCCGGTGGCTGCGGATCGAAGATCGCCAGCGCGATGGCCAGCACCGCGAACAGGCACAGCAGCCACTCATCCGCGAGGCGCTGGCGCAGGGTTGCAGTCGTCGGCGGCGTCGGGCGGGAGGGCATCGGCGCAACTCTATCAGTCGCGCCGGGCGTTCCGTTCAGAGCCTGTGGGGAAAACCACCTCCGGTGGTTTCTTCCATCGCACGTCCGGTCCATGTCCGGCCTCAGAGGTTGAAAGACTCACAACCGCTCACCCCTCGCGCAGCAGGCGCATCGGTGGCGTGCGGCTGACTTTGCGGGTGCCGGCCAGCCCCAGCAGCATCACCACGAAGGCTGCGAGCAGCGCCGCCAGTGCCAGTGGTGTGAACGGCGGCACGAAGCCGTCGATATGGAACACGGCCTGGCCCAGCCACAGGCCCGCTCCCGCTGCGCCGAACGCGGCGGTCAGCCCGGCCACCAGGCCGAGCAAGGCGAATTCGCAGGCGGCCGCCACGCGCAATTGCCCCCGACGGGCGCCCAGCGTGCGCAGCAGCGCGGCTTCGTGGCGTCTTTCCGCCGCGCTGGAGGCGAGCGCCGCGATCAGCACCAGCGCGCCGGCGAGCAGGCTGAAGCCGAGAATCCAGCGCACCGCATTGCCGACCCGCTCGATGATCTCGCGCACCCGATCGAGCAGCGCATCGACGTCGACCAGGCTGAGGTTCGGATAGTCGCGCGACAGCTGCGCCAACTGCGTGGCATGGCCGCGGGCAAGGTGGAAGCTGGCCAGCCAGCTGTGCGGCAGGTCGCCCGCGTGGGCCGGATCGAGCAGCAGGAAGAAGTTGACCCGGAACGAACTCCAGTCCACCTTGCGCACGCTGCTGACGGTGGCGTCGATGCGGCCTTCGCCCACGTCGAAACTCATCGTGTCGCCCGGCTTCAGGGCGAACATGTCGCGCCACATGGTGTCGACCGAGACCTCGGCCCGCGCCGGATGCGCGCCTTGCCAATGGCCGGCAACCACTTCGTTCGCGGGTGGCAGCTCGGCCGACCAGGACAGGCGCAGCTGGCGGTCGACCCATTCCTTCGCGCGCGGGTCCTCGAAGTGCAACTGGTCAATCGGCCGTCCGTTGATCGCGGTGAGCTTGCCCACGGCCAGCGGCAGCATGTTCAGCTGGTCGCCGCCCGTCGCGGCCAGCGATTGCGCGAAACCCGGGCGCTGGTCGTCCTGCAGGTTCAGCGCGAACCAGTTCGGTGCGTCCGCCGGCAGCTCCTGACGCCAGCCCTGCAGCAGCGAGGGTGCCACCACGGCCAGCAACAGCAGCGCGCACAGCCCGAGGCTGAGCGCGGTGGCCTGGATCACGCTCAACGCGGGGCGTCGCGCCAGCGCGGCCAGACCCAGGCGCAAGGCCGGATGCGCGCCGGGCGCAATGCGGCGGGCCAGCCACAGCAGCGCGCCGGAAAGCAGCGCCGCGATCAGCGCCACGCCGAGCAGGCTGGCGGCGAGGATGCCGGCCAGCTGCAGCGAGCTGCTCTGGCTCCAGATCAGGCCCAGCGCCACCAGCAGCGGAATCAGGTACAGCGCATCGAAGCGGCGCACCCGTCGCTGCAGGCTCTGGCGGAACACCGCCACCGGCGGCACCTCGGCCAGCCGCGCCAGCGGTGGCAGGGCGAAGCCGACCAGCACGGCGATCCCCATCGCCGCGGCGGCGAATGCCGGCAGCAGCGGCAGCAGGGTCGGCACGTTGCCGAACAGCTGGCTGGCCAGCAGCCAGGCCAGCTGCGACAGCCCCAGCGCCAGCACGATGCCCAACGAAGTTGCCGGCACGGCCAGGGCGGCGAGCGTGCCCAGCAGCAGTGCCAGCACGCGCCGTCGCGGCGTGCCCAGGGCGCGCAGCAGGGCGACTTCGGCGGTCTTGCGACGAGCGTAGCGCTGCGCCGACAGCGCGATCGCGATGCCCGCCAGCAGCGCCGAGAGCAGGGCGGTCAGGCGCAGGAAGGCACCGGCACGGTCGAAGGCGCTGCGCATGCGTTCCTGGGTCTGCTCGGGCGTGATCAGTTGCGCGCCCTGCGGCAGGCCGGTCGACTGCGTCCAGTCACGCCAGCGTTGCACGGCCGTGGGCGTGCCGGCCAGCAACAGGCGATGACGGGCGCGACTGCCGACGCCGAGCAGGCCGGCCTGTTCGGCATCGGCCAGGTTCATCAGGGCGCGTGGCGCCAGCGCCAGCAGCTCGCCGCCATCGGGCTGGCGGATCAGTTCGGCGGCGATGGTCAGTTCACGGCCGCCCAGCTGCAGCGGCTGGCCGACCTTCAGATTCAGTGCGACCAGCGCACGATGGTCGAGATAGACCTCGCCACTGGCCGGTCCGCCGCTGCGGCGTTCCGCGGTGCCGCCCAGTTCCAGCGTGCCTCGCAGGGGATAGGCCGCATCGACCGCCTGCACGTCGAGCAGTTGGGCCTGTTCGTGGGCGAACGCCACGCTGGGAAAACTGGCGGTGCGGGACAGCGACAGGCCGTCTGCACGCGCCTGCTTGGCGTAGGTCGCCGGCAAGGCCTGTGGCGAAGAAATGCCCAGGTCGCCGCCGATCAGTTCGGCGGCGCTGGCCAGCATGCCGCGTTCGATCCGCGTGGCAAGGGTGGCGACCACGCCGAGCGCGACCACGGCCAGCACCAGCGACGCGGCCAGCGTGCGCAGTTCCGGCAGATGCCATTCGCGGCGCAGGCTGCGCAGGGACAGGCGCCACAGGTTCACGCTTGCTCCCCCTGCGCCGGCAGCACGCGCCCTTCTTCCAGCTCGATGCGCCGATCGCAGCGCGCGGCCAGGGTGGCGTCATGGGTGACCAGCACCAGGGTGGTGTGGTGGTCGCGGTTCAGGGCGAACAGCAGGTCGCAGATGTGGTGGCCGGTGCGCTGGTCGAGGTTGCCGGTGGGTTCGTCGGCGAACAGCACGCGGGGGCGGTGGACGAAGGCGCGGGCGATCGCCACGCGCTGCTGCTCGCCGCCGGAGAGCTGGGCCGGGTAGTGCCGGCGGCGCGAGCCCAGTCCCACCGCTTCCAGCGCGTCGCGGGCGCGGGCACGCGCGTCGCTGCTGCCCTCCAGCTCCAGTGGCAGCATCACGTTTTCCTCGGCGGTCAGCGCCGGCAGCAGATGAAACGACTGGAACACGAAGCCGACCAGCCGCCGGCGCAGGTCGGCGCGGGCCTCCTCGTCCAGCGTCTGCAGCGCATAGCCGTCCAGCACGATGCCGCCGCTGTTCGGCGTATCCAGGCCGGCCAGCAGGCCGAGCAGGGTGGTCTTGCCGGAACCGGAGGCGCCCACGATGGCGAAACTTTCGCCGGGGCGGATCTGCAGGCTGACCTTGTCGAGGATGTCCAGCCTTCCCTCGGGGCCATCGACCGACTTGCTAACATCGTGGGCTTCAAGCAGCGGTCGGGAAGAATCACTCATGCGTCGAAGCCTTTGTTGGTGGTTGTGCGGCGGGTTGTTGTTCGGTTGGCTGGGCACGGCGCAGGCCGCCACGCCGAACACCGTGCTGGTCCTGGGTGATTCGCTGTCTGCCGCGCACAACATCCCGGTCGAGTCCGGCTGGGTGCATCTGCTGGATGCGCGTCTGTCCACCATGGTGCCGAAATGGACCGCGGTCAATGCCAGCATCAGCGGCGAGACGTCGTTGAGCGGACGCAACCGCCTGCCGACCCTGCTGAAGAAGTACCACCCCGCCGTGCTGGTGCTGGAGTTGGGCGCCAATGACGGCCTGCGTGGCCTGCCGTTGCCCGCGCTGCGCGCCAATCTCGACGCGATGATCGTGGCGGCACAACAGGCGAAAGTGCCCGTGCTGCTGGTCGGCATCGAGCTGCCGGTGAACTACGGCCCGCAGTATCGCGATGGCCTGCGGGCGATCTATGCCGACCTTGCCCGCAGCCGCGGCACGGCGCTGGTGCCCTTCCTGCTGCAAGGCATTGCGCTCGACCCGGCGAAGATGCAGGCCGACGGCATGCATCCGGTCGCGGCGGCCCAGCCGCAGGTACTCGACACCGTGTGGCAGCAGCTGCAACCCCTGTTGGGCCGGGGAGCCAAACCCAACGGTCTCTGAATCGTCGCTGGTCGTTTCACATTCCCCTCACCTTGGCGCCGCTTTCATCTTCACTTATGTGAAATCACGGATGGGATTGACGACATGACCGTACACGACGAGCAAGCAGGCCTGATTCTGTTGGTGGAAGACAACCGCCAGATCGCCGAGATGGTGGGCGAATTTCTCGAACGCCGTGGCTATTCCGTCGATTACGCGGCCGATGGGGTCAGCGGCCTGCACCTGGCGGTGTCCAACAGCTATGACGTACTGGTGCTGGACCTGATGCTGCCGGGACTGGACGGACTGGAGGTCTGCCGCAAGCTGCGCAAGGAGGCCAAGAAGTCCACCCCGGTGCTGATGCTGACCGCGCGCGACACGCTGGAAGACAAGCTGGCCGGGCTGGAAGCCGGTGCGGACGATTACCTGGTCAAGCCGTTCGAGGTGCGCGAGCTGGAAGCCAGGGTGCGTGCCCTGATCCGCCGCGACCGTCGCCAGGTCTCCACCGAGGTGCTCACGGTGGGCGACATGACGCTGGATACCGCCACCCTGCAACTGACCCGCGAGGGCCAGGAGCTGACCGTCTCGCCGATCGGCCTGAAACTGCTGGCGATCCTGATGCGCGAGTCGCCCCGCGTGGTCAGCCGACGCGACATCGAGCGCGAGATCTGGGGCGACACGCTGCCCGACTCCGACACCTTGCGCTCGCATCTGTACAACCTGCGTCGGGTCATCGACA
Source organism: Rhodanobacter sp. Root561 (assembly GCF_001427365.1). Classification (NCBI taxonomy): domain Bacteria; kingdom Pseudomonadati; phylum Pseudomonadota; class Gammaproteobacteria; order Lysobacterales; family Rhodanobacteraceae; genus Rhodanobacter; species Rhodanobacter sp. Root561. Next base: position 1,141,114 of record NZ_LMGH01000001.1, read on the forward strand.
AACCCTTCGCACGACCCCTGCTACACACCATCCATTCGGCAGGTTATCGACTCGCGGATCTGGAATCCGAAGTCGCTTCCTCGCCCGAGACGGCGTGACCCGCGGTGACCGTGACAGAGATGGCCATGACCGAGATGACAAGTACAGGAAATGGATAGCCGGGTCACCATAGCCGCATCACCGACGGGTGCGTTCCGTCGACGCATTGCCATGGTTTTCGCGTTGCAGTTCGTGACGGTGGTCTTCGTCTGCGTGCTGGGCATGTACAACGTGATTCCCACGCCCCTGGTGATTGCGGTGATCGTGGTGATCACGGCGCTGGCATGGTTCATCACCCGGCGGGAATGGCGCCCGGTACGGGCGCTGGCACGCGTGGTCAACCGCTGGGACGGCCAGTCGCCGGACCCCGGACTGCTGCGGGTCGAACAGTTGTCGGCGCATACCGATGCGGACGTGGCCTCGCTCACCCGCGGATTGCACGGCTTCGCCGTGCGCCTGGCCAACTACAACCAGCGTGAGCGCAACTTCACCCGTGACGCCAGCCACGAATTGCGCAGCCCGCTCACCGTGATCAAGATGTCGGTCGACATGCTGGCCGAGGAAGACGGGCTCAGCGACTTCGGCAACCGCTCGGTGCGCCGCATCAAGCGCGCCACGCGCGAGATGGAAGTCCTGGTGGAGGCCCTGCTGGTACTGGCGCGCGAAGCGGACAGCCCGATGGACGATCGCCATTTCATCGTCAACGATGTGCTGCAGGAAGAACTGGAGGCCGCCCGCGAGATGCTGTCGGGTCGGCCGATCGAGTTGCTGCTGGAAGAGCCTGCGCGGTTTGCCCTGCAGGGCTCTCCGCAGGCATTGTCGGTGCTGTGCTGGCAGCTGATCCGCAACGCGTCCCAGCAGACCGAGCAGGGACGGGTGGTGATCAGCGTGCTGCCGGGGATGATCAGCGTACGCAATCATGCCGAGGTGCTGGAAACGGGGTCCGCCCATTCCCCGCCGGTGGGAAACGTGGACCGGCACGGTTTCGAGCTGGCGATCGCCCAACGGATCAGCGACCGTTTCGCCTGGTCGCTGGAACTGCAGACCCTGCCCGGCAGGGAGAACGTGGCAAGCATCCACTTTCCGCATCCGCTGCCCGCCGAGGTGGTGGAAGCCGGCTTGTAAAGCGGACATCGTCTGCCGGCACGTCCGCTTCAGAAGCGAGGCGGGCCGTGCCCGCCGCGCTTGAGCGTCACGGGGTCGGCAGTGCCACGTCGAACGCGCAGCCGGTCTTCGCCTTCACGTCGTCCAGACTCACGCCTTCGTTGAGTTCGAGCAGGGTCAGACCCTTGCCTTTCTCGACCGCGAACACGCACAGGTCGGTGATGATCAGGTCGACCACCTGCTTGCCGGTCAGCGGCAGGTCGCACTGCTCCTTGATCTTCGGCGAACCGTCCTTCGCGCAATGCTCCATCAGCACCACCACGCGCTTGACGCCGCTGACCAGGTCCATCGCCCCGCCCGGGCCCTTGACCATCTTGCCTGGCACCATCCAGTTGGCCAGGTCGCCGTGCGCGGAGACTTCCAGGCCGCCCAGGATCGACAGGTCGATGTGGCCGCCGCGGATCATCGCGAACGAATCGGCGCTGGAGAAGAAGCTGGAGCCGGGCAGGGTGGTGATGGTCTGCTTGCCGGCATTGATCAGGTCGGGATCGAGCTGGTCCTCGGTCGGGAACGGGCCGATGCCGAGCAGGCCGTTCTCCGATTGCAGGGTGACGCTGACGCCCTCGGGGATGTAGTTCGCCACCATGGTGGGAATGCCGATGCCCAGGTTCACGTAGAAGCCATCCCGCAGTTCCTGCGCGGCGCGCTTGGCCATCGCCACGCGGATCGGGCTTTCCTTCGCGCCGACCACGCCGGCGAGGGTGCGGAACTCGATGCGCTTCTCGTACTTCGCGCCCTGCACGATGCGGTCGACGTAGATGCCCGGCACGTGGATGTTGTTCGGGTCCAGTTCGCCCACCGGCACCAGGTGCTCGACCTCGGCCACGCAGGCCTTGCCGCAGGTGGCGATCATCGGGTTGAAGTTGCGCGCGGTCTCGCGGAACACCAGGTTGCCGTGCGCGTCGCCCTTCCACGCCTTCACGATCGACAGGTCGGCGGTGATCGATTCCTCCAGCACGTATTCCTTGCCGCCGAAGACCTTGGTCTCCTTGCCCTCGGCCAATTTGGTGCCGAAGCCGGTGCGCGTGTAGAAACCGGGGATGCCGGCGCCGCCGGCGCGCAGCTTCTCGGCCAGCGTGCCCTGCGGGGTCAGGTGCAGTTCGAGTTCGCCGGCCAGCGTCTGCCGCTCGAATTCCTTGTTCTCGCCGACGTACGATGCGTAGACCCGCTTCACCTGATGCGTCTTCAGCAGCGGACCCATGCCGAAATCGTCCACGCCGGCGTTGTTGCCGACGATGGTCAGATCCTTCGTGCCGGCTTCGAGCAACGCGCCGATCAGGTTCTCGGGGATGCCACACAAGCCGAAACCGCCAGCCGCGATGGTCATGCCATCGGCCAACAGACCATCAAGGGCCTTCGCGGCGCTGGGATAAACCTTGTCCATTGCTGTGCCTTCCTGCAGGGAGAGTCAGCTGACAAGGATACGACGGATTGCACCGGATCGACCTTGTACCAAGGTCCGAGGCCTGCGTGTCCACTTAGGAGTCACGTCGTTCCGACGACCCCTGCATCGGGTTCCGGCGCTGCGGCGAAACGGTTCCTGCCCACGCGAAAGAGGCTTGACGCAGTCAATTACACGTGTAAACATCATTCCACTTACACATGTAAACGGTGCCCCATGGCAATCAGTGAAGCCGAAGCCGTCGTGATGGACGTGTTGTGGCGCGAAGCGCCGCGTACCGCCGAAGAAATCCTCGCCGAGGTCGGCCCGGCGCAAAACTGGCAGGAAGGCACGGTCAAGTCCCTGCTCAACCGCCTGCTGCGCAAGAAGGCCGTGCACGCCGAGCGCGACGGCCGCCGCTACCTCTACACGCCGCTGCTGACCCGCGAGCAGTACGTGCAGCAGGAGAGCAAGGGCCTGCTCGACCGCCTGTTCGGCGGTCGCGTGGCGCCGCTGGTGGCGCACTTCTCCGAGCAGCGCAAACTGTCGAAGAAGGACATCGCCGAGCTGCGCAAGCTGCTGAAGGAGCTCGACGATGAGCAGTGAGGCCGCGATCGACTGGCTCGGGCGCGGCTGGTTGCTGGTGCTGGCCTTCACCGCTGCCGTGCTGGTGGTGGCCCTGCTGCGCCGGCCATGCCGCCGGCTGTTCGGCGCCGAGCGGGCATTCCAGCTGTGGCTGTTGCCGCCATTGGCGATGCTGGCCAGCCAGTTGCCGCATGTGGCTGAAGCGCCGGTCGTGGTGCTGTCGCCGGTGGTGATCGCGATCACCTCGGCCGCCGCTGCATTGCCGGTGCATGCGGCGGCATCAGGTGCCATCGACTGGCGCGTCCTTGCGATGCTGGCCTGGGTCGCCGGCAGCGTGTGCAGTCTGGTGCTGGCCGCGCTGGTGCAGCAGCGCTACCGGCGCTGCCTGCGCGGAGCCACCGCCATGCCCGTCTCTTTGTCGCGCTGGCCGGTGTTGCGTGCCGTCGGCACGGATGTCGGCCCGGCCCTTGTCGGCGCCTGGCGCACGCGCATCGTGCTGCCGGCGGATTTCGAGCAGCGCTACGACGCCAGCGAACGCATGCTGATCCTCGCACATGAGACGGCGCATGCGCGCCGCCACGACGGCTGGTGGTGCCTGTGCGCCCAGCTGACGGTCGCGCTGTTCTGGTTTCACCCGCTGGCCTGGTGGGCGCTTGCCGCACTTCGCCACGACCAGGAACTGGCCTGCGACGCCGCCGTGCTGCGCGAACACGGCGAGCAGCGACGCAGCTATGCGAACGCGATGTTGAAGACCCAGTCGGCCGCATTCGCGCTGCCGGTGGGTTGCACCTGGTCCCCTCGTCATCCACTCACGGAGCGCATTGCCATGTTGAAACTGCAACAGCCCGATATCTCGCGCCAGCGCACTGGCCGTGTTTTCCTCGCCATCTTCGCCCTCGGCATGACTGCAGCCGTCTACGCCGCGACACCCTCGCCGCAGGCAAGGAACGGCGCCGGTACTGGCGATCGGTACACGTTGAAGATCGACATCGCCATGGGTGGCCACCCGGAGTCGATGCATTTCACCCGTTGCGTGAAACCGGGCGAATACACCGAGTTGAGTGGAACCGACACCAGCCAGTTGTCGTGGCAGGGCCGCTTCTCTGTATCACCTGCTGTGTCACCTGCAGCCGCTGGCCAGCTTGAGATCAGTGCGGAGGTCGACACCCGCTTCGATCGTGGTGGCGGCAAGGTGCGGACCCAGTCGGCCAAACCCATCGTGCGAACCATGCCCGGTCAGCAGGCCAGCATCGTGTTTGGCCAGATCATCGACGGCAAGCAAGTTGAAAACGGGAAACTGGAGGACAATACGATCAAGCTCCGTGTGACGCCGAGCAACGGCTGCAGCGGATCGCTTTCGTCACTCGGCAATTCCACGAAAATCGACCAGCGGACAAAGGGTAGGTCGGCGCGGGCACTGGGCGAATCGGTGGCGGCCAAGGCCGGCTTCGTGCTCGTCAATCCGGAGGCTCTGGACAATCGGCTGGTGGCGTCGAACCTTGAACAAGTGCCAGCTACCTCGGCCTTGCAGCTGATTGCGGACGTTGATGGGATGCGCGCCGTGTTCCATGACAACAAGGTGAATTTCGAACCGAAATGATCGCCATGGCTATACTCGCCCGGTTACCGTCCGGGAGAGTGTCGTGAAATCGCGTCATCTGTTTGCCGCCCTTGCAGCCATCGGAATCACCGCCATGAGCCATGCCGCCGTGTCACCCGTCCTGGTGATCCACGGCGGCGCTGGCGTGATCAAGCGCGACATGACGCCGGCCAGGGAGCAGGCGGTACGCGCGGCGATGACGCAGGCTTTGCAGAACGGCTACGCCGAGCTCAAGGCGGGCAAGCCGGCGCTGGACGCGGTGGCCGCCGCGCTTGCCGTGCTGGAGGACGATCCGAATTTCAACGCCGGCAAGGGCGCGGTGTTCACCCATGACGGCAGGAACGAGCTGGATGCGGCGATCATGGACGGCTATACGCTGCGTGCCGGCGCGGTGGCCGGGGTGCAGCGGGTGAAGAATCCGATCCTGCTGGCCCGCGCGGTGATGGAGCATTCGCCCCACGTGATGCTTTCCGGTGACGGTGCCGAGGCGTTTGCGAAGGAGCAGGGCATCACCCTGGTCGATCCCGCGTATTTCCGCACCGAGGAGCGCTGGCAGCAGTTGCAGAAGGCGTTGAAGGAGGACGCAGCGAAGCAGCCCCATGCGGACGTCGAGACGGCCAGACATTTCGGCACCGTGGGCGCGGTGGCGCTGGATGCGCAGGGCCACCTGGCTGCCGGCACGTCCACCGGCGGCATGACCGACAAGCGCTGGGGCCGCATCGGCGATTCGCCGATCATCGGCGCCGGCACTTATGCCAACTCGGGCTGCGCGGTGTCGGGTACGGGCTGGGGCGAGTTCTACATCCGCACCGTGGCCGCGCACGAGATCTGCATGAAGGTGACCCAGATGCGCGTGCCGCTGAAGCGCGCCGCGGCCGAAGTGATCAACCAGGAAATCCCGTCGATGGGTGGCAACGGCGGCGCGATCGCGCTGGATGCGGAAGGCCACATCTCGATCCCGTTCAACACCGATGGCATGTACCGCGGCTGGATCGGCGCCGACGGCGTACCACACGTGGCGCTGTACGGTGACGAGGACGATGGCACCACCGAGATCCCCGAGCCGGCGCCGGCCGAGAGCGTCGCCCAGCCGTAAGCGCGCGGTGCCCTACAGGAGCTTGCGCAGCTGCGCGGGCGTCAGCGCGCCGCTGATGCCGAGCCGGCTGCCGTCGGCGCGGATCATCAGCACGCGCGGTGTCTCGCCGCCCCAGTGCGGGTCGAGCAGGAAGTTGATGCGTTCGGGCGACGCTTCGGCGTAGGCGCGGTTCGGATAGCCGTCCATCTTCATGCCGCGCAGGCGCGCCTCGATCGTCGCGGCCTGCTCGATGCCGTCGGTGGTCACGAGCACCAGCTCGATCTCGTCGGGATGCTGGCCTTGCAGTCTGGCCAGCGCCTGCAGGTTCGGTTCGCAGTAGGCGCAATCGAGCGCCCACAGCGCGATGATGCGTTCGCCGTGCGCCGGTGGCTTGAGCAGGGCGGCCACGTCATCGGCGGCCAGCGGTTGCAGCGAACCGGCGCAGGCCAGTGCTGGCAGCAGCAGGAACAGCAGCGGCAGCAGGCGCTTCATGGCGCTGTCCCGATCAGGCGAAATCCCTGCGCCGTATTCCAGGCCACGAAGGCCTGGCCCGACTTCGTCAGCAACTGCGGTGAGCCGACCGCGCCGCCGCTGTGCGCGATGGCGCGTTCCGCGTCGAAGTGCGCGCCGTTGTCGGTCGAGCGGCGCAGCATCAGCGTGTAGCCATCCGCGCCAACCTGGTTCCACACCACCCACACGGTGTGGCCGTGCACGGCCACGTCGGCGTGGCTGGCGCCGGCGGCGGCGATCGTCGTTGCGTGCTGGGGCGGGTGGCCGGGATCGAGCTGGCCGTAGTGGATCGTGGGCGCGCTCTTCGCCTCGTACCACACCGCGTGGCGGACACCGTCAGCGCCGATCGCCAGGCCGGGGCCGTGGTGCGGGCAGCCGGCGATATGCCATTCGCTGAAGGTGGCGCGCCGGACCGTGCTGTCCTGGCCGTCGGTGCGCAACACGGCATAGGCGTGGTCGCGGATGTTGTCGCCGTAGATGCTGCGGAAGAACGCCGCGACGTGCCCGTCGGTCGTGCGCGCCAGCGCGATGCGGCAGCATTCGCAACTCTGGTCGACCAGCTTGCGCTCGGGCACGAAGCTGGCGCCGCCGTCCTCCGACCAGCTGTAGTAGACCGCGGCGCCGAGGTAGGGCTTGTTCGCGCCGTCGGCAGCGACCAGGTCGCGCTTGTCGATCCAGGCGATCACGATGCGGCCCTTGCCGTCCACCGCCAGCGCGTCGAAGCGATGGGTGATCTCGGCATGGTCATGATGCACGGTGAGCGGTTCGCTGAAATGCTCGCCGCGATCCGTCGAACGGGCGAAGCGCACGAAACCGGTCCACGGTGCGGTGCGCGGCTGCGACCAGCTCACGTAGATCTCGTCGTGGGGACCGAAGGCGAGCTTCGGCCGGTTCTCGCCTTCGGCGTAGATGCGTTCCGCCACGGCGTTCACCTCGACCGGCGCGCTCAGCGTGCGGCCGCCGTCATCGGAGTGGCGCAGCCGCACGTGACCGTCCGCCGCGTCCACCACGTACAGCCGGCCGTGACTGTCGAACGCGGCGCTGGCGCCAAGTTCGGGGCCCTTGGGCATGTCCATGTGCATGCCGTCGTGGGCGAGCACGGCAACGGGAAGCAGGCAGAGCAGGGTGATCAACAGACGACGCATCACAACTCCCAGCGCAGCTCGCCGAACCAGGTGCGGCCAGCGTAGGGATGGTAGACCCAGTAACGTTCGTTGGTCAGGTTGTCGACGCCGAGCGCGACGGTCCAGCCGGGCGCGAAGGACCAGCGCAGCCGGGCGTCGGCTACGGTGAAGCGGCTTACCGCGCCGTAGCTGTCGACGTGGTCGCTGTTGTCCAGCGTGCCGTACTGACGGCCGGAATGGCGGATGCCCAGCGAGGCGTCCCATTGCGGCGCGAAGCGGTAATCGGCGAACACGCTGGCGCGGATTTTCGGGATGCGCGGGAACAGCTTGCCGTTGGCCAGCGGATACTGGCTGTCGTCCAGCGTGCGGGCGTTGTTGAAGGCCACGCTGGCCTGCACGTCGAGTCCGTCCAGCCACAGGTTGGTGAGGGCGATCTCGCCCTCGAGCCCGCGGCTGCGCATGCGGTCGATGTTCTGCACGCTGGTGACGGTGGGGGTGACGGTGATGTCGGTCTGCGAGTACAGCGAATCGGCGATGCGGTCCTGGTACAGCGAAATGCGCCAGTGGCCGTTTTCCAGGTGGTGGTTCAGCGTGAGGTCGGTGGATTCGTCGATCTCGGGCCGAAGGTCCGGGTTGTTGTTGACGATCGCATTGGCCGACAGGCTGCCCTGGAACAGTTCGTTCACGGTCGGGTAGCGCACTGCCTTGCCATGGGCCAGGCGCAGTTCCCAGTCTTCGGCGAAGTCCCAGCTCAGCGCGGCCTTGGGCGAGAAGTCGGTGCGTCGGCGGTCGGCATAGCGCAGCGTGGTGTTGCCGTTGCCGCGCAGGCCGTCGTAGGCCCGCCATTGTTCCAGCCGGCCGCCCAGGGTCAGCGCCCATGCGTCGGCGAAACTCCATACATCCTGCAGGTACAGCGCGCGGGTCTGGCTGCGGCCACCGAACGCGCTGAGCAGCGCGCCGTCGGCATCACCCAGCCAGTGGCTGGCGTTGCGCAGCTGGCTGTCCAGCACGTAGCGATCGGCATGGATGCCGGCGTACAGCATGTGACGATCACCGATGGGACCGGAACTGCGCAGGTCGAGAGTGTCCCAGCCCGAGCCGGCTTTGTTGGCGACCGTGCCCGGGCCGTTGACGGGCCGACCCGGTTCGGCGTTGTTTGCGCTGCCGGCCAGCGAGCGCAGGAAGTCGTAGTGGCTGGCCACCGCGGTCCAGCGCCAGCCGTTGTCGAGATGGCCGTTCAGCTCGATGCCGTACAGCATGTGCGTGTCGCTGGCCGAGGAAGGCGCCAGGCCGCTGGCCGGCAGCGTCCAGGCCTGCCCGTCTGCGCTGATGACGCCGCCATTGACCCGGTTGCCGTCGCCGTCGCGGATCAGGCTGCGGGTGAAGTCCTCGGCGCGGTTGTGCCACCAGCCCACGGTGAACAGCGCGGCGACGTGCTCGCTCAGGTCGACGCCCATTTTCAGCTTGGCCTGGTCCTGCACGGTGTGTTCGATGCTGTTGGCGCCGTAGACCAGCCGTGCGCTGCCGTTCGGGTTGCGGTCGGCGGTGGCGCCGGTCACCGGCACGGCCAGGGCGGGGTCGCTGCCGGCCCGGGCCGTGGCGTACTGCATCGGCTGGCCGCGGTTGTCTAGTCGGCTGTATTCGAGCAGCCAGCTCCAGCGGCCCTGCTTGTTGCCCAGCGTGGCGGCGGCCTGGTGACCGTTGTAGTGGCCGCCGGCGCCGTACGCGTCACGGTAGTCCTGGCTGAAGAACTGGGTGCTCACGCTGGCGGTCAGCCGCTGCGGCAGCACGGTGTGGATCAGCACGGTGCTGCCCAGCGAATTGCCCGGATACAGCGCGGAATAGGGGCCGTACAGGATGTCGACGGCGCCGATTTCCTGCGGCGCCACCATGCCCCAGCGCGGTGCGCCGTCCCAGCCGTTGGTCATCAGGTTGGACAGCAGCAGGCCGTCGGCATAGACCAGGCTGCGTGCGCTTTGCAGGGTGCCGGCGTTGCGGCCGCTGATCACCGCGTTCGGATCGCCAATGTAGCGCTTGCGCACCATCATGTTCGGCGCGTACTTCAGCGCATCGGCGCTCTCGGTGACGTTCTGCTGCTGCAGTTGCGCCCGCTTTACCCGCACCTGCACGCTGGGTGTCTCCATCACCATGGTGTCGCTGGCGTGCACCGAGACCGGTGTGAGGGTGGTGGTCTGCAAGGCGGTATCGGCGGCCGGCAACGGGTTGGAAGACACCGCGAGTGCGACAGCGCAAAGGCCGAGCGGGAGGGCGTTCAAGCGATACTCTGGATGGGGGTCTAGGGTTGCAAGGATAGTCCGCTGCCATGCGCACGACAGATGGCGTGTTGTCGCAGCGGGGGACGGCCATGGGATGCACGGGCGCGGCGAAAGGTGCCGACGGCACGCGGGGCGGGCACTGCCCGTCGGCTCTTGTGGTTCCGGGAAAGCGGCGGGCAATGCCCGCTCAGCGATCAGTCTTCCCGGTCGGGACGTTCGCGCACCGGGTGCTTGCTCAGCTTGCGCTGCAGGGTGCGGCGGTGCATGCCGAGGCGGCGGGCGGTTTCGGAGATGTTGCCGTCGCATTCGGTCAGCACGCGCTGGATGTGTTCCCACTCCAGTCGGCGCAGGGCAAGCGGCTGTTCCGGTGTGTCGGGCAGGTCGGCGTCGTCGGTTTCGCTGTCGCCATCGAGCAGGGCGCGCACCACGGCGTCGGCGTCGACCGGCTTGGCCAGGTAGTCGTGTGCACCGCGCTTGATCGCCTCCACCGCAGTGGCGATCGAGGCGTAGCCGGTCAGCAGCAGCACGCGCAGGTCGGGCACCAGGGTGTGCAGTTCGGGGATCAGGCGCAGGCCGTTTTCTTCGCCCAGCTTGAGGTCGAGCACGCAGTAGCGCGGATGGTGCCGGCGCGTCAGTGCGCGGGCCTCGTCGAAATTGCTGGCGGTGATCACCTCGAAGCCGCGCGAGCCCAGCGCACGCGCCAGTACGCGCAGGAAGGTGGCATCGTCGTCGACCAGCAGCAGCGGTCGCGCCGTGGCAGCTTGGGGCAACTCGGTCATCGCGGGGGGCCTGATGGTGATCCAGCGTCCATTCTTGCCGGAAGCGGCGCGACTTGCACGCGCGCCGGGCTATTTTTCGGCGATCACCGCCAGCGGCAGGCGCAGGCAGACCCTGGCGCCGCGTCCGGTATTGCCGGCAACCAGCTCGCCATTGAGGCGCTCCGCCGTGGCTTCGGCCAACGCCAGGCCGATGCCCAGGCCGGCCTGCTTGTGCGAATGACCCAGCGCGGTGATCTCCGGGTCATCATCGAAGCCCGGACCGTGATCGCGCACGCACAACTGCAGCCACGGCCCGTCGCGCGAAACCTCCAGGGCGATGGCGTCGGATTGATTGGCGGCCGAAGCGTCGACCGCGTTGTTGAGCAGGTTGATCAGTGCATGGCGAAGCCCCGGTGGCGTGCGCAGGACAGTGCTCGCCAGCTCCGGATCGAGCGTCACCGTCAGCTCGGCTTCCGGCCGCAGCAGCTGGAAGCGCTCCAGGCAGCCGTGGATGAACTGGTCCAGCCGCAGTCGCTCCGGTTCCTGCGACAACTGCGCCTTGCCGAACGCGACCATCTCGCGAAGTATCGTGCGGCAGCGATCGACCTGGCTTTCGAGCAGCTCCAGGTCTTCGGACAGCGTGGCCTCGCCGGCGTGCTCGCGGCGCAGCTCCGGCAGCAGGGTGCGCATCGTCGACAGCGGCGTGTTGAGTTCGTGCGCCGCGCCGGCGGCCTGGGTGGCGATGGCCAGGATGCCTTCGTCGCGCAATGCGCGTTCGCGTATCCGCTGCACTTCGAGTTGCTGCAGACGCAGGACGCGGGCCAGCCGGCTGATGAAAAACCCCAGCAGCACCGCGCTGATCACGAAGTTCACGCCCATCCCCGCGACGTGCAACGAGAAGCGGTTCGGTGAATCCCCGTGCATCGACACCGGCAGAGGTACATGCTGGTAAAGCAGGAGCACGTAGGCGATGCCCGCCAGTGCTGCCACGGCCAGGACCGCCCGCGCCGACAGCGCCGCGGCGCTCAAGGCGATCGGCACCAGCAGCAGGGTGATGAACGGGTTGCTGGCGCCGCCGCTGAAATACAGCAAGTAGCCGAGTACCAGGGTATCGAAGGCGATGTGTCCCACCGCCTCCCACTCGCCGAGCGGCCACGGCTGGGTCAGCCGCCAGGCGGCGAATACCGAAAACACCGCCAGCACGCCGATGCCGATCAGCAGGGGCAGCAGCGGCACGTTCAGTCGCATCCACCAGGCGCAGACCAGTACCGCCGTGCTCTGTCCGGCGATGGCGCAGATCCGCAGCCAGGCCAGCGTCCGCGTCAGTGCAAACGGACCGATGCGTTGGGCGGATCGGTGAGGCATGGTGATCTTCCTGGCTTGCTGGACGGGCGAAGCCCGCCGCGACATGCACGGCGGGCTTCGGTGGACCACTTACGGCGTGTTGAATTCCTCGCTGCGCACCGGCGGCAGGGGCTTGTTGTTGGTCGCCGCATCGGAGTGGCTGGCCGACAGCTTGCTCATCAGCGGCAGCATCGCAATGGCGATCACCGTGCAACCCACGCCGGCGAGGCCGAGCTTGTTGAACAGCGCGGTATAGATCGGCAGCGACACCAGGGGGTCCTTGATGTCGGTGGGGATGCTGGCGAAGTTCGCCACCACGCTGCCCAGGTATTGCGAGATGCCCGAGGCCACGTAGTAGGCGCCCATCATGAATCCGCCCATGCGCGCCGGCACGTAGCGGGCGATCATCGCCAGGCCCAGGCCGCTGACCAGCAGCTCGCCCAGCGAGTACAGGCCGTAGCCCCACACCATGATCCACGACGACACCTGGCCGTTCACCGCGAAGCGGGCGCCCACGCCGTAGATGAAGAAGCCGATCGCCACCGCGGCGAAACCCCAGGCGAACTTCGCGGCCACCGAAGGATTCTTGCCGACCTTGCCCATGCTGTTGTAGATGAAGACCAGCACCGGGCTCAGCAGCACGATCCAGATCGCGTTGAGCGACTGGAACTGCTCGGGAATCCAGTTGAACAGGTGCCAGCCGAACAGGTCGAACGAGAGGTCGACGTTGCGCTGCGCGAACAGGTTCAGCGAGGTCGACATCTGCTGGTAGAAGATGAAGAAGAAGATCGTCTGCGCGACCAGTACCAGGGCGGCGACCAGGCCGGCCCGCTCATGGTGTTCGCTGCTGCGGATCAGGTGGATGAAGATGCCCAGGATCACCACGCCGGCGGCATACACGCAGATCCGCGCCACCATTTCATTCTGCAGGATGAAGGCCGACACGAAGACCATGCCGATGGCCGCCAGCGCCAGCAGCCCCAGCTTCCTCAAGTCGACCCGCTCGTCGTCGGCCGGCGAGCCGATGTGCTGCAGCGTGCGGTACATCAGCGAGTAGTTGATCAGGCCCAGCACCAGGCCGATCGCGCAGACGCCGAAGGCGGTGTGCCAGCCCCAGGCGTCGCCGTACTTCGCGCCAACGTAATCGCGGATCCACGGCGTCAGCAGCATCGAGATGGTCGAGCCGATGTTCACCGCCATGTAGTAGATGGTGAAGGCGCTGTCGATCTTGGTGTCGTCACCCTCGTAGATCTTGCGCACGAGGTTGCCGGCGTTCGGCTTGAAGAAGCCGTTGCCGACGATGATCACGCCCAGCGCCACGTACAGGAAGTAGGCGTTGTTGGTCGGGATCCACAACATCGCGTAGCCCAGCGCAAGCACGACGGCACCGATCAGCATCGTGCGGCGCGTGCCGATCAGCTTGTCGCCCACCCAGCCACCGATGGCCGGCGTCGCATAGATCAGCGCCGCGGCGGCGCCCCAGATCAGGTTGGCCTTGCTGTCGACGAAGCCGAGCTTCTTCACCATGTAGGTGACCATCAACACCTGCATGCCGTAGAAGCCGAAGCGCTCCCACATTTCGATCAGGAAGACGGTACTGAAGGACTTCGTCTGCGAGACGGGCGGGTTCTGGGTTGCCATAGATTTTCCGTGCGGGTTTCAGACCATGGCGGCGTGCTGGCACGCGCCTTCGGCATGTGATCCTGAACGGACCACAACCGACGAAGCCTAACCCATCCGCCGGCAGGGTGTAGCTGCACTGCGACATGACAGGTATGCGCCGCAGGTGCTTGGAAAGGTGGCGCGAGCCGTGTGCGGACGGCTGCTTGTGGCATCATCAGGCGCCTGCCATCACCGCTTCCCGGAGCCCGGCCCACCATGCCCCAACCCGATTCCACCCTGTCACCACAGCGACCACCGGCCGGACGGCGGGGCCGCTGATGGCCGCCGAAGGTTTTCGTGGTCCGAAGCAGGTCTGGAACGCATTCCGTTGGTCGATGAAGGGCTTGCGCGCTGGCTGGAAGCACGAGGCATCCTTTCGCCTGGAAGCCTGCCTGGCCATCGTGATGGTGCCGCTGGGCCTGTGGCTGGGCCATGGCGGGCTGGAAAAGTTCGCGCTGATCCTGGCCCCGTTGCTGGTGCTGTCGGCCGAGCTGCTGAACTCGGCGATCGAGGCGGTGGTCGACAAGGTCAGCCCCGAATTCAACGAACTGGCCGGGCGCGCCAAGGACATGGGCTCGGCCGCGGTGTTCGTGCTGCTGATGCTGGTGGTGCTGAGCTGGACGCTGATCCTGGGGCCACGCCTGCTCGGCTAGCTGACCCTTCACTCCGTGCCGACACGATGGCGGTGTCACGCATGGGATGATCGAATGAATCCTGCAACGGACCGGAGCCATCCATGAAGACCCTGCGCCATCTCGTATTGCTGTTGCTCGTGGTCATGCTGTCGGGCTGCGGCTACAACGCCATCCAGAAGCAGGACGAGGCGGTCAAGGCCGCCTGGTCCGAAGTGCTCAATCAGTACCAGCGGCGTGCCGACCTGGTGCCCAACCTGGTCAACACGGTCAAGGGCTATGCCCAGCACGAGGAGAAGGTCTTCGTCGAGGTGACCGAGGCCCGTGCCAAGGTGGGCAGCCTGCAGGTCAACGCCGACTCGCTCAACGACCCGCAGAAGCTGCAGCAGTTCCAGGCCGCCCAGGGCGAGCTGGGCAATGCGCTGTCGCGGCTGATGGTGGTCAGCGAGAACTACCCGCAGCTGAAGGCCGACGGCCTGTTCCAGAACCTGCAGGCGCAGCTGGAAGGCACCGAGAACCGGGTTGCCGTGGCACGCAACCGCTACGTGCAGTCGGTGCAGGAATACAACAGCATGATCCGCACCTTTCCCAACAACATGACCGCGAAGATCTTCGGCTACCAGGTCAAGCCGAACTTCAGCGTGCAGAACGAACAGGCCATCTCCACGGCACCGAAGGTCGACTTCGGCACCACCGCACCGGCGCCAGCGGCGACGCACTGATGACGGCCGGGCGCCGGTCGCGCCACTGGCTGCTGGCGCTGCTCCTGCTGCTGCAGACCGGGCTGTACGCGGCGGATGCCGTGCCGAAACTGGCGCGGCATGTCACCGACCTCACCGGCACGCTGACCGCCGGGCAGGTTAACCAGCTCGACGCGCAGTTGGAGGCGCTGGAGAAAGCCAAGGGCGCCCAGCTGGTGGTGCTGATGGTCGGCAGCACCGGCGACCAGGACATCGAGGGCTACTCGCTGGCCGTGGCCGAGGCCAACAGGATCGGCCGCAAGGGCACCGATGACGGCGTGCTGCTGCTGATCGCCAAGAACGATCGCAGCGTGCGCATCGAAGTGGGCTACGGCCTCGAGGGCGCGATCCCGGACGCGGCCACGGCGCGGATCATCCGCGAATACATCGCGCCGAAATTTCGCGGCAACGATTATTTCGGCGGCATCAGCGACGCGGTCGGCGCGCTGACCCAGCTGATCGACGGCGAACCGCTGCCGCTGCCGGTCCGCGGTTCGCCCGCGGGCGAACATGGCGGCCTCGACCTGCAGACCGGCTTGATGATCGCCGTGTTCGCGGCACTGTTCCTGCGCGGGATCTTCGGACGCGCCCCGGCGTGGCTGCGTGCGTCGCTGGGTGCGCTGGCGATCGGCGGCCTGCTGTGGCTGCTGATCTCGATGGGTGCCGGCCTGATCGGTGCGCTGATCGGTGGCGTCCTGATGCTGCTACCCGCCGGCGCCGGCCGTTCGATCGGCGGTGGCGGTTGGGGCGGCCTTGGTGGCGGCGGAGGCTGGGGCGGGGGACGCTCCGGTGGCGGTTTTGGCGGCGGCGGCTTCAGCGGTGGCGGCGGCAGCTTCGGCGGCGGCGGTTCTTCGGGGAGCTGGTGATGGAGCGCATGCGACGGCTGTGGGTGAATCTGTTCGGCGACTGGTTTCGCCTGTCGCGCCGCTTTTCGCCAGCCTTGCTGGACGAGATGGCCGCGGCGATCGCGGCGGGCGAACGCACCCACCTGGGCGAGATCCGTTTTGCGGTCGAGTCGCGGCTGGCGCCGGCGGACGTGCTGGGCGGGCTCGACGCGCCGACCCGCGCGCGGCAGCTGTTCACGCAACTGCGTGTATGGGACACCGAACACAATTCCGGCGTGCTGCTCTACGTGCTGATGGCCGAGCATCGCATCGAGGTCGTCGCCGATCGCGGCATCGCGGCGAAGGTCCCGGCCGAAGCGTGGAGCGCGATCTGCGCGCGCATGCGCGAGTGCTATGCCGGTGGCGAGTGGCGTGCGGGCAGCCTGGCCGGCATCGCTGCGGCGAGTGCATTGCTGGAACGTCATTTCCCCGGCGACGGACGTGCCAACCCCGACGAATTGCCGGATCGCCCCGTGCTGTTGTGACGGGTGCGCGCGGCGGGTGTCTGCGTGGTCCACTTGTTTCGTTGACAGGCGGTGGCCTGATCTTCGGTTGCGAACGGTGCACAAAAAAACGCAGCCCTTTCGGGCTGCGTTTTCATTGCTTCACACCGTTGCCGGCTTAGAACTTCTGGTTGTAGCGCAAGTAGAAGAAACGACCGATGTCATAGGCCGGATTGTACGAGTACTGGCTGTCCGACAAGTTGGCCGGGCCGCTGTAGAACGCAGCGCCCTCGCGGTTGAACACGTTGTTCGCGCCCACCGAGAAGGTGCCCTTCCACGGAGCCGTCCAGCGTACCTGCAGGTCGTTGTACACGATGCCGCCGACGGTACGCATCGGAGTCACGCCCACGCCCGGGGTGTAATGGTTCGGCAGGTCGCAAAGCGGACCGCCAGCCTTGTCGTAAGCGCAGGCTTCCTTCAGGTTGGAATAGGCGCGAACGCCCCAGTTCACGCCGAAGTTGCCCAGGCTCCAGTCCAGGTTGGCATTGGTGCGGTTGCGCCAGATGGAGTAGTTGCCCGCATTGAACTCGGTCGGCGCACCGGAACCGGCATTCGAGTTGTACTTGACCAGGTAGTTCGAATCCAGATGTACCACGAACTGGCCGATGCTGAACTTCGGCAGGCGGTAGTTCAACGTGAAGTCGTAGCCTTCCGTTTCCAGCCAGCCCTTGTTGGCCAGCGTGTGCGAAAGGTTGACGACCTGGCCGTCGGCGTCGCGCTGGAACAGGCCGCAGGAGGCCGCGACGCCACGCAGGTAGCAGTCATCCAGCACGTTGTCGGAGCTGACGCCGCTGATCAGGTTCTTGATGCGGATGTTGTACCAGTCCAGCGACAGGTCCAGGCCCTGCACGAAGTGCGGGCTGTAGACCAGGCCCAGCGACTTGCTGGCCGAGGTTTCCGGCTGCAGATTCACGTTGGAGCCCGACAGGAACGGCGTGGTCGACTGCGCACCCGGACCATCGACCGGCTTGCCGGCGGCGTCGGTCTGGTGGAAGTTCGCACCCAGGCCAGCAGCGGCACAGTTGGCTGCCACGGCGGGGTTGGTGCTGGCCGAGCCGAAGGTGACGTCGCACGGATCGGTGTAGTTGTCGAACGTCTGGGACTGGCCGCCGTACAGATCGTTGATCGTCGGTGCGCGGAAGCCTTCGGCGTAGCTACCGCGAACCAGCAGGTCGTTGACGGGTTTCCAGGTCAGGCCGAACTTGCTGTTGGTGGTGCTGCCGAAGTTGCTGTAACGCGAGTAACGGCTGGCGATGTCGACCGACAACTGCCTGGCGAACGCCATGTCGGCCAGCAGCGGGATATTCAACTCCGCGTAGACTTCCTTGGTGTTGTAGCTGCCCGACGACGGATCAGCGGCCAGGTCGGTGGAGTTGCCCGTCTGGGAATAGCCGTCCGGCCTCTGGTAGCCCGACTCGCGGCGATATTCCGCACCGGCAGCGAACTGCATCGTGCCGGCCGGCAGCTGTACCAGGTCACCGCTGATGTTGGCGGTGAAACCGGTGGTCTTGGAGCCATAGGTGCCGTTGGTCGGGCGACCGATGTAGTCCAGCATGTCACGGGTCCAGCCACCGTCGCCGGCGAGGGCGTTCAGCGGCGTGCAGCCGGTGATGACGGCACCCGGGGTGCCGCACTTGACCACGCCGTCGGTGTCCTTGAACGACGGTCCCAGTGCCTGCTGCATCTTCACCAGGTCGTAGTTGCCGGTGCCGAAGATATGGCCGGTGTTCTTGTTGATGAAGGCACTGACGTCCCAGGTGAAATAGTGCTCGCCTGCGCTGAATGCACCGTCGATGCCGCCACCCAGTCGATAGGTCTTGACCGTGTTCTTGGTGAGGCGCGGGTTCTCCGTGCCGCGACGCAGGAACTCGACGTCCTGCGGAGTCGCATAGCCGCTCTGCACGCCCAGCGGGTTGTAGTAGCTGTTCTTGTCCAGCACCAGGCCGGTGGTGGCGGTGCCGACCGGGTAGCCGGCAACCTGGATGTTCGCCGTGCGCTCGTTGTAGAGCGCGTCGCCATGCAGGTTCAGGTTGTCGCCGAACTTGTAGGCGGCCTTGGCGAAGATCGACTTACGCTTGCTGCCGCTGGCCAGCATCATCTGCTGGTCGGCGTTGTAGTTGTCGGCGGCGCCAAGGTAGCTGTGATAGTCGCTGAACTTGGTGGGGTCGCCGCCTTCGTTGAGCTTGTAGGCGTCGCCGCCGGGACCGTTGCTGATCAGACCGCCCGGGCCGAAGGACGAAAGACCTTCGGTGGGGTGCAGCACGCCCTTCGGATACAGCGCGTAGTCGCGATCGCGCGCCCACACCGGATCGGTCTCGGCATAGGTGCCGCCAACCATGAACGAGGCATTGCCCACCGACTTGCCGGCAGTGAAATCGTATTGCTGGTTGGTGCCGTCACCCTGGCCGTTCTTGCCGAAGTAGACGTTCGCTTCGGCACCGTTGTAGTCGGTACGGGTGATGATGTTGACCACGCCGGCGATCGCGTCGGAGCCGTAGATGGCCGAGGCGCCGTCCTTCAGGACTTCGATGCGCTCGATGATCGAGGACGGAATCGTGTCCAGATCGGTGAAGCCATCGGTGTTGGTGCCCCAGCGACGACCGTCCACCAGCACCAGCGTGCGGGACAAGCCCAGGCTGCGCAGATCGACATAGGAACCGCCGGCGTAATCGTTGGAGACCAGCACGGTGGACTTGTTGACGCCAGCCGAGCCGGCATTGGTCATGTGCGACAGGATGTCGCCGACCGTCACGTAGCCCTGCTTCTGGATTTCGGCGCGGTCGAGGGTGAACAACGGCTGGGCGGTTTCCATGTCCACGCTGCGAATGCGCGAACCGGTAACCGTGACCGTCTCAAGCTGCTTGGCCTGATCGGTGTTGCCCTGGGTGGTGGAGGAGGTGTCCTGCGCGAAAACTGTCCACGTAGGCAGAGTCAGGGCTGTCGCAATGGCGACAGCCAACAAGGTCTTCTGTTTCATTTTTAGGGTAAAACTCCGAACAAAAACGACCGGTGACCAGCTGCAAGGCTGGTCATTCGGGGTACTCGAGACAGCGCGTCTCACCTGGGGAAGGGTTACGCGCCACGGCATCGTCGTGCGTGGGGAAGGACGATGTAATGCCGACGTTAAGTCAAAACGCAGCCAAACTGCAAGAACATGTGGCGTGAAGCCATGGCATGGCTTTTCGGCTCATGAAAGTGCGGGCGATGCAAGAAGAAATTGCGTCGCCGCGACATTGTTCGCCGCCGCGGCGGGTTTGCCGTGTCGCAAGAAATTGAAGGGGAAGGGCGTTAGCGGCCGGCGCATCAACGCCGCGGCCCTTTGCCTGATCAGCGCGGGTTTGCACTTGAACGCATTGCATGCGCGAAAGCGGCGAAACGGATGTGGCGCGATCGCGGGTCGCGCGCGAAGTGAGCGTCGGCTCCGCACGATCGCCCACGTCATCTGTTCGCTCGAATCCGCAGAATGATGCTGCCGAAGGTCCGTCACCGGATGCTTCGGCAGGTGGCCCTGTCCTGGCCCCGACTTATCGTCCGGATGGCGCTCCCGGACCGATGTTCTTTTCCAGGAAGGCCTGCAACGTGTTGTAGAACTCGACGTTGTTCTTCTCGGTATAGAAGCCGTGGCCTTCGCCGGGCTTGCTCAGCCATTCGTACGGCTTGTGGGCGGCATCGAGCGCGGCGCGCATGGCCTTGGCCTGGGCAAAGGGCGCCCGCTGGTCGGCCTCGCCGTGAACGAGCAACACCGGTGCGCTGATCTTGTCGGCCAACTGAGCGGGCGAGTTCGCGTCGAGGTCGGCATCGTCCTTGCCGATGACGGTCGTCAGGTAGCTGATGCCGGACTTGCGTTCGCGGATGTCTCCCTTCTTGTACATCATCTTCAGGTCGTAGATGCCGGCGTAACCGACAGCGCACTTGAACAGGCCCGGTGCCCGGATGGTGGTCATCATGGCGGAATAGCCTCCGAAGCTGCCGCCATAGACGCAGACGCGTTTGGCGTCGGCGTAACCTTTCTCGATGGCCCACTTCACGCCGTCAATCAGGTCCTGCTGGACGCGGGTTCCCCATTTCAGGTACGCGGCTTCCTCGAAGTCGGCGCCACGGCCACTGGACCCGCGATAGTTCACCTGGAGCACGAGGTACCCGCGGTTGGCCAGGAACTGGGCGTCGTTGTCGTAGAACCAGTCGTCCTGTACGCCGATGGGCCCGCCATGGGGCAGCAAGACCATCGGCAGGTTCGTTTCAGGCCGGCCCTTGGGCAGGGTCAGGATAGCTTCCAGCTCCGTGCCGTCGCTGGCCTTGAATCGCAGCGGCCGGCGTTCCGCCATGTCTTTCGGATTGATCCACGGTGCCGTGGCAAACAGCTTGATGACTTGATAGTTGTGCGTGTCGATCAGGAAATACGTGCCCGGATCGCGGTCGCTGTCGACGGAGAACAGCAGCTTGCTGCCATCCTCGCTGAAATTGATGAAGTGTACATAGCTGCCGGGAAACTTCATGCTCAACGCGCGATGCAGTTTGGCAGTCGGCGCGTTCATGTCGATGTAGCTGAACTCCGGCTTGCCGGTGGCCGGCACGGTGGCGAACGGCGCGTATGGCCAGGCCGTCCACTCGATGATGCCGACGCTGGAGAAATCGTCGCTGGACAGCACCTTGCGTGACGCGCCATTTTCGTCCTGTTCGACCAGCGAGGTCGGGCCGCCGCCAATGGCATAGCGGGCATAAATGCGCTGCTGGTCGGGTGAAAAGTGGATGGGAACAAAACTTCCGCCAACCTGGGCCGAGGTCATCTTTGTCCAGCCGCCGGGCTGCTGGTGATACACCACGTAGTCCCAGTTGTCGTTGCGACCATACGCGTAATGCGCCTTGCCATCGACGCCGACCATGAAGCTCATGTCGGCGACGCGAATGTCCCCGATCAGGTGCTTGCTGCCCTTGTCGGCATTGACGTCGTAAAGCGAACTGGTGTTCTTGCTGTCCCAACTCTGCGCGGCCATGTAGAAGTGCCCGTTGGCAGGCATCGGCAGACCGTCGACCGAGCCCCAGCCCGTGGTGCGCGAACCCATCTGGCTCTGGTAACCGTACAGATAGTCCTGGCGCTTGCCGTCGATGTCGGTGGCAATCACCTCGCCCGTCGCCATGGGTTTGTCGATCGAGCCGAACTGCTTGGCTTTTTCCACCACCAGTCGGGTGTCGCTTACCCAAGTGATGCCGGCCGGGCGCTCATACTTCGGCAGGCGCAGCATGCTGATCGGCTGCTTGGTATCGTTCACGCTATAGATGACCAGCGCATACGAGTCGCCGCTGGCGTCGGCCATGCTGACGGCAAGATGTTGCCCGTTCGGCGACAGTGTCGGCATGGACAGTTGCGCATGACGCGCGAAGGCCTCGACCGGGATCAGGTCGGTAGCCGCAACCGCGGCGGGCAACAGCAGACAGACAGCAGACAGCACGGTCCGCGCAAGGCAACGAGACATCGGTTTTCTCCCCTGTGGCTCCGTGGAACAAATTCGACCGTCCGGAGCGAGACGGTAAAGTCGTTGTGCCCCTTTTCGGCGGCGTTTGACGGCATGCCTCGTCCAGACTCCCCAGTACGGACGATGACACGGCGATTCTAGTTCTTGAGGAAGCCCGGGCGAAAGCCTTGGATGGGGCGGGACTCGCCAGCTCGAGAGTCCCTGCCGCAGGGTCATGTCCGACCTCTCCGGCACTGCCTCCCGCCATCTGGCCAAAGGCGGGCAGGGACAGGAGTGGCGGAAGCCGTCTGCCACGTTGTACCGCTACACTTGGTCTTTGCTCGCCGCCCGGTTGCCATGTCCCAGCCCTACATCGTCGATATCAATCCCGTCGCGTTCCATCTCGGCCCGGTGCAGGTGCACTGGTACGGCCTGATGTATCTGCTGGGCTTCTTTTTCGTGGCCGTGCTGGGCGAATACCGGCGCCGGCGCGGGCGCCTGCCGGTCACCCGCGATGCGCTGGGGGACCTGCTGTTCTACGGCATGCTCGGCGTGATCGCGGGCGGGCGCATCTGGTACATGCTGTTCTATGCCGACATCGACTGGATCTGGACCGCACCGCTGACCCTGTTCAAGGTGTGGGACGGCGGGATGAGCTTCCACGGCGGCCTGCTCGGCGTGCTGGCGGCTGGCTGGTGGTGGTCGCGGCGGCAGAAGCTGCACTTCTTCGACACCATCGATTTCGTGGCGCCGCTGGTGCCGATCGGGCTGGGGCTGGGTCGGCTGGGCAACTTCATCAATGGCGAGCTGTGGGGCAAGCCGAGCGACGTGTCGTGGGCGATGATCTTCCCCCAGGCGCCGGACCGGCTGCCGCGGCATCCCTCGCAGTTGTACGAGATGCTGCTGGAAGGCCTGGTGATGTTCGTGGTGTTGTGGCTGGTCTCGCTGAAGCCGCGGCCGCGCTACCTGGTGTCGGGCCTGTTCGCGCTGCTGTACGGCTGCTTCCGTTTCGCGGTGGAATTCGTGCGCGTGCCCGACGCGCAACTGGGCTACTTGTTCGGCACGTCGTGGGTGACGATGGGGCAGATGCAGTCGTTGCCGTTGATCGCCGTCGGGCTGGTGCTGATCGCGATGTCGCGCCGGGCGCCGACGCTGCCGCTGGCTTCCGCTCCGTAGGGCGGGCACGGCCCGCCCTGCGGAACGCAGTCACTCAGAAATTCCGGTCGCCGCCCAGGATGTCGCCCAACCCGCCGAGGATCGATCCCTCGCCACGACGCTGGCCACCGCCTTGCGGTGCCGCGGCCAGCATGCGGCCGGCCATGCGCGAGAACGGCAGCGATTGCAGCCACACCGTGCCCTGTCCGGTGAGCGTGGCGAGGAACACGCCTTCGCCGCCGAACAGCATGCTCTTGATGCCGCCGACCGGCTTGACGTCCATGTTCACCGTGTCGTGGAAGGCGACCACGCAGCCGGTATCCACGTCGAGCCGTTCGCCGGCCTTCAGCTCGCGCTGCACCACGGTGCCGCCGGCGTGCACGAACACCCAGCCGTCGCCTTCGAGCTTCTGCATGATGAAACCCTCGCCGCCGAACAGGCCGGTCAGGATCTTGCGCTGGAAGAAGATGCCCAACTGCACGCCGCGGGCGCCGGCCAGGAACGCATCCTTCTGGCAGATCAGCCGGCCGCCGTGGTCGGACAGCTTCATCGCCATTACCGTGCCGGGGTAGGGCGCGGCGAACGCGACCTTCGCCTTGCCTTGGCCGGTGTGCGTGAACACGGTGGTGAACAGGCTTTCACCGGTGATCACCCGTTTGCCGGCGGACATCAGCTTGTCCATCAGGCCGCCACCGCTCTGGCCGCCGCTGGAGCCGTCACCGAACACGGTGTCCATCTGCACGGCGGCTTCCTTGTACATCAGCGCGCCGGCCTCGGCGATCGCGCTTTCGCCCGGGTCCAGCTCGATCTCGACGAACTGCATGTCGGTGCCGACGATGCGGTAGTCGATCTCGTCGGCGCGGCCGCCGCCCATCGACGCCGGCATCGGTGGCGGCGCCAGCGGCGTGCCGCCCAGCTCGGCCACGCTGCGGATTGGCTTCCATTCGGTGAAGCCTTCGCTCCAGCAATAGCCGTCGGGCTGTCGCCGGGCCTGTTCCCGCGCCGCGGCGTCATCGAGCGGGCCGATCCGGTCGGTGTTCTTGCCGTAGCTGAAAAACCACTGGGCCATGTTCGGTCTCCTTGCTGGAAAAGCCCGAGTCTATGTCGTGCCAGCGCGCGGCGGCAGTGACCGTTGTCATGCCCCTCGGGCTAGAATCGGCGGATGCGCGCTTACCTCGACCTGCTTCGCCACGTCCTCGACCATGGCACCGAAAAGACCGACCGCACCGGCACCGGCACGCGCAGCGTGTTCGGCTGGCAGATGCGCTTCGATCTCAACCGGGGCTTCCCGCTGGTCACCACCAAGAAGCTGCATCTGAAGTCGATCGTGCACGAGCTGATCTGGTTCCTGCGCGGCGACACCAACATCGGTTACCTGAAAGAACATGGCGTGCGGATCTGGGACGAGTGGGCCGACGAAAACGGCGACCTCGGTCCGGTTTACGGCGAGCAGTGGCGCGCCTGGCGCAGCGCCGACGGTGGCGTGGTCGACCAGATCGCCTGGGTGATCGACGAGATCGGGCGCAACCCCGATTCGCGGCGACTCATCGTCAATGCCTGGAACGTGGGCGAGTTGCCGAAGATGGCGCTGCTGCCGTGTCACACGATGTTCCAGTTCTACGTGGCGGACGGAAAGCTCAGCTGCCAGCTGTACCAGCGCTCGGGCGACATCTTCCTGGGCGTGCCGTTCAACATCGCCAGCTACGCGCTGCTGACCCACATGGTGGCGCAGGTCTGCGGGCTGGGTGTGGGTGATTTCGTGCACACGCTGGGTGACGCCCATCTGTACAACAACCATCTGGAACAGGCGCGGCTGCAGCTGAGCCGCGACGAGCTGCCGTTGCCGCAGCTGAAGCTCGATCCGACGGTGCGCTCGATCTTCGATTTCCGCTACGAGGACATCACCATCGAAGGCTACCGGTCGCACCCGGCGATCAAGGCCGCGGTCGCGGTCTAGGCCTGCGGCTGGAGCCTGCCGAGGCCGGCCGGGAAGGGTGGAATGTCGTCGCAGCCCTGGCGCGGCCTGTTAATATCCAGAGCGATTCGGCGGCATCTTCCCCGGGTGCCGTTCGCCCTAATGAACCAGCCTTACAAGGATTCGCCATGGCCATCTCGCTGATTGCTGCACTCGACGAAAACTTCGCGATCGGCCGCAAGGGACAGCTGCCCTGGCACCTGCCCGATGACCTGCGCTGGTTCAAGCAGCTGACCACCGGCAAGAACGTGTTGATGGGTTACAACACGGCGTTGTCGATCGGCCGCGCGTTGCCGGACCGGGTCAACCTGGTGCTCAGCCGTCGCCACGAGGCGCCGTATCCGGGACAGATCACCGTGCGCTCCATCGAAGAGGCGCAGGCGCGCTGCGACAACACCGGGCTGATGGTGATCGGCGGCGGCATGGTGTTTCGCGAGGCATTGCAGCGCGCGCGCCGCATGTATCTCACCTGGGTCAGCGCCGCCGTCGACGGCGCCGACACGTTCTTCCCGGGCGTGCATTTCAGCGAGTGGACCGAGGTGTCGCGCGTACACCACAAGGCCGATGCGGACCATGCCTACGATTTCGACATGGTCGAGTACCTGCGCAACAACTGACGACCATGCCGGTCGAGCCCAAACCGGTCATGCACGTGATGGCCGCGGTCATGCTCGACGCGCTGGGTCGCGTGCTGCTGGCGCAGCGACCGCCGGGCAAGCACCTGGCGGGCCTGTGGGAGTTTCCCGGCGGCAAGCTGGAGGCGGGCGAAACGCCCTTCGAGGCGCTGGCGCGCGAGTTGCGCGAGGAGATCGGCGTCATCCTGCTGCGGGCCGAGCCGCTGATCCGCGTGCCTTGCCACTATCCCGACCGCGAGCTGTTGCTCGATACCTGGCAGACCGCGCAGTGGGAAGGCGAACCGCAATCGCTGGAGGGACAGGCCTTGCAATGGCTGCCGCCGGAGCAGGTCGATCCCTCCATGCTGACCCGGGCCGACCGCACGATCCTGCGGGCCTTGCGCCTGCCCTCCCGCTACGCCATCACCCCGGCCGACGTGCCGCCGGAGCAGGCTGGCGCGTGGTTCGAGCGCATCGGCCAGGCGATCGAACGCAGCGCGCAACTGGTGCAGTTGCAGTTGCCGCTATGGCCGCGCGAGATGGTGCGCGAACTGGCCACCGGCCTGCTGCCACTGGCCCGGCGCCATGGTTCGCAACTGCTGCTGCACGGTGACATCGATGGTGCGCGGTTGCTGGGTATCGGCGTGCAGTTGCGCAGTCGCGAGCTGGAGGCGCTGGGCGAACGCCCCCTGCCGCTGTCGCAGCTGATCGGTGCCAGTTGCCATGATGCGGCCGACCTTGCCCGGGCCGAGCAACTGGGCGTGGATTTCGCCACCCTGGCACCGGTCGCCGCCACGCCCACCTATCTGCAGACTCCGCCCTTGGGCTGGACCTGCTTCCAGTCGCTGGCAGAAGCCGCTGCATTGCCCGTCTACGCCCTGGGCGGCCTGGCGCCAGCGCACATCGCCCAGGCCCGGACCCATAGCGGTCAGGGCGTCGCGGGAACCCGCGAGTTCTGGTCGTGACGTAGCGATCGCGGGCACCGCCCGCCGGTTTTGCGCCGCATCACGAAGCGCGGCGTGCCAGCTCCAGATAGCGCTGGTGCAGATGGGCAACTGCCTGGTCGAGGGCGGCTTCGTCACCGCTGTTGTCGATGACGTCGTGGGCGATGGCCAGGCGTGCTTCGCGCCGGGCCTGATTGGCCAGCATGCGGCGGGCCAGCGTCTCGTCGATGCCGTCTCGCGCCGTCAGGCGGGCAAGTTGCGTTGCTTCCGGCGCATCGACCAGCAGGACGCGATCGATCCAGCGGTAGTGTTCGATGTTCTCGACCAGCAGCGGAATGGCCAGCAGGCAATAAGGGCCCGCTTCGGCCATCGCGCGATCGTGCAGCCACTGCCGCACGCGCGGATGGATGATGGCCTCCAGCGTGCGGCGCGCGCCCGGGTCGGCGAAGACGCGTTGGCGCATGGCGGCGCGATCCAGGCGACCGGCATCGTCCAGCACGTCGGCCCCGAATGCCGCGACCACTTCGGCCAGGCCCGACGTGCCGGGTTCGATCACGTCGCGGGCTGCCACGTCGGCGTCATGCACGTGCACGCCCAGCACCTCGAAGCGCCGCGTCACTGCGGTCTTGCCGGCGGCGACGCCACCGGTGAGCCCGATCACCAGCGCCGGTCGATGTCCGGTCATCGCATGCCGGTCAGATGCAGGTAGCCGTCCAGCAGATCCGGGCCGGCCACGAACCAGACCCAGCCCGCGGCGGCGATGAACGGACCGAACGGCATCGGGATCTCGCGCTCATGCTTGCGCAGGCCGATCAGGCTGCCGCCCACCAACGCGCCGATCAGCGAGGACAGCAGCACGATCGGCAGCAGCGCGACCGGGCCCATCCACGCGCCCAGGGCCGCCAGCAACTTGAAGTCGCCGTAGCCCATGCCTTCCTTGCCGGTCAGCAGCTTGAACCCCCAGTACACGCTCCACAGGCTGAGGTAGCCGATCGCCGCGGCGAGAATCGCGCTGGGGGCGCTGACGAACATCGGCAGCAGCGACAGCAACAGACCAAGCCACAGCAGCGGCAAGGTCAGCTGGTCGGGCAGCAGTTGGGTGCGGAAGTCGATGCCGGCCAGGGCAACCAGGGTCCAGGTAAAGATCAGTCCGGCCAGCCCCATCCAGGTCGGCCCGAACTTCCAAACGATCACCGCGCTCAGGATGCCGCTGAGCAACTCCACCAGCGGGTACTGGATCGAGATCTTCGTCTGGCAATAGCGGCAGCGTCCGCGCAGCAGCAGCCAGCCGAACAGCGGAATGTTGTCCAGCGCCGACAGCGGATGCTTGCATTGCGGACAGTGCGACGGTTCGCGCACGATGCCCGGCGGCATGGGCTCGGCATCGCCCTCGATCTCCAGCACATCACGGGCCTCGTGGCGCCAGGCCGCGGCCATGCGCTCGGGCAGGCGCAGGATCACCACGTTGAGAAAGCTGCCCACCAGCAAGCCGAGTACGGCAGCCAAGGCAATCCAGAGGGCGAAGGGAAGATCGGGCATGCGTCAGCCTTGCTTTTAAGGCCCCTCTCCCTGCGGGAGAGGGGGTGGGGAGAGGGTACGGCCCCGAGCGAAGTTCAAAATCGCCTCAAGCACCACCTCGGTTTCCTGCAAAACCTGATTGTCCCAGAATCTCAGCACCACGAGGCCTTGTCGCTCCAGCGCACGTGTACGGATGCTGTCCGTTTCCTCGTTGTGTTGCGAACCATCGATCTCGACGACCAGCCTGAGTTCTTCGCAGAAGAAGTCGGCGATATACGGCGGGATGGGGTGCTGACGGCGGAACTTGAGCCCGGCGAGGCGTTTGGAGCGCAGGTGATACCAGAGTTTGAGTTCGGCGTCGGTGCTGGCGGTGCGCAGCAACTTTGCGGTAGTCAACGTTCTGGTGGGCAGAGGCGGTTTGTGGCGCATCGCTTGAACCGTACCCTCTCCCCAACCCCTCTCACCCGCAAGGGGACTCCCTCAGGGTCGCCGAAGGGAGAGGGGCTCTTCGGTCAGACCGTACCGGCGAGCTTGAAGATCGGCAAGTACAGCGCCACCACCATGCCGCCCACGATACCGCCCAGCACCACCATGATGATCGGCTCGAGCAGGGTGGACAGGGTGTCGACCGCGTTCTCCACTTCTTCCTCGTAGAACTCGGCCACCTTGAACAGCATGTTGTCCAGTGCGCCGGATTCTTCGCCGATGGCGGTCATCTGCACCACCATGTTCGGGAACAGGCCGGTCTGCTTCATCGCCAGCTGCAGCTGATGACCGACCGAGATGTCGTCGCGCATCTGTTTCACGGCGTCGCCGTAGACAATGCTGCCGGTGGCGCCCGAAACGGCCTCCAGCGCCTCGACCAGCGGCACGCCGGCGCGGAAGGTCACGCCCAGCGTGCGCGAGAAGCGGGCGATCGCCGAGTTGCGTACGATATTGCCCATCACTGGCAACTTCAGCGACAGCCGGTCCAGGAAGTGGGCGAATTTCAGCGAGCGCTTCTTGGCGAAGACTATCGCGGTGATGCCGCCCACGATAATGCCGATCACCAGCCACCAGTAGCTCTGCATGAATTCCGACATGCTCACCAGAACCTGGGTCGGCGCGGGCAGGTCGGCACCGGCATCCTGGAAGGTCTTGGAGAACACCGGCACCACGAACAGCAGCATGATCAGCATGACCAGGAACACCACGGCCAGCACCATCATCGGGTAGAACAGTGCCTTCTTGATCTTCTTCTTGATCGCCTCGGTGCGTTCCTTGTAGGTCGCCACGGTGTCCAGCACGGTGTCCAGCACGCCGGAGGCTTCGCCGGCGTGGACCAGGTTGCAGTAGAGCTCGTCGAACTGTACGGGGTAGCGGCCCAGCGCTTCATGCAGGGACGCGCCGCCCTCGATGTTCTGCTTCACGTCCAGCAGGATGTTCTTGAAGCGGACGTTCTTCTGGCCATCGGCAATGATGTCGAAGGCCTGCACCATCGGCACGCCGGACGCCATCATGGTGGCGATCTGGCGGCTGAAGACGGCCACGTCGCCCGGCTTCACCGTGCTGCCGGTGGAACCGAACAGGGGCTTGGAGCGCTCGCGAACCGTCTGCGGGTTCATGCCCTGGCGACGCAGTTCGGCCTTCACCAGAGAGGCGTTCTTCGCCGGCATGTCCCCCTTCATGCGCTTGCCGCGCTTGTCCAGCGCCACCCACTCGTAGGTGGTCAGCTTGCTGACTTCGGCACGTTGGGCGCCGAGCGCGCGCGCCTTGTCGATATTCGTTGCGGTAGCCGTGGCCATGCGCATCTTCCCCCAGTGGTCCAGTCCCGGCGCCGTCCCCGCGGGCGGCAAACAAGATATTCGTGAAGCTTATGTCATTTTTGCCCCGCCAAACCGTGGCGCCGGACGCAACTTCGGTGCGGCGGCGGTCGCGATTCGTCGCTTATTCCTTGGTTACGCGGTCGATCTCGATCAGGCTGGTCAGGCCCTGCTTCACCTTCAGCAGGGCCGAGGCGCGCAGGTCGTTCACCCCGGCGGCCTTGGCCGCCGCCGCGATCTCCATGGTGTTGCCGCCCTGCAGGATGATCTTCTGGATCTCCTCCAGCATCGGCATCACCTGGTAAATGCCCACGCGGCCCTTGTAGCCGTCATTGCAGCCGTCGCAGCCGCCGGCCTCGTAGATCGTCATCCCCTCGTCGATATCGGCCTGGCTGAAGCCGGCCGCCAGCAGCACCTGCGGCGGCAGATCCATCGGCTTCTTGCAATCATGCAGGCGCCGCGCCAGGCGCTGGGCGATGATCAGGGTGACCGACGAGGTGATGTTGTACGGGGCGATGCCCATGTTCATCAGGCGCGAAACCGTCTGCGCCGCGTCGTTGGTGTGCAGGGTGGACAGCACCATGTGGCCGGTCTGCGCGGCCTTGATCGCGATTTCGGCGGTTTCCAGGTCGCGGATTTCGCCGACCATGATCACGTCCGGATCCTGGCGCAGGAACGAGCGCAGGGCGCTGGCGAAGGTCATGCCGCGCTTGACGTTCTGCTGCACCTGGTTGATGCCTTCCACGCGGATTTCCACCGGGTCTTCCACGGTGGAGATATTGCGTTCGGGCGTGTTGAGCATGTTCAGGCCGGTGTACAGCGACACCGTCTTGCCCGAGCCGGTGGGGCCGGTGACCAGCACCAGGCCGTACGGCTTGTGGATCGCGTCGATGTAGAGCTTCTGCTGATTCGGCTCGTAGCCCAGCTTTTCGATGCCGATCTTGGCCGAGGAGCCGTCCAGGATACGCATCACGATCTTCTCGCCGAACAGCGTGGGCAGCACGCTGACGCGGAAGTCGACTGCACGGGTCTTGGACAGGTTGAGCTTGATGCGGCCGTCCTGCGGCACGCGCTTTTCGGCGATGTCCAGCTGCGACATCACCTTGATGCGCGACGAGATGCGGTTGGCCATCTTCATCGGCGGGTTGGCCACCGTGCTGAGGATGCCGTCCATGCGCACGCGCACCCGGTACTGCGTCTCGAACGGCTCGAAATGGATGTCCGAGGCGCCACGGCGGATCGCATCGACCAGCACCTTGTTGACGAACTTCACCACCGGCGCGTCGTCGTTGGCATTCGCATCGACGCCGCTGCTCGACTCGCCCTCGCCGTCGCCGGCCTCGATGTCGAGCTCGTCGAGGTCGCCGCCACCCATGTCCGGCATGGTGTTGCGCAGGTTGTTCAGCAGGCTTTCGATCACCTTTTGCAGCGAGTTGCGCTCCACCAGGATCGGCTCGACCATGCAGTTGGAGTGGAACTTGATCTCGTCCAGCGCATGCGACTGCATCGGGTCGGCAATGCCCACGTAAAGGCGCTTGCCGCGCCGGAACAGCGGCAGCGCCTGGTGCTTGGTGATCAAGGCCTCGCTGATCAGGTCCAGCGGCATCGTGGCCGGGTTCAACGAGGCCACGTCCATCATCGGCATGCCGAACTCGACCGACGCCACCCGCGTCAGCTCCGCGCTGTCGACCAGACTGTGATCCAGCAACCAGGTACCCAGCGCGGCCTTCTGCTGCCCGCTGTCCGCCATGGCCTTGCGGACCACGTCCTCCGCCATCACGCCTTCGGACACCAGCCGGCGCGCCATGCCGGACAGACCCGTAAGCGACGGTTGCAATTGAGATGACATAAACGGCTCGACCTTGCCCCTGTATGTTGTTGAATCTACCGCAGTCCGCCCCGCAGGTCACCCACTGAATGCAATTCCCCGCGGGTCACCGCCGGATAGCTCGACGCAGCGCACAAACGCACGGCGCAGCCGCCTCTCCAGGGTTACCTGGAAGTCGCAGGGTAGATTCCTCCCCCTGCTTGCAGGGGGAGGGCAGGAGGGGGTCAAGCTCTTGATCCAATCCCCAATATCCTCGCGCTGCCAACTCCCCGCCTGACCCCATCTCCCCTTCACGCTATGATCCCCCAGCCACCCCGGGGGAACCACCTGTTGAATCGCCTCAGCATCATCCTGCCCGCCAAGAATGAAGCGCCCGCCTTGGCCGCCCTGCTGCCGCGCCTGCGCGCCGCCCATCCCGACGCCGAAATCATCGTGGTCGACGACGGCTCCATCGACGACACCCGCAGCATCTGCAAGGGCAACGAGATCACCTGTCTCAGCGCGCCGTACTCCATGGGCAACGGAGCGGCGATCAAGCGTGGCGCCCGCGCCGCCACCGGGGACGTCCTGGTGTTCATGGACGGTGACGGCCAGCACGACCCCGCCGACATCAAGCGCCTGCTCGACCAGCTGAACCGCGGCTACGACATGGTCGTCGGCGCCCGTGACTGGGACAGCCAGGCCGGGGTCGGCCGCGGCCTGGCCAACACCTTGTACAACTGGCTGGCCACCCGCATGACCGGCCACCCGGTGCTCGACCTCACTTCGGGCTTCCGCGCCGTTCGCGCGGACAAGTTCCGCGAATTCCTGCACCTGCTGCCCAACGGTTTCAGCTACCCCACCACCAGCACCATGGCCTTCTTCCGCAGCGCCTACGCCGTGGCCTACATCCCGATCAAGGCCGCCCAGCGCGTCGGCAAAAGCCACATCAAGCCCCTGCGCGACGGCCTGCGCTTCCTGCTGATCATCTTCAAGATCGCCACGCTGTACTCGCCGCTGAAGCTGTTCGTGCCGGCGAGCGCCATGTTTTTCTTGCTGGGGTGCGCGAACTATGCCTGGACCTTCATCCACGATGGTCGACTAACCAACATGAGCACGCTGTTGTGGAGCGCGGCTGTGATCGTGTTTCTGATCGGACTGGTATCCGAGCAGATCACAGGTTTGACCTATACACGCCCAGATCGCTGATGGCTATGCTTCGCAAATGGATGAAGTTGCTGGCTCGTACGCCATTGCATCCCCAATGGCTGTTGGGACGTAGGCGATTTCCCGCAGGTATCGCAGGGGTGTGTGGTTCATTGTTGGATATTGGCGCAGCCAATCGCTGGATTGAGCACTATCTCCCAGACGGAGTCGACTATGTAGCTCTAGATTACCCTCCTACTGGGCAAGATTTGTACGGGGCGCGGCCACATGTTTTTGCTGATGCTGCGCGACTTCCTTTTCTAGAAGGACATTTCGACGGCGTGGTTTGCCTTGAAGTGCTGGAGCACGTCCCTGATCCCGCCGCTGTAATGAAAGAGATTGCACGGGTGCTAAGACAAGGCGGACATGCTTGGGTGTCCATGCCGTTTCTCTATCCTTTGCACGACGCACCTTTCGATTTTCAGCGTTACACGAAATATGGTTTGCAGCGTGATGTTGAGCAGGTGGGCTTGAAGATCGTCAGCCTGAAGAAATCAGGCCATGCGATGCGAACTGCAGGTTTGTTGATGTGCCTTGCCATCGCTGGCGGTGTGCATGCTCAACGTGGACTGCTCAGGCTTGCGTTGTTGCCTATTGCGCTGATCGCAGTCATCACTATCAACGTGGTCGTATGGCTGTCGAGTTTAGTCATGCCGGACTGGAGCCACATGGCCATGGGGCACGAGCTTGAGGTGCGCAAGCCTTGAGTATCCCAGCCATCGTTCTCGTTACTACGTCTTTTCCGATTGCCAATGACGGTAGCGAAGCGGCAGGGTCGTTTGTCAGCGATCTGGTCGAAGAGTTGGCAAAGTGCGTGCTGGTGCGAGTGGTTGCCCCGGGACTTTCATCCGCGATTGAGACATGGGCACCGAACATAGAAGTGTTCCGCTACGCGGCGACGGCCAAACCACTTTCGACGCTCAAGCCTTGGCATCCCTCGGACGCAATCGAAATAGCTCGCGTGTTGAGACTTGGCATGAGTGTCACGCGCGAGGCGATCAAAGCGGGCCCTACAGCACACGTGCTTGCGTTGTGGGCGTTGCCGTCGGGCGAATGGGTGCGCCGCGCTGCACGCGAACAGGGCATCGATTATTCCGTCTGGATGCTCGGTAGTGATGTATGGTCGCTTGGGCGAGTGCCAGTGCTGCGCGGGATGCTGGCTCGCGTCATCCGCAAAGCGACCCATGCCTATGCGGATGGTTATCAACTGGCGGTAGATGCTCAACGCATTGCTGGTATTCCGGTCGCTTTTCTCCCCAGCACGCGCAGGGTCGGCTTGTGCGATCCGTTGCTACCGCGTGCGAAGCCACCTTATCGATTGCTGTTTCTTGGACGATGGCATCCGAACAAGGGTATCGACCTGCTGCTGGAAGCACTCGAGATGTTGAATGGTGATGATTGGAAGCATATCGAGTGCGTAGAGATTCAGGGCGGTGGCCCATTGGAATCGTTGGTAAAGGAACGTGTCGCAGCGCTGCGAGCCGCGAACCGTCCGATCGAACTTGGTGGTTTTTTGGCCAAGCAGGAAGCTGAGGCTGCAATATCCCGCGCTGACTGGGTGCTGATACCCTCCCGTATTGAAAGTATCCCGGTGGTTTTTTCTGATGCGATGAAACTGGGCCGGCCGGTAATTGCGAGTCCCGTCGGCGATTTACCGCGCCTGTTCGCGGATGCGTGTTGCGGCGAACTTGCTGAGGAAGCGTCTGCTTTGATGTTCAGTCGCGCCATCCAGAAGGCATTGGTGACATCGCCACGTTCACTTGACGTGGCCGTGCGCAGTCAGGCTGCACATTTTGATCTCGCTACAATAGCGGCAGATATCCGTCATGAGGTGCTTGGCGATGGCTGAGCAGGCTCTCACTAAAAGTGATCCCCGTTGGGGGCAAAAGGGTCGTGATCGCAAGGCTGAAGCCATTCTTGCCACCCTTACGCGGCATTGCCGACGCGATTTGACGCATGGTCTGTGGCTCGATGTTGGTTGCGGCAGCGGTGGGGTTGCCGCCACGCTCGCGGGGAATGTAGCGCAGATCATTGGCATTGATCCGGAACCGTGGGAGCGTTGGCAAGCTTTTCGATGCGAGCATCCCAATCTCATTTTCTACACTGGCTTCTATAGCAATCTTGAGACGCTGTTGGGCGCCGGGTCCGTGGATGTAGTAGTTTGCAACCAAGTCTATGAACACGTGGATGATCCGGCTGCGTTACTAAAGTCAATCCACCGAGTTCTGAAGCCGACGGGTGTGTGCTATTTCGCGGGACCGAACTTGCTGTGGCCAATTGAGCCGCACGTGTTCTGGCCATTTGTACACTGGTTGCCTCGACAACTTTCCATACGGTTGATGACTTTCTTCCGTGCGAAGCGTGTTCATTATCTCGATGCGTGGTCGATGCATTATTGGGCATTGAAGAAAATGTTCAGACATGCCGGCTTTGTTGCATCAAATGCAATCTACGATCGTATTCACGCTCAGGCACAATGCACCGATAGCACGATCATGCGTGCAGTGAGATGGATTCCGCGGTCAGTTATTTCGGCGCTCACACCGGTTGCGCCGGGGTTTATATTTGTGTTGACGAAGTCGTCCATGAACGGTGTGGACGATTGATGAACGATACTTCGTGGCGAAAGCATCGGCGTTGGTTGTGTGTCTTTCTATCAGCATTGGCACTTGCGTGGACAGTGGCACTGTTGTGGCGTGCATGGCCCGAGTTGCGTGCGAACTTGCCGCGCATGCATGCAGGCTGGTTGCTGGTGGCGCTGGTCGGTAACGTGATTTCTGGATACTTGGGGTTCGAGGCTTTTCGCGCGCTGTTCCGTCTCATGAAGCCCGAAGCGTATGGGCGTTTGCATCTGGCGCACCTGTACTTCACCGCGCAATTGATGAAGCACCTGCCCGGGCGCGTCTGGGGGGTCGCCTATCAATCCAGTACCGGTGATCGGGCATCGCTAGCTGAGTGGGTGAGCATCACCGTGGCCTATATGGTGCTCACCACCTGCTTTGCGGTATGGGTTGCTGCGATCGTACTTGGGTTTATGCGGGCAATTGGATGGGGCTGGTTCGCATCTATCTTGGGGCTGTCCATATACCTAATGGGTTGGCACCGGCGTGTGCTGAATGCGTTGTTTGCACTGTTCCGAAAACTTCCGGGGCGTGCATTTAATCGCTTGGGAGACGCGCTGCTGCCGTTTGTTAATGTCGAGACGAACTACAAGATGCGCGTATTGGTGTTGTTTGCAGCAAATTGGTTGGTTTACCTGGTGTCATGGGCCGGTTACGGTTTGGCATGGCCCGACTTGACCGCTACTGACGGGATTCAGCTCTGCGCTATCTACACGGTCGCATGGCTGGTGGGCTACCTGAGTCTCGTTTCACCGTCTGGTGTCGGGGTTCGCGAGCTGGTTTTTGTGCTGCTCGCGCATCGATTTCCAACAGATGTCGTCGCTGGGTTGGCGGTATTCGGACGTGTAGCTCTGCTAGCGTCGGATGTATTGCTAGGTATGCTTTTCAGTCCCTTCCGTCCAGCACGGATCAAATCGACCGACATGCATGGCAATCGGTAGTTGCCTCACTAGTGACACTCTAATCGACAGATCAATTGGCGCGCTCAACGAAAATGATTTTTTTAATGCGTGCAGGTACTCCGGCGACAAGAACGCCGGGTGGCACGTCTAAGGTGACGACGCTACCAGCCGCAACAGCAGCGAAGTCACCGATTTTTACCCCGGCAAGCACAGTTACGTTTGCGCCAAGCCAACAGTTACTTCCAATGGTTACACCATGTACAAAAGCCGGATAAATATTGGCAAGTGCTGCGTGATGTGAGCTCCCGGGATCTGCATGGGTAAGGATAGTGACTCCAGGGGAAAGCGTTGTTTGCGGGCCAATTGTTAAACACCCTTCCAAGTCGAGCAGGCAACCAGGGCCGATATATACATCGTCGGCAACGTGCAAGTTCCTGAAACCATCCTTTAGATTGAACAGGTGGACTTCGCAGATTCGGGTATTTGTGCCTGTCGTGGCGCCGAAAGTCCTGAGTAGGCGGCTACGCAGTCGCGGACTCACGCTCCAGCGGAACAATTTTTCAAGAAGAACGTAGCTTCCGTGCTTTAGTGCGGGAGGCATGATTGAGCGACGATAGTGCGCGGCGGGCGATGCAGCTTCAGTCATGAGTTATGCCCCCTCCGCATCAGTGCCTTGCGCGCACCGTTCACCAATTTCGTTTTCTAGCCGATGCGTATCCATTGAGCGCGAACCTTTGCTCAGGAGAGCTTTCGCGATGTGCTACTGCCGCTGACCACAACTTGACGCACTGCTTGTATTACCCGGCCCACGTCTCCGTCGCTAAGTTTTGGTGACAACGGCAGACTCACCGTCTGCCTGCCTATCCGCATGGCGTTCGGCGACTGCTCTGGTTTCCAGCCGTAACGCTGCTGATAATAGGGGTGTTCGGGCACGGACAGGTAATGCACGCCGGTGCCGATTTTGCGACTGTTCATGGCATCCAGGAAAGCGTCACGCGAGACGCCGCAGCGAGCTTCGTCGATCATGATGGTGAACAGGTGGTAGGCGTGTTTCGTATCAGGTGCGGGCGCAGTAGGCAGGCCAATCGGCAGATCAGCGAAGGCCTCCATGTAGCGATTCCAGACGGTTTCGCGTCTTGCCCAAGTTCGTTCTACACGGGCGAGCTGGTGGATACCGATGGCAGCTTGCAGATCCATCATGTTGTATTTGAAACCGGCCTCGACCACTTGGTAATGCTTGTAGCCCTGGTCGCCGAACCGATGCCAGGCATCCTTGCTCATTCCATGTAGAGCGAGCACCTTGGCCCTGGCCATGTTCGCCTCGCTCCGGCCGACAATCATTCCTCCTTCGCCGGTAACGACATTTTTGGTCGCGTAGAAACTGAAGCAACCGAAATCGCCGAAAGTTCCAGCCTTGCGACCGCGGTATGTGGTCTCGATTGCATGCGCGCAGTCTTCGATGACAACCAGGTTGTGCTTATGGGCGATTGCCATGATCGCATCCATGTCGCATGGGCGCCCTGCGAAATGAACAGGCAGGATGGCGCGGGTGCGGGGTGTTATTGCGGCCTCAATGGCTGACGGATCAATGTTCTGGGTCGACGGATCGACGTCCGCCAGTACCGGTGTGAGTCCGGCATGGATGATTGCGTTGACGCTTGCGCAGAAGGTCATTGGCGTCGTGATGACTTCCGCCCCCGGCTCCAGGCCGGCGGCCACCATGCTGACGTGCAGTGCGGCGGTGCATGAGTTTACCGCTGCTACCTGCGCGGGCGATATTCCCTGGTATGCCGCGAAATCGCTTTCGAACTTGGCAACGCGGGGGCCGGTGCCGAGCCACGCCGAGTTCATGCATGCCACGACTTCGTCGATCTCTTCTTGTTCAATCAAGGGGGAACCAAAAATCAAGAACGGGTCATCGTGGGGGTTGCTTTGCGAACTCATTGCGAGGTTCCGCCATGGTGGTGATCGTGAAGTGGATGCATTTGTCCTGCAATCATGTCATGGCAGAAAGCCGTCTGAAACATGTTGCGATTACGGCCCCGCTTTAACAGCCAGTGAAGATTCCAGTTCTGCAATGCTGAGGTTGAGTCGGCCCCCAATATTCAGGGTTTCAAGCTGTTGCAGCGCTCGGCGTGCGTCGGCCTTGCGTCCCAGCGCTATCAACATGCGTATGAGCGTGATCTGGTAGGCGGACTCATTGGGGGCAGAGCGTACGGCTTCAGCAGTGAGGGTTTCCCCCAGTTGCCGATTGTCCAGCACGTTCCATGCGTAATCACCGTAAGTTGCGAGCAGCCGCGCGCTCGGCAGCGGGTGCGAACGTGCGGCTTCGAAGGCACTCGTCATGCGTTGGGTCGGTAGCATGCAGTGCCCATCCCGGGCGCACTGGGTCAATGCGCTCAGCGAGCTTTCGTCCTGAACGCCAGGCGGATGCGCTTTGAGCTTGCCGATCATGCTGTTCCACCACGCGTCCTTCAGTGGCAGCCCCATGCGCGCGTTCATGAAAATCAGCGCCTGCTCCGGCAGGATCGAGGAATCGGGTAGTCGGGCGGCGGCTTCCAGCGGTGCATACGCGAGGCGCGTAAACGGTGAGCTTGGATCGTAGTGGGAATAGATGATGTAAGTGCGGCCCAGTTCGTACTGCGCGCGAGGAGAACGAGGTGCTCGACTTGCCAGATCTTCAGCCAATCGAAGTGGGTTACCCCAGGCATAGGCTGTGAACGCGGTCAGTGCAGTCCAGCACAACATCAGCCCGGCCAGAAGGGCGTTGCGAGGCAAGGCTAGCGGCCTTGAACGCGGCGCCGCCAACACAGGCACTGTCGCAAGCAGTAGTCCGAAGCTGGCGAAATAGTTGCGATGCTCATAGACGAGCTCAAGCGGCAGGATGGTGCCGGTCAGTAGATGGCAACCCAGGAACAACGCCAAACCAAGCGCGGCCAGCGGCTGGCGTCGACGCAACGATGGCAGTACGGCGACCAGTCCTGCCAGAAAGAGGACGCTGGCCAGCGTGGTTCGTGGCGCCAGCAGACCGGTCGAAACCCGGAAGTCATCGTGATAGAACGATAGTGCACTTGGCGTGGGAAATAGTGTCCAGCCAATGTAGCCGGTGACGATACGTGCCTCGCTGAGCAGGCGCGTACCCAAGGTGAAGTCGCGGGTGGCCCAGGCAGAAGGTTTGAACAATCCGGGCAGTAGCCACGCAAGCCCGATGGCCATGGGCAAGGCCAGCACCAGCACAAACAGCGTGACGATGCGCCAGTCGGGGCGGCCAGCTTTGTCATCATCCTGTGGTTGGCCGAAACGGAACAACACCCATTCGATCAGCAGCGCATAGAGCGGCAGCATGACGGCCGTTTCCTTGGCCAGCAGCCCGAGCGCAGTGGCTACGATGACGCTGATGATGCAGAGCATGAGGCCGCCCCGGTCAGTACCTTGACGACGCGCAGCAGCAAGCATGTTCCGACGCCCGATCACATAGCCGAGCAGGCCGGTCAGTACGAACAGATTGGCTATGCTCTCCATGCGTTGCACCACGTACAGTACGGCGCTGAGGTTGATCGGCAGCAACATCCAGGCGCCGGCGATCAACGCTGCGAGGATGCCCGCTCGCTTTGCCGTAGGGATGCACCTTGTTCGCGATGCTTTCGCGACGGCTTTATCGGGAGCATCGCGCACTGGGTGTGCTCCTACAGAAACTGCCAGCAGCAACCCACGCGTCAGCAGAAAAACCAGCACCCCATTCATCAGATGGATGATCAGGTTGGTTAATTTCCAGCTGTACGGATCGAGGCCGCTGACCAGATAGTTCGCGGCGAAACTCAACGAAGCCAGAGGGCGCTTGAACTCGCTGGCCGGGGAGGAAAGCGCGGCGCGCACCAGACTGGCAATACTGGCATCGACAGGATGTACTCCCTGATTGTCGACGATGTTGGGATAGTCGTCGAAAAGCCAGCCGCCACGGAGGCCGGTGCTGTAGACAAGTGCCACCAGAAGCAGGGTGGAGATCAGTATCCAGCAGCCGAGATTGCGGACTTTGGGTATCACACCCATCGTTGGCCTCGGCATGAGCGCGAGATGTCACCAGGGTTGCTTGGTCGTGGCAAAGTCATGGGGATTCGCGGGAGCGTCAGGCGGGCTACTTTTACACAAGTTTTGGGTTATGGGCGAATGGGTGCCTCTGTGAGCCACGCTGCTGCCGATGCTGACTCTCCTTGGTTGTGGATGACATCCCCGTCGCGACCCACAAACAATTACTTGGAAAGCGTTCCGCACCCCATCTGATTGTGTTTGCGCCTATCAACTTCAGGGGTGCTTTTCCGTCTGGATGACGGTGACTTTCTTCTGTGCGGCCTGAAGTTTCATCCGCAACGCATGCCAACTTTTGTCCCGCGCCATCGACGGCTCCATCTTCTCCGTGAAATCCATGACCCCTGCGGCTTCCTGGAGACGGTGGGCATCAATGAGATAGCCTGCGATTTGCTTCTCATAGGCCAAGTCTCCTCGTATGAGGATAAGTGCCTGTTGCCATTGTTGGATTGCGAGTTCGGGATCGTGAAGGCTATGGCTCGCTAGCTCGGCATAGTTGATATACAGACCCGGTGACCACGGCAATTGCTTCAATGCCAATGCACAGGCTTCCTGCAAACGATGTACATCCACGTCGGCATCGTTGTTGATACGGGCGCTCATAAGCGCTCGTAGCGCGTTGGCTTCCTGCGGGCCGAAGGGGCGGGTTTTTAGCTTGTGCAGCAGGCTGTCCCACCAGGCCTGTTGTAGCTGCACCTTCCCCACGGCGGCGAGCAAGAGCAGTGCTTGTTCTGGCAGCGGCGAGGAGTTTGGCAAGGCCATCCCGCGCTCCAGTTCGCTCACGGCCTTGTTCAGTAGAGCTGGTCGCGTACCTTTCATGGACAGCTGCATGTAAAGATTGGCCAGATCGTAACTGGCGCGCGGTGACCCGGGATTTTCTTCCGCCAGCGTCACCGCCAGTTGCACGGGTTTACCCCATGTGGCTGCGCGAAGTACGGTGAGGAATCCGAACGAAACGAGACAGATGGTGGCAAGCAGTGCAGGGAGCTTGGGGTTTGCTCGCCGCGTGGCCATCCAGATCAGGTCGGTCAGCGCCAGAAGGATGCCGAACAGAGCGGGGTAGTTGCGGTGTTCGAACGCCAGCTCCAGCGGAATCGGGCTGCTGGTCAGCAAGTGCGCCATGAAGAACCAGCCGATGCCCAGCGCGAGCAGCGGGCGGCGTTTGCGTGCGGCAAAGGCCATGATCACAAGCGACAGCAGGAACAAGCCGCCAGCCAAGGTGGTGTTGGGACTCAGCCAGCCGGTGGATACGGCGTAGTTGTCGTAATAGAACCGCATCGTGCCGGTGAGTGGAACGACGCACCAGCCTATGTACAGCGAAAGAACCCGCAACTGGGTCAAGGTGCGTTCCCACGCGGTATATCCGCGCAGGGCATACGCCTGCTCAGACGTGTAATGCGGTATGAGGTAGAACATGAACAGCAGGGCCGCCAGAACGCATCCCAACGCGTAGAAAAATTTCCAGTTGCGTCGTGTGCTCTGTTGGTCTGCCTGGAAGTGCAGCAGTGTTATTTCCAGCAAAAGGGCGTAGCCCGGGATCAGTATGCAGGTCTCTTTCGCCCCATAGCCCACGGCCATCGCGACTACGCTGAGGGCAAGGTAGGGCCATGCTCGCCCGCCGGCGATTTGGCGTTGCCTTGCGCTCCAGTACGCCCGCAGTGCCAGCAGGGTGAACGTGAATCCGAGCAGTTCCATGCGCTGGACCACGTACATCACGGCGGAAACTTGCAGGGGATGCAGTGCCCATGCGGTAGCAAGAATCAGCGCCCACGTCGCGACACGTCCTGAGTCCAGTGACTCCTTGTCAGGAGATGCCTTCCATCCAATGGTCAGCAATCGCTTGGAGAACATTGCCAGCAGGACGGTATTGATCAAGTGGATGACGAGGTTCGCTGCTTTGAACCCGAATGTGCTTCCACCCAAAGCGTAATTTAGTGCATAGCTGAACATCGCCAATGGCCGGTTGATGCTTTCCTGCGACCATACCCAGACTTGGTGCCAAGATTGCCAGTCCCACGAATGCACGTGCATGGCGGGGGCGTCAACGAAATTGGCGAAGTCGTCAAAGATGAATCCGCCCGACAGACCAGGCCACATCGCCGCGCTTATCGCAACAAGGCAGGCGATTACCTTTGCGATGAATAGGGCTTTACCATGGTGCGGGCTGGTATGCCCAATGGGCTGGAGCATGGGTCGTCTCGGGAGGTGGACGGGCAAAAAAAAGAGGGGCCAAAAGCCCCTCTTTTTCCCGACTGGGCGCCATTGGCCCGCTCAGCGGTGTAGTAACAAATCAGCTGTCTTTGCAGCCCTTCGGAGCGAACTGGCCCAGACCTTTGGTCGTGCAGTCCCAAGCACCGCTGGAATTACGGCCCCAGCTGACGGACTTGCCGGCGACTTTCGGGTTGCCCTTCAGCGTGCAGGTGACCAAGGGCTCGGCAACACCGGAGGCGTCCGGCGCCGCCAGCGTCATTTTGCAACGCTCAGTCGACTGCTGAATGCCGATCAAAGCGTAGCCAGCGGCATCATTCGTGATGGAGGCGCCCTTGGCATTGTTGATCATTTCTTCCGCTGCAGTTTTTGCCGGCGTGATTTCGGCCAAGCCGGACGTAGCCTGCGAACGGGCCACATAGTTCTGGTATTGCGGCAGCGCGATAGCGGCCAGGATCGCGATGATCGCAACCACAATCATCAATTCGATCAGGGTGAAACCTTTCTGCATGCTCTTCATGGTGTTTCCTCTGTTTTGGTTAGCTAACCGTTGATGCCCCCTGAGCCCCGGTCCCGAATTCCCCCTAGGCGGGAACGGTACCCCTTACTCGCGGTCAGGAACGACCAGGAAGCTCACGGCAGTTCAAGCAGGTTGTATGCCATCACTACCGCCGTGATATTTCCGCATGGTTGAGGGTTCACTGATTGTGCACACAGTCACGAATCTCCACAAGCGATGCCGGAATGATGAATTGAAGAGGTGTGCCCTACAAAGTGGTGTGCGGATTTGGCTTGTCGTGCCGTGTCATCTATTGACGCTGCACGTCAGTTTCTGGCGCGAAGACGTGTTAGGCGTGGTCACCCCAGAACCTGTAGGTAGCATAAGGGCGAGGTAGCGGTGGGCACAAAGCATGCTTAAAGCTATGGATAGCACCCTTTCGGGGTTTGGCGTGTCGCAAGAGTAGTCTGGCATTTCCAGTTACCCGAACTGTTGCGAGCCAGCGTGATCTTCCTGTCCTTGACCTCG
The DNA here is from genome assembly GCF_001427365.1 of Rhodanobacter sp. Root561. Taxonomy (NCBI): domain Bacteria; kingdom Pseudomonadati; phylum Pseudomonadota; class Gammaproteobacteria; order Lysobacterales; family Rhodanobacteraceae; genus Rhodanobacter; species Rhodanobacter sp. Root561. Next base: position 1,184,709 of record NZ_LMGH01000001.1, read on the forward strand.
GGATTTCCCTTGATCTGACAGATGATCTCGCCCACACCGTTAACCGGCGCAGTAACTGTGACGTGGCAACGTTCCGTGTCCTGCTGCATGCCCAGGTTGTCGACGGTGGTGTAAAGCGTGGCGTCACTGTCCCCATTGTTGGCGCGCTCCTCGTATGCGGTGCGGCCCGAGGTGATCTCATCCAGCGCTGCCACTGCCTGCGAGCGCGCTACATAGTCGCTGTAAAGCGGCAATGCGATGGCCGCCAGGATGGCGATGATGGCCACGACGATCATCAACTCGATCAATGTAAAACCGGCGGAACGGCGCTGGCGCGACATGGTGGACTCCCCTGTGAGTCCCACCTGACAGGCACGTTTTGTACCAAATGTGAAGGCCGATCGTGCGCGCCGTCACAGTGCCCCGCGGTCTGTTGGATGTGGGTTCGTGCTCCGGGGGGGGGCGGGCTCACAGGCGGGGGTTGCTTGCGCGTCAGCTACCCCCGTTTTAACGTCGTGGCCTTTACTGAAGCCAAGGAACCCCCCATGAAACCTCTGATAGCCGCGCTGCTTCTGGCGCTGGTCGCCGCCCCCGCGATGGCGAGTGACGCCGTGGATACCACCTTCGTCAAGGCGCAGGGGGAGCACGCGTTCAATGTGCGCGACCTGGTGATGATGGATCGGGTGGGTGATCCGCAGTTGTCGCCGGATGGTCGGTATGCGGCGTTTGGCGTGCGCAGCACGGATTACGCGGCGAACAAGGGGGTGGGCGCGATTTATGTGCTGGATCTGTCGGTGGCGGGTGCGCAGCCGGTGAAGGTGGTCGACAAGGGCGGTTCGGCGCGCTGGTCGGCGGATGGGCGCAGCCTGTATTTCGTGGCGCCGGCGAAGGATGTGGCGCAGTTGTGGCGGCTGGATCTGGGCGGCAAGACCGGCCTGAACCCGGGCAGGCATGCGGCGCCTGTCCAAGTCAGCCATGGTGCGCTGGATCTGGGCGGCTACAAGCTGTCGCCGGACGGCAAGCAGGTGTTGCTGTCGTATGAGGTGTTCACCGATTGCGCCACGCTGGCGTGCACGCAGCAGCGCGTCGACGCACGCGACAAGGACAAGGCCAGCGGCACGATCTACAAGAAGCTGTTCGTGCGGCATTGGGATACCTGGGCCAATGGTCGGCGCAATCAATTGTTCGTGGGGCAGTTCGATGGCAAGGGCCAGTTGGCGGCCGAGCCGAAGCTGCTCAGCCGTGGCATCGACGGCGACGTTCCGAGCAAGCCGTTCGGTGACGAGGGCGAGTTCAGCTTCTCGCCCGATGGCAAGACCGTGTATTTCGACGTGCGCATCGCCGGAACCAGCGAGCCGTGGTCGACCAATTTCGACGTGTACAGCGTGCCGGCGGATGGCTCGGCGGCACCCAGGAACCTGACCGCAGAAAACAAGGCGTGGGATGCATCCCCGGTGGCGTCGCCGGACGGCAAGACGCTGTATTACCTGGCGATGAAGAAGCCGGGCTTCGAGGCGGACCGCTTCGCGATCATGGCGCTGGATCTGGCCACGGGAGCACGCCACGAGGTCGATCCGCAGTGGGATCGCTCGCCCGGCGGGCTGGCGATTTCGGCCGACGGCAAGACCTTGTACGCCACCGCCGACGACAACGGCCAGCACCCGCTGTTCGCGATCGATGCGGCCAGCGGCAAGGTCGGCCAGCTGGTGGGCGAGGGCACGGTGGGCGGCTTCTCGCTGGCCGCCGGCAAGCTGCTGCTGACCCGCGACGACCTGAAGCGGCCGGCGGATGTATACGTGGCCGGCGCTGATGGCAGCGACCTGAAGCAGGTCACCCATTTCAACGCGGCGGACCTGAAGAGCGCGAAGATGGGTGATGCGGAGTTCTTCACCTTCAAGGGCTGGAACAACGAAACCGTGCAGGGCTACGTGGTGAAGCCGGTCGACTACCAGGCCGGGCAGACCTATCCGGTGGCCTTCATCATCCACGGCGGCCCGCAAGGCGCGATGAGCAACGGCTGGAGCTATCGCTGGAACCCGCAGACCTATGCCGGTCAGGGCTTCGCGGTGGTGACGGTGAACTTCCACGGCTCCACCGGCTATGGCCAGGCGTTCACCGATTCGATTTCCGGCGACTGGGGCGGCAAGCCGCTGGAGGACCTGAAGCTGGGCTGGAAGGCCGCGCTGGACAAGTACAGCTTCCTCGACGGCGACCGTGCCTGCGCGCTGGGCGCCAGTTATGGCGGCTACATGGTGTACTGGATGGCCGGCGTGTGGAACCAGCCATGGAAGTGTTTTGTCGACCACGACGGCGTGTTCGACGCGCGCGCGATGTACTACGACACCGAGGAGCTGTGGTTCGAGGAATACGAGAACGGCGGCACGCCGTTCGACCACCCCGAGAACTACGAGAAGTTCAATCCGGTCAACCACGTCAAGGACTGGCGCGTGCCGATGATGGTGGTGCACTCGGCGAAGGACTTCCGCATTCCCGACACCCAGGGCCTGGGTGCGTTCACTGCGCTGCAGCGCCGTGGGATTCCCAGCGAGCTGCTGCACTTCCCGGACGAGAACCACTGGGTGCTGAAGCCGCACAACAGCGTGCAATGGCACGACGCGGTGAACGCGTGGCTGAAGCAGTGGACGGCGAAGGATGCAGCGAAAGCCGGTTCGCACTGAGCTGGTTGGTGGTGATGAAAACGGCGGCCTTCGGGTCGCCGTTTTTCTTTCCGTTCGGCTAGAACCTCCCCCTGCGGGCAGGGGGGAGGTCAGGAGGGGGAGCCGCGGGTCGCGGGAAAGATCAAGAGCGAACCCCACCCCGGCCCTCCCCTGCGAGCAGGGGAGGGAGCGAGGCGCGTAGTTTCGATCTGGCTCCTCCCCCTGCGCGCAGGGGGAGGCGGGGAGGGGGTGACGCGCTTGATCTGCTTTCAGCGCAGCAATGCGCGCAGGCGGCTGCGGGTGAAGGCGCCCATGCGGAGCTGTTCGCACAGGGCTTCGAGTTGTTCGGCCGGGCGGCTCTGGCGTTGCAGGGCCTCGATGCTGCTGGCGCCGGGGGCGTCCAGGGCGATGCGGGTGAGGCGGCGGTAGATGCGCGCCTGTTCGGCGTGTTCGCGCAGTTTGGCGGCGCAGGCGGCGGCACCGCGCAGGCGCAGGAAGGCGACTTCGTCGATGCGCTCGAGCAGGATGTCTAGGCTGCCGAAGTGGCTGAGCAGGGCGGCGGCGGTCTTGGCGCCGACACCGGGGACGCCCGGGATGTTGTCAACGCTGTCGCCGCACAGGGCCAGGTAGTCGGCGACCTGGTGCGGGTGTACGCCGAGCTTTTCGTGCACGCCGGCCGGCCCCCAGCGCAGGCCGCGGCCGTAGTCCCACTGCTCGTCGTGCTCGCCCAGCAACTGGCCGAAGTCCTTGTCGGCGGAGACGATCACGCTGCGCCAGCCCTGGGCGCGCAGGTTCCACACGGTGCTGCCGATGAGGTCGTCGGCTTCGTAGCTGTGGTCGATCATCAGGCACAGGCCGAGCGCCTCGGTGATCGCGCGGCACTGCACGAACTGCCGCTCGAGATCCGGCGGCGGCAGCTCGCGGTTGGCCTTGTATGGCGGATAGATCGCGTTGCGGAACGAGCTGGTCAGCGAGGCGTCGAAGGCTACCGCGATGTGTTCGGGCTGCACGCGTTCGAGCAGCTCGCACAGGAAACGGGTATAGCCATGCACGGCATTGACCGGGTGGCCGTCGACGTCGTGGAACTCGTCCGGCATCGAGTGCCAGGCACGGAACACGTACAGGCTTCCATCAATCAGATGGACGGCTGGACGGCCATTTTCGGTGGCGTTCACGGGGTCCAGCTGCTGAGCAGGTCGCCCAGCGCCGGGCGATCGCGATCGGGCACGTCGGTTTGTGGCGTGCCCAGGTGGACGAAGCCGATCACCTGCTCGTTGTCGGCCAAGCCAAGGAGCGCCGCCACTTCGCGGTCGTAGGCGGCCCAGCCGGTGAGCCACTGGGCGCCGTAGCCCAGCGCGAAGGCGCCCAGCAGGATGTTGTGGGCCACCGTGCCGGCGGACAGTTTCTGCTCGATTTCCGGCACCTTGCTGAGGGCGTCCAGGCGGGCGATCACCGCGATCACCAGGGGCGCGAAGGTGTAGCGCAGGCGATCCTTCTCCAGCTTGGCGTCGGACATGTCGGGGTGGTTCTTCTGCGCGATCTCCGCCACGCGCCGGCCGAAGACCAGCTTGGCGTCGCCCTGCAGGCGGATCAGCCGGAACGGCACCAGCTTGCCGTGGTCGGGCACCCGGATGGCGGCCTCCAGCAGCTCGTGCAGGGTGGCCTCGTCCGGCGCGGGTTCGCCGAGCTGGCGCGAGGGAACGGAATGGCGTTGCTGCAACAGGGAAAGATCGAAGGGCATGGAAGGGTTTCGATGAGGGGGAATCAGGCCGGCATCGGCAACTGGAACGAGCCCGGCAGCAGCGCGGCCACGCTGGTCTGTTCGGTGTCGCCGTGCAGGTTGCCCAGCAGCACGGGCATGGCGTCGTGGCACAGCTCGGACATCACCTGGCGGCAGGCGCCGCAGGGACTGACCGGGTTCGGCGTATCGGCGATCACCGCCAGCGCCAGGAAGTCGCCACGCTGGCAACCGGCCGCGATCGCGCTGAACAGGGCGGTTCTTTCGGCGCAGTTGCACAGGCCGTAAGCGGCGTTTTCCACGTTGCAACCGCTGAAGCGCCGGCCATCGCGGGTCAGCACGGCGGCGCCCACCAGGAAACGGGAATACGGCGCGTAGGCCAGTTCGCGCGCGCTGCGTGCCAGCGACATCAGGTCATGGAGCGAGGAGGAATCGAAAGCGGCGGATGTTGCGGGCATCGGGATCTCCGGTGATGACCCCGGGACGGACGAACCGCGTTGGCCGGCGGGTCAGCTTACTCTTTCGGGCCCGCCCGGATCAAAGCCTCTCCATGCCTTAAGATGACCCGACCATTGCCGAGGGGGTTGCACCATGGGGATCACCGTAGCCGCATTGCGCGAGACCGCCGCCGGCGAGCGTCGGGTAGCGATCACGCCGGAGATGGCGAAGAAGCTGCGGGGCAAGGGCCTGCGCGTATTGCTCGAACACGACGCCGGGCGCGCGGCCGGTTTTCCCGACGCCAGCTATGCGGATGTGGAGTTTGCCGATGCCACGACGGTGCTCGGCCAGGCTGACCTGCTGGCCTGCGTGCTGCCGCCGGACGATGTGGTGTTTGCCGGGATGCGCGAGGGCAGCGTGGTGGTTGGCCAGTTGCGTCCCTACGGTGCGGCCGGGCGGATCGCGGCGTTGAATGCGCGCAAGCTCACCGCGTTCTCGCTGGAGTTGCTGCCGCGCACGACCCGCGCCCAGGCGATGGACGTGCTGAGTTCGCAGGCAGCGGTGGCCGGCTACCGCGCGATGCTGATCGCCGCCGAGGCTTCGCCGAAATTCTTCCCGATGCTGACCACGGCCGCCGGCACCATCCGGCCGTCCAGGGTGCTGGTGATCGGTGCCGGCGTGGCCGGCCTGCAGGCGATCGCCACCGCGCGGCGGCTGGGCGCGCAGATCGAAGGCTATGACGTGCGTCCGGAAACGCGCGAGCAGGTCGAATCGCTGGGTGCGAAGTTCCTCGACCTGGGCGTCAGTGCGGCCGGCAGCGGTGGTTACGCGCGGGAGCTGTCCGCCGAGGAACGCGCGGCGCAGCAGCAGGCGCTGGCCGATCACCTGAAGGTGTTCGATGTGGTGGTCAGCACGGCGGCGGTGCCGGGACGGCCGGCGCCGAAGATCCTCACCACGGCGATGGTCGAGGGCATGAAGCCGGGGGCGCTGATCGTGGATCTTGCCGCCGAGGGTGGCGGCAATTGCGAGCTGACCCGACCGGGCGAGCGGGTCGAGCATGGCGGCGTGGTGATCCTGGGGCCGCTGAACCTGCCGGCGGGTGCGCCGCTGCATGCCTCGGAAATGTACGCCCGCAACGTGTTCAACTTCGTCGAGTTGCTGGTGCACGAAGCTGCCCTGAAGCCGGACTTCGACGACGAGCTGGTGGCGAAAAGCTGCCTGAGCCACGCCGGCGAGACGCGCTTCGCCGGCTGAGCGCGACTCAGCTCTGGCCGTTCTGGCCGGGTGGCGGCGGGGGCGGCTGGTTGCCGGATGACGGCGGAGGTGGACGATCGTGTCCGCCATGCGGGCTGTGCCAGCGGCGCTGGTCCGGTGGCAGCTGCCGCCAGCGTCGAAGCAATTCCTCGCGCTGCGCCGGCGGCAGTTTCTGGAAGCGTTCGAAGGTGGTGTGCAGCTGCTCGCGCTGCTGCTCCGGCATCTGGTGGAACTTGCGCATGTTCTCGCGCGCCTGCTTGCGCTCGGCGGGGGTCATCTGTTGCCAGCGGGCGATGTGCTGGCGGACTTCCTCGCGCTTTTCCGGCGGCAGGGTGACCCAGCGTTCGGACCGATGAAGCATCCGCGCCTGCTTGCGCGGCGACATGGCGTCCCAGTCATTTTTCAGCGGCGCCAGCACTTCGCGCTGGGCCGGGCCGAGGCTGCTCCACGGACGCACCGGCGGCGCCGCCTCGTCCCGCGACGGCGGTGGCGCGTCCTGTGCGTGCAGTGGCGCCACCGCCACGCCGCCGAGCAGGGTGGCGAGCAACAGGGGCAGGATCGGGCGAAGGATTCGATTCATGGCTCAGCGTTTCGTGGACGGGCTGTCGGTGCTGGCCAGCCAGTCGTAGAACTCCAGGTTCTGGTAGAGGTTGGGGTCGGTCTTGTCGGCATCCGGCGGCAGATCCGCGTCGGCATCGTCGAGGGTGTTCGCCGGATGGATGGCCGCCTGGGTGTGTTGCCGCGGCAGTGGCTGCCACACCATCAGCGCCGCCAGCGCGATCACGGCGAACGCGCCTGAGGGGATCAGCCAGCGGACCGTGCGCTGCGCCGATGCGGCCGGTGCCTGCAGCGCCTCGCGCCGGGCCGCACGCAGCCGCCCGGCGGTCACCGGGTCGATGCGCTGCGCGGCCTCGTGCCAGAGCCCGCGTGCACGCTGCTCCAGGTTTTCGCCGGGCCGGTTGTCGTCCAGCCTGTCTTTGTCCAGCGACGTCATCGCCAGTCCTCCAGTTGGTCGCGCAAATGATGCATGGCGCGCGACAGATGGGTTTTCACGCTGCCTTCGGAGCAGCCCATGGCACGGGCGGTTTCGGCCACGTCGAGTCCTTCCAGCATGCGCAACATGAAAGCTTCGCGCTGGCGTTGCGGCAGTTGCCGCACCGCGGCGGCCAGGTCGGCGTACGACTGCACATCGTGCAGCCGGCCCAGCGGGTCCTGGCCGGGATCGGCCGGCTCCCACACGGGCAGTTCGCCGCCGTCGCCATCGTGGCCGCCGCCCAGCCAGCCGACCACGATCGAGCGCACCTTGCGGCGCCGCTGCAGGTCCACCACGCGCCGGCGCAGGATGCCCCAGAACAGCGGCGCCCATTCCGTCGCGGGCTTGTCGCGGTAGTGCCTGACCAGCCGCAGCATGGCGTCCTGCACCGCGTCCATCGCGTCCTCGCGATGGCGCAGCTGCAGTTCGGCCATGCGGAACGCACGCCGTTCGACCTGGGCCAGGAACGCATCCAGGGTGGCGGGTGTTTCGCGGACCTCGCTCAGCAGATCCGCGTCGAGGGTGCCGATCGCGCTGTTCACGGCGACCGCGTCCCCGTCTTCGATTGGATCATCTGCGGGCTCCGGCGGTGTGCTCCCGGAGTTCAACGCGGCAGGCTCGCACGGGTTGACCGGCACCCGTATGATGCAGGCTCAACGGTGTTCCGACGGGGTGGGGTCATGATCGACGGGTTCCTGGCGCTGTACATCTTCATGCTGGCCGCGTTTACCGGTTATGAAATCATCGCGCGGGTGCCGGTGATCCTGCATACGCCGCTGATGTCCGGTTCGAACTTCGTGCACGGCATTGTGCTGGTTGGCGCCATGATCGCGCTAGGCCGGGCCGACACGCCGTTCGAGATCGCCATCGGCTTCATCGGCGTGCTGCTGGGCGCCGGCAACGCCGCCGGCGGCTACGTGGTGACCGAGCGGATGCTGGAGATGTTCAAGTCCAGCAAGCCGGGCGCCGGCAAGGAGGCCAAGTGATGAGCTGGCTGCCCACCGTCATCAAGGCCTGCTATTTCATCGCCGCGCTGCTGTTCATCCTGGGCCTGAAACGCATGAGCTCGCCGCGCACCGCACGCGGCGGCATCGTCTGGGCCGGCTACGGCATGTTGCTGGCGGTGCTGGCCACCTTCTTCCTGCCCGACATGCACAACCGCGGGCTGATCGTCGCCGCGGTGCTGATCGGCGTGAGCGCCGCCTGGTGGACCGGTCGCCGCGTGGCGATGACCGCGATGCCGCAGATGGTGGCGCTGTACAACGGCATGGGTGGCGGCGCGGCAGCGGCGATCGGCGCGGTCGAGCTGATCGGCTACGCGCGCGGCCTGGGCATGCTCCATGCGGTGCCGGACACCTCGCCGCTGCGTCCGGAAGCGTGGGCGGTGAATGCGTTGCCGCCGGCACTCTCGCCGGTCGAACTGACCTTGGGCGTGCTCGGCGCGCTGATCGGCGCGGTGAGTTTTTCCGGCTCGCTGGTGGCGTTCGCCAAGTTGCAGGGCTGGATGGACAAGCGCTTCGTGTTTGCCGGCCAGCGCGCGGTGAACATGCTGCTGCTGGCCGCCGCCGTCGTGACCGGTTTCATGCTGGTGCTGGGTCAGGCCAGCCTGCCGCTGATCCTGGTGTTCTTCGCGCTGGCGCTGCTGTTCGGCCTGATGATGACGCTGCCGATCGGCGGCGCCGACATGCCGGTGGTGATCTCGCTGTACAACGCGTTCACCGGCTTGGCGGTGTCGTTCGAGGGTTTCGTGCTGGGCAACGAGGCGATGATCATCGCCGGCATGGTGGTCGGCGCCGCCGGCACCTTGCTGACCCAGCTGATGGCCAAGGCGATGAACCGCTCGATCGGCAACGTGCTGTTCGGCAGCTTCGGCGCGGCCGGCGGCGAGGCGCAGGCGATCACCGGCGCGCAGAAACCCATCGACGGCGCCGACGCGGCGGTGATGATGGCCTACGCCGAACGCGTGGTGATCGTGCCCGGCTACGGCCTGGCCGTGGCGCAGGCGCAGCACAAGGTATGGGAGTTCGCCCAGTTGCTGATCAAGCGCGGGGTGAAGGTGAAGTTCGCGATCCACCCGGTGGCTGGCCGCATGCCCGGCCACATGAACGTGCTGCTGGCCGAGGCCGGCGTGCCGTACGACCTGATCGCCGACATGGACGACATCAATCCCGAATTCGCCACCACCGACGTGGCGCTGGTGATCGGCGCCAACGACGTGGTCAACCCGCTGGCCAAGACCGACCCGGCCTCGCCGATCTACGGCATGCCGATTCTCGACGTGAGCAACGCGAAGCAGGTGATCGTGATCAAGCGGGGCAGGGGCACCGGCTTCGCCGGCATCGAGAACGCCCTGTTCTACGCCGACAACACCCGCATGCTGTATGGCGACGGCCAGGCGGCGGTGGGCGAACTGGTGACGGCGCTGAAGGACGTGGACGGCTGAGGAGCAGTCCGGGCGCTGCTGCGCTCAGCCCCGGCGACGTCGCCACCAGGCCAGCCATGCTGCCACCAGCATGCCCAGGCCGGTCCAGGCGAAATCGGCGGGTGACAAGGCCATGCGGGCCAGTTGCCACAGCATGCCGACACCGGCGGTGCGCATCGCCTCGATCAGGCCCAGCCCCATGTTGCCCGCGATCAGCACGCCGGCGATCAACACGTTCACGTAGAACGTGGCAAGCAGGGTGGCGGCGGCGGCCATCAGCGCCGCGCCGGTGCCGGCCGGGCGCACGCAGGTGCGGATGGTCAGCGCCAGCAGGGCGCCGATGGGCAGGGCCAACCATGGCGCGGAGTGGCGCAGATACATCGAGACGACCATCCATACCGCGCCGCCGGCCAGTCCCAGCATGGCGGCGCTGAACAGCGAAAAGGCATACAGCAAGACGGCGCGCGTGCTCATCGGTGGTGCCGGTTCAGTGGGGCGGGAAGCATGCGTCGTCCATCGGGCAAAGCGGCCATCATAGCGTGCCGCCGGGCCGCGGGCCCTTGAGTTCGGCCGCCGAGGCCTGATCTGGGACAAGCGGCCGCACGCGGCGGCCGGCATAATAGGCAACCCGGGTTCGACGCACGTGCGCGCCCATCGAGACAGGATTGGCGTTGGCATGAGTGGTTTCAGTCTGAGCAGCGAACCGTTCACCCTGGTGCGCGACTGCAAGGCCGTGATGGTGCCGCAGGGCGAGCAGGTGACGCTTCCCGCGGGCCAGATCGGCTACATCACCCAGGCGCTGGGTGGCAGCTTCACCGTCTACGTGGAAGGCAATCTGTTCCGCATTGCCGGCGACGACGCCGACGCGCTGGGCAAGCCGCGACCCGAACCCATCCAGGTGCCGGCGAACGCCACCAACGAGGATGTGGAGAAGCTCGCCTGGGAGCAGTTGCGTACCGTGTTCGATCCGGAAATCCCGGTGAACGTGGTCGAGCTGGGGCTGGTCTACGACCTCAGCCTGGAACAGATCGCATCCGGCGAGCGCAAGGTCTACGTGAAACTCACGCTGACGGCTCCCGGTTGCGGCATGGGCGACATCCTGGTCGACGATGCGCGCACCAAGCTGGAGATGATTCCCACGATCAGCGAGGCCGAGGTGGACCTGGTGTTCGATCCGCCGTGGTCGCACTCGATGATGTCCGACGCGGCGAAACTCGAAACCGGCATGCTCTGAGTTTCATCCGTGCGGTTCGGCGAAGAACCGCGCACGGGTTGTTCACCGCGCGATCGTCTCTGCCATCGCTCCGATCATCGACGTTCACCGCACCGTGAAATGCTGGCGCGCCTGCTGATGCGTGGTCTCGTGCACGCGTTATTCACGATGAATTCGCGCTTTTTGCCTGCGTCCGCGATGACGGCCGACTCTGTGATATCGGTCACTCCAAGTAGGAAAAAGTCGGGTTGTTCCGGCTTGATTCGAAGCCTATGGTAAAGCGATCCGTCTTCGGGGAGGTTGACGGATGGTCCTTTGGCGGCGTGATCGCCGTCTTGCAGTTACGCATCCCCGCACTGCCTGCACAATGGAATGTCAGGGGGAGGGCAGGCGATACGGATGTAGTTTGGGATCGCTAGACAGAAATTGAAGAAGGGGTCGTGCCTCGCACGGCAAATCTTGCATGGGGCCGCGTGGCCGCATCGGGCTCGCCTGTCCCCGTCATTGTCTAGGAGTTCATTCAATGCCCAATCATTACCGCCTGAAATTGCTGGTCGCCGCGATCGGCATGGCTACCGCCTCGGTCGCCACCGCTGCCACCACCAAGACCCTGCATGCGCAGAATCTGGGAGCGGTGCCCACCAGCACGCTGGCAACCAAGCTCAACCTCGGTCAGGACATGTCGCTGGCACCGCGCAGCGCCGTCAGCATCGCCAATGGTCACAAGGTCGTGCGCCAGCAGCAGATGTATCGCGGCNAGCTCAACCTCGGTCAGGACATGTCGCTGGCACCGCGCAGCGCCGTCAGCATCGCCAATGGTCACAAGGTCGTGCGCCAGCAGCAGATGTATCGCGGCGTGCCGGTCTACGGCCGCAGCATCGCCGTGGTTCAGGACGCCCAGGGCAATGCCCTGCGCGCCTCGGGTGAACTGATGCAGGACGCCCAGCTCGGCCTGAGCTCGGTGGCCCCGAAGTTGAATGCCGCCCGTGCGCTCACCGCACTCAGGGCGCATGCGCACACCACCCTGGTCGGTGGCACCACCATCAGCAACCAGAAGACCGACCTGTTCGTGTATCCGCAGGACAATGGCACTGCACGCCTGGTCTACCGCGTGTCGTACTTCGTCAACGGCGCGAATCCGTCGCGTCCGACCGCGATCATCGACGCCAATACCGGTGCCGTGATCAAGAGCTGGAAYGGCCTGACCGATGCTTCGGCCACCGGCCCGGGCGGCAACCAGAAGACCGGCAAGTACCTCTACGGCACCGACTACGCCGCGCTCGACGTGACCCAGTCCGGCAGCACCTGCACGCTGGTCAANCGGCCCGGGCGGCAACCAGAAGACCGGCAAGTACCTCTACGGCACCGACTACGCCGCGCTCGACGTGACCCAGTCCGGCAGCACCTGCACGCTGGTCAACACCAACGTGAAGACCTACAACCTCAACCACGGCAGCAGTGGTGGTTCGGTGGTCAGCTTCACCTGTCCCAACAGCGACACCGACGCGATCAACGGCGCCTATTCGCCGGTCAACGACGCCCATCATTTCGGTGGCGTGGTGCATGACATGTACAACTCGTATACCGGTGCGCCGCCGCTGAACATGCAACTGGTGATGAAGGTGCACTACCTCAGCAACTACGAGAACGCGTTCTGGGACGGCAGCGCGATGTACTTCGGCGATGGCGCCAGCACGTTCTACCCGCTGGTGTCGCTGGACGTGACCAGCCACGAAATCAGCCACGGCTACACCGAGCAGAACTCCGGCCTGGAATACAGCGGGCAGTCCGGCGGCATGAACGAGGCGTATTCGGACATCGCCGGCGAAGCAGCGGAGTTCTACGACCGCGGTGCGGCCGACTTCCTGGTCGGCGCGGACATCGTCAAGACCAGCGCCGGCATCGGCGATGCGCTGCGCTACATGTGCAACCCGCCGCAGGATGGCGGCTCGATCGACAACGCGGCCGACTACACCTCCGGCCTCGACGTGCACTACTCCAGCGGCGTGTACAACAAGGCGTTCTGCCTGCTGGCCAAGACTTCGGGCTGGGACGTGAAGAAGGCGTTCCAGGCCTTCGCGCTGGCCAACAAGTCGTACTGGACGGCCACCTCCACCTTCAACTCCGGCGCCTGCGGCGTGGAGTCGGCGGCGACCGACCTGGGCTACAACGCGAATGACGTGATCACCGCGTTCAACGGCGTGGGCGTGACCTGTCCGGGTGGCGGCGGTGGTGGTGGCGGCACGACCACCGAGCTGCAGAACAACGTGGCGGTGACCGGCGTGTCGGCCTCGACGGGTGGCGACAACGACTACTTCATCACGGTGCCGGCGGGTGCCACCAACCTGGTGATGTCGATCTCCGGCGGTACCGGCGATGCTGATCTGTACACCAAGGCCGGCAGCGCGCCGACCACCAGCAGCTACGATTGCCGTCCGTACAAGACGGGCAACTCGGAAAGCTGCACCGTGGCGTCGCCCGTCGCTGGCAAGTACTACATCAAGGTGCACGCTTACGCGTCCTACTCCGGTGTCACGGTGAAGGCGTCGTACAGCACCGGCGGTGGTGGTGGTGGCGGCAGCAGCGACTCGGTGGATCTGCCGACCGTGAGTACCGGCAACTGGTCGTCCACCTATACCGAGACGGTACAGGCCGGCCATACCGTGACCTTCGCGATCTCCGGTGGTACCGGTGACGCGGATCTGTACGTGCGGGCCGGCAGCGCGCCGACCACCAGTTCGTACAACTGCCGTCCGTACAAGACCGGCAACAACGAAAGCTGCACCTTCACGCCGAGCAGCAACACCACCTACTACATCAAGGTGCGTGCGTACCAGACGTTCTCCGGCGTGACGCTGACGGAAACGCTGAACTGAAGTTGGTCGAAGCTGCGCCGGAATGACCGGCGCAGCTTCGCGACAAGTTCGCTCGGAACCCCGGCTTCGGCCGGGGTTTTTTTGTTCGTGCAACGACGTGCAGCAAGGCGTTTTTGCAAGTCGCTTCATGAGCACGACAGCGCGTCGACTGGCGAAGATCACTTCACGGCCAGCGAAATTTCCCTGCGCGCAACTGAACCTGTTCCGTATCGCCACACACCCGCCCCGTCGCTGTGATGTCCGTCACCCGGGGTAGGAAAAAATCAGATAGCTAGCTTGCCTGTCGAGGAATAACGTGTCGCATCCGCTTTCCGGGGAGGTCGGCGGATGATCCTGTGGCGACGCCATCGTCGTCTTGCAATTACGCATCCACGCGCTGCCTGTACATGGAATGTCAGGGGGAGGGCAGGCGATACGGATGTAGTTTGGGATCGCTAGACAGCACACGAAGAAGGGGCCGTGCCTCGCACGGCAAATCTGCATGGGGTCCTTGTGGCCGCATCGGGTCCGATTGTCCCTAAAATTTTGTCTAGGAGTTTGTAAATGCCCAATCATTACCGTCTGAAATTGCTGGTTGCCGCGATCGGCATGGCCACCGCTTCGGTGGCCACTGCCGCCACCACCAAGACCTTGCATGCACAGAACCTCGGTGCGGTGCCGGCCAGCTCGCTGGCCGCGCAGCTCAACCTCGGTCAGGACATGTCGCTGGCACCGCGCAGCGCCGTCAGCATCGCCAATGGTCACAAGGTCGTGCGCCAGCAGCAGATGTATCGCGGCGTG
>NZ_LMGH01000001.1:1199176-1398935 GCF_001427365.1 Rhodanobacter sp. Root561
CACCGGCCCGGGCGGCAACCAGAAGACCGGCAAGTACCTCTACGGCACCGACTACGCCGCGCTCGACGTGACCCAGTCCGGCAGCACCTGCACGCTGGTCAATACCAACGTGAAGACCTACAACCTCAACCACGGCACCAGTGGCGGTTCGGTGGTCAGCTTCACCTGCTCCAACAGCGACACCGACGCGATCAACGGCGCCTACTCGCCGGTCAACGATGCCCACCATTTCGGTGGCGTGGTGCATGACATGTACAACGCCTACACCGGCGCACCGCCGCTGAACATGCAGCTGCGCATGAACGTGCATTACAAGAGCAACTACGAGAACGCGTTCTGGGATGGCTCGGCGATGAACTTCGGCGACGGTGCCAGCACGTTCTACCCGCTGGTGTCGCTGGACGTGACCAGCCACGAAATCAGCCACGGTTACACCGAGCAGAATTCGAACCTGGAATACGACGGCCAGTCCGGCGGCATGAACGAGGCGTACTCGGACATCGCCGGCGAAGCGGCCGAGTTCTACGACCGCGGCGCGGCCGACTTCCTGGTCGGCGCGGACATCGTCAAGACCAGTGCCGGCATCGGCGATGCGCTGCGCTACATGTGCAACCCGCCGCAGGATGGCGGCTCGATCGACAACGCGGCCGATTACACCTCCAGCCTCGACGTGCATTACTCCAGCGGCGTGTACAACAAGGCGTTCTGCCTGCTGGCCAAGACCTCGGGTTGGGACGTGAAGAAGGCGTTCCAGGCCTTCGCGCTGGCCAACAAGTCGTACTGGACGGCCACCTCCACCTTCAACTCCGGCGCCTGCGGCGTGGAGTCGGCGGCGACCGACCTGGGCTACAACGCGAATGACGTGATCACCGCGTTCAACGGCGTGGGCGTGGCCTGCCCGGGCACCGGTGGCGGCGGTGGCGGCGGCGGTGGCACGACCACCGAGTTGCAGAACAACGTGGCGGTGACCGGCGTGTCGGCCTCGACGGGTGCCGACAACGACTACTTCATCACGGTGCCGACAGGCGCCACCAACCTGGTGATGTCGATCTCCGGCGGTACCGGCGATGCGGACCTGTACACCAAGGCCGGCAGCGCGCCGACCACCAGCAGCTACGACTGCCGTCCGTACAAGACGGGCAACTCGGAAAGCTGCACCGTGGCGTCGCCCGTCGCGGGCAAGTACTACGTCAAGGTCCACGCTTACGCGTCCTACTCCGGCGTCACGGTGAAGGCCTCGTACAGCACCGGCAGCGGTGGTGGCGGCGGTGGCGGCGGCAGCACCTCGGTCAACTTGCCGACCGTGAGCACCGGCAACTTCTCCACGACCTACACCCAGGCGGTCACCGCGGGTCATACGGCGACCATCTCGATCGCCGGTGGTACCGGTGACGCGGATCTGTACGTGAAGGCCGGCAGTGCACCGACCACCAGCAGCTACAACTGCCGTCCGTACAAGACCGGCAACAACGAGACCTGCACGTTCACCCCGACCAGCAACACCACCTATTACATCAAGGTGCGTGCGTACCAGACGTTCTCGGGTGTCACCCTGACCACCAGCAGCAACTGATCCTCACGCTCATCGCGTGACGGTGCAAACGGGAACCCCGGCTTCGGCCGGGGTTCTTCATTTGGGGAGCACGGCTGGATTTGGGCGTGGCTGGCGAAAGCGCCGGACTTCAGCCCACCGGCTCGAAGCGGTTGGCGTCGCGGTTCTTGCGCACGCTGGCCGGGTCCCACACGCGACCGTTCATGGCGATATAGACGCCGTCGGGCAGGGTCTGCACCGCGGCCACCGCGCAGCCGATGTTGAACACCGCGTCCGAGCCCTGGAAGCGGGCGGGATTCAGCGCGCCGGTCAGCACGATCACCTTGCCCTTGATATTCGCCAGTTCGCGCGCGGTTTCGACCATGGTGTCGGTGCCGTGGGTGACCAGCACGTGGCGATGCGGCTGCGCCTCGATCGTCGAACGCACCAGCGCGCGATCCTCGGCGCCCATGTGCAGGCTGTCCTTGCGCAGGATCGGGATCACGTCGAACTGGAACGCCACGCCGAGCTGGCCGAGGATCTCGCCGATCTGCGGCGCGCCGATCTTGTAGTCCGACTTGTCGTCGAAATAGATCTTGTCGATCGTGCCGCCGGTGGTGACGATGGTCAGATGCTGCATGTCGGTGGGCCATGGAGAGAATCCCGGCATTTTAGCCCGTGCCAGCCCCGCCCACAGCATTGCCGACCCAGCGGCCCCGCCGGCCGCACCACGAAGCCGATGCTCCGCTCCCTCCCCTGCTCGTCCCGCAAGGGGACTTCCTTCGGTCGCAGAAAGGGCTGGGGTGGGGTCGCTCTTGATCTTCGCCGCGCGTCGCAGCCTGCAGTCGCTAGCCCAGCAACAACGCGGTGTTGTCCCCGTCCGGCACGATCAGCCGATCGAGCCCGAGGCGGACGAAACGGCGCAGTGCCGCGGCAGGCCGCGGGTCGGCATGAGCGCTCGACCAGCTCGCCTGTCTCGCCAGCAGGGCCGCCGCCGCACAACGAGCCAACGTGAACGCGAGGCCGCGTGCGCCCGATTCCAGGGTTTCGCGTGCGGCCGCATGCTGGTCGAGCCAGCGCGCGGCCGCGTCCAGCGTCTGCCGGATCGCGCTGGCCGCGTGCATGTCGTCGTTGCCATCCAGCCAGTGCGTGCTGGCCGTGCGCAGCGCGCCCAGGCTGTCGCCGGCCAGCGCGCGCAGGCTGTCCAGCGACAACACGTTCGTGGTGCCTTCCCAGATCGCGTACACCTGCGCGTCGCGCAACAACTGCGGCAGGCCGGTGTCCTCGATGTAGCCGGCGCCGCCGAAACATTCGATCGCCTCCGAGCAGACCTGCACCGCCAGCTTGCCGGTCCACAGCTTGGCCAGCGGCGTCAGCAGGCGCAGCAGCGCGGCCTCGTGCGGGGCGGCCGTGCCGTGCTCGACGCGGCCGAGCAGGTGGGCCACCTCGAACGCCAGCGCGAACGCGCCCTCGAACTCCGCCTGCATGTCGGCCAGCGTCTGCGCGTGCAGCGGCTGCTCGATCAATGGCCGTCCAAACGCCTGCCGCCGCGTGGCGAAGTCGCGCGCCAGGCTGATCGCGCGTGCCATGCTGGCCACGGCGCAGATCCCGTTCCAGGTGCGGGTCACGTTGAGCATCGGCGCCACCTGGCGCACGCCGTGGGCCAGTTCGCCCAGCGGCCAGGCGGGCAGGCCGTCCAGATGGATTTCCGCGGTGGGCAATTCCTGCGTGCCCAGCTTGTCCTTCAGCCGGTCGATGACCAGCTCGCTCTTGCGCCGCTCGCCGTCCATCGTCTCGACGTAGAACAGCGCCAGCGCCGCCGTGCCGCTGCCCGCGCCTTCGGGCCGCGCCAGCGCCAGCGCCGCTTCGCCGACCACCGCCGAGCTGAACCACTTGCGCCCGTACAGCCGCCACTGGCCGCCTGCATCCTGTCGCGCGACGGTTTCGGTGTTGCCCACGTCGGAGCCGCCGGCGTTCTCGGTCATCCACTGGCCGCTGAGCCAGAACGTCGATGCATCGCGGCTGAGGAAACGCGGCAACACGCGCTCGATCAGCTCGCGGTTGCCCGACGCCTTGATCGCGGTGGCGGCGCCGTCGGTCATCGCCAGCGGGCAGGTATAGAACTCGCTGGCCAGGTGATACAGGTAGACGCGGGCAAATTCCTCCAGTCGCGCATGCTCGCTGTCCGCATGGCCGGCGGCGAGCACCGCATGGCGGGTGGTGATGCCGGGGCCTTCCTGCCAGGCCGTGGTCAGCTCGATGCGATCGACCCGCCGGCCCCACGCATCCCACTGCGTCAGCACCGGCTTGCGCCGCGTCGTGTTGCATGCGCGGTGCCATGCCATCTGCGCGTAATCCCCCAGCGCATCCAGATCGGCATCCAGCGCCGCGCGTCGTTCCGCAGGCAGCGCGCGATCGAGCAGGGTCAGCAGCGAACGATCGCTGCGATACGGGTGGGAAAGTTGCGGCGGGTCCTGCAGGAAGGCCATGACGTGCTCCGTCCAGAGTCGAGGTGTCGAGTATAGGCACGCAGGCAATTAAGGCGGTGCGCTGGCATCATCGAAAGCCCTTCCCCGGCGCAGGCACAACCCATGCGATTTTCCGAAGCGATGCAGAGCGTCACCCGCCACAGTGACGGCTGGCAGGCCACGGTAAGCGAGGACTGGCTGCAGGGTCGCAGTGCCTTCGGTGGCCTGCAGGCGGCACTGGCCCTGCGCGCCATGCGCGAACGGGTGCCCGTCGACATGCCGCTGCGCACCTTGCAGGTGACCTTCATCGCGCCGGTGCCGGCCGGCACGGTGAGCATCCGCGCACAACGCCTGCGCGCAGGCCGCAGCGCGATCCAGGTCGAGGCCAGCCTGCATGACGGCGAACAGACCCTGTGCCGGCTGGTCGGCGTGTTCGGCAACGCGCGGCCGTCGGTCCTGGATTTCCAGCCCGTGCAATCGCCCGTGGAGAACGCCCCAGCACCGGAGCTGCGCTACGTCGAGGGCCGCATGCCCGCCTTCACCCAGCACTTCCGCGCCCGCTGGCTGCGCGGCGACCTGCCGTTCAGCGGCGGCCACCAGCGCGAAAACGTGCTGCAGCTTTCACTGCGCGACCAAGGCCAAGTCGACGAAACCCACGTCCTCGCCTTCGCCGACTTCATCCCGCCGATCGCCCTGTCGATGTTCGCCACGCCGACCCCCGGCAGCTCACTCACCTGGATGATCGAGTTGCTGCGCGATCGGTACGATGATCTGGGGATGGATGACTGGCGCGTGGACGCTGAACTCATTGCTGCCCGCGACGGGTATACGAATCAGAGCGTGATGCTGTGGGGGCCGGGTGGGGAGCCGGTGGCGTTGAGTCGGCAGAGCATGGTGGTGTTTGGGTGATGCATGCCGAGGCCTGCGTCAGGCCGGCCCAAGGGGGAGCGATGCACGATTACGCTGCAGCCGATGGTCGAGTCTTTGATTCACTCGGAGTTCTGTTGCAGCGTTCATGGGAAAAGCAGGGATAGACTGCAGGAATATGCTGCACTTTGAAATCTACTTAACGTTAGGCCCGTTTCCGAATGCCCTATTCAGCCGAATCGATCGACGAGATGGCCAGGGCGTTGCCTCGCACGTTGAGCGACGTCAACAACCTTCTTGTGCGTCATGCGCAACTCGCGGAAAGCTTTGATGGGGGCGTTAAGGAACATCTTCTGCACGGTGCAGGCCGTCGCCTTAACGTTATTCGTCGCTGCATCGAAAGACTCTTTCAAGTGTTTCCGCCTCAGCGGACGCGAAAACTGGATGATGGCGAGCTCGGTGATGTTCAACTAATGCTTCAGGCCCTTTGCATGAATGTGGCAGGCATATTCGACAACTGGGGATGGGCGTTTGCTCTACGTCACGGCTTATTGGACCTGATCGGCGGCCCGCACGGAGCCTCCCTTTTCAAGCAGAGAATCCGCAAATTTCTTCCCGAGCCTCTTCTGCGACAGGTGGAGGCGATGGATGACTGGCACACTAACTACCTCAAAGGTTACCGGGACTCGCTAGCCCACCAGATTCCGCTTTACATCCCTCCCTTTACAGTTACGAAGGATGAGGAGGTTCGCTACCGCGAGCTAGAGTCCGAACGGCAGCAATTGCTCTTCGCGGGTGAATTTGATCGGTATGAATCTGCGACCCAAGAACTCGAAGCAATAGGTAGTGCTTGCACCGTCTTCATGCACTCACTCCAATTCGAGGGCGTGTATCGTCCGGTTCACCTGCATCTTCAGATCCTCAGCGACTGCGCTACTGTCGTCGAGTGTGGTGGCCTGTTCTTGTCTCATTGGCAAGAACGGGCCTAACGGGGGCCGCGGCAAGCGTCAGACTGCATCCCCGTCGCGCGGTTTGCGCTTCACCCCGGCCCCCAGCGCCCCGATCAACAACACCGTCAACACGATCTCCGTCACCGCCAGCCAGCGCTCGCCACTCGCCGCGCTCCATGCCTCGGATACGCCGTGACAGAAGTAGAACAGGCTGAGGATGCCGACCCAGAGCAGGGCGCGGCGTACGTCGCGGAGGGCGAACAGGGGCAGCAGCAGGGGGACGACGGTGATCGCCAGCAGCAGGGTGATCGGCATGCTTTGCGGCGGGAACAGCCAGGCGTGCCAGATCAGTTGCAGCACGACGAGCAGGGCCCAGGCGATCAGGCCGAGGCGGTAGACGGGCAGGATCGGGGCGCGCGGCGTCGTGCTCATGGATTGGTCGCCAGTCGACGGGCCACGTCGGCGAGGCGACGGCCCAGGGCGCGGGCCAGTTCGCGTTCGTGGTCGCTGATCGGGTTGTCGCCCTTGGCGCCGGCCACGTGGCTGAGACCGTACGGTGTGCCGCCGCTCTGGGTGCTGGTGAGTGCCGGTTCGGTGTAGGGCAGGCCGACGATCAGCATGCCGTGATGGAGCAGCGGCAAGGCCATCGTCAGCAAGGTGGTTTCCTGGCCGCCGTGCATGGTGCTGGTGGAGGTGAACAGCGCGGCCGGCTTGCCGACCAGGGCACCGCTGGCCCACTCGGCGCCGGTGGTGTCGAGGAAGTGTTTCAGCGGCGCGGCCATGTTGCCGAAACGGGTGGGGCTGCCCATCGCCAGGCCCACGCAGTCGAGCAGGTCCTGCTTCTGCACGTAGGGTGCGCCGTCTTCGGGTTCGGGCGGCTGGGCCACTTCGGTGACCGGTGCTACCGGCGGCACCTGGCGCAGGCGCGCGCGCATGCCGGGCACTTCCTCGATGCCCCGGGCGATCAGCCGCGCGAGCTGCGCGGTGTGGCCGCTGCGGCTGTAGTAGAGGACCAGGATTTCATGATTCATGCAGCGTCGACTCGCGCGTTTGAGGCTTTCACGGCCAATACGCTAGTGTACCGGCCGATACCCACCATGTTGGTGGTCATCGTCGGCGCCCGTATGGGTTCAGCGACGAGAGGACCGTGATGATCCGGCGTTTCAATCGCGACCGCACCAGGACGTTCAGCCGCTTCATCTGGCAGCGCTTCATCGACGACAAGTGCTTCGAGACGGCCGGCGCGCTTTCGTACACCACGCTGGTGTCGCTGGTGCCGTTGACGGTGGCGGTGCTGGCGATGTTCTCGGCGTTCCCGGTGTTCCAGCCGGCGCGCGACACGCTGATCAATTTCGTGTTCAACAATTTCGTGCCGTCCACCGGCGAGGCGGTGCAGGCGACCATGCTGGGGTTTGCCGCGAACGCCAGCAAGCTCACCGGCATCAGCATCCTGGTGATGCTGTTCAGTGCGCTGTCGATGATGATCAGCATCGAGGACCGGCTGAACCGGATCTGGCGCGTGCACCAGGCGCGCAGCTGGGGTTCGCGCCTGCTGCTGTACTGGGCGGCGCTGACGCTGGGGCCGATCCTGGTGGTCGGCGGCATCGCGGCGACGTCCTACGTGACGGCCGCGCCGCTGCTGCACAGCGCGGTGGACCAGTTCGGCGCGCTGACCCAGGGCCTGCTCAGCGTGCTGCCGTTCCTGGTGACGTTCTTCACCTTGTGGCTGATGTATGCGGTGATCCCCAACTGCAAGGTGTCGCGCCGCGACGCGGCGATCGGCGCGTTGCTGGGCGCGGTGCTGTTCGAGGTCGCGCGCTGGGGCTTCGGCCAGTTCGTGCAGCACGCGCAGACTTACCAGCAGATCTACGGCGTGCTGGCGGCGATCCCGATTTTCCTGCTGTGGATCTACCTGTCGTGGGTGATCGTGATTCTGGCCGCGTCGATCGCCGCGTCCGCTTCGGCGTTCGAGTATCACGCGCCCAAGGAAACCCTGCCCGAGGGCGCGGAGTTCCTCGGCCTGCTGGTGGTGCTGCGGCATTTCGTGGAGGCGCAGCGGCGCGGCGATTGCGTGGACCCGGCCGACCTGCGGATACGCGAGCCGTATTTGCGCAGCGCGCTGATCTCGGCCTATTTCGATGACCTCGACCAGGCCGAACTGATCCAGCGTGGCGAGGCCGGCGGCTGGCTGCTGTGCCGCAGCCTGGACAGCACCGACCTGTTGCGCGTCTATCGCCACACCGACTACCGCCTGCCGC
Source organism: Rhodanobacter sp. Root561 (assembly GCF_001427365.1). Lineage (NCBI taxonomy): Bacteria > Pseudomonadati > Pseudomonadota > Gammaproteobacteria > Lysobacterales > Rhodanobacteraceae > Rhodanobacter > Rhodanobacter sp. Root561. The sequence continues at coordinate 1,207,251 of NZ_LMGH01000001.1, forward strand.
TGCAGCCGGTGGAAGAGGCGGCGACGCTGGGCATCGAACTGCCACCCGAACTGCTCGCCATGCTGGCCGACCTGGCGGCCGAGCTGAAGGCGAAACTGGGCGCCCGGCTCGACGAAATCTATCCCCCGGTCGCCACGGTGGCGGCCGACACCGAGGAACTCCCCGCATGACCCTGCTGCATTCCACGTCGTTCCGCTCCGCCGTGTTCGGCCTGGCGCTAGCTTTCGGCCTTGCCGCGCAGGCCGCCATGCCGGAGCGCCCCACGCTGCACGTCACCACGCTGGACGACAAGACGTTCGACCTGTCCGCGCAGCGCGGCAAGTGGGTGATCGTGAATTACTGGGCGACCTGGTGCGTGCCGTGCATCAAGGAGATGCCGGACATCTCGCGTTTCGTGGCCAGCCACAAGAACGTCGCCGCGATCGGCCTGGCCTACGACGACAGCGAGCTGGCGGACATCAAGGCCTTCATCGCCAAGCATCCCGTGGTGTACCCGATCGCCCAGGTCACGCTGGACAAGCCGCTGAAGGACTTCGACGAACCGCGCGGCCTGCCGACGACGTACCTGATCAGTCCGGACGGCAAGGTGGCCAAACACATCGTGGGGCCGGTGACCGAGGCGTCGCTGGCCGCGCTGATCGGCCAGCCGTGATGGTCAAGCCGTGATGCCGACGGCGCGCTTCATCGTCAGCGGACGGGTACAGGGCGTGTTCTTCCGCGCCAGCACCCGCGAGCAGGCGGTGGCGCTCGGCGTCGCCGGCCATGCAAGGAACCGCGGCGACGGCAGCGTCGAGGTGCTCGCCAGCGGCCCGGCCGGTGCGCTGGACGCGCTGGAGCGCTGGCTGTGGCAGGGGCCGCCGGCGGCGCGGGTCGATGCGGTCGTCCGCGAAGAGCTGCCGGAGCAGGAGCTGCAAGGCTTTCGCACGGGCGGGTGAATCGGCCGCACACCGTGGCAACTCCCGTTCGTCCCGAGCGCAGCGCAGCGAAGTCGAAGGACCCTGGGCGATCGTGTTCGGGGCAGCTCTAGTCCGTCGATTCCTGGAGCGTGTCAGGCACCCACAGCGCCTTGCCGGTGACATGTTCGCCTCGCGGCTTGCCCTTCAGCTTGGGCAGCTTCACCTTGGGCACCGCTTCCTCATGCAGCGGCACCTGCTGCAGCAGGTGGCGGATCAGGTTGATGCGGCCGCGCTTCTGGTTGTTGAAATCGACCACGAACCACGGTGCGTGGTCGGCGTGCGTGCGTTCGATCATCACGTCGCGCAGCTTGCCCATCTCGGCGTATTTCTGGCGTGCGGCCAGATCCACCGGCGACAGCTTCCAGCGCTTCAGCGGATCGTCGGCGCGTTCGGCGAAACGCTGTTCCTGTTCGGCCTGGTCCACCGCCAGCCAGTATTTGACGAGGATGATGCCGTCGTCGGCGAGCAGCTTCTCGAAGGCCGGCACGGCATCGAGGAAGGCCTCGTACTGGGCGACCGTGCAGAAACCCATCGCCGGTTCCACCACGGCGCGGTTGTACCAGCTGCGATCGAACAGCACGAACTCACCGGCGCTGGGCAGGTGGGCGACGTAGCGCTGGAAATACCACTGGGTGGCTTCTTCCTCGCTGGGTTTGCCGAGTGCTGCGATGCGATAGCCGCGGGTGTCCAGGCTTTCGGTGATCGCCTTGATGGTGCCGCCCTTGCCGGCCGCGTCGCGCCCTTCGAAGATCACCAGCAGGCGCTTGCCGCTGCTGCGCAGGCCATGCTGCAGCCGCACCAGTTCGAGCTGCAGTTCCCCGATCGCCTTGCGGTAGCGCTTGCCCATGATCGCCTCGCCGGATGCCATGTCGCGTGCAGGGTAACCTGCCGCGGCGTGAGGGTGAGGTTCAGGAGCGACCCCACCCCAACCCTCCCCTGCAGGCAGGGGAGGGAGCAGGGCGGCTTTCGTTGCTCACTGGCCCGCAGGTGGCTTCTGCTCCTCCCCCTGCAGGCAGGGGGAGGTCGTGAGGGGGTGAGCTTTTGACCTTGGCCCGGCGAAGAGCGACCCCACCCAACCCTCCCCTGCAAGCAGGGGAGGGAGCGACTGAGTCCGACGAATGCCCGAATAAGCTTCGCAGCCTTTCGCGGTGATCATTGTGCGAGCGGCTTTCGGAGAACTCACCTCGCCGACTATTCGGCGGGCGTCACCGTGCGGATCTTCCAGCAGTTGCCGAGTTTGACCAGGCTGATCTTCAGTTCATGCCCAGTGGCCCCGATTGTGCCCAGTACCACGCGGACCGTTGCAGTCTTGCCGTCAACTTTTTCATCGGTGACTGCGACATGGTTGGGCCAGTCTTCCAGAATATCCTGAGCCTCGATGAAATAGTCCTGCTCCAGTCCGTCGGGGCTGTTTGCCTGCTTGCGTATTTCGCTAACGAGAGCTTTCGATACATAGCGATCCATCGTGTTGTCCTCATCCAACGGATTCTGGTCCCTGGAAAGTTCGCCCAGATACCATTGGTAGAACGCTTGCACGCGAACAGCTGGTGCATCCACAGCGTGCGGTGTCGCAGCCGGGACGGGGCTGGCCAGAAACAGCCACAAGCATGCCATTGCGATGCTCACGACGCGCAAAATCTTGCCCGGCTGTCGGCGGAACCGGATGAAGATAAGTTTGATCATGAGTGGCTTTCCGTCGGACATCGTCATGTCGGGCAGGCTGACCTGGAATGGATGGACAATGGTCATACTGACGGCGAGGTGATGGTACCTGGCGTCGGCATGTGCGTTGCTCACCTTGACGAGGCGGTCACAGGCCGCCAAGCGCCTGCAGCTGGTCGGCCTGGTGTTCGCGGGTCAGCGTGTCGATCAGTTCGGCCAGGTCGCCCTGCATGATCTCGGCGAGGCTGTACAGGTTCAGGCCGATGCGGTGGTCGGTGACCAGGTTGTCCTTGTAGCGGTAGGTGCGGATGCGCTGGCTGCGGTCGCCGGTGCCGACTTGCAGGCGGCGCGACTCGGCCTGTTCGGCGGTCTGCTTGCTGCGTTCGGCGTCGAGCAGGCGCGCCTTCAGCAGGCTCATCGCGCGGGCGCGGTTCTTGTGCTGGCTGCGCTCTTCCTGGCATTCGACCACGGTGCCGGTGGGCAGGTGGGTGATGCGGATCGCCGAGTCGGTCTTGTTGACGTGCTGGCCGCCGGCGCCGGAGGCCCGGAAGGTGTCGGTCTTGAGGTCGGCGGGATTGATCGTGATGTCGTCGATCTCGTCCAGTTCGGGCAGCACGGCCACGGTGGCGGTCGAGGTGTGCACGCGGCCCTGCGATTCGGTGACCGGCACGCGCTTGACGCAGTGGGTGCCGGATTCGAACTTCAGCTGAGAGTACGCGCCGCTGCCTTCGACGCGGGCCACGACTTCGCGGTAGCCGCCGTGTTCGCCGGCGTGCTCGCTGAGGATCTCGACGTGCCAGCGACGGCTTTCGGCGTAGCGCAGGTACATGCGCAACAGGTCGCCGGCGAAGATCGCCGCCTCGTCGCCGCCGCTGCCGGCGCGTATCTCCAGGTAGAGGTTCGCCTGGTCGCGCGGGTCCTTCGGCAACAGCAGCAACTGCAGTTCACCATCCAGATCCTGCAGCCGCTGTTCCAGCCGCCGCACGTCGTCGACGGCCATCTCGCGCAGTTCGGGGTCGTCCAGCATGGCGCGCGTTTCGGCCAGTTCGCGCTCGGTCTGGTCGTGTTCGCGCAGCGACGCGGCGACCGGTTCGAGCTGGGCGTATTCCTGGGAAAGTTCGCGGAAACGGCTGTTGTCGGCGTGGACGTCCGGCTGCGACAGCAGCAGGCCGACTTCATGATGACGCTCGGACAGCGCCTCGAGCTTGCGGCGGATCGATGGGGTCATGGCAGGCCGGGAACGAGTGGTGCGGATGAGGGCAGGGCCGCTGTACGGCAAGGAACTTCCGGTGCGCGGCAGCCAGCCGCCCTCGCTATTCGCCCCGGGTGGCGCGCCCGTCATCGTCTTCGTCCAGCCCGTACAGCCGCCCCGCCGCGTGCAGCAAATCGAGGTCGCCGTTCAGCGCGGCCTCGCGCAGGCGGGCGCTGGGGTGGTGCAGCAATTTGTTGGTCAGCGTGTTGGCGAGGAAGGCCAGCGCCTCCTCCGGCGACTTGCCGTGGGCCAGCATGCCGCGGGCCTTCAGCAGCACTTCGTCGCGATAAACCTCGGCGTGCTGGCGCATGTCCAGCGCGGGGTTGCGCACGGTGAGCGCGCGGCGCCAGGCCATGTAGCGGTCGACCTGCAGGTCGATGATCGCTTCGGCGTCGTGGGCGGCGGCGGCGCGCGAGCGGATGTTTTCGTCGATCACCTGGCGCAGGTCGTCGATGCCGTAGAGGTAGACGTCGGGCAGTTCGCTCACGTCGGCCTCGATGTCGCGCGGCACCGCGATGTCGACCATGAACATCGGCCGGCGTTTGCGCGCGAGCATGGCCTGCTCGACCATCGCGCGGGTCACGATCGGCTGCCGCGCGGCGGTGGAGGAAATCACGATGTCGGCTTCGGCCAGGTGCTGCGGCAGGTCGGCCAGGGCGATCGCGTAGCCGCCGTAACGGCCGGCCAGCTCCTGCGCGGTTTCCGGCGTGCGGTTGGCCACGATGATCCGGCGCGCCTGCTTTTCGGCCAGGTGCCGCGCGGCCAGCTCGATGGTGTCGCCGGCGCCGATCAGCAGCACGCAGGCCTGCTTCAGGTCGGTGAAGACCTGTTCGGCCAGGCGCACCGCGGTGAACGCCACCGATACCGTGTGCGCGCCGATGCGGGTGTCGGTGCGCACGCGCTTGGCCACTGCGAAGGTGTGCTGCAACAGCCGGTCCATCGGCGCCTTCAGCGATTGCGCGCCGCGCGCCAGCTGGTAGGCGTCCTTCACCTGGCCCAGGATCTGCGGTTCGCCAAGCACCATCGAGTCCAGCCCGGTAGCGACGCGGAACATGTGCCGCACGGCGTCGTCCTCGTCGTGCCGGTACAGGAACTCATCGAGCTTGCCGGGGGTCAGATGATGATGACGATTGAGCCATGCCCGCGGGATGTCCTCGGCGCCGGCGGCGGTGCCGACGTACAGCTCGGTGCGGTTGCAGGTGGACAGGATCATCGCCTCTTCCACGCCCGGCTCGCTGACCAGCGCGCGCAGGGCGTCACCGGCGGCGTCCGCGTCGAACGCCACCTGCTCGCGCAGGCTGACCGGCGCGGTGAGGTGATTGAGCCCGAGGGCGATCAGCGGCATGGTGGTCGGAACATCTCGGCGGCGGCGATCCGGCGGCGTAGGCTAAGCTTGGCGCAACGCCGCGAAGTGGTGACCGGCACGGTCAAGGCAGGCATGTGGATGGAGAGTAGTGTGCGGAGCGGGCCCGGCAAGTTCAAGCAAGTGCGGCATTTTACGGCAGTGGCGACCATGGCGCTCGGACTGGCCGCCTGCGCCGGCGCGCCGCTGCATTCGAGCGTCAAGGCCGCTGCGCCGGCGCAACCGCTGGCGCAGCTGGTGGTGGCCACGCAGGATGCCGACCACGACGTGCTGGCCCAGTTGCTGGCTGGCGAGATGGCGCTGACCCGCACCGACCTCAAGGCTGCCGCCGGTCATTACGACAAGGCGATGGCCTTGAGCAATGATCCGAAGGTGGCGGAGCGTGCGGCGGGCCTGGCCATCGCGGTGCACGACGACGATGCGGCCCGGCGCGCATTGGCGCGCTGGCAGGCGCTGGGCGCCAAGCCCGCCGCGATCGCTCAGGCGCGGGCGCAGCTGGCGCTGGATGTCGGCGACACCGCCGAGGCGCGGCGCCAGCTGGAAATCCTGGTCGGCAGCGGTGACAAGGATGCCTGGCGCCAGTTCGGCCGGGTGCTGGTGGGTGCGCGCGACCAGGCCCAGGCGGCCCGGCTGCTGGAAGCCCTGGCCACGCCGCAGCGGCTGCCGGCCGATGCCCAGGCCTGGCTGGCGATGAGCGAGCTGGGTGACCGCCTGGGTCGTCACGCCTACGCCGCGCAGATCGCCACGGCGGCGATGCAGCGTTTCCGGACGGCCGAGACCTATACCTGGGCGGCCCAGATGAAGTTCAAGGACGGCGACCGCGACGGCGCCGCCGCCCTGCTGCAGAAGGCCCTGGCGAAGGAACCGAAGAACACCCGGCTGCGGCTTGCCTACGCGGGCCTGCTGGGCCAGGCGGGTGACTACGCCGCTGCCAGCAAGCTGCTGGCGCAGGGTCCGCAGAACGCGGACACCTACGCGATGCGCGCGGGACTGGCCGCGCATCTGCACGACGACAAGGCGCTGGCGGCGCTCTATCGGCAATTGCAGAACGCGCCGACCGACGTGCGCGAACAGAGCGCCTACCTGCTGGGCCAGCTGGCCGAAATGCAGAACAAGCCGGCCGAGGCACTGGCCTGGTACGACCAGGTGGGCGACGACGACGCTCACGCGTTCGACGCCGACCTGCGCAGCGCGATCATCCTGCACGGACAGGGCAAGCGCAGCGATGCACACGCGCTGCTGGAACAGTTGCAGCTGGCCTATCTCGACCAGCCCGACCAACTGCGCCAGGCCTGGCAGGCCGACGCCGAGCTGTACCTGACCGAGCAGAACTATGCGAAGGCGGAGGCGGCGTTCAGTCGCGCACTGCAGGTGGTGCCGGATGATCCGGGCCTGTTGTACGGCCGCGGCCTGGCCTACGCCGAGGGCGGGCAGGTGGATCAGGCGGTGCAGGATTTCGAGCGCCTGCTGAAACTCAAGCCCGGCGATGTCGATGCCAGCAATGCACTGGGCTACACCCTGGCCGATGCCAATCGCGACCTGCCCGAAGCCACCCGGCTGATCAGCGCCGCCCGCGCGGCCAAGCCCGATGATCCGGCGATCGCCGATTCCTGGGGCTGGCTGCAGTACCGCCTCGGTCATCTCGACCAGGCGGCGCAGACGCTGCGTGGCGCCTGGCTGGCCCGCAAGGACGCCGACGTCGGCGTGCACCTGGGCGAGGTGCTGTGGCAGCAAGGCCACAGGCAGGATGCGCAGCGGGTCTTCGACGAGGTGCGCAAGCTCGATCCGCAAAACGACAACCTGCAGCAGGCGCTGAAGCGGCTGCATCCATGAGGCGCTGGCAGGCTCTTTTCGCCATCGTGGCCCTGCTGTCGCTGGCCGCCTGCGTACCGCAGGCCGTGCGGGTGAAGGGTGATGCAAGCCTGTTGAACGCGCAGCTCGCGCGCGAACAGGCGCTGGCGCATGCGGACCACTGGTCGCTGCAGGGAAGGCTGGGCATTTCCAACGGCAAGGACGGCGGCAGCGGCAGCTTCAGCTGGCGCCAGGATGGCGAGCGCTACGAGTTCACCTTGCGCGGACCGGCGATCAGCGGGATGAATTTCCGCCTCAGCGGTGGTCCCGACGGCGCCGTGCTGGAAGGACTGGAGCATGGTCCGCTGCAGGGGCCGGACGCCGAGGCGCTGATGCGCAAGGCGCTGGGCTGGGAGGTGCCGCTGCGCGACCTGCGCGCCTGGGTGCTGGGCGTGCGCGCGGACAGTGGCCCGGCCGAGCTGAGCTTCGGCGAGAACCGTCTGCCTTCGCTGCTGCAGCAGGATGGATGGACGGTCGACTATCGCGCCTGGGACGAGACCCGCCAGCCGCCGTTGCCGACCCGGGTGTTCGCCGCCCGGCCGCCGTACAAGGTGAAGCTGTCGATCGAGTCCTGGCAGTTTCAGTAACTTCGCCCGGCTGGGTTAGTCTTTGCGCCCCTGATCGCCTGCCGATCGTTCGGCGAATCCCGGAACGCAAGCATGCCCTTTTCCATCGCACGCGCTGAACCCGGCCAGGTCGAGGCCTTGTGCGCGATCGAGCGCAAGGCCGTGCACCTGTTCCGCGGGCATCCGGCATGGACAAGCTATGCGGCGCTGTCGATGCCGCCGGAACAACTGTTGCAGGCGATCAGCCGCGGCCTGGTCTGGGTCGCCCTGGGCGAAGCCGGCGATCCGGTGGGCTTCGTCTGGCTGGACGCGGAGCTGGAACCCGGTGCGATCGGCATCGCCGAGATCGACGTGCTGCCGCTCTACGGCCGGCGCGGGATCGGTGCCGCGTTGCTGGAACATGCTTGCGCGTGGGCCCGTTCGGCCGGTTATCGGCGGGTGGACCTGGGCACCCTGGCCGACGTGCCGTGGAATGCGCCGTTCTATGCGAAGCACGGTTTTGTCATGGTCGACAAGCACGATCCCGCCTTTGCGTTGGCGCGCCAGCGCGATCGCGAGAACGGCTTTCCCGACACCTTGCGCGTATTCATGAGCCGCCTGCTGACACCCCCCGCGCCCGCTGAATGGACGGTGTGGCCGGCGCCGGCCAAGCTGAACCTGTTCCTGCGCATCGTCGGGCGACGGGCCGATGGCTACCACGAGCTGCAGACGGTGTTCCGCCTGCTCGACTGGGGTGACGAAGTGCGCCTGCGCGTGCGCGATGACGGCGAGATCCGGCGCGTGCGGGGCATTCCTGGCGTGGCCGAGGCCGACGATCTGGTGGTGCGCGCCGCGCGCCTGTTGCAGCGGCACGCCGCGACAAGCCTGGGTGCCGACATCGAGGTGGACAAGCGCATCCCGATGGGCGGCGGCCTGGGCGGCGGCAGCTCGGATGCGGCCACCGTGCTGGTGGCGCTGAACCAGCTGTGGCAGCTGGGCCTGGACGAGGATGTGCTGGCCGAACTGGGACGCCAGCTGGGCGCCGACGTGCCGGTCTTCGTGCGCGGACGCTCGGCCTGGGCCGAGGGGGTGGGCGAGCAGCTGACGCCGCTGGCGCTGCCGCCGCGCCACTACGTGGTGCTCGATCCCCATGAGGCAGTGCCGACGGCAGCGCTGTTTCAAGCGTCTGAATTGACACGAAATGCCCCGCGGGCGACAATTTCATCCTTTGCTTCAGGCGAAACGACGGAAAACGCCTTCGCGCCGGTCGCGTGCGCGCGGCACCCGCGGGTGGCTGCGGCGCTGGACTGGCTGGACGGTTTCGGCCAGGCGCGACTATCCGGCAGCGGCGGTTGCGTGTTCCTGGAGCTGCGTTCGATGGAGCGGGCGCAGGCGGTGGCAAGGCAGTGTCCGGTGGCGTTCACGGCGCATGTTGCCGGTGGCGTCGACGTGTCGCCCCTGCTGTCGTCGTTGAAGCGACATGCCGGTGCGGTGCCTGCGGATTGATGGAAGCGGACGAAGTTCTGGGATAGACGGATCAAACAAATACTGGGGCGTCGCCAAGCTGGTTAAGGCACGGGATTTTGATTCCCGCATACGCAGGTTCGAATCCTGCCGCCCCAGCCATTTCATGATGGCCAAGTTTTCGAGGTAACACCTGTGGACACGTCCACCCCGATGATGCTGTTTACCGGTAACGCACATCGTGCCCTGGCCGAGGATGTCGCCCATCGCCTGGGCGTGCCGCTGGGCAAGGCGCTGGTCGGCACGTTCAGCGACGGCGAAGTGCAGATCGAGATCGAGGAGAACGTACGCCGGCAGGAAGTGTTCGTGATCCAGCCGACGGGCGCGCCCAGCGCGGTCAACCTGTTCGAGCTGCTGGCGCTGACCGACGCGCTGAAGCGCGCCTCCGCGGCCAGCGTCACCGCGGTGATGCCGTACTTCGGCTATGCCCGGCAGGATCGCCGGCCGCGTTCGGCGCGGGTGCCGATCACCGCCAAGCTGGCTGCCCGCATGATCGGCGCCGCGGGCGTGGACCGGGTGCTGACGGTGGATCTGCACGCCGACCAGATCCAGGGCTTCTTCGACATGCCGGTCGACAACGTCTACGCCTCGCCGGTGCTGCTGGCCGACATCTGGCGCAGCCACAGCATGGACGACCTGATCGTGGTCAGCCCGGACGTGGGCGGCGTGGTGCGCGCCCGCGCGATCGCCAAGCGGCTCGACGACGCGGACCTGGCGATCATCGACAAGCGCCGGCCGCGTGCCAACGTGTCGACCGTGATGAACATCATCGGCGACGTGGAAGGCAAGACCTGCGTGATGGTCGACGACATCGTCGACACCGCCGGCACGCTGTGCGCGGCTGCTGCTGCCCTCAAGGAGCGCGGCGCCCGCAAGGTGGTCGCCTACTGCGTGCACCCGGTGCTGTCGGGCGCGGCGATCAGCAACATCGAAGGCTCCCAGCTCGACCAGCTGGTGGTCACCAATACCTTGCCGCTGCGCCCTGAAGCCAAGGCCTGCGCCAAGATCCGCCAGCTCTCGGTCGCCGAGCTGCTGGCCGAGACCATTCGCCGCATCGCCTTCGGCGAGTCGGTGAGTTCGCTGTACGTGGATTGATATCTACGGGAATGGAGAATCGGGAATAGGGAATTGTAAAAGCACGGCTTGCGCGCTCGACGATTCTCCATTCCCGATTCTCCATTCCCGGCTCAACCGACTTCCCTGGTCGCGGGGAAGTCACTCAGCCGCTGCGAGGCGGCAAACACAAACCAGGTAGTAATGAAATGACCAAGACTCATGAAATCAAGGCGCAGAGCCGCAAGGACGAGGGGAAAGGTGCGAGCCGCCGCCTGCGTCATGCCGCTTTCGTGCCTGCCGTTGTCTACGGCGCCGGCCAGCCGCCGGAAAGCATCCAGATCGAACACAACACCATCCTGCTCGCCGCCAAGAACGAGTGGTTCTTCTCCTCGGTGCTCGACCTGAACGTCGACGGCAAGGTGCAGAAGGTGCTGGTGCGCGACTGGCAGAAGCATCCGTTCAAGCAGCTGATGATGCACATGGATTTCCTGCGCATCGACGAGAACGCCAAGCTGCGCGCCAACGTGCCGCTGCACTTCCTGAACCAGGAAAAGTCGCCCGCGGGCAAGACCTCCGGCGTGGTGATCTCGCACAACCTGACCGAAGTGGAAGTCAGCTGCCTGCCGAAGGACCTGCCTGCCTACATCGAGCTGGACCTGGGCGAGCTGGTGGCCGGCGACATCATCCACCTGTCGCAGCTGAAGCTGCCGGCAAACGTGGAGTTGCCCGCGCTGCAGCTGGGCGAGGCGCATGACGCTGCCGTGGTCACGGTGAACGTGGTCAAGGAAAGCGCTGCGGACGCCGCCGAAGACGCTGCCGCCGAGGCCGAGGCCGAAGCGAACAAGGCCGCCGCGGCCAAGTCTGCCAAGGCTCCCGCCAAGCCGGCTGGCGACAAGAAGTAAGTCGTGTGATCCCGCGTCCGTGAGGGCGCGGGATCATGTGGCTGGTCGCTCATGGCTGGTTTGCGACTCATCGTCGGACTGGGCAACCCCGGTGCCGAATACCTCAGAACCCGGCACAACGCCGGGTTCTGGCTAGTTGACGCCCTCGCCAGCGGGCAGGGCGAGCGCTTCGCCTTCGACGGCAAGCTGCACGGCGAAAGCTGCCGCGTACGCCTCGGCGGCGAACCGGTCTGGCTGCTGAAGCCGGCCACCTTCATGAACAAGAGCGGCATCGCCGTGGTTTCGGCGCTGCGCTACTACAAGATCGAACCCGAACAATGCCTGGTCGCGCATGACGACCTAGACCTTCCTGCGGGCACCGTGCGGATGAAATTCGACGGCGGCCACGGCGGCCAGAACGGCCTGCGCGACATCATGGCCCATCTCGGCCACGGCAAGTTCCATCGGTTGCGCGTGGGCATCGGCCATCCCGGCCACCGCGACCAGGTCACGCCCTGGGTGCTGGGCCGGCCGTCGGCCACGGACGAGGACGCGATCCTCGACGGCATCGCCCGCGCCCTGGACGTGCTGCCGCTGGCGGTGGAAGGCCAGTTCGAGAAGGCGATGAAGCAGTTGCATACGAATAGCCGGGAATAGGGAATGGGGAATCGGGAATGGTCAAAAACCAAGCCCGATTCCTGCTTCTCCTGTTCCCGATTCCCCATTCCCTATTCCCGGAATCACATCCATGGGCATCAAATGCGGCATCGTCGGTCTGCCCAATGTCGGCAAGTCCACCCTGTTCAACGCGCTGACCAAGGCCGGCATCGCGGCGGCGAATTTTCCGTTCTGCACGATCGAGCCGAACGTCGGCGTGGTGCCGGTGCCGGATCCGCGGCTGAATGCGTTGGCGGCCATCGTCAATCCGCAGAAGGTGATCCCGACTGCGGTGGAGTTCGTCGACATCGCCGGCCTGGTGGCTGGCGCGTCGAAGGGCGAGGGTCTGGGCAACAAGTTCCTGGCGCACATCCGCGAGGTCGACGCGATCGCCCACGTGGTGCGCTGCTTCGAAGGTGACGTGATCCACGTGGCCGGCAAGGTCGATCCGATCTCCGACATCGAGACGATCGACACCGAGCTGGCGCTGGCCGACCTGGAGTCGGTGGACAAGGCACTGAACCGCGCCGAGCGCGCGGCCAAGGCGAACGACAAGGAGGCGGTGGCCAAGAAGCCGGTGCTGCAGAAACTGTCCGCTGGCCTCAACGAAGGCAAGTCCGCGCGCAGCCTCGGGCTGGACGAGGAAGAGAAGGCGCTGGTGCGCGACCTGTTCCTGCTCACCTTGAAGCCGCTGATGTACATCGCCAACGTCGCCGACGACGGCTTCGAAAACAACCCGCTGCTGGACGCGGTGCGTGCGCGTGCCGCCACCGAGGGTGCCGAAGTGGTGCCGGTGTGCGCCGCGATCGAGGAAGAGATGGCGCAGCTCGACGACGCCGACCGCGACGAGTTCCTGAAGGACATGGGCCTGGACGAGCCGGGCCTGAACCGGGTGATCCGCGCGGGTTACAAATTGCTCGACCTGCAGACCTATTTCACCGCCGGCGTGAAGGAAGTGCGCGCGTGGCAGTTGCGACGCGGCTCCAGCGCACCGCAGGCGGCGGGCGTGATCCACAGCGATTTCGAGAAGGGCTTCATCCGCGCCGAGACGATCAGCTACGACGACTTCATCCAGTACAAGGGCGAAGCCGGCGCCGCCGCGGCCGGCCGACTGCGCAAGGAAGGCAAGGAATACGTCGTCAAGGACGGCGACGTGCTGCACTTCCTGTTCAACGTCTGACGCGGTTCCATCCATCGCGAAAAACAGCGCACTCCGGTGCGCTGTTTTTTGTGCGGTTCAGAGCGCGCTGCCGCCGAGCTTCCAGGTGAACTGCAGGTAGTAGCTGCGTCCGGCGGCGTCGAACCAGGACACGTCGTAATACGGATACGCCGTGTAGCTGGGGTCGCGTGGCGGCAGCTTGTCGAACAGGTTGTCCACCGCCAGCGACAGCTGCGCGTGATCGCTGAACTTGTATTGCAGCGTGGCGTTGTAGCGATAGGTGGCGTGCACCCAGGCCGCCTCGCCGGCGTCGGTGTCGACGATCTGGTCGTAGGAGTCGGAGTTCGGCAGTCGACCCAGGCGTGAGCCGAACAGCGTCGCCGACCAGGCCTTGCGTTCCCACGACACGCTGGCGCTGGTCTTCTCGCGGGGAATGTCGAAGCCGCTGTTGACGGCCAGCTCGTCCAGGGTCGGGTCGCCCGGGTATTGCTGGAACAGGTGGTTGCGCGTCCAGGTGTAGTTGCCGCTGAAGCGGAACGTGCCGATCGCGGTTTCCAGCTTGTAATGGCTGCTGACGTCGACGCCGCTGGTGCGTTCGTTGGCGACGTTGATCGGGTTGACGAAGATGCCGTACAGGCCGCCCGGGTCGACCGCGCTGTCCGCCGGGTAGCGGTTCACCCGCGCTATCGCGTCGATGCAGCTGGGCGAATTCGCATCCACCGCGTTGCCGTTCACGTCGCTGCCGATGCGGCAGCTGGCTTCCAGTTGCAGGATGCGGTCGGTGCTGAGGTCCTGCACCTGGTTCTGCATGCGGATGTTGAAGTAGTCGACCGAGAAATCCAGGTTCGGCGTGGGCGACCAGACGAAGCCGCCGGTCCACGAGGTGCTGGTTTCGGAGTCCAGGTCGCGATTGCCCTGGCGTGTGCGGATCAGGCCCTGGTCGGAATACGAGCAGTCGGTGATGTCCTCGTCAGGCTCTTCGGTGCGGCACAGGTAGTAGTCGTTGCCCGAAGTCTCGTCGTTGCCGATGCCGGAGTAGACGTAGTGCAGGTCCGGCGCGCGAAATGCGGTGCCGTAGGAGCCACGCACCAGCAGAGTATCCAGCGGGCGCCATTCCAGGCCGGTGCTCCAGGTCAGCTTGCCGGTCTTGTGGCCGGAGAAGCGGTACTGGTCGTAGCGACCGGCCACGCTCCAGTTGAGCGAATCCAGCAGCGGCATGCGCAGTTCGCCGGCGGCGGCCCAGCGGTTGCGGCTGCCGTGGCCGTCGGAGTCCTTCCAGCTGTAGTAGTAATACTGGGTGGCCAGCGGGTCGGGCTTGAGGTCGTAGGACTGGTTGCCGTACTCGACCACGCCGGCAAAACCGGCTGGCCCGGCCGGCAGGCTGAACAGCTCGGTGTTGGTCAGGGTGAACGCCAGCGTGTCGCTGCGCGACTCGGGGTGGTAGTTGGTGCGTGCGGTGATCGAGTCGTATTCGGCGCGGGTCAGCGGCGTGTACAGGCGGCTCGGGTCGGCGTCGAAGATCGGCAGACCGCTGTCGGCGTCCACGCCGAGCTGCGGGCCGAGGTAGAGGTCATTCGCCTTCGACGCGACGGTCTGCGGCCAGCTGATCAGCGCCTTGTACTGCGAGTGGCTCAGCGAGGCCTCGTAATCCCAGGCCTGGCCGAACGTGCCCTTGAAGCCGGTGGTGAGGCTGAAGGTCTTCTGGGTGTTCTCGATCATGCCGCGGCCGAGGCCGCCCATTTCCTCGGGCGTGAACTGGCGATACCAGTTCTCGATGCCGCCGCTGTGCGCGTTGTAGAAGTAACCGTCCTCGTTGCCGTCGGGCGCCTGGTAGTTCCACTGCTCGACGTCGCGAAACAATTTCACCTTGCTCCAGCCCAGCTGCATGTCGCCGAACCAGCTCAGGTTGTCGTTGATCTTCAGGTTGGTCGAGGTGTAGGTGTTGATGCCGCGGCGCTGGCTGAGGATGGTGCCGTAGCCGATCGACTCCGCGCTGCCGCAGAAATTGCCGTAGCGCGGCCGGTTCGCATACACCGTGGTGCCGCCGTTGAGATAGCCCAGCGCGTCGCAGGTGGCCTGACCCGGGTCGATGTAGTCGTCGTTCCAGTCGCCGTTGAGGAAGGTGCGCCGCGGTACCTGCGAGCGTTCGGTGGGCGCGTCGGCGGTGGAATCCTGGATCTTCCGGTCATAGGCCCACAGTGGCTTCTGGTCGATCAGCTCGGCGCCGAATACCAGGTTGAAATCGTCGTGCGAGAAGCCGGTGGAAAAGTTGAGCTTGGTCGAGGCGCCGCCGCCGCGGGTGGTGTCGCCGTAGCGCAGGTCGATGGTGGTGCCGTCGGCGTGGTCCTTCAGGATGAAGTTCACCACGCCGGAGATCGCGTCCGAACCGTAGACCGCCGAGGCGCTGCCGGTGAGCACCTCGATGCGGTCGATCATGCCGATCGGGATGTTGGAGACATCGGTGAAGTTGCTGCGGCCCTTGAACGGCATCGGAAAGTCGGCGATGCGGCGGCCGTTGACCAGCACCAGGGTGTGGTTGGGGCCGAGTCCGCGCAGGTCGACTTCCTCGGCGCCGGGCGAGAAGTCGGCGCCGCTGGAGGACTGCTGGCTCTGCGTCTCGCCGCTGTTCTGGGTGATCGCGCGCATCACGTCGGGCACGCTGGCGAAACCGCTGGCCTTGATGTCGTTGGCGGTGATCACGGTGACCGGCGCCGGCCCTTCGACCTGGGCGCGGGGGATGCGCGAGCCGGTGACCTGGACTTCGTCCAGCCGGGTGGCTTCCTGCGGGTCCGCGCTCGCGCCGCTGCGACTGCTGGCCGGCGTGGCCGACGAAGCCGGTCGAACCGATTGGCTGGCGCCCTTCACGATGACGACGGCGCCGGAGTCGTCGCGGTGGACGGTGAAGCCGGTGCCGGCGAGCAGGCGACCCAGCGCCTGGTCGGCCGACAGCGCGCCATGCACGCCGCCGGTGCGCAGGCCCTTCAGCTGATCCGCCTGATAGATGAACTGGGCGCCGGACTGGCGCGCCAGGCTGTCCAGGGCGGTGACCAGCTCACCGGCGGGAATGTCGATCTGCCGGACCGCATTGCCCTGGGCCGAGGCGAAGGCCGACACCGAACAGGCCATCACGAACAGCATGCCACGTAGCGAACGAACCATGGTCACCTCTCCCCAGGTGGGCGCGCGCGATGCGCGCCATGTGAAAGCCGGGACGAACGGCTGCGGCAAATCCCCCCTCGCGCGAACCTCAGCGGCGGCGCAGCACGATGTTGTCGCCCTGCTGCTGCGCCCTGATCGGGAAGCCCTGCGCCAGCAGGCGCACGAAGGCGTCGGTGTTGGACCAGCGGAAGTTGCCGCCCACCCGCATGTTGCCCACGCTGGTGTCGCCGATCACGATCTTGCGCGTGTTGTAGCGGTTGAACTCGGCGGCGGCGATGGCCAGTGGCGTGTCGTGAAAGCTGACGAAGCCGCTGCGCCAGCTGAGGTATTCCTCGGCCTGCTGGACCGGGCCGGAGCGCACCACCACGCCGGCATCGCTGGCCGTGGCGATGCTGCCGGCGGGCAGCAAGGTGGTGGGCTGGCGTTCGCCGTCGGGCCGGTTGTCCGACTCCAGCCGCACCAGGCCCTGGGTCACCACCACGCGCAGGTCGGCGGCGTCGCGGCGCACGGCGAAGCGGGTGCCCACGGCGATCACCCGGCGGCTGCCGGTGCTGACCACGAAAGGCCGGGCGCGATCCTTGGCCACGGCAAAGAACGCCTCGCCACGCTGCAGGTCGATGTGGCGTTCGCCGTGGGACAGGGTGACCAGCATGCGGCTGTCGCTGCTCAGCGTGACGGTCGAGCCGTCGGCCAGCGGCACCTCCTGCAAGCCGCCGATCGCGGTCTGGTAGGAAGCCTGGTCGACCGCGGTGTAATGGCGCCAGCCCAGCGCCAGCGACACGACCAGGGCGAGCATCGCCGCCGCGGCGAACAGGCGCAGCCAGCGGCGCGACCCCGCACGGCTGCCTCGTTCCGGCTCGGCACGATCCCGCGTCGTGGTGGGCACCTCGTCTTCGCCATGCGACGCGTGCGCCCAACTGCCGCGTGCGGGCACCACGCCCGGCGCCATGCCGGCGCCGAGCGCCTGCAGCCGGCCGCTCTGTCGCCACGCGGCATCCAGCCGGAGAAAGGCGACCTGGTGCGCGACCGCCTCATCCAGCCAGGCGTCGAGCTGCTGCTGGTCGCGCGCGCTCCAGCCGCCGGCGTCGCGTCGCGCCAGCCAGGCAGCGGCGACCTGCTCAATCTCCCTGCTGCTGGCCATGTCCGTTCCCGTCATTGGCTTCCATGATCCGGTCGCGGCGCGCGCGATGCGTCGGCGTGCCGCCATAGAAGTATTCGGCGATCAGGCGCGAGCCCTTGGCGACCTGCTTTTCCACGGTCTTCTCGCTGATGCCCATGCGTGCTGCGACCTGCTTTTGCGACAGTTCCTCGACCCGGCGCAGCCAGACCACTTCCCGGCAACGGTCGGGCAGGCGGTCGAAGGCGCTGGCCAAGTGCCGCAGTTCCTGCCGCGCGCTCATCCGGTGTTCCGGCGACAACTCGTCTATCAGGACGTTCAGCGCGTCCAGATCACCCACGGCATCGATCGAGACGACCCGACTGCGGCGCAGGCGATCGGTCATCAGGTGGCGCGCGGTGGTGAACATGAAGGACTTCGGTTGCGCTGGGCGCGCCTTCGCCGCGGCCTCGTAGACGCGTACGTAGATCTCCTGGCGCAGGTCGTGGATCTCGTCGCGATGGAACCAGCTGCGTAAGAGGTAACGCATCAGCGCGCCTTCGTGCACGAGGATTTCGCGGGCAAACCAGTTGTTGAGGGAGTCGTCCACGCTGGCGACGATAGCGCCAATGCCGGCGGGAAACACCTTGTCCGAAGGCATGGGGGATCGGCCGTCCAGCTTCGTCCCGGATCAGGTGTGTGCCCGCTGTCTGCGCGGGTGGAACTGCCCGGAGAGACCCCGATGACGACCTTGCTCCAGCGGTTCGCCGCGCCGTCGCGCCACCTGCTTTGCCTGCTCGTCCTGTTGCTTGCGCCGTGGCTGGTGATGGCGCAGGCGGGCGTGCCGGATGCCGCTGCGCGCCATGGCTACGAGTATTACCGGATCGGCCATCCGGAGGCGGTTCGCCCCGCCGCGACCGAGCCGGCACTGATGTTGATGGGCGGCGGGGAGTGGCCGCACAAGGCGTTCGCCTGGTTCGCCGCGAAGGGTGGCCACGGGCATTTCGTGATATTGCGCGCCTCCGGCGACGACGGCATGCAGAAGGAACTGTTCAACGAAGTCGGCGGCGTGGCCTCGGTGCAGACGCTGGTCTTCCACGATCGCGCCGCCGCCAGCGATCCACGGGTGCTGGACATCGTGCGGCACGCGGACGGCATCTTCATCGCCGGCGGCGACCAGGCCAACTACGTGCGGTTCTGGAAGGGCACGCCGCTCGGCGCGCTGTTGAACGAGCACGTGGCGCACGGCAAGCCGATCGGCGGCACCAGCGCGGGGCTCGCCATTCTCGGCGCTCATGCCTATGGCGCGATGGATGGCGGCAGCATCACCTCGAAGGAGGCGATGCGCGACCCGCTGGGCAAGGCGATGACCCTGGTCGGCGATTTCATGCACCTGCCCAACATGCAGCAGGTGATCACCGACACCCACTTCCACGCCCGCGACCGGCTCGGCCGGCTGATTGCGTTCGTGGCCAACCTGCGCCACGCGGGCCATGCCGACATCGTCGGCCTGGGCGTGGATCAGGATGCGGCGCTGTGCGTGGACGGTGACGGCATCGGGCGGCTGTTCACCATCGACAACGGCTTCGCCTGGCTGGTGCAGCCGAAGGGAGCGCCCGAACGGATTGCGGCCGGCAAACCGCTCGACTACCCGGGTACGCGCGTCACCGGCGTGGGCACGCAAAGCCGGATCGACCTGAAGCGTCTCGCGGTCAGCCGGCCGGTGTTCGAAGCCGTCGCCGACGTGCGCGACGGCGAGCTGACCCTGCGCGGCGAGCACGCACCGCTGCTGGTGATCCACGGCGGCGCGGGCGTGGAGCGGGCGGGCATGACGCCGCAGATCGAAGCCGGCGCCCGTGCCGCGATGGAGCTGGCATTGCGCAAGGGTTACGCGGAACTCAAGGCCGGCAAGGCCGCGACCGACGCGGTGACGGCGGCGATCGTCGTGCTGGAGGACGATCCGCTGTTCAACGCCGGCAGGGGCGCGGTGTTCACCCATGACGGCAGGAACGAGCTGGATGCCTCGATCATGGATGGTTCGGCGCTGGCCGCCGGCGCGGTGGCGGAGGTCCATCGCGTGAAGCATCCGATCCTGCTGGCGCGCGCGGTGATGGAGCATTCGCCGCACGTGATGATGGTCGGCGACGGCGCGGAGAAATTCGCCACGGAGCAGGGATTCGAGCTGGTCGATCCGGCGTACTTCCGCACCGAGCGGCGCTGGCTGGAACTGCAGAAGGCGCTGAAGGAAGACGCCGCAGGCGTGCCGCTGCCCGAACGGCTGCGCGCGCTGAAACATTTCGGCACCGTCGGCGCCGTGGCGCGCGACGGCCAAGGCCGCCTGGCCGCCGGCACCTCGACCGGCGGCATGACCGACAAGCGCTACGGCCGGGTCGGCGATTCGCCGATCGTGGGCGCGGGCACCTATGCGAACGTGGCCTGCGCGGTTTCAGGCACGGGCTGGGGCGAGTACTACATCCGCGTTTCGGCAGCGCGCGAGATCTGCCTGCGCATGACCGAATTGCACGAGTCGGCGGAGCAGGCCGGCAAGGCGGTGATCAACGACGAGATCCCGCAGATGGGCGGCGACGGCGGCGCGATCATCCTGGGCGCCGATGGCAGCACGGCGATGCCGTTCAACACCGAGGGCATGTACCGGGGCTGGATCGGCGCCGACGGCGTGCCGCACGTGGCGATCTACGACAACGATCCACTGGCGCTGCCGCCACCCACGCCTTGAACGGCATGGGTCAGGCGTCGTCGCCTTCGGTGATCTGCCGCTGCATGCGGTCCAGATAGGCGTCGAGCTCCTGCGTGCTGGTGAACACCTCGTTCACCGGCACCGCCTTGACGATGTCGAACACCTTGCGCACCTGCGCCTGCGGGTTCAGCAACAGGGTGTGGCCGCCGCGGGCGCGCATGCTCTTGCGCACCTTGGCGAAGCTGCGCAGGCCGGCACTGCTGATGTAGGTCAGTCCGGCCAGGTCGATCACCACGGTGCCGCCATCGGGCAGCTGCGGCAGCAGGGCGAGCATGGCCTCATCGAGTTCGCCGAAGGTCATCGCATCGAGGCGCCCACCGACTTGCACGACGGCGCGATCGGGGGCGGAGAATTCACTGTGCAGGCTGAGCGTCATGGTGAAGATTCATCCTGGGTCGGGTAGGCGAAGCGAAGCAGCAGGTGGTTGCCTTGCGCATCCCGTGTATAGCGCATTTCGTCGGTCATGGTACGCGCGAGATGGATGCCGAGACCGCCGACCCGTTCGCGATCGGCCAGGTCGCCGGTGAGGACGGGATCGGCGCATTGCAGCGGGTCGAAGGCGACGCCGTCGTCGATCAGCTCGACCGTGACGGCATCCGCCAGGGGCTGCAACCGAAGGCCGATCTGGCCGGGCTGGCCATCGGGATAGCCGTATTCGACCGTGTTGACCATCAGCTCCTCCAGCACCAGGCGCATGTCACCGCACAACGACGCCGGGGTGCCGGCGTCCTGCAGCAACTGCTCGCAGCGGTCGAGCGCGGTGAAAACCTCCGGCAGCCGGTTGTCGATGGTCATCTCGGTGGCCTTGAGCGCCGAGCCGTGCCAGCTCAGTGCCAGCAGGGTGATGTCGTCGGCCTGCGGCGCATCGGCCACGAAGCGGTCCACGTCGCCCAGCAGGCGCTCGATGTAGGTGGCCGTGGCTGCCGTCGGCGGAACCTGCGCGAGACTTTCCACGGTGCGTTCGATGCCGTACATCTGCTCGTCGTGGTCGCTGGCTTCGGTGATGCCGTCGGTGTACATCAGCAGCGTTTCGCCCCGGCCCAGGCGCAGGACGTGTTCCGGATAATCCGAATCCTCGTACAGGCCGAGCACCGCCCCGGTGGGAAATTCCAGCACCTGTGGCGCGCCACGGCCACACAGGATCGGCGGCTCGTGGCCGGCGCTGGCCAGCACCAGGCTGCCGCTGCCGGTGTCTAGCAGGCCGCAAAGCAGGGTGACGAACATGCAACTGTCGTTGCCGCGGCACAGTTCGAGGTTGAGCAGCCGCAGCAGGTTCTGCGGTGTCTGCGCGCGCGGCGCCAGCGCCTTGGCCAGGGTGATCGTCTGCGCCATGAACAGGGCCGCCGGGATGCCCTTGTCCGAGACGTCGCCGACCATCACGAAGAAGCGCTGCGGGTCGAGCATGAAATAGCTGTAGAGATCGCCACCGACCGCTCGCGCGGGACGCAGCGCGGCGTGCAGTTCGAACTGCGCGCAGACGGCGTCCAAGTAATGCGCATTCGGCAGCAGGCCGAGCTGGATCTGGTGGGCGATCTCCAGTTCGCTGGCCAGTCGCTGTTTTTCCCGTGCGACCCGGGCCAGGTCCTCCAGGTGCAGGGCCAGTTCGCGACGCATCTGGTCGAAGGATTCGGTGAGACGGCCCACTTCATCGGGGCGGCGGGCCACCGGCAGTTCGAAATCCAGTTCGCCACGGGCGACGTGCTCTGCACGGTCGGCCAGCACGCCGAGCGGCGCCATCGTGCGGCGGATCGTCAGCAGCGTGATCAGCGCCACGCCGAGCATGGCCAGCAGGCCCAGGGCGAGGCTCAATTGGAAGATGTGTCGCACGCTGGCGTAGATCTGGTATTCCGGCACCACCAGGCCGAGCCGCCAGCGGGTGCCTTGGATCGGGGCGGAGTAGACCCATACCGGTCCCCGGGCCCGCCTGTTCTGCGCCACCGGCAGGCGCATGGAGCCCGCATGATCGCTGGCCAGTGCGTCGAGCAGGGCGGTGGCGCCCCGCTGGCCGACCAGTTCCGGATTGTCGTGCGCCAGGTAATTGCCGTCGCTGTCCAGCACGAAGGCGTAGGCGCCCGGCGGCTTGTCCAGGCTGCCGAGAATCCGGTGCAGCCAGTTGAGCGTGACATCGGCGTTGATGATGCCGATCGGGTGCCCGTCGCGTTCGATCGTGGTGGAGTAATTGACCAGCTGGCGATGCCGCGACTGCGAAAAGAACGGTCGCTGCCAGCAGCCGCCGGCACAGCCAAGGCCGCCGAGGAACCAGTTGCTGTTCCAGTAGGGATTGGCGTCATGTGACAGGTCGCGGCTGCTCAGCGAACCATCGTCCAGGCGGTTCACGAAAGGTGAATAGGGTGGAGCGCTTGCGGGATTCGGCGAGGGCCTGAACACCGCAGCCAGGCCGTCCATGTCCAGGTTGGCGGCCAGGGTATCCCGCAACAGCGGTTCGGCGTTGCCCTGGCGGGTGGCAACTATCGCGGCAAGCATCTGCGCCGAAACGACAATGCGATCGATGCGGGCCTGGATCTGGCTGCCTGCGTTGGCGGCCAGGGCGGCTGCCTCATGGTGTGTGTGCTGCAGGATCTGCGCGCGGGTCAGGGCAAGCAGCAGGCCGCCGATGGCGCCGAGCACGAGGGTGGAGCCGACGAGAACCCACCATGCCGTCCGCGATGCGATGCTGCGCAAGACCATTGGAATTCCCTGGCGTCCTTGCCAAGCATCTAGCCATGAAGCGAAGCCGGCCGCAAGCCGATGGCCATGCGCGGTGACAGAGGAGCGACACGGCAAGACTGGACAGGCAGGGCATAATTGCGGTCTACCACTTCGCCGACGAGATGCCAGCCCATGCCCGGACAACAGCACGAAGTGACCTTCCGCTTCCTCGCCCAGCCCACCGATGTCAATTTCGGTGGCAAGGTGCATGGCGGCATGGCGATGAAGTGGATCGATCAGGCCGGCTACGCCTGTGCGGTGGCGTGGAGCGGGGCCTATTGCGTCACCGTCTCGGTCAGCGGCATCCAGTTCGTGGCGCCGATCCTGATCGGCGACCTGGTCACCGTGCGAGCGCGCCTGATCCACACCGGCACGTCGAGCATGCATCTCGCCGTGGACGTGCTGGCCAACGACCTGCGCAGGGACGAGCGGCGCCTGGCCACCAGCTGCGTGATGGTCTTCGTGGCGCTGGACAGTCCGGATGGCAAGCCCACGCCGGTGCCGCACTGGGAGCCGCGCGACGCCGCCGAGCGGCGACTGCAGGCACAGGCCAGGCGGCTGCTCGAGGCGTCGAAGGACATGGAGCAGCTGGTTCGCCTCAACGCTACTTCGACGGACTGAACGCAGCGACAAAAAAACGTCGCTGCAGGTGAAATTCACGTCGGCAGGTGTTGACAGTTCGAGGCCTGATCCACACAATACGCGTTCTTTGTTGGAGGGATACCCAAGCGGCCAACGGGGGCAGACTGTAAATCTGCTGGCTTACGCCTTCGGTGGTTCGAATCCACCTCCCTCCACCAGCTTGAATACCCCGGTAATCAAGTTTGTAGAGATCTGACAAGCAGGGCCATGGAGGTGGATGAGATCCGCCGTCGTGGTTCGACAAAATCGCCTGGAGCGATTTTGAACGCGACGCGAAAGCGGCGCGGCCCCGGAGGGGCGGAGGGCAGGATGCCCGGAGTGATCCACCTCCCTCCACCAGCAAGAGTTCCGCGCCAGGCGGGAGTAGTTCAATGGTAGAACATCAGTTTTCCAAACTGATTACGCGGGTTCGATTCCCGCCTTCCGCTCCATTGCTCTGCAAGTGTCAGGCGCTGTTGATCGAGGCAGTAAGTGCGTAGATCGACGCTTTTTTGAATGGTCCGGCAGGATGCCGGTCTGAAGTCACCATCAGGGACGATGGATGAAATACACCACGCTCATGTAGCTCAGTCGGTAGAGCACTTCCTTGGTAAGGAAGAGGTCACAGGTTCGATTCCTGTTATGAGCACCAATTCAGGCCAGTCCGGCCAGCCCCGAAGGGGCAGTTTCTTCAATTCATCGACTCCATCGGGGTGTAGCGCGCATGGCAAAGGGTAAATTCGAACGCACCAAGCCGCACGTCAACGTCGGCACGATTGGTCACGTGGACCACGGCAAGACGACGCTGACGGCCGCACTGANCATGGCAAAGGGTAAATTCGAACGCACCAAGCCGCACGTCAACGTCGGCACGATTGGTCACGTGGACCACGGCAAGACGACGCTGACGGCCGCACTGACGAAGGTCGGGGCGGAACGTTTCGGTGGCGAGTTCAAGGACTACAGCGCGATCGACGCGGCGCCGGAAGAGAAGGCGCGCGGCATCACGATCTCGACCGCCCACGTGGAATACGAGTCGCCGCTGCGCCACTACGCGCACGTGGATTGCCCGGGCCATGCCGACTACGTGAAGAACATGATCACCGGTGCGGCGCAGATGGACGGCGCGATCCTGGTGTGCTCGGCCGCTGACGGCCCGATGCCGCAGACCCGCGAACACATCCTGCTGTCGCGCCAGGTCGGCGTGCCGTACATCGTGGTCTACCTGAACAAGGCGGACATGGTGGACGACGCCGAGCTGCTGGAACTGGTCGAGATGGAAGTGCGCGAGCTGCTGTCGAARTACGAGTTCCCGGGCGACGACACCCCGATGATCCACGGTTCGGCCAAGCTGGCGCTGGAAGGCGACCAGAGCGACATCGGCGTGCCGTCGATCATCAAGCTGGTGGACGCGCTGGACAGYTACATCCCGGAGCCGGTGCGCACGATCGACAAGCCGTTCCTGATGCCGGTGGAAGACGTGTTCTCGATCTCGGGCCGCGGCACCGTGGTGACCGGTCGTATCGAGCGCGGCATCATCAAGGTGGGCGACGAAATCGAAGTGGTCGGCATCCGYGACACGCAGAAGACGACCGTCACGGGCGTGGAAATGTTCCGCAAGCTGCTGGACCAGGGTCAGGCGGGCGACAACGCCGGTCTGCTGCTGCGCGGCCTGAAGCGTGACGACGTGGAGCGTGGYCAGGTGCTGGCCAAGCCGGGCACGATCACCCCGCACACCGACTTCGAGGCCGAGGTCTATGTGCTGTCGAAGGACGAGGGTGGCCGTCATACGCCGTTCTTCAAGGGCTACCGSCCGCAGTTCTACTTCCGCACCACCGACGTGACCGGCGCCTGCCAGTTGCCGGAAGGCGTGGAGATGGTGATGCCGGGTGACAACGTGAAGATGGTGGTGAGCCTGATCCACCCGATCGCGATGGACGAAGGCCTGCGTTTCGCCATCCGCGAAGGCGGCCGCACCGTCGGCGCCGGCGTGGTGGCCAAGGTCATCAAGTAANCTGATCCACCCGATCGCGATGGACGAAGGCCTGCGTTTCGCCATCCGCGAAGGCGGCCGCACCGTCGGCGCCGGCGTGGTGGCCAAGGTCATCAAGTAAGAAAAAGCGGGGAACGGGGAACGGAGCGAGCCAAAGCCGCGTTCCCCGTTCCCCGGCACCTGTAAGCCAGTAACCCGATCGGCAAGGTGGTGATCTCCGGATCGCGCTACACCCCCTTCACTTGTTGAAGTTTTGTCGGTATACTTGGCAGCTCACTCGTCAGCCAGACATGTTTTGGCTGACCTACCGCGAAATGAGACACAGGATGTGTTTCGAGTTCGCTGGCCGTGGATCGGCCCTCGCAAGTCGACGTGATGACAGGGCAAATCCTGTCGACACGTCATTTTGCGCGAGATTCGGATTGTGCCAGGCGAGCGTTCCGTTGCTCGCCTGGCGTTTTTCAGAGGGGTCATGCAGTTCACCGCGCGACGCCGATGCAGTGGCAAAAGGTAGTGCGGGGCGGTGAGAAGCCGCTTCGTTTCACATTACGTTCTTTAGACAACAGGACACGGTTATGGCGAACCAGAAGATTCGGATTCGGCTGAAAGCGTACGATCATCGACTGATCGACCGCTCCGCCAGCGAGATCGTCGAGACGGCAAAGCGCACGGGTGCCACGGTACTCGGCCCGATTCCGCTTCCGACCAAGATCGAGCGTTACACCATTCTGACGTCGCCGCACGTCGACAAGGATGCACGCGACCAGTACGAGACCCGTACCCACAAGCGTGTGCTCGACATCGTCGACCCGAACGACAAGACCGTGGACGCGCTCATGAAGCTTGATCTCGCCGCTGGCGTCGATGTTCAGATCAAGCTCGGTTGAGCGACAGACAGGATACGAATATGAGTATCGGATTGGTTGGCCGCAAATGCGGCATGAGCCGGCTCTTCACTGAAGATGGCCGCTCGATTCCGGTGACGCTGATCGAAGCGACGCCGAACCGGGTGACCCAGCTGAAGACGGACGATAACGATGGCTACAGCGCCGTCCAGGTTTCCGCGGGCAGCAAGCGCGCAAACCTCCTGACGCAGCCGCTGAAGGGCCACTACGCGAAGGCGAAGGTCGAGCCGGGTCGTGGCTTGTGGGAATTCCGCGTGTCTGCCGATGACCTCGGCAAGTACGAAGTGGGCGCCGAGATCAAGGCTGACGACGTGTTCACCGTCGGCCAGATCGTCGATGTCGCCGGCGTGTCGAAGGGCAAGGGCTTCCAGGGCACGATCAAGCGCTGGAACTTCAAGATGGGTGATGCCACCCACGGTAACTCGCTGTCGCATCGTGCGCCGGGCTCCATCGGCCAGCGCCAGACCCCGGGCCGCGTGTTCCCGGGCAAGAAGATGTCCGGGCACATGGGTGCGGTCAACCGCACGCAGCAGGGTCTGGAAGTGGTCAAGGTCGACGCCGAGCGTCATCTGATTGCGGTGAAGGGCGCGGTGCCGGGTGCAACCGGTGGCGACGTCATCATCCGCCCGACGACGAAGAGCTGAGGAGAGACGCCATGGAACTCAATGTTATTGGCGCCAAGCCGCTCAGCGTGTCGGACGAAGTGTTCGGCGGCGAGTACAAGAAGGCCCTGGTCCACCAGGTCGTGATCGCCTACCAGGCGGCCGGTCGTGCAGGTACCCAGTCGCAGCTGTCGCGCGGCCAGATGTCCGGCACCACCAAGAAGTTCAAGAAGCAGAAGGGCGGTGGCGCCCGTCACGGCGACTATCGCGCTCCGATCTTTGTCGGCGGCGGTCGTGCGTTCGCGGCAAAGCCCCGCAGCTACGAGCAGAAGGTCAACCGCAAGGCGTACCGCGTCGCGATTCGCTCGATCTTCTCCGAGCTGGCCCGTCAGGGTCGCCTGAAGGTTGTCGAGAGCTTCGGCGTCGAGTCCCCGAAGACCTCGTTGATGGTTGCCAAGCTGGCCGAGCTGGAAGTTTCCGGTCGCGTGCTGCTGGTGTCCGAAGACGCCTCCGAGGCAGTGTTCCTGGCTGCCCGCAACATCCCCTACATCCATGTGCTGGATGTGATGGGTCTGAACCCGGTCAGCCTGGTCGGTTCCGACCATGTGGTGATGACGGTTGACGCCGTGAAGAAGGTCGAGGAGTGGCTGGCATGAACAACGAACGCATTCTCGACACGCTGCGCGCGCCGCACATCTCCGAGAAATCGGCGCGTCTCGCCGAGCACAACCAGTACGTATTCGTGGTCGCCCCCACGGCAACCAAGGCCGATGTCCGTTCTGCCGTGGAGAAGCTGTTCGACGTCAAGGTCGAACAGGTGAACCTCGTCAACACCAAGGGCAAGGTCAAAGCCTTTCGTCAACGCGCTGGCAGCCGCCAGGGCAAGCGCAAGGCCTACGTGCGTCTTGCCGATGGCCAGACCATCGACGTCGCCGCCAAGGCCTGAGCCAGGAGTTCTGTGAGATGGCACTAATCAACCACAAGCCGACCTCGCCGGGTCGTCGCGACGCAGTCAGCGTCAAGACGGAAGGCCTGTACAAGGGCGCGCCGTACGCGGCGTTGACCGAGTCACAGTCCCGCACCGGCGGCCGCAACCACCACGGTCGCATCACCGTGCGTCATCGTGGCGGCGGTCACAAGCAGCATTACCGCATCATCGATTTCAAGCGCGACAAGGAAGGCATCGCCGCCCGCGTCGAGCGCATCGAATACGATCCGAACCGCACCGCGCACATCGCGTTGCTGTGCTACGCCGACGGCGAGCGTCGTTACATCATCGCGCCGAAGGGCGTGCAGGTGGACGATCGCCTGGTGTCCGGTCGTGACGCGCCGATCAAGGCTGGCAACTGCCTGCAGCTGCGCAACATCCCGATGGGCAGCACCATTCACTGCATCGAACTGCGTCCGGGCAAGGGCGCGCAGATCGCCCGCAGCGCCGGCGCCTCCGTGCAGCTGGTGGCCCGTGAGTCCGGCTACGCCACGTTGCGTCTTCGCTCCGGGGAGATGCGTCGCGTCTCGGTCGATTGCCGCGCCACCATCGGTGAAGTCGGCAACGGCGAGCACAGCCTGAAGAAGCTCGGCAAGGCCGGCGCCAAGCGCTGGCTGGGTATTCGCCCGACCGTTCGCGGTGTGGTGATGAACCCGGTCGACCATCCGCACGGTGGTGGTGAAGGCAAGACCTCCGGCGGTCGTCATCCGGTCAGCCCGTGGGGCACGCCGGCCAAGGGTTACAAGACCCGTAACAACAAGCGCACGCAGCAGTTCATCGTGCGTCGTCGTACCAAGTAACAGGAAGCCGACATGCCTCGCTCTTTGAAGAAAGGTCCGTTCGTCGACCTTCACCTCGTAAAGAAGGTGGAAGCTGCGGTTTCCGCCAACAACAAGCGCCCGATCAAGACCTGGTCGCGTCGCTCGATGATCCTGCCGGAAATGGTCGGCTTGACCATCGCCATCCACAACGGCCGTCAGCACGTGCCCGTCCTGATCAACGAGAACATGGTCGGGCACAAGCTCGGCGAGTTCGCGGTGACCCGCACGTTCAAAGGCCATGTCGGCGACAAGAAGGGCAAGTGATGAGCACTGAAGCCAAAGCGATCCTGCGCGGCGCCCGCATTTCGGCGCAAAAGGCACGCCTGGTGGCTGATCTCGTCCGCGGGCTTCCCGTGGGCCGGGCCAGCGACGTGCTCACCTATACCAACAAGAAGGCCGCACACCTTGTCCGCAAGGTGCTGCTGTCGGCCGTCGCCAACGCCGAGAACAATCTCGGCGCCGACGTCGACGAGCTGAAAGTGGCCAGCATCTTCGTCGACGAAGGTCCGGCGATGAAGCGCATGTATGCCCGCGCCAAAGGCCGCGGTTCGCGCATTCTCAAGCGCACCAGCCACATCACTGTGGTTGTTGGTAACTGACCGGGGACATAGACGATGGGTCATAAAGTTCATCCCACCGGTATCCGCCTCGGCATTGCCAAGGACTGGAACTCGAAGTGGTACGCCAACAAGGGCGATTACGCGAAGTATCTCGTGGCCGACATCAAGGTCCGCGACATGCTGAAGAAGAAGCTGGCTGCCGCCGGCATCTCGAAGATCCAGATCGAGCGTCCGGCCAAGACCGCACGCGTGACGATCCACACCGCCCGTCCGGGCGTGGTGATCGGCAAGAAGGGCGAGGATATCGAGAAGCTGCGCAAGGAAGTCAGCGACATGATGGGCGTTCCGACGCACATCAACGTCAATGAAGTGCGCAAGCCCGAGCTGGACGCGCAGCTGGTTGCCGAGTCGATCGCGCAGCAGCTGGAGCGTCGCATCATGTTCCGCCGCGCGATGAAGCGCTCGGTCGGCAACGCGATGCGCCTGGGCGCCCTGGGCATCAAGATCAACGTTTCCGGTCGTCTGAACGGTGCCGAGATCGCCCGTTCCGAGTGGGCTCGCGAAGGTAGGGTGCCGCTGCACACGCTGCGCGCCGACATCGACTACGGCACGGCCGAGGCGAAAACCACCTACGGCATCATCGGCATCAAGGTCTGGGTCTACAAGGGCGAGATCTTCGATCTGGCCGCTGCCAGCCAGGAGTCGAAGGACGAGCCGTCGCAGCCGCGCCGCGAAGGTGGCGAAGGTCGTCGTAACGATTCGCGTCGCGAGGCCGGTGACGGCCGCCGCGAGCGGTCTGCGAAGTAAGGAGAGTTGCCATGTTGCAACCTAAGCGAACCAAATACCGCAAACAGTTCAAGGGCCGCAACGACGGTCTGGCTCAGTGCTCCAACCTCGTCAGCTTTGGCGAGTACGGCCTGAAGGCGACGACCCACGGTGCGCTCACCGCGCGCCAGATCGAAGCCGCCCGTCGTTGCATCACCCGCTTCGTCAAGCGTGGCGGCAAGTTGTGGATCCGTGTGTTCCCCGACAAGCCGATCACCAAGAAGCCCATCGAAGTCCGCATGGGCGCCGGCAAGGGCAGCGTCGAGTTCTGGGTCGCTCCGATCCAGCCTGGTCGCATGCTTTACGAGATCGAGGGCGTCGACGAGACGACGGCACGCGAGGCGTTCCGCCTGGCCGCCGCCAAGCTCTCGGTGCAGACCCAGTTTGTGACCCGGGCGGTGATGTGATGGCCAGCAAAGATATCAACAACCAGTCGGCCGACGAGCTGAAGCAGCATCTGCTGGACCTGCGCAAGGAGCAGTTCAATCTGCGCATGCAGAAGGGTTCCGGCCAGCTTACCCAGCCGCACCAGCTGCGCCGCGTTCGGCGCGACATCGCCCGCACGAAGTTCGTGCTCGGCAGCAAGAAGTAAGGGACGGCCGACATGAGCGACAACCAGATTCAATCTGACAAGAAGCAGACGCGTACCCTCGAAGGTCGCGTCACCAGCAACAAGATGGACAAGACGGTTACCGTCCTGGTCGAGCGTCAGGAGCAGCATTGGCTGCTCGGCAAGATCATCCGCCGGTCGACCAAGCTGCATGCGCAGGACGACCTGGGTGCGAACGAGGGTGACCTCGTGCGTATCGCCGAGTGCCGTCCATTGTCCAAGACCAAACATCACCGCGTGGTCGAGATCATCACGCGCGCCAACGTCTAAGGGAGGGTGCAGACATGATCCAGATGCAAAGCACGCTTTCCGCAGCGGACAACAGCGGCGCGAAGGAATTGATGTGCATCAAGGTGCTCGGCGGCTCCAAGCGTCGTTACGCCGCGATCGGTGACGTCATCAAGGTCACCGTGAAGGATGCGATTCCCCGCGGCAAGGTCAAGAAGGGCGAGGTGTACAATGCCGTGGTGGTTCGCACCGCCAAGGGTGTCCGCCGTCCCGATGGTTCGCTGATCCGTTTCGACGGCAATGCAGCGGTCCTCCTCAACAACAAGCTCGAGCCGATCGGTACCCGTATTTTCGGGCCGGTCACCCGCGAGCTGCGCAGCGAGAAGTTCATGAAGATCGTCTCGCTTGCGCCCGAAGTGCTCTGAGCGGAGTCAAGATATGAACCGTATCCGCAAGGGTGATCAGGTCCTCGTGATCACCGGCAAGAACAAGGGTCAGCGCGGCGACGTGCTGCGTGTTGCAGGCGAGCGTGTATTCGTCTCCAACGTGAACCTGGTCAAGCGCCACACCAAGCCGAATCCGCAGGCCAATCAGGCCGGTGGCATCGTCGAGCGTGAGGCCTCGATCCATCTCTCCAATGTGCAGCTGTTCAACCCCGCCACGAACAAGGGTGAACGCGTCGGCACCAAAACGCTCGAAGATGGGCGCAAGGTCCGCGTGTTCCGTTCGAATGGCGAGGTCGTGGACGCGTAAGGAATCACGATCATGACCCGCCTCGAAAATTTCTACAAAGAGAAGGTAGTCGCCAAGCTCACCGAGCAGTTCGGCTACCAGAACGTGATGCAGGTTCCCCGCATCACCAAGATCACGCTGAACATGGGCGTGGGTGAAGCTGCCGGCAACAAGAAGATCCTGGAGAACGCCGTGGCCGACATGGCCAAGCTCTCGGGTCAGAAGCCGATCACGACCAAGGCCCGCGTTTCGGTGGCCTCGTTCAAGATCCGCGACGGCTGGCCGATCGGCTGCAAGGTCACCTTGCGTCGCGCCCAGATGTGGGAGTTCATGGATCGCCTGATCAACATCTCGCTGCCGCGCGTGCGCGACTTCCGTGGTGTCTCGGCGAAGGCCTTCGACGGCCGTGGCAACTACAACTTCGGCATCAAGGAACAGATCATCTTCCCTGAGATCGACTTCGACCAGGTTGACGCGCTGCGCGGCATGGATATCTCCATCGCCACCACCGCCAAGACCGACGAAGAGGCGAAAGCCCTGCTGGCAGCGTTCAGCTTCCCGTTCCGCAATTAATCGATCATCCGTGATCGAAAAACCGGCCATCCATGGCCGGACTCTTAAAAAAGAGAATTGATAAAACATGGCCAAGACATCAATGGTGAACCGCGATATCAAGCGGACCAAACTCGTCGAGAAGTTCGCCGCCAAGCGCGCCGAGCTGAAGGCGATCGTGCTGAGCCCCAAGGCCTCCTACGAGGAGAAGATGGAAGCTCAGACCAAGCTGCAGAAGCTGCCGCGCGATGCGAGTCCGGTGCGCCAGCGTACCCGTTGCGCGCTGACCGGTCGTCCGCGTGCGGTCTATGCGAAGTTCGGCCTGGGCCGCAACAAGCTGCGTGAAGCGACCATGCGCGGTGACGTGCCGGGTCTGCGCAAGGCCAGCTGGTAACCCAACAACGTTCCGCACTGACGGGCGGGCAGATTGCCCGCCCGTCGTGGTCGGCCGCAACGGTTGTTGCGGCTGCCGGATGCGACTACCGCATCGCTATTCGCCAAAACCTGAAATTGCTGTTATAGTCGGCGGTCTGCGCAACGCAGGCTGGCGTCTTGCCAGCTCACAATCTGATTGATTTCCGGTTTTATCGGATATCGGTGCACTCTGAAGGATGTTTTCATGAGCATGACTGATCCCATCGCCGATCTGTTCACGCGCGTCCGCAATGCCCAGGCCATGGGCAAGCCGACCGTGCGTATGCCGTCGTCGAAACTGAAGGTGGCGATCGCCGACCTTCTCAAGAACGAGGGCTACATCCTCGACGCCAAGACTTCCGCAGAGGAAGGCAAGCCGGTGCTCGAGATCAAGCTCAAGTATTTCGAGGGCCAGCCGGCCATCGAGCGCATTTCCCGTGTCAGCCGTTCCGGCCTGCGTGTATATCGCGGCAAGGACGAGCTGCCGAAGGTCCTTGGTGGCCTGGGTATCTCGATCATCTCGACTTCCGCTGGTCTGTTGACCGATGCGCAGGCCCGTGCCAAGGGTCTGGGCGGCGAAGTCATCGGCCAAGTGGCATAAGGAGTCCTTCGATGTCACGTGTTGCCAAACAACCCATTTCCCTGCCGAAGGGCGTCGAGCTGACCGTCGGCAACGACCAGATCTCGGTGAAAGGCCCGAAGGGCACCCTGTCCGTGCATCACCTGCCGGGCGTCACCGTTGCGGTCGAGAACGGTGTGGCGAACATCAGCCTGGACGAGGGCGCCGACGACAAGTTCGGCGGTACCGCTCGCGCTCTGCTGGCCAACATGGTCACCGGCGTGTCCACCGGCTATGAGCGCAAGCTCGAGCTGGTCGGCGTCGGCTATCGCGTTTCCATGGCCGGCAAGTCGCTGAACCTGAGCCTGGGCTTCTCGCACCCGGTCGTCTTCGATGCGCCGGAAGGCATCAGCATCGAAACCCCGACCCAGACCGAAGTCCTGATCAAGGGCGCGGACAAGCAGGTGGTGGGCCAGGTCGCTGCAAAGATTCGCGGCTTCCGTCCGCCGGAACCCTACAAGGGCAAGGGCGTGCGTTACTCCGGCGAGAAGATCACCCTGAAGGAAGCCAAGAAGGCATAAATGCGCTGTCCCTGCGCGAAGACCGGCCACCCATGGCCGGACTCTTCAGCAAGAGCAGTTACCAGCCATTTGCCGATCCGCTTTCGAGGAACTGAGAAATGAACAAGAACGAAAATCGCCTGCGCCGCGCCAAGTCCACGCGTTCGCACATCCGCAAGCTGGCTGTCGCCCGCCTGTCGGTGCATCGCACGGGCCAGCACATCTACGCCCAGGTGTTCGACGCCTCCGGCACGAACGTGGTGGCTGCTGCCTCCACCGTGCAGAAGTCGGTCTCCGAGGGGCTCAAGGGCACCAAGAACCTCGCCGCCGCCGCGGCGGTGGGCAAGGCCGTCGCCGAGCGCGCCATGGCAGCGGGCATCGAGTCGGTCGCGTTCGACCGTTCGGGCTTCCGCTACCACGGTCGCATCAAGGCACTGGCCGAAGCCGCTCGTGAGGCCGGTCTGAAGTTCTGAGTAGCACCGGGTCGGGTCATCCCGATTTCCACTGCGTCACCTACAACTCCAAGCGGCTCAGCCGCAAGCAAAGTCCCGGTATTCCGGGCACATGGAAAAGAACATGTCTTCTACCGATCGCGAAAATTCCGACGGCCTGCTGGAAAAGTTGATTGCCGTCAACCGTGTGGCCAAGACCGTCAAGGGCGGCCGCCAGATGAGCTTCACCGCACTGACTGTCGTCGGTGACGGCGAGGGCAAGGTGGGTTTTGGTTATGGCAAGGCGCGTGAAGTGCCGGTGGCCATTTCCAAGGCCATGGAGCGCGCCCGTCGCCAGATGGTCGACATCGAGCTGAACAACGGTACGTTGTGGTATGCCGTCAAGGCGAATCACGGCGCGGCCCGCGTCTACATGCAGCCGGCCTCCGAAGGTACCGGCGTGATCGCCGGCGGCGCCATGCGTGCCGTGCTGGAAGTGGTCGGCGTGAAGAACGTGCTGGCCAAGGCCGTGGGTTCGCGCAACCCGATCAACCTGGTGCGCGCGACCATCAAGGGCCTGCAGGCGGTCGCCTCGCCCAAGAAGATCGCCGCCAAGCGTGGCAAGACCCTGGATGAGGTGTTGGGTAATGGCTAAGAAGAACGAAACCGCCGCCGCCACGGTGCGCGTGCGCCTGGTCAAGGGCCTGCGCGGCGTGCAGGCTCGTCATCGCCTCAGCGTCAAGGCGCTGGGCCTGGGCAAGCTCAATGACGTCCGCGAGTTGAAGGACAGTCCGCAGGTTCGTGGCCTGATCAACACGGTCTACTACCTGGTCCGGGTCGAGGAGTAATCATCATGCGTTTGAATGACATCAAGCCGGCCGCCGGTTCCCGCAAGTCGCGTCTGCGCGTCGCTCGCGGTATCGGTTCGGGCATGGGCAAGACCGCCGGTCGCGGTCACAAGGGTCAGCACGCCCGCGCGGGCGGCACCCACAAGTTCGGTTTCGAAGGCGGCCAGATGCCGCTGAACCGCCGGATGCCGAAGATCGGTTTCCGTTCCAAGAAGCTGGTCGCGAGCCAGGAAGTGTTCCTGTACCAGCTGGCCAACCTCAAGGCTGACGTGATCGACGTCGTCGTGCTGCATCAGGCAGGCCTGATCAACAGCCGTGCGAAGCGGGTCAAGGTCGTCCTCAAGGGTGAAATCGGTCGCGCGGTGAAGTTGTCTGGTCTGCTGGCTACCGCCGGCGCCAAGGCAGCCATCGAGGCGGCCGGCGGCAGCGTGGAGTAAGGCCGGTGGCAGCAGCCAAGGGCAACGCACTCGGCAAGCTCGGCAAACTCACGGAGCTTCGCCAGCGCATCTTCTTCGTGATTGGTGCGCTGGTGGTGTTCCGGCTCGGTTCGTTCATTCCGGTTCCCGGCGTCAACCCCGAGGCGATGACCAGCCTGGTCAGCGGCAACGGCCTGATGGACATGTTCAACATGTTCTCGGGTGGTGCGCTGGCGCGGTTTTCGGTGTTTGCGCTGGGCGTGATCCCGTACATCTCGGCATCCATCGTGTTCCAGATGATGGGCGCGGTCGTGCCAAGCCTGCAGGCCTTGCGCAAGGAAGGCGAGTCCGGCAAGCGCAAGATGACCATGTACACGCGCTATGCGACGGTGGCGCTGGCGGCTTTCCAGTCGTTCGGCATCGCGGTGGCATTGCAGGGTCAGGTCGCGGCAGGCGGTGCTCCGGTCGTCTATACGCCTGGCTTCGGCTTCGTCCTGTCGTCGGTGGTGGGTCTGACCGCCGGCACGATGTTCCTGATGTGGCTGGGCGAGCAGATGACCGAGCGCGGTGTCGGCAACGGCATTTCGCTGCTGATCTTCGCCGGCATCGTGGCCGGCCTGCCAGGGGCGGTGGTGCATACCCTGGGCATGGCCAGCAACGGCGAGCTGTCGCTGATCAAGCTGTTGATGGTGTTCGGCCTGGCGCTGGCGGTGACTGCCTTCGTGGTGTTCATGGAGCGGGCGCAGCGGCGGATCACGGTGAACTACGCACGGCGGTCCGGTGGGCAGAAGGCCTACATGAACCAGAGCTCGAACCTGCCGCTGAAGATCAACATGTCGGGCGTGATCCCGCCGATCTTCGCCTCGAGCCTGCTGATGTTCCCGGCGACCGCGGTGAGCTGGTTCAGCACCGGTCAGCAGTCGCGCTGGGTGCAGGATCTGGTGCAGGCGCTGAGCCCTGGCAATCCGCTGTACGAAATCGTGTTTTCGGTACTGGTGATTGGTTTTGCGTTCTTCTACACCGCGATCGTTTTCAACGCGGACGAGACCGCCGACAACCTCAAGCGGTCGGGTGCCCTGATTCCGGGTATCCGCCCGGGCAAGGGAACGGCCAACTACATTGATGCGGTGATGACTCGTCTGACCGGTGTCGGTGCGTTGTATCTGGTACTGGTGTGTCTGGTGCCGTCGTTCATGCAGAGCGCCTGGCATGTTCCGTTCTATTTCGGTGGCACGTCGCTGCTGATCGTGGTGGTGGTGGTGATGGACTTTACCTCTCAGGTGCAGGCGCACCTGGTCAGTCACCAGTACGAAAGTCTGCTCAAGAAGGCCAATCTTCGTCGCAACTAGTGGCTGCTGGTGTGGACGCGGTTTTGGTCAAAGGTAGGAAGCTGGCGGCGCCTCGGTGCCGCAGGGCTTTCCAGTCAGGGTAATTCAGGTTAAAATTGCGCGTTTACCGCGCACGAAACGCATCGGAGAAAGTACATCATGGCGCGCATCGCGGGTGTCAATTTGCCGGTCCAGAAGCATGTCTGGGTTGGTCTGCAGAGCATTTTCGGTATCGGCCGCAGCCGAGCCAAACAGGTCTGCGTGGATGCTGGCGTGGTTCCGACCACCCAGATCAAGTCCCTCAGTGAAGGCGAGGTGGAGAAGATCCGCCACGAGATCGCCAAGTACACCGTCGAGGGCGATCTTCGCCGCGAGGTGGGCATGGCCATCAAGCGTCTGATGGACCTGGGTTGCTACCGTGGCCTGCGCCACCGTCGTGGCCTGCCGGTGCGCGGTCAGCGCACGCGTACCAACGCACGTACCCGCAAGGGTCCGCGTCGCGCGATCAAGAAGTAATTGAACAGTGCGATCATTCCTGATCGCGACGATCAAAAAGCGGCCTTGCATGGTCGCACTGATTACTAAGAGCCTCAAAAATTATGGCTAAGCCGGTTAAAACCAAGAAGAAGATCAAGCGCGTTGTCACGGATGCCGTGGCCCACGTGCAGGCCTCCTTCAACAACACCATCGTCACCATCACCGATCGCCAGGGCAACGCCTTGTCGTGGGCTACTGCCGGCGGCGCCGGTTTCCGTGGCTCGCGCAAGTCGACCCCGTTCGCAGCGCAGGTTGCCGCCGAGAAGGCTGGCCGCGCTGCCGGCGACTACGGCGTGAAGACGGTGGAAGTGCGCATCAAGGGCCCCGGCCCGGGCCGCGAGTCGGCGGTGCGTTCGCTGAACGCGTTGGGCTACAAGGTGCTCAACATCATCGACGTCACGCCGATTCCGCACAACGGCTGCCGTCCCCCCAAGAAGCGTCGAGTCTAAGGAGTAACCCATGGCCCGTTATCGTGGAGCTACCTGCAAACTCGCCCGTCGCGAGGGAGCGGATCTCAGTCTGAAGAGCCCGGCGCGCGCGCTGGATTCCAAGTGCAAGCTGGAAAACAAGCCCGGCCAGCATGGTGCGAACAAGCGCATGCGCATGTCCGACTATGCCGTGCAGCTGCGTGAGAAGCAGAAGGTCAAGCGCATCTACGGCGTGCTTGAGCGCCAGTTCAGCAACTACTACACCAAGGCGTCGACGACCAAGGGCAACACCGGTGAAAACCTGTTGCGCCTGCTCGAGAGCCGCCTGGACAACGTCGTCTACCGCATGGGCTTCGCGGTCACCCGCGCCCAGGCCCGCCAGCTGGTTGCCCACAAGGCGATCCTGGTCAACGGCAAGAAGGTGAACATTCCTTCCTACCAGGTTCGTCCCGGCGACGCGATCGCGCTGACCGAGAAGGGTCGCACGCAGCTGCGTGTACAGGAAGCCGCGACCGTGTTCGACACCATGGATCTGCGTCCGATCTGGGTCGAAGTCGACGCCAAGAAGTTCGAAGGCACGTTCAAGTCGGTGCCGGATCGCGGTGATCTGCCGTCCGACATCAATGAAGCATTGATCGTCGAGCTTTACTCGAAGTAATTACCGGAGTTCTGCATGGCAGTTTCGTCAACTAGCGTGCTGCGGCCTCGTGGCCTCAGCGTCGAACAGCTCGGAGCCAACCGCGCCAAGGTGGTGGTCGAGCCGCTCGAGCGTGGCTTTGGCCATACCCTGGGCAACGCGCTGCGTCGCGTGCTGCTCTCCTCGATCCCTGGCAGCGCCATCGTCGAGGTTGAAATCGATGGCGTGCTGCACGAATACACCACCCTGGAAGGCCTGCAGGAGGACGTGATCGAAGTCCTGCTCAACCTGAAGGACGTGGCGATTCGCCAGCACACGGGTGATGAAGTCACCCTGACCCTGTCCAAGAAGGGCAAGGGCGTGGTCACGGCCGGCGACATCGTCGTCGACCACTCGGTGGAAATCATCAACCCCGAGCACGTGATCTGCCACCTGACCAAGGACATCGCGCTCAACATGCGCCTGAAGGTGCGTCGCGGCGTCGGCTACCAGCCGGCCAGCACGCGTCAGCATCCGGATGACGAGGCGCGCCCGATCGGTCGCCTGCAGCTGGATGCGTCGTTCGCGCCGGTGCTGCGCGTGGCTTACGAAGTGGACGCCGCTCGTGTCGAGCAGCGCACCAACCTCGACAAGCTGGTGCTGGACATCGAGACCAACGGCACCATCGGTGCGGAAGACGCGGTGCGCAAGGCCGCCGAGATCATCAACGACCAGCTGTCCGTGTTCGGTGACTTCTCGCGTCGCGAGAGCGCCACCGACAAGGCCGAGAAGAGCGGTTTCGATCCGCTGCTGCTGCGTCCGATCGACGATCTGGAGCTGACCGTGCGTTCGGCGAACTGCCTGAAGGCCGAGAGCATCTACTACATCGGCGACCTGGTGCAGAAGACCGAGGTCGAGTTGCTGAAGACGCCGAACCTGGGCAAGAAGTCGCTGACGGAAATCAAGGACGTGCTGGGCGGGCGTGGTCTCGCGCTGGGCATGAAGCTCGAGAACTGGCCGCCGCCGGGTCTGTCGCACGGCATGCAGTTGGGTTGATCGTCGAGTCGCGATCATTCGTGATCGCGAACGATGCCGGTGCACTGGCGAGGTCGAGTTTCGGCTCTCTCGCCAGGCACCACCAGCGGCCTTCATGGTCGCGTTGTTTTTTTGGCGATCCCGTTTGATCGCCGGTCGTTGCGCTTGGCGAGCACGGTTCTGCCTGCTCCGCCGGTCGCCAGAGGCGGTCGTCCATGACGACCGTGCTTTCGAACAAGAGCCCGGTTCAAAAAGGCTCCTCATAGCGGGTAACCGCGGGAATCCGGACATGCGTGCCGGCTTTTCATAACAACAGACCTTCAAGAGAATCCAGTCATGCGCCATCAAAAATCCGGACGCAAACTCAATCGCACCAGTTCGCATCGCGAAGCGATGTTCAAGAACATGGCGTCGTCGCTGATCAAGCACGAGCTGATCCGCACCACCCTGCCCAAGGCGAAGGAACTTCGTCGCGTGGCCGAGCCGCTGATCACGCTGGGCAAGGTCGATGGCGTCGCCAATCGTCGTCTCGCTTTCTCGCGCCTGCGCGACAAGGAAGCGGTCGGCAAGCTGTTTGTCGAGCTGGGACCGCGCTACAAGGAGCGTCCCGGTGGTTACCTGCGCATCCTCAAGTGCGGCTTCCGCGCCGGCGACAACGCGCCGATGGCGTATGTCGAGCTGGTCGGCCGTCCGCAGGTCGAGGCCGTCGACGCCGAGTAAGTCGCCTCGGCTGACCGTCGCGGCATGCAAAGTGAAAACCCGGCCGGGCAACCCGCCGGGTTTTTTTGTGCGATACCGCCGGGCGCAGGATCGCGCTTTTCCGCCAAATGCCGGGATGGGCTGACAGCGCCCCGGCGAACCGGTAATGTCACGGGTTCCGCAACGCAACAATCCGTCATGAATCCATTCCGCTGGTCGTATCGCGTCACTTTCTTCGTCGGCTTCCTGGTCTGCGCGGCGCTGCTGGCGTTCGCCCTGTACGCCGAGTACGGGCTGGGCATGACGCCGTGCCCGCTGTGCATCTTCCAGCGCATCGCCTTCCTGGTGATGGCCTTGTTCTTCCTGCTCGGCGCCATCCACGCGCCGAAGGGCAGGGGGCGCTGGGTATATACGGGACTGGTGCTGGCGGGCGCCGTGGGCGGCATCGTCACCGCCGGCCGCCATTTGTGGCTGCAGAGCCTGCCGGCCGACCAGGTGCCTTCCTGCGGCCCCGGCCTGGGTTACATGCTGGACGCATTTCCGTTCGCGAAGATGCTGAAGCTGGTGTTCACCGGTTCCGGCGAGTGCGCCAAGGTGGAGCCGATCCTGGGCTTGCCGATGCCGGCCTGGACCCTGTTGTGGTTCGCGTTGCTGGCCGTGCTGGCGGTCGTCGCCACCCGTCGGGTGACGTCGTCCAGGTGAATGCTCTTGTCGCCGCCGAAGGCCATGCCATGAATCCCGTCGTGTCTGATGTCCACATCCCGGATCACTGGGCCCCCGATTCCTGGCAGCGGCGCGTGGCCCTGCAGCAGCCGCAGTACGACGACGCAGCCGAGCTGGCCGCTGCCGGCGCCCACCTCGCGCAGTTGCCGCCGCTGGTCACCTCGTGGGAGGTGCTGGCGCTGAAGCAGTCGCTGGCCGAGGCGCAGGAAGGCCAACGCTTCCTGCTGCAGGGCGGTGATTGCGCGGAGAGCTTCGCCGACTGCACCAGTCCGGTGATCTCGAACCGGCTGAAGGTGCTGCTGCAGATGAGCCTGGTGCTGGTGCACGGCTTGAAGAAGCCGGTGTTACGCGTGGGTCGCTTTGCCGGCCAGTACGCCAAGCCGCGTTCGACCGATATGGAAACCCGCGATGGCGTGAGCCTGCCGAGTTTCCGCGGCGACGTGGTCAACGGTCCGGAATTCACCGTCGCGGCGCGTCGGCCTGATCCGCAGCGACTGATCACGGCGCATGCGCATTCGGCGCTGACCATGAACTTCGTGCGCGCCCTGATCGACGGCGGCTTCGCCGATCTGCATCACCCGGAATACTGGGATCTGGCCTGGGTCGAGCATTCGCCGCTGGCGGCCGAGTATCGGCAGATGGTCGCCGGCATCGGCGATTCGCTGCGCTTCATGGAGACCCTGGCCGGTCCGATCGCTGGCTTCTCCAAGGTGGATTTCTTCACCTCGCACGAGGCGCTGCTGCTGCATTACGAGCAGGCGCTGACCCGCCAGGTGCCGCGCCATCCCGGGTTCTTCAACCTGTCCACCCACT
This sequence comes from Rhodanobacter sp. Root561, assembly GCF_001427365.1. Taxonomy (NCBI): domain Bacteria; kingdom Pseudomonadati; phylum Pseudomonadota; class Gammaproteobacteria; order Lysobacterales; family Rhodanobacteraceae; genus Rhodanobacter; species Rhodanobacter sp. Root561. The sequence continues at coordinate 1,248,723 of NZ_LMGH01000001.1, forward strand.
ACCCGTGGATCGGCATGCGCACCGCCGCGCTGGATGGCGCCCACGTCGAGTATTTCCGCGGCATCCGCAATCCGGTCGCGGTCAAGGTCGGCCCCTCGGTGACCCCGGAGCAGTTGCTGCCGCTGATCGACGCGCTGAACCCGCACGACGAGCCGGGCCGGCTGACCCTGATCCATCGCATGGGCAACGCGAAGATCGCCGCCGCGCTGCCGCCGCTGCTGGAGGCGGTGAAGCGCGAAGGGCGTCGCGTGCTGTGGGTGGCCGATCCGATGCACGGCAACACCGAGAGCACCTCGAACGGCCACAAGACCCGGCGCTTCGACAACATCCGCGGCGAGCTGGAGCAGGCCTTCGACCTCCACGCGGCGGCCGGCACCCGGCTGGGCGGCGTGCACCTGGAGCTGACCGGCGAAGACGTCACCGAATGCATGGGCGGCGCCCGCGACCTGTCCGAGAGCGACCTCGATCGCGCCTACAAGTCGATGGTCGATCCGCGTCTGAACTACGAGCAGTCGCTGGAACTGGCGATGCTGATCGTGCGCAAGTCGGCCGGCTCCTCGGCGCACGCCGGCGCTTGAGCGCCTGACAGTTGTCATGGCGCGGAGCTGGCAGTCCGCACTGATCTGCGCCTGCCGAACGCGCGAATAATGCCTCCAACGAACAGCGGAGGCGCGAGCGATGAGCGAATCCACGGGTACCACACCGCGGGTCGATCCCTGGACGCTGGCCGGCCTGGCGCTGTTGCTGTTGCCGCTGCTGACCATGGCGCACGAGCTGGGCGGCCACGCGCTCACCTGCGTCGCCAGCGGGCATCTGCCCAGCCAGCTCGGCGCGTACTACATCGAATGTCCCGGCACCGGTCCGTGGGCCCATCGCCTGGTGGCGATGGCCGGCACCGGCATGGACGTGGTGCTGGCCGTGCTGGCGCTGCTCGGCTGGCATCGCGCGCAGCGACCGCTGCCGCGGCTGGTGCTGTGGATCGTGTTCACGGTGAAGGGCATGGTGGCCGCCGGTTACTGGATGTTTTCCGGCGTTTCCAACCTGGGTGACTGGGGCCCGGCTGCCGGCGGCGGCATCGGTCCGCTGCCGTGGCCCTGGCTGTGGCGCGCAGTGATGTTCGCGATCGGTCTGGCCGTCTATATCGGCGTCGTGAAGCAGTCGATCCGGATGTTGCGGGCGATGCTCGGTGGCGGCGAGGTCGCCGGCCGCACCCAGCGGCACATCGCCATGGCGATCTACCTGATCGGCGGCGTGTCGGCGGTGCTGGTCAGCCTGTTCAACCCGCTGGGCATCGTGATCACCCTGATGTCGGCGGTCGCCGCGTCGTTCGGTGGCACCGCAGGCCTATTCAACGTCGCCTATGCGAAGCCCTGCAACGAGCCGCCGCGGGGATTCGTGATCGACCGGAGCTACGCCATCTTCGTGGCGGGCGTGCTGATGACGCTGGCGTTCGCGGCGGTGCTGGGGCCGACGGTCTACCTGCGCTGAGGGGGAGATCAGCCTACCGTTTCCAGCGCCTGCTCCCGCTCGCCGACGTGGCCCTCGTTCGGCGGCGGGAAGTGGTACCACTGCGTGTGTGGCGAGGCCCACCGGCACGACAGGCACTGGGTCATTTCCCAGTAGTGGCCGCAGCCGGGGCAGCAGCCCGCCGTCCAGAACGTGTTCCACAAGGTGCCGCAGCCCGAGCCGGGTTCGCGCGAGGTGCAGCACCATCGGCTGTCCGCCCGCGGCTCCCAGGCGCAATGCGGACAGTGGATGTGCGGTTGGCGTTCCATCGGTCGCGACTCCGCGCCGGCGCCTCAGCGGCCCGGCGGCACCGGCTTGCCGTCCACGGTGTCGAGGAATCGCGGCGGCTGCCAGGCTTGCGCGTGCTGCTCGAAGCCATAGGCGATCGCGATCAGCGTCGGCTCGCTCCACTTCGCGCCGAACAGCACGATGCCGACGGGCAGGCCGTGGGCGAAGCCTGCCGGCACGGTGATCGACGGATAGCCCGAGACGGCCGCCGGCTGCGAGGCACCGCCCACGGTCGGGTCGCCGCTGACGATGTGGTCACCCAGCACCGGATCGGTCATGAAGGCCGGCCCCCAGGACGGCGCCAGCAACGCGTCCAGATGTTGCGCCTGCAGCGCCGCGTCGATGCCTTGCGGGCCGGACAGCCGCTTCGCCCTGGCCAGCGCATCCACGTATGCCTTGTCGCTGAGCGGGCCCTTCTTTTCCGCCTGCTCGAACAGTTCCTGGCCGAACCACGGCATTTCCTCATTGGCGTGCGTGCGGTTGAACGCAATCAGGTCGGCCAGCGTCTTCACGCCGAGGCCTTGCCGGGTGGCGAGGTAGGCATTGATGTCGTGCTTGAAGTCGTACAGCAGCACGGTGATTTCCGGGTCGCCGAGCTCGGCCAGGTGCGGCAGCTTCACCGGGTCGACGATGATCGCGCCCTGCGCCTTCATCAACGCGATCGACTCTTCGAGCACGCGATCGGCATTCGGCTCGGCCCCGGCCAGCTGGCGCACCACGCCGATGCGCTTGCCCTTCAGTCCGTTCGGATCGAGGAACTTCGTGTAGTCGGTCGCATGCCTGTCCGCGTCGCGGGTGGCCGGATCGCGCGGGTCGCTGCCGGCGATCACCGAGAGCAGGGCCGCGGCGTCGGCCACGCTGCGCGCCATCGGGCCGGCGGTGTCCTGGCTGTGGCTGATCGGCACGATGCCGCTGCGGCTGACCAGGCCCAGGGTCGGCTTGATGCCCACGATGCCGTTCATAGCCGCGGGGCAGATGATCGAACCGTCGGTCTCGCTGCCGATCGCCACCGTGGTCAGTCCCGCCGCCACCGCCGCCGCGGAGCCGGCGCTGGAACCGCAGGGATTGCGGTCGAGCACGTAGGGATTCTTGGTCTGCCCGCCGCGGGCGCTCCAGCCGCTGCTGGCGTGGTTGGAGCGGAAGTTCGCCCACTCGCTGAGGTTGGTCTTGCCCAGGATCAGCGCGCCGCCCTTGCGCAGCCGCTCGACCAGGCCGGCGTCGCGCGGCGCGGGCGCGCCGGCCAGCGCCAGCGAGCCGGCCGTGGTCAGCATGCGGTCGCCGGTGTCGATGTTGTCCTTGAGCAGTACCGGGATGCCGTACAGCGGACCGCGCTTGTCATGAGCACCGCGGGCCGCGTCCAGCGTGCCGGCCAGTTGCAGCGCATCGGGATTGGTCTCGATCACCGCGTGCAGGCTCGGGCCGGCGCGGTCGATCCGTTCGATCCGTTGCAGCAACTGGCCCGTCAACTGGCGGCTGTCCAGCGTGCCGGCCTCCATGCGCTGCTGCAGCTGGTCGATCGAGGCGTAGGCGGTGTCGGCGGGCGGCGCCGCCGGAACTTCCGCGGCCAGCGCCGGGCCGGCGAGCAGGGCGGTGACGAGCGCGGCGAGATGGACGGCTGAACGATTCACGGTAACCCCCTGCTTGGTGGAAGCGGCTGCTGTCGCAAGGCTGCAGCTTAGCGCCGCTGCGGCTTGGACGTCGCGGCGGCACGCGTACAATGGGCGGATGACCAAGACCCGTCGCCCGCTCCGTCCCCGCTGGTTTGCCGTTGCCTCCCTGTTTGCATTCGCGCTGATCGGCGCCAGCGCCAGTCGCGCCGCCGACGCGCCGGTGATTCCCGACACCTTGCAGCAGCGCATCGCCGCCTGCACCAGTTGCCACGGCGTGCACGGCGAAGGCACCCCCGGCAGCGGCTACTTCCCGCGACTGGCGGGCAAGCCGGCCGCGTACCTGGCGCGGCAGCTGCAGGACTTCCAGAACGGTCTGCGCAAGTACGCGCCGATGGAATACACGGTGCGCCAGTTGCCACCGGCGTACATCCGCGAGATTGCCGAGTACTTCGCGGCGCAGCAGGTGCCGTACAGCCGCTCGCCGCTGCCGCCGGTGTCGGCGGCGGCGCTGCAGCGTGGCGAGGAACTGATCGGCAAGGGCGACCCGGCCCGCAAGATTCCCGCGTGCAGCAGTTGCCACGGCAGCCAGCTGACCGGCGTGGAGCCGTCCACGCCCGGACTGGTCGGCTTGCCGTATGACTACCTCAGCGCGCAACTGGGCTCGTGGCGCACGCATACCCGCTCCACCGTGGCGCCGGACTGCATGGCCACGGTGGCGAGCCGGCTCAGCGCCGCGGACATCACCGCGGTGGCCGCCGCGCTGGCCAGTCGCGAGCTGCCCGCCGACACCCATGCGCAGCCGGCCGGTTCGGTGACCCCGCCGCTGGCGTGCGGGGTGCTCGGCGCCACCGGGGACGACTCATGAAAGCGCTGCGTTGGCTGCTGCTGGCGGTCGTGCTGCTGATCGTGGCGCTGCTGGCCTGGTGGTGGTTCGGTGGCGGCCATGCGCCCACGCCGCGCTCGGCCAGCAAGGTTTCCGCGGCCACGCTGGCGGACCCGCAGTTGCTCGCGCAAGGCCGGTACCTGACCATCGTCGGCGATTGCGCCGGCTGCCACACCGCCCAGGGCGGCGCGCCGCTGGCCGGCGGTCGGGTGATCGTCACGCCCTTTGGCGACATCCCGGCGCCGAACATCACGCCCGATCGCGAGACCGGCCTGGGCGAGTGGAGCTTCGAGGACTTCTGGCAGGCGCTGCACGCCGGCAAGGGTCGTCATGGCGAGCTGCTGTATCCGGCCTTCCCCTACACCTCGTATACCCATGTGAGTCGCGACGACGCGCTGGCGATGTTTGCCTGGTTGCAGTCGCTACCGCCGGTGCACCAGGCCGACGGCAAGCCGTCGCTGGCCTTCCCGTACAGCGTGCGCAACAGCCTGAAGGCCTGGCGAGCGCTGTACTTCCGCGAAGGCGGCTTCACGCCCGACCCGGCGCGATCGGCCGAGTGGAATCGTGGCGCCTACCTGGTGCAGGGACTGGGCCATTGCAACGAATGCCATGCGGCCCGCGACTCGCTGGGCGGCACGCCGGCGGACGTGCACCTCACCGGCGGCCAGATCCCGGTGCAGAACTGGTACGCGCCGGATCTGAGCACCCGCCGCCACGGTGGCCTGGAAGGCTGGAGCGCACAGGACATCGTCGACCTCCTGAAGACCGGGCAGTCGGCGAAAGGCGCAGCCTTCGGGCCGATGGCCGCGGTGGTTTCCGGCAGCACCCAGCACATGAGCGATGCCGACCTGCACGCGATCGCCAGCTACCTGCAATCGCTGCCACCCCGCGCCGCGGCCGCCGAACAACCCGTGCTGTTCGATGCCAAGGCGCTGACCGAGCAGGGCGAGAAGGTCTACACGCAGCATTGCGCGGAATGCCACGGCAAGCGCGGCGAAGGTGTGGCCGGCATCTATCCGCCGCTGGACGGCAACTCCTCGGTGACCGAGCCCAGCGGCATCAACGCCACGCGGATGGTCCTGCTCGGCGGCTTTGCCCCGGCCACCACGGCGAACCCGCGGCCGTACTCGATGCCGCCGTTCGCGCAGCAACTGAGTGACCAGGAAGTGGCCGCCGTGGTGACCTACCTGCGCCGCAGCTGGAGCAACCAGGCCTCGATCGTGCGCGCCGAGCAGGTGCGGGCTTCGCGGCACACGCCCGTCGATTGACCGGCCGGCTCAACCGCCGGCGCGAGCCGCGCGGTAGTGCGCGGCCAAGGCCCGCCACGGCACGATGTCCCAGTGCCCGCGCGCCTGGCCGGACGGAGAGGGCAGCACGAACAGCCGGGTCTGACCCAAGGTTTCCTCCTGCAGGCCGTAGCTCACCGCGTGGCCGAGCGCGGCGCGTGCCGCGTTCTTGCTGGTGAAGGCGAGCAGGCGCGGCGCATGGCGTTCGATCCTGGCGCGCAACGCCGGCACGTCGAAGGCATCGCGTGGCAGGTCGGCGTCGTTGCCGCTGTGGCGCTTGGCCAGGTCGGTGAGGCCGATGCCGTAGCTCGTCAGCAGGGGGAATTCGGCCGGTGCCAGCAGGCGGGGCGTCAGCCCGGCCTCGAACAGGGCGCGCCAGAACAGGTTGCCGGGGTGGGCGTAGTAAGCCCGTTCGGCGGCCGAGCGCCGGCCGGCCGCGGTGCCGCAGAACACCAGCGCCAGGCCCGGTTGGAGCAGGTCGGGCAGGATGGGATCAGTCCGTCGCGGCATGGTCGTCGAGCAGGAAGTCGGTGAACTGGAAGCGTTCGTCGCGCAGCACCGACTCGCCGCGGCGCAGCTTCAGCGGCTGGCGGAACAGCGGGCCGGCGTAACTGAGCGTGTGGAATTCGCCGCGCTCGCCGCAGGGATCGACCCCGGCCGGCAGCGCGTCGAGCAGGGCCGCGTCGTAGTCGCGGCCGCAGAAGGCGGCGTCCAGTTGCCGGGTGTCCACGCAGCACAGCACGGCGCGATGGCCCTCGCTGACGAAGCGCCGCGACAGGGCCGCAGTGTCCTCGCCCCACAGCGGGAACACGGCGCGCCAGTTCTCGCGGCCCAGCTGGCGCACGCGGTAGTCGCGCACGTCCTCCAGGAACAGGTCGCCGAAGGCGCAGTGGCGGATGCCCGGCCAGCGCATGCGCGCCTCGACCAGCGCCTGCGCATGGGCCTGCTCGTAGGCCTCGTTGCTGCCGGGCCAGTCCAGCATCACCTCGAGCACCGGCAACCCCAGCGCATCGGCCTGCGCCAGCAGCACCTCGCGCGGGGTGCCGTGCATGGCCACCCGCTGGTAGTTGCGGTTGAGCGTGGTCAGCAGCCCGACCAGCTGCCATTGCGGGTCCGCCCGCAACCGCTGCAGCGCCAGCAGGCAGTCCTTGCCGCCGCTCCAAGCCAGCAGAATGGGTGTCGTCATGCGTTCAGCTCCGGGGAACGGGCGGGTGTCCATTTTGCGTCATCCGCGCCGGCAGGGCGGATTCCATGGCGTGGTTCATCGACAGCCCGCGGCCGCACCGCTATAAAGATGCTCTGTCCGGGGAGTATGCAGTGAGCGAAGAAATCCTGATCAACGTGACCCCGCGCGAGACGCGGGTCGGGGTGGTCGAGAACGGCATGTTGCAGGAAGTGCACGTCGAACGGGCATCGAAGCGGGGCTATGTCGGCAACATCTACAAGGGCCGCGTGCAGCGGGTGATGCCGGGCATGCAGGCGGTGTTCGTTGAGATCGGATTGGAGCGCGCGGCGTTCCTGCACGCCTCGGACATCGTGCGGCCCGCCGCGGCCGACGGCAGCGAAGGCAATGGCCACGGCCATGTCCCCTCGATCAGCGAACTGGTGCACGAAGGCCAGGAGATCGTGGTGCAGGTGGTCAAGGACCCGATCAGCAGCAAGGGCGCCCGGCTGTCGACCCACCTGTCGATCCCCTCGCGCTACCTGGTGCTGCTGCCGTATGCGCGCACCCTGGGCATCTCCGCCCGGATCGAGGACGAGGCCGAACGCCAGCGCCTGCGCGACGTGCTCAATCCGCTGATCGGCGAAAACCCGCTGGGCTACATCGTGCGCACCAATGCCGAAGGGCAGAGCGCCGAATCGCTGGCCTTCGACGTGACCTACCTGGGCAAGGTCTGGCGCGTGGTGCAGGAGAACATCGCCAAGGCGAAGTTGTGCGAACGCGTCTACGAAGAACTGTCGCTGCCGCTGCGCAGCCTGCGCGACATGCTCAACGACGACATCGAGAAGGTGCGGGTGGATTCGCGCCTCACCTTCGACAACGTGGTGAAGTTCGTGCACAAGTTCATGCCCAGCCTGGACGACCGCATCGAGCACTACGACGGCGAGCGGCCGATCTTCGACCTGTACGGCGTCGAGGACGAGATGCAGCGCGCGCTGAAGAAGGAAGTGCCGCTGAAATCCGGTGGCCACCTGATCGTCGACCAGACCGAGGCGATGACCACGATCGACGTCAACACCGGCGCCTATCTCGGCTCCCGCAATCTCGAGGAAACCGTCTACCGCACCAACCTGGAAGCGGCGCAGGCCGCCTCGCGGCAACTGCGCCTGCGCAACCTGGGCGGCATCATCATCATCGACTTCATCGACATGGTCGACGAGGAGCACAAGCGCCAGGTGCTGCGCATGCTGGGCAAGGGGCTGGCGCGCGACCACGCCAAGACCACGGTGTATCCGATGTCGGCGCTGGGCCTGGTCGAGATGACCCGCAAGCGCACCACCGAAAGCCTGGCGCGCCAGCTGTGCGAACCCTGCCCGGCCTGCAACGGCCGCGGCCTGCTGAAAACCGCCGAGACGGTGACCTACGAGATTTTCCGCGAGATCACCCGCGCGGTGCGCCAGTTCAACGCGCAGCAACTGCTGGTGATGGCCAGCCCCGCGGTGGTCAACCGGATCCTCGAGGAGGAGTCCAGCGCGGTGGCCGAACTGGAAGAGTTCATCTCCAAAAGCATACGCTTCCAGGCCGAAGAGCATTACTCGCAGGAACAGTTTGATGTCGTCTTGCTGTAAATCCGGCGGCTGCACCTCCGGCCTGGATCGCCGCGCGTGAACGTGTCGTGGCAGCGGCGGCTGCATCGCTGCGCCCGCGCGTCGGGCTGGGTGGCCGGGATCGCGCTGATCCTGCTTGCCGTGGTGGCGGCGCTGGCGCAGCTGTTGCTGCCGCTGCTGGCGCGGCATCCGGAATGGGTGGCGGCGCAGCTCGGTACCCGACTGCAGCGACCCGTGAGTTTCGATTCGATGGAAGGTCGCTGGACGCCGTCGGGCCCCGAGTTCGTGATGCACGGGGTGAAGATCGGCGCGGCGGCGGGCCAGGCCGGTGCCGTGCTGCAGTTGCCCGAGTCCGAGCTGAAATTCGATTTCGGCGGCTGGCTGTTGCCGTCGCGGCACCTGATCAACCTGCACGTGCGCGGCCTGCAGCTGGACCTGCTGCGCCAGGCCGATGGCTGGCATGTCAACGGCATCGGCGTGGCCGGCGGCGACCAGCGCCAGCCGCTGTCGCTGGGCCGGATGTCGGCCGACCTGTGGCTGGAGGACCTGCGCGTGTCGGTCACCGACGCGGTGCTGGACAAGCACTACACGCTACTGTCCAGGCAGCTGCGGCTGAGTCACCAGGGCCACCAGCTGCGTTTTGGCGGCGTGCTGCGACGCGAGGGCGTCAACGCCGCCGTGCGCAGCGCCGGTCGCTTCCGCGAGGATGGCAGCGCCGGCCAGGTCTGGGTCAGCGTCGACGGCGCCGAACTGAAGCCCCTGCTGGACGGCATCGACATGGGCGGCTACGCGGTGCAGCAGGGCCACGGCAAGCTGAGCGCCTGGATGGACTGGCGGCAGGGCCAACTGACCCGCAGCCTGGTCCGCTTCGACCTGGACACGCTGGCCGTCAGCGCGCCCGGCGGCGGCCAGGCCAGCGTCAGCGCCCTGCACGGGCTGGCCGGCGTGAACCAGACCGCTGATGGCTACGAACTGCGCTGGGCCGGCGACGACGGCAGCGCGCTGGCGATGAGCCTGCACCAGCCGGGCAGCGCCGGGCTTGCGGTGAACGCGGTCGCGCGCAAGTTGCAGCTGGCGCCGCTGCTGCCCTGGCTGGCACTGAAGCCCGGGCTGGCGCCGGCGCTGTCGCAGTGGCTGGGCAAGGGCCGGCCGCATGGCGTGGTGGACCGGCTGCGCCTGCAGTGGAGTCGCCGCGCCGGCCTGCGCGCGCTCGATCTCGTCTTTGCCGAGGTGGGCATCGAGGCGGTCGGCAAGCTGCCGGGAATCAGCCGTCTGGACGGCCAATTGCGGGGCGACGCCGAAGCGTTGTCGCTGACCCTGCCGAGCCAGCCCACCACGCTGAATTTGCCGCAAGCCTTCCACCAGCCGTTTGCGCTGTCCTCGCTGGGCGGCACGCTGGCGTTCTGGTCGCAGGATGGCCAGTCGCACATCGGCGTCGACGCGCTGGACTTCGCCGGTGCCGGTTACGCCGGGCAGGCCCGGGGCGAGCTGGTGTTGCCGGCCGGGGGCGGTGCACCGTTCCTGGATCTCTACGCCAGCCTGGACCACGCCGACGTGACCGCCGCCCGCCAGTTCTGGCCGCTGTCGATGTCGCCCGGCACCGTCGAGTGGCTCGATCGCGGCCTGCTGTCGGGCCGACTGGACGAGGCGCAGGTGCTGGTGCGCGGCGACCTGCACGACTGGCCGTTCCGCCACAACGAAGGGCGCTTCGAGGCGCGCGCGATGATCAGCGACCTGACCCTCGACTACGGCAAGGACTGGCCGCATGCCGAAGGCATCGACGCGGTGGCCAGCTTCATCAACGGCGGCATGCTGGTCGAGGCCAGTGGCGGCCATGCGCTGGGCGTCAAGACCGAGCGCGCGGTGGCGCTGATCCCGGATTTCGGCGACCCGCTGCTCGACCTCAACGTGCAAGGCAGTGGCAGCGGCGCCAGCCTGATGGAGTTCGTGCGCAAGAGCCCGATCGGCAGCCGCGAAGCCGACACGCTGGCCAAGCTGAAGCTGGGCGGCAGCGGCAGCTTCGGCTTCCACCTGGTGCTGCCACTGAAAAAGGACGAGGGCGCCACGCCGCAACTGGACGGGCTGGCCCGGCTGAAGGACGCCGACCTCAGCGCGCCGGAGTGGAACCTCCAGCTGGACATGCTCAACGGCCCGCTGAAGTTCGACCTGCACGGCATGCAGGCCGGTCCGCTGGACGCCGGCTTCCGCGGCCAGCCATCGAAACTGCAGCTGGCCATCGCCGGCGCCAACAGCGATCCGGCCACGGTGCTGTCGGCGCAGTTGCAGGGCAACTACCGCGTCGACGAGCTGGTGGCGGACTACCCGACGCTGGACTGGCTCGGCAAGTTGTCCGACGGCCGCAGCGCGTTCGACATCGGCTTCAGCATCGCCCATGTCGCCGGCAGCGACGCGTTGAGCCAGACCCTCAGCGTCGATTCGCCGCTGCAGGGCATCGCGCTGAACCTGCCCGCGCCGCTGCACAAGCCCGCCACGGACGACCTGCCGCTGCACCTGACGCTGAACCTGCCGATCGCTGGCAGCGAGCTGCGCTTCGGCCTGGGCGACACCTTGCGCGGTTACCTGCGACTGGCCGACGGCGACCAGCATCCGCTGGCCGGCACCCTGGCGCTGGGCACGCAGATGCCGACCATGTTGCCCGATCGCGACCTGCGCATTCGCGGCCATGCCAGCCAGCTCGACGTCACCGGCTGGGTGCAGCACGTGGCGGCGGGCAGTGGCGGTGGCGGCCCGGGGCTGGAAAGCCTCGACATCAGCACCGACCAGGCCGAGTGGTTCGACAGCCGGCTGGGCCCGCTGAAGCTGCAGGCCAAGCCGCAACCCGACCTGCTCAGCGTGGACGTGGACGGCCCGGCGATGGTCGGCAACTACAGCGTGCCCACGCGCGAACTGGACAAGCGCGGCGTCACCGCGCGACTGGCCCGCATGTACTGGCCCAAGAGCGCCACGCCGGAGACCACCGCCGGCAAGCACAAGGCCGCCGGCAAGAGGGTGGCGGCCACTCCGGCCGCGGCGCCCGCCGCGTCCGTCGTGCCGCCGCCCGACCCGGCCAATACCGGGGTCAATCCCGCCGCGCTGCCGCCGTTCCATGTCTGGGTGGGCGACCTGCGCCTGGGCGACGCGAAGCTCGGCGAGGCGCGGCTGGAATCCTGGCCGACCGCCGACGGCATGCACATCGAGCAGCTGCGTGCGCTGTCCAGCCGGGTGCAGATCAACGGCAGCGGCGACTGGAACGGCAACGCCAGCTCCAGCCACACCCACATGCGGATCAACTTCGCCGCCGAGGACCTGGGCGACATGCTGGGCGCGCTGGGTTTCGACGGACTGGTCAATGGCGGCAAGACCCGCGACCAGCTCGACGCGAGCTGGCCGGGTTCGCCCAGCGGGCTGTCGCTGGCCACCATGGACGGCACGCTCAGCATCCAGGTCAACGACGGCCGCATTCCCGAAGCCGCCTCGCCCGGCGTGGGTCGGTTGCTGGGACTGGTTTCGCTGGCCGAACTGCCGCGCCGGCTCACCCTGGATTTCGGCGACGTGTTCGGCAAGGGGCTGGCGTTCGACTCGATCAGCGGCGACTTCAGGCTCGCCGACGGCAACGCGACCACCGACAACCTGCGCATCGAGGGGCCGGCCGCGAACATCAGCGTGACCGGTCGCACCGGCCTGCGCAGCAAGGATTACGACCAGCAGATGCTGGTGGTGCCGCATGTCGGCAACAGCCTGCCGCTGGTCGGCGCGGTGGTGGGTGGCCCGATCGGCGCGGCCGCGGGCTTTGCCGTGCAGGGCCTGCTGGGCAAGGGCCTGAACCAGGCCGCCAGCGCCCGCTACAAGATCACCGGCAGCTGGGACGAGCCGGTGATCACCCTGGTCGAGAAGCACGGCGCCGCGGCGCCACCGCCCGCACCCTTGCTCAACGCGCCGGCCGGTCAGCCGGCAGCAGCGGGCAGCGCAATCACGCCGCCGACCACGCCGCAGATCCTGCTGCCGCCCGCGGCCGCTGGCAACGTCGCGGCGCCGGCGGCTTCTTCATCCGTGCAGCACTGAAGCGGCGGGCGGGTTTCAGGCCGCCGGATTGTCGTCGGCTTGCTTGCCCCGGAACGGAAACAGCTGCTGCTTCACGAAGCCGTCCGGCATGTAGTCGCCGACCACGCCGTAGCGCTCGGGAAACTTGTTCTTCGACTTCACCGCGGTGCCGAACAGGTAGTCCAGGAACGCGTAATGCGCCGCGTAGTTCTTGTCGATCGCCTCGTCGTCCGAGGCGTGGTGCCAGTGGTGGAAATCCGGCGTCACCAGCAGGTACTTCAGCGGGCCCCACGGCAGGTGCACGTTGGCGTGGTTGAACACTGCCTGGAAACCCACGATCAGGATGTAGCCGTTCATCGCCGCCTCGGAAAAACCGAGGATGTACAGCGGCGCCAGCACGCAGACGCGAGTGAAGATCAGCTCCAGCATGTGCTGGCGCGAGCCGGCCAGCCAGTCCATCGTCTTCACGCTGTGGTGCACCGCGTGGAAGCGCCACAGGAACGGCACCTCGTGATACGCACGATGCGTCCAGTACTGCGCCAGGTCGGCCACCAGCACGCACAACAGCAACTGCGGCAGGAACGGGATGTCGCGCACGGTCTGCTGGAAGTGACTGCTGACCAGCCAGCCGAACAGGTGGTGCAGCAGGAAGTTCACCGTCAGCAGCGCCAGCCCCACGATGAAATGATTGACCGCGAAATGCTTCAGGTCGGTCTGCCATTCCTTGCGGAAAATCGCCTGGCCCTTGTACAGCGGGAACAGCTTCTCGATCACCACGAAGATCAGCGTCGAGCCCAGCAAATCCAGGATGAACCAGTCCAGCCCGATGTACGGCGTGTGGTCGGGGAACTCGCCCACCGACACCCGCGAACCGCCCAGCGCCACCGCCGCGATCACCAGCACGAAAGCCATGATGTTGAGGTTGCGCTGGCGGCCCAGAATCACGTTGCCCAGCGACATCCCGCCGGCCACCAGCAGCCCCACCAGCAGCACCTGGCGCAGCACGTCCACCGAATACTTGTGGCGCAGGTCCGGCGTGGTCAGGTACTGCGGAAAATGGAACGCCACCACCGCCAGCAGGCACAGGAAGCCCAGCGACAAGGCGATCACGCCGCTGATCTTGCCCAGCCCCGGTTTCAGCTCGCCGTCGCGATGCAGCAGTTCGCGGGTCTCGGCCACCGGTTGCACGGCCCGTTCGATGGCCTCGCGGGCCGCCTCACGCTTGGAATGTTCGCTCACGGGTGATCCTTCACTGATGGGCCGACTGGCGTTGCCGCATGGTAGTGGAAGACGGCGGCGCAGGCTTTAAAGCGCGGCGCCACAGCCCCATGTGGGATAGTTCCGGAATTACCGCAGACCGACCGCATCCCATGGATTCATTGATCGCCCTCGCCGAAAGCAAGTTGTTGTCCCCCGGCGGCATCGCCACCGGCGACCTCGACCGCGTGTTCGCCCAGCTGATGGGCCCGTCCATCGACGCGGCCGACCTGTACTTCCAGCATTCGCGCAGCGAGTCGTGGACGCTGGAAGAGGGCATCGTCAAGGACGGTAGCCACTCGATCGAGCAGGGCGTGGGCGTGCGCGCAATGTCCGGCGAAAAGACCGGCTTCGCCTATTCCGACGAGATCGTGCTGCCGCAGTTGCTGGAAGCCTCGAAAGCCGCCCGCGCGATCGCCCACGACGGCAACGGCGCCGGCAAGCCACTGGCCTTGCACAACGCGCGCGCGCTGTATCCGGCGATCGACCCGGTCGAGAGCCTGCCCAATCCCGACAAGATTGCCCTGCTGCGCGAAGTCGACGCGTATGCGCGTTCGCGCGATCCGCGCATCAAGCAGGTCATCGTCAGCCTCGCTGCCACCATGGACACCATCCTGATCGCCGCCTCCGACGGCACCCTGGCGGCCGACGTGCGCCCGCTGGTGCGCATCAACGTGCAGGTCATCGCCGAAGCGAACGGCCGGCGCGAGCAGGGCTATTCCGGCGGCGGCGGTCGCTACGGCTACCGCGAACTGATCGAGAACGGCCGCGCGCTGGCCTTCGCCGACGAAGCGGTGCGCCAGGCGCTGGTCAACCTCGATTCCGTCGACGCCCCCGCCGGCCAGATGACCGTGGTGCTCGGCCCCGGCTGGCCCGGCGTGCTGCTGCACGAGGCGATCGGCCACGGCCTGGAAGGCGACTTCAACCGCAAGGGCAGCTCCGCGTTCTCCGGCCGCATCGGCCAGCGCGTGGCGGCGAAAGGCGTCACCATCGTCGACGACGGCACCCTGGCCGGTCGCCGCGGCTCGCTGAGCATCGACGACGAAGGCACGCCGACCGAATGCACCACCCTGATCGAGGATGGCATTCTAAAAGGCTATATGCAGGACAAGCTCAACGCGCGCCTGATGGGCATGGCGCCCACCGGCAACGGCCGCCGCGAATCGTTCACCGCGCTGCCGATGCCGCGCATGACCAACACCTACATGCTGGCCGGCTCGCACGACCCGCAGGAAATCATCCGCTCGGTGAAGAAGGGCCTGTACGCGCCGAACTTCGGCGGCGGCCAGGTCGACATCACCAACGGCAAGTTCACCTTCTCCGCCTCCGAGGCGTACCTGATCGAGGATGGCAGGATCACTCGTCCGGTGAAGGGCGCGACGTTGATCGGTTCCGGGCCGGACGTGCTCAATCAGGTGTCGATGATTGGCAATGATCTGGCATTGGACGAAGGCGTGGGCGTGTGCGGCAAGGATGGGCAGAGCGTGCCCGTGGGCGTGGGGCAGCCGACGCTGAAGATTGATTCGATGACGGTGGGTGGCACCGCGTCCTGAGCTGCGCCGCCGTACCCGTACGCGCCCCCAACACAGCCATCACAGCCGGCAGAAAAATCCATTCGCCCCGGGCGAAGCCGCGCTGCTTGCTGCGACACGGCTGTGCGCGGCACCCCCGGCTGCATTCGCGAAGAGTCTCCGACAGGCCTGGAACATCGTCCGCGGGCGGGTACGGCACGCGTGCGGCAAGTCGGGTCTGGAAGCCATCGTGGATGGGTTGTCATTATCTTGCGGTTTCGTAATCTCTTGCGAATCAAAGAGTTGTTTTCATTTTTTTGACGCACGCAAGGATCATTCGGCGCCGTGGCGTGTTAGCGTCCAAGGCAGACGGGGTCGGAAGTTGTCCGGGGGGATCAGGGCCGCGTCATGGGATTCCGGTCCGTCAGCGACCGGAATTTTTCTGTTCGCACCATCAATCTCGGGGATGAACCATGCAGATGAAGAAGACTTCGCTGTGTTTGGCGATGGGGGCAATTTGGGCACTGGCGTCCACGGTCGCTACGGCGGCCGGCGTCGACTCGACGTGGAAGACGACGGCCACACACGCGCACGTGTCGGCTGCGTCGGTGAACACCAGCAACCTGGTGGCGTTCGACATGCCGCTGCACGTGCAGGTGGCGCTGAAGATCCAGAACAAGGGCGCGCTCGACGATTTCATCGTCGCCGCACACAACCCGGCCAGCCCGCTGTTCCGCGCCAGGCTGCAGGCGGACGATGTGGCCGCGAATTTCCTGCCGAGCCAGGCGCAGGCGCAGGCCGTAGCCGATTACCTGAGCCGGGCCGGCTTCACCAACGTCAGCATCTCCGCCAACCGTTTGCTGGTTTCCGCTGACGGCACTGCCGGCAGCGCGCGGGCCGCGTTCGGCACACGCTTCGTCAAGGCCACTGACGAGCACGGTCGCGCCGCGTACGCCAACATCGACGACGCCAGGGTGCCGGCGGCGCTGGCCGATTCCGTGCTGTCGGTGAGCGGCCTGCAGACGGTGACGCACCCGCACACCATGATCGTCAAGGCTTCGACGCAGGGGCGTGTGGAGAAGGGCAAGCCGGGCGGTGGCGGCGGCGCGACCCTGGTCGGCCACAACCCGACCACCTTCCCGACCATCTACAACGTAGGTGGCACGCCGGCCGCTTCCACGATCACGGTGGGCATCATCAGCGCCGGCAACATGACCCAGTCGCTGAAGGATCTCAACCAGTTCACCAGCACCAACGGCCTGCCGGCAGCGAACACGCAGGTGGTGACGGTGACCACGCCGGGCACCGACACCAGCGGCACACCCGAGTGGGATCTGGACAGCCAGGATATCGTCGCGATGTCCGGCGGGGTCAGCAAGCTGATCTTCTACGCGGCCAACTCGCTTTCCAACAGCGATCTCACCGCGGCGTTCAACAAGGCGGTCAGTGACAACCAGGCGCAGGTCGTCAACGTGTCGCTGGGCGAATGCGAAACCAGCGCCTACCAGGATGGCTCGATGGCGGCGGACGACCAGATCCTCGCGCTGGGTGTGGCGCAGGGCCAGACGTTCTCCATTTCGACCGGCGATTCCGGCTCGAACGAATGCACCAAAGCACCCAACGGCACCACGCCCAGCTACCCGGCCAGTTCGCCGTACGTGGTGGCGGTGAGCGGTACCTCGCTGAGCACCGGCACGTCGAACAGCTGGGTGAGCGAAACGCTGTGGAGCAAGGCTGGCGGCAGCCCGAGCACGGTGGAGCCCAAGCCGAGCTGGCAGACCCAGGGCGGCGGCACCACCCGCGACGTGGCGGACGTGGCCTTCGACGCCGACCCGAACTCGGGCGCGATCATCATCGTCAACGGCAGCAATGCGCAGTACGGCGGCACCAGCCTGGCGGCACCGCTGTTTGCCGCCACCTGGGCGCGCATGCTTGCGGCGCATCCGACGCTGGGCTTCGCCGGGCCGCATCTGTACAGCGTGTCCACCGCCAGCTATCACGACGTCACCTCCGGCAGCAACGGCGGTGAGACGGCGATGGTCGGCTGGGATTACGCCAGCGGCTTCGGCAGCGGCATCGTGAGTGCGTTGAACGCGGGACTGTAAGTACCGTGATGTAACTGCGAGGGCGTCCGCCGGGAGGCGGGCGCCCTCGTTGCGTTTGAACGCTGCTGGATTCAGGGCGAACAGCTTTCGTCCCCCTTCGGAGCGCGAGTCACTTTCTCTTTGCGTGCTCACGCACACGCAGGATGCACGTGCGAACAGCGAAGCCGGCCCGAAGGGCGGATGGCAGGATGCCCGGAGTAAAGGGAGGCCAGCCCAGCCCGGGTCGTCATTCCGGCGACGGCCACCGAACCCATCACTCGTCATTCCGGCGAAGGCCGGAAGAGCTTTAAAACAGCGAAGCTGGTCATCGCACTTGCTGTTGCGCTTGATATTTTTTGCCTGCCCCTGTGCATCAGAGCAAAAGCTTTCGTCTGCCTGTGGCAGCCGAGCCACCTTTCTCTGAGTGGCCAGAGAAACGTGGCCCAAAGAGAGGCCACCCCGCTTCCGCGCCTTGCGGACATCCTGTCCGCAAGGTTCGCGAGTCGGGGCCGGGCTTTTCGACAGCACATCCCTGTGCTGGCGAAAAGGCATCGGCGTCCATGCCGATGCCCGCTACGCGGCCTGTCGACCCCGACTCGCCGCTACAGAGGGGCCCGGGTAGAGCAGCGGGCCATCCTGGCCCGCACTCGGTACGCAACCGCACTGCGGTTGCGAGAGCCAAAGGCTCTGGGTATTGGGCGGATATTTCTTATTGGCGCGTGTCGGCTATCGGCCAAAAGCGGACACTGGGCACCGTATCTGCGTTAAAGCGGCGCGGCATGCATTGCAGAATGTAGCGAAACGCAATTTAGGTAGAATCTGAAGATGTTGCTGGCTGTAACTGCACGCGGAACCGGCATATTTTGATGTCAAACGGAGAGGACAAAATGCCATCGGTTTCCGGGAAGCGTGTTGACAGGCGGAAGCGACTGCTTTTCTGGTTGCCTTTCGCGGCCTTCATGCTGGTAGCTCTGCAGTTCTTCGCCATTGCTCCAGCCAGCTCGTTTTTTGGAGGATTTTTTTATCTTCTGTTCGGCTGGTGGGTTCTTCCGACGGCTGTCAACGTTCTCCTCGCTACCTGGGTCGCACTGATTTTTCGCATCCACTGGGCGCTGCGGATTCTTCTTGGCGTGTCCGTCTCTTTCCTGCTCGGCGTCAACACCGCGCTGCCAAATCTTCTTCACTTGAATGACCTTCCGCCTCCGGGCGCAGTGGTCATTCGGCCGCTTCCAGTTACCCACTCGCTTGCTGTTGATACCCGTATGGTCGTTGTGGATTCGGATATTCCACACGACCTACTGCTGGTGCCGCCCGGCATTGATTTGGGCGGCGACGAAGGATGCGGGTGCATGTATTGGAAGGCCAGCGCAACGACGTATCCTTATCGAATTCAGGGGCTCATCGATAAACGTGGCCTTTCAGTTGTACCGCGTCAGTACCAGTTCTCCGACCAGCTGCCGGATGTGGCGCCATACAACAAGATCGTGCATTTCATCGTCCGCTTCTCACCCTCCCGGGCAGGGCGAGATGACCTTGTGGATATGGTGTTCGACGTCTATCAGGGCCATGACAAGGTAGCCACGTATCGGCAGCGTCAGCTGCCTGTCGAGGAAAGAGGGGCGATAGGCAGTCGCCAGGATCTGCTCAACGAGCACTTTGCCGCCAATGTCTGGAGCACCCTGATGCATCAGGGCTTCTGGACAACGCTCCTGCATGATCGTTTGCAACGTGATGATTACGTCGCGCCGTTCGAATCCTTTCTGCAGCAAGCATTGCCTCCTGCGACGCAGGGTGCTTCACCTGCAGGCGAGGTCACGGCGAAAATGCCTGCTGCAGTCTTGCCGATGAAGATCGACCAGCCGCCACCAGACCCTCATGCCACGGTCAGAACGCTCAAGATCACCACGGAGAAGGACTCGGCAGTGGATTGGGTCACCGTGTCCGCCATTCCAGAAGCTACGGAACCAGCGTGCTCCTCCCGGGCGCGTGTGGCAGCGGATGCCGACGGCACGACCGATACAGCGCTGAAGGAGCAGCATCTGGCTGCCGACAGGGAGAGTGATGGGAGTTTCGAGGCGCGCATCGCCACGGATGCGGATTTCAAGCGGATAAAGGGCTGTCAGTACCGCCTGCGCGTGACGGTCAAGTTCTATAGCAAGGGCGCCGGCGTAGGTGACGCCGAGGTCGATCAGGATCTTTTTCGTGGTAGCGGGGTTTTCGAAGGCACCTGTATCTCAGCGCGAGTGGGCTACCCCAACGTAAAATTTCCTATGCTTGCTACCTGCTCGCCCAAAAGGAGTAACCCGGCCGATGAGCTGAAAACTCAGCGGGTAATCAGGTCGTTCGCGGCGAATCATGTGTTCAACATGCGAGTCGAATTAGAACCATGAAGAGTCGTGTTGGATCGAATGTCTGCTTTGGGTCGAAAGCAGACGATCAAAACCAGTTCCTTCTGAGCCATCCATCCCCTACACCACGCCGCGCCCCAAGCCCGCGGCACCTGATTGCTACGCTCCCCGCGCCGCCAGACCGGCGGCTTGCGATCTACAAGGAGTGTTTGCATGTCCAACGACAATCGTATTTCGGCGGTGCTTTCGGATGAGGACGTGGCGGCGGTGCAGGGTGCACTGGCCACGATCCGCGGGGCGTTGCCGTTTCTGGCCACGCTGTCGGCGCAGGAGCGGAAGGAGTTGCCGCGGTTGGGGGCGAAGTCGGTGGGTTTCGACGAGAAGTGCGTGACCTACATGGCGAACCGGGCGCAGTTCGTGCCGGGCTTTGTCGACCTGGCCGAAGTGCAGAAGGATCGCAGCCTGCGCACGCAGTTGCTGCGGTTTGCGGCGGAGCTGCAGACGCTGGCTGCCAGCGTGGACGACACGGTGCAGCTGGTGTCCAGCGAGGTGTGGATGGCCGACCTGGCGTATTACCAGAGCGTGCGCGAGGCAGCCCATCGTGGCCGTGATGGTGCGCAGGATGTGTATGACGACCTGCGTCAGCGCTTCCCCGGCCCGCGTGGCACCCGCGCCGCGCCGGAGCCCGCCGCAGCCTGATTCATGACCCCCGGCGACGTGGTCGCCGACCGCGCTGCCGGGGCTTTGCCGGTCCATCGGGACGTGCGGAACGTCGACGCCGAGGTTCCGCACGTCCCCGTCGAGGTTTCGAACCTCCCCGCCGGGGTTCCACAGGTCCTCGCCGACCTTCCGAACCTCCCTGCCGAGGTTCCAGACCTCCTCGTCGAGACTCTGGGCATCCCCGTTGAGGTTCAGGACGTCCCCGCCGAGATTGGCCACGTCCCCGTTGCGGTTCCAAACCTCCCCGGCCACCCGGGAAACGTCCCCGTCGACCAACGAAACCTTGCCGTCGATGTTCACCACGCCCTCAAACAGGACAGCGCCCCCTGTGCACGGCGCCTGCCGTACGCAGATGCCGAGCTTCGCTCGGCTCGGCTCCGCTCCGCCTCGGCTTTGCTTCGGCTCTTCTGAAGAGTGCGAGCCAGGAAGGCCCGCTGCTCTACCCGGGGCCCCTCTGCAGCGGCGGGCGGGTGGAGGGTCAGCCCGCAGGGTGCCTGACATGGATGTCAGGCAGTTTGGCGTCAGGGCAGGATGCCCTGTCGACAAACCCCGTAACCCGCACGCGAACCTCGCAGGCAGGATGCCTGCGAGGCGCGGAAGCGGGGTGGCCTCTCTTTACTCCGGGCATCCTGCCCTCCGCCCTTCGGGCCGGCTTCGCCGTTCGCGCCGCTCCTGCGGCGCAGTGGGCCACGTTTCTCTGGCCACACAGAGAAAGGTGGCTCGGCTGCCGTAGGCAGACGAAAGCTTTTGCTCTGATGCACAGGGACAGGCAAAGCGTCAGGCGCAACAGCAAGTGCGATGACCAGCTTCGCTGTTTTAAATCTCTTCTGGCCTTCGCCCGAGCATGGGTTGGGTGGCCTTCGCCGTGGGCCACGTTCTCAGGCTACACAGGGCCCTGACTCAATATGCCGCGGTCACGGCCGCGCGGTCGCGCGCGCATCGGCTAACGCTGCGACTTGGCCGGACGCCGCGTGACTTCGAACTGGATGAAGTCTTCTTTCTGGAAGTCGGGTTGCTGCAGATAGCTGAAGACGATCTTCGTGTCGGGTGCGGCTTCGGGGCTGTCGATGACCATGGTGCCGGACCAGCGCTCGATGTCGCTTCCACTGGTGGAACCGACGATCTTCTGTTGCTGCAGGCAACTGCTGGCGTCGTTGATGTTGATTGCCATGAATTCCCGGGAGGTATTGGCAAGCAGCCAGCCACAGAAGGCGTGATCCGCCTCGTCGTCGGTGTCATGGTGGCAATCCATCTGGAAGTCGAGCGGGAACGCTCCCTTCGTGCTCAGTCTTATCGTATGCGTCGAACCAATAGGTAACGATGCGGCGTACGTGTAGAGGTGCTTGCAGATGTCCTGCTCAGCGGCAGGCGGTACGGTTGCGCACGCTGCGCAGAGCAGGCAGAGCCCCACTGCGCAGAGTATTTTCACGCAGCGGTGTCGTCGGATGTATCTGTCTGCGCCAGATCCTTCAACAGCTGAAAGATCTCCCGGTACGCCTTCGGCGGCTTGTTCGGCGTGTCCTTCTCCACCCGCGCCTGGCGCACCAGCGACCGCAGATGCTGGCGATCCACCTGCGGATGCTCGGCGATCAATTCGGACAATGCGGTTTCATCCTCGGCGATCAGTCGATCGCGCATGGACTCCAGCCGATGCATCGCCGCGGTTTCCTGGCGCTGCTTCTCGCGGTTCTCGCCGAGTTCGGCGCGCACCGCGGCGAAGTCGTCTTCGTCGAAGCGGCGCATCACCTTGGCCAGGAAGGCGAGCTGGCGCTTCTTCGCGCCGTGCGAGCTGATGCGGCGGGTCACGTCGATTTCGTGGCGCACGTCGTCGGGCAGGGGCAGCTTGGCCAGGCGGCTCGGTTGCAGATCGACCAGTTGCTGGGCCAGCGCCAGCACCGCCAGCGCATCGCGGCGCTGCTGCGTGCGGCTGGGGCCGTAGTCCGCTTCTTCTTCGAGTTCGTACTGGTTGCGGCTGCGGCTCGGGCTCACGGGTTTCAATTCCGGTTGTGATGCGTGTGTTGTGGTGCGTGCGGTGGTGGAACGAGGATCAGCTGCTGTGCGTGTCGCCGTCGCTGGCGGCCTCGGCCTGCTCCAGCGCGAAGCGGGGCAGTGGCTCGCCGTCCAGTTCGACGGTTTCGCAGAACATCGTTGCCGGACGCACCCACAGGCCGAAGTCGCCGTAGAGCGCCTGGTAGACCACCAGCGGCTCCATCGTTTCGCTGTGCTGCGCGGTGCCCAGCACGCGGTAGCGCTGACCCTTGTAGTGACGATAAATGCCGGCGGCAGGTTGCATGGACGTGCTCCGCAGCTCTTTCAATCCGCGCTCGCGCCCCCAATTCGGGAGCCGGCGGTCGCGAACCGCTTATTCTACCCGCCTAATCCCCAGGAATGCCCAACGTGAGCGAAGTTGCCCTCAGCCAGACGCCGGATCGCAGTGAACAGGACATGGAGCGACTGGCCGACCTTGCCGCTGACGTGATCCGCCGCGCGCGCGCCGCGGGCGCCAGTCAGGCCGAAGTGGCGGCCAGCATCAGCAGCGGGCTCAACGTGAATGTGCGGCTGGGCGAGGTGGAGACGGTCGAGCACACCCGCGACCGCGGCTTCGGGCTGACCGTGTATTTCGGCCAGCGCAAAGGTTCGGCCAGCACCGCCGACCTCAACCCCGATTCGATCCAGGCCACGCTCGACCAGGCCTGCGCGATCGCCCGCTACACCGAGGAAGATCCCGCCGCGGGGCTGGCCGATGCGGCGCGCATGGCCACCTCATTCCCCGACTTGGACCTGTGGCATCCGTGGAGCATCGACACCGCGCAGGCGATCGAGCTGGGCATCGCGATTGAGGATGCCGGCCGCGCCCACGCGGGCATCAGCAATTCCGACGGCGCCAGCGTGCAGGCCGGCGAGGGCTTGTCGGTGTATGCGAATTCGCACGGCTTCGTGGGGCGCGAGCGCGGCACCCGGCATTCGCTGTCGCTGGCGTTGATCGCCGGTGACGACGACGGCATGCAGCGCGATTACTGGTACGACAGCGTGCGCGCCGCCGGTGATTTCATGAGTGCGCAGGCGCTGGGCGACAAGGCGGCCGAGCGCACCCTGGCGCGGCTGGGCGCGCGCAGCCTGTCGACGCGGCAATGCCCGGTGCTGTTCGTGCCGGAGCTGGCGCGCGGACTGATCGGCCACCTGCTGAGTGCGGTCAGCGGCGGCGCGCTGTATCGGCAGGCCAGTTTCCTGCTCGACCATGTCGGCAAGCCGGTGATGCCGGCGTGGCTCGACATCAACGAGCGGCCGCATCTTGCACGCGGCCAGGGTTCCGCCAACTTCGACGCCGAGGGCGTGGCCACCGTCGACAGTGCGCTGGTGGAAAAGGGTGTGCTGGCGCGCTACATGCTGAGCAGCTATTCGGCGCGCAAGCTGGGCCTGTCGTCGACCGGCAACGCCGGCGGCATCCACAACCTGGTGGTGGACGCGGGCGCGGCCGACGGCGAGCGATCCGATTTCGACGGCATGCTGGCGCGACTGGGCACCGGCCTGCTGCTGACCGAGGTGATGGGGCAGGGCGTGTCCACCGTCACCGGTGACTATTCGCGGGGCGCCTCGGGCTTCTGGGTCGAGAACGGCGTGATCGCCTACCCGGTGGAGGGCATCACGATTGCCGCCAACCTGCGCGACATGTTCAACGGCATCGTGGCCGTGGGCAGCGACGTCGACATCCGCTCGCACCTGCTCACCGGCTCGATCCTGCTCGACCGCATGACCGTCGCCGGCGAGTAGGCATTGACTCCCTCCCCTGCGTGCAGGGGAGGGTTGGGGTGGGGTCGCTCGTGATCTCGGCTTCGTCGCCAGCCTGCGCAACCCCCTCCCAACCTCCCCCTGCATGCAGGGGGAGGAGCGAGGCCGCTTGTCTCCCTCCCCTGCATGCAGGGGAGGGCTGGGGTGGGGTCGCTCTGCCTGTCTTTCGCAGATTCCTGCGGCAAAGCAGCTCCAGCCTTGCTAGCATCGGCGCAACCGGCAAGCGGCCGGCGAACTTTTGACGTAGAAGGAGATGCGCATGAGCGTTCCACCCGAGTCCGTGATTCCGCCCCCGCCGAGCGAACCGCCGATGGCCGGCGCCCCTTCCGCCGACGAGCGCCAGTGGGCGATGTTCGCGCACCTGTCCGCGCTGATCGGCCTGATCATTCCGTTCGGCAGCATCATCGGGCCGCTGGTGATCTGGCTGATCAAGAAGGACACCATGCCGTTCGTCAACGATCAGGGCAAGGAAGCGCTGAACTTCAACATCACCGTGGCGATCGCCGCCATCGTGGGCTGGATCCTGTGCTTCATCCTGATCGGCTTCCTGGTGCTGGCCGTGGTGTTCGTGGCCTGGCTGGTGCTGGCGATCATCGGCACGATCAAGGCCAACGAAGGCACGGCGTACCGTTATCCGTTCACGTTGCGACTGGTGAATTGAGCCTGCTTCAGGCATGAAAAAAGGGCGGCGCAAGCCGCCCTTTTTTTGTGGCCGGTCATTTCCACCAGTTGATGAAGCCGGTGATGATGATGGCGTTGGTGAAGTCGATCAGGAACGCGCCCACGATCGGCGCCACCAGGAAGGCGCGCGTCGCCGGGCCGTAGCGCTCGGTCAGCGAACTCATCACCGCCATCGCGTTGGCGGTGGTGCCCAGCATGAAGCCGATGAAGCCGCTGGCCATCACCGCGGCGTCGTAGTCGCGGCCCATCAGCTTGAGCAGGGGCCAGCAGCAGAACGCCACCACGATGGCCGATTGCACGCCAAGATTGACCAGCAGCGGCATGGCCAGCCCGCTGAGCTCCCACAGGTGCAGATCCATCAAGGCCACCACCAGGAACAGCGACAGGCAGATGTTGCCGATGATGTCGATGCCGCGCATCGACAGGCCGAACCAGCCGAAGCGGTCGTCGACGTTGCGGATCACGGCGCCCACCAGCATCGCACCGATGTAGCTGGGCAGGGTCAGGCCGAGCGTGCCCAGGCCGTTGCTGATCCACGCACCGAGGCCCATCGCCAGCAGGATCCACACGAAACTCTTGAGCCCCGCATAGGCCTGCTCGTCGAAATTGCTGGCTTTGGCGGCGGGCTCGCCGGCGACCTGCAGCGAGATCGCCGGCGCGCCGTCGGTGAGCGCGTGCGATTGCGGCGAGCGCAGCTTGAGCCGCTCGATCAGCATCGTCGCCACCGGCGCGCCGATCACCGAACCCAGCACGATGCCGGCCATCGCGTTGGCCAGCGCCACGCTGGCCGCGCCGTGCACGCCGGCCTCGGTGAACAGCGGCGCGAAGGCCATGCCGGTGGCCGGTCCGCCGGTCAGCGTCGCCGAGCCGGTGATCACGCCGAACAGCGGCGGCAACCCGAACGCTTTCGACAGCACGACACCGACCAGGTTCTGCACCACGGCGAGCCCGCTGGCCAGGCCCAGGAACAGCACGATCTGGCGCCCGCCGACCTTGAGCAGGGAGGTGCTGGCGTTGAAGCCGACGCCGGTGAAGAAGGCGATCATCAGCGGCTGTTTGAGCGTGGTGTCGAAGCGTATCGGGGTGTAATTCCACTGGCGGCATAGCAGCAGCGCCAGCGCCACCAGCAGGCCGCCGATCACCGGCGCGGGAATGCTGAAGCGCGACAGCAGCGGCAGCTGCCGGCGGATCGCGTAGCCGGCGAGCAGGAACAGCCCGCCGCAGGCCACGGTCTGGATCGAGTCGAGTATCAGCATGCCGCAGGCCATTGCACGGATGGCATCGTCAACCACCCCAGAACGCGGGCGACGGCGGCCGCAGCAAGCCATCGTGCAGGCTCACGCCATCGACATAGTCGTCCTGCAGCCAGAGCGGGCCATCCAGGTCGATGAACTCCGCCTCGCGGGCGATTTCCAGTGCCGGGGTGATGCCCAGCGACGAACACACCATGCAACCCACCATGATCTTGAATCCGTCGGCACGCGCGGCGCGCAGCAGTCGCCAAGCCTCGGTGAGTCCGCCGGTCTTGTCCAGCTTGATGTTGACCGCCTGGTAGCGGCCGCGCAGTCGCGGCAGGTCGGCGGTGACGTGGCAGGCTTCGTCGGCGCAGATCGGGATGCGGCTGTGGAAACCGAGCAGGGGCTCGTCGGCGTCGGCGGGCAGCGGCTGTTCCAGCAGTTCCACGCCGGCGCGTTCCAGCAGCGGTTGCAGGTCGCGCAGGATGTCGATGGTCCAGCTCTCGTTGGGATCGACGATGAGGTGCGCGTGGGGTGCGGCCCGCCGCACGGCCTCGATCCGCGCAGCCGGGTCGTCGGCGTCCACCTTGATCTTGATCAGCCCGGCATGGTCGATGCGCGCGGCCGCCTCGCCCATGCGCGCGGGCGTGTCGATGCTGAGGGTGATCGCGCTGCGCAGGGTGGCGCGTGGCGGTCGTCCCAGCTGCACCCACACCGGCACCGAGCTCAGTTGCGAATCGAGGTCCCACATCGCCGCGTCCAGCGCGTTGCGCGCCGCGCCGGGCGGCAACCGCAGTTGCAGTTCGTCGCGGCCCATGCCGGCGGCCAGCGCGGCCCGCAGCGATTCGATCTCGTCGAGCACCGAGGCCATCGATTCGCCGTAGCGCGCATACGGCACCGATTCGCCGCGTCCGGTCCGTCCCGCCTGATGCAGCTCCACCGTGACCACGTCGGCGGCGTATTTCACGCCGCGCGCGATGCGGAAGGGCGCCACCAGCGGGAAGCTGCGCTCGCTGATGGTCAGTTCGCGAAGCATGCGAGCAGTTGGTCCACGATCGCTTCGACACCCATGGTCACCGGGTCCTGGCAAGGCAGCTGGAGCAGGTCACTGATGCGCTTGCAGGCGTCGGCGGCTTCGCCCGCCGCCATGCCGGACGTATTCAGTGCGACGCCCACCGGCTTCACCGCCGGATTGGTGAGGCGCGCGGCGACCAGGTTCGCCTCCAGGCACGGCTTCAGCTCGGGCAGCGGGTAGTCGGGCAGGCCGCGCATGTGGCGGCGGGTGGGTTCGTGGCACAGCACCAGGGCGTCGGGCTGCGAGCCGTGCAGCAGGCCCAGCGACACGCCCGCGTAGGAGGGATGGAACAGCGAGCCCTGGCCTTCGATGAGGTCCCAGCCGCCATCGTGGCGCGCCGGCGAGATCCACTCCGCGCCACCGGAGATGAAGTCCGCGACCACCGCATCGATCGGCACGCCGGCGCCGGCGACGAAGATCCCGGTCTGGCCGGTGGCGCGGAAGTCCGCCGCCAGGCCGCGCTGGCGCATCGCGCGCTCCAGCGCCAGCGTGGTGTACATCTTGCCCACCGAGCAGTCCGTGCCCACGGTGAGCAGGCGTCGGCCCGCCCGCGGCCGGCCGTTGCCGACCGGGATGCCCGGCGCGGGATCGCGGGCGTCGAACAGCACTCGCCCGTTGCGCTGCGCCGCGGCCACGATGTCGGGGTTCTCGCGCAGCTTGTGGTGCAGGCCGGCGACCACGTTGAGGCCGGTGTCGAGCGCCTCGATGGCGGCGGCCACGATCTCCGGCGCCATCGTGCCGCCCGCGTTCGCGGTGCCGATCAGCATGGTGTTCGCGCCGAGGTCCTTCGCCTCGGCCATGCTCATGTCGGGCAGGCCCAGCGTGGGCTTGCAGTCGGGATGGCGCAGCTGGCCCACGCACCATTCCGGGCGCCAGTAGGCCACGCCTCTGGCCGTCTTGATGGCCAGATCATCGGCCGCGTTGCCCAGGTACAGCAGGTACGGCGGACGCCATTGGGCGGAAGGCTTCGCATCGCCTTGGGTGGACATGAAAGAGGACTCCAGGTGGCGGCGGCGCCGTCGATCAGGGGGAAGTGGAAGATGCGGAAGATCGGGCACGTGAACCCTGGCTGGGCAACCGCCAGCAGCTCGCGGCGTTGCAACCGGCCTTGCGGCCGGCTGCCTCAATGGGCGGTTTCGACCTTGCCCAGGCCGTTGGGATTGCGCGGGTCGCTGGCGGCGGTCTTGGTGTTGCTGGTCTTGTCCCACACCACCACGTTCATGTTGCCCCAGGTTTCGGTGTCGTTGATCTCGTAGCCCATCGCCTTCAGCTTGGCCAGCACGTCGGCGGGGATGTCGCTGCCCTTTTCGATGTCGATGCGGTCGGGCAGGAACTGGTGGTGGATGCGTTTCTGCGCGGTGATCTGGCCCGCGTCCTTGCCGTCGACGAAGGCGAGGATCGCCTCGAACACCTGGGTGATGATGGTGGAGCCGCCGGGCGAGCCGATCACCGCGAGGCGATCCTTGCCGACCACGATGCTGGGCGACATCGACGACAGCATGCGCTTGCCACCGACCGGTGCATTGGCGCTGCCGCCGATCAGGCCGAACGCGTTGGGCTGGCCCGAGACCAGGGCGAAGTCGTCCATCTCGTTGTTGAGCAGGATGCCGGTCTTGCCCGCCACGAAGCTGGAGCCGAGGGTGGTATTCACCGTGGCGGTCATCGAGACCATGTTGCCGTCCTTGTCGATGATCGAGTAGTGCGTGGTGTGCATGCCGGGGCTCTTCGCCTGCACCGACGGCAGCCAGGCGGACTTGGTCGCCTGTTCGGGCAGGATGCTCTGGCGCAGGCCGTCGGCGTAGTAAGGCGACAGCAACATGTCCAGCGGCATCTTCACGAAGTCCGGATCGCCCAGATATTCGTTGTGGTCGCGGAACGCGCGGCGCATCGCCTCGACCAGGTAATGGATGCGGTGGGCTTCATCCATGCTCTTCAGGTCGAGCGGGGCGAGGATGTTGAGCATCTCGGCGATCGCCACGCCGCCGGAGGAGGGCGGCGGCGCGGTGACCACCTTGTAGCCGGCGTACTGCAGCTCGATCGGCTGGCGTTCCTTCGCGCGATAGTTCGCCAGATCGGTGAGCGTCCAGGTGCCGCCGGCGGCGCGCACCGACTTCACCAGTTCCTTCGCCACCGCGCCCTTGTAGAAACCGTCCGCGCCGTTGGCGGCCAGCGCCTTCAGCGTGCGTGCCTGGTTTGGATCGCGGAACAGATCCGCTTCGCCGGGCGCCTTGCCGCCCGGCATGAACTTGCCCGACGAGGCCGGGTAGCGGCGCAGCACCTCGGCCTTGTGGCCGATCGAACGGACCAGCGCGCCGCTGGGATGGAAGCCCTGCTCGGCGATCCGGATGGCCGGACTCAGCGACACCGACAGCGGCAGCTTGCCGTACTTGCCCGACATGTAGGCAACGCCGGCGGGGAAACCGGGGATGCCGGCGGCCAGGGGGCCATTCAGCGAGGTGTCGCGGTTCGGCGTGCCATCCGCCTTCAGATAATCCTTCTCGCTGACCGCCTGCGGCGCCATCTCGCGCGCGTCGATGAAGGTGTCCTTGCCGGTGGCCGCGTCGTGGATCACGGCGAGGAAGCCGCCGCCCATGCCGGACGCTTCGGGCTGCACCACCGACAGCGTGGTGCCCACCGCGATCGCCGCGTCCACCGCGTTGCCGCCGCGCGCCAGCACTTCGAAGCCGGCCTCGGTGGCCAGTGCATTGGCGCTGGCGATGGCGGCGGTCTTCGACGCCGTGGTCGTCGATGTCGCGGCTTCCTGCGCGTGAGCCAGGGCGCCCAGCGCCGGCAGCAGCGCCAGCGCCAGCAGGGTGTGGCGCCAGCGCGCCCGACTGCGCGCCGTGGTGCGGCCGGCGATGCCCGCATCGCTGCGCAGCGTGTGTTGTTCGGTCATTCGTTCACTCTCCACGATGGGGTTCGAGCATAGTCACAGGCGGTTGCACGCCACCAATGAAAAGACGCTTGCCTTGCATAACTGACGGTTGTGGCATGCCGGCGACGGCGGCTTGCATGGAGCGTCGGCGAAGGTCCCGGCGTGCACCGGAACCTTCGCCGCACGGTCTGCCTACCAGTGGTACTGCACCTTGCCGTACACGTACGCACCCTGGAAACCGAATGGCGAGCTGGACGAATACGGGAAGGCGCCGTTCTGGTCGTCGTCCTGCGGTGCCTTCTTCGGATAGGTGTCGAGCACGTTGTCGCCGCCCACGGTGAACGTCCAGCGGTCATGGTTGTAGCTGACCGCCAGGTCGAGCAGCCACTTGTGCGGATAGACGGTGTCGTCGAGGTAGCTGGTCGAGCCGTACGAGGTGATCCGGCCGTAGCGGGTCAGCGTGCCGTTGAAGGCCCAGTTGCCGAGGCTGTAGGTCTCGTTGAGGATCAGCTTGCTGCGTGGCGCGGTGTCGGCCAGCAGGCCCTTGATCGCGCTGCGGTTGAGGCGCTTGAAGATCACGCCCAGCGAGTCGAGCACGGGCGGGTTCGGCTTGACGTCGGTGACCTTGTTCTTGTGGTAGCCGTAGCTGAGCGTCGACATCAGGTTGCCGTTGTCGCCGAAGTCGCTGCGGTAGCTGGTCACCACGTCGGCGCCCTGGGTACGCACGGTGCCCGCGTTGGTGAAGTAGGACAGGCCGCTGTACTGCAGATTGGTGATGCCGTTGGCAGCCAGGTAGTTGATGACCGCCGGCGTCGATAGCGAGATCGAACTCGACAGGGCGATGCGGTTGGTGACCGTGATCTGGTAGGCATCGAACGACATGTTCAGTGCGTTGGTGGGATTCCACACCACGCCCGCGGTGAAGTTGCGCGACTTCTCCGCCTTCAGCGGCTCGCTGCCCAGCAGCTTTGCCAGCGGGTTGTCCACCGGCACCAGGCCGCGCAGGTAGATGCCCGCCGGCAGGCCCAGCGAGTTGCCGGCGCCGTAGGCGGCCGAGGTGGTTTCCGAATAGTGCTGCTGGCCCAGTCCCGGTGCGCGGAAGCCGGTGGACGCACTGCCACGCAAGGCGAACGAGTCGGTGAAGTCGAAGCGGCCGGACAACGCCGCCGAGGTGGTGGTGCCGAAGTCCGAATAGTCCTCGTGGCGCAGGGCGGCGGAGAAACCGAAGCGGTCGGTGAGGTTGCCCTCCAGCTGCAGGTACTCGGCAACGTCGTGGCGATCCACCGAGATCGCGTCCTGCGGACCCCAGCCGGCAAAGCCCTGGGCGCCGCCGCGCACGCCCGACGTGCCCACGTAGTACGAGCCGAAGTCGCCGGCCTCCACGTCATAGCTCTGCCGCAGGTATTGCGTGCCGAAGGACAGGGTCAGCGGATTGGGCAGCCAGCCGAACGCGACCTCTTTGGAGATATCGATGTCGAAGGTCTGCTGCTTGGCGGTCAGGATGCCGTCGTGGAAGCTGGTCGGACTGCTGCCGAAATCATTGAGCATCGCGTAGTTGGTGGAGTTGCGCGTGCTGTAGGAGACGCGGTTGCCGCCGTAGTTGCCGCTGACGTCCCAACGCCAGCCGTTCCAGGTGCCGCGCAATCCGGCCACCAGCGAGGTGTCGGCCGAGTCGCCGTGCTCGCGCGGCAGGAAGCCGTCGGGGTAGACCAGGCCGATCAGCGGATTGTTCGGATAAGCCGTGTTGCTGCCGTAACGGTAGAAGCCGCGCGGCTCGCCCACCCGGCGGCCGTAGTGGCCGAACGCGTAGAACTGCACGCCGGGCGTGATGTCGTACTGCGTGTTGAGGAACAGGTTCTTGTTCTTGAACGACACGGTGCCGTAGTGGAACTTCACGCCGAGCTGGGCCAGGCCCGGACGACGGTCGACGCCGGCGCGGTTGCTGGGGCTCTGGTTGCTGTTTTCGGCGGTGATGCGCAGCCAGCCGCTGTCGCCGCCCAGCGGAATGCCGAAGTTCGCCGCACCCTGCCACTGGCGACCGTCGCCAGCGGAGAACTGGCCGCCGCTGAGCTGCACGTCGCCGCCCTTGGCGCCCTTCTTCAGGATGATGTTGACCACGCCGGAAAGCGCGTCGGAACCGTACTGGGCGGAGGCGCCGTCACGCAGCACTTCGATGTGATCGATGGCCGACAGCGGGATCGTGTTGAGGTCGATGCCCTGCGAGCCCTGGCCGATCTGGCCCAGACTCAGCACCAGCGCGCCGGGATGCCAGCGCTTGCCGTCCACCAGCACCAGCACCTGGTCCGGCGACAGGCCGCGCAGCTCGAACGGACGCTGGAACGCGAACGTGTCGGACGCGGGCGCGAACGGGAAATTCAGCGAGGGGATGGCGCGCTCGAGTGCCTGGGTCAGGTCGATCGTGCCGGTCTGTTTCAGCACGTCGGCGGAGATCACGTCGATCGGCGTCAGTGACGAGCTTTCCGTGCGGTTGCCGGCTCGCGTGCCGGTGACCACCACCGGCCCCAGGTTCTTCGCCTTGGCCGGCGTGGCGGCGGGTGCCCCGGTTTGCGGATTGGCCTCCTGTGCCGTGGCGGTGTTGGCGAGTACCAGCAGGATCGCGGCAGACAGCAAGGTCGGAACGAACCGACCGGAACGCTTGTTCATGAACATTCTCCCCGGATGTTTTGCAACAGGATGCTGTCGGCCGAGGCGGTGACACCGCCCGGTCGGCTGGCGACGACTTCGAAGCGAATCGTTGACGTACTGCATCGGGAATCGAGGCGGCCCCTTCCGCCCCGCGTGTCCTGCCGCCGGCTTGGGTACGGACCGCGTCGGCGTGTCGCCACCGCGCGGACTGACCCTGCATCTGATCGAGGCGTGCTCCGGTCGGACATCCACTCTCCCCCTCACGACACGGATCGAGGATAGTCACAGCCCCGCGCCAGCCTCCAATGAAAAGACCGGCACCAGGCATAACCAAAGGTTGTGGATGTGGCTGGCGCCGGAGCGCCCCGCCGAGGCTCTCAGGCTGGGTCCAGCATCCGCTGGGCCAGCTGGCGGACGAGGCCGAGAAAGCGCTTCTGCAGCGGGTTCAGCGGACTGTCCAGCCGATAGAGCGCGTAGAGCACTACGTCCAGCTGCAGTTTCAGCGGACGCGTCTGCACGGTTTTCCCGCCACCCCACGACGCGGTGAACGGATCGACCAGGGCCAGGCCCTCGCCTTGCGCGACGAGGGAATACGCCAGCTGGTAGGTCTGCACCCAGACCGCGGTGCGCGGTGCCGGCACCACTTGGCTCAGGTGGCCTTGCAGCATGCGGCCCAATGCATCGTGCACCGCGATGCCGACCATCGGCTGGTCGGCCAGCGCGGTGACCGGCAGCGGCTGCGCCAGTTCCTCCGGCGACCACCAGCCGGGCGGGGCGATGACCATGATGTGCCCGCGGCACAGCGGCTCCTGGTGCAGGCCCTGGTGGCCGGCGTTCTGCAGGGTGAGTCCGATGTCCGCTTCGTGGAGCATCAGCGATTCGCACATCTCCGCCGAGTGCTGGGTAAACAGTTCGGCGGTGGTGTTGGGAAAAGACTTGCGCAGCAGGGTGGTCGCATCGGGTACCAGCGCATGCGCCAGGGTCGGCGTGCAGGTCACCCGCAGCGGCGAGCTCTCAGGGTCGCCGATGTTCGCCGTGAGACGTTGCAGGTCGTGCAGATCCTGGATGATCTTGTCGACGCGATGGCGCAGCAGCAGCGCTTCCTGGGTCGGCTGCAGGCGTCCGCGCACCCGGCTGAACAGGGCGAAGCCCAGTTGCTGCTCGGCATGCTGCAGCGCCTTGCTGGCGGCAGGCTGCGAGATGTTCAGCAGGTCCGCCGCCCCGGTCAGGCTGCCGGTGGTCAGCACCGCATGGAACACTTCGATGTGGCGCAGACGCATCGGTTGACGACCCCTTGCCGCGATGGCGACAGTGTCCGAGTGCAGCACAGGAAGCGTTGTGCAGCAAGCCGCCGCGAACGGCTCAGCGAACCCGCAGCGCCGAATACAGGGCCAGCTCGCGCAACAACTCGCCGCGCGTGCCCAGCGGCACGATCGCGGCCAGCGCCTGCTCGGTCAGTTCGGACAGCCGGGCGCGCGAGGCTTCCAGGCCGATGATCGAGGGGAAGGTGGGCTTGTCGGCGGCGGCATCCTTGCCGGCGGTCTTGCCGATCACCGCCGATTCGCCTTCCACGTCGAGGATGTCGTCGCGCACCTGGAATGCCAGGCCGACCGCGTGGGCGTAGCGGTCCAGCGACTGCAAAACACTGTCGTCGGCGCCGGCGGCCAGCGCGCCCAGTTGCACCGAGGCGCGGATCAGCGCGCCGGTCTTGCAGGCGTGCATGTGTTCCAGTTCGTCCAGGCTCAGCCGCCGGCCGACCGCGGCGAGGTCGAGCGCCTGGCCACCGGCCATGCCTTCGGCGCCGCAGGCGCGGCCCAGTGCACGCAGCATGGCGATGCCGGTGGCGGGATCGACCTGGCGCGAGGCGTCGTCGGCGAGGATCTCGAACGCCAGCGCCTGCAGCGCGTCGCCGGCGAGGATCGCCATCGCCTCGCCGAACACGATGTGGCAGGTCGGGCGACCGCGGCGCAGGGCGTCGTCGTCCATCGCAGGCAGGTCGTCGTGCACCAGCGAATAGGCGTGGATCAGCTCCACCGCGCAGGCCGGCGCATCCAGCGCGGCACTGTCATGGCCGAGCGCCTGCGCGGCGGCGTAGACCAGCAACGGACGCAGCCGCTTGCCGCCACTCAGCACGGCATAACGCATCGCGCTGTGCAGTTCGGCGGGGGAGTGTCCGGCCGGCGGCAGATGACGATCGAGCGCCTGTTCGGCGCGCTGGATCAGGGACTGCAGGGCGGGGCCGAGCTCGGCGTGATCAGAGTTCGGGTTCAAACGGCTGGGCGCTGTCGGGGGCATCGGGATCAAGCAGCAGGCGCACGCGCAATTCGGCTTGTTCCAGCGACTGCTGGCAATGGCGGAACAGACCGATGCCGCGCTCGAACGAGGCCAGCGAATCGTCCAGGCTCATGTCGTCACCCTCCATCTTCGCAACCAGTTGCTCCAGCTCGTCGAGCGAGTGTTCGAAGTCGGCGACGGGCGGGGTCTTGCTGGTTGCGGGAACGGTCTTGGCCATGGCCCGCAACGCTAACGCAGCAGGCCCCTAGAATCAATGCAGAAAGACAACCCGATCCACCACGCTACGTCGACGCACGAAGCCCGACTCCCGCTCGGCACCATCGCCTCTTCTCCCGCTCGCGGGAGAGGATTGAGGTGAGGGAACCCCAATCTACCCAATCCACCACCGAAACTCG
Organism: Rhodanobacter sp. Root561; assembly: GCF_001427365.1. Lineage (NCBI taxonomy): Bacteria > Pseudomonadati > Pseudomonadota > Gammaproteobacteria > Lysobacterales > Rhodanobacteraceae > Rhodanobacter > Rhodanobacter sp. Root561. The sequence goes on from NZ_LMGH01000001.1 coordinate 1,284,017, forward strand.
ACCCACCGAGCCAAGCCGAAGCACGAAGCCCCGACTCCCGCTCGGCACGTCAGCCTCCTCTCCCGCTTGCGGGAGAGGATTGAGGTGAGGGCCGCCCCACCTCACCGCCCCACCCGCCAACGCGGCCACGCCCCCACCCCCCGAAACAACTCCCCCCCACGCCCGCTAACCCAGCGATCCGCCACCGCCACCAGCTCATCGCCCGCATGGATCAACGGACAACACGCTCTCCGCCATGGCGGCATCCGCGCCTGCTGGAACAGGTCGCGCAATTCCCGGGTGTGCGCGTCGCCCTCGGGCTTGATGCGTTCCCCGCCGCGACGCAGCCGCACGCGCAAGGGCTGCGCGAGGCGGGCGGCAGGATCATCCAGGGCCAGTTCGCCGCCGCCGGGAAGCAGCAGCGGTTCGCCATGCCAGTCGGCCTGCCATTCGTCATCGATGTCGATGGTGGTCGGCAGCGCCCACAGCCGGCCCTTCCAGATATGCAGCTCGGTGTCGTCCCAGCGAATGCAGGGCAGCCTGCCGGCACGTGCCGCGCATTGACGCTCGATCTGCTGGCGTTGCGCCGCGGTGGGCGCGCTGCGACCAAGCGCATGCAGCCAGTGATCGAGCAAGGGTTCGCGCAGCGCCGGCGCCAGCGCCAGCCAGCCAGGGGCGTCCAAACTGCCGCTGGATGCGTCGTGCAGTTCGTCGAACGCGGCCAGCCATTGCGTGCGCAGCGTGTCCGCCGCCGCGCGACTCAATGCCGCGCTGTGCAGGATCGAATCCGGCGCCTGCGGCCAGAAGCGCAGCAGGCGCGGCAGGATCTCGTGGCGCAGGCGATTGCGGGCCAAGTGGATGTCGGCATTCGATGGATCGTCGATGCAGGCCAGCCCCTGCGCCGCCACGTAGTCGTGCAGCTGCTGGCGGGGAAGTTCGAGCAGCGGGCGCCACAACTGGCCACGACCGAACCGGCGCAAGGCACGCATGCCGCCCAGTCCCTCGGGCCCGGCGCCGCGCAGCAGTTTCAGCAAGACCGTTTCGACCTGATCGTCGCGGTGATGGGCGAACAGCAGCAGCTCGCCTTCGCGCAACCGGGCGGCCAGCGCGGCGTGGCGCGCTTCGCGTGCAGCCGCTTCCAGGCCGCTGCCGCTGCCACGCTGCACCTGCACCGGCAACACCTCGCAGGGGATGTCGAGCGCGGCACAGAACGCCCGGCAATGTTCCGCCCAGAGCCGGCTGTCCCCGTGCAGGCCGTGATCGACATGCAATGCCCGCAGCCCGCGAAGGCGCGCCGGCGCCAACTGCGCCAGCGCATGCAGCAAGGCGCTGGAATCGGGCCCGCCACTGAAGGCCACGCACAGGGGCGCGGGCGGCAAGGTCTCGAGCGCGCGGTGCAGGTGCCGGTGCAGCGTGTCGCTCACTTCGGGCCGCTCATTTTTTCGCGGCGCGCTGGCGCACGTAGATGTGCTTGCCGTTGCCGATGTGGCGTTCCTCGGTATCGAACAGGCCGATGCCCTTGATCAGTCCACTGAGCTTGGCATAGCCGTAGTTGCGCGAATCGAAGTCGGGCGACTGCTTGTTGATGATGCTGCCGATCGGGCCCAATCCCGCCCAGCCGGTGTCGTCCGAGGCCGCCTCGATCGCGCCGCGCAGCAGGTTCATCAGGTGGGTGTCGCCACGCAGTTCCTTGGCCGAGCGCTGCTTCGGCGCTGCCTCGGCTTCGGCGGTCGCCGTGGTGCCGGCCAGCACTTCGGTGTAGATGAACTTGTCGCAGGCGGTGCGGAACGGTTCGGGTGTCTTGCGCTCGCCGAAGCCGTACACGGTCAGCCCCGATTCGCGGATGCGCGAGGCCAGCCGGGTGAAATCGCTGTCGCTGGAGACGATGCAGAAGCCGTCGAAACGCCCGGCGTAGAGCAGGTCCATCGCATCGATGATCATCGCCGAGTCGGTGGCGTTCTTGCCGACGGTGTAGCGGAACTGCTGGATCGGCTGGATCGAGTGGCGCAGCAGCACTTCCTTCCAGCCGTTCAAGTCCGGCTTGGTCCAGTCGCCGTAGATGCGCTTGACGTGGGCGGTGCCGTATTTCGCGATTTCCGCCAGCAACCCTTCGACGATCGCCGGGCGGGCGTTGTCGGCGTCGATCAGTACGGCGAGCTTGTCGTGGGCCATGGTTCTCTCCCGCAGGGGTTGGGCACGATGATGGTAGCGCGCGCCGAGCACGTCGTGCTTCGCGGGTTCCCTAATGGAGCACGCCGGCCTCGTGCAGGGATTGCTTCAGCGTCTTCATGTCATGCCATCCGCTGAACTTCTTCACCAGGCGGCCGTGGCGGAAAACGTAGAACGTGGGCATTGCCCAACTGTCCAGCATCGACCATTCGCTGTCCTGCCAGGCGAGGTGGATCGGCTGGCCGGGAAACTCCCGGTTCCACTCACTGACTGAACTGAAGTACTCGTTCTGGCTGGCGAGCCAGATGGCATCACGGGTGAAGATGGGGCGCAATTGCGCATCCGCCTCGATGGCACGCGCCGCATCCTTCGAGAAGTGGCACGAGGCAACCACCACGATGCGCAGCGGCGCGGTCAGGTCGAAAGGCTGGCGCGACATCGTGTTGTTCTGCGCGTCCACGGTCAGTGCCGTAGGCTGTCCCGGCGGCAATGAGCCTGGCATGTGGAACGCAGGCACGTTGTCGGCATCCATGTGGGGGTGGCTTCTTGCCAGCCTGCTGGCGGCATCGAAATCGCGGCTGGCGACCAGCGCCCGATGCAGGCCTGCAAAATCCCTGTCGCCCACCATGTTGCGTCGCTGCATCTCGGTCAGATCCATTCGCAACTGGGCGATGTGCGCTGAGCTGGGTACGTAGAACACGGCTTCTTCAGCGGCGCGCCTGAGCAGCCTCAGATCGGCGTAGCTCGTCGAACGCAGGCGTTCCGGCGTCTGATGACTGCCGAATAGTCGGTCGTAGTGGTTGCCGGCGAGGGCGAAGCGCCGGGTGTCGGGCAGGGAAGATTCGGCTTTTTGCAGGACGAGTTCGTCATAGCGTTCTTCCACGTCGCTTTCCGTGCAGGTGTCGACGGTGCATCCCCTGGCGGCGGCATCCTGCTCGCGCTCGCGTTTGCGGGTGGCCTGCTCGGCTGGTGTGAGCCCCTCGCTGGCGTATTGTTCAGCACCGAACAGCGCCAGCAGGCGCACGATCTGCGGATGCGTCAGTTCGTTGGCAAGATCCTCCAGCGGGATGCTGCGCAATCCGTGTTGGCCAAAGTCGAGTTGTCCGAGAAACCGTTTCCGCCCACCGGGCGACAAGTCATCCAGTGGCGAGGTGCCCGGTGGGGTGTCGTGCAGATAGCGGGCAAGTGCCGCTTTCGAGCTGATCGGCGTTTGCGCGACTGGTGCCGAGGCGATGACGAAGGCCGGGAAAAGCCAAATGGCCAGGACGGCAAGCTGCTGACGGCTCATGGACAATCCTTGTGTTGTCGGTCGCACAGACCGACCGAACCTGACACGGGACATCATCCGACACCGGTATCCGATCTGACTCGATCGGTCACGTCGGTGTCGACGCGGGCTTATCCCTGGTACGCGCCGTAGCTGCGCAGGCGCTGGTAGCGCTGTTCGAGCAGGTCGGGCACGGGCATCGCCTGGAGTTCGTCGAGCTGCTTCAACAGCACGGCTTTCAGGCGGATCGCCATCGAGCGCGGATTGCGATGGGCGCCGCCCAGCGGCTCGCGCACGACCTTGTCGACCAGGCCCAGTTCGAACAGGCGCGGGGCGGTCATGCCCAGGGCTTCGGCGGCGTCCTTCACCTTGTCGGCGCTCTTCCACAGGATCGAGGCGCAGCCTTCGGGCGAGATCACCGAATAGGTCGAGTACTGCAGCATGTTGGTGCGGTCGCCCACGCCGATCGCCAGCGCGCCGCCGGAGCCGCCTTCGCCGATCACGGTGCAGATGATCGGCACCTTGAGTTCGGCCATTTCCAGCAGGTTGCGGGCGATCGCCTCGCTCTGGCCGCGCTCCTCGGCACCGACGCCGGGATAGGCTCCGGGGGTGTCGATCAGGGTCAGCAGCGGCAGGCTGAAACGCTCGGCCATCTTCATCAGGCGCAACGCCTTGCGATAGCCTTCCGGGCGCGGCATGCCGAAATTGCGGCGCACCTTGTCCTTGGTGTTGCGGCCCTTCTGGTGGCCGATGATCACCATCGGCCGACCGTTGACGCGGCCCAGGCCGCCGACGATGGCGGCGTCCTCGGCGTACATGCGGTCGCCGGCCAGTTCGTGGAATTCCTCGCAGATCACGCCGATGTAGTCGAGCGTGTACGGACGCGCCGGGTGGCGCGACAGCTGGGTGGTCTGCCACGAGTTGAGGTTGCGGAAGATCTCGGCGGTCTTGATCTTCAGCTTTTCGCGCAGGCGGCCGACCTCGTCCTCGATATTGAACGCCTGGCCGTCGCTGGCGTGGCGAAGCTCTTCGATCTTCGCGTCCAGTTCGGCAATGGGTTGTTCGAAATCGAGGAAGTTTGGGTTCATTCGCTGCAATTCACGGTACTGAAGCGCTGCAGTATAGCGTCCCGCAACAAAACGCGAGAACGCCGCCGTATGGCTGTGACGGGGTCGACACCCGGTCTGCCACCGGCGGCGCGATTGCGCTATCGTCCGCCCCATCACGCCTGTCCCATCACGTCCGCAGTTGGATCATCTGCATGTCAAGCAAGCCCATCGACAACGCGAAACTCGACCGCATCGTGGCCGAGGCCCGGCGCGCCGCCGAGCAGCGCGAGCTGGGTTATCGCGAGCGTGCCCTGAAGATGTACCCCTGGGTGTGCGGTCGCTGCGCCCGCGAGTTCACCCGCACGAACCTGTCCGAGCTGACCGTGCACCACCGCAACCACGATCACGACTTCAACCCGCCCGACGGCAGCAATTGGGAGCTGCTGTGCGTGTATTGCCACGACAACGAGCACTCGCGGCACATCGACCACGTGCGCGGCGGGGTGATGGCGGTGGAGGAAGCGCCGCCGGCGACGGGCAATCCGTTCGCCGACCTCAAGGCGATGATGGAGCGGGGCAGGAAGTAACACTGCGGTTCCTCCCCCTGCGCAGCAGGGGGAAGGTCGGGAGGGGACAAGGCTCTTTATCTTGAACTCTTGATCTTGAACTCTGGATCAAGAGCGACCCCACCCCAGCCCTCCCCTGCGGAGCAGGGGAGGGCTGGGGAGGGAGCAAGGCGGAGGGTCAATCCTGCTGCTTGACGATGCGCAGGCGGGCGGCTTGCACGCCGGGCAGGGCGCGGACGGCGCGCAGCAGGTCGGGGATGGCGTCGACCCGCCAGGCCTCGCCCAGTTCCAGGTCGGCCTGGGCGTTGCGGTTGCGGTAGCCATGCAGGGTGACGCTGGCGCGACCGCCGCGGTAGCCGGCCAGGGTGCGCTGCAACTGGGCGGCAAAGTCGGGGCCGATGCCGTTCAATTTCAGCTGCAGCACGCGTGCGTGCTTGCGACAGGCGTCTTCCAGTGACAACGCGCTGCGTGCGCGCAACTGGAAACCGCCGCCGGAGAAGTCGTCGATGCGCAGGCCGCCATCGACCACCAGCATCTGGTCGCGGGTGAGCAGCGGCGCCATCTGCTGGTACAGCTCGCCGAAGAAGCTCACCTCGATGATGCCGGTGCCGTCTTCCAGCCGCACGAAGGCATCGCTGTCGCCGCGCTTGCGCACGGCGGTGACCATGCCGGCGACGGTCCATGGCGTGTCGGGGCCACGGCGGAAACGGTTGTTGTCGCCGTCGTCGTTCTTGCGCGGCTTGGGCGGCTGGTAGCGATCGACGATCTCGCCCAGCGGGCAGGTCGACAATTGCGCCAGTTCGTCCTTCCACGGGTCGGTGGGATGGCCGGAAAGGTAATGGCCCAGCGTGTCGCGTTCGCCCTGCAGCTTCTGTTCCAGCGGCCATTCGGGCACGGTCGGCAGATCAATTTTCACTACCGGCGTGGTGTTGCCCATCGCCGCGCCGAACATGTCGTTCTGGCCCGACTGCTTGTCGCGCAGGTGCTGTTCGGCGGCCTTGATCGCGTCAGGCAGTTGCAGCATCAGGCTGGCGCGATTGGCCGCCAGCGCATCCAGCGCGCCGGCCATGATCAGGGCTTCGAGCACGCGCCGGTTGAGTTTGTTGGGATCGACGCGACGACAGAAATCGGCGAGGTCCGTATAAGCGCCGTGGGCGCGTTCGGCCACGATTGCTTCGCACGCACCCTGGCCGACGCCCTTGATCGCGCCGAGGCCGTACTGGATCACCTTCGGTTCGATCGCCACGAACATGTACTCGGACGCGTTGACGTCCGGTGGCTGCACGGTGATGCCGATCGCGCGCGCTTCGTTGAGGAAGGTTACCGCCTTGTCGGTGTTGTCCATGTCCGCGGAGATCGTGGCGGCCATGAACTCGGCGGGGTAGTGCGCCTTCAGCCACGCGGTCTGGTACGAAACCAGCGCGTAGGCGGCGGCATGCGACTTGTTGAAGCCGTAGCCGGCGAATTTCTCCATCAGGTCGAAGATGGAATCGGCCTTCTCGCCGGTGAGGCCGTCCTTCGCCGCGCCCTCGCGGAACTTGGCGCGCTCCTTGGCCATCTCCTCCAGTTTCTTCTTGCCCATCGCGCGGCGCAGCAGGTCGGCGCCGCCGAGCGAGTAGCCGCCCACGATCTGCGCCATCTGCATCACCTGCTCCTGGTAGACCATGATGCCGTAGGTCTCTTTCAGGATCGGCTCGACGCGCGGGTCGGGATATTCCACGTCCTCGCGGCCGTGTTTGCGCGCCACGAAGCTGGGGATCAGGTCCATCGGGCCGGGGCGGTACAACGCCACCAGCGCGATGATGTCCTCGAAGCGGTCGGGCTTGGCGTCCTTCAGCATGCGCTGCATGCCGGAGGATTCGAGCTGGAACACGGCGACCGTCTGCGCCTTCTTCAGCAGCTCGTACGGCGCCGGGTCGTCCAGCGGCAGCGCCGAGATGTCCAGCGGCGCTTCATCGGCTTTCGCGCGGCGCGCGTTGATCGCCTTCACCGCCCAGTCGATGATGGTCAGCGTGCGCAGGCCGAGGAAGTCGAACTTCACCAGGCCGACCGCTTCGACGTCGTCCTTGTCGTACTGGGTCACCACGCCGCCGCCGCCGGCTTCGCAGTACAGCGGCGCGAAGTCGGTCAGCGGGGTCGGCGCGATCACCACGCCGCCAGCGTGCTTGCCCGCGTTGCGGGTGAGGTTTTCCAGGCTCAGCGCCAGGTCGATCAGTGCACGGGCGTCCTCGTCCTGCTCATAGGTTTCGCAGAACTCCTTGACGACGCGGTCGGTCTCCTTCTTCGATTTCTCGGAGCGGCCGAGCGCGTCGGAAAGTGTCAGGTCGAGCGGTCGCGGCGGCACCATCTTGGCCAGCCGGTCGACCTGGCCGTACGGCATGCTGAGCACGCGGCCGGAATCGCGCAGCACGGCCTTGGCCGCCATCGAGCCGTAGGTGATGATCTGGCTGACGCGGTCGCGACCGTACTTGCGCGCCACGTAGTCGATCACCTCGTCGCGGCGATCCATGCAGAAGTCGATGTCGAAGTCGGGCATCGACACGCGTTCGGGGTTGAGGAAGCGCTCGAACAGCAGGTTGAACTGCAGCGGGTCGAGGTCGGTGATCTTCAGCGCCCAGGCCACCAGCGAGCCGGCGCCCGAACCGCGCCCGGGGCCGACCGGGATGCCGTTCTGTTTGCCCCAGTTGATGAAGTCCGCCACGATCAGGAAGTAGCCGGGAAAGCCCATCTTGACGATGACGTCCAGCTCGCGTTCCAGTCGGGCGTTGTAGTCGTCCAGCGTGTGGTCGGCTGCCAGCGGCGCGTTTTCCAGGCGCTCGCGCAAGCCTTGCCGCGACAGCTCGCGGATATGGCTGTCGAGGTCGTGGCCTTCGGGCACCGGGAAGTCGGGCAGGTAGTACGTGCCGAACTTCAGTTCCAGCGTGCAGCGCTTGGCCAGTTCGACGGTGTTTTCCAGCGCCTCGGGAAGATCCGCGAACAGCGCGGCCATCTCGGCGGGCGTCTTCAGGTATTGCTGGTCGCTGTATTCGCGGGGGCGCTTGGGATCGGCCAGCACGCGGCCCTGGTTGATGCATACGCGCGCTTCGTGCGCGGCGAAGTCATCCTGCTTGAGGAAGCGCACGTCGTTGCTGGCCAGCACCGGCAGCGCCAGTTCGCCGGCCAGTGCCAGCGCGGCGGTGTTCCAGTTTTCCTCGCCGTCGCGGCCGCAGCGGGTCAGCTCCAGGTACAGCCGGTCGGGAAACAGCCGGGCCAGCGGACGCAACCTGGCCTGCGCCGCGTCGATGCCCTGGCCGATGGCGAGGCGGGCGGTTTCGCTGTCGCGTCCGAGCAGGGCGATCAGGCCCTCGGTGGCGCCGGCGGTGAGCCACGACACGTCGACCAGGGCGCGCCCGCCGTGCTGACCTTCCTGCCATGCGCGCGAGACCAGTCGCGACAGGTTGAGATAACCGTCGCGGTTCTGGCACAGCAGGGTGAGTCGCCACGGACGCGGGTCGTCGCTGGAGGAAATCCACAGGTCGCAACCGCCGATCGGCTTGATGCCGGCGGTGCTGCAGGCCTTGTAGAACTTCACCAGCGCGAACATGTTGCTGTCGTCGGTCAGTGCCACCGCCGGGATGCCGTCGCGCACGCAGGCGGCGACCAGCGCCTTGATGCGGATGGTCGAGTCGACCAGCGAATATTCGCTGTGCAGGTGCAGGTGGGTGTAGCTGACGGTCATGCCGGTTTACGCGCTGAATTCATGCAGGCTACCCGGCGGCCGGGGCAGCGGCAAGATTGACTTCCGCGCGGTTTGCGCGAAGCGCGCTGGCGTCCCGATCGGCTCAAGGCCCGATCAACTCAAGGCCTGGTGACGGCCGCCGTCGCGGCAGGCTGTTCGAGCAGCAGGGCGTTGATCTCGCCGACCAGTGTGTCCAGCATGTCGGCACCGTAGCCGACATGGACGTGGGCGATGCTGCCGTCGCGACGCAGCATCACCATCACCGGAATGCCGCTGACGCCGTAGGGCTTGCCGATCGCGCCGTCACGGTCCCAGGTGACCAGCAGTTCGGGCAGGCTCCTGCGCAGTACGCGCGAGGTTCGCACGAAGGTGTCGCGATCTTCCCGATGATTGACCGCCACCACCTGCAGCGGCAGGCCGCGCCGGGTCGCCAGCAACTGCAGCTTCGCCAGCACGGGAATCTCTTCCATGCAGTAGCCGCACCAGGTGGCCCAGAAACTGATCACCACGACCTTACCGTGCAGCGAGGAGACGGTCACCTCCTGGCCTCGCTGCGTGGTACCCAGCGTATCCGGCGGCGTGTCGCCCGGCTGGAGTCCCGGCCTGTCGCCGGCCACGGCGTTGCAGCAAAGCAGCAGGCCAAGCAACAGGCCAGGCAGCACGATCGCGTTTCTGCGCATCTCTTCCATTCCCCCGGGGCACGCGCCAGCGTAGCAACATGCCGCGGAGCGAGGAAGTCGGGCCACGTGGCCTGATCGTGCCGGCTCAGCGGACGAAGAAGCGCTCGTCCTCGCCGGCGGTGCTCATGTAATGATCGAGCGCCTGTACCCGCAGCGGTTGCAGGTTGTAGTCGGCGTGCGACAGCGGGGTTTCGTCGGTGCGATCGGTCGTGTCGAGAACCGGTTCCCATGCGGACGCCGCGGTCGATGGCGACGGGGTGGTGGGGTGGCTTTGCGGATGCATCATGGCGTGACTCCTGCGTTCCCTGGGAACGCGTGCGAGTTCGCTGGCGAGCGGGCCGGCAGGTCAGTACGGGCCGGTGCAACGGGCGCATCCGTGCTGTGCGGGTTTCCTTGAAGGTAATGATGCGCGCGCGCGGGGGAAAGTTGCATAGACCGATGGCCTATGCGGATCAATCTCATCGGGATGCGCGATCGTGGCTGGAACGGGAACAAGCGCTCCCGGCGGTCAGAACAGCCTTGCCTGATCCAGCAGCAGTCGCACCGGGGCGAAGCTGCGGCGGTGCTGGGCACAGGGGCCGAGCATCTGCAGCGCAGCCAGGTGCGCCGGGGTGGGATAACCCTTGTGCGCGGCGAAGCCGTAGCCGGGATGGAGGTTTTCCATGGCCACCATCAGGCGGTCACGGCTGACCTTGGCCAGGATCGAGGCGGCGCTGATGGCCGGTTCCAGCGCATCGCCGCCGACGATCGCCCGGCCGGGGCAGGGCAGGTCCTTCGGCAACTGGTTGCCGTCGACCAGGGCTTCGTGCGCACCCGGTGCGAGGCCGGCAACCGCACGACTCATGCCGGTCATGGTGGCCTGGAAGATGTTCAGGCGGTCGATCTCGTCCGGTTCGATCAGCACCACGCACCAGGCCAGCGCGCGCTCGATGATCAGGGGGTAAAGCGCCTCGCGTTTCGCCTCGCTGAGCTTCTTCGAATCGTCCAGACCGGGGATCGGGCGGGACGGGTCGAGGATCACCGCGGCGACGGCCAGCGGGCCGGCCAGCGGGCCACGTCCCGCTTCGTCCACGCCGGCCACGAACAGGCTCGCTCCAATCGATTCCCGCGCTTCCTGCGCTTGCCTCATCCCCCCCGAGGGGAAGGATTGAGGTGGGGAGCAGGTACTCGCGGAACGCTCAGCCATGGCCGGGATTCCGTGCATCGATCAGCTCGGCGATGGCCGTCGCGGCGCGATCGCCGGCCTGATCGTCCAGCCCGCCGCGCAGCGCCTGGTGCAATTGCTCGAAGGCGGCGACCACCGCGCCACGCCGCTCGCTGTCCTTGAACAGCGCCAGGGTGGCGGCAGCGAGGTTCTCCGCGGTGCAGTCGTCCTGCATCAGTTCCGGCACCAGCAGGCCGCCACCGATATCGATGCCGCTGGCGCGTGCCAGGATGTTCGGCAGCGAATAGATGTCGGTCTTCAGCATCTTCAGCGCGCGGGCAATGCGATAGCTCATCGGGGCCACGCGATAGCCCACCACCATCGGCCGCTTGGCCAGCATCGCCTCCAGCGTGGCGGTGCCCGACGCCAGCAGCACCACGTCGGCGGCCAGCATCGCCTCGTGCGCATGGCCGTCGAGCAGCAGCGGGCGGGATTCGCCCTGGGGGACGTGGGCGAGCAGCGTGTCGAGCTTCGCGCGGACCCGGGCATTGGCCGCGGGAATGACCACGCGCAGGCCCGGGACGGCCGCGGCGACGCGACTGGCGGCTTCGATGAACGGCTGGCCCAGCCGGCTCAATTCGGAAAGCCGGCTGCCGGGCAGCACGGCGAGCACCGGCGCCTGTTGCGGCAACTGCAGCACGTCGCGCGCGCCCACGCGGTCAGACACCAGGGCGAAACGATCGGCCAGCGGATGCCCGACGAAGCGCGCATCGATGCCGTGCTTCGCATAGATCGCCGGTTCCATCGGGAACAGGCAGAGCACCCGATGGGCGCTGCGGCCGATCTTCTCGGCGCGTTTCTCGCGCCACGCCCATACCGACGGGCTGACGTAGTGCACGGTCAGCAGGCCGGCCTGTTTCAGGCGCTGCTCCACACCGAGGTTGAAATCCGGCGCGTCGATGCCGACCACGACGTCGGGTTTCAGCTCGAGCAGGCGCGCGACCAGCGCCTTGCGCAGGCGCAGCAGCCGGGGCAGGTGGAGGATGACTTCACTGAAACCGAACAGCGACAACTCGTGGATGTCGTACCAGGACTCGAAGTCTTCGCGCTGCATGCGCGCGCCACCGATGCCCACGAAACGCGCCTGCGGATAGCGTCGGCGCAAGGCGGCGATCAGGTCGGCGCCGAGCTGGTCACCGGAGTCTTCGCCGGCAATGATGGCGATCAGGGGATGGCGATCAGTCTCGGTCACTGACATGACTCCGTCCTGGCAAGAGCGCGAGTATTTGATTTGCTGATATGTGCTGCGCACATATCAGCGGGCGAGCGCGCGCTCGCTGTGGTCGAGGAACTCCAGCATGGCGCGCACGTCGTCGCTTTCGCGCGCCTGTTCGGCCAGCTTTTCGCGGGCTTCGGGCAGCGACAGGCCGGCCATGTACAGGGTGCGATAGGCACGCTTGATCGCGGCGATCCGCGGCGCGTCGAAACCACGGCGCTTCAGGCCTTCGCTGTTGATGCCCCGCGGGCGCCCGTGCTGTTCGTTGGCCATCATCACGAACGGCGGCACGTCGTGGCCGACCAGGCAGCCCATGCCGATGAACGCGTGCGCGCCGACCTTGCAGAACTGGTGCACGCCTGAGTAGCCGGACAGGATCGTCCAGTCGCCGATGCTGACGTGCCCGGCCAGCGCCGAGTAGTTGGAGAACACCACGTTGTTGCCGATCTGGCAGTCGTGCGCGATGTGCACGTACGCCAGCACCCAGTTGTCGTTGCCGAGCCGGGTGATCGCGCCACCGTCACCGGTGCCGCGGTTGATCGTGGTGAATTCGCGAATAAGGTTGCGGTCGCCAATCACCAGTTCGGTGCGTTCGCCCTGCCACTTCTTGTCCTGCGGATCGCCACCCAGCGAGGCGAACTGGTTGATCCGGTTGTCGCGGCCGATCCGGGTCGGTCCCTCGATCACCACATGCGGCCCGATCACGGTGCCTTCGCCGATCTCCACCTCGGCACCGATCACGCTGTACGCGCCGATGCTGACGTTGGCGCCGATGATGGCGGAGGGGTCGATCAGTGCGGTGGGATGGATCATTTGCCCGACCTCGCGGCGCACATCAATTCGCAACTGGCCACTTCCTTGCCATCGACCAGGGAGCGGGCCTCGAAGATGCCCATGCCGCGCATCAGCCGCTTCAGGCTGACTTCCATGCGCAACTGGTCGCCGGGAACCACCGGGGCGCTGAAGCGCGCGTTGTCGACCTTGACCAGGTAGAACAGCGGGCTGACCTTGTCGCCCTTCATGTGGCGGCTGACCTGGGTCAGCAGGCCGGCGGCCTGCGCCATCGCCTCGATGATCAGTACGCCGGGCATTACCGGGTGTCCGGGGAAATGGCCCTGGAAGAACGGCTCGTTGATGGTCACGTTCTTGATCGCGACCACGCTGACCTCGGGCACGATCTCGATCACGCGGTCCACCAGCAGGAACGGGTAGCGGTGGGGGAGCAATTCCCGGATCTGCTCCACATCGATCGGCAGGGTCATGAAGTCGCTGTTTTCACTCATTGTCGCTGTCCTTCTCCAGCGTCGACAGTCGACGCGCGTACTCGTCCAGATGTTTGAAGCGCGCCGCATTCTTTCGCCACTGGCGGTTGTCCTGCAGGGGCACGCCCGATGAATATTCGCCAGGTTCGCGGATCGAATGCGTGACCAGGCTCTTGGCGGTAATGGTAACCCGGTCGGCCAGTTCCAGATGGCCAAGCACGCCGGCGTTGCCGCCGATCATGCAGTAACGGCCGATCCTCGCGCTGCCGGCTACTGCGGCGCAGCCGGCCATCGCGGTGTGCGCGCCTACGTGCACGTTGTGGGCGATCTGGATCTGGTTGTCCAGCCGCACGTCCTCTTCCAGCACGGTGTCGTCCAGTGCGCCGCGGTCGATCGTGGTGTTGGCGCCGATCTCGCAATCGTCGCCGATGCGCACGCCGCCGAGCTGGGGCAGCTTGATCCAGTGGTCCCGGTCGAAGGCCAGGCCGAAGCCGTCCGAGCCGATCACCGCACCGGGGTGCACCAGCACGCGCTGGCCCAGCGTGACCCGGGTCACCAGGGTGACCCGGGCGATCAGTCGTGAATGCGCGCCGACCGTGCAGTCCTCGCCGACGATGCAGTGTGGGCCGAGCACTACTCCCTCCGCGATCACCGCACGCTCGCCGACAACGCAGCCCGGCCCGACGCTGGCGCCGGGATCGACCTGCGCGCTGTCGGCCACCACGGCGCTGGGGTGGATGCCCGCTGCGGCGGCAGGCATCCGTTCGAACAGGGCGGCAAGTTTCGCGTAGGCCACATAGGGATCGGAGGCGACCAGCGCCGCCGTCGGGCACGCGGCCAGGTCCGCTTCGCGCAACACCACCACGCCGGCGCGGGTGGCTGCCAGCTGGCCGCTGTACTTGCTGTTGGACAGGAAGCTGAGCTGGCTGGGACCGGCGCCCGCCAGAGTGCCGACGCCGTCGATCACCCGCGCGCCATCGCCGCTTGCGACCAGGCCGAACCGCTCGGCCAGCCCGGCGACCGTGTAATGGATTGTGCTCATGCTTGCTCCGGAACCTGCCGGCCATTGTAGAGGGTGGCGGCGCGGCGTGCAGTCGACCCTTCCGGCAAAAGAAAGCGCGGCCGGGCCGCGCTTTCCGATCCACTTCCGGATGGAATCAGAACTGGCTGCCGAAGGTGAACTGGATGCGTTCCTCGTAATGGCGATCGGCGTCCTTGGAGCGGAACGGCACGGCCAGGCTGATGATCAGCGGACCGATCGGCGCCTGCCACTGCAGCGAGATGCCGGTCGATGCGCGCAGTTCGGAGGCATCGAAGCTCTTGTAGTCCTTGTACACGTTGCCGACGTCCATGAACCAGGACACGCGGGCGGTGTTGACGTCCTTCAGGAAAGGCAGCGGCAGGAAGACCTGGGCCGTGCCCAGGACCTTGAACGCGCCGCCGATCGGCTGGGAGTAGTAGGCACCGTTGTTGCACATGCCCTTGGCGTCGGGCGAGCTGCCGTCGATGCACACGCGCGGGCCCAGGGTGTTGTCCTGGAAACCGCGCACATCGCGCACGCCACCGGCGTAGTAGTTCTGCCAGAACGGGAGGTCCTGGCGCATGTCGGTGATGATGTGGCCCTGGTTGACATTGTCGGCCTTGCTGGCCGCGGCCAATGCATCGTAGGCATCGTCGCTGATGCCGTTCTTGCCATAGGTCTTGCCGTAGCCGACCTGGCCATCCAGATACAGCACGAAGCCCTTGCCGATCGGCCAGTAGTGGTTGAGTTCGGTGTTGAGCTTCCAGTACTGCACGGTCGAGCCGGGCAGGGCGACGTCGGTCGAGGCCGAGATCAGGCCACCGCGGGTCGGCGCCCAGTAGCCATTGCGGGTGTCGTGGTTCCAGCCCAGCGTGCCGGTCCAGGTGTGGATCGTCTTGTTGCCGATCTCGTTCTGGTAGTCGATCAGCACCAGCGGGCTGTAGCCCGGGTACAGGTTGACCTTGTTGCTGCTGATGCCCAGGCCCACGCGCAAGCCGTCGGTTTCGCTGATCGGAATGCCGAGATAGGAGGAGAAACTTGTCGTGCTTGTCGCGTAGTTGGCGAAGTCGGTGTTGCCGTAGTCGGTCTTCGAGTACGAGGCGCTGTAGCCGATGCCGATGCCGCTGTCGGTCAGGTAGGGGTTGTAGTAATTCAATCCCAGGCGCGTGTAGTACGTGCTGCGCTCGCCGCTGATCGAGAAGCTGTCGCCGGTGCCGAACAGGTTGTTCTGCGACACCGAGGCATTCAGGATGATGCCGGAGTACTGCGAGTAGCCGATGCCGAACTGCATGCTGCCGGCCGACTGCTCCTCCACCTTGACGGTGACGTCCACCTTGTCCTGGGTGCCCGGGACGCGCGCTTTGTCGATGTCGACTGTCTTGAAGTAGCCGAGCCGCTGCAGACGAACCTTGGAACGGTCGATGGCGGCCTGCGAATACCAGGAACCCTCCAGCTGGCGCAGCTCGCGGCGCAGCACGCCGTCCTCGGTGCGCGTATTGCCCTGGAAGATCACCCGGCGCACGTAGACGCGCTGGCCGGGCTCGACGTACATGGTCAGGTCGACCGTGCGCTTTTCCTTGTCCAGCTTGGGAATCGGCGTGACCTTGGCATAGGCATAGCCGATGTTGGCCAGTACCGCCTTGATCGCCTTGCTGCTGGCTTCGATCGCGGCACGATTGAAGGTGGCGCCCGCCTTGGTGAAGACGAGTGAACGCATGGTCTTTTCAGGCAGGATCAGGTCGCCCAGCAGCTTCACGTCGCTGACCGTATAGACCTCGCCTTCCTTGATGCTGGCGTCGATGTACATCGACCGCTTGTCCGGTGCGATCGCTACCTGGGTGGAGTCGATACCGAAGTCGGCGTAGCCGCGGTCCATGTAGTAGGACTGCAGCTTCTCGAGATCCCCGGACAGCTTTTCGCGCGAATACTGGTCATCCTTCGAATACCAGGACATCCAGCTGCTGGTGTCCGATTCGAAACCTTCGCGGATGTCCTTGTCGCTGAACGCGTGGTTGCCGAGGATGTTCAGTTCCTTGATCTTGGCGGCCTTGCCTTCGCGGATCTCGATCTCGATGGCGACGCGGTTGCGATCCAGCCGGGTCACGTGCGGGTCGACCGAAACATTGTACTTGCCGCGGTTGTAGTACTGCCGGATCAGTTCCTGCTGCACGTTGTCCAGCGCCAGCCGGTCGAAGGTCTCGCCCTCGGTGAGGCCGATCTCCTTCAGGCCCTTCTTGAGGTCGTCGGTCTTGATGTCCTTGTTGCCGCGCAGGGTCAGCTTGGCAATCGAGGGGCGCTCGACCACCTTGATCACCAGGATGCTGCCTTCGCGATCCATCTCGACATCGCTGAAGAACTTGGTCTGGTACAGCGCGCGGATGGCGCGCTGCGCCCCGTCGTTGGTCAGCTGGTCGCCCTTGTTGATCGGCAGATAGTTGTAGACGGTACCGGCGGAAATCCGGCTGAGGCCGTCAATGCGGATGTCCGACACCACGAAGGGATCGAACGCGAACGCATTGGCGGAGAGGGAGGCAAGCAGGATCAGCGCGGCGATACGCTTCATCGTCGATTCCGTTGGGTTATTTCGATGAAGCGGCCAGCGCGGCCGCCCCGATCAAGAGCATGGGGCAGGGACGAACCCCTTCCCGAAAAAGAAACGCGCCCTGCCGAGACAGGGAGCGACCTGAAACACCGCTGCAGCTTGCCGCGGCTGGCGCAGTCAGGCCTGTCATCGTGATCCCGTTGTCGCCGTGCGTTGGCATCACGACGGCAGCATGCGATGGATGTCGTTGTAGAAAGCCAGCCCCATCAGGGTGAACAGCAAGGCGATGCCGATGTACTGGCCGACTACCATCGTCTGTTCGCTGACCGGACTGCCTTTGACCAACTCCACAAGATAATACAGCAGGTGCCCGCCATCCAGGACCGGGATCGGCAGCAGGTTGAGGATTGCCAGGCTCAGCGAGATGAGTGCCAGGAAATTCAGGAACCACGGCAGCCCCATGCTGGCGGACTGGTTGGCCACCGAGGCGATGCCGATCACGCCGGACAGGTTGTTGGTCGAAGCCTGGCCGCTGATCATCTTGCCGATCAGGTTGAAGGTCTGCGCGGTATTGCGCCAGGTGGCGTCGAGCGAGGCGGAAAACGCCCTGATCGGCCCGTAACGCAAGGTCACCTGTTCGGGACCGGGGCCGTTGACGCCGATGATCCAGCTGACCGGCTGGCCTTCGATGGATTCGTGCCGCGCGTCGACCGCCAGCACCAGTGGCTTGCCGCCCCGTTCGATCGCCAGTTTCAGGTGCGGCGATTTTGCGGCCTCGAGTGGCACCAGTTTCTGGAACGCGGCGTAGTCGGTCACCGGCTGGCCGTTGATCGAGACGATCCGGTCGCCGCCCTGCATGCCGCCAAGTGCCGCCGGCATGCCGGGCAGCACGCTGGCGGCGATCGCCGGGGACGAGGCCAGCTTCAGCCCCAGTTGATCCAGATAGCTGGCCACGCCTTCGCCGGCGGGCAGTTCGTCCAGCGGCAACACCAGTTCGCGCTGGCGACCATCGGTGCCCCGAACGGTCAGCGGCAGCGGCGAACGCCCGAGCAGGGCATTGACCACGCCGTCCATCGCATCGGTATAGGTGCCTACCTCTTCGCCATCGACGCGGAGGATGCGGTCACCAGGCTGGATGCCGGCCTTGGCGGCGATGCTCTGCGGCGTGGCGGTGACCAGCGGGGCGGCATCGGGCCGACCCAGCATGAACATCAGCCAGAACGCCGCGACGGTGAAAATCAGGTTGAAGCCCGGGCCGGCGGCGACGATGGCGATGCGCTTCCATACCGACTTGCCGGTGAATTCCTGTGACTGCAGGGCAGGGTCGACCTCACCCTCGCGGGCATCCAGCATCTTGACGTAACCGCCCAGTGGAATCGCGGCGATCTGGTATTCGGTGCCGTCGCGGCCGATGCGTTTCCAGATCGCGTTGCCAAAGCCGACCGAGAAGCGCAGCACCTTGACCCCACAGCGGCGCGCGACCCAGTAATGGCCAAACTCATGGAAGGTCACCAGCACACCGAGCGTGACCAGCAACCAGAACACCGAGCCGAAGAAGGAAGTCATCAAATACCGGGGCAGAAAGTCATCGGAGCAAGAATATCAGCAAGCATTGCGCAGGACGCGCCGGGCGGCCTCCCGCGCCATGCGGTCGCGTTCACAAAGCGTTCCAACATCGACCACGGCTTGCGCCGGCAGTTCCGCAAGTACCGACTCGACCACGTCGGCGATCGACAGGAAGGGCAGTGCGCCGCCGAGGAAGGCTTCCACGGCGATCTCGTTGGCCGCGTTCAGCACGGCGGGGGCATCGCCGCCGGCACGCAAGGCCTGGAAAGCCAGCGCCAGGCAGCGGAAGGTGACCAGGTCCGGCGGCTCGAACTGCAGCGGGGCGCACCGGGCCAGGTCCAGCGAAGGCACGCCGGATTCGATCCGTTCCGGCCAGGCCAGGGCATGGGCGATCGCGGTGCGCATGTCCGGATTGCCCAGCTGGGCCAGCACCGAGCCGTCGACGTACTCGACCATCGAGTGGATCAGGCTCTGCGGGTGCACCACCACGTCGATGACCTCGGCCGGCGCGGCGAACAGGTGGTGGGCCTCGATGACTTCCAGGCCCTTGTTCATCAGGGTGGCCGAGTCGACCGAGATCTTGCGGCCCATCACCCAGTTCGGGTGCTTGCAGGCCTGGTCGGGCGTGATGCCGGCCAGTTCGGCCCGCGTGCGGCCGCGGAACGGGCCACCCGAGGCAGTCAGGACCAGCCGGCGCACGCCGCTTCGAGCCAGCTCGGGCCGGCCGCCGGGCAGGCACTGGAAGATCGCGTTGTGTTCGGAATCGACGGGAATCAGCGCGCCCTTGCCGGTGGCGACGGCCTCCAGCAGCAGCGGGCCGGCCATCACGATGGATTCCTTGTTGGCCAGCAGCAGGCGCTTGCCCGTGCGCGCGGCGGCCAGCGTGGACTCCAGTCCCGCGGCGCCCACGATGGCGGCCACCACGGTGTCGCACAGCTGGCCGGAAGCGGCCGTGGTCAGCGCGGCATGGCCGCTGGCCACCTCGCAACGCACCCCCGCGGCGCTCAGGCGACGGGCCAGTTCGCCTTCCAGCGCAGGATCGGCGATCACCGCCAGTTCGGGCCGGTGTTTCACGCACAAGCCGACCAGGGCCTCGACCTGGCGGTGCGCCGTCAGCACCGTGGCACGAAAGCGCCCGGGGTGACGCGCGATCACGTCGAGCGTGCTGCCGCCGATCGAGCCGGTGGCGCCGAGTACGGCAATGTCCTGCATGTCAGATGTCCAGCAACAGCAGGCCGGCGGCGAACACCGGCAGCGCGGCGAATACGCTGTCCAGTCGATCCATCAGGCCGCCGTGGCCGGGAAAGATGCTGCCCGAATCCTTTACCTGGGCGTGCCGCTTCATCAGGCTTTCCAGCAGGTCGCCCACGATCGATATCGCCACCGTGGCAGCGGCCAGCACCGCCAGCGCAAGCAGCGAGCTCCCGCGCACGCCGAGCAGCCAGCCACCCACATCGGCGACCAGCACGCCGGCGACCATCGCGCCGTATGCACCGGCCCAGGTCTTGCCCGGACTGATCTGCGGCGCCAGCTTGCGCTTGCCGAAGGTGCGGCCGCTGAAATACGCGCCGATGTCCGAGGCCCACACGATCACCAGGGCCAGCAGGGTCCACCAGTGACCGTGCGGCAGGCGGCCGTGGATGCTGGTGAGTGCGACCCAGGTGGGGAAGATCACGAAGACGCCGGCGATCAGCTTCAAGGTCAGGTTCTCGCGCGTGGGCGCGGCGCCGAAGGCGAAATGGCGCAGCCACAGGCAGGCCACCACCCACCAGGCCACGCCGACGGCGAGCAGCCACGGTGTCCATGCGCTGCCCCGGGCAAGCCAGAGCAGGATGAAGACGCCGGCAGCCGCGAGCAGCAGCACGATGCGCGCCGAACGGTTCTTCAGTCCGCTCAGCTGGGCCCATTCCCACCAGGCGGCGAGGAAGGCCAGCGCGACGATCGCACCGAAGATGCCGGTGGACGGCAGCAGGATGATCAGGATCGCCAGCGGCGCGAGCACCAGGGCGGTGAGAATGCGCTGAAGCAGCATGGGAATCCTCTAGGAAACTGGGGTGACCTGCTCGCCGGTACGGCCAAAACGGCGCTCCCGGCGGGCATAGTCTTCGATGGCCCGGCGCAGGCAAGCCTGGTCGAAATCGGGCCACAAGGTATCGGTAAAGTACAGCTCGGCGTACGCGACCTGCCACAACAGGAAATTGCTGATGCGGCATTCGCCGCCGGTGCGGATGAACAGGTCCAGCGGCGGCAGTTCGGCCAGGCTCATCCACTGGCCAAGTCGGGCCTCATCGATGTCGTCCGCGCGCAATTCGCCGCGAGCCACCGCGGCTGCGGCCTGGCGGCTGGCCTGCACGATGTCCCAGCGGCCGCCGTAGCTCACCGCGATGTTCACCTGCAGCCGGTCGTTGCCGGCGGTGCGCGCCATCGCCGCCTGCATCCGCTCGCGCAGGTTCGCCTCGAAGGCGTCGAGATTGCCGATGAAGCGCAGCCGCACGCCGTGGCCGTGCAGTTCGTCCACTTCCTTGTCCAGCGCCCGCACGAACAGCCCCATCAGCGCGCCCACTTCTTCCTGTGGGCGTTGCCAGTTTTCGCTGGAGAACGCGAACAGGGTCAACGCCTGCACGCCTTCGCGCAGGCAGGCCTCGATCACTTCGCGCACGGCCTTGCGGCCGGCATTGTGGCCGAAGCTGCGGGGGCGATGCCGTGCTTTCGCCCAGCGCCCGTTGCCATCCATCACGATGGCGATGTGGCGCGGCACCTGGGCGACGTCGGCGCCGGGCATGATGGGGCGATGACGCTCAGAGCGCCATCAGCTCCTCTTCCTTGGCCTTGACCACGACATCGACGTCCTTCACCGCGCGATCGGTGAGCTTCTGGATCTCGTCGTCGACACGGCGGTCTTCGTCCTCGGTGATCAGCTTTTCCTTGAGCAGGTCCTTGACCTGCTGCAGGGCGTCGCGACGGACGTTGCGGATCGCGATCTTGGCGTTCTCGCCCTCGTGGCCGACCAGCTTGGCCAGCTCGCGGCGGCGCTCCTCGGTCAGTGCGGGCATGTTGAGGCGGATCACGGTGCCGGCGGTGGTCGGCGTGATGCCCAGGTCCGAAGCCATCAGGGCCTTCTCGATCGGCGCCACCATGTTCTTTTCCCATGGCGTGATCAGGATGGTGCGCGCATCGGACAGCGAGACCGAGGCGACCTGCGCCAGCGGCATGTCCGAGCCGTAGTAGGACACCTTGATGCCGTCCACCAGCGAGGTGCTGGCGCGGCCGGTGCGGATGCGGGTGAGGTCGTGCCTGAGCGAGTCGATGCTCTTGCCCATGCGGGTCTGCGCATCGTTCTTGATGTCATTGAGCATGTCGTGCTTCCCGGTGAATCGTGCAACGCGTGATTATAGCAGTGGCCGCCGTGGCGGCTTGTTGCGGCGCGGTCAGCCGCCGTCGACCAGGGTGCCGATCGACTCGCCGCGCATGATCCGCATCAGGTTGCCGGCCACGGTCATGTCGTAGATGCGCAGCGGCATCTGCTGGTCGCGGCACAGGGCGATCGCGGCGGTGTCCATCACCGCCAGCTTGCGCTCGATCACGTCGTCGTAGCCGAGCCGGTCATAACGGGTCGCGTCGGCATGCTTGGCCGGGTCGGCGGTGTACACGCCATCGACCTTGGTCGCCTTCAGCAGCAGGTCCGCGCCGATCTCCACCGCGCGCAAGGCTGCCGCGGAATCGGTGGTGAAGAACGGATTGCCGGTGCCGGCGGCGAACAGCACGATGCGGCCTTTCTCGATGTGGCGAATGGCGCGGCGGCGGATGTAATCCTCGGCCACGTCGTGGATCTGGATCGCGCTGGTGACTCGTGCGTAGCCACCGCGCTTCTCGATCGCGTCCTGCATCGCCAGCGCGTTCATCACGGTGGCCAGCATGCCCATGTGGTCGCCGGTGACCCGGTCCATGCCGGCGGCGGCGAGGCCGGCGCCGCGGAAGATGTTGCCGCCGCCGATCACGATGCCGATCTGCACGCCGGTCTTCTGCACCTCGATGATTTCATCGGCCAGCCGACCGATCACCTTGGGATCGATGCCGTAGTCGGCATCGCCCATCAGGGCTTCACCGGAGAGCTTGAGCAGGATGCGGCGGTACTTGGGCTGGTCGCTCATGGGGGCTCCGGATTGTGTGGGGTAAACCGGCTTATTGTAGTGGCAGCCGCCCATGGTCGGGGCGTTTGCCGTGGCCATCTGCGAAATTTTCCGTGAATCGGGAAGCGGGGCCCTGGTTTCAGGCGCCAGGGAATGGAAAAGGCCGCGATTGCTCGCGGCCTTTTCGTTGTGCAACGACTTGCCGGGGGTTCAGCCCTGCATCGCCTTTGCCACTTCGGCCAGGTAGTCTTCCTGCACCTTCTCGATGCCTTCGCCAACCGCCAGGCGAGCCACCGAGATGACGTCGGCGCCTTCCTTCTTCAGCGCGTCGGCCACGGTGACGTTGGTGTCCAGCACGTAAGGCTGGCCCAGCAGGGTCACTTCGGAGACGATCTTCTGCACCTTGCCGGAGATGATCTTCTCGAGGATGTCGGCCGGCTTGGCCTTTTCCTTGTCGGACATCAGGCTCAGCGCGATCTCCTTTTCCTTGGCCAGGAATTCGGCCGGGACGTCCTCGGCGCGGATGTGCGCCGGGTTCATCGCTGCCACGTGCATGGCGATGCCCTTGGCCAGCTCTTCGGAGCCACCCTTGAGCGCCACCAGCACGCCGATGCGGCCGCCGTGGGTGTAGCTGCCGATCACGCCGTCATTCTTGACGACTGCCATGCGGCGCACGTCGATCTTTTCGCCGATGGTGGCGATCAGGCTCTTGGCGGCTTCCTCGACATTGCTGGCGCCCGGGTAGGCGGCTGCCTTCAGTGCGTCGATGTCGGCAGCACCGGAGTTCAGCGCGACGTCGGCGACGGTGTCGCTGAACTTCAGGAAGCTCGCGTCCTTGCCCACGAAATCGGTTTCGCAGTTGATCTCGACCAGCACGGCCTTGCCGGCGCTCTGGGCAGCCACGATGCGACCTTCGGCAGCGATGCGGCTGGCCTTCTTGTCAGCCTTGGCCAGGCCGGACTTGCGCAGCCATTCCATCGCGGTTTCGATGTCGGCGTTGTTCTCGACCAGGGCCTTCTTGCATTCCATCATGCCGGCGCCGGACCGCTCGCGCAGCTCCTTGACCAGTTGTGCGGAAATATTGCTCATCGTCAATCCTCTAATGCTTGGATGGCGCGGTGGCGAACGGGCGCCACCGCGCGGTGATCTCGGGCAGGGCCTGACGGCGGCCGTTGACCGCCGTCGGCGCGCTTACCTGGCGTCGTTGCGCGAACCACGACCGCCGTCACGGCCGCCTTCGCGGCGCGGGGCGGACTTGCGCGGGGCAGCCTCGCGGCGCGGACGATCGACCTTGGCGACCGGGTTGCCTTCCTCGTCCAGCTCGACGAAGTCGTTGCCGTCGCCCTGGGCGGCGGCCGGCGCGGCGGCCTTGCCTTCCAGGATCGAGTCGGCAGCGGCGCGGGCGTACAGCTGGATCGCGCGGATCGCGTCGTCGTTGCCCGGGATGGCGTAGTCGACCAGTTCCGGGTTGTAGTTGGTGTCGACCACGGCGATCACCGGGATGCCCAGCTTCTTGGCTTCCTGCACGGCGATGTCTTCGTGGCCGATGTCGATCACGAACAGCGCGTCGGGCAGGCGGTTCATGTCCTTGATGCCGCCCAGCGAGGCCTGCAGCTTGTCGCGCTCACGGCGACGGGCCAGCACTTCGTGCTTGACCAGCTTGTCGAACGAACCGTCGGTCTCGGCCGCTTCCAGTTCCTTCAGGCGCGAAACGGACTGCTTCACGGTGCGGAAGTTTGTCAGCATGCCGCCGAGCCAGCGCGAGGTGACGAACGGCATGCCGGCGCGTGCGGCCTCTTCGGCCAACGGCTCGCGGGCCGAACGCTTGGTGCCGACGAACAGGATGGTGCCGCGCTTCTGCGCCAGGCCCGACAGGAAATTCATCGCGTCGGTGAACAGCGGCAGGGTCTTTTCGAGATTGATGATGTGGATCTTGCCGCGGGCGCCGAAGATGTACGGGGCCATCTTGGGGTTCCAGTAACGGGTCTGGTGACCGAAATGGACGCCGGCTTCCAGCATCTGACGCATGGTGACTTGTGCCATGGGGTGTAGCTCCGATTGTCGGTTCCCTCGAGAAGGAACCTGGGGGTTGGGACCTCCACGCATCCCCGGCTTCGACCGCGACTTGCCCGATTTTGTGGGTGGGCGAGGCGCGGCACCCCGAAGGCGGTGCCGATGCGTGTGTGGCGTTGGTTTGGGTGTTGTACCGCGGAGGGTTACAATTCCCGTTCGCTTTGCGTTGGCTGCTCCAGATATCGAGCTGCAGGCCCTGCAAAACTCCGAAATTGTAGCCGGTACGCCGGCGGTGCGGCAAGTCGCTGGATTTGTTTGGCTTTTGCCGCCACATGAGTGGAACCGATGGCCATTACCCTGAAATCCCCCGAAGACCTCGAAGGCATGCGCGTTGCCGGCCGGCTGGCTGCCGAAGTGCTGGCCATGCTCAAGGATCACGTCAAGCCCGGCGTCACCACCGAGGAGCTCGACCGGCTCGCCTACGAGCACATCGTCAACGTGCAGAAGGCGATCCCCGCCAACGTCGGCTACCACGGATTTCCCAAGACCCTGTGCACCTCGGTCAACCATGTGATCTGCCATGGCATCCCGAACGAGGGCAAGGTGCTCAAGGACGGCGACATCGTCAACCTCGACGTCACCGTGATCAAGGACGGCTGGCACGGCGACACCAGCCGCATGTATGTCGCCGGCACGCCGTCGGTGCTGGCCAAGCGGTTGATGGACACCACCTTCGAGGCGATGATGCGCGGCATCCAGGCCGTGCGCCCCGGCGCGACGCTGGGCGACGTCGGTCATGCGATCCAGCAGCACGCCGAGGCGGCCGGCTTCTCGGTGGTGCGCGAGTATTGCGGTCACGGCATCGGCAAGGTCTATCACGACGAGCCGCAGGTTTTGCACTACGGCAAGCCCGGCACCGGGATCGAGCTGAAGAAGGGCATGACTTTCACCGTCGAGCCGATGGTCAACGCCGGCAAGCCGCAGACGCGGCAATTGCCGGACGGCTGGACCGTGGTGACCCGCGATCACTCGCTGTCGGCACAGTGGGAACACACCATCGCGGTGACCGACGACGGCTTCGAGATCCTCACCGCCTGGCCGGATGCCTGAGAAGCCGGGACGCGGGATACGGAGCGGGCTGTCGCGGCATGGCAGACTGCCCCTCTCACTTCTTGCCATTTGCTTCCGGCTCCAATGAATCCAACGCTTCCCCCCTTGCCGCGCCTGCCCGTGGCCGTGCCGCGCTCCGGCGTTTCGGCCGAGGCGCGGCGGGCGTTGCGGCAACTGCTGGGCGACGTCGACCGGGCGCTGGCCACGGCGTTTCGCGACGGCGCCGATGCCAGTGCGCTGGCGCGCCGTCGCGGCGAATCGGTGGCGCGGGTCGTGGCGCATGTGTGGATGGCCTGCCTGGGTGAGGTCGGCGGCACCGCGTTGTTCGCGGTCGGCGGCTTCGGCCGCGGCCTGTTGTTTCCCTGCTCCGACGTGGATCTGCTGGCCCTGACCGGGGCGTCCGAGCCGGCGCGCCTGCGTGCACTCGAACAGTGCTTCGCCACCTTGTGGGACATCGGCCTCAAGGTCGGCCATGCGGTGCGTGATCCGGCCCAGTGCCGCGCACTCGCCGCCCGGGACGCCAGCGTGTTCACCAGCCTGCTGGATGCGCGTCGGCTGGCGGGCGATCCGGAAATGGAAGGTGTGCTGCGCGCGATCGTCGACGATCCGGCGCTGTGGCCGCCACGCGAGTACCTGGCCGCGCGGCTGGCCGAACGCAATGCGCGCCACGCCCGTTACGACGACACCGCCTACAACCTCGAGCCGAATCTGAAGGACGGCCCGGGCGGCCTGCGCACGCTCGACTCGCTGCGCTGGATGGGCCTGCGGCTGGCGCACGCCAACGATCTTGCCGACATGGTCACCGAAGGCCTGCTCGACCCGGCGGAACAGTCGGTGCTGGAGGAGTCCGAGGCGACCCTGCGCCGCTATCGCTATGCGCTGCATCTGGAGGCCGGACGCGCCGAGGAGCGGCTGCTGTTCGACTACCAGCGGGCACTGGCCGAGCGCCTGGGCTTCGAGGACGAGCACGCCAAGAACCTGGGCGTCGAGCAATTCATGCAGGGCTACTACCGCGCCGCCAGCCAGGTGGAGCGGCTGGGCGTGCAGGTGGCCGAACGGTTCGAGGAAATGCTGGAATCGCCCGGCGAGGCCTTGCCGGTGGGGGAGGCGTTCGTGCGCTACGGATCGCGCCTGGCGGCGATCGACCCGCAGTTGTTCATGCGCCGTCCGGCCGCGCTGGTGGAGATCTTCATCGCCCGGCTGGACCAGCCGGGCGTGGTCGGCTTCACCGCCGACTCCATGCGCCGCATCCACCAGGCCACCGCCGTGCATGGCGATGCACTGGCCGATGATCGCGAGGTGCTGGCCGCCTTCCTGCGACTGCTGCGTCGCGGTGCGCCGGCGGTGGAGGCGTTGTGGCGGATGAACCGGCACGGCCTGCTGGCGGCGATCCTGCCCGCGTTCGGCAAGGTGTTCGGGCGCATGCAGTACGACCTGTTCCATGTCTACACGGTCGACGAACACACCTTGCGCGTGCTGCGCAACCTGGCTCGGTTCGCCGACCCCGCGGCGCAACGCGAGTTCGCGCTGGGCTGCGAGATATGGGCCAGCCTGCCCACGCCCGAGGTGCTGCTGCTGGCCGGCCTGTTCCACGACATCGCGAAGGGGCGCGGTGGCGATCACTCGCTGCTGGGCGAGGAGGATGCGCGGACTTTCTGCAGCCGCCTCGGGCTGCCGCCCGCCGATGTGGAGCGCGTCGCCTGGCTGGTGCGCCACCATCTGCTGATGAGCACCACGGCGCAGCGTCAGGACATCACCGACCCGGACGTGGTGCACCGTTTCGCCGAGGTGGTCGACAACCGCGAGCAACTGGGGCAGCTCTACCTGCTCACCGTGGCGGACATCATCGGCACCAGCCCGCGCCTGTGGAACGGCTGGAAGGATCGCCTGCTGGCCGATCTCTACACCGGTACCCGCTATGCGCTGCGCAGCGATGTCGAGCTGCCGCGCGACATCGGCCAGCGCGTGCGCGACTGTTCCGAATACGCACTGGCGCTGCTGCTGGACCAGGGGTTTGCCGAGGCCGACGTGATCCGCGTGTGGGCCGACTTCCCCCAACTCAGTTTCCTGCGCCATCGGCCCGAGCAGATCGCGTGGCAGACCGCGGCCATCCTGCAGGCCGATGGAGCGGTGCCGCTGGTGGCGGTGCATCCGCTGTCGGTGCGCGGCAGCACCGAACTGTTCGTCTGCACGCCCGACCGGGATGGCCTGTTCGCCACGGTGACCGCCGTGCTGGATCGCCTGCGTTTCTCGGTGATGGAGGCGCGCATCCTCAGCTCGTCGACCGGCATGGCGCTGGACACCTTCCTGCTGCTCGATGCGGACAGCCAGCAGCCGGTCAGCGCGGCACGTGCCCAGGAATTGCAGCAGCGGCTGCAACGCGCACTGGCGCAGTCGGCGGGCGTGCAACCGAGCAAGCGCGGCATGTCGCGCCATCAGAAACATTTCCAGATGACCCCGCGGATCAGCTTCCACGCCGCCGGCGACCGGACCCAGCTGGCGCTGGTCGGCACCGATCGGCCAGGCCTGCTGGCCGCGGTGGCCCAGGTGATGTCGAGCACCGGGGTGCGCGTGCACGATGCCCGCATCGCCACGTTCGGCGAACGCGTCGAGGACTTCTTCCAGCTCACCGACCGGCATGACGCACCGCTCGATGCAGGCATCCAGCAGCGGCTGCTGCAGGCCCTGCTGGAGCGCATGGGTCCCGCATCGGCCTGAGCGGCGGCGCCGCGTTATCATCCCCTTCGCTGCATGCCGCAGCGGCCATCCGTTTCCGTCATGACCTATCTGTTGATCAAGTCGCTGCACCTGTTGTTCGTGATGGCCTGGATGGCCACGGTGTTCTATCTGCCACGGATCCTGGTGAACCTGGCCGAAAGCGCTGGCGAACCCGTGGTGCAGGCGCGATTGCAGCTGATGGGGCGGCGCCTTTACAAATTCGGCCACAACATGTTCGGCCTCGCCTTCGTGTTCGGCCTGACCCTGTGGCAGGGCTGGCGGGTGTTTCCGCAGAGCTTGCCGAACGTCGCCTCGGGCATGCACTGGATCGACGCCAAGCTGACCCTGGTGGCGCTGCTGCTGGCGTATTTCATCTGGGCTGGCCGCATGCTCAAGAACAACGCGAAGGGCGCGGCGCTGCCGTCATCGAAGGTCCTGCGCTGGCTCAATGAACTGCCGGTGCTGCTGCTGCTGGGCGTGATCTGGCTGGTGCTCGCCAAGCCGTTCTGAGCAGGAGTGAGTGGAGAGGAGTGAGAAGTGAGAGTTGCTTCGATCCGGTTCTTCTCTCACTCATCACTCCTCTTCACTCGCTCCTCGCGCCCTGGTATTCCCGATACCACTCGACGAACTTCGCCACGCCATCCTCGATCGAGGTGCTCGGCGCATAGCCCACGTCGCGGCGCAGCGCCGACACGTCGGCCCAGGTGTCGGGCACGTCGCCGGGCTGCATCGGCAGCAGGCGTTTTTCCACGCTGCGCCCCAGGTTCTGTTCCAGCAGTTCGATGAAGCGCAGCAGCTGCACCGGCTGGTCGTTGCCGATGTTGTAAACGCGATAGGGCGCGTTCGACGTGCCCGGATTCGGCAGTTCGGCGTCGTAGGCGGGGTCGGGCGTGGCCGGCTGATCCAGCGTGCGGATCACGCCTTCGACGATGTCGTCGACATAGGTGAAGTCGCGGCTGTGGTGGCCATGGTTGAACACGTCGATCGGCTCGCCGCGGCTGATCCGGTCGGCGAACAGGATTGGCGACATGTCCGGCCGGCCCCACGGGCCATACACGGTGAAGAAGCGCAGGCCGGTGGTCGGGATGCCGTATAGATGGCTATACGTGTGCGCCATCAGCTCGTTCGCCTTCTTGCTGGCGGCATACAGGCTGACCGGGTGGTCGACCGCATCCTCCACCGCGAACGGCAGTTTGCGATTGGCGCCGTAGACCGAACTGGAGGAGGCGTAGACCAGGTGCTCGACGCCGCCGTGGCGGCAGCCTTCGAGAATGTTGACGAAGCCGGCCAGGTTGCTCTGCACGTACGCGCGCGGGTTGCTGATCGAATAGC
This sequence comes from Rhodanobacter sp. Root561, assembly GCF_001427365.1. NCBI lineage: Bacteria > Pseudomonadati > Pseudomonadota > Gammaproteobacteria > Lysobacterales > Rhodanobacteraceae > Rhodanobacter > Rhodanobacter sp. Root561. Next base: position 1,313,559 of record NZ_LMGH01000001.1, read on the forward strand.
GCACACCGGCCTGGGCGGCCAGGTTCACCACGCGCTGCGGCTTGAAGTCGGCAAACGCCTGATCCACCGCCTCGGCATCGGCCAGGTCGGCGCGCTGGTGGCTGTAGTTGGGATGGTCGATGAAACGGGCCAGGCGCGCTTCCTTCAGCGCCGGGTCGTAGTAACTGTTGTGGTTGTCGAAGCCGCGGACCACGTCGCCGCGTGCCAGCAGGCGCTGGGCCAGGGCGGCGCCAATGAAGCCGGCGGTGCCGGTAACCAGGATGCGCATGGAAAGTCCTCGCAGGATCGGGCTGCATTCTATCGCGCACCTCGTGCATACCGCCCTGAAAGCGGAGGATTGACAGCCGATTTGGGCTAAACTAGCGTTTCTGCAATCCACAAGATCAAGGTGGCCCGCGTCACGCCGGCCGAGTGTGCGACATGGCAACTACCCGCTGCTCCTGCTGACCCCACCACGCCTTGTGCTTTTTGAAGAAGGGCGGATGCCCTTTTTTGCTTTTCAGAGAACGCTTCCCATGATCGAGATCACGCTACCCGACGGCAGCAAGCGGCCGTTCGACCATCCCGTCACCGTGCAGGACGTGGCCGCCTCGATTGGCGCCGGCCTGGCCAAGGCGACCCTGGCCGGCAAGGTCGACGGCAAGCTGGTCGATGCCAGCTTCCCGATCGAACACGACGCCAGCCTGCAGATCGTCACCGAGAAAAGTCCGGAGGCGCTGGAGATCCTGCGCCATTCCACCGCGCACCTGATGGGTCAGGCGGTACAGCGGCTGTTCCCGGGCGCGCAGGTCACCATCGGCCCGGTGATCGACAACGGCTTCTATTACGACTTCGCCTACGAGCGGCCGTTCACCCCGGACGACCTGCCGAAGATCGAGGCGGAGATGCACAAGATCGTCGACGAGCAGCTGCCGGTGACGCGCAGCGTGAAGTCGCGCGACGAGGCGGTGGCGTTCTTCCGCGGCCTGGGCGAGAACTACAAGGCCGAGATCATCGAAGGCATTCCGGCCGACCAGGACCTGTCGCTGTATTCGCAGGGCGAGTTCACCGACCTGTGCCGCGGTCCGCACGTGCCGAACACCGGCAAGCTGCACTCGTTCAAGCTGATGAAGGTGGCCGGCGCGTACTGGCGTGGCGATTCCAACAACGCGATGCTCAGCCGCATCTACGGCACCGCGTGGCTCAACGACAAGGACCTGAAGGCGTACCTGTTCCAGCTGGAAGAAGCCGAGAAGCGCGACCACCGCAAGATCGGCAAGCAGCTGGACCTGTTCCACCAGCAGGAAGAAAGCCCCGGCATGGTGTTCTGGCACCCGAACGGCTGGGCGATCTGGCAGCAGGTCGAGCAGTACATGCGCGGCGTGTACAAGAAGAGCGACTACCAGGAAGTGCGTTGCCCGATGGTGCTGGACGTGTCGCTGTGGAAGCGCTCGGGCCACTGGGACAACTACGCCGAGAACATGTTCTTCACCGAGTCGGAGAAGCACACCTTCGCGCTGAAGCCGATGAACTGCCCCGGCCACGTGCAGGTGTTCAACACCGGCCTGCACAGCTACCGCGAGCTGCCGATCCGTTACGGCGAATTCGGCGGCTGCCATCGCAACGAGCCGTCCGGCGCGCTGCACGGCATCATGCGCGTGCGCGCGTTCACCCAGGACGACGGCCACATTTTCTGCACGCCCGAGCAGGTCGAGGCGGAGGTCACCGCGTTCCATCTGCAGGCGATGAAGGTGTATGCCGACTTCGGCTTCACCGACCTGGCGATCAAGCTGGCGCTGCGCCCCGAAAAGCGCATCGGCTCGGACGAATTCTGGGATCGCACCGAGGAAATGCTGCGCAATGCGCTGCGTGCCGCCGGCGTGGCGTGGGAGGAACTGCCGGGCGAGGGTGCGTTCTACGCGCCCAAGATCGAGTACCACCTGAAGGACTCGATCGGTCGCGCCTGGCAGGTCGGCACCATGCAGGTCGACTTCATGATGCCCGAGCGGCTGGACGCCGAATACGTCGACGAACACTCGCAGAAGCAGCATCCGGTGATGCTGCACCGGGCCATCGTGGGCTCGATGGAGCGTTTCATCGGCATCCTGATCGAGCACCATGCCGGCCTGCTGCCGGCCTGGCTGGCCCCGGTGCAGGCGGTGGCGTTCAATATCACCGACGCCCAGGCCGATTATGTCCGCGAAGTGACGCAAACCCTTGTCGACAAAGGTTTCCGGGTACAATCGGATTTGCGCAACGAGAAAGTCGGCTATAAAATCCGCGAACATACGATGCAGAAAGTGCCGTACCTGCTCGTGGTCGGTGACCGCGAGAAAGAGACGGGGACGGTTTCTGTGCGTACCCGTTCCGGTGAAGACCTGGGCAGCATGAGGCTGGCCGATTTCATCGAGCGACTGGAGACCGAAACCCGGCGCTGAGCGAAAACGCTCAGCCTGGCGGTCAGTGACATTACTTCTTCTGGAGGATCGTGGTATCGCAACCACCGACAACAAGGGCAATCGTCGTAACCTGGAAATCCGTGTGCCGCGGGTGCGTGTCATTGGCGCCGATGCGGAACAGCTCGGCATCCTGACCCGTGACGAGGCGCTGGCACTGGCGCAGGAAGCCGGCATGGATCTGGTCGAGATCCAGCCCAACGGCGACCCGCCGGTCTGCCGCATCATGGATTACGGCAAGTTCAAGTTCGAAGCCCAGAAGAAGGCGCAAGCCGCCAAGAAGAAGCAGAAGCAGGTTGAGATCAAGGAAGTGAAGTTCCGTCCGGTCACGGACGTGGGCGACTACCAGATCAAGCTGCGCAACATGCTCCGCTTCCTCGAAGAGGGCGACAAGGTCAAGGTCACCATCCGCTTCCGCGGTCGCGAGATGTCGCACCAGGATCTGGGCCAGAACCTGGCCAAGAAGATCCAGGAAGACATCGGCGAGAACGGCCAGGTCGAGTCCTTCCCGCGTCTGGAAGGCCGCCAGATGGTCATGATGATCGGGCCCAAGAAGAAATAGGCTGCTTGCCTTTGTGGGAGTTCGCTGACGGGCGATGCTCTCCCGGAGCAGGGGCTTTGGGGGCGGGGCAAGCCCCGCACCCTCACATCAATCCTCTCCCTGCAGGGAGAGGAGGCAATCGTCAGCACTTCGTGCTGGTATTTGGCTTTTTGAACCCGTATGATCACGGGTTCGACCCGCCTGGATGGGTCGTGCACCGATCATGGCAGGACGGAAAGCGTGGCTCTCGGGGTCACCGCCAGATCAGTCAGAAACCGGGACGTCCACATCGGAGTCGTCCCACTCAAGGAGCATTCCATGCCCAAGATCAAGACCAACCGGGCGGCTGCGAAGCGTTTTCGCAAGACCGCATCGGGCAAGATCAAGTGCGGTCACGCGTTCAAGTCGCACATCCTGACCAAGAAGTCGACCAAGCAGAAGCGTGGTCTCCGTGCACCGAACCACCTGAAGGCGTGTGATGCGCCCGGCGTGGCTCGCATGCTGCCCTACTTGTAAGGAGATAGACCATGGCTCGTGTAAAGCGTGGCGTCACCGCCCGTCGTCGTCACAAGAAAATCATCGGCCGCGCGAAGGGTTACTACAATGCCCGTCGCAAGGTCTTCCGCGTAGCCAACCAGGCCGTCATCAAGGCTGGTCAGTACGCGTACATCGGCCGCAAGCAGCGCAAGCGCCAGTTCCGTGCCCTGTGGATCGTGCGTATCAACGCCGCCGCTCGCATGTTCGGCCTGTCCTACAGCCGCCTCATCAATGGCCTCTCCAAGGCCGGCATCACGGTGGACCGCAAGGTTCTCGCCGATATCGCCGTGCACGACATCAAGGCTTTTGGTGTGATCGCCGAGAAAGCAAAGGCCAGTCTGGCTGCTTGATCGTCGGGCGCTCCTGCGTCAGCACGATATGATGTAAAGCAAGCGGGGAGGAGGCCACAGCCTTCTCCCCGCTTTCGTTTGGATAAAGGCTTTTTGCGATTGCCTCCTCTCCCTTCTGGCGACCAACGGGAGTCCCCTTGCGGGTGAGAGGATTGAGGTGAGGGTACGGGACTTGCCCGGACTTCAACCGGAGCCTGCTTCGGTCAGGCAACAACGCAAGAGTGGCCCCTCAACCCACCCTCTCCCCGAAAGGGAGAGGGAAGTAGCGAGAAGTGCATCACTATGGACGATCTGGACACCCGCGCGGCGCAGGCACTGGCCGATATCGACAAGGCCGACACGCTGGACGCGCTCGAGGCGCTGCGCGTGGGCCTGCTGGGCAAGAGCGGCATCGTCACCGCTGCGCTGAAGACGCTCGGTGCACTGGCGCCGGACGAGCGCAAGGCGCGCGGCGCCGAGGTGAACCGGGTCAAGGAGCAGCTGGCCGATGCGCTGGCCGCGCGCAAGCAGGTGCTGGAACAGGCCGAGCTCGATCGTCGCCTCGCCTCCGAGAAGCTCGACATCAGCCTGCCCGGGCGCGACGGCGAACGCGGCGGCATCCATCCGATCACCCGCGCGCTGGAACGCATCAGCGCGATCTTCGCGCGACTGGGCTACCAGCGTGCCGACGGTCCGGAGATCGAGGACGACTGGCACAACTTCGAGGCGCTGAACTTCCCGCCGCACCATCCGGCGCGCGCCATGCACGACACCTTCTATTTCGGCGACGGCCGCCTGCTGCGCACGCACACCTCGCCGGTGCAGATCCGTTCGATGGCCGGTCGCCAGCCGCCGATCCGGATCATCGCGCCGGGCAAGGTCTATCGCAGCGATTCGGACCAGACCCATTCGCCGATGTTCCATCAGATCGAGGGGCTGCTGATCGACGAAACCTCCAGCTTCGCCGACCTCAAGGGCACGCTGGCCGAATTCATCCGTGCATTCTTCGAGCGCGATTTCGAGATGCGCTTCCGTCCCAGCTACTTCCCGTTCACCGAGCCGTCGGCCGAGGTGGACATCCGCTGGGACGCCGAGGATGGCTCGACGCGCTGGCTGGAAGTGCTGGGCTGCGGCATGGTCCACCCGAACGTGCTGAAGAACTGCGGCATCGATCCGGAGCGCTATACCGGCTTCGCCTTCGGCCTCGGCGTGGAGCGTTTCGCGATGCTGCGCTACGGCGTCTCCGACCTGCGCGCATTCTTCGAGAACGATCTGCGGTTCCTCAGGCAGTTTGCCTGAGAAGTGAATCGGGAATAGGGAATAGGGAATAGTAAAGGCAGCGGCCTGCGATCTTCCGATTCCCCATTCCCTACTCCCCATTCCCGGACTTCAAACATGAAATTCTCCGAAAACTGGCTGCGCGAACTGGTGGATGTGCAGGCTGACCGTGCCGAACTGGCCCATGCACTGACCATGGCCGGTCTGGAAGTGGAAGAGCTCACCCCGCTGGGCGACGACCTCGCGGGCGTGGTGGTGGCCGAAATCATCGCGGCGGAAAAGCATCCCGAAGCGGATCGGCTGCAGGTCTGCAAGGTGGACGCGGGGCAGGGCGAACCGCTGCAGATCGTCTGCGGTGCGCCGAATGCGCGGGTGGGCATCAAGGTGCCGCTGGCGATGGCCGGTGCGAAGCTGCCCGGCGACATTTCCATCAAGGCGGCCAAACTGCGTGGCGTCGAATCGTCCGGCATGCTGTGCTCGGCTAAGGAGCTGGGCATCGACGCCGATGCGTCGGGCTTGCTGGAACTGCCGCTGGACGCACCGGTCGGCCAGCCATTGGCGGGTTACCTGGGATTGCCTGACGCCAGCTTCGAGCTGAAGCTCACCCCGAACCGTCCGGACTGCCTCGGCCTGGTTGGTCTGGCCCATGACGTGGCCGCTCTTTTCGGGAGCGCCGTGAAGGTGCCGGCTCAGCTCAGCGTGCCGGTCACCAGCGCCGCGCGCCGCGGCATCCGCCTGGAAGCCGGCAAGGATGCGCCGCGTTACCTCGGTCGCATCATCGAAGGCATCGACCCGGCCGCGCGCACGCCGCTGTGGCTGGCCGAGCGCCTGCGCCGTGCCGGCCTGCGTCCGATCAGCGCGGTGGTCGACGTCACCAACTACGTGATGCTGGAGCTGGGCCAGCCGATGCACGCGTTCGACAACGACACGCTCGAAGGCGACATCGTGGTGCGTCATGCCCGCGCAGGCGAGACGCTGAAAATCCTCGACGGCAGCGAGGCGAAACTCGATCCGGGTTTCGTGCTGATCGCCGACGAGGCGAAGGGTCTGGCGGTGGCTGGCGTGATGGGCGGCCACGACTCGCGTGTCACCGACGCGACCGGTAACATCTTCCTGGAATCCGCGCACTTCGCGCCGGCCGCCATCATGGGCCGCGCGCGCAAGCTGGGCCTGCACACGGATGCCTCGCATCGCTTCGAGCGCGGCGTCGACCCGGAGTTGCCGCGGCGAGCGCTGGAACGCGCCAGCGAACTGCTGCTGGCGATCGCCGGCGGCAAGGCCGGGCCGGTGCTGGTGGCGGAGAACCTGGCCGACCTGCCGACGCCGGCGGCAGTGACCTTGCGCCGCGCGCGCCTGCAACGCGTGCTCGGTGTCGGGGTGGCCGATGCCGAGGTTGCGCGCATCTTCACCGCCCTGGGCATGCAGGTAGTGGCGGTTGCCGAAGGCTGGCAGGTCACCGCACCGAGCAGCCGCTTCGACATCGAGCGCGAGGAGGATCTGATCGAGGAGGTCGCCCGCATCTTCGGCTACGACAACATCCCCACGGCCACGCCGGCCGGCGCGCTGACCCTGGCGGTCGAGCCGGAGGCGCGGATCAACGAGCTGGCCTTGCGCGAGCAACTGGCCGCGCGTGGCTATCACGAAGCGGTCAACCTGTCCTTCGTGGCGGCCGAGCTGCTGGCAAGCTGGGGTTTCCGCGAGAACCTGGTGCCGCTGGCCAACCCGCTGTCCGCCGACCTGGCGGTGATGCGGCCCTCGCTGCTGCCCGGACTGATCGAGGCCTTGCGCCACAACCGCGCACGCCAGCAGGAGCGGGTGCGACTGTTCGAGGTGGCGCGGGTGTTTGAGTCGTGCGAGTCCCTTCGCAAAGAACCGGCCATCCCTGGCCGGACTCCTGAACAAGGCGATCCCCCGCGGGAAACGCCAAGCCTCGCGATCGTGGCCTGCGGCAGCGCCCGTGCCGAGCAGTGGGGCGAGCCGTCGCGCGTACTGGATTTCCACGACCTCAAGGGCGACCTGGACGCCCTGATCGCCTGGGGCGGCGAGCCGCAGCGCTGGTCGGTGCATGCCGACGGCCTGCCGGGCTGGCTGCATCCCGGGCGGGGCGCCCGGGTGGCCCGCGATGGCGAGACGGTGGGATATCTCGGCGCGTTGCACCCGCAACTGGCCAAGATGCTGGATCTGGGCGCCGACGTGCACGTGCTGGAACTGGCGCTCGAGCCCGTGCTGCAACGCCGCGTGCCGCAGGCGCGTGCGGTGCCACGCTTCCCGCTGGTGCGTCGCGACATTGCGATCGACGTGCCGGAAACGGCGGCCTGGTCACAGATCGGGCAGGTGGTTCGCAGCACGCTGGGCGAGCGGCTGAAGGAACTGCGGCTGTTTGACCGCTACAGCGGCAAAGGGGTCGAAGCAGGCCGAAAAAGTCTCGCTATGGGCTTGATTTTGCAGGACGCTTCACGCACCCTTACTGACGACGACGCGGACCGTTGCGTACGAGAAGCGATAGCTGCGTTGGAGCAAACATGCAAGGCGAAGTTGCGAGGATGAGATGGCGCTGACCAAGGCGGAAATGGCCGAGCGGCTATTCCTCGATGTGGGCCTCAACAAACGTGAGGCGAAGGAATTCGTGGACGCCTACTTCGAGGTCGTTCGCGGAGCGCTGGAAAACGGCGAGCAGGTGAAGTTGTCCGGTTTCGGCAATTTCGATCTGCGCCTGAAGAACCAGCGGCCAGGGCGCAATCCCAAGACCGGCGAGGAGATTCCGATCTCTGCCCGCCGCGTGGTGACGTTCCGACCGGGACAGAAACTCAAGGTAAGAGTCGAGGGCTATGCTGGATCAAGGGAATAACACCGAACTGCCTGCCATCCCGGCCAAGCGCTACTTCACCATCGGTGAAGTCGGCGAGTTGTGCGGTGTGAAGCCCCACGTCCTGCGCTACTGGGAGCAGGAGTTTCCGGCCCTCAACCCGGTCAAGCGCCGCGGCAATCGTCGCTACTACCAGCGTCACGACGTGCTGATGATCCGCCAGATCCGCTCGCTGCTGTACGACGAGGGTTTCACCATCACCGGCGCGCGCGCGCGGCTGGAAGGCCCGCAGGCCCGGATGGAGGCGAGCATGTCGCACCAGATCGTGCGTCAGGTGCGGATGGAACTGGAAGAAGTTCTGACCCTGCTGCGTCGCTGAAGGCTTCCGGACATGCCGTGCAAGCTGCTAGACTTGCCAGCTTGCCGTTTCGTCGGGGCGTAGCGCAGCCTGGTAGCGCATCTGCCTGGGGGGCAGAGGGTCGTCGGTTCGAATCCGGCCGCCCCGACCAATTGGCAAGAAATTAAAAAAGCGCCCTTGGGCGCTTTTTTGTTGGGAACGGGGAACGGGGAACGGCAGAGCATCGCCGCTTCGCATCTGTTCCCCATTCCCTGTTCCCCGTTCCCCGCCTCACTCAATACAGCACCCGGCTGCGCAACGTGCCCGGAATCGCGGCCAATTGCGACTTCAGCTCGTTGGCTTGCGCCTCGTCGGCGCTGACGTCGATCACCACGTAGCCCACTTCGCTGTCGGTCTGCAGGAACTGGGCGTCGATGTTGATGTTGCCGGCCGAGAACAGTTCGTTGATCCGCGACAGCGTGCCCGGCACGTTGCGGTGGATGTGCAGCAGGCGGCGGCTGTGCGGGTGCTCGGGCAGGGTGACTTCGGGGAAGTTCACCGCCGACAGGGTCGAGCCGTTGTCGCTGTAGCGGACCAGCTTGCTGGCCACCTCGATGCCGATGTTGTCCTGCGCTTCCAGCGTGCTGCCGCCGATGTGCGGGGTCAGGATGACGTTGTCCATGCCCAGCAGTGGCGACACGAACGGGTCGTCGTTGCCCTTCGGTTCGGCCGGGAACACGTCCACCGCGGCGCCGGCCAGGTGGCCGTCGCGCAGCGCCGCGGCCAGCGCGTCGATATCCACCACGCTGCCCCGCGATGCGTTGATCAGCATTGCGCCCGCGCGCATCTTCGCCAATTGTTCCTGGCGGATCATCAGCTGCGTGGCCGGGGTTTCCGGCACGTGCAGGGTGACCACGTCGGAACGCTCGAGCAGTTCGTCCAGGCTGGATACCGCGCGGGCGTTGCCCAGCGACAGCTTGGTCTCGATGTCGTGGAAGATCACCCGCATGCCCAGGCTTTCGGCCAGCACGCCGACCTGGGTGCCGATGTGGCCGTAACCGACGATGCCGAGCACCTTGTCGCGCGTCTCGTAGCTGCCGCTGGCCGACTTGGCCCAGCCGCCGCGATGGCACTGCGCGTTCTTCTGCGGAATGCCGCGCAGCAACATGATGGCTTCGGCGATCACCAGTTCGGCCACGCTGCGGGTATTGGAGTAGGGCGCATTGAACACCGGCACGCCGGCCCTGCGCGCGGCGCCCAGGTCCACCTGGTTGGTGCCGATGCAGAAGCAGCCCACGGCGATCAGTCGCTTGGCGTGGCCCAGCATCTCGTCGGTCAGCTGGGTGCGCGAACGGATGCCGACGATGTGCGCGTCGCTGATGCATCGCCTCAGCTCGTCTTCCGGCAGCGACTTCGCATGCAGTTCGACCTGGCTGTAGCCGGCCCGATGAAACACGTCGACCGCACTGGCGCTGACCCCTTCCAGCAGCAATACCTTGATGTCCTGGCGGGGGTAGGAAGTCTGCATGGGTCGTTCCCTGTGAGTGAGAGGCGGGTCAGGCCAGAGTAGGCGAGGATTTGCGGCGCTGCAACACTGGACTCGCCATCGTGCGGCTGGCAGTCTGTGCGGACACTTGGAGCCGAAGCATGTCCGATCCCCGTCTTGCCGACCTGTCATGTCGTCTGCCCGAGCTGCGCCTGCTCACGGCCGCGGGCGACCTCGAACACTACGGACGCGACTGGACCCGGCGCTGGACTCCCGCCCCCCTGGCGATCGCCCTGCCGGCCACGGTGGACGAGGTGCAGGTGATCGTGCGCTGGGCGAACGAGCATGCCGTGGCGGTGGTGCCTTCCGGCGGGCGCACCGGTCTTTCCGGTGGCGCGGTGGCGGCGAACGGGGAGCTGGTGCTGAGCCTGGAACGGATGAACCGGGTGCTGGATTTCAACGCGGTCGATCGCACGCTGACCGTGCAGGGGGGCATGATCCTGCAGCAGGTGCAGGAGGCGGCGCGGGGGCAAGGCCTGTTGTATCCGGTCGATTTCGCCGCCCGCGGCTCGTGTTCGATCGGCGGCAACATCGCCACCAACGCCGGTGGTATCCGGGTGATCCGGCATGGCAACACCCGCGAGTGGATCGCCGGGTTGAAGGTGGTGACCGGCGGCGGCGACCTGCTCGAACTCAACCGCGGCCTGGTCAAGAATTCCAGCGGCTACGATTTTCGCCAGCTGTTGATCGGTTCGGAAGGCACCCTGGGCATCGTGGTGGAGGCGACGCTGAAGCTGACCGATCCGCCGCCGCCGTCACAGGTGATGCTGCTGGCGCTGCCAGACATGGATGCACTGATGGAAGTGTTCGCGCTGTTCCGCGCGCAGCTGTCCCTGCAGGCGTTCGAGTTCTTCACCGACCAGGCGCTGCAGCACGTGCTGGCGCATGGCGCGCAGCGGGCGATCGATGGCGACCACCCGTATTACGTGGTCACCGAGTTTGATGCCGCCGACGAAACGCAGCGCGAAGCGGCGCTGGCCGTGTTCGGGCAGGCGCTGGAGCAGGGCTGGGTCAGCGATGGCGTGATCGCCCAGAGCGAGGCCCAGGCGGCGGCGCTGTGGCGCCTGCGCGAGGGGATTACCGAAAGCCTGGCGCCGCGACGGCCGTACAAGAACGACGTGTCGGTGCGGATCAGCGCGGTACCGGGTTTCCTGTGCGAGATGCAGGCCTTGCTGGCGAACGAATACCCGGGCATCGAAGTGATCTGGTTCGGCCACATCGGTGACGGCAACCTGCACATCAACGTGCTGCGGCCACACGACCTGGACGAGCCGGCCTTTCTTGCCCGCTGCGAGAAAGTCACCCGGCTGCTGGCGAACACCCTGCATTGCCACGGCGGCAGCATCTCGGCCGAACACGGCATCGGCCTGGTCAAGCGGGCCTACCTGGAAAGCACCCGGAGTGCGGCGGAAATCGCCCTGATGCGTGGCGTGCGCAAGGTGTTCGACCCGCGGGGCATCCTCAATCCCGGCAAGCTGTTCACCGAGAGCTCGTGAGTTTTCAGGCTCCCGCAGGCACCGGTTCAAGGCTCAAACTGCGCCCATGCTAATCTCGAGGGCTGTTTGTTGATCACGAGGAGCCCTCATGCCGTCGCCGCTGTTGCGTTCGTTGTATCCCGAAATCGAGCCGTTCGACAGCGGCATGCTGCGGGTGTCGCCGCTGCACACCTTGTACTACGAGCAGAGCGGCAACCCGAACGGCAAGCCGGTGGTGTTCCTGCACGGCGGCCCGGGCGGCGGCACGAATCCGAAATGCAGGCGCTTCTTCGATCCGGCGATCTACCGCATCGTGCTGTTCGACCAGCGCGGCTGCGGCAAGTCCACGCCGCATGCCGAGCTCACCGACAACACTACCTGGGACCTGGTCGCCGATATCGAGCGCGTGCGCGAGCACCTGGGCATCGGCCGCTGGCAGGTGTTCGGCGGATCGTGGGGTTCGACCCTGGCGCTGGCCTACGCGCAGACGCATCCGGACAAGGTCACCGAACTGGTGCTGCGCGGCATCTTCATGCTGCGCCGTGCCGAGCTGGAATGGTTCTACCAGAAGGGCTGTGACGCGCTGTACCCGGACGCGTGGGAAACCTATCTCGCCGCGATACCCGAAGTCGAACGCGGCGACCTGATGAGCGCCTACCATCGCCGCCTGACCAGCGAGGACGCGAAAATCCGTACGGACGCGGCGCGTGCGTGGTCGGTATGGGAGGGCGCCACCAGCTTCCTGTGGCAGGACAAGTCGCACATCGAATCCAGTGCCGAGGACGAGTTCGCACTGGCGTTCGCCCGCATCGAATGCCATTACTTCGTCAATGGCGGCTTCTTCGAGCACGACGACCAGCTGCTGCGCAACGTCGACCGCGTCCGCAACATCCCGGCGGTGATCGTGCAGGGGCGTTACGACGTGGTCTGTCCGCTGCGCAGCGCTTGGGACCTGCACCGCGCCTGGCCGGAGGCCGAGCTGCACATCGTGCAGGACGCCGGCCACTCCGCCTTCGAGCCGGGCATCCTGCACGAACTGGTGGAGGCGACCGACCGCTTCGGCAGTCGGGCGGCATAGGCGCTCATCATGCCCTCTCTCCGTCGGGGAGAGGCAGGGTGAGGGGTTGGGTTGGCGAAAAGTTGATCGAAGTTCTCTTGGCAACCCAAAGCCGGCGGGCGGTGCCCGCCCCACCGGGCGGCCGGGTCAGTCGTTCGCTGGCAGCTGCTTGGTGCCGAAGATCTTGTCCCCGGCGTCGCCGAGGCCGGGCAGGATGTAGCCGTTCTCGTTGAGGCGCTGGTCGATCGAGGCGGTGTAGATCTCGATGTCGGGGTGGGCCGCGGTGATGCGGTCCAGGCCTTCCGGCGCGGCGACCAGGAACAGCCCCTTGATGCGCTTGCAGCCGGCAGCTTTCAGCATGTCGACGGTGGCGACCAGGGTGCCGGCGGTGGCCAGCATCGGGTCGACGATCAGCGCGATGCGCTCGTCCATGCGGCCGGTGAGTTTCTCGTAATAGGTGACCGGCTTCAGTGTCTGTTCGTCGCGTTGCAGGCCGACCACGCTGACCTTGGCCGCGGGGATCAGGTCGAGCACGCCCGGCAGCATGCCCAGGCCGGCGCGCAGGATCGGCACGATGGTGATCTTCCGGCCCTTGATCCGGTGAACCTTGATCGGCCCGGCCCAGCCCTCGATCTCTTCCTCGACGGTTTCCAGGTCCTTGGTGGCCTCATAGGTCAGCAAGGCGGCGACTTCGGAGGCCAGCTCGCGGAATTCCTTGGTGCTGATGCCGGCGCGGCGCATCAGGCCCAGCTTGTGCTGGATCAGCGGGTGGCGGACTTCGACGATCTTCATGGGCAAAGGCTTCAATGGCAGGCGCGTGGCGCAACAACCAGTGAGCTTAACGAAGCGCCGCTGCCCACGCACGCATGCTGCGTGGACAGCGGCGGGGCAGGCGTCAATGCGTGGAAGGGGCGGCGTCGCTCTTCAGGCAGCTGCTCATGAAGGTCTTGCGCTCGGCACCTTTGAGCGCCTTGGTCTTGGCGTCGGCGTTGCAGGTCTTCATCTTTTCCTGCTGGGCGGCCCTGGCCGACGGTGCTGCCGCCGCGCTGTGACCTTTCAGGCAGGAGCTCATGAATGCCTTGCGGTCGTCGCCCTTCTTGCCGGTGGCCTGCTTGTTGCAGTCCGCCATGCGCTGCTGTTGCGCGGTGCGCGGCTTGGCCGGCGCGGCGGTGGCCGCTTGCGGCGTGGCGGCGAAGGTCGCGCCGGCGAAGGCGAAGGCAGCACTGATTGCGAGCAGACGTAGTGACATCGACATCGTTGAGTCCTCCCTGGGTAACCGGCGGCTGCCGGCTCGGGCAGTCTAGGCAGGGAATCTCCTTCGCGTCTGCAGGCAAGATCTTGCGTGCATGAAGTATTCAGCTGAAGCGCCTTGTCGTGCCTGGCCGGCACCGGCGTGGGCGGATGGCTGCACCAGTCCGCAAAAAGACGAGGCCGCGCCGGACAAGCCGGCGCGGCCTCGAAGTCCACGGAAAGTACGCTCAGGCGGCTTCGGCCTTGGCCTTGCGCGGTCCTTCCAGCAGTGCCTTGCGCACGTGGGACACGATCAGGTCGATCTCCGCGCTGGTCACCTTGAAGTGCGGGGTGAAGCGCAGCGAGTTGGTGCCGCCGTGGATCACGCCGACGCCGTGCTCGCGCATGTATTCCTCGGTCGAGTCGGCGCCGTAGCACTTGTACTCGGGCGCCAGCTCGCAGGAGAACAGCAGGCCGGTGCCCTGCACCTTGGTGATCAGGCCGCCCAGCTCGTTCTTCAGCGCGTTGAGCTTGTCGACGAATTCCTTGCCGCGCTCGCGGATGTTGCTGCGCACCTCGTCGCTGAGCTCGCCCAGGGTAGCCAGCGCCACGTCCAGCGCGCGCGGGTTGGCGGTCATGGTGTTGCCGTAGATGCCCTTGCGGTACAGCGCGGCGGTGTGTTCGGTGACGGCCAGCACCGACAGCGGATACTGCCCGGCGTTGAGCGCCTTGGAGAAGGTTTCCATGTCCGGCGGCGGCAGGCCCTCGAAGCCGGGGTAGTCGACGAAGGACAGCACGCCGTGTGCGCGCAGGCCGGCCTGGATCGAGTCGATCAGCAGCAGGCTGCCGTGGGCGGAGGTGAGCTCACGCGCCGCCTTGTAGAACTCGGCGGTCACCGCGCGGCCGGGGTCGCCTTCGCCCATCACCGGCTCCAGGAACATCGCCTCGATGAACCAGCCGTGCTTGTCCGCGTCGGCGAAGGCAGCTTCAAGCTGGGCCACGTCGTACGGCGCCACCGTGATCACGCTGTCCTCGTGGCGGTAGCTGGCCAGGTTCTGCTGGTAGGCCTTGCGGCTGGAATCGGAGTACAGCGCCGGCTTTTCGGTGCGGCCGTGGAAGGCGCCCTTCACCGCCAGTCGCTTGATCGTGCGGCCGGCATAACGACCGCCTTCGTCGGTCATCGCCTTGGCGTTGACGTCCGCGATGCGGCAGGCCAGGGTGACCGACTCGGAACCGGAGTTGAGGCACATGTAGCTCGTGTACGGGCTGCCGCCGCGGCTGCGGCCGAGTTCCTTGTCCAGCGCCCTGGTGAACTGCAACTGCGCCACGCTGGGCGACATCACGTTGGCCATCACCTGCGGGCGGCCCAGCGCGGCGAGGATCGCCGCGTCGTTGTGGCCGAAACCGAGCATGCCGTAGCCGCCGTTGTCGTGCACCACGGCACCCTTCAGGGTGACGATCCACGGGCCGCGCGCCGCGGCCGGCAGGTACGGGTTGATCGCGTCATCGGGATAGAAGTTGACGAAGCCCGCCTGCGCCTGGGCCAGCTGTTCGGCTTCGTCGAGCTTGAGGAAATCCGCCAGGTCGGCACGCAATTCATGATGGCGGGCGACCGCTTCGGCAATCGCCTGGGCCAGCAGCGGATCGTTCGCCGCCATGCGTTCGATGCTGGCGTCGTCCAGGCCGGTGGTACGCGGCTTGCCGCCGAAATCGCGCAGTTCGCGCAGCTGGTTGATCACACCCATGATGAATCCTCCGTAGCTCCGCCAGGCGGCACGCATGGCCGGATGGCAGATTGGTGAATGCGTGGCGAAAAACGCGAGCGTCTGCGTTTTTCCAATGACTTCAGTCGTTTGAGATCGCCGCACGGGGGCTTTCAGGGCGGCCTTATCCCTCACAGGATACCTTGGCCGGTCAGCCGCCGTAACCCCCGGGGCCGGGTGACGGCTGTCATCCCGGATGGCTGACGAGGGCGACTGCCGCCAGCCGGCGGCGGCGCGCAGCATGCACGACACTGGAGGATTTCCCATGCCGCATGCCGAAAAACCGATCGCCCGCCTCGCCGGCGCCGTCAAACGTTATGGCTCGCTCACCGCGCTGGACGGCGCCGAGCTGCAGGTCCACCCGGGCGAGCTGCTGGCTCTGCTTGGCCCCAATGGCGCCGGCAAGACCACCGCCATCGCCTTGCTGCTGGGCCTGATCCGCGCCGACGCCGGCAGCGTGCAACTGTTCGGCGGGGACCCGCAGGCGATCGAGCCGCGCCGCCGCATCGGCGTGATGCTGCAGCACGCCGAGCTGCCGCCGACGCTGCGCGTGGGCGAGCTGCTGCGACTTACCGCCAGCTACTACCCGAACCCCCGTTCGCTGCAGGAATCGGCTGCGCTGGCAGGCATCGGCGACCTGCTCAAGCGTCCTTACGCGAAACTTTCCGGCGGCCAGCAGCGGCGCGTGCAGTTCGCGCTGGCGCTGTGCGGCCGGCCCGAGCTGCTGTTCCTGGACGAGCCCACCGTGGGCATGGACATCGATGCGCGGCAGAAGCTGTGGGCGGCGATCCGCCAGCTGATCGATGAAGGCTGCGCGGTGCTGCTGACCACGCATTACCTGGAGGAAGCCGAGGCGCTGGCCGACCGGGTCTGCGTGATGTCACACGGCAAGGTCATCCACGAGGGCACGGTGGAAACGCTGCGCGCCCGGGTGGCGCAGAAGCGCATCCGTTGCCGCACCACGCTGCCGGCCGAGCTGATCCGCGACTGGCCCGGGATCGGCGAGGTCCGCCAGGAAAATGGACGCACCTACATCGTCACCGCCGAAGCGGAGCCGCTGGTGCGGCGCCTGCTGGAAGCCGATCCGCAGCTGGACGAGCTGGAAGTGCAGCGCGCCGGCCTGGCCGAGGCGTTCACCGAACTGACCCGCGATGCCGACGAGGCATCGACCAATCCGCAGCGCGAGGCCGCCTGAGATGGACATCGTGATGACTGACGCACCTGTTTCGTTTCCCCCGACCATGTCGCGACGCCGCGTGTTCGGCGCCTATCTGGAGGAGGCCCGCAGCGAATGCCTGCGCTACATGCGCAACCCGAGCTTCATGCTGCCGATCATGCTGTTCCCGGCGATGTTCTACCTGCTGTTCGGCGTGCTGATGGCGAGGTCCAATGGTGCCGATGCGGCTCGCTATCTGCTGGCCAGCTATGGCGTGTTCGGCGTGATGAGCCCGGGCCTTTTCGGCTTCGGCGTGTCGCTGGCACTGGAACGCGACACCGGCCTGCTGACCTTCAAGCGTGCGCTGCCGATGCCGCCCGGTGCCTACCTGATCGGCAAGATGATCATGGCGATGGCCGCCGCCGCCGGAGTGATCGTGTTGTTGCTGACGATGGCCCTCACCCTGGGTCATGTGACGCTGGCCGCGTCGCAGGCCGCCGCCCTGCTGCTGGTCGGCGTGCTCGGCGTGTTGCCGTTCTGTGCGCTGGGCATGTTCGTGGGCACGTTGTTCAAGGGGCAGGGCGCGCCGGGCGTGCTGCAGCTGATCTACCTGCCGATGTCGTTCATGTCCGGCCTGTGGTTCCCGCTGCCGATGCTGCCGAAGTTCCTGCAGCAGATCGCGCCGATCTGGCCGAGCTATCACCTGGACAGGCTGGCGCTGGCGGCGGTCGGCATGAACACGCAGCCACTGCTGGGTCACGCGTTGGTGCTGCTGGCTTTCGCCGCCGGCTTCCTGCTGCTGGCCGCGCGGCGCCTGCGCTGGCACGGTTGAAGTAGCATGCGATGCAGTCCGCAACCTCAGCGAAACGACACGCCATGACCCCCGCCTTCATCGCCCGATGGTTCGTCCCGGCCCCGGATTCCGCCGTGGCCGACGACCTGCGCCGCGGCAAGTCGCCTTGGGCCGACAGCGTGCATCTGTTGTGGTCGCTGTGGATCTTCATCACGCCGCTGTTCGACCATGGTCTGCGTGGTTACACGATGACCTGGCTGCTGTTCACGCTGGCCTCGTATCCGCTGTTCCTGCTGCTGTTTGCCAGGGTGCAGCTGGCTTCGCGGCGAACCGCTCATTTCTATGCATGGGGCATGGCGTTGCTGTGTTTTGGCCTGATGCGCTGGTACCCCAGCGGTCTGAGCTATTTCGTGTACGCCTGCGTGATGCTCAGCCATTGCGAAAGGCGAACGTTCCGCAGCTACGTCCTTCAGGTATTGGCGCTCAATGCCCTTTATCTGGCGATGGCATGGTGGATCGGCTACCCGACCACCTTGCTGGTGATCATGCCAGTCACCGTATTCGTGATCTGCACCATCGTCACCGTCGAGCAGCTCCACAAGGAAAAGGATGCCGCGCTCAGTCTTTCCCATGACGAGGTGCGCCGGCTTGCGGCCACCGCGGAGCGCGAGCGGATCGGTCGCGACCTGCACGACCTGCTGGGTCACACGCTGTCGTTGATCACGCTGAAGCTGGAGTTGTCGCGCAAGCTGTTCGACCGCGACGTCGAGGCAGCGAAGCGTGAAGTGGAAGAGGCCGAAAAAGTTGCGCGGCATGCATTGGCCGAAGTGCGCAGCGCCGTCACCGGCATCCGCGCCACCGACCTGGCGGCGGAACTCGCCTCGGCGCGACTGCTGCTGGAATCGTCGCGCGTGCACCTGGAATACAACGCCCCGTCGATCGACATGCCGGCCGAGATCGAGCGCGGCCTTTCGCTGGTGCTGCGCGAGGCGGTGACCAATATTGCCCGGCATGCGGCAGCCAGCTGCGTGCAGATCGAGCTGCGCCGCGAACACGCGGCCGTCTGCATGCAGGTCAGCGACAACGGTCGCGGTGGCATCGCCGCCGATGGCAACGGCATCAGCGGCATGCGCGAGCGCGTGCGCGCCCTGGGTGGAACCCTGGAGGTGCAATCGCCGCTCGGCGGCGGCACGCAGTTGCGGGTGATCGTGCCGGTGCCCGTGCTGCGCCTGGTCGAGCCGACGCGCGCGACACCGGCAGCCACGCCGGCGCAGACCAGCTCCGGTTATCCTGCGGCCTGATCGGCCACCGCGCCGGTTTTCCCTTTCGTACAGACAGGCAAACCCATGATTCGTGTGTTGCTGGCCGAAGACCAGGCGATGGTGCGCGGCGCGCTTTCGGCCCTGCTCAAGCTGGAGTCGGATATCGACGTGCTCGGTTCGGCGGCGGACGGCGAGGCGGCGTGGCGCGACATCCAGAAGCACAAGCCCGACGTGCTGGTCACCGACATCGAGATGCCCGGGCTGACCGGGCTGGAGCTGGCCCAGCGCATCCAGCGGCAGGAGTTGCCGATCAAGGTGGTGATCGTCACCACCTTCGCCCGCCCTGGTTTCCTGCGCCGCGCGCTGGACGCCGGCGTATCCGGTTATCTGCTGAAGGATGCGCCGGCCGAGAACCTGGCCGAGGCACTGCGCACCGTGCATCGCGGCGGTCGCGCCATCGACCCGCAACTGGCGCTGGAGGCGTGGTCGGAAGCCGATCCGCTGAACGATCGCGAGCGCCAGGTATTGCGCCTGGCCGGTGAAGGGCAATCGGCCGGCGACATCGCCGCGCAATTGAATCTGTCGCATGGCACCGTGCGCAATTATCTTTCCGAGGCGATCGGCAAACTCGGTGTGGCCAATCGCATCGAGGCTTATCGACTGGCACGGCAGAAAGGCTGGTTATAGGAATTATTCGGGTATTCGACAAAATCGCTTGCACTCCAAAAATAATCCGCGTATTGTTCGCGTCCTTCGCCATCCGGCGATAATCCGATGAAGAAACTTTCCATGTCATTCCGCCTCGTTCCCACAAACAAGCCAGGCATGTCGCGCGACTATCGCGACGCAGGCCTGTTTGCGCGCGATGAAAGGCACGACCTGGCAACCGCTTTCCGATAATCGACTGATCCCTGCGCGGAGATCGGTCACCCCGATCTCCCGAGGCAACGCGAACGCCCTCGGGTCGCCATACCCGGGGGCGTTTTGTTTTGGCGTTCGCCGGGGATGCGCATGCATCGAACCACCTTGCAGGAATTCGCTACGCCCTGAAGCATCCGGCTCGTTCAGCCGAGGCAGGGGCACGGCTGCAGACCGGCGCATGTGCGCTGCGTCCCGATGCTTCGGCGCGGGCTGTGTGCGGATCGGATTCCACACGAACAGGGTCTTCATCGACCCGTACGAATGCCCGGTTGGCGACAGCCGGGCATACGGAACATCAGCCACAAGGGCTTTCAGCGGCGCGGGTTCCCAAGACCCGCCCGGTGCGCGCGGCTCTGCCGGCAGCGTATGCCGGGGCCTGCGGGGAGATGTTCCGCGATGACGTTGGCTCAGCGGTAGAGCGGCAGCGAAAGCTGCAGGTCGCCGGTTCGAATCCGGCACGTCAGCCACTGGATAGCTCAGATGGGTAGAGCATCGGTCTCATAAACCGAGTGTCGCGGGTTCGACTCCCGCTCCAAAACCATGACCTGTCACGTCATGACACCAGGAACGAAAGTTCCGACCAGGAAACGCCTCGTGTGGAACGCGGCACGCCCGTCAGGGATGAGGGCGGATCGAATGACGCAGCGAGGATCGAGCCGGGCCGGCCCCCTGAAGGCGGACGGTCGGTCGTCGAACGACATCGCGGCAAGGCATCGCCGTGACCAGCCGATGACCGACTCTCCTCCGAAGCGTGCGGGCTTCGCGGGATCAATAGTCAAGAGGCGTTTCCGCCTTTTTCAATAAAGCTTGCGGTTATTCAAGATAATCGCGTGTTTATCCCGGAAGGGAGGGGTGATTGCACCCCGAAGTAAATCACGGCCCGTATCGATCCGGCGGCCCTGATTCATTCAATACGGATCGAAACAAGGAATATCGACAAGGAGTATCGCCATGTTCTGGCTCAAGCAAATCGTGATCGGCGACGGCGAGCGCGGTCTGCTGTATCGCAACCGTCGTTTCGAGCGCGTGCTGTCGCCGGGCGTCCATCGCCTGTTCGACCCGCGCAAGCGCATCGCCGTGACAGTGCACAACCTCACCCGCCCGGAATACGCCGGCAGCGATGCCGAGGTGTTGATGGCGCAGATGGACGGCCCGCTGGCCGAGTGCTTCCTGGTGGCCGACATCGGCACCGACCAGGTCGGTCTGGTGCTGAAGAACGGCAAGCTGGAAGACGTGCTGGCGCCGGGTACGCGCAAGCTGTACTGGAAGGGCATCGTGCCGGTCGAGGTGCAGGCGGTCTCGCTGGTGGAAACGCTGGAGATCGATGCACACGTGGCCAGTCGTCTGCGTCAGCTGGGCGTGCTCGGCAAGGTGGCGGTGACGGTGGACGTGCCGGTGGAATCGACGGGCCTGCTGTTCGTCGACAACAAGCTGGTGCGCACGCTGGCGCCGGGTGCCTGGGCGTTCTGGAATTTCCGGAAGAACGTGGCGGCGGAGGTGATCGAGCTGCGCGTGCAGTCGCTGGAAGTGTCGGGCCAGGAACTGCTGACCCGCGACAAGGTGAGCCTGCGGGTGAACCTGGCCGCCAGCCTGCGCGTGACCGATCCGGTCGCCGCGCGCACGAAGGTGGCCAAGTACGGCGACTACCTCTATCGCGAGCTGCAGTACGGCCTGCGCAAGGCGGTGTCCGGCAAGACGCTGGACGAGCTGCTGGGCGACAAGGCCTCGCTGGATGCGGACATCTTCGCCTACGTACGCGGCCGTGTCGTCGAGCTGGGCATCGAGGTGCTCGGCGTGGGCGTCAAGGACGTGATCCTGCCGGGCGAGATGAAGGACATCCTCAACAGCGTGGTGCAGGCGGAGAAAGCGGCCCAGGCCAACGTGATCCGCCGGCGCGAGGAAGCGAACGCCACCCGTTCGCTGCTCAACACCGCGCGGCTGATCGAGGAAAGTCCGGTGCTGATGCGTCTGAAGGAGCTGGAGGCCTTGGAAAAGGTCACCGAGAAGATCGACAAGCTGACCGTGTTCGGCGGCCTGGACGGCGTGCTGAACCAGCTGGTGAGTTTGAAGGCATAAATTCGTGCGAAGCATCCCGCTCTTTCGCTCGTCATCCCGGCGCAGGCCGGGATCCTGCGACTCAAGGCACTGGATTCCAGCTTGCGCTGGAATGACGGTGAGGGGCGGCGATGCTTTCGCACCATTCAAAGGCAAGAAATCATGAGCAACCAACAGTACGAACTGCTGCACGCCGAAGGCAGCGCCACGCCGATCAAGGGCTGGGTGCACGGCGTGCCGCTGGAAGATTCGGCGAAGCAGCAGCTGCGCAACATCGCCACGCTGCCGTTCGTCGGTCCGTGGGTCGCGGTGATGCCGGACGTGCATCTGGGCAAGGGCGCCACGGTGGGTTCGGTGGTGCCGACCCGGGGCGCGATCATCCCGGCCGCGGTCGGCGTTGACATCGGCTGCGGCATGGCCGCGGTGCGGACCACGCTGCGTGCCAGCGACCTGCCGGACAACCTGGCCCAGCTGCGCTCCAGCATCGAGCGCGGCGTGCCGGTCGGCAACGGCCGTGGCGGCGAGCATGGCAAGCCGTCGGACAGCATCCACACGATGCTGGTCGAATCCCGGCTGGCCGAGCGGCTGGAGGCGATCAAGGCGAAGCACCGCAAGATCCGCACCGACAAGGTCGACCGGCAACTAGGCACGCTTGGCGGCGGCAACCACTTCATCGAGGTCTGCCTGGACGAATCGGGCGCGGTGTGGGTGATGCTGCACTCCGGTTCGCGCGGCACCGGCAACCTGATCGGCAGCTACTTCATCCAGCGGGCGCGCGAGGAGCTGGCGCAGCGCGTGCTGGGCTTCGACCTGCCGGACAAGGATCTCGCGTTCTTCATGGAAGGCGAGCCGCTGTTCGACGACTACGTCGAAGCAGTGTCCTGGGCGCAGGATTACGCCCGGGCCAACCGCGAGGCGATGATGGCGCGGGTGCTGGCCGAGATGCGCCACCGGCTGCCGAAGTTCCAGCTGGAACAGATGGCGGTGAACTGCCACCACAACTACGTGCAGAAGGAGACGCACGGTGGCGAGGAACTGCTGGTGACCCGCAAGGGCGCGGTGAGCGCCCGCGCCGGCGAGCTCGGCATCATCCCGGGCAGCATGGGCACGTGCAGCTACATCGTGCGCGGCAAGGGCGACCCGGACAGCTTCCACAGCTGCAGCCACGGCGCGGGCCGGGTGATGAGCCGTACCGTGGCGCGCCAGCAGATCACCCTGGCCCAGCATCGGGAAGCCACCGCCCACGTCGAATGCCGCAAGGACGCGGCAGTGATCGACGAGTCGCCGGCGGCGTACAAGTCGATCGACGCGGTGATGGCCGCGCAGACCGACCTGGTCGAGGTGGTGCACACGCTGCGCCAGGTGCTGTGCGTGAAGGGATGAGCGCTGCCCCGCGAGGGGCGGCGTTTTTTTGCGCGCGTGCCCCGGTGCGCCTGCTGCGGGATAATGTCCCGTTTCCCGATGCCGGCCACACCTGCCTTGAAGAAGTCCGATTTCGATTTTGAACTGCCACCTGAGCTGATCGCCCAAGCCCCGCTGCCCGAACGCTCGGCCAGCCGGATGCTGCTGCTCGACGTGGTGGCGCAGTCGCGGGAAGACCGCATGTTCCGCGAACTGCCGGACTTCCTGCGGCCGGGCGACCTGCTGGTGTTCAACGACACCCGCGTGATTCCGGCGCGGCTGTACGGGCGCAAGGACACCGGCGGCGCGGTGGAGATCATGCTGGAACGCGTCACCGGCGCGCACGAGGCCATCGCCCAGCTCGGCGTCAGCAAGAAGCCGAAGGAGGGCGGCCGGATCGAGCTGGCCGACGGCAGTCACGCGGTGGTGCTGGGTCGCGAGGAGGGCTTCTTCCGGCTGCGTTTCGAGGCACCGGAACCGCTGGAAAAATTGCTGCTGAAACTGGGCGAGATGCCGCTGCCCCCGTACATCGAGCGCCACGCGGACGCCAGCGACATGGAGCGCTACCAGACCGTGTTCGCCCGCGAACCCGGCGCGGTGGCGGCGCCGACCGCGGGCCTGCACTTCGACGAGGCGACCCTGGCCCGGCTGCGCGAGCGGGGCGTCGAGTTCGGTTACGTCACCCTGCACGTGGGCGCGGGCACGTTCCAGCCGGTGCGTGCGGATGATCTGAAAGACCATCACATGCATACCGAGTGGCTCAACGTCGGGGCGCACCTGATCGGCCAGATCCGCCGCACCCGCGCGAACGGCGGGCGGGTGATCGCGGTGGGCACCACCGTGGTGCGCGCGCTGGAAAGCGCCAGCAAGGACGGCGAACTGCATCCGTTCGCCGGCGAGACGCAGATCTTCATCTTCCCCGGCTACCGCTTCAGCAGCATCGACGGCCTGCTCACCAACTTCCACCTGCCGCAGTCGACCCTGCTGATGCTGGTCTCGGCGCTGGCCGGGCGCGAGTACATGCTCGACGCGTATCGCCACGCGGTGGAGCAGCGGTACCGGTTCTTCTCGTATGGCGATTCGATGCTGATCCTGCCGAAGGGCGTCTAAACCCGCGATAATGGCCGGATGACTTCCCCCCAGTTCAACGTTCACGCCACCGACGGCGCCGCCCGCCGCGGCCGCCTGACTTTCGCCCGTGGCACGATCGAGACACCGGCCTTCATGCCGGTGGGCACCTATGGTTCGGTCAAGGCGATGACCCCGCGCGACGTCACCGAGACCGGCGCCGAGATCATCCTGGGCAACACGTTCCACCTGTTCCTGCGGCCGGGGCTGGAGATCGTCGAGAAGTTCGGCGGGCTGCACCGCTTCATCGGTTGGGACAAGCCGATCCTCACCGACTCCGGCGGCTTCCAGGTGTTCTCGCTGGCGCACAAGCGCAAGATCACCGAGGAGGGCGTGACGTTCGCCTCGCCGGTCGACGGTTCGAAGGTGTTCCTGTCGCCGGAAGTGTCGATGCAGATCCAGAAGACCCTGGATTCGGACATCGCGATGATCTTCGACGAGTGCACGCCGTATCCGGCCACCGAGAAGGTGGCGTCCGACTCGATGGAACTCTCGCTGCGCTGGGCCGCGCGTTCGCGCCGCGCCTTCGACGACCTGAAGAACCCCAACTCGCTGTTCGGCATCGTGCAGGGCAGCGTTTACGAGAACCTGCGCCAGCGTTCGGCCGCGGGCCTGATCGACATCGGCTTCGATGGCTACGCGGTCGGCGGCCTGGCGGTGGGCGAGCCGGAGGCCGAACGCAACCACGCGCTGGACTTCACCGTGCCGCTGCTGCCGGTGGACAAGCCGCGCTACCTGATGGGCGTGGGTCGGCCGGAGGACATCGTCGAGGCGGTGCGCCGCGGCATCGACATGTTCGATTGCGTGATGCCCACGCGCAACGCCCGCAACGGCTTCCTGTTCACCGCCGAGGGCACGCTGCGTATCCGCAACGCCAAGTACGCCACCGACACGGCGGTGATCGAGGAAGGCTGCGACTGCTACAGCTGCAGCAACGGCTTCAGCCGCGCCTACCTGCGCCATCTTGACCGCTGCAACGAGATCCTCGGCAGCCAGCTGGCCACCATGCACAACCTGCGCTATTACCAGCGGCTGATGGCCGGGCTGCGCGAGGCGATCGCCGGACAGGCTTTGCAAGCGTTCGTGGCGGAGTTCTACGCCCGTCGCCGGGTAGCCGGGACGGGGTCAGAGTCACTTTTCGCAGGCGAAAAGTGACCCTGACCCCTTGAAGGACCCCTCGCGGCCGCTGCCGTGCACGCTCCGGGGGTGCATGGCATAATCGGGAATCTTTTCCCAGGCGTTCTGTCGAAAACCTCGACAACGCCCAGACTTGCGAGACAAACCCATGAGTTTTCCGATCTCCCCCGTGCTGGCCCAGGCCGCGGCTCCGCAGCCCGCCGGCGGCGGCATGTCCATGATCATCATGATGGTGGTGCTGTTCGGCCTGATGTATTTCATGATGATCCGTCCGCAGGCGAAGCGGCAGAAGGAGCATCGTGCGCTGATCGCCGGCCTGGCCAAGGGCGACGAAGTGGTCACCAACGGCGGCATCGCCGGACGGGTGGACGAAGTGGGCGAGACCTTCATCACCGTCGAGATCGCCAGCAACGTCAAGGTGAAGGTGCAGAAGGGCGCGGTGCAGCAGGTGTTGCCCAAGGGCTCGCTGAAATCCGTCTGAAGAAGTACCGGACGCCGCCAGGGGGCCTGGGCGGCGACTTGCAACGTGGCCATTCCCGATTGTTGCTACCGCCGCGGCCTGGTGCCGCGGCTTTGATGGATGCAAGGCATGAGTGATTTTCCTCGCTGGAAGTACGCGCTGGTCGCGCTGGTGATGTTGTGCGGCGTGATCTACGCGCTGCCGAACGCCTTCCCGCCGGTGCCGGCGGTACAGGTCACCGCGAACCGCGATGCGCCGCCGATCAACACCGCCTTCCAGCAGAAGGTGGAAGCCGGGCTGAGGGCGAAGAAGATCGCCGTGAACGAGGTCTTCGTGGAAGGCGACCACCTGCTGGTGACGTTCGCCAACTCCGACGTGCAGAAGACCGGCTCCGACGAGATCAAGGCGCTGGTGGGCGACGGCTACACGGTCGCGTTCAAGCTGCAGTCCAACGTGCCGCACTGGCTGGGCGTGATCGGTGCCCGCTCGATGCCGCTGGGCCTGGACTTGCAGGGTGGCGTGCACTTCCTGATGCAGGTCGACCAGAAGGACGTCATCGAGAAGCAGGAAAACAGCTACGCCGATGACGTGCGCAGCCTGTTGCGCCAGAAGAACATCCGCTACGAGTCGGTCACCCGCAGCGCGGTCAATGGCCAGGGCATCTCGGTGATCCTGCGCTCGGCCGACGACCGCAAGACCGCGTCCGACGCGATCGCCAACGAATACACCGACCTCAACGTGTCCGACGGCGCCAGCACCGGCGACCGCTTCATGCTGAAGGTGACGGTCAAGCCGGAAAAGCTGCGCGAACTGGCCCGCGGTGCGATCACCCAGAACCTGGGCACGCTGCGCAACCGCATCAACGCGCTGGGCGTGTCCGAGCCGCTGATCCAGCAGCAGGGCGACAGCCGCATCGTGGTCGAGCTGGCCGGCGTGCAGGACCCGACCGAAGCGAAGAAACTGATCGGCGCGGTGGCCACCCTGCAGTACCGCCCCGGCATCGGCCAGCCCGGCGACGCGCGTGCGGTGGAAGCGGCGCGCACCGGCAACATCCCGCCGGATGCCAACCTGTATTACATGCGCGGCGACAACCGGCCGGTGCTCGTCAGCAAGCAGATCATCGTGACCGGCAACCAGCTGATCGACGCCTCTTCCGGCATCGACCAGAACAGCGGCACGCCGAAGGTCGACGTGACCCTGAACGCCGCCGGCGCCCGCAAGATGGGCGACTTCACCAACGCCAATGTCGGCAAGCCGATGGCAGTGGTGTACGTGGAGCAGGTCTACGAGACCAAGGTCGTCGACGGCAAGGAAGTGCGCGTGCCCAAGATCACCGAGACGGTGATCAACGACGCGACCATCCAGGGCGCCTTCAGCAAGCAGTTCCAGACCAGCGGCCTGGGCAGTCCGAAAGAGGCATCCGACCTGGCCCTGCTGCTCAAGGGCGGCGCGCTGGCCGCACCGATGGACATCGTCGAGGAGGGCGTCATCGGCGCCAGCCTCGGCCAGGACAACATCGACAAGGGCTTCAAGGCGGTGCTGCTGGGCCTGGCGCTGGTGCTGCTGGCCGCGGCGATCTACTACAAGCTGTTCGGCCTGGTGGCAGACATCGCGTTGTTCTTCAACCTGGTGATCCTGGTGGCGGTGATGTCGCTGATCGGCGTCACCCTGACCATGCCCGGCGTGGCCGGCATCGTGCTGACCCTGGGCATGGCGATCGATGCGAACGTGCTGATCTGCGAACGCGTGCGTGAGGAACTGCGCAACGGCTCCAGTCCGCACGCCTCGATCCGCGCCGGTTACGAGAAGGCCTGGTCGACCATTCTGGATGCGAATGTCACCCACCTGATCGCGGCGCTGGCACTGACCACGATGGGTACCGGTGCGATCAAGGGCTTCGGCGTGACCCTGCTGATCGGCATCCTGACTTCGCTGTTCACCTCGGTGACGTTGACGCACGCGTTCACCGCGGCGATCCACGGCCATCGCAAGCTCAAGACGCTGTCGGTCTAAGGAATCCCCATGGAAATTTTCAATCACGACAGCAATATCCACTTCCTGGGGATGCGCAAGTACACCGTGGCCATCGCCATCTTCCTGATGGTGGCCTCGATTGGCCTGATCGCGTTCAAGGGTCTCAACTACGGCCTGGACTTCACCGGCGGCGTGTCGATGG
This sequence comes from Rhodanobacter sp. Root561, assembly GCF_001427365.1. Classification (NCBI taxonomy): domain Bacteria; kingdom Pseudomonadati; phylum Pseudomonadota; class Gammaproteobacteria; order Lysobacterales; family Rhodanobacteraceae; genus Rhodanobacter; species Rhodanobacter sp. Root561. The sequence continues at coordinate 1,341,382 of NZ_LMGH01000001.1, forward strand.
TCGTCGACTACGAAAAGTCGGTGGAAATCGCCGATGTGCGTGGCGCGCTGGAGAAGGGCGGCATCCACAATGCGATGGTGCAGAGCCTGGGCGGTACCCGTGAGGTATCGATCCGTCTGCAGCCCAAGGATGATCCGGGCGCCGTCGATGCCGCCGGCAAGTTCAACCTCGACAAGATCGCCGCCGACGTGGTCAAGGTGCTGCACGTGGCCCGCCCGGACGCGAAGCTGAAGAGCCGCGACTACGTCAGCGCCCAGGTCGGCCAGGAATTGCGCAGCGACGGTACGGTGGCCGCCGTGTTCGTGATCCTCGGCATCATGGCCTACCTGTGGATCCGCTTCGAGCGTCGCTTCGCGATTGCGGCGGTGGCCACCGAAGTCCATGACACCCTGGTCACCCTGGGCATCCTGGCGCTGGTCCAGCGCGAGTTCGACATGACCGTGCTGGCCTCGGTGCTGGCGGTGATCGGTTACTCGATCAACGACAAGGTGGTGGTGTTCGACCGCATCCGCGAACTGTTCCGCCTGGCGCGCAAGGCCGAGCCGGAGGAAATCCTCAACCGCTCGATCAACAACACGCTGTCGCGCACCATCATCACCTCGCTGTTCACCGGCATCACCATGGGTGCGCTGTACTTCTTCGGTGGCACCGCGGTGCATGGCTTCGCCGTCACCATGCTGATCGGCATCGTGGTCGGCACGCTGTCCTCGATCTTCGTCGCCAGTCCGATCCTGCTGTGGCTGGGCGTGTCGAAGAAGGACCTGATGCCGGTGACCAAGGAAAATCCGGAGCTGGCGCGGCGCCCCTGAACCAACCATCGCTCGCGTTGCGAGCGATTCCAAATGGTCTTCCCCTGCATGCAGGGGAAGATGCCCGCAGGGCAGATGGGGTAGCTCCCAGTCGAAGCGAGAATCCGCTTTCTTCACGTGCCCGCAGGGTAGCCGAACGAAAACGGCCCGGTGCAATCCGGGCCGTTTTTTTGCATGAGACGCGCCTCACCTTACCCCCGTAACCCGTCCTCCAGCTCCGCCAGCCGCTCCGGCGTACCCACATCGGTCCACGCGCCCCGATGGTGCGTACCGGCGATCTGCCCCCGCGCCATCGCCGCCTCCAGCAACGGCCGCAGCTTGAACCGTGGCGGCTTCGCGTCGGCACCCGCTGCGGCACCGACCGCCCCGGCCCAGTCGTCCAGCAACTCGCGGCGGAACACGCCGATGCCGCTGTAGGTCAGCCGGGGTTCGCCGTCGCCGTGGACCTGTCCCGTCGCGTCCAGCCGGAAATCGCCGCCGGGATGATGCGCGGGATTGTCCGTCAACAGCAGATGCACAAGGCCGCGAGGCTCGGCGGGCAGCCGGCCGAAGTCGGCGTCGCACCATACGTCGCCGCTCACCACCAGGAACGGCTCGTTGCCCAGCAGCGGCAGCGCGTTCAGCATGCCGCCACCGGTTTCCAGCGGTATCGGCCCTTCGTAGGCGTAGCGGATGCGCAGGCCCCAGCGCGAGCCGTCGCCCAGTGCCTCGGGAAACTGTTCGGCGAGATGCGAGGTGTTGATCACCACGTAGTTCACGCCGGCGGCGGCAAGCTTCTCCAGATGCCACGCGATCAGCGGCTTGCCGCCGACACGGAGCAGCGGCTTGGGCGTGTGATCGGTCAACGGGCGCATGCGCTCGCCGAGGCCGGCGGCAAAGATCAGCGCGTGCCTCATGCCGCTGCCGCCTGGCGCAGGTCGCATGCGCCGACCTGGCGTTGCAGGAAGGCCACGAAGTCGGCCAGCTCGGGGTAACGCGCCGCCACCTCGATCACGTAGTCGTACACGCGGGGCAGGTCGTCGAGATAGCCGGACTTGCCGTCGCGGTAGTACAGCCGGCAGAAGATGCCCAGCACCTTGATGTGCCGCTGCAGGCCGATCAGGTCGAACCAGCGCAGGAAGCGTTCGCGACTGACCGCCGGTTCGATCAGGCCGGCGCCGAGCAGACGCAGGCGATGGCCTTCGGCCCAGGCCTCGACCCGCGCGCGGTCCCACACGATGTAGCAGTCGCGCAGCAGCGAGGCGAGGTCGTAGGTGATCGGCCCGTGCAGCGCGCCCTGGAAGTCGATGATGCCCGGGTTGTCGTGCGCGGTGATCAGCAGGTTGCGGCTGTGGTAGTCGCGATGTACGAAGCAGCGCGGCTGCTCCAGTGCGCTTTTCAGCAGCACGGTGAAGGCCGATTCCAGCACGTCCCATTCCTCGCATTCGGGAGTGCAGCCGAGGTGCCGGCGCAGGAACCACTCCGGCATGATCTCCAGTTCGCGTTGCAGGAAGGCATGGTCGTACGCAGGCAGGCCGTTCGTGTCCGCCTCGCGCTGCATGCGCAGCAAAGCTTCCAGCGCGTCGCCGTACAGCGCGTCCACTGTGTCGTTGTTCAATGCGGGCAGGTAGAGCCGCGAGCCGAGATCCTCGATCAGCAGCAGGCCCTGTTCGAGATCGTGCGCCCGCACCTGTGGCACGTGCAGCCCGGCGGCGGACAGGCGCGCGCCGATTTCCAGCCACGGGCGCGGGTCCTCCTGCGCCGGCGGCGAATCCATCACGATCCAGCTCTGGCCGGCATGCTGCGTGCGCCAGTAGCTGCGGAAGCTGGCGTCGGCCGAGGCGGGTTCGAGGGTCAGCGAGGCATCGTCGAGGACGCTTCGGGTCCAGGCAAGGCGGGTGGTGGCGCGGTCGGCGATCGGGGTCATGGCAACGCTGGGCTACAAGAGAATTCCAGCTTAGCGAGCCGCTGCCGTCGTGACGAGACGGCGGGGCTTTATTGACCTCGATGGCTCTAATCAGTACCATTTCAGTCCTGATTCAAACCCGTTCCGAGCGCCCCATGCTCCGCGTCAGCCGACTGACCGATTACGCCACCGTGGTGATGACCTGCATCGCTGCGCACCCGACCGAGGTGCTTAGCGCGGTGCAGATCGCCGACGAGACGCGGCTGGAGCTGCCCACCGTGAGCAAGTTGCTGAAGGCGCTGGGCCACGCCGCCCTGGTCGAGTCGTTCCGCGGCGTCAATGGCGGCTACCGGCTGGCGCGCGCGGCTGCCGACATTTCGCTGGTCGAGATCGTCGAGGCGATCGAAGGCCCGATCGGCATGACCGAATGCAGCATGGCCGAAGGCCAGTGCGATCGCGAGGCGCAGTGCGGCGTGCGCGGCAGCTGGCAACTGGTCAACAACGTGCTGGACAACGCGCTGCGCGCGGTCAGCCTGGCCGACATGCTGAAGCCGCAACCGCCGCGGCCGTCGCGACGGATCGCCGCCGTGGCCATCAGCGACATCGCGATGCCGGCCAAATCCCGCCGGGTCACCACCGAATGAACGAGATCATGAACGAGCAGAGCAGCACCGCCACCGCGTTGCGCGACAACGCCGCCGTTGCCGAGGCACTGGGCCGCAGCTACAGCGCCGGCTTCGTCACCCAGATCGAGATGACCGGCCTGCCGCCCGGCCTGGACGAGGACACCGTGCGCGCGATCTCGGCGGTCAAGGGCGAACCGGAGTGGATGACGAACTGGCGGCTGGACGCTTTTCGCCATTGGCTGACCATGCCCAAGCCCGACTGGGCCAAGCTCAACATCGATCCGATCGACTACCAGGCGATCAGCTACTACGCCGCGCCCAAGAAGCAGCCCAAGTCGCTGGACGAAGTCGATCCGGCCCTGCTGGAAACCTACGAGAAACTGGGCATTCCCCTGCACGAGCGCGCCGCGCTGGCCGGCGTGGCGGTGGATGCGGTGTTCGACTCGGTCTCGGTCGGCACCACCTTCCGCAAGCAGCTGGCCGACGCCGGCGTGCTGTTCTGCTCGATGAGCGAGGCGATCCGCGAGTATCCCGGGATCGTGCAGAAATACCTGGGCAGCGTGGTGCCCACCGGCGACAACTTCTTCGCGGCGCTGAACTCGGCGGTGTTCTCCGACGGCAGCTTCGTGTTCATTCCGAAAGGCGTGCGCTGCCCGATGGAACTGAGCACGTATTTCCGCATCAACGCGCAGAACACCGGCCAGTTCGAGCGCACCCTGATCGTGGCCGAGGAGGGCGCCCACGTGTCCTACCTCGAAGGCTGCACCGCACCGAAGCGCGACGAGAACCAGCTGCACGCGGCGGTGGTCGAGCTGGTGGCGCTGGAGAAGGCGCAGATCAAGTATTCCACCGTGCAGAACTGGTACCCCGGCGACGAAAACGGCGTGGGCGGCATCTACAACTTCGTGACCAAGCGCGGCGACTGCCGCGGCGACGATTCGAAGATCAGCTGGACCCAGGTCGAAACCGGTTCGGCGATCACCTGGAAATACCCGTCCGTCGTGCTGCGCGGTGATCGTTCGGTGGGCGAGTTCTACTCCGTCGCGCTGACCCATCACTTCCAGCAGGCCGACACCGGCACCAAGATGATCCACCTCGGCAAGCACACCAAGTCGAAGATCGTCTCCAAGGGCATCAGCGCCGGCAGGAGTTCCAACAGCTACCGCGGCCTGGTGAAGATGGAGAAGGGCGCCGAGGGCGCGCGCAACTACACCCAGTGCGACAGCCTGCTGATCGGCAAGCAGTGCGGCGCCCACACCTTCCCGTACATGGAAGTGAAGAATCCCAGCGCCATCGTCGAGCACGAGGCGACCACCTCGAAGATCTCCGACGAGCAGATGTTCTACTGCCGCAGCCGCGGCATCGCCGAGGAAGACGCCGTGTCGATGATCGTCGACGGCTTCTGCAAGCAGGTCTTCCGTGAACTGCCGATGGAGTTCGCGGTGGAGGCGAAGAAGCTGCTTGAGGTGTCGCTGGAAGGTGCGGTGGGTTAGAGCAGGGAATCGGGAGTAGGGAATAGTAAAAGCCCCGTTCCCGCTCCCTTCCAGACTGCCGCGTCGCCTGCTTTTTTCTATTCCCCATTCCCCATTCCCCATTCCCCATTCCCGGCTCAAAACCATGTTGAAAATCGAAAACCTGCACGCCCGCGTCGAGGGCAAGGAAATCCTCAAGGGGCTCAGCCTCACCGTGAACGCGGGCGAGGTGCACGCGATCATGGGGCCGAACGGCGCGGGCAAGTCCACCCTGGGCAATGTGCTGTCCGGCCGCGACGGCTACGAGGTGACGGCGGGCACGGTGAGCTACAACGGCATCGACCTGCTGGCGCTGGAACCGGAAGCGCGGGCGGCGGCCGGCGTGTTCCTGGCGTTCCAGTACCCGGTGGAGATTCCCGGCGTCAACAACACCTATTTCCTGCGCGCGGCACTCAATGCGCAGCGCAAGCAGCGCGGCGAGAAGGAACTCGATTCGATGGCCTTCCTCAAGCTGGTGCGCGAGAAGCTGAAGGTGATGCAGATCTCCGACGAGCTGCTGCACCGTGCCGTCAACGAAGGTTTTTCCGGCGGCGAGAAGAAGCGCAACGAGATCTTCCAGATGGCCGTGCTGGAGCCGCAGCTGGCGATTCTCGACGAGACCGACTCGGGCCTGGACATCGACGCGCTGAAGCAGGTGGCGCAGGGCGTCAACACGCTGCGCTCGCCCGAGCGCGCGTTCCTGATGATCACCCACTACCAGCGCCTGCTCGACTACGTGGTGCCGGATTTCGTGCACGTGCTGGCCGACGGCCGCATCGTCGAGAGCGGTGACAAGTCGCTGGCCCTGCGGCTGGAAGAACAGGGCTATGCCGGCGTGAGGCACGGAGCGGTGGCATGACCCAGCCGGCCACCTTGCCCCTGGTCGAGTCGCTGCTCGACGCGCCGCTGCCGGCCAGCGGCATTGCCTGGCTGGATGCCGCGCGGCAGGAAAGTCGCGACGCGTTCGCCAGCACCGGCCTGCCCGATACCCGGGTCGAGGCGTGGAAGTACACCGCCTTGCGCGGCCTGGCCCAGCGCCGCTTCGCCCACGGCGACGCGGCCGCGTCCGGCCGCGCCGTCGATCCTTCGCTGCTGGCCCTGCCCGGCGTCGAGGGCGCGCGACTGGTCTTCGTCAACGGCGTGTTCCGGGCCGACCTGTCGATGCTGGACGCGCTGCCCGACGGACTCACCCTGCAGCCGCTGTCGCGCGTGTTGAAGGACGACGCCGAGCCGTTGCGCTTCGGCTGGTCGCGATCCGCTACCCGTGCCGAGGCGCACGGTGCCGCCGATGCCTTTGCGCGGATCAACGCCGCCAGCGCCGCCGACGGCATGGTGCTGCGCGTGGCCGCCCGCGCCACGATCGCGGCGCCGGTGCAGCTGGTCTTCGTCGGTGCGGACGGCGAGGGGGAACTGGCCTGGCATGCGCGCAACCTGATCGAGCTGGGCGAGGGCGCGTCGCTCACCCTGATCGAGCAGCACCTTGGCGACGGCGGTCAGGCACAACTGGCCACCTTCGTCAGCGACATCCATGTGGGCGCGGGCGCAAAGCTGCATCACGTCATGCTGCAGAACGCGGCGTCGGCGGCGAACCTGATCCGGCACAGCCATCTGCGCCTGCAGGCCCGCAGTGAAGCGATCCTGCACGTGGTCGAGCTGGGCGGCGCCCTGGTGCGCCACAACCTGCAGGTCGAACTGCTGGGCGACGAGGCGAAGCTGCACACGCGCGGCGTGTTCATGCCGCACGGTCGCCAGCACATCGACACCCAGCTGGCGATCCGCCACCAGGCGCTGAACACCGCTTCCAGCTCGAACTGGCGCGGCGTGGCCAACGATCGTGCCCGTGGCGTGTTCCGCGGCGCCATCGTGGTGGCGCCCGGTGCCGACGGCAGCGACGCCAGCCTCAGCAATAAGAACCTGCTGCTGTCGGCGGGTGCCGAGATCGACACCAAGCCCGAGCTGGAGATCTACGCCGACGAAGTGCAGGCCGCCCACGGCGCCACGGTCGGCCAGCTCGACGAGCGTTCGCTGTTCTACCTGCGCTCGCGCGGCATCCCGCTGGCTGAGGCGCGCGCGCTGCTGACCGCCGCGTTCTGCCGTGCCATGCTGGATGACCTGCCGAACCCCGGGTTGCGCGAACATCTGGCCAGCCTGCTGATCGCGCAATTGCCGGAATGATGTTTATCTCCTCCCCCTGCCTGCAGGGGGAGGCTGGGAGGGGGTAGTGCTCTCGCGGCAAAGAGCGACCCCACCCCAACCCTCCCCTGCAGGCAGGGGAGGGAGCCAACCGGATTCCCTTGAATGAACACCACAGCCAGGCCCGCCACCGTCTTCGACATCCAGCGCATCCGCGCGGACTTCCCGCTGCTGTCGCGCACGGTGCATGGCAAGCCGCTGGTGTATTTCGACAACGCGAACACCAGCCAGAAACCGTTGCCGGTGATCGAGGCGATGAACGAGCACTACCGCGAGCACAACGCCAACGTGTCGCGCGCGGTGCACCAGTTGGGCGAGGAAGCCACCGCGGCGTACGAAGGAGCGCGCGACAAGCTGGCGCGCTTCATCAACGCGCCGTCGCGCAACGAGCTGGTTCTTACCTCCGGCACCACCCAGGCCACCAACCTGGTGGCCTACAGTTATGCCCTGCCGCGGCTGCAGCCGGGCGACGCGATCCTCACCACGGTGATGGAGCACCACGCCAATATCGTGCCGTGGCAGCTGGTCGCCCAGCGCAGCGGCGCCACGGTGAAGGCTGCGCCGATCGACCAGCGCGGCGAGCTGATCCTCGAGCAGTACATCGCGATGCTGACGCCGGAAGTGAAGCTGGCCTGCGTCACCCAGGTTTCCAACGTGCTGGGCACGGTCAACCCGGTGCGCGAGATCGCCCGCGAGTGCAGGAAGCGGGGCATCGCGCTGCTGGTGGACGGTTCGCAGGCGGTACCGCACCGGCCGGTCGACGTGCAGGCGCTGGGTTGCGACTTCTATGCGTTGACCGGGCACAAGATGCTCGGCCCCACCGGCACCGGCGCGCTGTGGGCCAGGCGCGAGCATCTCGATGCGATGCCGCCGTTCTTCGGTGGCGGCGAGATGATCCGCGAGGTGCGTTTCGACGGCACCAGCTTCGCCGAGGCGCCGCACAAGTTCGAGGCGGGCACGCCGAACATCGCCGGCTTCGTGGGCCTGTCCGCCGCGATCGACTACTACCAGTCGGTGGGCTTCGAAGCGATCCATGCGTGGGAACAGCAGTTGCTGGCCTACGCCACCGAACGCCTGCGCGAGATTCCCGGCCTGCGCATCATCGGCGAGGCGGCCGAGAAGGAGCCGGTGATCTCGTTCCTGATCGACGGCACCCAGGCGACCGACCTGGCCACCTTGCTGGACCTGCAGGGGGTGGCGGTGCGTTCCGGGCATCACTGCGCGCATCCGCTGATGCAGTTCTTCGGCGTGCCTTCCACCTTGCGTGCCTCGCTGGCGTTCTACAACACGCGCGAGGAAGTCGATGCCTTCATCGTGGCCCTGCTCAAGGTGCGCAAGCTGCTGATGTGAAGCGGCCGGCTTTTCATGGCCGCAAGCATGGCTCTTCCGGCCCGCGCAAGGCATCATGGTCGGCAGCTTTCCCTGTGTAGTCCACCCATGCTTGCCTTCCTGCCTTCCGTGCTGCGCATCCCGCTGGCGATGCTGCTGCTCCTGCTGAATATCCTGTTGCACGTGCTGCCGCTGTTCGCCCTTGCGCTGCTCAAGGTGGTCATTCCGCTTGGCTTCGTGCGCCGCCCGCTTTCGCGCGCGCTGGTGCTGATCGCGGAAAGCTGGATCGGCGTCAACAACGTCCTGTTCGGCGTGTTCACCCGCATCCGCTGGCAGGTCGAGGGGCTGGAAGGACTGCACCGCGACCGGAGCTACCTGGTGCTGAGCAACCACCAGAGCTGGGTCGACATCCCGGTGTTGCAGAAGGTGTTCAATCGGCGCATTCCGTTCATGCGCTTCTTCCTGAAGCAGGAACTGATCTGGGTGCCGCTGTTGGGCCAGGCGTGGTGGGCGCTGGATTTCCCTTTCATGAAACGCTACTCGCGGCAGACCCTGCTGCGTCATCCCGAATTGCAGGGCAAGGATCGCGAGGCGACCCGCAAGGCCTGCGAGAAATTCCGGCACATGCCGGTGTCGGTGATGAATTTTGCCGAGGGCACGCGCTTCACGCCGGCCAAGCACGACGCGCAGTCGTCGCCGTATCGATACCTGCTGCGGCCCAAGGCCGGCGGCGTGGCCTTCGTGCTCGACGCGATGGGCGAGGCCCTGCAAGCGATCGTCGACGTCACCATCGTCTATCCGGAAGGCCCGTGCACGATGATGGACCTGATCGCCGGGCGCGTGCACGACATTCGCGTGCATGTGCGCGAGCGTGCGATCGATGCCGGCCTGCTCGGCAGCTACGACGAGGACGCGGCCTTCCGTGGCCGGGTCAAGGCGTGGATGAATGACCTGTGGAGCGACAAGGACGCCCAGGCCGCTCGCATGCAATCGGCCGCCGCCGGCACGACCAAGGGAGACTGACATGCGCATCCTGATCGTGGGTGCCGGCGCCACCGGCGGCTACTTCGGCGGACGCCTGCTGCAGCACGGACGCGACGTGACCTTCCTGGTGCGCGAAGCCCGCGCGCGGCAGCTGGCGCAGCACGGCCTGGTGATCCGCAGCGCCACCGGCGACGCCGAGCTGACGGCGCCGCCCACGCTGACCACCGGCGAGCTGCGCGATCCGTTCGACCTGATCGTGCTCGGCTGCAAGGCGTACGGGCTGGAACAGGCGATGACCGACATCGCCCCGGCGGTCGGGCCGCGGACGGCGATCCTGCCGCTGCTCAACGGCATGCGCCAACTGGACCTGCTGGATGCGAAATTCGGCGCCGAGCACGTGCTGGGCGGCCAGTGCGTGATCTCCGCCACGCTCGATGCGCACGGCGCGGTGCAGCACCTCAACACGCTGCACGGGCTCACCTTCGGCGAGCGCGACGGCAGCGCCTCGCCGCGAATGCAGGCCATCACTGCGGCCTTCGCCGACGCGGGCTTCGACTCGCGCCCCAGCAGCAACGTGGTGCAGGAGATGTGGGACAAGTGGATCTTTCTTGCCACGCTGGCCGGCATCACCTGCCTGCTGCGCGGCGCGGTCGGCGAGATCGTCGCCGCTCCCGGCGGTCGCGCGGCGACGCTGGCCCTGCTGGAGGAATGCCGCGCGGTGGCGGAGCGGGCAGGGTACGCGCCCGGCGAGCGCGTGCTGGAACGGGCCTGCGGCATCCTCACCGATCCGGCGTCGACGCTGGCCGCCTCGATGTTGCGCGATCTGCAGCACGGCCATCCGATCGAGGCCGACCACGTGATCGGCGACATGCTGGCACGTGCCGAGCGCGCTGGCGGCGAGACTTCGTTGCTGGCCGTCGCCTACGCGCATATGAAGGTCTACGAAGCGGGGCGCAAGCCGGACGCGTCTGCCTGAGCGGCAGGCTGTTGCAGATCATGGTGGAGGCGCCGGGCCACGCACTATGATTCGCGCATGACCGAACAGACGCTTCCCGTTTTCCGCCAGGCATCGAGTGCCGATGTCGACACCATCGTGGCCCTGGTCGAATCAGCCTATCGCGGCGAGTCCGGCCTGCGCGGCTGGACCACCGAATCGCACCTGCTCGACGGCCGGCGCACCGATGCGGCCGACGTCGGCGCGCTGATCGGACGCCCCGACAGCCGCATCCTGCTCGCCGAATGCGATGGCCGGATCAAGGCCAGCTGCCACATCGAGCGCCAGGGCGACGCCGGCTATTTCGGCATGTTCGCGGTCGACCCGAGCGGGCAGGGCAGCGGTCTGGGCAAGCAGGTGCTGGCGGAGGCCGAGCGGATCGCGCGCGAGGAGTGGCACTGCCGTGCGATGCGCATGACGGTGATCGTGCAGCGCGAGGAACTGATCGCCTGGTACGGCCGTCGCGGTTACCGCCGCACCGGCGAATACCAGCCGTTCCCCTATGGCGACGAGCGTTTCGGCATTCCCCGTCGCGACGACTTGCGCTTCGAAGTGCTGCGCAAGGACTTCGACGAGGTGGCGGCATGAACGGCTGGGTGAAAGTCGGCACCCGCAGCGACTTCCTGCCGGGCGAATACAAGGTGGTGTGGGACGGCGACACGCCGATCGCGGTGTACAACATCGACGGCGCGCTGTACGCGGTCGAGGACACCTGCACCCACGACGGCGGCGACCTGGCCGGTGGCGAAGTGTTCGGCTTCGAAGTGGAATGTCCGCGCCACGGCGCCCGCTTCGACCTGCGCACCGGCGCCGTGACCAAGCCGCCGGCCTACGAGCCGATCGCCAGCTTCCCGGTGCGCGAGGAAGACGGTGCGATCTGGACCCGCGACGACCGCTGACGAGCCGCGACAGGCGGAAAAACGCACGCTAGTTGTTGAGATTGATTCTTGTTTACTGTCTAATGGCAGCATCCGCGCGGCCGGCTCGCCGCCGCCGCGCATCGCATGAAATGGCCCTTGCCTGTCGCCGCACCCGCGCGGCGTGGCAGGGGTGCGAGCCACGGACACCGATGGGACAGTCGCCAGCACAACTCGAATCCGCCACACCGCAACGCCGCGCGTTCTGGATGCGGCAACTGCACCAGTGGCACTGGATCAGTTCGGCGCTGTGCCTGATCGGCCTGCTGCTGTTCGCACTGACCGGGATCACGCTGAACCATGCGCGGCAGATCGAGGCCACGCCGCAGGTGACTCATCGCAACCTCGTGTTGCCCACGGAGCTGCGTGTTGCGGTCGGCGGCGATGACGCGCGCAAGGCCGCGCTGCCGACGGCGGTGGGTGCGTGGCTCGACGATCAGTTGCAGGCGCACGTGGCCGGCCGCGTGGCCGAGTGGTCGGCGGACGAGGTCTACCTGTCGCTGCCGCGCCCCGGCGGCGACGGCTGGCTCAGCATCGACCGCGCCAGCGGCGCCGTCGAATACGAGCTGACCCGGCGCGGCGCGATCGCCTATCTCAACGACCTGCACAAGGGTCGCAACGCGGGCGCGGCATGGAGCTGGTTCCTCGACGTGTTCGCGTTGGCCTGCCTGGTGTTCGCGATCACCGGCTTGTTCCTGCTGAAACTCCACGCCGCGCGGCGCACCTTCACCTGGCCGCTGGTGAGCCTGGGCCTGGTGCTGCCGGTGGTGCTGGCGCTGCTCTTCATCCATTGAACGGAATTCCCGCGATGCGTCGACTGCTGCTTTCCTGTTTCGCCCTGGCCCTGGCCACCCCGCTGGCCGCGGCCGAGCTGAACCTCACCGTGCAGATTCCCGAGCAGAAGGTGGCCGAATACCACCGGCCGTACACCGCGATCTGGATCGAGCGCGCCGACCGCAGCGTGGCTGCCCAGCTGGCCGTTTGGTACGCACAGAAGGACAGCAAGGAGGGTGCCGGCAACAAGTGGCTGCCCGACCTGCGCCAGTGGTGGCGCCGCGGGGGTCGCGAGCTGGCGTTGCCCGTGGATGGCGTCTCCGGCGCCACCCGGCCCGCCGGGCAGTACCAGTTGAACTTCGTCGACGGCCAGGCGCCGCTGGGCACGCTGGCCGCGGACGATTACGTGCTGGTCGTGGAGGCCGCCCGCGAAGTCGGCGGGCGCGAAGTGGTGCGTGTGCCGTTCACCTGGCCGGGTGCCACCACGCAGCACCTGACCGCGCGGGGCAGCAGCGAACTCGGCGCGGTCAGCCTCGACATCAACCCGTGAATCCTGTTACCGAATTGCCCGGAGTGAACATGCACAAGCGCACCCTGAAATGGATCGTCCTGGCCGCGGCAATCGCCGCACCGCTGGCGGCGCAGGCGCACAAGATGTGGCTGCTGCCGTCGGCCACCAATGTCGCCGGCGCCGATCCGTGGGTCACCGTGGATGCGGCGATCTCGAACGACCTGTTCCATCCCGACCATCACGCGGCGTCGCTGGAGCAGCTGGTGATCACCGCACCGGACGGCCAGACGGCCAAACCGGCGAATGAGGCCGTCGGCAAATATCGCAGCGTGTTCGACCTGCAACTGAACCAGCAGGGTACCTACAAGCTGGCGCTGGTCAGCAGCGGCCTGTCTGCCAGCTACGAGCTGGACGGCCAGAAAAAGCGCTGGCGGGGCAAGGCCGACGAACTGCGCTCGGCCATCCCCAGCGCGGCGAAGAACGTGCAGGTGACAGCGTCCAGCAACCGGGTGGAAACCTTCATCAGCAACGGCAAGCCGAACGAAACCGCGCTGAAACCCACCGGGCAGGGCCTGGAACTGGTGCCGGTCACCCGCGTCACCGACCTGGTCGCCGGCGAACCGGCCACATTCCAGTTGCTGCTGGACGGCAAGCCGGCCGGCGACCTCCGGGTCAGCGCGATCGCCGGCGCCACCCGCTACCGCAACGCACAGGACGAGATCACCGCGCAGACCGGCAGGGACGGCAAGTTCCAGCTGACCTGGCCGCATGCGGGGATGTACTGGATCAACGCCGCGACGCAGGACGGCAACAGCGGCAGCAAGCTCGCCAGCAAGCGCCGCCTGTCGTATACGGCGACGCTCGAAGTGCTGCCCGAGTAAGCAGGATGCCGTTGCTGCGCCTGGCCGTCTGTTTGATCTTCATGACTGTCGCTGCGCCGGTGGCGGCGGCGCAGTTGCAGCGTCTGGACGGCCAGACCATGGGCACCACCTGGTCGGTCCAGCTGGTGCTGCCGTCCGCGCAATCGGCGGAACAGGTGCGGCGGGGCATCCAGGCCGAACTGGATCGCGTGGACGGCCAGATGAGCACGTACCGGCCGCAGTCGGAGCTGTCGCGTTTCAATCGTGCGCCGGCCGGCAGCTGGCAGGTCCTGCCGCCGGAGTTCTTCGAGGTCTTGCAGCATGCGTTGCAGCTGGCGAAGGATAGCGACGGCGCGTACGACCCGACCGTGGGACCGCTGGTGAATCTGTGGGGCTTCGGCCCCGACCAGCGGCCGCGGCAACCGCCGACGGTAGCGGCGATCGAGCAGGCGAAGGCGCGGGTCGGCTGGTGGAAGCTGAAGCTCGATCCGGTCGCTCATCGTGCATGGCAACCGGGCGGGGTCTGCGTGGACCTGTCCGCGGTGGCCAAGGGTTACGGCGTCGACCAGGTCGGCCGCTACCTGCAGCGGATCGGTGCGACGACGTGGCTGGTCGAGGTCGGTGGCGAACTGAAGGCGCACGGTCGCAAGCCGGATGGCATGCCATGGCGGGTCGGCATCGAGCGGCCCGGTGCGGCAGCCGGCGCGGTGAACGCCGCCGACGAACTGGTACGCACGATCGAACTGGACGAGCGCGCGATCGCCACCTCGGGCGACTATCGCCACGTGTTCGAGGACAACGGACGGTTCTATTCGCACCACATCGATCCGCGCAACGGCTGGCCGGTGCCCCACCAAGTGGCCTCGGTCAGCGTGCTGGCCGACGACGCCATGCAGGCTGATCCGCTGGGCACCACGCTCAGCGTGCTCGGCGCCGAGCGCGGCATGGCCTACGCGCGCCGACACGGTCTGGCCGTGCTGATGATCGTGCGCACCGCGCAGGGTTTCGAGCAGCGGATGTCGCCGGCGTTCGCGGCGGAACTGCGCCGATGAAACCGGTCGACGCGATCACGGCACGGCGCACGCTGCTCGGCAACGCGATCCTGCTGGGCGGCTTCGGCCTGCTCTCGGCGCTGTTGCTGTTGCTGCATGTGGAGGGACTGCACTGGCGCGACCCGGGCGGCGAGCGCTGGCTCGATGCCGCGCTGGTGCTGCTGGCATGGCTGGGCCTGCTCGGCTGGCTGCGTCATCGGCAAGCGGTGGCGCCGCGCAAACCCACGAAGATGCTGGACATGACGGCCGGCCGACCAACGGCGGTGGCGGATCGCGCCGCCGTCACCCCGCAGGCGGCGGCGGACACCACGGTGCGCGTGATCTACGCCAGCCAGACCGGCTTCGCCGAACAACTGGCGCAGCAGACCCTGCAAAGCCTGCAGGCGGCCGGCATGGCGGTGCGCCTGGACGGCATCGACGGGGTCACCGTCGACGACCTGCGCCGCGCCAGCCGCGTGCTGTTCGTAGTCAGCACCACCGGCGATGGCGAACCGCCCGACATGGCGCTGGCGTTCAATCGGCAGGCCATGTCGCAAGCGCAGGCGCTGGCCGGCCTGCGCTATGGCCTGCTGGCGCTGGGTGACAGTGACTACGAGGATTTCTGCGGCTTCGGTCGGCAGCTGCAGCGCTGGTTGCAGGCCAGCGGCGCACAGGCCTTGTTCGATCCGGTCGAAGTGGACAGCGAGGACGAGGGCAGCCTGCGCCACTGGCAGCATCACTTGGCGACGCTGTCCGGCGTCAACGATCTGCCCGACTGGCAGGCGCCGAAGTACCAGCGCTGGCGACTGGTCGAGCGCCGCCTGCTGAATCCCGGCAGCGTGGGCGATCCCTGTTTCCACCTGGCATTGCAGCCGCTGCAGGGCAGTGCCAGCTGGCAGGCCGGTGACCTGGTCGAAATCGGCCCCTGCCATCCGGCCGAACGGGTGGCGGCATGGTTGTCGGCGCAGTCGCTGGATGGCCGCGTGCCGGTGTCGTACCGCAAGCAGCGGCAGCCGCTGGCCGAACTGCTGGCGCGTTGCCGCCTGCCCGAAGCGGATGCGGTCGACGGGCTGGATGAAGAGGCGGTAGCGGCATTGCTGCAGTGGCTGCCGCATCGCGAGTATTCGATCGCCTCGCTGCCGGACGATGGCGCGATCCACCTGCTGGTGCGCCAGATGCGCGGCCGCGGCGGTTATCTCGGACTCGGTTCGGGCTGGCTGACCGGGCATGCGCCGATCGGCGCCGAGATCGCCTTGCGCGTGCGCGGCAACAGCAACTTCCATGCACCGCGCGATGGGCGGCCGATGATCCTGATCGGCAACGGCACCGGGCTGGCGGCACTGCGCGCCTTGCTGAAGGCGCGCATCGGTGCCGGGCACCAGCGCAACTGGCTGCTGTTCGGCGAACGGCAGCAGGCGCACGATTTTCTCCATCGCGACGACATCGAATGCTGGCTCGCGGCGGGCTGGATCGAGCGCGCCGATTTCGCCTGGTCGCGCGACCAGGCCGAGCGCATCCACGTGCAGCAGCGACTGCGCGAGGCGGCCGATGACTTGCTGGCATGGGTCGAGGCGGGTGCGGCGATCTACGTCTGCGGCAGCCTCGACGGTCTCGCGCCCGGGGTCGACGCGGTGTTGAACGAGGTGCTGGGAGCGACGCGGGTCGAGCAGTTGCGCCAGCACGGCCGTTACCGGCGCGACGTCTACTGACGCGCCGGCATCCCACCACCGGCAGGAACTTTCGCTCGCCACGCATGACCTATGGCCTATGCCCCGTTTCCCTGACGGGCGCAATCTGTGGGGATTGTCCAGGGGAGTGACAAACATGCGGCGAATTGCACGCAAGTGGGGGTATTTGTGTGCCGTGACCTTGTCGGTCGCGGCATGTCCGGTCATGGCGCAGACGCCTGCGTCCGCCAGCACGACGGCCGGCCAGGTGATGGCTCCGGCCAGTGCCGGTGCGGTCGCCGCCGACATTCCGTTCGTCTCGGCAGATGCGGCGAATTTCCAGGTGCCCAGCGCACCCGACGCGTGGGGTGGCCCGCGTGGCGAGCATCCGGCCACGCTGTCCGACCAGGTGGTGAGCTACACCATCCAGGCCACGCTGGACCCGGCCACGCACACGGTCGACGCGAAGCAGACGATGACCTGGCGCAACCGCAGCAACCAGCCGGTCAGCAAGATCTACCTGCACCTGTACCTCAACGCGTTCGAAGGCCCGGGCAGCACGTTCTTCACCGAGCGGCGCCTGTTCTCCGGCAGCGGCCACTCGCGCGGCAACGCCGACCTGAAGAAGGGCGAGTGGGGCTACATCGAGTTGAACAAGGTGCAGCAGGGTGGCCAGAACGTGAGCTGGCGTTTCGTGCAGCCCGACGGCGGCCCGAAGACCGACAAGACCGTGGTCGAGCTCGACCTGCCGCAGGCGGTGCCGGCGCAGGGCACGCTGAGCCTGGACATCGACTTCCACGACCAGCTGCCGCGCGTGGTCGAGCGCACCGGCTGGTTCGGTGACTTCCATCTGGTCGGCCAGTGGTTCCCGAAGATCGCGGTGCTGGAATTGCCCGGCGAGCGCGGTGCCACGGCGCCGCGCTGGAACGCGCACGAGTTCCACTTCCACAGCGAGTTCTATGCCGACTACGGCAACTACGACGTCAAGCTGACCGTGCCGAAGGGTTACACCGTGGGCTCGGTAGGCGAGGAGCAGGGCGCGCCGGTCGAGAGCGGCGACAAGGTCACCCACCACTTCGTGCAGACCGATGTGGAGGACTTCGCCTGGGTCGCCGCGCCGGGCTACAAGGTGCAGCGCACCAGCTGGACCGGGCCGGGCAGCCCCAAGGTCGACGTGCAGGTGATCTATCCGCCCGAGTACGAGGCGAGCGCGCAGCCGGTGCTGAAGGCCACCACCGATTCGCTGACCTATTTCTCCGACACGCTGGGCCCGTATCCGTACAGGACGATCACCGCCGTGGTGCCTCCGTACAACGCGGGCGAGGCTGGCGGCATGGAATACCCGACCTTCTTCACCGCCGAGGGCTACGACAAGGTCACGCCCGACACGCTGAGCCAGTACGCGATCGATTTCGTCACCATCCACGAGTTCGGCCATGGCTATTTCATGGGCCTGCTCGGTTCGAACGAATTCGAGGAGCCGATGCTCGACGAGGGCATGAACCAGTACTGGGACGATCGCATGTTGGTCGATCGCAAGCAGGACATCTGGGCCACCACGTCGTTCTTGAGCAAGCTGGGTTTTGCACCGCGGCTGACCCCGTTCGAAGCCGAGCGGCTGTCTGGTGTCGTCGGCATCGGCGTGCCGGCCGATTCGCTCGACTCCAACTCGTGGGACCGCATGTCCAGCAGCAGCTACGGGTCGGTGTATTCGCGTACCGCGGCGACCATGCGCACGCTGGAGAACCTGCTCGGTCACGAGGTGATGGGCAAGGCGATGAAGCTGTACTACGAGCGCTGGAAGTTCCGCCATCCCGACGCCGCCGACCTGCGCGATGCACTGGCCGAGGGTTCGGGCCAGCCGGAGCTGGTGCATGCGATCTTCGCCTCACAGGTCTACGGCACCGACAAGGTCGACGCCAGCGTGATCTCGATCGACAACGAGGAACAGGTGCCGCGCACCGGTACCGTGATTCGCGACGGCAAGCGCGTCACCCTGACCGCGAAGGGCGTCGACAAGCAGATCGACGACGCCCGCGCGGCCTGGGACAAGGCGCACAAGGACGCCAGGCATGGCGGTCCATATCCGTGGCTGTCGACGATCACGGTGCGCCGCACCGGTGCGGCGGTGCCGCGCACGGTGCTGGTGAAGTTCGCCGACGACAGCAGCGAGACGGTGAAGTGGGACGACGCCAGTCGCTGGAAGCGGATCAGCTTCACCAAGCCGGTCAAGGCGGTGTCGGCCACGGTGGACCCCGACCGGAAGATCGTGCTGGATGCCAATTCGCTCAATGACAGTCGGACGATCAAGGCCGATGGCGCAGCCTCGCGCCGCTGGAGTGCGGATGTCGCCTCCTTCTTTCAGACTTTCTACGCCTTGATGGGGACGCTGTGATGAAGACCGGACGCATTTCACGCCGCGTGGATTCGGCCGCCCTGATGCGCGCGCCGTTCGCCGCCATGCAGTGGCGGTTGCTGCTGCTGTGGGTATTGCTGCTGCTGTTGCCGACGGCGGTGGTCAGCCTGCCGATCTGGCGCGCGCTGAGCAGCGTGCTGGATCATTCGATCCATGCGCAGGAGTGGGCGACACGCTTCAACGGCAGCATGTTCAGTGACGTCATGACGGCACTGAACATGTCCAACTGGTTCGGCGGCATCGCCTTGCTGGGCATGTTGCTGACCGCCCTGCTGTCGCCATTCCTCACCGGCATGGTGGTGGGCACCGGCCGCGCGGGTCGCACGCTGGGCTTCAGTCATTTGCTCCAGTGCGGCATCGTCGAATACGGTCGCATGTTCCGCCTGATGCTGTGGTCGATCCTGCCCTACGTGGTGATGGGCGCCCTGATCGGCGTGGCGATGCACATGGCCGACGACGTGGGTGACAAGGCCGTCCTGCAGTCGCAGGCCGACCGGGCCTCGCACCTGGCGCTGTTCGTCGCCGGCGTGCTGTTCGTGCTGGCCCAGTCGATTGTCGAGTCCAGCCGCGCCGCGTTCATCGCGGATAGCGGGCTGCGTTCGGCCACCCGCGCCCTGGGCCGCGGCTTCATGCAGTTGCTGCGTCGTCCGCTCAGCACCTTGCTCAGCTATCTGCTGATCAGCGTGGTCGGCTACGCGATCGCCATGGCGATCGGCATCGGGCGGGTGAACACGCCTGCGGTGGGCGTGGCCGGACTGGTCATGGCCGTGCTGTTGGCCCAGTTGGTGGTGCTGGTGATCGGCTGGATGCGGGTGGCGCGCCTGTTCGCGCTGGCCGAGGTGGCCCGCTCGCTGGTCTCGTCGCGCTCCGCCAGCGGGTTGCCGCCAGCGCTTTGATGACGGGGCGGAGGGCGGTCACGCCCTCCGCCATTTGTTGGCGCTGGTTTTCCGGCGCGCCAGCGGAGAGCCGGGTCGTGGAGCTCAGCCGTAGGCGCGGTGCGGCTCGCGATGCGGCGGGTAGTAGGCAAACACGTGGCTGTGACTGCCGTAGAAGTCCATGTCTTCGATGTGCTCGCCGCCCAGCCTTTCGGCGACCCGGTCCGAAGCTTCGTTGCCGATGCGCACCAGGCTGATCACCCGCTGCGCGTGCAGCTGGTTCCAGGCGAACTCCAGCACCGCCGTTCCCGCCTCGGTGGCGTAGCCGTGGTGGCGGTGTTCGGGCTTGAGCATCCAGCCCATTTCCAGGTCGGGCCAGCCATCGGGATACATCAGGCCGGCGCGACCGATGAACTCGCCGGTGGCTTTCAGTTCCAGCGCCCACATGCCGCAGCCGCGCAGTTGCCAGTGGCCCAGCAGCATGGCCAGCGAGCGCCAGGCATTGGTGCGGTCCAGTGGCTGGCCGTCGCCGATCCAGCGGGTGCTGGCAGGGTCGGCCAGCATCGAGGCGTAGTCGTCGAAATGACGTTCGGTCAGCGCAGTCAGGCGCAAACGCGCCGTTTCAATGGTTGGGATATCAAACATCACGATCAGCGGTGGGCGGCAACCAGCAGTTCGGCCAGTGCATGAGTGCTGCTGGCGAGGCTTTCTTGCCAGGACAATCCGGTGATTGTCTCACCTGTGACCGAATCGACAAAATCCTCGGCCTGGCCCGGCGGCAGCAGGTGCCGGTAATCCACCGTGATCTCGGTCCCCGGCGGGAGCTCGGCCAGGGCAAACACGAAGCCCAGGTGCCACAGCCCGTTGGGTGCGAAGCTGTGGTTGATGTAGCACTCGTCGGGCCAGTCCGGCGACAGCGTGTAGCGATCCTCGAACCAGCGGGCGCTGGCGTGGAACTGCGCGCGCAGCTCCGCCGAGGCCATGATGTCGGCGTAGCGGAAGGTCTGCGTGATGGCGTCCGGTGCGGTGATGATGCTGCCCGCAGCCACCGTTTCGTCGAGGAACAGCCCGTTGCCGGCGCCGTGGATGGCCGAAGCGGCAATGTGATAGCGCGGCAGGATCATGACCGGGATGGCGGTGAGCTGGGCGCGCGAGTGTAACGCAAGCGGCGCGGCCCGCCATGGACCGCGCCGCCACTGCCGGCCTGCCGGGGCTGCTTATTTCTCGCTCGCGGCCTTCCTGCTCTTGTGGGCGGGTTTGGCGGGAGCGTCGGCCTGGGCGACCGCCTCGGGCGTGTCCCCCGCCTCCAGCTGGATCGCGCTGCGATTGCGCTCGATCGTGGCCTTGCCGATGCCCTTGACGTGCTTGAGGTCGTCGGCCTTCTTGAACGGGCCGTGCGCCTCGCGCCAGGCCACGATGGCCTCGGCCTTGGCCTGGCCGATGCCGTCCAGCGACTTGGCGATGGTGGCCGCATCCGCCTGGTTGATGTTGACCGGGGTGGCCGCCAGCAGCAGGCCGGGCAGGGCGAGGGTCAGCGCGAGCGCAACAGCGACGAGTTTGTTGAACATGGGCTTTCTCCTTGGGCGGTGGTCACGGCATCCGTGTGCCGTCGGCGCACTATCCCGCCGCCGCCCGGCCCCGCGCAGTCGGAAGTGCGACAGGCCGTGCGTGCGTGATCGTCGTGCGCCCGTGTGGGGCGCAGCCCGCCGGTTGTCGGTGCGACGGAAGCGCGCTGGTACAATGGCCCACTTGTCTGCCTGCTGGAGTGATACCGATGGATACTGCCCGCCTCTCGCGTTTTGTCAGTGGCCTCTGGGACGACGAGATCGTGCCGCAGCTGGTGGAATACATCCGCATTCCCAACAAGTCGCCGATGTTCGACAAGGACTGGGTGGCGCACGGCTACATGGACGCGGCGGTGAAGCTGATGGAAACCTGGGCGCGCTCCAAGTTGGGCCAGCTGCCGGGTGCCACGCTGGAAGTGGTGCGGCTGGAAGGGCGCACGCCGCTGATCTACATCGAAGTGCCGGGCACCGGCGACGACACCGTAATGTTGTACGGCCACCTGGACAAGCAGCCGGAAATGACCGGCTGGGCCGAGGGCCTCGGCCCGTGGACGCCGGTGATCAAGGGCGACAAGCTGTATGGCCGCGGTGGCGCCGACGACGGCTACGCGATCTTCGGTTCGCTGGCCGCCTTGCTGGCGCTGCACGAGCAGGGCATCCCCCACGCGCGCTGCGTGGTGATGATCGAGGCCTGCGAGGAATCGGGCAGCTACGACCTGCCGTTCTACGTCGACCACCTGGCCGAGCGCATCGGCAGCCCGTCGCTGGTGGTCTGCCTGGATTCGGGCTGCGGCAACTACGATCAGTTGTGGCTGACCACCTCGCTGCGCGGCATGACCGGCGGCAACCTCAGCGTGCAGGTGCTGGAAGAAGGCGTGCACTCGGGTGACGCCTCCGGCGTGGTGCCGTCCAGCTTCCGCATCCTGCGCGAGTTGCTGTCGCGGCTGGAGGATCCGGCCACCGGCACGATCAAGCCGAAGGAGCTGTACGTCGACATCCCGCAGCAGCGCATCGACCAGGCCAAGCTGTCGGCCGAGGTGCTGGGCGACGACATCTACGACAAGTTCCCCTGGGTCGAGGGCATGCAGCCGGTCACCAAGGACCTGGCCGAGCTGGTGCTCAACCGCACCTGGCGTCCGCAGCTGGCGGTGACCGGCATCGGCGGCATCCCGCCGCTGGAAAGCGCCGGCAACGTGCTGCGTCCGTTCACCTCGGTGAAACTGAGCCTGCGCGTGCCGCCCACGCTGAGCGGCGCCAAGGCCGGCGAGTTCGTCAAGCAGCTGCTGGAGAAGGACCCGCCGTACGGCGCCAAGGTCACGTTCACTCTGGAAAAGGACGGCTCGGGCTGGAACGCGCCGGCGCTGTCGCCGTGGCTGGAACAGGCGGTCAGCGACGCCTCGCAGAACCACTTCGGCGCACCGGCCACCTACATGGGCGAGGGTGGCAGCATCCCGTTCATGGGCATGCTGGGCGAAAAATTCCCCCAGGCACAGTTCCTGATCACCGGCGTGCTGGGGCCGCATTCCAACGCCCACGGCCCGAACGAGTTCCTGCACATCCCCACCGGCAAGAAGGTCAGCATGGTGGTGGCCGAGGTGGTGGCGAAGCACTTCGCGCAAGGCTGAGAGCGAGGAGTGAGAGGAGAGGGGTGAGGAGTGGGAGAAGGCCGCGTCACGCCTCGCTCCTCTCTCACTCCTTGCTCCTCATTTCTCACTCCTTATCCCGCGGAGTCCGCAAGATGCCTACCCCCTCCCACCTCGCCGCCAACTGGTCCGACATCCGCCGCCGGGTGGATGAGGCCTGCCGTGCCGCCGGGCGCGACCCGGCCGAGGTCGACGTCCTCCCGGTCAGCAAGACCTTTGGGCCGGAGCTGATCCGGGCCGGCGTGGCGTTGGGCATGCACCGCTTCGGCGAGAACAAGGTGCAGGAGATCCGCGACAAGTCGCCGCTGCTGGCCGACTGCGGCATCGACTGGGTGATGATCGGCCACCTGCAGACCAACAAGGCGAAAGACGTGGCGCGGCTGGCCAGCGAAGTGCAGTCGCTGGACCGGCTGGAACTGGCCGAGGCGCTGGATCGGCGGCTGCAGCACGAGGGTCGCGGCATCGACGTGCTGGTGCAGGTGAAGACCTCCGTCGAGCCCAGCAAATACGGTCTCCCGCCTGAACAGCTGGCCGACTTCCTGAACGCCTTGCGCGGCTACGACAGCTTGCGCGTTCGTGGCCTGATGACCCTGGCCATCCACTCCGTCGAAGCTGACGAGGTACGGACCTGCTTCCGGCTGCTGCGCGAGCTGCGCGACCGGTCCATGCTGCAAGGTCATGATATTCCACGGTTATCCATGGGGATGAGCGGTGATTTCGGACTCGCCATCGCCGAGGGGGCGACTGAGGTGCGGATCGGCACGGCGATCTTCGGCCAGCGCTCCTACCCGGACTCGCACTACTGGCCCGAAGCCGGCGCCTGAACCATTATTTCAATAGAAATCATTGGCTTGTATAAAGTGTGTGCGCTATCCCGATTTTTCGGAACGGCAGAGTTCAGTTAACCTCAATCCAACATCTGCACGCCATCTTCTTGTTAAGTTCACTCCATCGTCACGTCGTCGGCACCTGCTGCGCGGCCAATCCTGTGAACAACAAGGGATTTTTCCCAGCATGTCCTTCAAGCACCTGACTGCCGCCACCGCGCTCCTTTCCGTGCTGCTGGTTTCCGCTCCGCTTCAAGCGAAGTCCCTTGCTCCCCTCGCCGCCGTTGCCGGCCAGACCGCCACGGCGGCTCCCGCCGTGCTCGATGATGCCGCGATCGCGCGCGTCAGCGCACCGCTGCTGGGGCAGTTGCCGGTATTCAATCCGACGGCCGGGCTGGCCCAGGCCGTGGTTCCCGACGCCGGCGCCATGATCGTCGAGAAGGCCCCCGTTGCCGCCGACACCAGCGAGCAGAGCGCCGCCGCTGCCAAGGTCAGCGCCAACATCACCGACCTGCGCAAGTCGTTGCTGGTCGTGGCGATGGGCTTGCGCGACACCCGTTACGTCCGCGGCGGTCGCGACCCGTCCACCGGCTTCGACTGCAGCGGTTTCGTGCGTTATGTGTTCGCCCATGCGGTGGGCATGCAGCTGCCGCGCAACTCGGCCTCGCAGTTCCTGGCCGGCCTCAAGGTCAAGCGGGCCGACATGCAGCCGGGCGACCTGGTGTTTTTCCGTACGCATGGCAAGCGCGCCATTTCGCACGTGGGCATCTACATCTCGAACGGTCGCTTCATCCATTCGCCGGCCACCGGCAAGTCGGTGGAGATCTCCAGCCTGAAGGAAGGCTACTGGGCCAAGCGCTTCGCCGGCGCCAAGCGCCCGGAAGCGATGGCGCAGGTGGCCGACAAGGGCTGAGCGCGGCCGCACACGTTTTCCGTGGAGCCGCCGCGAGGCGGCTTTTTTCTGCCCGCCGTGGCTGAACGAAAGCGGCGCGGCGCGGTCATCAAGCGAAGCCACCCACGCCTTGCCAAGGCACTCTCCGGAACCTGTTGATGCCTTTTGACCTGCCGCCCGTGACCCGCAACCTGCTGATCGCCAACGTCGCGGTGTTCCTGCTGCAGAAGGTGATGGGGCAGGCGTTGCTGATGAACTTCGCGCTGTGGCCGCTGGGTTCGGGCCTGTTCGGGGTGTGGCAGATCGTCACCAGCGCGTTCATGCATGGCAGCCTCGCCCACATCGCGTTCAACATGATCGCGCTGTACATGTTCGGCGGCACCATCGAGCGCACCTTCGGCGTACGCAATTTCACCATCTACTACTTCGTCTGCGCGATCTCCGCCTCGCTGTTGCAGCTGGCCGTGCTGTGGTTCTTTCCGGGCCAGGTCGGCCCCACGCTGGGCGCGTCGGGCGCGATCTTCGGCCTGCTGCTGGCGTTCGGCATGCTGTATCCGCAGGAGAAGGTGATGCTGATCTTCCTGCCGATCCCGATGCCGGCGTGGCTGTTCGTGAGCCTGTACGCCGCCGCGGAGCTGACCATGGGCGTGACCGGCATCGAGCCGGGCGTCGCCCACTTCGCCCACCTCGGCGGCATGCTGGGCGGCATCGTGCTGATCCAGTACTGGCGCGGGCGGCTGCCGTGGAAGTCGCGGCGACGCCTGCTGCGCTGAGCGCTGAAGCAGCCCTGCGAGGTTCGGGCAGGGGCCGGCGTCAGCGCAGGGCGAGGAAGTCCGCGCTGACCACGAAGCGTACGGCGTCCAGGCGCAGCCGCGACTGCGGCAGGGCGCCCAGCAGTTCGGAACGTTCGGCGACGACCGCGGCGATTTCCGCCTCGCTGACCGATGGATTGACCGCACGCAGCGCCAGCAGCCGCGACAGCTCGGCATCCAGCGTCGTGGTGGCCAGGTCGGTGGCTTCCTCGATCCGCGTCTTCGCCTGCACGCCGGCCAGTGCCTCGGCGCGCTCCAGCATCGGCGGCACCAGCTTGCCCAGGAACTTGCGGTAGCGCACTACCTCGATGTTGCGGTCGCCCGCCTTGCGCAGCGCGATGTCGCTGGGCTCGAAATCGGCGCGTTCGGCGAGCCGGGTGTCCACCGTGACCACGATCGGCAGGATCGGCAGGAAGCGCTCGGCGTCGAGCCGGCGATCGGCGACGCACTCGAGCAGGAACACCGCCTGCAGCAGCGCGCTGCGCGGCGGCAGCGCGTCGTCGACCATGAACGCGGCGTTGCCCTGCTCGCCGGACAGCGCCAGGTCCATCGCGCCGGCGACCAGCGGGTGGTCGAGCCGCAACAGCGGCAGTTCCTCGCGGGCCAGCGCCACGTCGCGCACGAAGGTGACCGATTGCGGGCCGTCGGCGAAGCCGGGCAGGGCATCGGTGGACAGGTATTGCGGATCGAGCAGCAGGACCTGGCCGCCCAGCTCCTCCGGATGGATGCCGAACGCTTCCAGCAGGCGCTGCACGAAGGCGTCGCGGGCGGGGTCGTGGTCTTCGCGGGCGAATGCCTGCTGCAGTTCGTCGGCGTGCAGGTCGCGGGTGGCGGCCAGTTCCAGCAGGTGGTCGCGGCCACCGCGGATCAGCTCGGCCATCTGTTCATGGCTGGCATGGGTTTCGGCCAGCAAGGCGTCCAGTTCCTGGTCGCGGTTGTCGTCGCCGCGGGCGTGCTCGTCGGCCAGCCGGGTCAGCAGCTCGCCGTAGCGGCGCAGCAGTTCGCGGCCGTCGGCCGGGCTCATGCGGAACGCGTCGACGCCTTCGTCGTACCAGCGGGCCAGCACGTGCTGGGCGCTGTCGGCCACGGCCAGGATGTGGATGTTGATGTCGTGCTTCTGGCCGATGCGGTCGAGTCGACCGATGCGCTGTTCGAGCAGGTCGGGGTCCAGCGGCAGATCCCACAGGATCAGCCGGTGCGCGAACTGGAAGTTGCGCCCCTCCGAGCCGATCTCCGAACACAGCAGCAATCGCGCGCCGTCAGGCTGGGCGAAGTAGGCGGCGTTGCGGTCGCGCTGGATGATGCCGAGGCCTTCGTGGAAGCGCGCCACGCCGACGCCGCTGCGGGTGCGCAGCACTTCTTCCAGCGCCAGCACCTTGGCCTGGCTGCGGCAGATCAGCAGGAACTTGTCCTGCGGGTGTTGCTCCAGCAGGCCGATCAGCGCATCCACCCGCGGGTCGGCGCTGTAGTCGACCTCGATCAGCGCCGGCGGCTGCAGGATGTCGGCATGGAACTCGGCCAGCAGCGACTGGCGCGTGCTTTCGTCCACCGTGTCCGCGTCCAGCAGGTGCCATTCGGGCAAGCGCTTCGGGAAGCCGCCCACGCCGGCGCGGTTGTTGCGGAACATCGCGCGGCCGGTGCCGTGGCGATCGATCAGCGCGGCCAGCAGTTCGCGGGCATTGGCCGGGCTGGTCGAGTCGGCCAGTCGCTCGGTGAGCGCCGCGTCGCCGTGGAAGGCGTCGGCGAGGGTGGCGCGCTGCAGGTCGTCCAGCGGCTCGCCGTCGAGCAGCCGGTCGGCGATCTTCGACAGCGCCTGGTAGGTATCGGCCTCGGCCAGATAGCCGTCCAGATCGTGGTAACGCTGGGGGTCGAGTAGGCGCAGGCGGGCGAAGTGGCCGCTGCGGCCGAGCTGTTCGGGGGTGGCGGTGAGCAGGATCACGCCGGGAATCGCTGCGGCCAGTTGCTCCACCATCGTGTAGCGCGGGCTGGCCGCTTCCGGCGACCACGCCAGGTGATGGGCTTCGTCCACCACCAGCAGGTCCCACGGCGCTTCCAGCAATTGCTTCGCATATTTCGGCGAGCTTTCCAGGAAGCCGAAGTCGGCGATCACCAGTTGCTCGTCCTCGAACGGATTGCTGGCGTCGCCGGCCTGTTCGAGTGCCTCGCAGCGCTCCTCGTCGTAGATCGCGAAGCTGAGGTTGAAGCGGCGCAGCATCTCGACGAACCACTGGTAGACCAGGGTGTCGGGCAACAGCAGCAGCACCCGCGAGGCGCGGCCGGTGGCGAGCTGGCGCGCGATGATCATGCCCGCCTCGATGGTCTTGCCCAGGCCGACCTCGTCGGCCAGCAGCACGCGGGGCGGCCGACGGGCGGAGGCAATCCCGGCCACGCGCAGCTGGTGCGGCACCAGTCCGATCCGCGCCGCGCCCAGGCCCCACATCGGCGAACGGCGCGCCTCGGCGCGCCGCTTCAGGCCTTCCAGGCGCAGCTCGAAGTGCGCCACGGTGTCGGTGCGGCCGCCGATCAGGCGGTCGTCGGCCTGGCTCACGCTCTGCTCGTCGTCGAGCTGGCCTTCCTCCAGTTCGCGCCCTTCGCCCCGATAGATCAGCAGTTCATCGCGGATCTCCACCCGCTCGACCAGGAACGCGATGCCCTTGCCGGCCACGCGCTGGCCGGCGCGGAACTCGGCGCGCAGCAGCGGCGCCGAATCCATCGCGTAGGGGCGCAACACCCCGGCCTTGGCGAACAGCACCTGCACGCCGCGTCCCTCGACGCGCAGTACGGTGCCGAGGCCGAGCTCGGGTTCGGCGGAGGAGATCCAGCGTTGACCAGGAACAAACATGTTTCAGCCGCGTTTTGCAGGGGGTCGACAATTATCCGCTCCGCGGCGCGCGGTGGGAACCGTTGTCTGCAGTCGGCCCGGCTCAGCGCCTGTGAAGAAAACCACTTCCTGTGGTTTTCTTCCATCGCATGTCCGGTACATGCCCGGACGTGCTCACGCGAATCAGTCACTTGTGACTGCTCCGCGACCGGCCGTCCGTGGCCGGCCTGAGAGGTTGAAAAACTCAACCTCTCAGGTCTCCGACCACTGCCGCAGCAGGTTGTGGTAGACGCCGGTCAGTTGCAGCACCGCCGCCGGATCGGCAGCCGTCTGCGTCAGGCGCTGGATCGAGCTGTCCAGTTCGAACAGCAGGCGACGGCGGCTGTCGTCGCGGACCAGGCTTTGCACCCAGAAGAACGAGGCCACCCGCGCGCCGCGGGTCACCGGGGTGACCCGGTGCAGGCTGCTGGACGGGTAGACGATCAGGTCACCAGCCGGGAGCTTCACCTCGTGCTCGCCGTAGGTGTCGTTGACGATCAGCTCGCCGCCGTCGTACTCGTCCGGTTCGCTGAGGAACAGCGTGCAGGACACGTCGCTGCGCAACTGCGCGTCGGCGGACAGCGCCATCACCGCGCCATCGACGTGGAAACCGTATTCGCCGCCGCCTTCGTAGCGGTTGAAGCGGGGCGGCAACGCGCGCAATGGCAAGGTCGCCGCGTGATACAGCGGGTTGCCGGCCAGAACGCGCAGGATCAGCTGGCCCAGTTGCAGGCGCAGCGGCGACGCATCCGGCAGTTGCCGGTTGCGCTTGACCTTCGCCCCCTGCGCGCCGACGGTCTCGCGGCCGTCGGTCCAGTCCGCTGCATCCAGTTCCGCGCGGATCCGGGCCACCTGTTCGTCAGTGAGTACGTCGGGGATGTGCAGCAGCATGGCGGTTTCCTGAAACCCTGCTCCGGCTGGAGCAGGGGCGTGCGACGCGGGATCAGAACATGCAGATCAGAAGCGGATGTTGGCAGTGAGCATCGCCGCGCGCGGCGTGCCCGGGGTGTAACGGTAGCCGCTCTTGTTGATCGCCGCGACGTAGTCCCTGTCGAACAGGTTGTACAGGTTCAACTGCAGGTCGAAATGCTTATTGACCGGATAGCTGGCCATCGCGTCGAACACCCAGTACGCCTCGGTGAACGCCGGCGTGCCGATCGCGCCGTCGGTGCCGCGCTTCATTTCGCCGGCATAACGGGCACCGCCGCCGATGGTGAGGTTGAACGGCAGGTGGTAGGTGGTCCAGGCGGTGAACGCGCTCTTCGGCGTATAGGCCAGGTCGCTGGAACCGTCGTTGGCGACGGCCTTGCCGTTGGTCACCCTGGCGTCCATCGTGGTGTAACCGGCGCTGACCGCCCAGTTGTCGGTGAGCTTGCCGACCATGCTCAGCTCGATGCCCTGCACGCGCTTCTCGCCGACCTGGTAATACTGCAGGTCGACCGGGTCCTGCACCAGGTCATTGGTGACGGTGGTGCGGTACAACGCGCCGGTCAGCAGCAGTCTCTCGCCGAGCAGGTCCCACTTGCTGCCCAGCTCGACGGTGCGGGCCTTCTGCGGATCGAAGTTGGGGTTGTCGGCGCTGTTGGCCGAACCGCTCAGGGTCAACGTGTTGCCGCCCGGCGGCTCCTGCGACACGGCAAAGTTCGCATAGATGCTGCCATTGGCAGCCGGCTTGTACAGCACGCCGAGCTTGTAGCTGGGCAGGTTGCCGGACTTGTCGGCGTCCACGCCCGGCAGCACGCTGCCGGCGGGCAGGGTGCCGCAGGCCGGGGCGTTGCGGGAGCCGCAGACGACCATGCTGTCAAAGTCGGTCTGGTAGTGGTCCAGGCGCAGGCCGGCATTGACCTGCCACTGCTCGTTGAACTTCAGCGTGTCGAACAGGTAGGCCGCTTCGGTATCGGTCTGGCCATGCGTGTCGGCGCCGTTGCTGCCGTAAAGCAGCCCGCTGACGTCGGCCTCGGGGTGGTAGAGATTCGCGGCGGGCCAGGCGCTGCCGGCGAGGGTGGCCATGCCGATGGTGTCGGCCTTTTCGCGGGTCAGCTCGATGCCGGCGCTGAGGTTGTGCGTGACGCTGCCGGTGTCGAAGCTGGCGGTGAGGTTGGTCTGGTTGGTGACGATGCGGTTGGTCTGGTTCTTGTACGTCGGCAGGCTGCGCGCGATGGTCCAGGTCGAGGGATCGGCGGCGTCCGGGGTGAGCAGGTTGGCGGTATCGCCGCGGAACGAGGTCAGCAGGTAGTCCTGGTGGGTGCGGCCCCAGCGCGTGGTGTTGTGCAGCGCCACGTCGGTCGTGAAGTCGTGCTCGACGATGACGGTGAACATGTCCGCCTTGACGTCGTCATGGTCGGAGGTGGTGCCGTAGAAGTTCGACGGATCGACCCTCGGCGCGTCGGCGAGGAACGGCCGGGTGGCATCCGGGCTGCTGTATCCGGGCAGGCCCAAGGTCGGCACGCCGCCGTCGGGCAGGTTGTTCTGCTGCACGTGCAGGAAGTCGATGTAGACCCGGGTCGGCGTCTTCAGGCCGAACGCCAGCGACGGCGCGACGCCCCAGCGGTTGGCTTCGACCTTGTCGCGCCCCGGCGAGCCGCTGTCCTGGCCCATCAGGTTGAGGCGGAATGCGGAGTTGGCGCCCAGGGTCTGGTTCCAGTCGGCGGTGGCGCGGCGGTGCTGGCCGCTGCCGTAGCCGATCGATCCGGAAATGCCGTCGCCCAGTTGCGGCTGCTTGCTGGCCAGGTTGACCGAGCCGGTGGGCGCGGTGCGTCCGTAGTCGGTGCCGGCCGGACCCTTGGCCACTTCCACCTGTTCGATGTTGAACACGTCGCGCGAGATCGAGCCGAGGTCGCGCACGCCGTCCACGAAGATGCTGCCCGAGGTGTCGAAGCCGCGCATGTAGATGCTGTCGCCGGTGTTGGTGCTGCCGTTCTCGCCGACGTAGAAGGTGCCCACGCCCGGGCTGTTGCGCAGCGCTTCGGTCAGCGTGGTGGCGCCCTGCTGCTGGATCAGTTCCTTGGTGATCACGCTGATGGTCTGCGTGGTGTCCAGCAGAGGCTGGGTGTATTTCGGCGAGGACAGCTTGTCGACGCGGTAGTCGTTGCCGGTGACCGCTTCCACCTGCACGCCGGGCAGGCTCTTGGCCTGCGCCACTTGCGCGCCGGTGAAATCAGCGGGCGTGGTATCCGTGGCGGCCGCAGGAAATGCCAGCGCCAGGCCGGTGAACAGGGTTGCCGCCTTCAGCACGCTCGTCGTCGAGGCCTGCTTGCGCGAGGCGACGGGATGTTTGCGTGATTTGATCGGTGTCATGAGAGCTCCATGGGTGAACGGGATTTGCACGCGGACAGGGCCTGGCGGGTCTGGCGCATGCAAAGGTCTTGCATTGGCTGGATGCAGGTTTCGGGGCCAGCCGAACGCGCACCGAAGCAAATCAGCGTGCGTCGTGTCGTCCGACGGAAAACAACCTGGAAATGGCGAACATTCCGGCTTGCTGGGCGAATGCGCTGGCGGCCGGAGAAGGTGCCTAAGATACTTTAATGAGAATGATTTGCAATACCCGGCAAGCCCGCATTTGCCATCTCGCGCTGCAACGGCGGGGCGCACGCCATGAAAAAGGCCCCGCATTCGCATGCGGGGCCTTCGTTTCAAGCCGCGATGGATTGCGGCCGGTGTCGATATGGAATTACCAGATCTTCACCTGCTTGTCGGCCGGGGCCACCATCGCGTCGCCGGCCTTGCACTGGAACGCGCTGGCGAAGGTCGGCATGTTGGACGGCGCGCCCATCGCGCGGAACTTCATCGGCGAGTGCGGATCGGCATTCAGATAAACCATCTGCGCCTTTTCGCGGATGTCGCCACGCCACACGCGGGCCCAGTTCAGGAAGAAGCGCTGGTCCTGGGTGTAGCCCTCGATCTTCGAGGCCGCTTCGGTCGGGTTCTTCTTCAGCGCGGTCTGCAGCGCGTCATAGGCGATGTTGAGGCCGCCCAGGTCGGCGATGTTCTCGCCCAGGGTCAGCTTGCCGTTGACGTGCAGCTCGGGGTGGTCGGCCAGCGGCGCGTAGCCGTTGAACTGATCGACCAGCTTGCCGGTGCGGGCTTCGAACTGCTTCTTGTCCGCGTCGCTCCACCAGTTGAGGTTGTTGCCGTCGCCGTCGAACTGGCTGCCCTGGTCGTCGAAGCCGTGGCTGGCCTCGTGGCCGATCACCGCGCCGATGCCGCCGTAGTTGATCGCGTCATCCGCCTTCGCATCGAAGAACGGCGGCTGCAGGATCGCGGCCGGGAAGTTGATCGTGTTGTCGGTGGGGTTGTAGTACGCGTTGACCGTCTGCGGGGTCATGCCCCAGTCCTGGCGGTCGGTCGGCTTGCCGATCTTGGCGATGTCGTACTCGTAGTTGAACTTCGACGCCGCCTGCATGTTGGCGTAGTAGCTGTCCTTGGTGATGGTCAGGCCATCCCAGTTGCGCCAGGTTTTCGGATAACCGATTTTCGGCAGGAACTTGGACCATTTGTCCAGCGCCTTGGTCTTGGTCTCCGCGCTCATCCAGTCGAGGTTCTCGATGCGCGTCTTCAACGCATCACGCACGTTGGTGACCAGCTCTTCGGCACGAGCCTTGGCTTCCGGGGTGAAGTACTTGGCCACGTACAGTTCGCCCAGCGCCATGCCCATCGCGCCGTTGACCGAACCCAGCGAACGCTTCCACTGCGGCTGCTGCTGCGGCTGGCCGCGCAGGGTCTTGCCGTAGAAATCGAACTGCGCATCGACGAACGGTTCGGACAGGGCAGCGGCCGAGTTGGAGATCGTGCGGGCCTTCAGGTAGGCCTTCCATTCGTCCATCGGCGCGCTGGCGAGCAGCTTGTCGAACTCGGCGAAGAACTTCGGCTGCGACAGCGAGAAGCCCTTGTCGATGGTGACGCCCTGCGCCTTGAAGAACGCGTTCCAGTCGAAGTGCGGGGTGACCTTGTTCGCTTCAGCCACGGTCGCGAAGTGGTACTGGTTCTCCGGCTTGCGCATTTCCACCCGCGGGATGGAGTGCTGCGCCAGGTCGGTCTCGAACTTCATCGCCAGCGCGGCCTGCTTGCCGGCGTCGGCAGCGCTGCTGCCGGTCATCTCGAACAGCTTGGCGAGGTACTTGACGTAGGCGTCGCGTACTTCCTTGTTCTTCGCATCGGTGTAGTAGTCCGGCGTGGGCAGGCCGAGGCCGCTCTGCTCGGTGTAGGCGATCTGGATCTTGGCGTCCTTGAAGTCGGCGCCCGAACCGAAGTTGAACACCGCGCCGTCGCCCTTGGCGAAGGACTGGTTCAGCCAGGTCGAAAGCTCCTTGTTGGACTTCAGCGCGTCGATGCCGGCCAGGTCGGCCTTGATCGGCTCGAAGCCGGCCTTGTTGCGCGCGTCCATGTCCATGCTGGAGTGGTACAGCCAGCCGATCTTCTGCTCGATCGAACCGGCCTTGGCGCTGTCGGCGTTCTTTTCCGCGTCGTCCACCAGCTGGTGCTGGTCGGCCAGGCTCTTCTCGTGCAGCACGCTGAAGGCGCCCCACACGGTCTGGTCGGCCGGGATCGGGTTGGCCTTGACCCATTTCGCGTTGACGAAGCCGTTGAAGTCCTGGCAGGCCAGCGCGCTGTCGCCCAGTTCGCTGACGTCGAAGATGCTCTTGCCGAGGTCGGCCGCGGCGGTGGTGCCGGCCGCTGCCGGCGCGGTGCTGGCCGGCGCCGGCGCGTTGTCGGCGGCGTCGTGCTTGCCGCAGGCGGCCAGCGCCAGGCTGACGGCGAGCGCCAGTGCCACGGGCTTCAGATACTGCTTGGTCATGGATGTCCCTTGTAAGTGGTGGTGAGTGTGCTTGTTCGGCCGCGTCACAAGTCCCCCCGGACGCGGACGCATGCCCATCCACGCTAGGCCAAACGTCATGGGCCAGACAGTGTCAAAGGTCAGGGGCGCCGACCGGGAAAAAAAGGCCCCGCATCTGCATGCGGGGCCCTGGGGTCGCATCAGGTCGCGATGCATCGCGACCTGGATGACCGCCGGATTACCAGATCTTCACCTGCTTGTCGTCGCCGCGCACCATCGCGTCGCCAGGCTTGCACTGGAACGCGGTGGCGAACGCCGGCATGTTCGACGGCGCGCCGATCGCGCGCAGCGAGGCCGGTGCATGCGGATCGGTGTTCAGGCGCAGCAGCGCCTGCTTCTCGCGGATGTTGCCGCGCCACACGCGGGCCCAGTTGAGGAAGAAGCGCTGGTCCTCGGTGTAGCCGTCGATCTTCTTGCCCGCTTCCTCCGGGTGCTGCTTCAGGGCTGCCTGCAGCGCGTCGTAGGCCACGTTCAGGCCGCCCAGGTCGGCGATGTTCTCGCCCAGGGTCAGCTTGCCGTTGACGTGCGCGTCCGGCTGGTCCTTGATCGGCGTGTAGTCGTTGAACTGCTGCACCAGCTTGGCGGTGCGGGCGTCGAACTTGGCACGGTCGGCCTCGCTCCACCAGTTGACGTTGTTGCCGGCACCGTCGAACTGGCTGCCTTCGTCGTCGAAGCCGTGGCTGGCCTCGTGGCCGATCACCGCGCCGATGCCGCCGTAGTTGATCGCGTCGTCCGCCTTGGCGTCGAAGAACGGCGGCTGCAGGATCGCGGCCGGGAAGTTGATCGTGTTGTCGGTCGGGTTGTAGTACGCGTTGACCGTCTGCGGGGTCATGCCCCATTCCTTGCGGTCGGTCGGCTTGCCGATCTTGGCGATGTCGTACTCGTAGTTGAACTTGCCGGCCGCTTCGAGGTTGGCGTAGTAGTTGTCCGGCACGATCGCGAGGCCGGTCCAGTCGCGCCACTTGTCCGGGTAGCCGATCTTGGGCAGGAAGGTGTCCCACTTGGCGATCGCCTTGGCCTTGGTCTCGTCGCTCATCCAGTCGAGGTTCTGGATGCGTGCCTTCAGCGCGTTGCGCACGTTGGTCACCAGCTCCTCGGCGCGGCTCTTCGCTTCGGGGGTGAACTCGGTCTTGACGTACAGCTCGCCCAGCGCCATGCCCATCGAGCCGTTGACCGCGCCCAGCACCTGCTTCCAGCGCGGCTTCTGCTCCGGCTGGCCCGACAGCGTCTTGCCGTAGAAGGCGAACTTGTTGTCGCGGAAATTCTTGCTCAGCGCGTCGGAGGCGTCATCGATGGTGTGGAAGCGCAGGTAGGCCTGCCACTGGCTGACCGGTGCGCTGGCCAGCAGCTTGTCGAACTCGGCGAAGAACTTCGGCTGCGACAGCGAGAAGCCCTTGTCGATGGTCACGCCCTGGGCCTTGAAGAAGTTCTCCCAGTTGAAGTGCGGGGTGACCTTGTTCGCTTCGGCGACGCTGACGAAGTGATACTGGTTTTCCGGTGTGCGCAGTTCCACCGGTGCCAGCGACGCGGCAGCCAGCTTCGTCTCGAACGCCATCACTTCATCGGCCTGCTTCTTCGCGTCGGCGGCGGACACGCCGGTCAGCTGCAGCGTCTTGGCGATGTAGTCGAGGTAGGCCTTGCGCAGGTCAGCCTGCTTCGGGTCGGTGTAGTAATCCTTGGTCGGCAGGCCCAGGCCCGCCTGGAAGGTGTAGCCGATCTGGGTTTCGGCGTGCTTGAAGTCGGCGCCGGAGCCGAACTGGAACACCTGCATGTCGCCTTCGGCGAAGCTCTTGTCGAGGTATCCGGCTACGTCCTTGCCGTTCTTCAGCTGGTCGATCGCAGCCAGCTTCGGCTTGATCGGATCGAAGCCGGCCTTGTCGATGGCGGCCTCGTCCATGCCGGACTTGTACAGGTTGCCGATCTTCTGCTCGATCGAGCCGGCGGCGGCCTGGTCGGCGCCCTTGGCGGCGTCCTCGACGATGGTGTGCTGGGTGTTCAGGCTGTCCTCGGCCAGCTTGTCGAACGCGCCCCAGCGGGTGCGGTCGGCCGGGATCGGGTTGGCGGCCACCCACTGGCTGTTGACGAAGCCGTTGAAGTCGGCGCAGGCGTTGATCTTCGGATCCAGTTCGCTGACGTCGAAGATGCTCTTGCCGAGGTCGGCTGCCGCGGTGGTGGCGGCTGCGGCGGGCGCGCTGGTGCTGGCGGCCGGCGCCGACTCCTGCTTGCCGCAGGCGGTCAGGGCAAGCGCCACGCTGATCGCCAGCGCGATGGGCTTCAGATACTGCTTGGTCATGGATATCCCTCTGTATGGATGGATGCCGGCGGTGGCCGGGGAGCTTTCATGATCGTGCCCCCGCGTTCCCCCCGGCGGCCGTCAAGACCGCCGACGCTAGGCCAAACGTCATGGGCGATACAGTGTCATAGGTCAGGGGTGGGCAGGGGAAGCCTGGCCCGGCAGTGCCCTGAGCTGCGCCGGGTCCAGCCGCAGCACCGGGTAGGCGCCCACGTGCTGGTCGGCGTACCAGGGCGAGCGCTGGAAAAACCAGTGCAGCCTGGCGTAACCGTTGGCGGCGAAGGCGGGGTCGTCGTGCAGCTTCTGTTCGAACGAGGCCTTCAGTGCAGGGTCCTTCGCCATCATCTCGCGTGCCAGTTTTTCCAGCACGCGCGGTTCGCCGTATTCCTTGGCCTCGAAGATCGCATCGAGGTCACCCCACTGCAGCAGCGAATCCGGCGCCTGCGGTTCGAGCAGGTTGATCGCCACGTTGGCCGCCCGCTGGTTCATCGGCACGATCACCGAACCGGCCGGCAGGGTGGCTTCGCGCGGCACGGGATGCAGCTTGAAGTCGCGCAGCATCACGTGCCCTTCGAACGACTTGTTCGCCCACTGCGGGTCATCCAGCTGATAGCCCGTCGCGTGGATCGTCATCGGCGCGCGGGTGCGCCGGTAGACGATGCCGTGCGCGTCGAGCTTGTCGATGATCTGCGTCCACTGCACGGGCACCACGTAGGCCGCCGGCGGCGTCACGGAAATGGCCGGCAGCAGGCCATTCCAGTTCGGGATGGTGTACGTCTTCGGCTGGCTCGGGTCGTAGCGGATCCACGGATTGTTGGAGATGTCGCTGGGGGTCAGCGTGAACGCAAAACCCTTCAGCGTGTACGGCGTGGATTGCGGATCGGGCCTGAACGTGAGCGGCACCGTGGCGTCCGCGTCGGCGGCGCGAGCGACGGTATCGGCATCGGCCTTCGCGGTGGCGGCGAGCAGGGCGGCGGGATGGCGGTTGACCTGCTCCAGCATCAGCTCGACCAGGTCGTACACGGCGTGCACGCGGTTCGCATAGGACTTCAACATGTGCGTTTCGATCAGCAGCGCCGGCCGGTTCTGCAGCGCCGCGTAGCCGGTGGAAAAGCGCGGTCCCGAACTGAAGTTCATGATGCCCTTGCGTGGATCGGCGCCGTCCTTGAACTCCAGGTAGATCGAGGCGAGGTGGCCGCGCTTCTCGTACGCCGGCAGCGCGTGCCTGACGATCGCGTCCTGCTGCCACCGGCTCACCGCCGGATCGAGCTTGTGCGGGTCCTCGGTGTACCAGGTGAGGTCGTACTGGTAGTCCGCGCCGTCGGTGGTGTGCACGTCGATCAGGAAATCCGGCAGCCACTGCTGCCACAGCTTCAGCCACGCGCGCATTTCCGGCGCATCGGCCTTGACGTAGTCGCGGTTGAGGTTGAGGTACTGCGACTGGCCGCGGAAACCCATGCTGGCCGGACCGTTCTGGTTGATGCGGTGGTACGGGCTGGAATTCTCGTGGCCATCCACGCTGAACACCGGGATGTAAACCAGCACCAGGTGATCGAGCACGTGCGGATACTTCTTCGTGATCGCGATATCGCGCAGCAGCATCAGCCCCGCGTCCTTGCCCTCGATCTCGCCCGGATGGATGCCGGCCTGCACCAGCACCACCGGCTTGTGCGCGGCGCGTGCGGCGGCCGGGTCGAACGTGCCGTCGGCGCTGGCGATCACCACCGTCATTGGCCGGCCTTCAGGCGTGCTGCCGAAGGTTTCCAGATGGACCATCCCCGGCGCCGCCTGCTGCAGCCGCTGCAGGTAGGCCAGCGTGTCGGCGTAGCTCGGCGTGGTGCGGAACTGCGCGGCTTCCGCCGGCGTGGTCCAGTCAGTGTCGGCGGCGTTCGCGCCGCACGCCGCTGCGCCGAGCAGGGCGAAACACAGGAAGTGGCGGAGATTCATGCGTGCGGCTCCGGGGTGTCCTGGCGCAACTGGGATGGCGAGGCCGGCAAGGTGTCGGGCGCCACCGCGCCGCCGGAAATGATGAAGGCCATCGCCTGGTCCATGGTCCAGTCGGTCGGCGTCAGCTCATCCACCGGCACCAGTTCCAGATAGCCGCCGGTGGGGTTGGGTGTGGTCGGAATATAGACAGCCGCCATCTCTCGACCGCTGCCTTCCTCGATCATCACCCGGGTGACGAAACCCACCACCTTCATCCCGCGACGGGGAAAATCGATCAGCACCACCCGCTGCATGCCGCTGGGCTTGTTCTGCAGTACCGCCATCAGCTTCTTGGTGCCGCCGTAGATCGTCTGCACCAGCGGGATGCGCGCCAGCAACCCGTCGAATGCCGTGAGGAAGCGCTGGCCGATCACCCGGTTCGCAATGAAGCCGAGCAGGTACAGCGCCACCAGGGTGATCACCAGCGCAAGAATGAAATTCAGCCACTCCATGTTCAGCGACTCGGCGGTGCGCGGTGCCACCAGCGCCAGCGTGCCGAGCAAACCCGCCACCAGCGGTGCGCCGATGCCGGCCAGCATCCCGAGAATGAACTTGAACACCAGCCAGGTCACCCACAGCGGGATGAAGGTGAGCAGGCCGGTGAGCAGGTAGCGCTTGACGCGAAACGGTCGCATGGGGTGATGGTCCGGGATGCGGGGGATGCCCGCATTGTAGGTGGGGGCGAGTCGCCGCGTCGCCGGTCGGTAACGGGCGCGCCCTGTGCGCGATGCCTTTGCTTTGCTTGCCTGCGGCGCTAGGAGCAAAAGCTTTCGTCTGCCTACGGCAGCCGAGCCACCTTTCTCTGTGTGGCCAGAGAAACGTTGCCCAAAGAGAGGCCACCCCGCTTCCGCGCCTTGCGGACGTCCTGTCCGCAAGGTTCGCGAGTCGGGGCCGGGCTTTTCGACAGGGCATCCTGCCCTGGCGAAAAGGAGCCGACATCCCTGTCGGCTCCCGCTACGCGGCTACGCGGCCTGTCGACCCCGCCTCGCCGCTGCAGAGGGGCCCCGGGTAGAGCGACGCGCATCCTGCGCGTACTTTTCAGAAGAGCCGGATCAAGAGCAGAGCGGCGGCAACCCGGAGCTTTTGCTCTGGTTTTTGCCTTTGCATTTCAGCTACATCACCGAGTGCGGGCCACGATGGCCCGCTGCTCTACCCGGGGTCCCTTGTGCGGCGGTGAGACGGGGTCGACAGGCCGCGTAGCGGGCATCGGCATGGATGCCGATGCCTTTTCGCCAGCACAAGGATGTGCTGTCGAAAAGCCCGGCCCCGGCTCACGGACTTGTTGGGCAGGATGCCCAACAAGCGCCAAGCGGGGTGGCCT
Organism: Rhodanobacter sp. Root561; assembly: GCF_001427365.1. NCBI lineage: Bacteria > Pseudomonadati > Pseudomonadota > Gammaproteobacteria > Lysobacterales > Rhodanobacteraceae > Rhodanobacter > Rhodanobacter sp. Root561. The sequence goes on from NZ_LMGH01000001.1 coordinate 1,380,796, forward strand.
TCTCTTTTGGTTACTTTTCTCTTGGCCACTCAAGAGAAAAGTGACTCGGTCGCTGAAGGCGATCGACCGCTCTGCACTTGAGCTCTTGCTTCCAAGCGCATCAGGGCAAACGCGAAAGAAAGTGACTCGCCCTCCGAAGGAGGACGAAAGCTCTTGCTTCAACGCTTTTGACCCCGGAAAATCCCACAAGACAAAAAGTGGCCGCAGCGCGCAGCGCCAGACGCCAGCGCGAAATCCCGAGTTCCGCGCATCAACTCCCACCAGCACGAACGTGCGACCAGCGCGCGCGATCCACTAGGCTATGCGCCAGCATCACCCAGCCACACTCACACCGCCAAGGAATGCCCATGTCAAACGCCACCCCTCGGGATCAATCTGTGTTGGCCATCGTCGCCGCCGCCCTGCTCTTTGCTGCGCTGGCCTGCGGTCAACCCCTGGCCGGCATCGCTGGTGTAACGATTACCCTGGCGGGCATGGCATGGCGGCGGCAGCCGGCGCATCGCAAGGCCGGCACGGCGCTCGTCTTCGGCGGCTTCGTGCTCGTACTGGTGGCGATGATGTTCAACGTGGGCTACCGGTTGGGCAAGGACATGGCCCATCGCGACCACATGCGCGAAACGGCCGCGCACATCCGCCTGCAGTGAGCGCGGTCGCGCGGCGAGGGTGTCACCGCAACGGATGCCGTCGCCCCTCAACGCGGAAACCGCGATACCCGCGAGCGAAGGCGCCGCCGGCCACGAGTACCCACACCAGCAGGCTGACATAGACGCCGATGGCCGGAATCACCCGCAGGAAATCGAGCTGCAGCGCCCGCGCCAGCTCGTACGTGCCGACCGTGTACATGCCCAGCGGAAACACGATGTCCCAGTCATCCACCTCGTAGCGCAGCGGCACATGGCGCCAGGCGTGGCGCCAGAGCTCAAGCAGCACCAGCAGCGGAATCCACCACGTCGCGGTGGCCCAGAAGAACACGGTGAAACCTTTCACGAACGGCATCAGCTCATGCAGCGGGCTGGTGGCCGACGTATGCAGCACGAGCAGACTGCCGGCGAGGGTGGTGATGGCCAGGGCGCCCATGTCGATCCAGTACGGCGGGGTGAATTCGCGGGCGCGCAGCGGGAAGAACACCATGCGGTAGACGACCAGGGTGATGATCAGCAGGTACAGCGCGCCGCCGAGCAGGTACAGGCACAGCGCGCCGAACAGCCAGCCGGGGCCGGCGGCGGGATCGTCGGCGATCAGCAAAGTCATCAGCACGGCCAGCGCCTGGGTCGACACCACCGCGACCAGCCAGCCGCCGTTGATGCTGCGGGTGAAGCCGGGCTTGATCCGTGCGGTGATGGTGGCGGCGAAGAACAGATAGATCAGCGCCGCCCAGAACAGCGCGCCGAGCAGGGCCAGCGCACGCGCCAGCGCTGGAAGGTGCACCACCATCACGCACTGGCTGCCCAGCACGCAGGTGGCCGCGGCCAGGGTGAGGAAGCCGGCGCCGCGGCCCGGGTGCACGAAATCGGCGACCAGTTCGTGGCGGAAGCGGGCCAGTCGCACGGCGGTCAGTGCCAGCAGGATCAGCCAGGCCAGCAGGTTTGCGCCGAACAGCGCCAGCGCCAGCGCGCGCAGGCCGTGCTGGTCGACGTCGATCGAGACGATGCCGGTGGCCATGACCAGGGCGAAGCTGCCGGGGCTCAGGTGGCGCGCGCGGGACAACACGAAATCGACAGCCGTCATCGCAGCCTCCGTGGCGAAGGGGCGGATGCAATGCATAGTGCGCCTGCCGGGTGGCAAACCGCCGTGATTTTTTTCGCGGCCGTGCGAATCATGGGATGAACAAGGGGAAGATCAGCGTCCATGACGGCCAGACAACACCAGCAACGTTTCGAGTCGCTGCTGCACGAACATCGCCGGATCGTGTTCAAGGTCGCCGGCCTGTACAGCCGCAGCGCTGCCGACCGCGACGACCTGGCGCAGGAGATCAGCGCGCAACTGTGGCGCTCGTTCGGCGGCTATGACGAGGCGCGCGCGAAGTTTTCCACCTGGATGTACCGCATCGCGTTGAACGTGGCGATCTCGCAGGCGCGGCGCGAGCGCTGGTCGGAATCCGACCGCTTCGAGCCGCTGGAGACGCATCACCTGGAGACGGTCGGCGGGGGCGAGGGCATCGCCGAACCGGACGAACGGCTGGCCGCGCTGTATGCCTTCATCGGCCAGCTCGATCCGCTCAATCGCGCGCTGATCCTGCTTTACCTGGAAGACCGCAACTACACCGAGATGGCCGAGATCCTCGGCATCAGCGAAACCAACGTGGCGACCAAGATCAGCCGCATCAAGCAGAAGCTGCGCGGCCAGATGACCGCTGCACAAACCACCGGAGCATGACGATGGAACTGGATGACATGAAGCTGGCCTGGCAGGTGCTGGATCGCCGGTTGGCGCAACAGCATTCGCTGAACCTGCAGCTGTTTCGGGACGGCAAGCTGGAGCACGTGCGCCGGCGTCTGCAGCCGCTGGCATGGACCTTTGCCCTGCAGATCCCCTTGGGTATCGCGATGATGCTGTGGGGCATCAGCTTCTGGTCGACCCACCTGGGCGATGCCGGCTCGATGGCGTGCGGGATCGTCATGCAGGTCTTCGGCACCCTGTCGGTGTTCTTCCCGGCGCGGGCGCTCGCGCTGGTGCAGGCGATCGACTATGCCTCGCCGGTGCTGGAAATCCAGCGGCGTATCGCCGATCTCCGCGCATGGCGGGTCAAGGTGGAGGCGCCGGTCTTTGCGGTCATCGGCTGCGTGATCTGGATTCCTGCCTTGCTGATGCTTGCGCAATACGAAGGCGACCGCGTCGGGGTGAGCCTGTGGGACCACCTTCGCCCGGGGACGGCGAGCTGGCTGGTGCTGTCCGCGGTCGTCCCGTTGGCCGCGGTGGGCCTGGCCTGCCTCGTGCTGCGTCGGATGGGCCGACTGCCATGGCTTGCGAACCGCCTGGCCGGCGCAGCCGTGCAGCGCGCCGAGGCCGAACTCGAAGCGGTGATGCGCTTCGAGCGGGAGAACGGCTGAGCCCGGGATCAGCGCACTCGTGGCTTGAGCCGCACGTAGATCTGCTTGCGCACCACGGCGATGACCTTGCCTGACGCGGTGGTCACTTCGGTCTCGAACCAGCGCAACACCTTCTCGCCGCCGGCGGCGGCCGCGCGCAGTTCGTCGACCACGCCGGGTTCGAGCTTGAAGTGGGCGTAGACGTCCTCGTAACCCGGCGCCACGAAGTCGATCGTGCCGGCCTTGTCCCACACGAAGTAGTCGCTGCCCAGCTGGTGCATCGCCAGCAGCATCCAGAACGGGTCGACCATCGCGAACAGGTTGCCGCCGAACTGGCTCTTCACGTAATTGCGGTTCCACGGGCGCAGCCGCAGCACCACCTTCGCCTCGGTGTAGTCGTCGCTGAGCGACTGCAGGCGGATCGCGTTGAACAGGAACGGCGGCCACAGGTTGAGCAGGCGGCGGAAGGTGGAGGCGCGCATGGGGATTCGTCGGATGCCGGGGGAATGACGGATCTTACATGAGCATACGGTGGCGTACGGATTGGCATGCCTCGCCTCGCGCCCGCCTTGCTCCTCCCCCTGCTTGCCCGGAGGGCGAGCAGGGGGAGGTTGGGAGGGGAGCTTCAGTGCTCCGGGATTTGAAAACCAGGAGCAGGAGCGACCCCACCCCAGCCCTCCCCTGCAGGCAGGGGAGGGAGCAGGTGGCCTTGTGGCGGTGGAATGCTTTGGCGTTCCTCGTGCCCAACAATCAGAACAACAGCGACGCCATCTTCCGTCGGTAGCGACTGACCAGTTCGGCGTCGTCGAGGGTGGCGAAGGCCGCCAGCAGGCGCTTCTTGCCCTGGCCGTCGTTCCAGTCGCGGGCCTTCTGCAGGATCAGCAGGAACTGGTCGAGTCCGCCGGCGGCGTCGCCTTCGAGCAACAGGCGCACGCCGAGTTGATCGTGGGCTTCCCAGTCTTCGGCGTTGGCTTGCAGGCGCTGCAGCAGCGCCGCCCGTTCCGGCGCGTCCTTCAGCGAATGGGCCAGCTCCAGTTCGCTGCGCAGGCGCACGGCGCGTGAGTCGGTGGCGAGGTTGGCGGGCAGGGCGGCGAGTTCGGCTTCGGCCGCGTCGATCTGCTCGTTGCGCATCAGGGCCACGGCCAGGTCCAGTTTCAGCTCGGGCTTGTTCGGCTCGGCGGCGATCGCCTGCTGCAGGCGGTTCACGGCCTGGGCGGGTTCCTCGGCGGTGGCGGCGACTTCATCGCCCGCGGCGGCTTCCAGCGGCTGCACGTGACGCAGCAGGAATTCGCGTAGCTGGCCTTCGGGCAGGGCGCCGGCGAAGCCGTCGAGCACCTGGCCATCCTTCACCAGCATCACGGTGGGGATGCTCTTGATGCCGAACATGCCGGCCAGCTCCTGCTGGGTGTCCACGTCGACCTTGCCCAGCCGGAACGCGCCGTTGAATTCGGAGGCGAGCTTTTCCAGCATCGGGCCCAGCGTCTTGCACGGTTCGCACCAGGTGGCCCAGAAGTCGACCAGGATCGGCGTGCTCAGCGAGGCCTGCAGCACGTCGGCTTCGAAGGTCTGCTGGTCCACGTCGAAGACGTGGGAAACGGTGGCAGCATCGGTCACGGGAAACTCCAGCTTGGTGAATGTCGGTTCAGATCAGGGTTCCCGCGCAGCATATCAAGCAGCGCGTTCACGCCAGATTTGCGAGAATCCACGGACTGTCACGCCGAAGCAAGGCACCGGGTGCATGGGCAAGGCCTATCCAGAAAAGCTGCTGATCTGCGAGCACTGCGACACGGTCTACCGCCGGCGCGTGCTGGAGCGTGGGGAAGTGGCGCGCTGTGCACTGTGTGCCGCGGAGCTGGAGCGGCACCATCTGCTGAGCGTGAACGCGATGCTGGCGCTGATCCTGACCGCGGCGATCGTGTTCGTGCAGGCCAACCTGTGGCCGATCGTGACCCTGGGCCTGAGCGGCCAGCACAGCAGCACCACCTTGTGGGGCGTGATCCTGGCGATGTGGCGCGAGCATTCGCAGATCGTCTCGGTGCTGGTGGCCGCCACGCTGTTCTTCTTCCCCCTGCTGAAGATGTCCCTGCTGGGCTGGCTGCTGTGGTTTGCCCGCGCCGGCCGCCGCGCGCCGGGTTTCGTGCCGCTGATGGTGATCCTGCACCGGCTGGGCCCGTGGACGATGAGCGAGGTGTTCGTGCTGGGTGCGCTGGTGGCGATCGTCAAGGCGCACACCTATTTCGAAGTCACCGCCGATCCGGGCATTTACGCCTACGCGGCCCTGACCCTGCTGATCACCATCTTCGCGGGCGTGGATCTGCGCCAGTTGTGGAACGAGAACCTGGAGTCGGCCGCATGAGCGCCTTGCCGCGCGCCGCCGAGCTGGGCCTGATCGCCTGCACGGTATGCGGGCTGGTGTGCCGCAACGTGCCGGGCGACGCGCAACTGGACGGCGACGGCGTGGACGATGCGATGGCCTGCCCGCGCTGCGCCAGCACGCTGCGCCGGCGCAAGCCGGACAGCTTCGCGCGGACCTGGGCGCTGCTGATCGCCGCGTTCCTGATGTACATCCCGGCCAACGTGCTGCCGATCATGCGCACCGCCAGCCTCAACGACATCGACGACAACACCATCATCAGCGGGGTGGTGGAGTTGTGGCGGGCCGGCTCGCCGAACCTGGCGGTGATCGTGTTCACCGCCAGCATCGTGGTGCCGGTGCTGAAGTTCCTCGCCCTCAGCGTGCTGCTGGTGAGCAGCCAGCAGGGCAGCGGCTGGGCCCGTCTGCAGCGTGCGAAGCTGTACCGGCTGGTCGAGCTGATCGGCTACTGGTCGATGCTGGACGTATTCGTGGTGGCGCTGCTGACGGCGCTGGTGCGCTTCAGCGTGTTGAGCCTGGTGGAACCGCTGCCGGGCGTGATCTTTTTCGGGCTGACCGTGGTGCTGACCATGTTTGCCTCGATGAGTTTTGACCCCCGCCTGATCTGGGACGGCAAGGATTCGGATGACTGACGACATGCAAACCCAACCGGTACCGCCAGACGATGGCGACTTGCCGCGGCCGGTGGTGAAGCGGCGCCGCTTCAACGCCTCGCTGATCTGGCTGATTCCGGCGCTGGCGGCCCTGGTCGGCCTGTCGCTGGTGGTCAGCAATTGGCTGCAGGCGGGCCCGCACGTGGTGATCAGCTTCCAGAGCGCCGAAGGGCTGGAAGCGGGCAAGACGCCGGTGAAGTACAAGAACGTGGTGATCGGACGGGTCAACAAGATCCACCTCAGCAGCGACCGCAGCCACGTGCTGGTGAACGTGGCGCTGGAGAAGAGCGCCGAGGGTTTCGCCACCGCCGACACGCGGTTCTGGGTCGTGCGTCCGCGCATCGGGCTGGGCGGCGTGTCCGGCATCGACACCTTGCTGTCCGGCGCGTTCATCGGTGCCGACGTGGGCGACTCCACCGAGTACAAGGACGACTTCAAGGGCCTGGAGATTCCGCCGCCGGTGACCCATGGCGCGCCCGGTCGGAGTTTCGTCCTGCACAGCGACGACCTGGGTTCGCTCGACATCGGCTCGCCGATCTATTACCGGCGCATCCAGGTGGGGCGGGTGGTGTCCTACCAGCTGGACAAGGACGGCAAGGGCGTCTCGCTGCAGATCTTCGTCGATGGGCCGAATGACCGCTTTGTCACCCGTTCCTCGCGCTTCTGGAATGCCAGCGGCGTGGATGTATCGCTGGGCGCGAACGGACTGACCCTCAATACCCAGTCGCTGGCCACCGTGCTGGCCGGCGGCGTGGCCTTCCAGGACCCGCCCGGCCCTCACGACGGCACGCCGGCGCCGGAAGACAACGCCTTCAAGCTGTTCGGCGACCAGGCCACCGCGATGGCGCCGCCGGATGGCACGCCGCACTACATTCGCATGCGCTTCGAGCAGTCGGTGCGCGGCCTGGCGGTCGATGCGCCGGTGGAGTTCCTCGGCATCAACATCGGCAAGGTGGTGTCGGTGCGGCTGGATTACGACGAGCAGAAGCAGCGCTTCCCGGTGGTGGTGGGCGCGGTGATCTATCCGCAACGGCTCGGTGCCGCCTACGACAAGCTGGAGGCGCTGGCGCAGCAGCGGGGGGAGAATCCCGACCTTTCGCAGATGATCGGCCGGCTGGTCGACCACGGCCTGCGCGCCCAGGCGCGCACCGGCAACCTGCTCACCGGGCAGTTGTATGTGGCGCTGGACTTCGTGCCGAAGACACCGAAGGTGGCGTTCGACCCGAGCGCGAAACCGCTGACCCTGCCGACCGTGCCGGGCAGCTTCGACAAGCTGCAGGAGCAGCTGGCCGAGATCGTCGACAAGCTCGACAAGATCCCGTTCGACAGCATCGGCAAGAACCTGGATCAGACCCTGGCCGGCCTCAACACCACGATCAGGAAGGTCAACGGCGAGACGCTGCCGGCGGTGACGGACACCTTGCACGGCGTGCAGCAGACCATGGGCACGGCCAACGATGCGCTGGCCAGTGATTCGCCGCTGCAGCAGAACCTGGGCGCCACGCTGGAACAGGTGCAGCGCATGGCGCGTTCGCTGCGCGTGCTGACCGACTACCTGGGCGGCCATCCGGAGTCGCTGATCCGCGGCCGTCGTCCGGACCCGGCGCCGTCGACTCCGAAAACCACCGCACCGAAAACCGCCGCGCCGGCGCCGCAGCCGGCCTCAGGGAGCAAGCCATGATCCGTCGCGTCACGCAGGTTTCAGCCACGCTGGCGGCGGCCCTGCTGCTGGCCGCCTGCGCTTCCGCACCTCTGCATTACTACACCCTGGTGGCGCCGGCCGATGCGGGCGCGCCGACCCCGGCCGCCGGGTCGCTGCCGTTCGAGCTGTTGCCGGTGGGTATCCCGGCCCAGGTCGACCAGCCGCAGCTGGTGGTGCGCGAGGGCGCCGAAGGCATGGCCGTGCTTGGCAGCGAACGCTGGATCGCGCCACTGGGCGACGAAGTGCGCAGTGCGCTGGCCGCCGACCTGGCGCGCGAGCTGCACAGCCAGGACGTCAGCGGCCTGCCGGCCGGCAGTCAGCCGCTGCTGCGGATCAAGCTGGACCTGCGCCGGTTCGATTCGCAACCCGGCGGCCAGGCACTGATCGAAGGCGCGTGGAGCGTGCGCCTGCTGCACGGCGCGCAAGCGGCCACGCTGTCGTGCACCAGCCTGGTCAGCGAGCCGGTGGGGCCGGGCTATCCGGCCCTGGTTCAAGGTCACCAGCGGGCGATCGCCCGCATCGCGGCGCAGATCGCCGCGGCCGGGCGTGCGCTGGGCGCGGGGCAGGCCGCCGCGTGCCCGCAGGAATAGCGTTCCGGCTTGGCGGCCGGCCCGCGCTGGGCTAGTCTGACCAGTTCCCTCGGGCCGGCTTTCGCCGGTCCGCATCAATCGCATATGGCAGCATGATCATGCAGGACACCCAAGCCCCGACCACCCCCGAGCAGGACGAAACCGGCTATCGCCCGCGGGCCGTGGAGGCCGCCGCCCAGCACTACTGGACCGCGCAGCGCGCGTACGAGGTGGTCGAGGACGACACGCGGCCGAAGTTCTACTGCCTGTCGATGCTGCCGTACCCGTCCGGCGCGCTGCACATGGGCCACGTGCGCAACTACACCATTGGCGACGTGATCAGCCGTTACCAGCGCATGCAGGGCAAGAACGTGCTGCAGCCGATGGGCTGGGACGCGTTCGGCCTGCCCGCCGAGAACGCCGCGATCAAGAACAGGACCGCGCCGGCCAAATGGACCTACGCCAACATCGACCACATGCGCAGCCAGCTGAAGTCGCTGGGTTACGCGATCGACTGGACCCGCGAGTTCGCCACCTGCCGGCCGGACTATTACCGCTGGGAACAGCTGATGTTCACCCGCCTGCTGAAGAAGGGCATGGCGTACCGCAAGAACGCGGTGGTGAACTGGGACCCGATCGACCAGACCGTGCTGGCCAACGAGCAGGTGGTCGACGGCCGCGGCTGGCGCTCGGGCGCCGTGGTGGAGAAGCGCGAGATCCCGCAGTGGTTCCTGAAGATCACCGACTACGCGCCCGAATTGCTCGATGGCCTGGACACGCTGCCGGGCTGGCCCGATGCGGTGAAGACCATGCAGCGCAACTGGCTGGGTCGCAGCGAGGGCCTGGAAATCCGCTTCGACGTCAATGACGACGAGGCGCCGGTCGAACCGATCACGGTGTTCACCACCCGGCCGGACACGCTGATGGGCGTGACCTTCTTGTCGATCGCGGCCGAGCATCCGCTGGCCCAGTACGCGGCGCTGGCGCGTCCGGCGCTGGCCGAGTTCATCTTTGGCCTGCGCCAGGGCGGCGTCTCCGAAGCCGAGCTGGAGACGCAGGAAAAGCGCGGCATGGACACCGGTCTGCGCGCGGTGCATCCGATCACCGGCGACGCCTTGCCGGTGTACGTGGCGAACTTCGTGCTGATGAACTACGGCACCGGCGCGGTGATGGCGGTGCCCGGCCACGACCAGCGCGACTGGGAATTCGCCAAGCGCTACAGCCTGCCGATCAGGATGGTGGTGGTCGACCGCAGCGTGCTCGACGCGGTGCGCGAAATCGGCCACGACCTGTCCCTTGGCGTCGGCGCCGATCCGATGCGCGCGGCGCTCGGCGGCGGCGATACCGACGCCTACGATACGAAGTCCGCGGTGCAGGTCATCGAGGATTTCGAGCAGCGGGTGATGGAGCAGTGCGCCTTCACCGAGCGCGGCATCCTGGTGAATTCCGGCGAGTACGACGGGCTCGACTTCCAGCAGGCGCTGGAAGCACTGGCCAGGCGCTTCGAGGCCGAGGGCCGTGGCCAGCGCCGGGTCAACTTCCGCCTGCGCGACTGGGGCGTCAGCCGCCAGCGCTACTGGGGTTGCCCGATCCCGGTGATCTACTGCCCGAAGTGCGAGGCGGTGCCGGTGCCGGAAGACCAGCTGCCGGTGGTGCTGCCCGAGGACGTCGCGTTCTCCGGCGTGCAGTCGCCGATCAAGGCCGATCCGGAGTGGCGCAAGACCACCTGCCCGCAGTGCGGCGGCCCGGCCGAACGCGAGACCGACACCTTCGACACCTTCATGGAGTCGAGCTGGTACTACGCGCGCTACACCAGCCCCGGCGCGAATGCGCAGATCGACGAACGCGCCAACTACTGGCTGCCGGTCGACCAGTATGTCGGCGGCATCGAACACGCGATCATGCACCTGCTGTACTTCCGCTTCTATCACAAGCTGCTGCGCGACGCGGGCATGGTGCATTCGGACGAACCGGCGCAGAACCTGCTGTGCCAGGGCATGGTGATCGCCGAGACGTTCTACCGCGACAACGCCGACGGCTCGAAGGACTGGATCAATCCGGCCGATGTCGAGATCCAGCGTGACGACAAGGCGCGCGTGATCGGTGCGGTACTCAAGGCCGATGGTGAGCCGGTGAAGATCGGTGGCACCGAGAAGATGTCGAAGTCGAAGAACAACGGCATCGACCCGCAGACCATGGTGGACAAGTACGGCGCCGACACCGTGCGCCTGTTCTCGATGTTCGCCGCGCCGCCGGAACAGTCGCTGGAATGGAGCGAGGCCGGCGTCGAAGGCATGGCCCGGTTCCTCAAGCGGCTGTGGCGCGAAGTGGCTACGCACGCGGCAGGACCCGATCATGCGGTGACTGATCCGGCCAGCCTGGACGCAGGCCAGAAAGCCTTGCGTCGCCAATTGCACGAGACCATCCAGAAAGTCAGTGACGACTTCGGTCGCCGCCACGCGTTCAACACCGCGATCGCGGCGCTGATGGAACTGCTCAATGCGCTGGGCAAGTTCAACGACCAGAGTGACCAGGGCCGCGCCGTGCGCCACGAGGCGCTCGAGGCGATGGTGCTGCTGCTGAACCCGGTGGTGCCGCACGTCAGCCACGCGCTGTGGCAGGTGCTGGGCCACCCCGAAAGCGTGCTGGAAGACCAGCCATGGCCGCAGGTCGATCAGGCCGCGCTGGTGCGCGACACGCTGACGCTGGCGGTGCAGGTCAACGGCAAATTGCGCGCTACCATCGAGGTCGCCGCCGGCGCCTCGAAGGAAGACGCCGAGGCCATGGCGCTGGCGCAGCCGCAGGTGGCCCATTTCCTGGAAGGCCTGAGCGTGCGCAAGGTGATCGTGGTGCCCGGCAAGATCGTCAACATCGTCGCAGGATGAACTTCATGAAAACCGCTCGCCTGTTCCAGCTCGTGTCGCTGCTGGCCACCACGCTGGCGCTGTCCGCCTGCGGCTTCCACCTGCGCGAGAACGCGAACCTGCCCGCGCAGATGCAGCGCATGCACGTCACCGTCAATGGCGGCGGCGAGCTCGAGCGCCGGCTGACCCGTGCGCTGGAAACCTCGGACGTCACGATCGAGGACGCCGCCGGCCCGGGCATCGCCGAGCTGCACGTGCCGACGGCACGGTTCAGCACCGAGACGCTGAGCGCCGGCGGTTACGTGCGGATCACCGAGTACGCGGTGCGCTACCACGTCGAGTTCGACGTGACCGATGCGGACGGCCATCCGCTGCTGCCGGTCCAGCGCATCGACATGTCGCGCGAGTACAGCTACGACGCCAGCAATACCGTCGGCAACGAATCGCAGGTGCAGGAGCTGCAGCGCAGCCTCAATGACGACATGGTGCAGGCGATCCTGTTCCGCCTGCAGGCGGCCAGCAAGCACCAGCTGGCCGAGCCGGCCAGCGCCGCCAGCACGCGCTGATGCCGCTCAACCCCGGTCAATGGCAGAAGGCGCTGGCGGGCGACAGCCTGCAGCCGGTCTACCTGCTGGCCGGCGAGCAACTGCTGGTGCTCGAAGCTGCCGACGCCCTGCGCGCGCAGGCGCGCCGGCTCGGCTACAGCGAGCGCGAGGTGCTCGAGGTTGGCCAGCATTTCGACTGGAACGACCTGGCCCGTTCCGGCGCGGCGATGTCGCTGTTCGCCAGTCGGCGGCTGATCGATCTGCGCCTGCCCACCGGCCGCCCCGGCATCGAGGGCGCCAAGGCGATCACCGCGTTCTGCGCCGATCCGCCGCTGGACGTCACCTTGCTGATCACCGCGATGGAGTGGAGCAACAAGCACGACGGCGCCTGGAGCAAGAAGCTCGACGCCAGCGGCACGATGGTGGTGTTCAACGCGCCGCGACCGAACGAATGGGCCAGCTGGATCACCGCACGGCTGGCCTCGCGCAAGCTGTCCGCCACGCCTGACGCGGTGGCCCTGCTGGCGGAGCGCGTCGAGGGCAATCTGCTGGCCGCCGCGCAGGAAATCGACAAGCTCGCGGTGCTGCACGGCGAAGGCCGCATCGATGCCGCCGAGATGGAGAACCTGGTCGCCGACAACGCCCGCTACGACGTGTTCAAGCTCACCGATGCGGCCTTCCTGGGTGACGGTGCCCGCGCGCTGCGCATCCTGGCCGGGCTGCGCTCGGAAGGCGACGAGCTGCTGGCGCTGATGGGCTGGCTGGTCAATCAGCTGCAGCTCGCCCTGCGCCTGGCCAATGCATCGGACCTGGCTGCCCAGTTCCGCGCCGAACACCTGTGGCAGGCGCGCGAGAACCTGTTCCGCCAGGCGCTGCGCCGCGCGCCCCGCGAACACTGGCTGCAATGCCTGGCGCGCGCCTCGCGCATCGACCGCATGGTCAAGGGGCGCGAGCAGGGCAATCCGTGGCAGGAGGCCGAACGGCTGATCGCCGCACTGGCGGAGCCGCGGGCAGCCAGGGCGCTGGCGTGACCCTCGCGATCTTCGGCGGCACCTTCGATCCGGTGCACCTGGGACATCTCAGCGTGGCGTGGGAAGCGGCCGAACTGCTCGACGCCGAGGTGCGCCTGATGCCGGCCAGCGTGCCGCCGCATCGCGACGCGCCGATGGCTTCGGCAGCGCAGCGGGTGGCGATCCTGTGCGCGGCGCTGCAGGGCCAGGCACGGCTCACCATGGACACGCGCGAGCTGGATCGCGCCGGCCCTTCGTACACCATCGACACCTTGCACGAGTTGCGCGCGGAGCAGGGCGAGCGGCCGCTGGTGCTGCTGGTCGGCGCCGATGCCTTCGCCAACCTGGCCAGTTGGCATCGCTGGCGCGAACTGTTCGCGGTGGCCCATGTCGGCGTGCTGAGCCGGCCCGGCGTATCGGCCACCTTGCCGGATGAACTGGAAGACGAGGTGGCGGGCAGGCGCGTCGTCGACACCGCGGATGTGCGCGGTGTGCCGGCCGGCAAGGTCATCGAACTGGCGGTGACGCCGCTGGAGATCTCCGCCACCCGCATCCGCGAGTTGCTGGCCGCCGGCCGCGACCCGCGTTACCTGCTGCCGGCCGGGCTGTTCGACGAACCCGCCTTGCTGGCTCCTTACCGGGCCTGATCTGCCCACACGCTGTTGCCGTCACCGTGGCGGCTGCGCCGTGACGCCGCACGTGCCAGCGAGGCGAAGCCCGCCGCCAGCGCCAGCGCGCCCAGGTCGATCGCCAGCAACGCGCCGTGACCGGCCGCGGCGCTGCGCCAGAACCACCAGCCGGTGACGAGGCCATGGGCCAGCGGAACCAGCGCGGTGACGATCGCCGCCAGCCACAACAGTTCCCGGGCAGCACGCAGGGGCGCGCGCCAAGCTGCCCAGGCCACGCACAGCGCCCAGCTGCCGAAGCAGATCCAGCGTTCCCCGGCATTGACACGCCAGCCCAGCGCGGGCAGCAGTTGCGCCGCCACGAAGGCCGCGGAGATCGCCACGCAGACGCCGAGGCATACGCCGACCGTGGCGCGCGCCAGGACGATCGAGGAGCGCCCCTGTTCGGCCTGCCGCCGCTTGCGCCGCGACTCGATCCACAACAGGTTGCCCGAATAGAACAAAAAGGCGCCGCCCAGGCCCAGCAGGAAGTACAGCCATCGCACCGCGACATTGCCGTAGTCGCCGAAGTGCAGCGCGTAGACCGCCGACAGCACGGCGTGGTTGGCGTCGCGCGAACCAGGCAGCTGGGTGGCCAGCACGGCGCCGCTGGTGGCATCCAGCGCCACCGCGCCGGCACCGAGTCCGCGCGGCGAGGTACCGGTGATCTCGACCACGGCATGGGCATCGCCGGCATGGGCGAGCTTCAGGTAGCCGGGCACGAAATCGGCGACGCCATGTTCCGCCGCCACCGCGATCGCGCGTGCATGCCAGTTCGCCAGCGGCGACAGCGGCCCGGAAACATCCGCCTTCTGCACGATCGGCGCGGTGTCCATCGCCGCGGCCGACGCGGCCATCAGCTTGCCGTCGTGGACCAGCGGATTCAGCGCCAGCATCAGCACGAACAGCAGGCACAGCAGCGCGCCGGTGACCGCGAACACGATGTGGAACGGCAGGCTCAGCACGCCGATCACGTTGTGTGCGTCCTGCCAGAAGCGCTTGAGGTTGCGCCCCGGGCGCAGCGCGAACAGATCCTTGAACAGCCGCGGCAGATGGATCACGAAACCCGACACCAGCGCGACGCCGTACAGCAGGCTGATCAGTCCCATGAGCCAGGTGCCGACCAGCGGCAGACCCAGCGTGTAATGCAGTTCGTTGACCAGCTCGGGCAGGCTGGCGCCCGGCGGGGTCGGGCTGCCGGCCAGCTGTTGCGGGGTGGCGAATTGCCAGACGCCTTGTGCGTCCTGCCAGTACGCGGTGGGCTCGGCCAGCTCGTAGCCGGGGAAGGTCATGCCCAGGTGTTCGCGTGCTTCCGGGTGGCGCGCCAGCACCTGGTCGAGCAGCTGTTGCGCATCATCCAGCGAGGCGGTGGCGGCAAGCTGCGGGCTGGCCCATTGCTGCAGCGAATGATGGAACACGGTGATCGCGCCGGCGTAGAACGCCACGAACAGCGCGAAGCCCGCCAGCATGCCCACCCACGAATGCAGGGTGGTGAAGGTGCGCAAGGTGGCCGGTTTCAATTTCATCGTGACATGCTCAGCCGACCCAACCCGATGCCTGCAGCAACCGCAGCAGGCTTAAGCCCGCCACGGCCGCGATGCCCAGGCAGAGCCACGCGCGCCGTCCGCTGGAGAACCGCAGCGCGGCGCAGACGATGCCGATCCACAGCGGGAAGAATGCCAGCAGGCCGACCATGATGGTCGATTCCCACCTGCCGGGCAGCAGCCAGCTGATCAGCCCGAGCAGCGCGGCGGCGAGGAAGAAACCCGGCACGATGCCGGCGCTGAGCCGCGCCCACATCAGCTCGCTTTCCTGCGGCGGCGGCTCATGCTTTGTCGTCCGCCGTGGTGTCGGCATCCGGGCTGCCGATGAACAGGGCCAGGTACGGTTGCGCGACCAGCACCAGCATCAGGTTGGCGAGCGTGGCGCCGAGGCCGGCGGCGATGCCGAACAACTGCGTCCAGGCAAGCAGGGATGCCAGCGCAAGCAGCGTGCCGATCAGCCGTGCGCCGCGCGGCCGGCCGCGCAGCACGCGCCACATGCAATGCGGCGAGCCGGCGTACAACGCGACGGCGGACAGTGCCGCCATCGCGAAGGCCACCACGCCGAGCCAGGCCGTCATGCGCTTACCAGCGGTAACGCGCGCTGGCGGTGACCGTGCGCTCGTAGCCGTAGTAGCACCACACGGCGCTGTTGCAGGCCGAAACGTAGGTCTTGTCGGTGAGGTTGCTGACGTTCAACTGCAGTCGCCAGCCACCGGTGTCGTAGTGCACGGCCGCGTCGAGCAGGGTGTACGACGGCGTCTTCCAGTCGTTGTAGATGTCGCCGTAGTGCTCGCCCACGTAACGCACGCCGCCGCCGAAACCGAGCCCGGCCAGGGTTCCGCCGACGATGGTGTAGTCGGCGCCCAGCGAGGCCTGCTGTTTCGGCAGCAGGGCGATCTGCCTGCCCAGCGAGGGCAGGTCGTTGCTGCGCGTCACTTCCGAATCGCTGTACGTGTAGTCGCCATACACGCTGAGGTTGCGGCCGATGTTCCAGCGGCCTTCCAGCTCCACGCCGCGCAGGCGCGTTTCACCCTGCTGCACCTGGTACAGCGTGTGATTCGGGTCGATCGTCAGCGAGTTCTGCTGGGTGATCTGGTAGACGGATGCGCTGAGCAGGCCGTTGCCGCCGGCCGGCTGGTATTTCAGGCCCGCTTCGTACTGGTCGCCGGTGGTCGGGCTGAACGCCTTGCCCGCGAAGTCGGTGCCCACGGTGGGCTGGAACGAATGCGACCACGAGACGTATGGCGCCAGGCCGCTGTCGAACAGGTAGTTGACGCCGACGCGGCCGGAGAATGCGTCGTCGGTCTGGCCCGTGGTGGTGCCGCCGAGCAGGTTGTCGGTGGCGGTTTTCACGTGATCCTGGCGACCGCCGACGGTGATGCCCCAGCGACCCAGCTTGATCTGGTCCTGCAGATAGACGCCCAATTGCGTTTGCGTCTGCAGCGTGTGGCTGGTGTACGCGGGCACCGTCACCGGGCTGCCGTAGACCGGGTCGAACACGTCCAGTCCGCCCACGTTGAAGTCGAACGCCGAGGCGTAGTCGTCCTTTGCGCGGCGATAGTCCACGCCGGCCAGCACGATGTGCTGCACGCTGCCTGCGTCGAAGGTGTACTGCAGGTTGTTGTCGACGCCGAAGGTCTTCGTGTGGTTCTCGTTCGGGAACAGGTAGCGCAGCAGGGTGCGACCGTCGCCGAGCAGGCCGAACGCGCCCACGTTGCCGCCGTTGTTGTCCACGTCGGCCTTGCCGTAGCGCAGGTTCTGGTTGAAGGCCAGGCCGCTGGCGAAGTCGTGGTGGAACTCGTAGCCGATCGAGGCCAGCGTCTTGTCGTAATCGTTCTGACCCGGCTCGCCGGTGAAGCGATGGCGCGGAATCCTGCCGTTGGGGCTGGGCAGCAGGGTGCCTTCGGCGGGCAGGAAGCCACCGCCGGACGCGGTCGCGGATTTCTGGAAGTGCGACAGCACGGTCAGCGAGGTGCTGTTGTCGGGCTTCCAGGTCAGCGCCGGCGCCAGGTAATAACGATCGTCCTTGATGTGGTCGACCATGGTGTCGCTGTTGCGGGCCAGGCCCGTGAGCCGGTACAGCAGCGTGCCGGAATCATTCAGCGGGCCGCCGAAGTCGAACGTGCCCTGGCGCAGGTCGAAGCTGCCGACTTCCACGCCCACCTCATGCAGCGGCTGTTCGGTCGGTCGCTTGCTGACCATGTTGACCATGCCGCCCGGCGGCATCGCGCCGTAGACGACGGACGAGGGGCCCTTCAGCACTTCCAGTCGCTCCAGCCCGTACGGTTCGATGCGGGTGATGCCGGTGCCCGAGCCTTCGGCCAGCGCCAAGCCATCCATGTAGCGCGCCGGGGTGAAGCCGCGCACCAGCAGCCAGTCGCTGCGCGAGTCGGGGCCGTAGCCGCCGCCCTGGGCGCCCGCGGTGTACCACACCGCTTCCTCGATGCCCTGGATGCCACGCAGGCTCATCTGCTCATCGGTGATCACCGACACCGACTGCGGGATCTCGATGATCGGCGTATCGGTCTTGGTCACCGAGTTGCTGTCCTTCGCGATCGGCGCGGTGACCTGCACGCCTTCCAGCGTGGTCGCGGCGTTCTGTTGCGCGTCGCCGCCGGTGTTCGTGGCGGCCGGTGTGTCGGCGGCATGGGCTGAGACGCCGAAGCTGACCAGCGTCGCCAGCCATGCCATGCGGATCGCGTGCGGCAGCGCGGAGCAGTGGCGCGGAGCGGTGCTCGCCACGGACGAAGAGGGGATCGATGACATCGGAAGCCTTGTGAGCAGGTTGGCGGGAAGCGGCTGCACGCGTCGAGGCGGGCCGGGATGTCGACCCGGTCGCCATCGCGCGATGGCTGTGTTCCTGCACCGGATGGCGACAGGCGCGCGTCGACCGCCACGCCATGCCAGGGAATCATCAGGTGAGAATGATTCTTATTGTAGGAGTGGCCGGCTTGCCCGGCAACCGATGCCGCGCCGTTGCCCCGCGGCGCAATGCCGCGGGGGTATGCCGAAGGTGGCCGAAAAGTGAGATTTTTTTATCCAGCATTGATCGGCGAGGTACCCGGTGCCTCCCTCTGTAACGCCATGGCGACGTCCCCCCGGTTTTGAGTAGCACGTCGGTTTGGAGTCCAATCCCCCATCCGAAGGAGATTGGACGTGAAGAAGCGGTTTACCGAAGAGCAGAT